>CAKZLY010000015.1 GCA_937127445.1 Eximiradius sp. | reverse complement strand
TTCACAACGATGATGCAGCCATTGACAGCAGTAGTATTATATATGCCATTAGATGGATCAACAAACGTAACATTGACACCGACATTAGAATGGCAGGCAGTAGCAACAGCAACAGGGTATCAGGTAGAAGTATCGACAAGCAGTACATTTGGTACGACAGTATTCAGTGGTACAACAAGCAATTTAACCCAAGCATTGAGTGGTTTGAGCTACAATACAACGTACTACTGGCGAGTAAGAGCATTGCGTGGCAGTGAACAAGGTCCATGGTCATCAGTATGGTCATTCACAACCGTTCAACAGGCTACTGTAGGTGCTCCAAACCAAGCTTCGTTCATTACTTTCTCTCAAGTTACACCTAACTCTATGAAAGTTACTTGGTTGAATGGTAATGGTGTTGGTCGCTTGCTTTTGGTTGCAGTAGAGAGCCTTAATCCTGCCCAATGGAATGCAATTCTTAATGCATTAAATGCTAACGTTGCAGCTTATGCAGGAGTAAATGGTAACTGGAATAATAAAGTACCTGTTACTGCTGCAGGCAAAACTGCTTATGTTGTCGGTAGAACAACTGGAACAGCTCGTTCTGTCGATGTTACTGGTCTTACGCCCGGCACAACTTACTACTTCCACGTTACCGAATACAACGGTTCAAATCCAGCCGTTTACAATGTTAATCAAGCATCACTTAACCCACGCAGCAAAGAAACCTTACTTGGTGTAGTTGCTCCTGTTGCAATTGCCGCAACAAATGTTACTACAAACTCATTTTTTGCTAATTGGACTCTTGCTTCTAGTCAATATGACTATTTTGAAGCAGATGTTAACGGCGAAATCGTTGATGTTGGTGCATTCCCAACCGCTAATGGATTTACTTTTGGCTTCTCTGCCGATCCAAATACAACTTACCAATATAAAGTTCGAACTATATACAACAATAATACTAGTGCTTGGTCTAACGTTCGTACTGTGACCACTTATCCTTTGAATGTTGTTACGGGTCCTGAAACAGGTTGCCAATTCAATCCAAATGTATTTACAGTTAATCTAACTAATGTTAGCATTCAGTGGTATGCTGAAGATGCTGATGAAGCATATGATTGGGGGAATAGTTTAACTGCAATTTGGGAAACTGATGGCAATTATGATGTAACAGCATATATCACTGATGCTTATGGCAATACTGGTTCACATACAGTTTCAATTAATATTAATCCTGCTCCAGAAGTTACTTGTCCAAATTCATTTGATGTTTGCGTTGATGCAGGTTTAATTAATTTGTATCAATTGCAAGGTGCAACTCCTGTTGGTGGTATTTTCTTTGGTGAAGGAGTTGATGATAATGGTAACTTTGATCCAGCTGAAGCCGGTGTTGGTGTACATACAATCATTTACGCTTATCAGAATTCACAAACCGGATGTGATAACTATTGCGAATTTGAAATTACTGTAAATCCGCTTCCAAATGTTATAGCTCCAAACGATATGTTTGTTTGTGCTAATTCTCCGCAGTTCACTCTTACTGGTGGATTGCCAGTAGGTGGCACATACTATTTGAATGGAGTTGCAATTACGACATTTAATCCTTCAAATATGAATCCAGGCGAATACGAAATTGAATATCGCTATACAAATGCAAATGGTTGCACTAATTCAGACTACTTTACAATTACTGTCAATCCATTGCCAGAAATTACAGTTAACGGATTTGAAGTTTGTGTATCTGCTTCTCCGTTCCAACTTAATGTAGCAACACCAGCAGGTGGTGTTTACAGTGGCACAGGCGTTTCCAATAATATGTTTAATCCAGCTGTTGCTGGCGTTGGTAACCATACAATCACCTATACTTATACAGACGCAAATGGCTGCACTAACTCTGCTCAGTTTACTATTACAGTTGTTCCTACTCCAGTTGTAACCGTTCCTGCTGATATGATCGTTTGTATTGATGCCAATCCTATTACATTGTCTGGTGCTACACCTACTGGTGGTACTTACACTGGTAATGGAGTTGTTAATGGTGTATTCTATCCAGCTCAAGCAGGTGTAGGCAATCACATTATTACTTACACTTATCAAGCTCTTGGATGTATAGCAACTGGAACATTTACTATTTCAGTTAAACCTCTTCCAGAAATTACTATCCCAACTTATCAACCAGTTTGTGTTCTTGACAATCCATTTGCACTAACAGCTTCTCCTATTGGTGGAACATTCTCCGGTGCAGGTGTTGCCAATGGTATGTTCAATCCATCTGTTGCTGGTGTTGGTAGCCATACAATTACATATACATACACTGATAATTTTGGTTGTACAAACAGCGCTAACTTTGTCATCGTTGTTACTCCTGCGGTCGTAATTACTCAGCAGCCAACCGATGTAACTGTTTTAGCAGGTCAAAATGCTACTTTCTCTGTTGTTGCACAAAATGCTACATCATATCAGTGGCAAGTTTCTGTTAACAATGGTCCTTGGAATAATATCGTTGGTGCTAATAGTGCTACATTAGTCCTCAATAATGTAGATCTATCAATGAATGGCAATCGTTATCGTGTTGTTGTTGGTAATTGTGGAACAGTCATTAGTAATGCTGCTACTTTGAATGTTGAACAACCTCTTGTTGTTCCAACTGTTCAAGCAAGCAATATCAACTGGCTCAGCTGGGGACGTACAAACATTAATATGAACTGGGCTAATGGTAATGGAAACGGTAGAATCGTTGCTGCTGTTGAAAACTCAACTACATTCCCGAACTGGACACCGACCCAAAACCACAACTATGCAAGTGTTGCTAACGCTAACTTTGCTTCAGCTGCTTTTGTTGATCAAACATTAGGTGTTAAGATTGTTTATGCAGGGAACGGTAATTCCTTAAATGTTACTGGTCTTACTCGCAACACTAACTATGCATTCCACGTATTCGAATACAATCAAACATCTGCTGGTATTCTCTACAACACTACTTCGACAGTTAACAACCCACGTAGCCGTAAAACAGCGCTCAAAGAAGGTGAATTTAATAACGACACTCGCTACTTAGACGCTCCATTTGCTCTAAGCAGTGTTTCTCCAAATCCTGCTTCTGACAACATCTACTTCAACATCGAAGCTTACGAAGCTGCTTCTTTCCGCTTAGAACTTGTCAATACTTTGGGTGAGGTTGTATTCGCTACTAACTTAAACCTTTCAGAAGGCACTTGGCCAATGAGCATTCCAACTATGGACGCTACTGGTCGCCTTGCTGACGGTACTTATATGTTGAGACTTGTATCTAACGGTTACGCTCAAACTCAGAAAGTAGTTGTAATCAAATAACGCTACTTAACCTTACAATAAAAAGCCTCGGAGAGCAATTCCGGGGCTTTTTTATTAATAAATTTACATTTGAATATGGCGCATAGACTATTATGTTTAATGTTGAGAAAGTGACTTTTCATCTCAATATTAATTTGTAGCAATTGTATGTATAATCATAAAAACATTTCTTTTATTGAAATACTTAATAGAATAACGCTTGTATTTCAATTAATTTACTTATACGATTACTTACTGATTAATATTTCTAAATACTTCAGATTACAAAAATATATTCTCAAATATTTAATTATTGTTTCTACTGTAAACCAAATAGTGAAAAGACTAAATCTAATAAATATTTAATCAATGCCTAATTTGACGAAATTATCCTAAACCAGTAATAATTGATAGTATCAATTGCAAAATTGTTATTAATCTATATACTGTGAATAACAATTATTTAAATTCATTATTATGACTATTATTGTTCAATACCGCAAAGGTATTTATTCTTCTTGTATTTATTTCTGACTATTTTTTGTAGGTAACAATAAAAAGATAAACTATATAATATTTTTAATTTATTCCTTTCTTTTTGTCAAGCTTCATAAAAAAAGAGACGCATTATAGCGTCTCTTTAATAATAATTTATGATGTTTACCTTTATTTAAATATTGCTAACAAAATGCCGGCTGCAATTGCAGAACCAATAACACCTGCTACATTTGGTCCCATAGCGTGCATTAGCAAATAGTTGTGTTTGTTGTATTCAAGACCAACGTTATGAGATACTCTCGCTGCCATTGGCACAGCCGATACACCAGCAGAACCAATTAATGGATTTACTTTTCCACCAGTTAATCTATACATTATTTTCCCCATTAACACTCCACCAACCGTTGACATTCCAAATGCAATTACACCCAAAATTATAATAAAAATTGTCTGCAATCTTAAAAATGATTCTGCCGCCATTGTAATCCCAACAGCTGTCCCTAAGAAAAACGTTACAATGTTTATTAGTTCGTTAGAAGCCATTTTAGCAAGACGTTCTACAACGCCGCTTTCTCTTAAAAGATTCCCACCCATTAGCATTGCAATAAGTGGAGCTGTCGGTGGAACTACCAGAATACTGAAAACCATTACGATTATTGGGAATAAAATTTTAACACGTTTCGATACTTTCTTAGGTGGTTCCATTACTACTTTTCTTTCTGTATCTGTTGTTAGCAATTTCATTATCGGAGGCTGAATTAACGGAACTAACGCCATATATGAATATGCTGCCACAGCTATTGGTCCCAACAAATGCGGTGCTAATTTCGATGTCAAATAAATTGCAGTCGGTCCATCTGCACCACCTATAATACCAATCGAAGCCGCTTCCTTGAATGTAAAGCCAAGTGCTACTGCAAAAATAAATGCGGCAAATACACCAAGCTGTGCCGCTGCCCCAAGCAAGAAAGTTTTTGGATTAGATAGCAACGGACCAAAATCTGTCATCGCTCCAATCCCTAAAAATATCAACGGCGGAAATATCTCTAATTTTATGCCTTTCGAAATCCAATAATATAACCCACCTGCTTCGTGAAACACTGGTTCCCCATTAATCATTTCAATTACAGGCGCTACAAGCAAACCAGAATTAGGTAAATTTGCAAGTATTGCCCCAAATGATATTGGTAATAGTAGCAAAGGCTCAAATCCTTTTACTATAGCCAGATACATTAATATTCCACTAATTGCAAACATAATCAATTGGGGATAACCAATTGACCAAAATCCCATTTGTTCTACAAATCTCATCAAATGTTCAAACATTTCATCACTCCATTATTGATTCTTCTGAATATTGTGGGAACTTATCAAATTCATTCTTCCTAATGTTGCCCACGGTGAAACAGGCTGTGATTTGATAAATCTTATTTGTTTAATTCTAATCTTACTTGATAATGTAACCGATGCTGCTGCTGTCAGTATTGCTACTAAATCGTCTTCATTTTCTGATTCAATAATTGTTTTAGCCCTTTCTGCCTTATTTTTCTGTTTTTCTACAAGAAAAATCTCTAATTTGTTCACTCCCTCAATGATTAAATAAAACAGAAAAAGTACTGATAAAACACCTGTCATTCCTACTGTCAATACTAATAATCCTTCAAAAATGTTATCCCAAAACATTTTAACTCCTTAATTTTATTTTAATGCTTATTTTTATCGCATATTGCCGTACAAATATTCTTTATTGTCGGGTCGGATATTCTATAATATCTCAATAGACCTTCCGGACGGCATTGAACTATTCCAGCGTTTTGCAGTAGTTTTAATTGCTTCGAGACATTTGCTTGCATAAGCCCAGTTGCATTGATGATTTCAGTTACATTTTTTTCACCGTCAAAAAGTGCTCTAATGATTTTTAATCGCGAATGTTTCGATAACATCTTGAATTTTTCAGTCATCAACTTTAAATCGCTGTCAGAAAAGTATATCTCATTCATAATACATAAACATTAATAATTATTAATAAATGATAATTAATTATCTAAAAAAAGCATAAGATAAGAAAAAAATGTTTAATTGTAAAGAAAAAATGCGATAGATATTTATTTAAGATTACTCTTTGAGTGCTCCGGAGGTGAGCCCACGAATGATTTGCTTTTGGAATATGATGAATAATATGATTATTGGCAGACCCGAAATTGCTGCGCCTGCAAACAAATGCCCCCAATCTATTGATTGTTTTCCAAGGTAAAATGCCAAACCAACCGGAAGCGTTCTGAATGATTCTTCATTTGTGAAAAGAAAAGGAAATAAAAAAGAATTCCAATTTGATAGAAATGTATATATTCCTAAAACAAACAAAATTGGTTTTGCAAGTGGTGCTACTATCGTAAATAATATCTGCCACTCACTCGCTCCATCTATTCGTGCCGCATCTTCAATATCATTCGGCAGATTCAATATATACTGCCTTACCAAAAAAATTCCAAACGGAGTTACCATCCACGGAACTGTCAATGCAAAATATGTATTTATCCAACCTAATTCTACCATTAACCTATATAATGGTACCATTATCACGTGCGAAGGAATAAACAAAACTGCTATTACACTCGAAAATATTATTTTACTTGTAAGCGATTTCCATCTTGCCAAAGCATATCCTACCATCAGACAAAAAAGCAAATTGCTTAACGTTACAATGCTTGCAACCAATATTGAGTTGAAAAAATATATATCAAATCTATCACTTTTAAAAGCATCTATATAGTTTTTCAAAGTAAAGTCTGATGTTAGTAATTGAATTAGCGTTTTGCCTTCGGGATATTCTTTCAAAGAATAAAATACCATCAGTAGCATAGGCACTATCATACCTATTGATGTCAAGATTAGCACAAGATAGATTAATATTTTCGCAATCCTATTCAACTAATACCTTTTTGAGCTCATTTAATGCCGTAAATACTGCTCTTTCTCTATTGATATTTCTATTCCCACCAAAAATAAACTTCTTTGCATATGTCTTTTCTCGGCTTGATAAACCAATCCATACTGTGCCAGCAGGTTTTTCAGGAGTTCCACCTGTCGGGCCGGCAATCCCCGTAATACTAATTCCAAAGTCAGTATTAAAGATTTTTCTTACATTTTCAGCCATTTCACAAGCTGTTTGCTCGCTTACTGCGCCAAATTCGAGCAATGTCTTCTCTTGAACATTTAGTCGTATAGTTTTTGCCCAGTTCGAATAGGTAATTTCACCTCCAATGAAAAATTCGCTTGCTCCACTTACTGAGGTTATTTCTGCACCAAGCATCCCGCCCGTGCAAGATTCTGCTACCGACAAAGTTTTATTCTTTGTTTTGAGTAATTCACAAACTGTTTCTGTTAGTTCTTTATTTCCCAGTGGCAGAACAAAATTAGCGATTTTACTAATTAGTGTTTTTTCAATCTCGTATAATCTTTTGTCGCACGAAGAAAAATCCATACCTGTGACCCCAATTCTTAACCTAACACCCTTTGTCGATGGAAGGTAAGCAAGCGATTCGCCTTCTTTCATGAACTTTCTTTCGTCTCCGATTAATTCTGCCAAGTTCGATTCAGGTATTCCTGATGTGTGGATGGTTTTATATTTTACTACCGATTCGTGCCTTTTTTCAATTTCATTTATGAGTAACGGAATGATAAAATTTACCATCATTTCTTTCATCTCATAAGGTACTCCCGGCAACGATATGTAATATCTTCCATTCTCGTAGAATACCATCCCAGGAGCAGTTCCTAACTTATTACGTATAACCTGGCATTTTGATGGCACTTCTGCCTGAGAAAGCGATAATTTTGATATCTCCCTTTCTCTTTTTCTATGAAATTCTTCTATATCCGAATAAGCATCTTTATTTAGCAATAGCTGGTCGCCGAAATACTCCAGTAGAATTGATTTTGTTATATCATCACTTGTCGGACCAAGTCCACCCGTCATTATTATTACATCTGAACTTTTTTCAAGATATTTAAGCGATTCTATTAATCTAAATTTATTATCTCCAACAGTCAGGTGAAATATAATTTCTGTCCCAATTTCTGTACATTTTTCTGCTATCCATTGGGCATTTGAATTGAGAATCTGACCAATACATATCTCATCGCCAATCGATAGAATAGATACTTTCAACATAAACTTTCAAATTAATTTAATAAGATATGTTTATAACGTTTTAATTTTAATTGTAGTATCTTGCGAGCGCGAAATAAATTCGCTTTCACTGTCCCCAGCGGCATATTTAATCTTTCTGCTATTTCGCTATAATCAAGTTCTTCAAAATGACGCAATGAAATAATTTCTCTGAATTTTTCAGGCAATTCTTCAACAGCTTTTTTAATTATTTCAAATCTCTCTTGTTCAATTAATTTTGTATCAATAGTTTTATCGGTATCCTCAATCTCAATATATAATGCTTCATTCGATTTGTTGCTTTCAGCATTAATTGAAACAGTATTGAATTTTTTCTTTCTGATAAAATCAATACAGTTATTTGATGCTATCCTATATAACCACGATGAAAATGAATACTCAAATTTGAAACTGCTTAGTGAGTTAAATGCTTTTATAAAAGTCTCCTGCACCAAATCCGCTACATCATCTTCATCCTTTATCATTTTTCTGATTAAATTTGCCAAAATTTTCGAGTATCTCTTTTCGAGAATTTTATACGCCTTTTCATCATTTTTTTCTAAAATGAGTATGATTAATTCTTTGTCATCTTGACTTTTATTTCTAATAATATCTTTTTTTCTCTCATCCATAATTCTAAAAATATAATTATTTTTTTAATTTAAGAAATCTTTTTGCGTATATTTTGTCTTTATTAATTCTATTTTGTTGAATATTTTTATCGAAATAAAATGAAAAAAACAATAATATTGCTTTATTTTCTCTCGACTTTTTCGCTTTTTTCTGAATTAATAATAAACTCAAACCAAAATGAAATAATTATCAAGCTGAATAATCTTGAAAAAATGGTCATTAATAATTATGATCAGTTGAAACTATTTACATCGTTCGACACTCTCGGTAATTTTAATAGTTTAATTTTCCCAATTGCTTTGCAGAAGGATAATGATTTCCATTTATCTTACAAAGTGTATTCCTACAAAGCAACTGTTATTGAATTTGAAACTCAATCTAATCTTGCATTATTAGAGAAAATACATTCCTCAATACGACGAAACGTTAAAATTGCTCGACTTAAGCTAAATCCTTTTCTTTTCGAAAACGGTACTCCACTCATCGCTGATAGTTTAGAAATCAAGATTTCTTTTACTTATCCAATAAATACTTTCTCAAAAAGCAATAAAAAACTATTTGAATACGAAAAATCATTTTTCAGGGATATAATAAATCCTGAACATTTGCCAGCGATATTAGACAATTCTTCGATTAAGCAGCAGATATATCCTCAGTCCGCAAATTGGTATAATCCTAAACAAAAGTATTTAAAAATAGAGACCAATAAATTTTCAATTGCTGCAATTGATGGCTTGCAGATACTTAGTTTAATACCCGAATGGGAAAATAAACCAGTTGACGCTTTTCATCTGCTTTATATGGGGATGGACTATCCAATTTATATTAGTTCTGATAATCAATTCTTTAATTCTAAATCAAAAATTTATTTTTTAAGTAGAGCAGCCCAGGGAGATACGACTTATTTAGATTTCTACACTGATAAAGCTGTGTTCTATCTGTTCGTAGATGATAATAAAACACCAGTTCGGCTATCTTTATTCCCAGAAGTAACTGCAACAAATTCTATACAAATTGTTGAAATTGATTATCACATCGAACTTGATAAAGAATATTTCGGTGGGACTAATGATATTTATTCTCGTCAAGATTATCTTGAAGGGTGGTATTGGGCAAAAATTCATCGTTTTAAGGAGTGGTGGGAAGAGCAACTGTTCGGCTTTAAGCATTATTTCCCGATTTTGCCTTCCGAAAATGATTCTCTTCGTATCTTATATCGATTTGCTACTCTAAATATTTCTCTACCTGGCATTGGGCTTCAATATCGTGGAAAAGATCCCCTTCAAAAATATTTTTTCCATACAATTTTCAACAAAGACACTGCTAATGCTACTTTTGTCAATCAATGGACAGATTCAATTATTAGTTTCTCAGTCGCCGGCAATAATATTTATAATGGACTTAACGAGCTTAAAATACTCAATCGTAGAGTTGATTCTTCAAATGGATTGCTCGGAGTGGATTTCTTTCGCTTCCAGGGCAAGGTCAAGCCATTTCCGACAAAAGGTTTTATTCAGTTTGATATAAAAAAACTACAGCAACCAAGTAATCTAACAATTCCCGGATTTAACTCTTCCAATGTTGTTTTGCTCGACACTATAAATAAATTGATTTCATTCTCTAACGGTGTGGAAGGGTTCCGATTTGCTGCTTCTGCTGGTTCGCAAGCTAACACATTAGTGATAAATGATACTTGTGTTTATATTGATAGTGGATTTGTTTTTGCTTATCATAATTTCTCAGAAATAAGAGTTTTAATTTTCAATGATAACATCAGTTCTAATGTTCTTTCTTCAATTTATAATCAATTGCCAGATAATTCATTAGTGCTTTTTGCAAATAATATGCGCAAAACTTTACCTTCTGATGTACGTTCCTTCTTCCAAAGCATTGGTAGCAACGAAATGTCCAATTACTCTTCCGACAAAAATTGGGTCTTTGCATCGTTAAAAGGAAAATCCGAAAAATTTGAAAAATTAAGCAATAATATTGCATCTATTAATGGTTTCTTTGCACAGAAAAATGCTGGATCGTTTCAAATTAATTTTGATTTCGAAGCAGATAAGAATTATTCTATTTTCTTGAATTCATTTAACTCTATTCAAATTCCAGTTGTCAGTTTATCTAATGAAACAGATTTACCTAATGAAAATAAAGGCGCTGAGCTAATAATTGTTTCTCATAATAAATTTTTCGAGAAAGCTAAGCAGTATTCAGAATACAAAGCAAGCAAAGGTGTTTCAAACATTTTAGTTGATGTTGATGATATATACAAAGAATTTAATTATGGTAAAATTTCTCCACTTGCCATTAAAAAATATTTACTATATGCCTACCAGAATTGGGAGATTAGACCCAAATATTTACTCTTGATTGGAGACGCCTCCTGGGACAGCAGGAAAGTCCTTGCAGGTAGCCGTAGCGATTGCTTTATTCCATCTTTTGGTTGGCCAGTTTCAGACTATTGGTTCGGACTTTTGGACGGAGAGGATTTCGATCCAGAAGTAATAGTCGGGCGTATTCCAGCCCAAACAAAACAAGAAGTTGCTAACTATATTGAAAAAGCAATTGCTTTCGAAAACCAACCAAATGCCCGCTGGATGAAAAAATTCTTATTTCTTTCTGGCGGAGATAGCGAATTGCAACGCCGTTCATTCGCATCATACCGTTATAATGTTTTCGACAAGGTTGAGCCATACCCGATTTGTGCCGAAACAGCGTGGGTGGGAATAAAAAATTTCAATGCTGGTAGCGAAGAACAAAAAAATGAAATATTGTCTCACCTAAATTCTGGAACTATCTGGACTTTCTTTTTCGGACACGCTTCTTCGCAGGTGTTCGATTTAGATGGCTGGCACGTCGAATATATGAACAATAAAGGAAGGACAGGCTTTCTTTCCACTCTCTCTTGCAATGCTGGTGCATTTGCCGAACCTCTTGATTTTCACGGTAGAAATGAATCTTACGTCCTTGCGAAAGATAATGGCTTTGTTATTACTTATGGTTCAACTGGTGTTGGTATGGTCGAAGGTGCCCTTTCACTGATGACTTATATGGTTGATGGTTTTTCGGACTACCGCATAGCACTTCGACGTGCTGGTGATATTTTGCTATATGGAACCTCTCGTCTCGATCCTTCTCAATGGGTGTATTATGTAACTCGTGATTTAGTCAGCCTTCTTGGCGACCCAACTCTTTCTATTCGATTAGGTTATGAACCTGATCTGTTTATACCTCGCAATGAGATTTCCATTTCAAACCAAAACAACGAGACTGTTCTCTCCGAAACTGAAAAATATGCCACTGTTAAAGGTCGAGTTTATAACAATGGTTATGCCCAGAACAATCCTTTGTATGTTCGCCTAATTCGAAAATACGAAAATCAAGCAGATACTTTATTCCAGCATTTTAATCTAATCTGCAATATAGCCGAGTTCGAATTCCAACTTCCAATCGAAAATTTACCCGGAGAACATTCAATTGAAATATTAGCACAAAGCGATTTCTTTGTGGATAAAAATTTTTCTGATAATTCAGTGAATTCTACTTTCTTTGTGTATTCCCAAAATATTATTCCAATCGACCCACAAGCTAATTGGAATGTTACTCCTCATAATCTAGTTTTTCGTTTTATTAATTTTTTCGACAAGGAACAGGCTGCTTTTTATTTAGATATTCTTTCAGTTAATGATAAAGATACTAATATTATTGCAAGTTCAGAAGGTCGACAGATTTTTGTTTATGATGGATATTTGGATTGGAAACCTGAAATTGAGTTGGAAGCCAATAAATCTTATGTTTTACGGTATAAAGTTCTTAATTTATCCACTGGAACATCGAGCTATTATTCGTTTTTACCGTTTTATACTTCGGATAACCAATTAAGTAAAACCCAAATTAAAATTACAGATTATTCAGATTTTTCTAATTTTCAATTCGACGGCACTGAAATATCTGATGATAAAATAAAAATCAAAAATCCAAAAATACACTTTTCGTTGCTCGGGCTAAACGGCTATCCTACTGGCGAACTCGATTCCTGGGTGAATATTACTCTTGGCAACGATGTGTATATTGACCACCGGTATTACCGTGGTTTCAACGTTGTTGTCGTGCCTAAAAATCAACGATTGCCGAAAGGTCGCTATTATAGATTTGATACATGGGAACTGCCTGATGATGCTCGCAACTTGGTTAGGCTTCTCCGCGATAGCGTAACAAATGATGATTATGTTCTGATTGCTACTTGCAATCAATCTTTCCGTGCTTTCGAAGAACTTGTTCCCAATACCGATTTTGCTTATATCGATAGCCTTCGTTTGCTTCTCAAAGATTTGTATCACTCTAATCTTGCAGAACAATTAGCTTCCAATAAATCTTTTGTTTATGCAGGTGGAAAAAGCAGTAATCAAATTTGGGAAAGTATCAATGATTTTGATAGTGCAATGGTCGAAGGTTACCTTGAATTTTACTCGCTTAATGGTAATGCAACTTATTCTTGTGTTTCTCCTGCTAAAAGGTGGGGCAGTATCAAAATAACTGGTTACTATGATGAACCTGAAAATATTGAAACACAATTAACATTTTTTTCTTCTGATAACTCACTTTCCTTGGATACTACACTTCTGGGAACAGGTTTATTTAGTCTTTCCAACGTTTCTTCCGAAAAATTCCCATTCTTAAAGATCAATTTATCTTTAAAGAAATCGCATTATTTAGACGACATTTTTATTGATGATGTTACCATTGATTTAGAGCCATCAGAAGAATTGCTACTTTTGCCAAATTCACATATTTCTTTTCCAAACATTTTGCGTGGCGATACTAACGAAATCCAACTCAACATTAAAAACTTATCTTTACGTTCAAATTCAGGTAATATCAAAGCTCAAATCGCTATTAAGGACCAATTTAATGCTAGCGCTCAATATCAATTTACTCTTGATACAATCAAAGTAAATGAAACGCTTCCCTTTGTTGCTAAAATCCCAACTGATAATTTTAGCGGGACAATTTCGATACAGTCATCAATTACTTCATCTCATACAGAACGCTTTCTATTCAACAACATTCGTCAGACTAACTTCAATACGCGAGAAGATACAGTTCGTCCTTGGATTATTGCTAAATTTGATGATAAAATCGTAAAAAACGGCGATTATATCTCAAATTCCCCCCTAATTTCTGTTGAACTCTATGATAATTCACTTTTGCCTGTTGTCAGACAAAATGATTTGCGAGTCCGTATCAATGGCGTTATGCAAACACCCGAACGCTGCAAATACTACCAACTCGAAACTTTTGGAAATACTCGTCCGCTCAAAGCCAAGCTTACAATTATACCTGATACTCTTAGAGAATTAGATAATTCGGTACTTATTTATTTTTCTGACGCTTCCTCTAACCGTGATACCGTAAAATATTTCCTGAAAATTTCCAAAAATGGTGAAATTAAAGATAATTTGATTTATCCAAATCCTTCAAAATATAAAACTAATCTTAAATTCTACTTGCTTTCTCCCGAAAACAATCAATCGTTTACGATCTATTTCTACAACTCTTTTGGACAAAAAATTCGTCAATTCAGTTTTATAGCTACAATTGGAGAAAATATTCTAAGTTTCGATAATGTTGACGACCAGAGGAATTTGTTGCCCAATGGTGTTTATTTCTACTCAATTATCAGCAATAACTCAATTTATTATGAATCAGTATTTGGTAAGTTTCTGATTAATTATTGATTTTTTTTCATCAAAAAATAATTTTTTATTAAGCAAAATTATTATTATCTTGAGCTTTTAGTAAGTTTTTGTTAATAATATTAGAATGATTTATGGCAGAAGAAAAGAAAAAAGTAAGTTTAAAAGATTTTCCACCAATGTTTTGGTTGGTTATCCTTTTTGAATTTTTCGAGAGAGGTTCATACTATGGTATGATGAGCATTCTCTCCGTTTATCTTACAGACCAACTTAATTTTACAAAAGAAAGCGTTGGACTTATTAAAAGTACAATCCAACCGCTACTTTATTTCCTTCCGATTCTTGCCGGAGCAATTGCCGATAGAATGGGTTATCGTCGCACCCTTATGGTAGCTTTTTCTTTGCTCGGAATTGGCTATTTTCTCACAAGTCAGACCACGGCATATTCAGCTGTCTTCTTCTCATTAGTCATTATGGGACTTGGCGCGGGAACATTTAAACCAATTATTTCAGGAACTATTGCCAAAGTAACAGACGAGAATACTTCTTCCGTTGGATTTGGAATATTCTACTGGTCTATTAACCTTGGTGCTTTCCTCTTTCCAATGTTTTTAGTCCCATACTTAAAATCTATTGATTGGAGCTATGTAATGATAGCTTCTGCAATTTTTACTGGTGTTATGGTTATCCCTACTTTACTGTTTTTCCGTGAACCAAAACGAGAAGAAAAACCAAAAGAATCTTTAGGCACTGCTATTAAAGCAATTTTCAGCAAAATCGCTATCGTTTTTATGGATTGGAGATTTATCCTATTTATTTTCCTTTATTCGCTCTTTTGGATTCTCTACTTCCAAATGTTCGATAGCGTTCTTTGGTATGTTAAAGCATTTGTCGATCCAACTCCACTTAATAATTTTGTTTATAATACTTTTGGAATTAAATGGAGCTTTGATGTCGAACACGTTACCGTTATTAATGCTCTTACTATTATTTTACTTCAAATTGTTATTTCGGCACTTGTCCGAAATGCACGAGCTTTCCCAACTATGATAACAGGTATTTCTATTGCTACTCTTGGTATGGCTATCCTTTCATTAAGCACCAGCATTTGGGTGTTTATCGCGGGTATTTTCATCTTTTCAATCGGTGAAATGACCGCTCACCCAAAATACATTTCTTATCTTGGACTAATAGCACCACCAGACAAAAAGGCTACCTATATGGGATTTGGCTTCCTCTATGGGTTCTTCGGTTCCTCAATTGGAGGTATAGTTGGTGCTTTTCTCTATGTTGCTTTTATTGATAATCCAATGATTGCTTTCATAAAAGATAGATTAGCTGCAAGCGGCTCCGATATTGTTCTCCCCGCAAGAGTTACCATAAACGAAGCCTTAGCCGCTGCAGAGCAAATTGGTCTCACCAAGGAACAAGTTGCCCAATATGCACATCCATCAGAACTTTGGTTGATTTTTGCTGGTATTGGAATTTTATGTATTATCAGCCTCTTCCTCTATGAAAAACTTATTGGAACTCGTGATACAAACAACAATAAATAAAGAATATTTAATGATATTTTTACAAGGATGTTAGTTTTTTTTCTAACATCCTTGTTTTTAAATAAATGAAATAATTCAAAAAAATCTGTAACTTTATGAAAACTATTTTTGTCTTACGTTCAAGTGTAATGTGCTTAATAAATGTTTAAAAGTAGCAAACATATTGCAAGTGATAGCGAGATTATCGAAGCTGCTGAAAATTTCAAGAAAGGTAGTGCAGAAGCATTTCATATTTTGTATAATAAATACCAACAAAATATTTATCGCTTCTGTTTGCGTATGCTTGGCGATTCTGTAATTGCAAAAGATGCCTTTCAAGAAATTTTTATAAAAGTTTATGAACACCGGACTAATTTTAAAGGAAATAATTTTGCTGCTTGGCTTTATACTATCGCTCGCAATACTTGCTTGAATTATATCAGAGCTCGCAAAGAACACGAAATTTTCGACGAAGTCTATCACGGTCAATTGCGTATGCCAAGTAGTGATGTTGGTATGCGTGAATTTATCGAAAAATCAGTTGCCCAATTGCCAGTTACTTTGCGGGAAGCGCTAATACTACGCGAATACGAAGAACGCTCTTACCAGGAAATTGCCGATATACTAGGCATCGAACTCTCTCTTGCAAAAGTTAGAGTACACCGAGCAAGGCTTCTTCTTCGTAGAATGTTGCAACCAATTATGAAGGAAATACATGAAACTTGACGATTTAATATCTAAATACCTTGATGGTGAACTTTCTTACGACGAGGATATTCATCTTCGCAATTTGCTGAAAAACAATCCAGATACCAAGGCAGAGTTTGATTCTGCTGTGCTTATCAATTCTGCAATTCGCGAAGATGCTCAATCTATTCAGGCGTCACAGGATTTTCTCAAAAATACAGAAGACTTAGTCCTGATGCGTATCCTGTCGGCTAATGAACCTGCTGTCGCTCAAAAAGAAAAAAGAAAACTTCCTCTATGGTTGCCCGGACTTTCTTTTATGTTCGCTTTGTTTATGATTGCTACTCTTTATTTTATTACAAATACTTCAAATACAGATTCTGTTAGCAATTCCCGTGCTCTATCACTTAATAATCCGAGCAGTCAGCAACAGCAAAATAACCCAAATTTATCTGATGATTTTTCTGATACTACAAAACAGAATACCTCTACACCAAAATCTCATTCACCGAAAGTTTTTGTTTCCAAATATAACAAAGATTCTCAAATCGCTCAGATTTTATCAGAAAGTAATTCTAAATTATCTGAAAGCTTTTCCTCAAATGATATTCTTTCAGATGCAATATCATATAATTTATATCAACCTGCCATTAATTCTAAAATTGTTGAAGATTCAGAAAATATTTCAAAGGCTTTAAGTAGTAATAATTATTCTAACGAAAAACTTTTAACTACTTCTAATGCTTCTTCGTTTACTTTATTTTCATCTCGGTTGCTTTCTTCAAATTTTGCAAATCAAAATAATCAAATTAAACTGAATCCTAATGCTAACATAAATTTATCATTCCTTGAAAATTTCACCACTCCTGTTATATTATCAACACTTTATACCGCAAACTCTATTAATAAAAATGCTAAAACCATTTCCTCTCTGTCACAGAGTATTGCTTATAATTGCACCGAGGATGTAGCTTTGGGTATAGAGTTTGGCTATACAGAATATAATTACGACAGAACAACTATGATTAAAGTTCCTTTTACAAATGGTTCTCTTAACTCAAAAGTCGAAATTGGGAATAATCACGACCAATCAAGTGAGTATGTCTATATACCAATAAATTTAGCTCAAAACTACAAACAATATTGGGTCTCCACATTTATGGATTATGATGTTTTTGATTACGAACGTATTTCTCTAAATACAAGAATTGGTGCGGGATTATCTGGCAATGGAGCTATGTTTTATTCAAGGCTTATTTCAGATGTCGAACTTTTCAACGGTGTTTATTTGAAATTTGGCGGTGAAATAAAATCGTTCGAAGGACTTGTTCTCAATGCTAAAACAAAATATATTACTACTGGTTCTTTGATTTATGGAATTAAATTAAAACTTTATTAACAAATATTTCACATTTTTTATGTTTGATGAATTTTTTTTGTATATTTGAAAAATGTATAAAAATACATTCAATACTTTTACCAATAATTTAAGAGGTAGATAATGATGAAAAAATCTACTGTATTTTTGTTTTTGATTATTGCTTCTGCTTTAATGACTAATTCGTTATTTGCAGAAGTTATGTCTAAACAACTTCTTCCTTCTCCTGAACGCAGTATTAATTTGCCTACCGTAGGAGTTGAGAATGTCAAGTATGTAAAATCTAATTACAAAGTGCAAGCTAATTCTAAATTCGTCGTTTTTGATTCGCTTGCTAACGTCTATTCTTACGGGAATATGATGACTAACAAAGCTATCAAATATGAGCCTAAAACAAATAAATTGGTAACAATTAAACGTGGTTTCATTGATAATGATCGCTATCCAAACTACTCAGGCAACAATACTAAAAATAACTTGTTTATACGCGTTTCAAGCGATTGGGGCAAAACTTGGGAACCTGCTAAAATTGCTTACGATAAAACTGTATCCAATTTTGATGAAGCTCGCTACCCGAGTTTCCATCCGTTTGTATTTGAAAATGAATTAGCTGTTGGCTTTAATGCTTCAAGAGTAATCGAAAAACAAAGTGTTTGGACTGGACATATTGTAGGTTTCTGGAACGATAGCTACGGCTCTATTCCAATTCGCCATTCAAAAGATGTTGCCGGCTATTCTGGCTTGGAATGGGGAATTGATTCTCGTGTTTATGCAAATACTACCGAAGATGGTGAAGGCTTTTATCACCTAATTGTTAGCCGTATTTCTCCAACCAACAACCAGGATGTTGCTAATGCCAACCATATTGGATTGAGAAAAGTTATTGAACTTAGCGAATCTTCAATCCAACATATAATCCCTGATGCTTGGTCGAGCTCTAAATTCAGGACTGTCAATCCCGGTTATCGTTCAAATGAAGTTGTTGATTTCAAAGAATTTGGGAATGGTAATCTATGTCTTGCTGTTTTTGGTGGTTTCGAAGCTTATTCAATTCAAAGAAATACCTTTGGTATTTCTCTTTCAACTGATAAAGGTCGCACTTGGTCTGAATTTATTTTGCTTCCTTGGAGTGTTGTGAATAATTTTATTACCTCCAAAGGACACCCTGCTGATAGTGCTGTGTTTATTTACGACAATAAAGCTTTTACAACTTATGAATTGAACAACACTACTTTTATGTCCTTTGTTGCAAAGCTTCACGCTTATGGCACCGGCGAGACTATTTCTTATGTTGTTGAAATCAATTATAATTATAATACAGGCGTATGGAATATTTATCCAATCGCACAAGATATTGGCGGATGGATTCTTTATCAGGATATTACAGATGCTAATAATCAACGCACTAACTGGAATGATAACGAACTCGACGTTGCTCGTACTGTCGATGGACGCTATCTTTTAGCTAAATGGGTCGGATTAATTGATTACGACCCTGAAAATAGTACATTCAGAACAACAGACGTTTTTGTTTCTATCAGAAATACTTCAGAAAATTCCTGGTCTGCCCCAATAAATATTACTCAATCTGATGAATTAGATAGAATGACAATGTTGCCAGATTTAATCCCAAACGACCTGAAAAATGTTCCTATTTTCAAAATGGCAACAATTACTACTCCTGGTATGACCGAACAACAAAAATTCAATGAACAATTCTACGGTGGCAAAGATCAATATTTGCTAGTCGGCAATTTCGATATTCTTGCTTCAAGCGTCGAAGATGAAGAACCTTGCAATTGTGAAGTGAAAATTCTTCACGTTAAACCAAATCCTATCTCTTCTAATGGGTCTTTGTCTGTTACTTTCTATATGCCCAAAGAAGATAAAGCTAATTTGACAATTTTTGATGCCACAGGTAGAATAGTTGACGATCTGAAAAAATTCGATAATACATATCAATTCGGACCTAATACTATCGAAATTGATATTTCTGGAAAGAATTTGCAAACAGGAACTTATTATTTAGATATTTACAGTGGCGGTAAACGAGATACAAAAGTAATAACAATTGTTAAATAAATGTTTTGTTTATTTTTTAGCTAAGTTTGTTATAGGAGTAAAAAAATGCGGAAAATTATTCTATTGCTTCTACTTGTAGCAATAGCACTGCCAACAGATGCTTTCGCAAGTATTCACGGTGTTTTAAAAGGACGCGTTGTGGATACTGATGGCAAAGGTGTTATTGGTGCAAGTGTTCGTATCGAAGGAACAACGCGTGGTGCGGTTGTTCGTAGTCCGAATGGTGAATTTACAATTGCAAACATTGTTGCTGGAACTTACAAAGTTCGAGTTACCGCTGTCGGCAAAGCCGAATATGTTGTCGAAGTGCGTATCGTTGCCGACCAGGTTACAGAAATTAACGTAAGACTTCGTGATGAAGGCGTTCAAACAGAAGTAATCGAAGTAATTGCCAAGAAAGAATTGGTTGATAAAACCGCTATAGGCTCGAAAAACGTTCTTTCTGGCGAAGATCTCACCAATATTGCTCGCGAAGGTTTAGCAAGCGTTGTTGGTATGAGTGCCGGTGTTACAAATACTGGTGGCGGTTTCGCAATTCGCGGCAGCCGTGCTTCTGAATCTCAAATTCGTTACAATGGTCTTGATATTGGTAATCAGTTCACTGGTGGTTTCGGTGCTGCTGGTTCATACTATGCTCCTATCGTTTCTACTAACGCTACCGAAGAAGTTCAAGTACTCAAAGGGAGTTTCTCCGCAGAAGTTGGCGAAGCATTAGGTGGTGTTGTCAATACTGTTCCTAAAACTGGACGCACTGACCGCTACGAAGGTTTCTTGCGCTATAGAACTGACGCTGCTGCTCTCTGGGGACGTCAAAAAAATGGACTTAAAGTAATTCAAGATGGTACTCGATATAAAGCTATTGACTATGGTGAAGGTCACAAACTTCAAGGCAAAAACGAGCATCTTGTCGAATTCGGTGTTGGCGGTCCACTTCCTTTAATCGATGGTTCTACTTTCTATATCTCAACAAACTATCTTTATGAAAAATATCGCAACGCAAGCTATAAAATATTTGATCCTCTTGGTAATAATTTAGGACACATGCCTGATAACCAATTATGGAGAAAAAACATTACTAGTGTATTGTCTTTTGCTATTACTAACGACATTAAACTTATCACCGGCGGTATGTTCGGTATGACTAATTATGAAGTTTCTTCTCGTTCTTGGCTTTATGCAAATGATGAAGGAACGCCTCTGATGAAGAACGGTAAAGTTGATATTGTTAATGGAGTCCCCACTCCTAACGGTATTCCTGAACGCATTGCAAAACAAAATGTTGTAAACATTCAACTATCGAATATATATGCTCGTATTAATCATACATTAACTGAAAGTAGCTATTATCAGCTTACAGTATCCCAAAATATTCAAAATGAGGCAGGTTCAAGAAGAAAGAAATGGGAAGATCCAGGTTATTTCAGCGGCTTCGAACTTTATGAACCAGAAGATAAATACATATATGATGGTATTTTAAATAAATTAGTTCCTGCACCACAAGGTGTTGGTGACAAGATTATTGATATTTATCAATCACTTACAGAAATTCGTACATCCGAAGACGGATATATTAAAAAAGATTTTATTGCGAAAAATCCTTTGACTGGATATTACGAAGGTAGTGGAAATGCAACTGGTTCAAACAATGCTTATGGTTTGCCTAATGCTTATTACACTCATGGTAATTCAAGCGGCTTTGAATTTCGTGAAGGTTCCTATATACAAATAGATGGTAGCTATACTAACGTTTTCAAAACTGGTGATTTCGACCATAATGCTAAAGCTGGTTTCGAAATGCGTTTTGTTGAGCTTCATCGTCATCAAAACTCAAATCCTTGGGATGGTAATCCATTCTACGATATTTATACTGACCGCTGGGGTGGTAATATCTATGCTGATAATGAACAACTATACAAAGAATCCAGTAAACCTTTCAAACCATTCAAA
This sequence comes from Eximiradius sp., assembly GCA_937127445.1. Taxonomy (GTDB): domain Bacteria; phylum Bacteroidota; class Ignavibacteria; order Kapaibacteriales; family UBA2268; genus JAKIZO01. Next base: position 273,844 of record CAKZLY010000015.1, on the reverse strand, counting down.
TTTGCTGCTTATGCTCAAGACCAATTTTCTTACAAAGGCATAATCCTTTCTGCTGGTTTGAGATTGGATATGTTTAATTCTAATTCACTCTATAGAACTGACCTTTCCAGATTTACTTCTATCGTAACTGATAGAAATACATTCAAAGATTCTGAAATGAAATATCAGGTTAGCCCAAGAATTAACATTACTTATCCAATTACTGAAAAATCAAACCTTTCTATTGCTTACGGTATGTATTTTAAAACGCCCCTTCTTTCGAACATCTACGATAACTTTAATGTTTCAAGAATTCGCTCCGGCAGTAGTTTAGGAAATCCTAATATGGAAGCTGAAAAGAGTCGTCAATACGAAGTCGCTTATAGAAATCAATTGTCGGAAGACTTCTCGATGACTATTACTTCATATTTCAAAGATACATATAATCAATTAGGGGTTATCTATGTTGCTGCTACTCCCGATCCTTTCTATTTGCTCGACGTTACTGAATACAGTAATTCTCGCGGTATCGAATTCGAACTTTATAAGCGTGCTTCCAATAATTTAGGTTTTCAGATAAATTATACGTTGTCCTATTCTGATGGTACTTCTTCGAGTGCATTTGATAACGCAGGAATCGATATTGACCCATATTCTCAAAAACCAACTTTCCCACTGGCTACTTATCCTCTTGATAACGATGTTCGCCACGTAATTAACTATAACATTTTCTTCTATTGGCAAAAAGGAGAAGGTCCTTCAATCGGTGGTATTTATCCTCTTGAAAATACTACATTCTCATTCACAGGTGGCTATGAGTCCGGCTCCCCATATACTCGAGTTGACCTTAATGGTAGACCAATTTCAGAACGTAATGCTGAACGCGGTCCATCATATTGGAGCTTAGATGGTAGAGTTGCTAAATCTTTCTTCCTCCGTAATTGGTTCGGGCAAGGTATGAAAAATTCTCGCATCGAATTCTTTGCTGATATGCGTAATATCCTAAATATGCGTGGTCCTGCTGGTTTCTATACGACAACTGGTGACCCAATTGATGATGGACGTACATTAGATCGTGAAATTGGTACTTTCTCGGAAGTGCCTCTTTATAAAGAAGCAAATTATGCTCAAGCTGAAAGCTTCCGTTCTGACCAATATGACTCTTATGGAAATAGATTATACAATCCCATTGCTGATTTAGATGGCAATGGAATTGTTACTCAGCTCGAAAAATACCAACAGTACTTAAAAAATGCTGAAACATCAATGAAATTCCGTTCCTTATTCCGTACGCCATTTAGAATTTGGCTCGGATTTAATATGTATTTCTAATTGAGTTTATGATTAATAATATAAAGGATGTAAAAAGAATATGAATCCTAAAAAATTTCTGCTAATACTTGTTGCTCTGGGGCTTTCTGCCGGTTCGCTTTTTGCTGACGTTGCTCGTGATGCGCAAGGCAAGCCTCTCTACGAAGTTCAAAGAGCAGCTCGTGGTGTCTTCGATTTGCAAAAAAATACTGTAAGCAACCTTGAATTTTACACTACTAACTACGGTATTTTTGCATTGAATACCGCTCTTAGCCAAGGTAGTGGTATTTGGCCTCGTGGTTCACAAAATCACTACATTTTCGGAGGTGGTGTTTGGTTTGCTGCCAAGAAAAAAAGACCTGGCACAGATCAATTCAGAAACTATGTTAGTGTTACTTATAACCCAAATTCAGGCGCTTCCTGGATGGTACCTGGTAGAATTGCTGATGGTGATTTAGTTGATAACGAAGCTGCAAAAAAATATAGAGTTTATTTCTCAACTGACTTCTACACTAACGATGGAAAGCCAATTAACGAAAATGATGGTCCCAACTGGCCTATCTGGGATGCTAATCCTGATCCAAACGCTGTTGTAACAAAGGATAGATATTTTGGATGGTATATTCCTGATGTTGGCATGCGCAATACCAACACTTATCCGAAAGGTCCTGCTTTCATTTCTGGCGAAGATATTTTTGCTACATTCAAAGATACTGATTTAAGCCGCTACGAAGGTGGTACAGCTCAACGCCGTCAAGAAGGTTATCCTCTTCGCCTTCAATTTGAACAAATGATATATTCTTGGGGATTCGGCGATTATCGTGATATTGTTTTCTTAGCTTATAACATTACAAATCATTCTACTGATACTTTGAGAGAATGCTGGCTCGCACCTGTTATGGACGTTGATATGGCTATCTCTTCTAATTTGAGTGCTGGTGCAGCAAACGATAGAGTAAAATTCTATAACACTGATACCACACTTAACCTTGCTTTCCAATGGACTAATACCGATCGTGGTGAACGCGGACAAGGTTTTGGCTACCTTGGTTATACATTCCTCGAGAGTCCTGCTGTAATTCAGCATTATGATACCGTTTGGACAACCGATCCTCAAACAGGTGAAAAGAAAATCGAAAGATTAGACCTTGTTATTAAAGAAGATAGCGATTTTATTCGCAAAGATAGCGCTTATTATGCTTATAGCAACCAGCTCGGTTTGCGTACTTTCAGAAACTGGTCTATTGACTACGATCCAAAAGAAGATGATGAAAGATATTCATTTATTGCTGCTGGTATTCGCGAAGGTGATACCGGTCCTGGTGATAAACGTTTTATGATGGCAACAGGCCCATTCAATATGCGTCCTATGGATACCGTTCGTGTTGTCGTTGGTATCATTCTTGCAAATACCTCGAAAGGTGGAGATGCTGATGGTTCAGAAGAAGACGTTCAAGATCTTGTAAGAAAAACAAAATTTGCTATCGACGTTTATAATAAAAATTTTGCTGCTCCAAAGCCACCTAATAGAACCGTCTTCTTGAAAGCCGAAGGTATGAATAATGCAGTTCGTATTACCTGGGATTCTACTGCCGAAGTTTCCGTTGACCCATTAGAACGTGGTATGGACTTTATGGGGTATGCTCTGTACCGTGCTCGCCGCACTGATTTAGATGCTTATGACCAAAATACTATTGCTCCAACCAGCGAATTTCCTCGTGGCAAAGGTCCTCTTGGTTGGAAACTCTTGCGCAGATGGATGATGCCTACTCCGTTCCAAAAATCATACATAAAAACAGGCGATGAAAATAATACTAATTATCCTGCAATCGATTCATTGAGAATTGTTGGTCCATACGTTGATGCTAATTATAATATTGTGGATTCGATGGTTGTTCGTGTTATGCGCATTCCACGTGGCTGTAATCTCTATCCTACTTCAGTTGTTAGAAATACGCTTTATATAGACCCAACATTTAAAGCGAACAATCCTTATCCTACAGCTCCTGTTGTAGCAAACTTTGATACAAGTTACTACTCACAGCCTTGGGGACCTTACTTCAACAGTATTGCTAATTTCAAAAAAATTACTTTAACTAATTCTCAGACTGGAGAATTAATTGACTTCCCATATGTTAGCTATAACGTTAAAGAAAGAAATTTCTTTGCTGATAGTATACTTACTGGTTTGATTTATATAAACCGTGCATTAATGAAATACAATCCACTTCTCTATCAAAAGAAATCTATAAACGTTGATACTGCTTACCTTAACTCAATTCCAGCAGATGGTTTAGTCTATTTGAAAAATAACGGGAATTTAACCCAAACTGTTGATACTGCTTATTTGAAAAATACTTTACGTTCTGCATATATAGATGGAAAACTTACATTTATTGTCGATGCCTACGTTCCGCTTCCAAAAAATCAATGGATGCAAAATGATGCTCAAGTAAACAATGCTTTGCAAGAAATCTATAAATTAATCCTTGAAGGTAAAGTATCAGACTACCATTTCCGTGAGTTCGAAAGCACTTCTGAAGTTCAGCAAAAGGTAATTCTTCCTTATATGACAAAAATCACAAATAACCGTACATTTACTGACATTGGCGACGATAATAATGATGGTGTTATTACTACTAACGACGACCCAACAAAAACAGAGAAACTAATCAATAACATACCTTATTACTACAAAATTTTAGCTTTGGACGAAGGTGACTTCAACCAACCAACACCTGGTAAATATAATGATGGTAACCCTGGACTTCCAAACTTCACTGAAGTATATCCTGCTGCTCCTCGCGCTGAAAAACGCCTAAAGTTTGAAGTAATTGATGTTGACAAAAACATTGGTGGTCTATATAATTTCAACTTCTATGCATTAGATCCTGAACGCGCTATGCAGCTATTCGGTGGCGACACTCTCGAATTAGAATTTCAGCCATACTGGTACCAACGTGAGCTGCGTTTTATGGGTCGCCCTGAAACTGATGTTAATAAATTCGGATTATATCAAAGAAGAATGACTTTGAGAAATATCAATAAAAATCAAACATTATTTGATGGTATCACATTCTTTGAAGTTCAACCATGCTATCTTGAATCATATAGAGGATTGTTCACTGAAAATGCTTTCTCTTATGTACTCTCAGATACACTGGTTCTTGACAGTATTTCGAATAAAACTGTAACATTCGGTACTCCTGAAAGCCGAGAAATAATTACTCGCTCTGGTAAATTCTCAAGCGGTAATTTCAAAGAGATGGGATATTGCTACACTTATGCAATGCTTCCACCTGCTTACGGAACTTTGGGTTTTGATTTTGATTTCGCTATCCAACAATTTGGTGGCAACTTCCGTCCAGATACAATGACTATCCACAAAGCTAAATTTGCCGACGGCGGTTCCAACCGTACTACTAATGCTTCAACTCATATTGGAATTAAGCGCAATCTCGATAGAAAACCAAATCAAGATATTGTTCTAACAACACAGCCAGTAAATTCATACTTTACATATCAAACATATGACAGAGTTGCTGGTGGTGTTACTTATGGTTCGTTCAATAATGGTCCTGGTGAATATCTTGTTGAATTCTTACCAGGTGGCGAAGAAATTATGCACTTAGAATGGGGACCTGATGGTCAAAAACAAAACAAGCGTTTCAGAGTGCCTTATCTAAACCTTCGCATTACAAACCGCATCAGCTACGAACGTCCAGCTCCTGAAAAAGGACCAAACGCAACTGAGAAAGTAACTTATCCTGATGAAATCAAACATATGTTTATCGATACTATTCCGGCTCACACTACCTCTTATTTCCAATTCCCTGCACGTTACTATCCAGATCCTCGCAATCTTGCTTATCACGGTATTAATACTAATGAATACATTGGCAAGTATAATATTGCAGCATACGGCTGGATAAACGGTCGTCGCGCTACTGCTTTGCAAGCTCCTCGTGTATTCGCTCGTCCTTATGGAACTGAACTTGCTAAAAAAGCTAAAACATACGTTGGCCAAGGAAAATATTATTTAACCGGTATTTCGGAAGATGGTCGTGATACAGTTGATTTCTGCCACGGATTGGATATCTCCGGCGTCCTGTTTGGCCTCGACTATGTAAATCGTGGCGGTCGCTTCCCGAACGAAAACGAATGGGGTAGAGCATCTGATTATACTTTCGGCGAAGACTTCAAACCAGGAGATAAAATTGTTCTCAGCACATTCGGTGGTGCTTTGGGGCTACCAATGCCCGGTGCTAAAGTTCGTGTTAAAATCTCCAAATCAATGGAAGAAGGCGAAAAATATACAGATAAACTTCTTGACCAAATTCAGGTTGTGCCTAATCCATATTACGTAACTCATCAAGGTCAACGTTCACCTTATGATGCTAAAATCTATTTCACTCGCTTGCCAAAAGTCTGTACAATTGATATTTACACTATCACTGGCGACCTTGTGATTTCGATTAAGCACGACGAAAATACTTCATCTGAAAAAGACCGTTACGCTCTAAATATTTGGGACTTACTCACTAAGAACGGACAACGTATTGCAAGCCAAACTTTAGCGGCTGTTATTACTACACCAGACGGTGCACAGACTATTAAGAATTTCTCAGTAGTTGTTGGTGGTTTCAGAATTACTACTGAATAATTAATAACTTGCGGTGTGAGGGGCTTTACCCTCCACCGTGAATGTTTAATTACTTGATAATTGGAGAATAAAATGAAAAAAATAGTATATCTTATCGCAGCTTGTTTAGTCTTGATGAGCACCAACAATCTTTTCGCATTGGAAAATACTTACGGTTCGTCCAAAGGTGGAAAAGAACTTCGTAAAGTAGGTGCCGCTGGTGCTCAATTCTTAAAAATCCCTGTTGGTGCAAGAGGAAGCGCCATCGGAGCCGCTTATTCCTCTATGGTTAACGACCTCTCTGCAATCTATTGGAATCCTGCTGGTTTAGCAGATGTCCGTGCTATGGCTGGCGAATTTTCCTACACTCAATGGCTATTCGATTTTAGCCACAACTTTGCTGCAGCTTCAATGCCAATTGGTGAAAATTTTGTAATTGCTGCAAATGTTACTTCTCTAAACAGTAGCGATATTGAAATTACTACTGTTGAACGACCAGAAGGAACTGGCTATGAATACCAAGCTTCTGATGTTGCCGTTGGTATCACTTTTGCCGGTTATCTTACTGACCAGTTCTCATTCGGAATTACTGCAAAATATGTTAATAATTCATTTGCTGAAATGGATGCTAACGGTATCGCTTTCGATGTCGGTACAATGTATAATACTGGTATTAATGACATTAAACTCGGTTTCTCTATTCACAATCTCGGAACTGAACAAAAATATACTGGTCGCGGACTTCGCTCTTCAAAAAAATATAATGATGCTCTTTGGGCAGCACCAATTGATGTAGATTATCTCTCTTATTACCATAATATTCCTATCATTTTCCGTGCTGGTCTCTCTGGCAATGTCTACAAAGATGAACAACACAAAGTTGATGCTGGTGTTGGATTTACCACTCTTTCCGATACTCCTGAACAGTTCTCAATCGGTGCCGAATACACCTGGAAAAATATGATTTCTTTCCGTGCTGGTTATGTATTCAACACTGACCAATTTGGTTTCTCGGGTGGTGTGGGTTATTCCTATTTGACTGACCAATTCTACGGAAAAATTGATTATTCTATCAGCCCAACTTTTGATATTGGTTTAGTAAATCGTATTACAATCCAAATAGGTTTGTAATTATTGCTCTATTAGTAAGATGCCGTTTACATCCGTAGGCGGCATCTTTCTATTTAACTAAATATGATTATTCTTTATAATATTGCACTGCTTATTCTCTATTTTTTCTCTTTTATTTTGAAACCATTCTTCCTAAAATTTAAAGAAAGAGAAAAAAATGTTAATTTATCACTTCAATCTCTAAATAAACTTAACCATACAAGAAAAATAATTTGGTTCCACGCCGCTTCTGTGGGTGAATTCGAACAAGCAAAACCTATTATCGAAACTCTGAAAACAAAATTCCCTGATGTACAAATCGTTTGTTCTTTTTTTTCACCTTCTGCATATAAAACCCAAGCAGAATATGAATACGCCGACGCTATATTCTATCTTCCGCTTGATTTACCAACAAACTCAAAGCTTGTAATTAATAAAATCAAACCAGATGCAGTTGTTTTCGTTCGTTACGAACTCTGGGCTAATTATCTATTGCTTTTGAAAAAATACAATGTCCCTACTTTTCTTGTTAATGCTACTGCACCAAATCAGAACTTCTTTAATAAAACACTCTTAATGAAGAAATTTTATAGATTCGTTTTTTCGCTTTTTAATGCAATTTTTGTTGTCAATTCCGAACATCTCCATTACTTTCAACAATTAAAAATAAAAACTGATATTAAAGTTCTTCCAGATACCCGTTTCGATAGAATTGTTCAAAAAGTCAAGACCGCTAAATCTAAACCGATTATTTCAACTTCTTCTTTCTCAGATAAATTTATTTTTGTTGCAGGAAGCATTTGGGAAAAAGATTTTGAAATAATTGCAAACGCTCTAATCAAATATAATTTCAGTAATTTAAATAAAATTACATCTATTCTGGTTCCTCACGAGCCAAACGAAACTTTTCTCCAATCCATCGAAACTGTTTTCCCAAATTCAATTAGATTGTCAAAACTTCTGTCTGAACCGCAGACTGTTCAACCTGGTGGCGTTGTCCTTGTCGATAACGTTGGAAAGCTCTTGATGCTATATTCAAACGCTCATTTTGCTTATGTTGGTGGTGCTTTTGGAGTGGGTGTTCATTCTCTCACAGAACCTGCGGGATACGGCATCCCTGTTGCCTGTGGTCCGAATTGCTTTAATTCACCTGATGCCAAGCCTATGCTTGAAGGCAATGCGCTATCAATAATACATAATTCTAAAGATCTCCACCGCTGGATAACAGAATTAACGATTGATAAATCTACATATAACTCCCGTTCCAAAGCTTCCCGAGATTATGTTTATTCCAAAGTTGGTTCTTCTGATAAATTTGTTGAATTTTTATCTCATTCTCTACAATGATTTTTCAAAAAATTACATTGTCAATTCTAATTTTAATTTTGTGTGTTTCTTGTATTAGAACACCAAATTCACCAGAAACCTCAGATTTTATTATTGGGGAAAATGGCGTTTTCATTCTTTGCGAAGGGCTTTGGGGAAGCGATAATGCATCTATTTCTCGTTTAGATTTAATGAATGGGATAATTATTAATCAATATTTCAGAAGAGCTAATCCAGAACTTAGAATTGGCGATACTGCCTCCGACATTGAAATCAAAGGTGATACTGTTTTCGTGTCTGTTTCTACCAGTTCAACAATAGAAGTTTTTAATAAAATTAATGGAAAATCTATTGGCAGAATATTTCTTCCTCAAAATTCAATGCCACGCGATATTGTTGTTATCAACGATACTACCGCCTACGTTACTTTACTTTTTAAAAACCAAGTTGCAATATTCAACCCAAAAACTCTAACATATGAAGGCGAAACAATTGATGTCGGCCCTTTTCCTGAGGGTGCAACAAGACTTGGTAATTATCTTTATGTTGCTAATTCTGGCTATGGCGATTTTTTCCACAATGCTCCGAAAGCCGGCTCTCTGTCCATTGTTGATATTAACAGTTCCAAAGAGTTCAAAAACATCTTTTGCGGGAAAAATCTTATCGAAGTAGTTGCAAATAGCAAATACAATCGTATTTACGCTGCCTACTATAATCTTCCTTCGCTTCCTGATTCCCTTGGTGGGATCGTAGAAATTGATGCTTCTACACATCAAATCACTCGCCAATGGCGTACACGCCCGACTGATCTGACGCTTTCTCCCTCTTTGGACACTCTTTATTTTCTTCAAGGAAATACTGATGCAATTTCTGGTGTGTTCTTCATCCAATTAAATAAATCATTCGCTCAAATTGAACCAAAAACTATAAATAAAAATCCAAATTCAATTTGGTATTCGCTTTCAATTAGTCCTGATGCTTCTCTTGTTTTAGTTGGTAATGCAAAAAGATTTACTTCAAATGGAGAACTCTTGATTTTCAAAAATAATTTCGATTCTATACCAATAAAAACTTATTCCATAGGTGTCAATCCAAATAAAATTATATTCTTCTGATAATTCAATTAGTGCCGTTTACTCTATTTCTTCTATTTTTTCAACTCCACGAATACCTTTGATTAATAGCAACTTCCCAAAAATCTCATTTAATTGATTTTCGTCCTTCACGTATACTGTGATAGCTCCTTCAAACATTGACCCTGAAGCATCAAGATTAACTCTTCTGATATTGTTTGAACCAATTGCCATAGTTATGTCCATAAGCATTCCCTCTCGATCCTCGCCTTTTATCAAAAGTTTCACTTCATAATTTTTTTTCATAGTTTTGGAACGATTCTGAAGAGTTGAATTATTCTTAAAGTAATTATGAAGATGAAAGACAGCTTTGAAGGATACAACATATTCTATCCACTCGACAGATGGAAAACTATTTGGCGAAGAGATAACTTCAATCTGATCTCCGTTTCGAAGCTTATATTTTAATTCTCGCACAATTCCATTCACCTTTCCTGAAATACAATGCAAACCCGTTTCCTGACTAATATTAAATGCGAAATCAATAATTGTAGCTCCTTCAGGTAGCTTGATAGGATGACCTTCTTTTGAATATACAGTAAGTTCGCTATCGAATAGATTAGTTTTTATAGAATCCCAAATAATTTGTGTTGCTCGTTCTCCTTCTGTCAGAATCATATCACGCATCCAGATACCCCAGTTTTGCACATCTGTGTCGTTCAAGGCTAAGGCTCTGATTCGTCCTGATTTCAAAGAAAATTTTGCTGCAAAACCTCCCTCAGCAATTTTTTCCATCTCTTCTGTTCTAATTAAAATCTCCACGCGCTTCCCATCTGGACCGAAAAGCTCTGTATTCAATGACCTATACCAGTCCAACTTCGGATTTGCAACATAATCGGCAAAACTAATTGCATTAAAAACATTTGCCAATATCCCGTGAGCACGATAACACTCTGCGACATCATTTGTTCGTAGTATTAAAACTATCGAATAAAAATTATCTATATCCTCTAAACTCTTGCCATCTTTTATCATTTGAAAAATTTCATACTCATACTTATGCACTATTGTAATAGTCGCTTCTATTCCTTTTTCTTTTAAACTTTTTTGAATTAGATTAACAAATACCTTTATATATTCAATAAAATCTCTCCGTTTGCTATTGAGAGCGTCTTTGATTGCTTCGTATGTTTTCCTATCAGAATAATAAAATGCTCTATTTTCCATCTCCATTCTAACTTTGTTCAGACCAAGTCTATGTGCAAACGGAACATAGAAATTCAGCGTCTCAACGGCAACTTCATACTGTTTTTGCTGCCCTAAATAGTGCAGCGTTCGCAAGTTGTGCAACCTGTCTGCAAGCTTAATAAGTATAACTCTTACATCTTTAACAAGCGACAAAAACAACTTCCTATAAGTTTCCGCTTTCTTTATTTTTATTAATTCTTTTTCACTTTTTACTAAGCTTATTAATTCCTCGTCGGGTTCGTCTATCTTCGTTACAGCATCGACTATCTCAGATATTTCTTCTGAAAATTCTTCTGCAATTATTCCCTTTGTAACCGATTCAACATCTTCAATAACATCATGCAACAACGATGCAATAATAGATTGCTCATCGAATATACCTAATTCTTTAATCAAAATTAATGTAACATTTAGTGGATGCGTGTAGTATGGATACCCACTCTTTCGCTTTACTCCTCGATGATAATTTACGCAGAACCAATACGCCTTTGTGATTAACTCTATGTTTAATGTATTGCCGGTTTCAATTACTTTTTCTAAAAATAACTCTAAATCTTTATTTTCATTTCCTCCAAATAGACCCTGCTCATCATATTCATCTGGGAATTCGTATAATTGCTCCATCTTTTGCTTTGTTTTAATAACACAATAAAATATATTTCTTCAATGAAAATTAATTAAATTTATTGACAATTCAAAAAAATTAGTGCTTATTGATATATTTAAGTTATGATAAATTTCAAATTAATTGTAAATTTATAGTCGTTGTTTTCTATTTTGTTGCAATGAATATTTACGAAGAAATATTTAATAATAGTCTCGATGCCAAATGTATTTTAGACGAAAATTTTCAAATTGTTGCTTTTAATTCTGCATTTTCAAAAATTTTTGTCTGTGATGACTCTTGCAAAGGCAAATCTTTCGAGAAAATTACAAACTTGCCATTAAATTTTGCCTCATTTGATAATAACAAAATTAAAATTAATATTAAATACGAAAATGCTAAACACGAAACATATTATCTCGAAGTTTCTTGTTTAACATTAAACCAAATGGGGAAAAGGCTATTTTGTGTTTTCTTCGAAGATAATACTGAAAAGTTATTGAAAGAATATGCCCTCCAAGATGCTGAAATCGAAAAAGAAGCCATTCTTGACTACCAAAGCGACTTTGTGATTGTCCAAGACCTTGATTATAACATTCTTTGGGCAAATAAAAGTGCTGTTGAAGGATCTAACCTGACACTAAAAGAAATGCTCAACCGCAAATGTTACGAAATTTGGGCAGACGATAATTCACCCTGCGAGAATTGCTCAGTTTTTCGCGTCAAACAATCCTTAAAACCAGAAGAATTTATCCGTAAAACACGAAATGGCACTTATTGGTTAATAAAAGCATCTCCTATTTTTAACAAGGACGGAAAATTGCATAGAATTTTGGAAGTTGCTGAAAACATTACTCAAAAAAAAGAACAAGAAAAAATTATTGCAGAAAACGAGGCCCAGTATAGAACGCTCGCTAAATACGCACCTGTCGGAATAATTGTTCTCGACAATCTTGTTCCTGTGTTTGCAAATCCAAAAGCTTTGGATATTTTGGAACTCCAAAATGTTGAGGAATTAAGCATTTCTGAACTATTGAATTACATCTACGCTGATGATTATGAATACTTCCAGAATTTTATCGAAATGATGAAAGAGTATAAACTGAAAGATGAAAATGTTTCTATCAAGTTTAGAATAGAAAGGAATAATAAAATAAAATATATTATTTTAACTGTTTCTTTTTTTAATGTGCTTGATAAAAACTACTACCAGATAATCATTCTGGATAATACTGAGCTAGCAGAACTATCTGCCATTCAAAGAAAACTTGCTGTTGAAACTGTTTATCTTAATGAAAAAAATAAACTTATTGAAGAACTCAATAAACGTCATAAACTTCTTGCTAAAAAATATAATATTTCCGATGATGATGTTCGCCGGCTTAATAAATTACTCAATTCATATTTCTTGCCTGAACGTGATTGGGAAATATCTAAAAAGCACTTCGAAGCTGTTCATAAAAATTTCTTTACGAACTTGAAGAATAAATTCCCAAATCTTACTCAAAATGAACTCCGACATTGTGCTTATATTCGTATGAACTACACAACGAAAGAAATTGCTCGAATTCTAAATGTTGCTCCTTCCAGTGTGCAAAAGGCTCGTCTCCGCCTTAAGAAAAAACTCAAACTGAATACACACCAAGATCTTTATCTTTATATTATGTCTATATAACTAATGGGCACCCTTATTTTATTTTTTTTATACCTAAATAATTTGTAGTTTTGAATTTATGTTTTGTGCAAAATTTAGTATAAACTAAAGTAATAAGTTAAATGGAAAAACAAAGAACTATTTTAAAAGAGGTATCCTTTTCCGGTATTGGCCTGCATACAGGCAACCCTTCTACTATCACTTTTAAGCCGGCACCTGCAAATTATGGATATAAGTTTATCCGCACAGATTTAGAGAAAAGGGTAGAAATTCCTGCACTTGTCGACTATGTCGTTGACCTTTCTCGTGGAACTACTCTTGGTATAGACGATGTCCGTGTTCATACTGTTGAGCACGTTCTTGCTGCCCTTGCTGGTATGCGAATTGACAACTGTATCATTGAACTATCCGCAAACGAACCACCTGTTGTCGATGGTAGTTCCTTGCCTTATGTTGAAGCATTGAAGCAAGCTGGTGTTGTCGAGCAAAATGCTGAACGAAAATACCTTGTTATTGATGATACTGTTCGCTATACAAACGAAGCCAAACAAGTCGATATTGTTGCCCTGCCTCTCGATGACTATCGAATTACTGTTATGGTAGATTATTTCAATCCAGCATTAGGCAGTCAACATACTGGTCTATTTAATTTAGAGCAGGAATTTGAAACAGAATTCGCACCAGCGCGCACTTTTTGCTTCCTTACAGAAGTTGAAATGCTTTATAAAAATGGTTTGATTAAAGGTGGCAGCCTTGATAGTGCTATTGTTATTATTGATTGCGAGCTTTCCGAAGAAAAAAAACAATGGGTCAAAGAGACTTTCAAAACTTCAGACGTCCCTGATTCACTTGTTAATGGTGGTATTCTCAACAATTCTTCTTTACGTTTCAAAAATGAACCTGCTCGCCATAAATTGCTTGATATGATTGGCGATTTGACTCTTGTTGGTGCTCCAATCAAAGCTCAAATCCTTGCTGCTCGTCCTGGCCACGCAAGCAATTTTGAGTTTGTTAAGCTTCTCCGCAAAAAATATCTCAAACAACTTGAATTAGAGCGACTTAATCCATCAAAAGCCCCTGATGTTGTTCTTGATATAAACGGGCTTCTTAAAATTATGCCGCACCGTTACCCGTTTTTGCTTATAGATAGAATTATACATTTCAATGAAGAAAAAACTAAAATTATTGGATATAAAAACATTACTTTTAACGAACCATTTTTCCTTGGTCACTTCCCCGAACGACCCGTTATGCCGGGCGTGCTCATTTGTGAAGCCCTGGCTCAAACTGGTGGTTTAATAGTTTGGAGTCAACTCGCTCCAGAAGAAGTTGGCAATAAACTACTCTTCTTTATGGGAATTAAAAACGCTCGTTTCAAAAAGCCAGTGCTTCCAGGAGACCAATTGGTTATGGAAGTTGAACTTGTTCACAAAAAACTTAATACTCTTATGTTTAAAGGTATTGCTTATGTCGACGGCGTCCCCGTTGCAGAAGCAGAATTTCAAGCAGCAATTGTTGATAGGTAATATATGGCAGTACAAATTCATCCCTCAGCTGTTGTCTCGCCTAATGCTCAATTAGGTGAGAATGTTATTATACACCAAAATTGCTTCGTCGGCGACAAAGTTACAATCGGCGACGGCTCAGTTCTAATGGCTGGTGCTTACATCGATGGTAGAACTACCATTGGCAGTAATTGTAGGCTTTTCCCTTACTCCATCGTTGGAACCGAGCCGCAAGATTTAAAATATGCCGGCGAAGATACTCTCACTATTATTGGTGATAATACTGTAATTCACGAGTTCGCAACTATCCACCGTGGAACAGCATCCACCGGTAAAACTTCCGTTGGCTCTAATTGCTTAATTATGGCTTATTGCCACGTAGCTCACGATTGCATTGTCGGTGATAACGTAATTATGTCCAATGTTGCTCAAATTGCCGGGCACGTGCATCTCGAAGATTTTGTGATTCTTGGTGGTTTTGCTAAAATTCATCAATTTGTAACCGTTGGCAAACATGCTATGATCGGTGCCGATATTAAAATTGTTATGGATGTTCCGCCGTTTGTACTTATTGGTCGAAATCCACCCCGTGTTGAAAAAGTCAATAAAATTGGCTTGCGTCGAAGAGGCTTTTCGGAAGATGTGATTAACGAACTTCAAATTTTCTACGATACTGTTCTATTTTCTGGCTTTAATAATAAGCAAGGTATTGAGGAATTTATTAAAAATCACCCACAATTTTCTGATGATGTCCAATATTGCATCGATTTTATCCGAAATTCTTCCCGTGGTATTCATAGATAGTGAGTATACTTATTTATACAAAAAGAGGCTGTCCATTTATCAGCCTCTTTTCGTTTTATTAAAATACAATCTTAATTATCACTACTAATCAAAGCTACTCATACCTTAACGCTTCTATTGGGTCTAAATTAGCCGCCCGCATTGCTGGAATAAGTCCAGCTAACACTCCAACAATTATTGATACAATCGTTGCTATGATTAACAAATTAAGCGGTATTATTGGCGATAGGAAGTTGAAACTTTCGTTCCATAACGGTAAATATGTTGCTACAAAATATACTAATACGGAACAAAATATGAATGATGTTATTGCACCAATCATACACAAAACTGCTGCCTCTACAAGAAACTGAAACAATATAGAGCGTTTCTTTGCCCCAACTGCTTTGCGTATCCCTATTTCTTTTGTTCGCTCGGTTACCGAAACAAACATTATGTTCATTATCCCAATCATACCTACTAAAAACGATAGAAAAGTCATTCCAATCCCAATACCCCAAACTGCTGCTCTTATTGTTGTAAACGATTTTTCGAACGCCTGACTTTCGTTTATCGAAAAGTCGTTTTCCTTTCCCGGTAGAATATTCCTGACTGTTCTCATTACTCCTTCGGTTTCGGTTCGAACTTCATCCATCGCATTGATACTGCCGGCTTTTACACAAATTGTAAAACTTCTATTTGTATATCCAAATGTAGAGAAGAAACTTTTCATTGGTATATAAATAATATTATCAACAAAATCTAACATCATTGTGCCTTGCTTTGTAATTTGACCAACTATTAGAAAGTTTCTTCCGTTAATTTTGATTGTTTTGCCTATTCCATTGCTATCTGGGAAAATACGAGCTGCAGGTATGGAACCAATTACACATACATTCTCGCCGTTTCTATCTTCGAACTCGCTGAAGAATCTGCCACGTTCAATATTCCCCATAGGAGTTCGTGCATATTCATAAGTAACGCCTTCTATTGATATCCCAGAGTATATTTCACCTTCATATTTCACCTGTCCGCCCCAATATCGAGCATTGGGAACAACTACTTCTGCTGAGCGAATTAGTTCTTTGAAGCGTAATGCTTGCTCGTAAGTGATATTTTTACGCGCTTGCACTTCTTTCCAGTTTTTTCCGCCTGCCCAATCCCATTTATCAACATACAGCATATCTTTCCCAATAATATTAAAGGTGTCTTCTACTGCTTTGTCCAGTCCGGCTAATATCCAACCCATTATTATTACAAAAGAAATTCCAATTACTACACCAAGCGATGCAAGTCCCGAACGAAGCTTCGTCGCCTTCATAGATTCAAATGCGATTTTTATAGATTCTTTTATTTCGAGCAGTAACATAATATTCTCATCAATTATAGATAAATCGGATTTGGATTTTGTACTTCCTTTTCGATTAGTCCATCACGAATTCGTATTATTCTATGTGCGTGTCGTGCAATGTCTTCTTCGTGAGTAACCAGAATTATTGTGTTGCCTGATTTCCAGAGATCAGCAAACAGCCTCATAATGTCTTCGCCTGTCTTTGTATCTAAATTTCCCGTAGGTTCATCCGCAAGTATTATTGATGGATTTGTAATTAAAGCTCGAGCTATTGCTACTCTTTGACGTTGTCCACCGGATAGTTCGTTTGGCTTGTGGCTCATTCGGTCCTCAAGCCCAACGTCGGAAAGTGCCTTCTTTGCACGTTCAATGCGTTCATTTTTGCTTATCCCAGCATATATGAGTGGCAATTCAACATTCTTTAAAGCTGTTGCTCGTGCAAGCAAATTAAATGTTTGAAAAACAAATCCTATTTTTCTATTACGGATTTCTGCAAGTTCATTATCTGTAAGCGAACTTACATCTACGCCTTCAAAAATATATTTGCCCGAAGTAGGAGTGTCCAAGCATCCAATAATATTCATCAAAGTGGATTTTCCACTACCTGATGGTCCCATTATAGCTACATATTCATTGCGATGAATACGTAGTGAAACATCTCTCAGAGCAAATACTTTTTCTACTCCTATTTCATATACTTTTGAAATGTGTTCTATCTCTATGAGCAAATCATTTTCCTTCATTATTTTTTCCCAGATTTTTTAGGTCCTTTTCCAAATAATGAATCTACTTTTACTTTTGTCCCGTCTGTTAGTAATTTACTTACTGCCTGATAACTTCCAGAAATAACTTTTTCGCCTAATGATAACCCAGAAATAATTTCTATATAACCTTTATCGCTTATGCCTGTTTCAACTTTTCGCATTTTTGCTTTGTTGCCTTCGAGTGTAAATACAATTTGTTGAGGACGAGATTTGCTTTGTGTTGGTTTTTCATCAGGTCCAGTTTCGTTCTCATTAAACGAATTCATTCCTAAATCTCTTATGGTTACTGATTGCAAAGGAACAGAAAGAACGTTTTGACGTGTTTCTGTTTGAATTTCCACATTGCAGCTCATACCTGGACGAAAACGTGTGTCTCGCTCCAATAGTCGTATCTTAACCTCAAAGTTAGTTACTTCGTTTTGTGTACCTACACTCGATACTTTAGCAGAATGACTAATTTCAAGTACTACTCCTTTAAATTTTCTATCAGGTATTGCATCCAGCTCAACATAGGCAGTATCTCCAAGCTTTACATACACAATATCGTTCTCGTCAACATCAACAACGGCATTCATTACATTCAGGTCTGCTATTCGCATCATCTCCGTCCCCATCATCATTTCTGTTCCGACCACTTTTTCACCAAGCTCAACTGAAAGCGAAGTAACAACGCCGTCAATAGGTGAGTATATTGAGGTGCGAGCCAAAGACCTTTCATACTGTCGCAATGTCGCTTTTGCTTGTTCGTAGCGAGCCATCGCAGATCTATACGAACTCATAGCTAAATCATACGATGCTTTGTAATTATCAAATTCCTGTTTCGAAATATACTTCTTATCGAACAATTCTTTCGCACGGTAGAAATCATTTGTTGCTCTTTCTTTCTCGGAAACACGTGCGTCAATATCGATTTTTGCAGCTTCGACACTTGCTTTTACTTGCTCAAGCTGAGTTTCGACAATATCGGGATTAATACGTGCAAGCAACTGACGTGCTTTAACTGTTTCGCCTTCCTTAACTCCAAGGAAAATAACTTCTCCTGATGTCTGCGAGGAAATTTTGACTTCGGTTTCAGGTTGGATTTTTCCCACCGCCGAAACTGTTTGTGTTATTGTTCTTTTACTTACTTCTTCTACCGTAACTGCAATTGCTTGCTCACCACGTCCAAAAATAACTAATACTATTCCCACTATTGCCAGAATAGCAATTGTTATTCCAATAATAATACCTTTTTTGTTGTTCTTTCGCTTTGCCATTGATCTTCCCAATTATATATTAATACTATTTTCTTCTTTAATTTCATCCAGTAAAATCTCATCTTTAAAAAATACTGCTGTTTTTGCAATGCGGTCGTGTAACGCCATCTTAGATTCTGAAAGTACAAGAAAAAAACCAATAAAAATTACTATGCCAAATATTGATTGCAAAGTCGAGAATATTTCAACGTTTGTTAAAATATACAACAATAGCAAAAAGTAGTTAAAATACTTCGCTACAAATCTTTTTATAAGCGTTCCTAGACTTGCTTGTGTGCGATCCGAATTTGCTATTTTTATGCCTAGTACCATTTTACCTACTGTTTGTGCAAAAAATATCTCCATTGAGTAATATGCAAACGCAATTACAAGTACCAACGGATAAAACCGAGCATATAAATCTTTCATAAAAATTTGTAATTCTTCATGGTTGCTTCCAAAGTCTTGCCCCATTGTCATCAATGATGCAAAATCATCAAGTATCCCAAAAAAACTCATTGCAAGAACAAGCAAGAACGTATAAATTACAAAATCAATCATATATGCACCTAATCGGCGCCCAAAACCAATCCGAAAATCAACGGGGCTGGGCGGCTGTGAATAATCAGGGACTAAATTTCTGTATTTGTCTTGCATTTCTTGTTGAAAATCGTTATGCTCGTTCATAATACCTCCTATTTATTGTTCAAAACTAAGCGTGCCAATGGAATATTTCAAATCATTTCGTGCCTTTATATAATTATATATGGCATTGATTTGGTTAATTTGGGATGAAATAAGCTGTGTATTCGCCTGAATTAAATCATTCGTTGTCGCTGCTCCGACATTTAGGCGTTCCTGTGTGCTTTGGTAATTCTCTTGTGCTGAGAGAACGGTTTTGCTGGCTATTTCTATTTGTTTTTCAGCTGTTTGCAAATTTAAAAATGCAATTTGAACTGATGAAAGTATTTGCTGTTCGAGCTTTTGCAATTCAACCGAAATTCGGGTAAGCTCCAACTTGCCCGATTGTACTCGTAGATCAGTGCTGAAATTATTAAAAATCGGAACGCTCAAAGACAATCCAAAATAATAATTACTTTTGTCGAAACCTTTTAGTGAAGTATTCATCCACGACCAATACGAATTAGCAGAAATCTGTGGATAATAATAAGATTTAGCAATTTCAAGATTTTCCTGTGTTGCTTCTAACCGAAGTTTCGACGACTTCCAGTCCAATCTGTTGTTCAATGCAATATTAACAGCGTTATTGATGTTGCCTATTTCATTGCGAAATGCTTTGATTTCCTCTCCCGGCAAAAATGATGGCAAATCATCTATTCTAAATTCAACATCCATTGTGGGTGGCATACCCATAATTGTTAGAAGTTGGGCTTTTGCAATGTTTAACTCATTTTCTGCTGTTATTAGTTCCAGTGTACGATTGCCTAAATCCGCTTCTTGCGCGTAAACAGCGGTTGCGGGTAGCACTCCTGCCTCATAACGGGCTCTAATACGAGAAAGTTCAGCTTCTCCGAGCGAAAGATTCTCTCTTCTGGCACGTACTATTTGATATGAACGAACAACATTAATATAAGCATTGTAAGCATCCAGAAATACAGTCTGCTTTTGAAAATCAACTGTTTTAACAGCAGATTGCATTGTTTTTTGAGCTCTTGTGTAATTTGCTTCACGTCCAAACCCATCGAATAATACAAGATTAGCACCTATCCGAGCATTATATTGATTGAGCAGTTCATCGCGAATTTCATCCGGATTGTTCAACTGACGCGAGTACGATGAACTAACCGAGATGTTTGGCAAATACTGACCAAAAGCATTTTTCATATCGACTTCCGAGAATTCAACTGAGGCATTGCTCAATCTCAAATCATAATTGTTTTGTAGCGCTATTTGAAGAACTTCACGTAATCCATACACTTGCTTTGATGAATACTGCGAATATATATTTGTTACTATTAATAAAAAAAATACCATATACCAAAGCTTTCTCATTACTTCTCCGTCTATAATTCTTATATTTTCTTTTGTTATTACGTTATACAAATATATTTGTTTCAAAATTTTGAAAAAAATATTGAAATAAGTTATTTTTGTTCACTATGAAACTTGTGTGAGAAAATAATGTATTTCGTAAGACTTTTGCTAATTATACTTGTTACGCTTTTTGATTCTGTTGCTGTAATTCTTCATATGGCTTTTGCTAAATCACCCGGTTTCTCTGCTTGCGCACGTCGTTGGGCTCGACGAATTCTAAAAATTGCAGGTATTGAAGTTATTGTCGAAGGTGCTGGTAATTTACAAAAACAGGAAACATATGTTTTCGTAGCAAATCATTCAAGTTTGTTTGATATTCCTGTGTTACAAGCATCAATTGAGAATGATTTCCGAATAATTTACAAAAAAGAACTAGAAAAAATACCTGTTTTTGGCTATGGTTTGAAAAAATCGCCATATATTGGGATTGTCCGCGAAGATCCACGCAAATCTATGAACAGTATGGAACTTGCAATTAAAAGTGTTCAGAAAGGTTCTTCCGTCCTTGTTTTCCCAGAAGGGACACGTACCAAAAACGGTAACCTATCCGAACCAAAACGGGGTGCTTTCATTATCGCTGCAAAAAGCCACAAACCTATTGTCCCAGTCGCTATTAAAGGAACTTATGAAATATTAAGTCAGGGTATTAACGGCATTCGTCCTCGACAGGTAAAAGTAAAAATAGGAAAACCTATAAGAGAAATTCCTCAAACTCGTGCAGAAGAAAGCGATTTGATGGCTCGAACCTGGGAAGAAGTCAAAAAATTGTTGAGCGAAATGTAAAAAATATTTGTGTAATTTAAAAAAAACAGTTATTTTTGTAACTCTAATTTGCTCTTTGGTCAGGTAGCTCAGTTGGTAGAGCAAAGGACTGAAAATCCTTGTGTCGGCGGTTCGATTCCGTCCCTGACCACAACTTCATTTTACTTTTTTTATTATCACAGCAGTAAATAGTTTTTTATATGTGTTCCTCTAATTGAACTTATTCTCAGTAAGTTTCTTTATTTATTATTCTCAATTCAGCAATTATTTTAGAAAAATGGGTAAGGTATTCAAACCCTACCCACGAATGTTTTTCCACTTTACTCAATACTAATACGCCAGATCCAAAATCTCTGCCATTTCTTTTTCCGTTAGTGGAAGCAAATTCCCAACCACTCCAAGCCGTGATGCATTATGGGCAATCTCACCAATTTTTTCTTTGGGAATGTTTAAATCTCTTAATGAAACTGGAGCTCCCCAAGAACTGTATTTCGATTTCATCGCAACTAAAGCCTCATCAAGCGAGTAGCAGTTCCACACATTTTTTGCGAAGCGCTCGTATTGTGATGGATTTGTGTTTTTTGTGTAAGAAATCCAGGCAGGGAAGACCACAGCGAGTCCCGCACCGTGAGCAATTTCCGGATAAATTGCACTTATCCCGTGTTCTATTCTATGTGCTGTCCATTCACCAAGAGTAGATGCTCCAACAAATCCATTCAATGCCAAAGTTGCTGCCCACGCCAAATTTGCTCTTGCTGGATAATTATTTTGATTAACCTGTAATTTGTCCAAACATAATACAATCGTTTTTATCAACGCTTCAGAAACAGAAATAGAAACTTCCTGAACAGTCGAATTAAAGTAATATTCAAGAATATGGCTAATTGCATCGATCCCGCCATTAACAGTTTGAGACCATGGCAAGCTCATCTGAATTCTGGGGTCTATTATTGTTACTTTCGGGTAAAGACAAGCAGCACCAATATTCCACTTCTTTTTATCCAACTCATTTGTCAGAACAGCGAACGGATTCATTTCTGAACCAGTCCCTGAAATTGTAAGTATTGTAAAAATTGGCAAAGCGTCTTTGATCTCCGCTTTTCTTTCGAATGCGTCCCACAAATTATTAAGATAATAGCCTGCTGCAATAGATTTTGCTTCATCTATTACTGATCCACCGCCAACAGCCAATATTGCTTCTAAATTATTCCTTTTGCATAAGCTAATTCCTTCATTTGCGTGTGAAAGCACTGGATTTGGGACAACCCCTGAATGCTCAACAAACTCAATATGATTCTCTTTGAGTGATTTTACAACTGCGTCGTATACGCCATTTTTCTTTATCGAACCTCCTCCATAAAGCAAAAGAACTCTTTTAATACTATTCTTTGATATTTCTTTCCCAATTATTTCAATTGTGTTCTCGCCGAAAATTAGTTTCGTCGGATTATGAAAAACAAAGTTCTGCATATTGTCTCCTATCTTTTAATGTTAGTAAAACTATCAATCAATTTTTGTCCTATACCGTAATATGTTTTTGTTCCATAATCATAAATTATTGGTAGCACTTTTTCAATATTTGGGGTGCCTTTTTCATTCAAAATTTCTTCATCAACTGTAACATCCAATATTTCACCAATAAACTGCGTATGTACGCCTAAATCATTTATTTCTCGAAGCTTGCAATGCAGCACTACTGGGAATTCATCAGCAAAAGGTGCATCTACTACACTTGATTTAACTTCCGTTAGATTATTTCTTGCAAACTTATTCTCTTGCTTACCTGAATATATACCACAATAGTCAGCAACATTGACGTGCTTTTCCGATGGAATACACACTGTAAACGCCTTTCGCTGCATTATGTTGTTATATGTATATCTTGCTTTTCTTATAGAAACTGCAACACAAGGCGGGTCACTGCAACAAATACTTCCCCAGGATACAGCCATAAGATTTGGAACATTTTGCTCGTCGTAACTCCCTACAAGCAAAACAGGGTTTGGATAAATTAGTGTTTTCGGTCCAATTGATTTCTTCATTTTATTTCCTCCTATGGATTTTGGGTTTTTGTGTAATCAATTTCAGAACCCAAAACGCTATGCGGTATAAGATATACAGCAAGCATTACGATTGCAGCAATAATTGGCCAAGTTTTATTATCTGGATTTTTCCGTAGCTTGAATAATGCAATAACCCAGAAAATTAATGCAACCAACGTTTTATTGTCCGTTAAATCGTGCCCGAAGGGCCAACCAGTCCAATATGCATCAAAAGCAAATTTTTGTACCAGTGGGCCTAATATCATTCCTCCTATGAAAAATAATACAGTTGTCCACAGTGCGTACTTATATAAATTGCCTCCACCGAAAGCAGTGTGCAACCCAGTTTTAACTGACAGCACCATTGCAAAGAACATAAAAATTACGTGGGGAATTAACAACCACTTCGGGACAACTCCTTTGAATCTGATTATTGCCGGTTCATCGTTCAACCTTATTTTTTCGCCATTTTCTGTAATCAAATCAACATAATAGATAACTTTGCCTGCAGGCGGTTGCTCTGGAATATCTCCAAGCAAAAACTTCCCATCGCGTTTCATTGCTTGTGTTGTCCATTCATCATAGCTTTTATAACGTTTCAAAGTCATTTGCCCACTAATTGCTTCATCCGGCACTTCAATTTTAACCAATTCACTGCCGCTTCCGTCGTGACTGCGTGGTAGCTTGAATTTTATCTCTTTTCCATTGATTTCAGTTTTTCCCCTCATCGGATAAGTTGGGCCTGTCATTCTCTGGTATATCGCGCTTGCTATCATAATTACAAATGATAAAATCCATATTATTATGTTTGTGCTTTTTTTCATAGAAAACTCCTAATTTATTAGTGATTTTGCTTTTTCTAAGTTTGAAATTGCTTTATTGAATACTTTATCGTCGAAAACACGGGATGCTAAGAATCCAGGATTATCCCAATTCCAGAGTGCTAAATAAGACTTTATTAAATTTTTGATGTTGTGCTCGTCTATTTTTGCCATATCTGCATTCCAAATATTCTTTGATAACGAAAATTGGTGAAAATCATTATACAAATACTCATCAACACTGAAATTTTGTAGATAATTTTCTAAGTCTCTGTATTCATTTGCTATTTTCTTTTGATATAGAGCAAAATAAATCTTACGTGTAAATTCTAAAAAAATTCCCTTATTCATAAGCACTTTTGAGAGTAAAGTTAATGTATCGCTTCGAACTAATTCATTCGGGAAAACACCTCCTTTTGAAATAAGCGTTCTCCCTTTCTTTGTTGTAAAAGTTGGCAAACGAGTTGCGCCACCTGTTTCTTCAAACGCCTTGGATATTTCTTTGAATGCTTCTTCACCAATAGATAATTTTAGGCTTTCGTCAAGTTCAGTTTTTTCAATATTTTTTTTCAAAATTCCTTTGTCTATACGGCGACCAATCGGAGAAAAATACTCAGCAACAGTCAATCGGAAGCCAGAACCATCTTTCAACGTCCATAATCGTTGCACTGTGCCTTTGCCAAATGTATTTTCGCCAAACACTATTGCTCGATCATAGTCTTGCAAAGCTGCTACAAATATTTCTGCCGCAGAAGCTGTTTGCCCATCTACCAATAAAATTAATGGTATTTTCAGATATTTACCGTCTTTTTCTGTTCTAAAATTCAAAATAAAATCGCTATTTTTTGAATTTGTGTAAACAATAAGACTATTTTTGGGAAGAAATTCTGCTGTAACTTTCACCACCTCGTCAAGAAAACCTCCAGGGTTTCCTCTTAAATCGATAATTAAGCATTCTATTCCTTTTTTTAGAAAATTATCAATAGCATTCGTCAAGTCCTCATACACATAAGAAGTGAAACGAGAAGATGCAATGTAGCCAATTTTACGCGATTTCAAGTAAAATGATGTCGCAATGCTGGACACTTTGAAAATTTCTCTTCCTACAACATAATTCTTTAATTCACCTATTGTGTTTTTTAGTATCAAATTAACCACTGTACCAGTATCGTCGGCAAGTAGTTCGTTTACCTCTTGCTGTGATTTCCCTGTAACTGCTTGATTATCAACAAACAACAAAATATCGCCCCGCTTTATTCCTACTTTTTCTGCTGGTGAATTCTTTTGCACTGACCCAACTACAATCGAATCGTTTAGTGTTGCAATATTAATCCCAATCCCTTCTGCTTTACCCGTGTTCTTTTCTTGATATTCTTTTAGTTGTTTGGCTGAATAATAATTGCTTTGATTATCTAAAAACGTGAGCATTGCACGGAATGCACTTTCCGATGCTTGCTCAATATCAAATGTGTCTAAATGATTTTGAACAGCTGTTTCCAGTATGAACTTGAACTTTTGTGCATTAAATTCTATTAAATTATTGACATCATTTGCAGATAAATTTATCGTATAATTCAAAATTACCATAAATAGTACGAACTGCATCGACACTCTTCTCATGTTTTCCCCATTTCATTAATTATAATCTTGACAAAAACAACAATCATTAAATATTTATGAACATTAAAACGTCTAAACGACTAATTTAGTTAATATTTTTTCACATTATGGAGAGATTATGAATAAAATTAGTGCTGACCTTGTCGTAATTGGTGCGGGACCAGGTGGCTATGTTGCAGCAATTAGAGCATCGCAACTTGGTTTGAAAACAATTTGTATCGAGCGAGAGCATCTTGGCGGTATTTGCCTGAACTGGGGCTGTATTCCAACAAAAGCTTTGCTGAAAAACGCTGAATATATGCACTTCTTGAAAGAATCTAAAAACTACGGTTTCAATATCGAAAAATTTGACGTCGATTTCCATCAAGTAATTAAGCGAAGCCGTGATGTTGCCAGCAAAATGTCCAACGGAATAGGCTTCCTTTTCAAAAAATACAAAGTCGAGCATCTTAAAGGAGAAGCGTCATTCAAAACCAAAAATATTATTGAAGTAAAAGATAAGGATGGCAAAGTTACTGACACTATCGAAACAAAAAATGTTATTATTGCAACTGGCGCTCGACCACGTATGTTCCCAGATATCGAAGTCGATAGGAAAAAAGTGATTACTAGCAAAGAAGCACTCATTCTGCAAGAACCACCTAAGTCCATGATTATTATGGGGGCTGGTGCTATTGGTGTCGAATTTGCTTACTTCTACAACTCATTTGGAACAGAAATTACTATTATTGAAATGATGGATAGACTGCTTCCTATTGAAGATGAAGAGATTTCAAAAGAATTAGAGCGTAATTACAGAAAAGATAAAATCAAAATATTAACTAATACAAGAGTATTATCCGCCAAAGCAGCAGGTGATGGTGTTGAAGTTAAAGTTCAGAAAAAAGATGGTTCCGAAGAAACCCTCCAAGCTGATATTGCATTAAATGCTATCGGTATTCAAGCAAATATCGAAAACATAGGTCTCGAAAATATCGGTGTTGAAATAGAAAAAGGATTTATTAAGGTAGATAAGTTCCTTAGAACAAACGTCGAAGGTGTTTTTGCAATAGGTGATGTTGCCGGTGCACCCTGGCTTGCACATAAAGCCTCAGCAGAAGGCATTGTTGCCGCTGAATTTATAGCAGGTCACGAAGTTGAAGGTGTCGATTATAACAATATTCCTGGTTGCACCTATTGCCAACCGCAGGTCGCCAGCGTCGGACTAACTGAAGCAAAAGCAAAAAAATTAGGCTATGAAGTGAAAATCGGAAAATTCCCATTCACTGCCAGTGGCAAAGCTCACGGTATCGGTGAAGCTCGCGGTTTTGTCAAGTTGGTTATTGACGCCAAATATGGGGAAGTGTTAGGCGCTCATATGATTGGTCCTGATGTGACAGAACTTATTGCTGAAATTGGACTAGCTCGTAGCGTTGGTGCAACTGGAAAATCAATTTTCAAAACTGTTCACGCTCATCCTACTTTGAGCGAAGCTATTATGGAAGCAGCGGCGGCTGCATATGGTGAAGCAGTAAACTTTTAATTTAATAAAAAGAGGCTGTCTTTCAAGGGCAGCCTCTTTTTTATCTAATCTTCCATTCTCTTTATCTTTATTTAATCAAGCTTGCCAACTCTTCTTTAAGTTTATCTATTTCAACTAATTTTCTTTCGCCAGTAGCTCTAATTTTGATTTCTACTTTATTGTTTTCTAAATTTTTCGGACCAACAATTAATTGCAGTGGCAAACCAATCAAATCTGCATCATTAAATTTTACTCCAGGAGTTTCATCGCGATCATCATAAAGAACTTCATAACCCACTTTACCTAATTCTCTGTAAAGTTCATCAGACTTATCTTTAACCCCCAGGAATTTTTGCTGATTAACAGCAATCAAATGTATATCAAATGGCGCAAGTGGACGTTCCCAGACTATACCTTTCTCGTCGTGGTTTTGTTCGACAAAGCAAGCCATAATCCTTTCCACACCTATACCGTAGCTTCCCATAATAATTGGTTGCTCTTTCCCGTTTTTATCCAGGAATTTTGCTTCCAGCGCTTCAGAATACTTAGTCCCAAGTTTGAAGATATGACCAAGCTCTATTGCTTTTACTACTTTAATTGGTGCACCTGATATTGGAGATGGCTCTCCTTCACGAATTGTTCTAAGATCATAAAATTCAGTAATAAATGGACAATCACGTCTAAAATCAATATTCTTATAATGATAACCATCTTCATTTGCACCACTAACTAACCCATTAGCATCTTTGAGCAGCTTATCCGCAATTATTCTTATATTAGTTTTTAAATTAATCGGTCCAATAGAACCGTGGTCTGCGCCTGTATAACGAATTAATTCTTCGCTCTCAGCAGGGCGAAACGTTCCAGTGCCTAATACACTTTGCAGTTTACTTTCGTTAAGCTCATCATTGCCTCTCATAAAAATAAGCACAGGTTTGTCTTCGACTATGTAAACAACTGATTTGGCACATCTTTCCTCTGGAATGCCAAATTGTGCAATCAAATCGTCGATTGTCTTTGCATTTGGAGTAGGGAATTTTTCAATTGGCAATTCAATTTCAATTCTACCCACAGGAGATAGGGCAGAAGTTGCTATCTCTACATTTGCAGCATAACCATCGTCAGCAATTGCAACAACATCTTCGCCAGAATCAGATACCACCATAAACTCTTCACTTTTGTTCCCACCCATTGCACCAGAGGAAGCACCAACTACAAAGAACTTGATACCACAGCGTTCAAATATTCGGCAATATGCGTCGTGGTGCTTCTGATACGAAACATCTAATCCTTCCCAGGATGAATCAAGCGAGTAAGAATCCTTCATAATAAATTGACGACCACGTAATACACCTGATTTCGGGCGTGGTTCATTCCGAAACTTTGTTTGGATTTGGTACCAGATTTGAGGTAAATCGCGATATGATTTAATATGTTGCTTTGCATGATAAGTAATAATTTCTTCGTGAGTTGGAGCGAGCACAAGCCCTTCGCGGTTTTTTATGTGAAACAATACATCTCCCATTGCTTCTACTCTTCCGGTTTGTTCCCAGATTTCTATTGGATTAAGTGCTGGCAGCAAAAATTCTTGCCCACCGATAGCATCCATTTCCTCACGCAGAATTTGTATGATTTTTTTGATTACTCTATAACCCAGTGGCAAAAATGAGAAAACCCCTGATGCGAGCTGTCTGACTATACCCGTTCTCAACATTAATTGATGCGATGGAATTTGTGCTTCGGAAGAATTTTCTTTCAAAGTTGGTATAAATAATTGTGATTGTTTCATAATTATCCTTTGCTAATTTTTGCTATTCAAAAAATAACAAAATTATAACAAATATTATTAATCTTCAAACTGTAAATTTGAAACATATTTGATCAATTATCGTAATTATTGAGAGTTCATTAAACATATTTCTTATGAGGTTTATATGAGAAAAATAATAACTTTGTTACTTTTTGTGATTTTTGTCCCCGAAATTTTTGCAAAAAGTGTTGGCTTCATTCCATATTATTCGCAATCATTCTGGACGCAGTCAAGCGAAGGTGCCTTCCGCTATGGTAATTATGGCTTCATCAATCCTGCCACTCTTGCGATGACAAACCGTAATGAATCTCTTTTTATGATTAACGACAAAAACAAGAACTTTGAAAAGCCTGATTATGGAATTTTCATGGGAGGCAAATATTTTGGTTCGGGAGTTGTTCGCTACGATTTTTCTGGTAAATCCTTCTATGATATGCGATATTCTATTGGATTTGGAGATAGAACATTTGGGGTAGGATTTGGATATTCTGCAATAAGTGGCGACAATCCTTATGGTTATAGGCCTTCTTATATCATCGGTCTTCTTTGGCGTCCATTGCCTTATGTCTCTGCAGGATATATTTATCGAAGTAATTTTAGAAATTTGAATGAAGAACACGTTGGTGAATTAGCCATTAGACCGATTAAGAATTACCCACTTACCTTCTTTATTGATGCTGCTGCCAGCAACTTGGATGACTACAATGAGGTAAAATGGAGCGCCGGCGCTAATTATGAAGTTCTTGATGGAATTAGAATTGGTGGACGCTACTTCTCAGACGAACGTCTTTCAATTGGTTTTGATATCAGTTTTGGCTATCTTGGGATTGGTTCAGTTGTTGCTGCACCTTCAAAAGATAACTTTAGTGATGCAACAAATGCCTATTTGGTGAGATTTTCTCCACTTGACCGCTCAATTATCTACGATGCTTTTCTTAGCAAGAAAAAAGTTGCTAAACTCGAACTTACTGGTTCGCTCCAACCCGAATCCTCTTTCTTATCTATTCTTTTCCCAATTTCATCAAAATATACAACAATTTATGATGTGCTGAAAAAACTTGACGCAATTAAAAACGACAAGGAAATAAAAGAACTTTATCTTAATATCACTGATTTTACTGCAAGCTATTCCGATATGTGGGAAATTCGAGAAAAACTTGCACAGCTCAAAGCCACCGGTAAAAGAGTTGTGATTTTTTCTGAAAGTTTCAACATAAGAAACTACCATTTAGCAACTGTTGCAGATGAAATTATACTCGAACCTCTTGGTGAAGTCGCAATTGAAGGTTTCTCGTCGAGCAGAAGCTACTACAAAAAATTTATGGAAAAATATGGCTTGGGATTTGAAGAAATTCGCCTTTTCAAGTATAAATCTGCTGCCGAAAGCTTTTCGAGAATAAACTTCTCCGATGGAGAAAAAGAACAGCGTGAAGAATACATCGACGACTTATTCAATTTAGCAAAAGCAGACATTAAAACAGCAAGAAATCTGTCAGAAAACGAATTTGACGACATCTTAAATTCATTAATTATTACTGCAAACAAAGCAAAAGAGAAAAAATTAATTGATAGAATTCACCGCTGGGACAAAATTGATACTCTCATCAAGTTAAATAACAAAGATTATGTAATTTCAAATGAAACAGTTCGCTTTGAAGATTTTACCCCAATTGATAATCGCTGGAGCGAGCAAGATAGAAAAATTGCTATTGTCTATGCCGAAGGTGTTTGCGACTTAGAAACTGGTATTTCTGGACGAAAATTATCAAAAGTTCTGGAAAATATTCTTGGAAGTAGTAAATACGAAGCAGTTATTCTCCGAGTAAATTCGCCTGGTGGTTCTGCCTTTGCATCCGATTTAGTTGCCGAGGTTACGCGCCGCTATAAAGGGAAAAAACCTATTATTGTCTCACAAGGTTCAGTTGCTGCATCAGGTGGTTATTGGCTTTCGATGGATGCTGATACAATATTGGCTACACCAATTACCATAACTGGTTCCATTGGTGTAATTGCTTCTTATATTTATAATAAAGGATTGATGGACAGCTTGGGTATTACCTATGATGTCGTCAAACGAGGAAAACATTCTGATTTAGGAAATGCAATTTCTTTGCCATTCATTGGAATTGGTCTTCCCGCACGCAATTTCACCGATGAAGAACTATCCCAATTCAAAGGATTAATATCCGATTTCTACGGAGACTTCGTAAATAAAGTTGCAAAAGGAAGAAATACTGATAGTGTAGCTATTGGCAATATTGCACAAGGCCGTATCTATTCCGGTGCAAAAGGTAAATCCATTGGACTTGTCGACGAAATTGGTGGCATTGATAAAGCAATTGAAATTGCAAAAAAGAAAATCAATTTCAAGAAAAACGATGTCCTTGAAATTGATGAATTCTGGCCAAAATCTAATATTCCTTTTGATTTTAGTTTTGAAGCCAAAACAGAAGAAATTAATATTTTCCCGAAAGAAATTTCCAATGATGTTAAGTTCCGAATTAATAATAATGGCAAACCGCTACACATTTTGCCATTTGACTATTACGATTTGATAAAATAAGAGTTCTCAAACCCATTTTTAATCGATTTTATGGGGCGTAAGAAATACGCCCCATATTATTATTATTTGTTCTTGCGAAAATTGTTTCGATTAGGTATTTTGAAATAACTCATAATAATAGTAAATTGCTTTTTTATTTTAGAGTGAATATGGGACTTCTAAAAAACATTCTACGCGAAGCATTAATCTTGTCGAAAATTGATATCACGAAAAATATTGAGTATGATAGAATTACCAGATTTATTTTAAAAAAAATTCTTAAATCTAACTCAAATTGCATAGATGTTGGTTGCCACAAGGGTGATATTCTAAAACTGTTTCATAAATACGCTCCTGATGGAATTCATTACGCATTCGAACCACTACCGCATTTATACACTGAATTAGTTAATAAATTCAGTTCAAAAGCAAAAATTTATCCTTATGCACTTTCGGATAAAGAAGGACGCTCAACTTTTCAGTTCGTGAAGAATGCTCCAGCTTATAGTGGAATTAAACGAAGACGCTATGATATCGCTTCACCCCAAATTGAAGAAATACAAGTAGAAGTTAAGACTTTAGATTCGCTTATCCCGCAAAATGTTCGCATAGATTTCCTTAAAATTGATGTCGAAGGTGGTGAATTCCCCGTATTGAAAGGAGCAAGAAATCTGCTTAAATCAAGTAAGCCGACTATTTTATTCGAGTCTGGTATCGGTGCAAGCGATTTCTATGGTACTGATGCAAATTCTTTATATGAGTTTATTGCTGACGAAATTGGATTAAAAATTTTTACTCTTAAGTCTTTTGTTTCAAATCGCAAGTCTATAAGCAAACATCAGTTTGAACATTATTTCAACTTGAACGAAGAATTTTGTTTCATTGCAAGTGATTTGTAAAGGTACTATCCTCTTGATTTTTATGTTGTTACCAATCCAATTCCTGTATCTTTTTCTCGAATGTTTTTGCACCGATGACAATTTTTTTATAACTTTGCAATCAAAAGGTGATGGAGTTCGCCAAAACCGCCAGCAATGGCTGATAACTCCTATAAGAAATTATAAGTAATTTTTTATAGGAGTTTTATGTTAAAAGGGGTTCTGTTAGCAGGAATAGGCGGTTTTATCGGCAGCATCACAAGATACGTTACAACTGTATTTGTTCATAAAATTTTCCCAACTAACTTTCCGTTAGGCACTTTAATTGTAAACTTAGTGGGATGCTTTTTAATTGGCATTATTCTTGGTTTATTCGAGAAAGGAGAAGTGTTGTCACCTGAGATGAGGTTAATGCTTTCAGTTGGATTTTGTGGTGGTCTAACAACTTTTTCTACTTTTACGAACGATACAATAAATTTGATAAATGATAGGGAAGTTTTGTTTTTGATGTTGTATATGGGTGTAAGTATATTTTTAGGTATTTCACTTACATTATTGGGCAAAACAGTAGTTAATTATATATGGAGATAAGCAATGAAATTAGAGGGGAAATCACAAGTTTTACGCATTTACATTGGTTCACAAGATAAATACAAACACCAGCCCACATATGAGTTCTTGGTTCTTGAAGCTAAACGTAAGGGATTGGCAGGTGCTTCCGTTTTTCGTGGTGTACTTTCGTACGGAGCAAATAGCATGATTCATTCAGCTAAAATACTAGCTCTATCAACTGATTTACCAATTGTTATTGAAATAATAGATAAAAAAGAGAAAATTTTTGAGTTCATAGATCATCTGGACGAAATTTTTACAGGGCATAATTTTGGTGGAATGATCACAACTTTCGAGGTTGATGTTGTTGTCTACCAACCACACGAAAAAGGTAAAGAAGAAAAATAAATCAAGAACAAAATAATTGAACAAACTGGCTTTGCTTAAGATTATAGTTTAGTTATGCTTTAGAAAGTATTCCTATCATACAAATAAATCAATAAATTCGAATTTTTCACCATCGAACAATCCTTTATCGCTTAATTTTAGCTTTGGTATTACGAGTAAAGCCATAAATGATAATGTCATAAATGGTGCTTGCAAGTCAGTACCTAATTCCTTTGCTTTTTCTGTGAGTTTGTTATAAAGATTAGCAGTCGATGGATAATCCATTGCAGACATAAGCCCTGCAATTGGTAGTGGAAGCAAAATACTTTCCGCCGATGTAGCAACACACAAACCGCCTTTACTATCAATAATTGCATTTATTGCATTAATCAATGAAATATCATCTGCACCCACAGCAATTATATTATGACTATCGTGAGCAACAGTCGAAGCTATTGCTCCTTTTTTCAACTTGAAATTATTAATAAATGCTATTGCTGGCTTTGCCTTTTTATAACGATTATAGACTACAAGTTTCAACACATCATCTTCGATATTTGGGACAACACAATTATTTACAATTTTAGCATCGCAAATAATTTTTTCTGTAATTAGCTCCCCATCAAGAGCTTTGATAACATTAATTTGGGAGCTCCTTGCCTCTATTTGGATGTCTTCAAGCGTAATTCTTTCGGCTTCGAAAATATTCAATTTTTCAGAGATAAATGGACTAATATATGTCACTCCATTTTCAAAAATTAATTTTCCATCAATGTATGTTCTCAAAATATTGAAATTTTGGAGATCATCAACAATGATCATATCAGCAGGATCGCCGATTCTCAGTAATCCTACATTTAGTCCATAATGTTCCATTGGTCGCAAGCAAGCCACACTTAATACGTCGAACAAATCAAAACCCATTTTCAATGCTTTCTTTACCAACAAATTAATATGACCTTTTATCAAATCATCCGGATGTAAATCATCCGAACACAACATACACATATTATTGTGCTCGGCAATAAGCTTTGATAGAACGTCAAAATTTTTTGCAGCAGAACCTTCCCTAATTAATACTTTTATTCCATATTTGATTTTTTCCAATGCTTCGGAATAAGTAAAACATTCGTGGTCTGTAGAAATTCCGAACGAAGCATACTTCTGTAAATTATCTCCAATAAATCCCGGTGAATGTCCATCAATCTTTTTATTAAGCTTTCTAGCAATGTCAATTTTATCTATTACATCAGGATCTTCGTAAATTACTCCAGGATAGTTCATCATTTCACTTAAATATTTTAAGTTATATTTCTTGAAAAGAATTTCAATATCTTCAGATGTTATCTTTGCTCCTGATGTTTCGAAATTTGTAGCAGGCACACAAGATGGTACCCCGAAGAAAAATTTCAGAGGAACACGCCGTGCATTCGTTATCATATACTCAACGCCTTCTACTCCAAGCACATTCGCAATTTCGTGGGGGTCAGAAACCACTGCAACTGTTCCAAATTTAACTACTGCACGAGCGAACTCCGATGGTGGCAGCATAGAACTTTCGATATGTACATGAGCATCGATAAACCCCGGCATAATGAATGTATTGTCATCTACTTCATCGGTATAAACAATATCTTTAATAATACCATTATCAATTTGAATATAACCTTTCTTAATGGTTCTATTAATTATATCGAGAATGTTGCCTTTTAAGATTGTGCTCATAATTAGGTTACTTTTTATTTTGTTTATTTTTATTAATCAAATAATTTTTGAAGGCTTGAATAAATTCTGGACTCAGGGAATTATTTTTTTTGCGATACTGCCCATCGTAAAAGCGAAAATTACTTACGCTTCCATTTTTGACTTTTAACTGAGAATATTTTTTTTCGTCTGAAAGTAATTGTTCTTTTTTTTT
Source organism: Eximiradius sp. (assembly GCA_937127445.1). GTDB lineage: Bacteria > Bacteroidota > Ignavibacteria > Kapaibacteriales > UBA2268 > JAKIZO01. The sequence goes on along the minus strand of CAKZLY010000015.1, from coordinate 238,371 downwards.
TCATGCTCTATTCTTTTTGGAATACAAAAGGGGTACATTCACACTTTTTCTCGACTTCTTTTTTCGCTGCTTCGGCTGATTCCTTTGATGAATAATTCCCAATCACAACTGCGTATTTTATTTCTCCATCAACTTCTTTTTCGATAATTTCTGTTCGCAGCTTCATTGCTAAAAAACGCTTTTTTTCGTATTCTGCTGCTGATTTTGTGGAGTATAAACCTACCTGAAGTCCCCAGCGTTGGTTCTCTGGTTGAGCTTTTGGTGTAGATTTTTCATTATTAGTTCTGTTTTTGAAATCATATTTTACAGAGGAAATCGATGAATGGACAACATCGGTCGCAGGAGCTAAAAATTCAGATTTAGGATAACTTTTTCTGAAAAATTCAAGTTCCTTTTTGGCTTCAAGGGTATCTCCAATAACAGCATAAAATTGTACAATCCTCCACTGAGCATCATCTGCCCACTCGCTATTGGGGTAATTTTTTACTATGTTTTTGTATATTTTTACAGCCCGCATTCCATCTTCCATCAAAACACCCTGGAGCAAAAGCACTCCAGGCTCATTCGGATAATCAGCCAACAGCTTAGGCATAGCTGTACGCACTTCTTCCATTTTTCCTTGTGCAACTAATTTAAGTAGAGATGATATCCTTTCAGATTGACAATAAATAATATTATTAGCTAAGAATAGAACTAACAATATTAAACAGATTTTTTTCATTTTTCTAAACAGTGAAATGAAAATAAACAAAATTTAAATAAAATTTCATAAATATTCTAATTATTTTTATTCTTTATTGCTTTTGAAATATTTTTTCAAATTTCGAGTGGTCTAACTATGCAAACACCAGTTGCAGCAGTGTTGTTGGTCAAATAATTTTGCAAAGTGTTTTCCAGTACCACTTTTTTCTGGTTCGAAGAAGCGTGTAGCAGTTTAACAGCATTATTTTCCACAACAATAAGCCCAACGTGCGAAAAATCCAAACCTGGCTTGTTTGTTACAAAGGCAACTATATCGCCTGATCGGAATTTACTCTCAATATTTTGGAATTGCTCTTTAGGAATATAATGATAAGTTCTTTTTCTTATATGTTCTTCATAAACTTCAATTTCTGCAATCATTTTTGGAACTTTTCGAAGCACTGGATAGAGTTCGGAATTCTCGGACATAAAAAACACATTGAATTGAATAGGTGTTCCACCTAAACTCTTCGAAATATCTGAGACAACTCCTTTGCTTTCGTTATCTGTAATCCAATCGGAAGTATAATGAAGTCGTGAAGTATAATCTACCAGTTTTCCTTTCCGGTATCTTATAAATTCAAGCTCGCGAGTGAGATCATTCATTGTTGCAAGTCCCTTTTTAATCATCCGGGCAAATGCAAGCGAACTTTCTATCAATGTTACGCAGTCAAATTCAATCAAATTAACGACTATTTCTTCATTTTCGCCGCTTACTTCTAGTGTTCCGCCCTCATAAGGTCTGCCTAAAAAGCATTTTGCTACTTCAATTACAACTTCACCAATATTCTTTGTTTTCCACTTATTTTGTTCAGCTTGCTTAAGTATCTTTTCAAACATACTTTCATTTGTTAAAATAATTTCTGAACTCTTATTTTTCTTAGGTCTGATTTTTTTCTTCTTTTTAGCTATGATATTACTAGCAGAGAAAAAAACACCCCCAAATGTGATAAAGTCTGTTATTTTTTTTATGAAATCTCTTCTTTTCATTTTTCTTTGCTCGACTTTAATAAAACATCAAGCGAAAAATTGAAGTTAGCTAATTTTTGATTATTACTGAATAATTCTAACGAATTATCATTTTTCAATACTAATTTATACTTTCCATCTGTAGAATGAATTTCCTGAATGCATTCGAACAAATTTACATTGGTGGAATTGTTTTTTGCTTCTATATTGGTGGAACTTGCTCCTATAGCTGCTTCCTTTGCAAGCATATCGCAACGTTCGTTCAAAACAATTCCTGAATGAGCAGGAACTTTGTTCCAATATACTTTATATTTATTGATTAACTCCCAAAGCTTTTGCACTAAATCAAGATTTTGAACCACCTTCCCATCAGATTTCTTCCAATTTTTCTTTTGCCAGGAATATATCCACTTCGTTATTGTATTAAGCAGTAATTCACTGTCTGTATTGATTTGAATTTCTTTGCTAAATTGGCTTGCGAAACTAATTGCTTCAATCGCTGCCTGGTATTCAGCCCTATTATTTGTAGTGTCAGGCAGAAATCCGCTTTTTTCAATAATATTTCCATCAATCTCTGCTATAAATGCCCAACCCCCTGGGCCTGGATTTCCCAAGCAAGCTCCATCAGTATATATATTTATTTTTTGCATTTTTTCATTAATTATTAGTTGATAACTGATTGAGATTCATCACTCATTACAATAAAAGCAACTGCATAATGCTCAGTATGTGAAATAGAAACGTCAATTCTATATTTTTCGTATTTCTCTTTCATTCTACCATCAAGCACAACGACAGGTTTGCCGTTTGTTTCGTTTATTATACCAACTTCATTGAACTTAAAACCTTGTGTAATACCTGTCCCTATTGCCTTACTAAAAGATTCTTTTACAGCAAATCGTGCAGCATAGTGAAGAAATTTCTTTTCTTTGAATTCTTCGCAATACTCAATTTCTTTGCTTGTAAATATTCTTCGAAGAAATCTATCACCATACTTTTCAATTGCACTTTTTATTCGCTCAACTTCAATAATATCTGTTCCAATTCCAAGAATCATACTCATTCCTCTTTTAACAATTTTAGTAATTTAGGTAAAGCGACGGCCGATGGTTCAGCTATTTTGAAATCAACAAATCCTGATAATACAGTTTGATTTGGGTTAATCTCAATTAGCACTGCACCATTTCTTTTAGCGTGTCTGGGCAAGTCAGCAGCAGGATATACCTCGGCAGAAGTGCCAATCGAAAAATATACTTCCGCTATTTGACTTGCATCATAAGCATTAGATAGTGCTTCTTCTGGTAACATCTCGCCAAACCATACAACTGCAGGTCTTATCTGACCACCACAGCTTTCACACTTCGGCAAACTATTATCTTCGACATTGATTTCTTTTTTATAATACTCGCCACATTTTATGCAATAATTTTCTATAATATTCCCGTGCAACTCGATAACATTTCTCGAACCTGCTCTGTGATGCAATCGGTCAACATTTTGAGTAGCAAGACTAAAAAATTCAAACATTTTTTCCATTTCAGCAATTGCATAATGCCCCGCATTTGGTTGAACATTTGCGATAATTTTGCGTCTATATTGATACCATTCCCATACAAGCTGCGGGTTCGACGTAAAGCCTTTCATACTGGCAAGCTCCATTGGATTGAACTTTGCCCATAGTCCATCTGGATCCCGAAAAGTCGCAATCCCACTTTCAGCTGATACACCAGCACCTGTCAATAGGGCAACTTTCCGAACTTTTCTAAGAATTTTTGCTACTTCATTAATCATCTTCTAAACTTTCTAATTTGTTAATTAAACTCTCTATTTGTGCTATAAGATTTTCTTTATGATTTTTACTTAATTTTATGCTTTCATTTAGTTCATTAAAATCTTCTTCTAATATCTTTATTTGTTCGTAACGGTTTTTTAATATCTCACGTAAAGCCTCATTTTTCTCTCTAAGTGTAACTATCTGTAAGTCTTTGAGAGTTTTTTCAGTATTTAAATCCATTATTAATTTATCCCGAACGGCATATAAATTTTCATCTAATTGCATTTCAGTTTGAATCTTCAATTTTTCAATTTCTTCATCCTTTCGTTGAATTTCATATTGTAGCTTTTCTATTTCTTTTGATAATTTTTCTATTTTATCGTCATCTTCTACTGGAAATAGTTCAGGCATCCTTCCATAATTTGCTTTGATATTTAACTTTTCAATTTTCTTATTCAAACTGTTTATTGTTTTGTCCTTTTCTTCGATTATTTTTTCGAGATCAATTATTTGATTCCTCAGTTCTTGAAGCTGACTGTTGATAGGAATATTGAACATATTATCGCTTAATTCAGCTACTCTATTCTCAGACTCTTGCAATTTATTTGTTAAATCATCAATAATAGCATCTTTTTCTTGAACTGATTGAATATTTTGTTCTAATTTAGCTTTTAATTCATTATTTTCAGTATTTATATCAAACAATTCTTTCTCTAAATCATTTAATTTGAGAGATTTCTCAACTGCTTTGTTGTATTTTTCAGATAATTCTAATACTTTATTCTCTTTTTCATTAATTATGTTATTTTTAAATTCTAATTCAGAGGATAGTTTGGCTTTATCTCTTTGTAATTCTGAAATTTCATTGGATAATAACCTTTTGTGTTCAATTAATTGGTCGTTTTGAATTTTTAATTGATTTACCTCTTCGAACAAAATTTCATATTTATTTTGAACAATTTGCAATGCCTCAATTTGTGCTGAAAGCGATAGATTTTCGCTCTGAATTGTAATGAACTTGTCCTGAAAATTATCAATTTGTTCTTTCAACCTTGAGATTTCATCCGCTTGTCTATTAATTAACTCCTCTTTTAAAGCAACGCTATCGTTTAGCAATTGAATGTCGTCGAGCAATTTCGTACTTCTTATTGTATAATCGTCCAACTTCTGTTTAATTTGCTCATTTTTTAATATTTCTTCTGCTAATTGCTGCGAAATTTGTTGATATTTTGATTTAATATTATGAAGTTCTGTGTTCTCTTTTTCAAGTAAATTATTCTTGTTTAATAAATCAGCATTTTTAATAAGCAATTCTGAATTATTAGCTTTAATCAGCATTATTTCATTTTCTAAATCTGTAATTTTTTCTTTGTAAGCAGAATTCTCAGTTTTGAAATTGTTAATAGTTTTATTGGAATAATCTAATTTTTCTGATAATTCAGCAATAGTATTGTTCGCATTTGCAATTTGCGTCTCGTGTTGGAAAGCTTGCTTCAAAAGTTCATTTGTTGTCAGCTCAAAATTCTTTATTATTACCTGTTCTTCTTCTAACTTCGATTTTAGCTGATTACTCTCATTTTCGAGCAGTTCAATTTTTTGCAAATAATCATTGGTTTTATTTTGAATTTCAGTAAGTTGTGTTTGTAAATCATCTACTAATGTTGATTTATTTTGAAGATCATTTTCCAGATTACGGTATTTAAAAATAATATTTTGTGCATCGGCATATTCATTTTTTAACTTCTGAATTTCTTTCTGTTTTTCGATTAACTCTAAATTTTTTCGTGTGATTTCTTTTTGAGCAAATTGAAAGTCATTAGCAATTTTAGTGAGTTCATCAATTTTCCTCAAATTTTTTGTGTTTTCAGATAATAAATCATTATAATTTGCTTGTATTATCTTTAATTCATTTATTTCTGTTTCTGCATTCTCTAATTTATTACTTAATTCTTTTACTTGCGATGAAAGATCTTCATTTTCTAATAGTAATTTATTTCTTTCTTTATAAACGTAATCATATTGTGAATATAGAGAATAAAGTTCATCGTAGCGTTTGTTGAGTTCTGTTACTTGATTAGATAGGTTGTTGATAACTTTGTTGTTTTCAAAAATTTTAGAGTTCGCCTCTTCGATGATTTTTTCTTTTTCACTTATCTCTTTGCTTAAAGCATCAATTTTTTCAATTAATTCAGAATACTTAGAATTTGAATAATTAGTTATCTCTGCTGCTTTGTTAATAGTATCCCACAATTCAGAAATTTTCTCCTTAGTACGGTAATCTATTTCTTTAGATTTGCTCATATGATGAAAAGAAACTAATCACTTCAAAAAATAATTTAAAAAAATATAAAAAAACAACAAAAAAACAAACTACTTTGTTGTAAAATATTAAATTTCCTTAAAAGATTACACTATTTTTTATTCTTGTTATTTAGTGCAGCTTTAATAAAACTGATAAATAAAGGATGACCTGTAACAGCTCTGGATTTTAGTTCAGGATGGAACTGCACACCTAAGAACCAGGGATGGTCAGGAAACTCAATTATTTCGACAAGATTACCGTCGGGGGAAGTTCCACTCATAACCATACCTTTTTCTTCGAGTAAAGATCTGAATTTATTATTCAACTCATAGCGATGACGGTGCCTTTCTGAAATTTCTTTCGAACCATATGCTTTGAAAGCAAGCGAATTCTCTTGAAGCACGCACGGATAAGCACCAAGCCTCATTGTTCCGCCTTTTTCTTTGATGTTCTTCTGTTCATCCATCAAATCAATCACGCAGTAATCATTTGTTTCAAATTCGCCACTTGTTGCTTGAGGCAATCCACATACATTTCTTGCGAATTCAATAACACTGCATTGCATACCAAGGCAAATACCAAAAAATGGTATTTTGTTTGTACGCACATATTTAATCGCAGTAATTTTACCCTCAATGCCACGGTAGCCAAAACCAGGGCCAACTAATATACCGTCTAAATGTCCAAGTAAGCTTTCTACATTTTCTTCTGTAATCTCTTCGCTGTTGATTAAATCAATGTTTACCTTACAATTATTTATCGAACCAGCGTGGATAAATGCTTCGATAATACTTTTATATGAATCAGTATATTTTGTATACTTCCCAACCAATCCAACATTAACGGAGTATTTAGGACTGCGAATTCGCTCAACAAATTTCTTCCAGGTTTCAAGTTCAAGCTCGTTGATAGGTAGTCCCATTTTACGAAGAACGATTTGTTCAAGCTCTCTTCTTGCAAATAATAACGGCACCTCATAAATCGTAGATTCTACATCAATGACTTCTATAACAGAATTCTCCTCAACGTTGCAGAATAAACCTATTTTTTGACGAAGATCTTTTGAAAGCTTATGCTCAGTTCGACATAATAAAATATCAGGTCGAATACCAAATTCCATTAAAGCCTTAACTGAGTGCTGCGTTGGTTTTGTTTTAAGTTCGCCGGCTGATTTGATATATGGAACATAAGTTAAATGAATATTCAATACGTTCTGAGGACCTCTTTCGAGCCACATCTGACGTTGTGCTTCTAAAAATGGGAGCGATTCAATATCACCAACAGTTCCTCCAATTTCAATTAATATAAAATCATATTCGCCTTCAAATATCGTCATCCTTCGTTTAATTTCGTTCGTAATGTGAGGTATCACTTGAACTGTTTTGCCTAAATAGTGCCCTTTTCTCTCTTTTGTTATTACTTCAAAGTACACTTGTCCTGTTGTTGTATTGTTCTTCTTGCTTAATGAATACCCCAGAAATCTTTCGTAATGCCCTAAATCTAAATCGGTTTCTGCTCCATCATCGGTAACATATACTTCGCCGTGCTGAAAAGGATTCATCGTCCCCGGGTCGACATTAATATATGGGTCAAACTTCATTATTGTTACTTTATATCCGCGCTGCTTGAGCAAATAGCCGAGCGAAGCTGATGCAATTCCTTTACCAAGTGAAGAAAGAACCCCACCTGTTATGAAAATATATTTAGTTTGTTTTGAATAAGTATCTTGCTCTTTCATAATTATTTCTTATTTCTAAAAAAACAAAAACGCAAAATAACATTAATTAGTAAATTAGACAAAAACTATAATCAAATTAGTATAAAAGATACTTATTACGAATTTTATTGAAGTGCTCTATCCCATGAGAGCATAAGCTTATATAGGAAAAATCATCCGGCGAAAATAATGAATTGAAATAAGTATCTGTGCCGGTAACTTTTATGAACATTTCTTTAGTTTTATTTGGAATTTCAGCCTTATTAAATAATTCGGGATGAACTGTTTTAATTGCAGATATTAGCAATGCACCATACTTCATCGGAGAATAATTTTCATTGCAAGTGAATTTGAAAAGTATACCTTCACAAGTTTGTTCTTTGAACTTTGCATAAAGTGGTCTAAACTGGGCTCTAAAGAAACTTATACCATCAAATTTGTATATATTCAGTTCTTTTAATACTTCGTCAGCCTTGAAATCAGGGCTTCCAATATATTGAAATGGCAAAGTCGTTCCAATCCCAATATTAAGTATACCCAATTCACCAAAAATTCCTACAAGGGCAGCACCACGAATTGCATCAACCGTAGGGATATGTGGAGAAGTCGGGAACCACATCAGTCCCGTATCTTCAAAACACATTTCCCTTTTCCAACCTTTCATTTGAATTACTTCAACCTGTGCTTTAATTTTTTCCCCTTTTTTATTGCTACCTAACCACCCTTCGCCTACCATCATTTTAGCTAATTCACCTATTGTCATTCCGTGAATGTAGGGGATAGGTAAAATTCCTACGAAAGACTTTTTATCTTCTTCGAGAACATTCCCGTCGATAGTAACGCCGTTTATTGGATTAGGTCTATCTAATATATATACAGGCTTATGAGCTTCCGCTGCTGTTTTGATAAAATAATACATTGTAGAAATGTAAGTATAAGAACGAATTCCAATATCTTGAATATCTACCACCAACGCATCAAGTTCCTTAATATACTTCAAATTAGGTGAGCGCTTGTCTCCATAAAGAGATATTACTGGTACTCCGTTAAAATTCGCATCGCTAACCTTTTGTCCAGCGGGTAAATTTCCCCAAAGTCCATGCTCAGGAACAAAAATGTATTTCAGGGCTAATTTGTCAGTTTTACTGAAAATCTCAGCTGTGAGAATTCCGTTAGAGTTCCTCCCCGACTGATTTGTGAGAAGCCCAATTTTTTTCTTTTGCAAAGGAGCAAAATTATTCTCGACTAATACATCAATCCCTAAACTAATATTTGCGGAAATTATCGAAGCTGTCGGGAGAAGGAAAAATAATATTTTAAGGAAAAACTGCATTTAGTACTGTATTGCAGCCAAAAAAGAATTGAAAATCTTATTGAATTCTTTTTGAGTTGGCATTTCGTTACCTAGAATTGTCATAGGCAATAATGTAAATTCATAGAATTGTCCAATTGATGAGACAAATACAGCTGATTTTGCCACAATTGCTCCATTTGTAGTAGAGAATTCATATTTAACAAAGTCTTTGTTCCCAATTTGAAGATTTTGATATTTCCCAACTAGTTTGACTGCACCTGCCGACTTTTGGGCACGTCTTGCAAAACATTCACGTGCTACATCAAACAATATATCGACATCAATTTTTTCATCCTCTAAGTTTATTTTTTGCGTTGGTAAATTTACAGAAGTAAAAATTGCACATAAACTATAATCTGGGTTGCAAACTACTGCCAGAACATCTGCCGATGAACGCTGCTCAGTATCGACAAAAAACCACTCTTTCGGAATAAAAGAAACCATATCGCCTTTGTTTGAACGCAGAATTATATCGGACATCGGTATTTCAGGTCTGGGGCTTAAAATTGCAGATTGCTCGTAGTCCTGCTCTTTGTCGGCTTGTTCTTTGACAACAATACAAGAGGAAACACCAAATATCAAAATAGAAAAAAGCAATATTTTGACTAAGGGACTAATACTCTTCGACATGCAAAGAACCCGGGTTAGTTTGAGTATGCTTGGTGTAATTATATTTCTCTAAAAATTTAGAGACTGATTCAACCATTTTGGGATTGCCACACAAGAAAAAGTGTGTTTTTCCCGGATTAATTTCTATTCCGACATTTTCGAGCAAACCATTGTCTAGATGATTTTCGATATATCCTGTAAGTCCATTCCAATTTTTATCTGCTTTGAGCAATGTAGGAAAATAATAAAAATTATCAAAAGAATTTTGTATGAAAGTAAGTTCTGAATAGTACCCTAAATCCCAAGGATATGCAGCTCCGTGCAAAACTGCTAATTTAATATCCTGGTTATCTTTTATGTGCGACCGAAGAAAGCTTATATACGGTGCCAAGCCTGTTCCGGTGGCAATCATAACAATGTTGCATCCCTTTGGTGTGTCTTTCAGCCTAAATACTCCAAGAATTTCCTCATCAATCCACATCCTGCTGCCTTGGGACAAAGCAAAAAGTCTTGGAGTAAGTTGTCCAGATTTGACCTGACTAATATAAAATTCAAAATTAGATGTTTCGTGATTTGCAGATGCTATTGAATATGGTCTTTTAATTAAAAAATCCGACGGCAATTGTTCCAACGTTATAACTGAATTTGCTGAACGCTGTTCCCTTGCTAAAACTCCTATCGTAGTGTATTGTCCAGCTTCAAATTTTTCTCTTGGAGTGTCTGTCCTCACTCGTAAAATCATTAAGTCAGGTGTTAGTAAAATTTTCGCAACAACTGTTGCATTATATGGTGATGATTTCATACTTTACTACAATTTAATAAAAAACAAAATTAACTCAAAAGCTCCAAATCAACAAGTACTTTTACAACTTTGTCTTTATCAACTGGTTTAATCAAATATGCTTCAGCTTGATTTGTAAATGCTTTCTTAATGTTGTTATAATCATCTAAAGCCGTTGTCATTACAATTTTCACCCCGTCTAATCCCATTATTCCATTCATTTTCTCTATTTCACGAATTTTAGCTAATACTTCTTGCCCGTCCATTTCTGGCATCATTATGTCTAAAAAGACAACATCGTAGAGAACACCAGTAAGATGAGCTGATGTAAATAATTCAATTGCTTGTTCACCATTTTCAGCAACATCGCACTCCCCAAATGCACTCAATATTTCCTGCATTACCTGGGAAGTAATATAATCATCTTCTACAACTAAAGTTCGCATAATTACCTCGATTTGTTATTTTTATTTTCGATATATCTTTCTAAATATTGTATTACTTTATTTATTTCTTCTCGGAAATTTCGAAATAATTTACCTAAATTTCTATTGAAATTATTTCTACTCAAACGATTAATTTCACTAAGAATTTTTATGGCTTTTTCTGCTCCAAAATTCCCAACTTCGGATTTTAATTTATGTGATATTCTATCTACTTGCTCTAAATTATTATCTAATATTGCTTTTTCTAAATTGTTTATTTGTTCTGGTGAGTTTTCAATAAAATATTTAATTAGCTTATTTAGTAATGCTTCATTATGATTGATAGAAACAAGTAATTTAGTGAGATCAATAGTATCGTTAGTGATATTAGGTGAATACTTAATAAGAACATCAAAAAAATTTGACCATTCAATTGGCTTGGTAATAATATCATCAAACCCTGCTTTCATAATTGTATCAATTGTTTCATCATCATCGTGTGCAGTTAGAGCAATAATTGGTGTATGTTCTAAGCTACTTTTCGCCTCTATTTCCAACAACGTTTTAATAGTTTCAAATCCATCAATCTCAGGCATTTGTATGTCTAAAAGTATTACGTCAAACTTTTCGTTCGAATAATAATAAACCCCCATCTTACCATTCTCAGCAATTTTGTATTTACAATTTGTTGAATTTAATGCTTCTTTCATTACTTCTTGATTAATAAAACTATCTTCAATTATTAGTAACTTGAGAGACAAGTCCTTGAAATTACTTGATACTTCTGATAAAGTTTTCGTTTTTTCTTCTTGTTCTTCTTGCATTCCGTCGGATACTTCAAATGGAATAGTGAAATGAAAAACAGAGCCTTCTTCTACTGTGCTTTCACAATAAATTTCTCCACCCATCATTTCAACAATCTCTTTTGAAATATACAAACCTAATCCTGTCCCTCCGTATTTACGAGTTAAGTTGTCATCAATTTGGCTGAAACTTCTAAATAGCTTCTCGATCTTATCCGAAGGAATACCAACACCTGTGTCTCGAATATCAAATCGAATTATAACTTTATTCTGAACCTCCTTAATTTTAATAACGGAAATTTCGACGAATCCCTCATCAGTAAACTTAATCCCATTTGAGACAATATTAACTAATACTTGCTGCAATCTAATGGGATCGCCTAACACTTTTTGAGGTATATCGTGAGTTAAGTTAAGTTTCAATTCTATCCCTTTATTTGCTGCTGAGTAATATAGCAGATCATATACATTATTTACCACTTCTTCCAAACTAAATGTAACTCTATCTAATCTTAATTTTCCCGTTTCAAGCTTCGACCAATCCAAAATATCATTAATAATATTCAGCAATGTTTCACCTGAATGCTTAACAATACGAAGTGTTCTTTTCTGTTTTTCGTCGAGTTCAGTATCCATCAACACACTTGTCATTCCCAGAATGCCATTCATCGGGGTTCTTAATTCGTGAGTAACTTTTGCAAGAAAAAGACTTTTGAAATGATTTGCTTCTTCGGCAGCTTCTTTTGCTTTTATTAATTCTTTTTCTGTATTTTTTCTAATTTCTATTTCTTCCAGAAGCTTTTGATTGATTTTCTCTAATTCAAAAGTTCTTTCTTTAATCTTTTGTTCAAGAATTTCATTATATTCCTTTAATTTGTTCTCGATAGCTTTTTTTTCAGTAATATCATCGGCAACCAGCACAAAACAAGAGATTAAATTGTTTTCTCCATAAACAGGTGAAATTGATACATTCAAATAAATATCGTAATTGCCATTATTGATTAGTTTTAATTCTCCTTTCCAATTACTTTCTTTTTCAACTGCCTCAATAAAATCAACTATATTGTCACCCCAAAAAATATTTTTGATGTTTTCATCTTCAAAAGATTCTTTTGTGAAATTTGTAATTTCACATAATTTGGGGTTGTGATAAGTTATTTTTCCATCAGAATTAAATATAACTATGAGACCGGGTGAATGCTCAATTGCGGAATACAGTAACTTTATCTTTTCTTGTTGCTTGTGGTATTCTTGCTCTAAAAATAATGAATTCGCAACCGAATCTAATATTTCTAGCAGATTTTCTCTTTTAACGGGTTTGACAATGTATTGATTAATGCCAATTTTTATTGCGTCGAGCAATACTTCTTTATTGTCAAACGCAGTTGTAAAAATAATTGGTACTTGTGCGTTGATTTCGCGTATTTGACGAGCCAACCCCAACCCATCAAGAAATGGCATACCAATATCTGAAACAACAATATCAGGTGAATGTTCCATAAAAAGCTCAAATGCTTTCAATCCATTTTCTGCTGAAAGGACTTTTTCAAACCTTGATTTTAATATAGTTTGAATGGTTAATAAAGAAGGTGGGTCATCTTCAGCAATTAATACAGTTAGTGGAAATTTATCCATATATTTAACTTGACTGTTTTACCAATTTAATTAATGCATTAGGAATTTCATTTAATGGTAGCTGGATATCCACTGCTCCAATATCATAAGCAACCTTTGGCATTCCATATACCACACAAGTTGCCTGATTTTGTCCAATCGTTTTCGCACCTGCCTCTTTCATTGATTTCAGACCTGTTGCTCCATCGTTGCCCATCCCCGTTAATATCACCCCAAAAGCATTTGCTCCAACGCTTTCAGCAACGCTGAACATCATTACATCCACCGACGGACGATGCCCGTTTACTTTCTCTCCTTCGAGTATCTGTATCTTATATTGTCCTCCCGAACGATACACTTTCATATGGTAGTCGCCAGGGGCAATATACACACGTCCGTTTAATATCCTATCGCCATCCTCTGCTTCTTTCACCTGCATATATGATGTTTCGTTCAATCTATCAGCAAATGTTTTTGTGAAACCTTTGGGCATATGTTGCACTATTACAATTCCGGGCATAAAGGGTGGCAATTGCTCAATAACTTTTCTGATTGCTTCTGTCCCACCAGTGGAAGCCCCAATTGCAATAACTTTATCAGTTGATTCTGCCAATGCTTTATTTAAGGCAGCTTCATCCTTCGATTTCTTATCACTGACAGGGATTTCTCTGTTTTTCCAATGCGAAACATTTGCAGTTGATGCTATTTTTATCTTAGTTCGCAATTCTAACATCATTTCGCTTAATCCACGAGCAACATCTGTTGCCGGCTTGGGAACAAAATCCACTGCTCCTGCCTCAAGTGCCTGCATTGTAATTAATTTCCCGCGTTGAGTGAGCGAGCTAACAACAACAACTGGCAATGGATATTGGGGCATCAATTTACGAAGAAATTCAATGCCATCCATTTTGGGCATTTCTATATCAAGAGTAAGTACATCTGGCTTTAATTTAACGATTAAATCTCTTCCGACATACACATCCGGTGCTGTTCCTACAACCTCTATTGCTGGATCGGTAGATAATCCTTTTGACAAAATATCTCTTACTAATGCAGAATCATCAATAATTAATACTTTTATTTTCTTAAATAAATTCGACACAACTCCCTCCAATCTGAAAAAATAATTTATGCTTTTTTATAAACAGCTGGCTTCAAATAAACATATTTTGTTTTAGTCCTATTCAGGGTTTCAGAATGACCTATAAATAAATATCCATTTGGTGCTGTGAATTGATAAAACTTGTCCACTAACCTTTCTCGCGTAGGTTCATCAAAATAAATCATTACATTCCTACAAAAAATCACATCAAATGGGCTTTTAAAAGGAAATCTTTCATTCATTAAATTAAATCTTCTAAAAGTAACTTCACGTTTCAAAGCGTCGATTATTTCCCATTCGCCTGTTGGTAGTTGCTTGAAGTACTTTTTCTTAAAGATATCGGGCAATGGCTGAACTCTTTCATCGGGGTATATTCCCTTCTTAGCTTTTTCTAATACAGTCAATGAAATATCTGTCGCAAGCACTCCCGCCTTCCATTTATAGTAATCTTTTCCGAAATATTCCATCATTAGCATAACCAAAGTATAAGGCTCTTCACCACTGGAACACCCCGCTGACCACACTCTAATATCAAAATTATTTGTTTTTTTTGCTCTTGCTTCAATTTCGGGTAATACAATGTCAACAAAATACTCAAAGTGGTCAATTTCTCGTCCAAAAAAAGTATGATTTGTCGAAATAACATTGGCAAGCTCGCTTAACGCTTCACCTGATTTATCATTAATCAAAAACTGGTAATATTCCTTGAATGTTTTGAAATTAAGCTTCCGTAATATTTTTTGTAATCGTCCATTCACCAAAGAACGCTTCTCTTCGGTCAAGTTAATTCCAATGTTTTTATAAATCAAGTCTCTAATGAGCTTGAATTCTTCATCTGTTACTTCAACAAACTCTAAGGATCGTATTTCCCTGATATCCATATTTTACTCTTTTTCGTTAATAGTGTTATTAGTATCATACAATAATTTATTAATATCGAGGATGATTTTTAAATTTTCACCAACTCTTCCAATCCCTTTAATAAACTTACTATGTGAACCTTTATTTGTTTGAGGTGGAGGCGATATCTGCTCTGGCAGAATCTTGATGACTTCTGCTACCTCATCGACTATTAAACCAATTCCATTATTATTGACATTTACTATTATTATACAGGTTCTATCATTATATGGTATTTCTGGTATGTTAAATCTTTTTCTTACACAAATAACTGGATATATTATCCCGCGTAAATTAATTATTCCTTTGATAAATGACTTAATATTGGGAACAGGTGTGATATTTTGAATGCCAATAATTTCAGTTACATACTCTATCTCAAAAGCATATTGCTCGTCGCCTGTTTTAAAGGTTAAATACCTGTCTTCAAGAGTATTCTCAGTATCGAGCTCTACTCCTGCATCCTCTACTTCATATAAATCTTCAGTTTGCATAATTATTTACCTCACATTATCCAACAACTACTGATTTTTCAGATAATTCTATTAAACTTTCAATATCTATGATTAACCCAATCCCACCATCTCCTAATATCATACATCCAGTTATTCCTGATACCTTTCCGATATAATCCGACAATCCTTTTATTACTGCTTGCTGCTGACCTATTATCTCATCAGCAAACAAAGCCACTTGTTTTTCCCTCGATTCTATTATTATCATTATGCCTTTTTCCAAATCATAACTATCCGGCACTATATTAAATAACTCGTGTAGGCGGATTACTGGCAGCACATCGTCACGCAATTTGCATACTTCTAATCCGTCCATTGTTTTGGAAATCATATTTCGATTTACTCTAAACGATTCTGTTACAGCAAGCAGAGGTAATGCATATCTTGATTGGCCTACTCTTATCAGCATTGCATCCATTATTGCAAGTGTAAGCGGTATCCTTAAAGTAAATGTAGAACCAACTCCTTCCTTGCTTTCAATATCAACTGAACCGTGTAGCTTTTCAATGTTCTTACGGACAACGTCCATTCCAACGCCACGCCCAGAAATATCAGTTACTTGTTCAGCTGTAGAAAAACCAGGTTCAAATATTAACTGAAATACTTCTTTATCCGTCATTTTATCTGTATTACCAGATATAATACCTCTTTCCTCAGCTTTTTTCAATATCCTATCTCTATTTATTCCTGCTCCATCGTCTTTAACAATTATCAGTATCTCATTTCCTTCATATCTCGCTTTCAAACTAATAGAACCGTATTCAGGTTTCCCTTTTTGAATACGAACCTCAGGCGGTTCAATCCCGTGGTCAATTGCATTTCTGAGTATATGAACAAGTGGATCTGCGACTTCATCTATAACATTTTTATCCATTTCTGTTTCTTGACCTGATATTTCAAGGTTTACTTTTTTGTTCATTTTCAACGAAACATCACGAACAAGTCTTTTCATCTTATTGAATAAATTTTCGAGAGGCATCATTCTTACCGACATCGCAACTTCTTGCAACTCTCGGGTGATTTTATTCAACATATTTGCTGATTTCAAAAAGTTTGGCAATTCAAGTCCTTGCAAATCAGGACTATTTGTTACCATCGTTTCGATTGTTATTAATTCACCAACTAAATCGAACAATTTATCAATCTTACTTGTCTCAACGCGTATATCTTTTTTAGCCATTGATGCAGGAGGTGTACTTTTAGCGGCAGTCATTTCTTCTTGTTTCGGAGCGATTGCTTGTTTAATTGGCTTCGTCTCATCTTTCTTAGGCTCCGCTTTTAGAGTTTGTTTTGGTATTTCTTTCTCCACACTACTTGTGTCTTGTTCAGTTTCCTCATCATAAATTTCAAAATCTTCCGATTGGTTAAAATCATTTTCAGATAATGTATCCTTTGCTTGGGGAACAACTCTTGAAGCAATATTTGTTTCTGCGATTGTTTCTTGAAAAGCTTTCGATTTATTACCTTCGGGCGATAAAGCATTTAATCTATTACGAATTGTTTCGATGTTACTCAAAAGAATGTTTACTATAGTTGTATCGATCTGTAGTTCTTTATTTCTTACTGAATCCAATATTGATTCCATCTCCATTGATATTTCTTCGATCTCCGATAGTCCCATAAACCCTGAATTACCTTTTAAACTATGAATAACTCTAAATGTATTGGCTATCAATTCATAATTGTTGGGCTCATTTTCAAGTATTATTAGATTATTTTCTGCAGTATCAATTAATTCATAGGCACTCGATAAATATTGTTCTAACAATTCATTTGAAACAAGAGATTCCAAACCATTAGAGAGTTGATTATTTTGCTGTGCTTCAAACATAATTTCTTCCTCAAATTCACTGTTAAATCCCTCCCGCTGATTTGTTGTCTCGTTGCTTACTGGTTCACTTTCGTCAGAAAGAAAAAAATCTTCCTCGCTTAATTCGGGGTTTTGAACCCGATTGATAGCATCGCGAATGATTAATATCATATCTTCAGCTTCTGCTTCCGCATTTCTATCTGTTAAATTTTCACTTACTCTATTTAGTAAATCACGTAGAAAGTCAAACACCGAATAAATAATTGATATTATGTCTTCGCTTTGGACTTTATTTTGCTTGCGCATTATATCCAGTAGAGTTTCTGCTTCGTGAGTAACTCTATTGATTACAAACATTTCAAAAAAGCCTGAAAGTCCTTTTAGCGTGTGGAATACTCTAAAAATTGAATTTACAAACTCTGAATTATCCTTTAACTTTAAATTTTCAACTAATGGCTCGTTTGTATCAAGCGAATCCAATGACTCTGATACAAACTGCATAATCATCTCGCGAGTTTCATTATCCATTTGCGACATAATACAATCTCAATTATTATTAATTAATTTTATATGCTTTATCGGTATTTTTGACTAAAATATTTAGATTTTATTTTGATATTATTTAAAAAAAATTACATCACGTTTTTTTTCTTAATTTTGCATATGCAAATTGAGATATTTAAAATAATTCGTTCTAATAGAAAAACTATTGCTCTTAAAATTGATAATCAGTCTAACTTGATTATTAAAGCACCCTCGTCCGTTCCTCTTAGTTATATCCAAAAAATTGTTCAACAAAAGCAAAATTGGATAATTGCAAAAAAAATTGAAGTTCAAAATAGAAAGAAATTTACTCGTAATCTTTCTGATGGTGCTTCTATAACTATTTTCGGTAAAGATTACATTATTCAATATGTTGATAACCTTCAATTTGCTCTTCATTTAAAAAATCAATTATTACAAGTTGCAAACGACCAATCAAAGTATATTAAACCTCTTCTCAAACACCTTATTATTAAAATGGCAAAAGAGTTTTTTAGTGTGCATGTTGCTAAATGGGCTTCTATTATGGGGGTAAAATATAACCGCATTTCTATTAAAAACACAATTTCGCGTTGGGGAAGCTGCTCATCCTTAGGCAACCTGAATTTCAATTGGAAACTTGCTTTCGCACCAGTGGAAATTATCGAATATATTGTAATTCACGAACTCTCTCATTTAAGATATTTAAACCACTCTGTTGATTTTTGGAATGAGGTTAGAAAATATTGTCCCGAATACAAAAAACATAAAAAATGGCTAAGAGATAACGCACAACTACTTGAGCTCTAATTCCTGCAGTACCTTTTTTATTATATCCCAATTATATCCTCTATTGAGCAAATGATTTGTCACCGATTGTCTTTGCTTTTCTGTGGGTTTGCTCAGAATTGCTTTCAATTTTTTTTCTGCTAATTTCAGTGCGTTTTCAAAATCTATCTCTTCATTGTATAAATAATCAATTTGCTCCTCGATGATTTTTTTTTCAATACCTTTTTGCAACAATTCAATTTTTATTTTGTTAATTCCCCATTTTTTGAATTTTGCTTTTTCCTGTATAAAAAGTGCAGCATATTTTTCGTCGTCAATCAATTTATACTCTTTCACAAAATCGATAGCAAACTTAATAACTTCTTCTCCAAAACCAGATTTCCTTAATTTTTCAAAAACCTGTCGTTCCGTCCGTGTCGTATATGTAGCATAATTATAAACAACTTGTTTTGCCTTTAACAGTTCATTTTCAAAAATAATATTCGAATATTTTTCATTGCTTATTTCCTGACCTGCCGATAATGCAAATTTTACGATAATATCATTATTGATTTCAACATTCGAACCGTTATCAAACTGAATAATGCTTGAATTCTTTGATGATTGCACTATTTTTGTTATTTTTAGCATAAAAAAGGGGTAATTACTACCCCAAAAATATAACAGAATAACTAAATATCAAAATTATAACAATCGTGCTTGAACGTCATCGGCGATTGTTTCATTTTCATTGTTGTCTTCGTTGTCATCATTTTCGTGATTTACTATTGTGACGTCTGCTATCCTGTCTCCTTCGTCTAAACGAATTAGCTTCACACCTTGTGTGTTTCGTCCAATTGTCCGGATTGCAGAAACAGGTTGGCGAATGAGAATACCTTTTTGTGTAATGACAATTAAGTCGTCTAAATCAGATGCAGTAAGCAATCTAACGACTTTACCTGTTTTTTCGGTAACATTCATTGAGATAACGCCTTTTGCGCCGCGTCGAGTTAATCTGAAATCCTCAAATTTCGTGCGTTTCCCATAGCCATTTTCTGATACAACAAGTACTTGTACGTCGTTTCTATTAATTACAATCATCGAATTTACATAATCATTGTCATCAAGGTTAATTCCAGTAACACCCATCGCACTTCTTCCCATTGAACGAACATCAGTTTCCCGGAAACGGCAAGCGATACCATTATTTGTGCCTAAAATTATATCTGATGCTCCGTCTGTCAATCTAGCGCTTATTAATTCATCGTTTTCATCTAAATTTATTGCTATTATTCCACTTTGCCGAACGTTAGAAAAAGCGTCTAACTCTACTTTTTTCACTATTCCGTTTCTTGTTGCCATCATTATGTAATGATTGTCGTCAAAACTCCTCACCGGACAATAAGCAGTAACTTTTTCATCGCTTTGGATTTGAATTAAATTTGCCAATGAGCGACCCTTTGCCTGGCGACTTGCTTCCGGAATGTCCCATACCTTTATCCTATAACAGCGCCCCTTATTTGTAAAAAACAATAAATAATGATGAGATGAAGTTTGGAACACGTGCTCTACAAAATCATCTTCATACGTCGAAGCGCCTTTTATTCCTCGACCGCCTTTATTTTGTCTGCGGTAATTCGATACAAGTGTGCTTTTAATAAAACCACGATGCGTAATTGAAACGACCATCTCTTCATTTGCAATTAAATCTTCGTAGGACATATCTTCAGAGTCTGGAATAATCTCAGTACGACGTTCGTCTCCATATTTATCCAGGATTTCCTTCAATTCATCATAAATTATTTGCATCTGGAGTTCTTTGCTTGCAAGAATTGCTTTCAACTTCTCTATTAGTTGTAAAATTTCGCGATATTCTTGTTGAATTTTCTCTCTTTCCAAACCTGTAAGTCTTTGCAAACGCAAATCTAATATCGCCTTTGCTTGAATTTCCGTCAAATTAAACCGACTCTGTAGCTGTTCAGATGCTGTTTGTGGGTCCTTTGCAGCACGAATAAGCGCAATAACCTCATCTAAATTGTCAAGGGCAATAATGAACCCTTCCAATATATGTGCTCTTTTTTCAGCAGCTGTAAGTTCAAATTGAGTTCTACGAACAACTACTTCAACACGATGATTAAGGAAATGTTTCATTATCTGGAGCAAATTCAACACCTTGGGTCTTCCCTTGACCAACGCGAGCATATTTGCCCCAAAAGTTACTTGCATATTCGTATGTTTATAAAGATTATTAAGAACAACTTTTGGTGTTGCTTCGCGTTTGAGTTCTATTACTATTCTCAATCCATCGCGATCAGATTCATCACGAATATCAGAAATGTCATCTATTACTTTGTTACGAACAAGGTCAGCAATTTTTTCGATTAGTGCAGCTTTATTGACTTGATATGGTATTTCTGTTACAATTATTGAAGTCTTGCCACTTCTATTTTCCTCAAATGAGGCTCTTGCTCTGATAATTATTTTCCCACGACCTGTTAAATATGTATCACGAACACCCTGATACCCATAGATTATTCCACCTGTTGGGAAATCCGGCGCAGGACAATATTTTATCAATTCCTCTACTGTAATTTCTGGATTTTTTATTAGTGCGTGTAAAGCGTGAATAACATCGCGAATGTTATGCGGTGGAATATTTGTTGCCATTCCTACAGCAATGCCGCTTGCGCCATTTAGCAATAAGTTAGGGATTACCGTAGGCAAAACAACAGGTTCTTTCAAAGAATCGTCAAAATTAGGTTGAAAATCAACAGTATCCTTATCTATATCTCTTAACATATGGGTGGCTATATGCGCCATTCGAGTTTCTGTATAACGCATTGCAGCAGCAGAATCACCGTCTATCGAACCAAAGTTCCCTTGTCCATCCACAAGTGGATAGCGCATTGCCCAATCTTGTGCCATGCGAACCATTGCTTCGTACACAGAAGAATCCCCGTGTGGGTGGTATTTACCTAATACTTCGCCCACAAGTCTGGCTGATTTCTTATATGCTCGATTTGGAAGTAACCCCATTTCATTCATTGCATAAAGTATTCTACGATGAACTGGCTTCAGTCCATCTCGTACATCTGGCAATGCACGAGATACAATTACAGACATTGAATAATCCAAATACGAGCTTTTCATCTCGTCTTCTATAAATGCTTGCTTGATATTTAAGCTACCTAATAAGGACATTTTCTTTCCAGAGTGATAAATATTAACTAACAAAATTAGTAATTTTTTGGCTCTTATTCAAAACAATTGCCTTTTATTGGTTAGAATTAATCTAATAAAAAAAGGAGGCTTCAAATAACCTCCTTATTAAAAAAAATCTTTTTATTTAGCTTTGTTAATAATTAACCATTTTGTCTAAATCCAATACCAAAATAATATCTCCATTAATATTTACCGATCCGCTCAAAAAACGATTTCGTTCGTTTAATTCAGATTGTTGTATCTGTTCTTTTTCAAAAGATACTATATTAGATACATTATCGGCTGTAATTGCAACTATCGAATTGTTATGTTCTAAGATTATTGCTAATTCTCGATGTGCTTCTTTAATGGCTTGCTCTGCATTATCAAATAGGTCTATCATTGCTTTTAAATCAGTATTTTTTGCTTGTTCGATAATTTTGATGGCGGTAGATTTACCATTTAATTCTTTCTCTTTCAGTGCTCGATTTGCTATCGCGTGAATTCTCTTATGTGGTGCATCAAATTGCCTTAGATATACTTCCAATCCGTAGTTGTCAGTTTTAAAATTATCATACCATCGTCCGAATGCACAGGCATGTGGATCTGTTGTTAGGTTAAAATCGCCATCTTTCTCGACCGCCATATAAAGTGTTTGTAGCCAGTTTATATGGTCTTGTTTCCTTTCCTGCAACATCTGGAATAATTCTTGATCGATTTCCAAAATTGAACGAAAGCCTAATCTCTTACGAGAATCGATTAAGGTTATTATGTTTTGACGTAATTTTATTAATCCTCTTACAAATTCTGGTGAATTCGGCATAGGGGTTGCCTCTGGGGCAATCACAATTTCTTTAATTGGCAGTATAGACAATGCATACGAATTATCCGCTATTTGAATAACTAAATACTGATTAAGATCAGCTTCTTCAAGTTGCTTGTTTATTAAATCTGCTTTCATACTAATTCCTTTATTCCAGTAGCAAAATTATTAACGAAACAATAAAATGAAACAATAAAATTTACGATAATACATTAATAATTATTGTATTTTATCGTAAAATTTTTCTATTTCTTTAGAGGTTATATGAATCTATCGGATAATATTTTTAACATTTTGTTAGTTGACGACAGTAACTTTTTCCGAGTTACTGCTCGAAAAATGATAGAAGATAACTTCCGCGTTCGAATTTTTGAAGCGAGCAATGCTTTCGAGGCTATGCGTTTGCTTGGCAACCATCCGATCGATATCATTCTTCTTGATGTAAATATGCCCGAAGTTGATGGGTTTAAAGCAGCAAAAATTATCAAACATCAAGAAAAATATGCTGATATTCCAATCATTTTCTGTACTGCTATGCCTCCAACAAAAGAAGTTGTTCATCGAAGCTTCGATGTAGGCGGGATTGATTTCCTTAATAAACCTTTTACCGAAGCAGAAATTGTTCGCCTTCTCGCGTTGTATTTCAGGTTTATTTTACACGAGAGAGAGAGTAATCGCAAAATTCGCGACAATCATAAATTATTAGAAAAAGAAATCGAAGAACGTAAATTAGCCGAAAGAGCCCTTCGACAAAGCGAAGAGAAATTTAGAAAAATTACCTCATCTGCTTACGACGCTATTTTGATGATTAATCAGGATAATAAGATTAATTTTTGGAATGAAGCCGCATTCAGAATTTTTGGCTATTCTTCAAATGAAGTTCAAAATATCGATTTTATTAAGCTAATTTCTTTACCAGGAAAATACCAAATTAACAAATCAAATTTTGAGGCAATCAAACAGTCTGCGAAAGATATTCAACTATCCAAACATTTTGAAATTCAAGCCATACGCAAAGGTGGGCAAACAATTGAGTTGGAAGTTTCCGTTTCATTTGTTGAAATCTCAAATCAACCAAACTTTGTTATAATTGCAAGAGATATTACCGAAAAGAAACTTGAAGCTATGTTGCTTGCTAAAAGCGAAGCCCTACTATCGGAAGCTGAATCCATTGCTCATTTCGGAAGTTGGGAATACGATTTGCAATCTAATGTTATTACTTGGTCAAAAGAATTATATAGAATATATGATGCCAATCCCGAGGATACCATTCCTACCATTGAATTAATTAATAGTATGCTTAAACCAGAATGTTCTGAATATTTTATGAAAGTTGTCGAAAAAGCAATTAATGAAGGCATTCCATACAACATCGAGCTGGAAATCAACACTCCTGCTGGTAACTTAAAAATTATCGAAGGGCGTGGCAGACCTGTTTATAATTCGGAAGGCAAAGTAATTAAGCTTGTCGGGACCGTAATCGATATTACCGAAAAGAAAATGGCACAAAGAAAATTAGAGCAGTATTTAGAAGAACTCAAAGAACTTAATGCGACTAAAGATAAGTTCTTTTCCATTATTGCTCACGACTTGAAAAATCCTTTTGGTGCTTTGAAAAATCTTTCGGAAATCTTGCATTCTATGTATAGTGATTTTTCCGAAGAAGAACGACTGGAAATTATTAGCGAAATGTATAAATCTTCAATTAAACTTTATGATCTTCTCGAAAACTTGCTAACCTGGTCCCGTTCCCAAAGAGGCGCAATTCAATTCAATCCCGAAGAAACTCATCTTAAATACATTATTAATAATTGCGTAGAACTACTCAAAGAAACTGCTAACAACAAGTCAATAAAACTTATCGACAAGGTTAATGATGAACTTGTTGTCTTCTGTGATGTGAATATGATCACTACAGTTGTTAGAAATCTTATTACAAATGCAATTAAATTTACTCCAGAAAATGGTGAAATTTTGGTCAATGCAGAGAAAACAGAAAGTGAGGTGATAGTTTCTGTCAAAGATACAGGCATTGGAATTCCCGACGAAGATAAACAGAAACTTTTCCGAATTGATGTCCATTATACAACTATTGGTACTTCACAAGAAAAGGGGACAGGACTTGGGCTCATTCTTTGTAAAGAATTTGTTGAAAAACATGGCGGAAAAATTTGGGTAGAGTCCGAAATTGGCAAAGGCTCTACTTTTAAATTTACTATTTCCAAGAAATTATAGAATAA
This sequence comes from Eximiradius sp., assembly GCA_937127445.1. Taxonomy (GTDB): domain Bacteria; phylum Bacteroidota; class Ignavibacteria; order Kapaibacteriales; family UBA2268; genus JAKIZO01. Next base: position 213,401 of record CAKZLY010000015.1, on the reverse strand, counting down.
AGTCTTTTAAAGAATGGTGCCGACTTTTATAAGCCGGCACTATTAACATTTAAATCTTGCTTTTATTACTTAATTACTTGAATTTTTTGAGTAATTATTTCATCATCTGTTTGCACAACGACTAAATATACCGATGAGCTCAATTGTTTGCAGTCGAAAGTTGTTCTGAAAATTCCATCGGAAATAAACTGATTATCAATTATTGTAGCTACAACATTGCCTACTGAATTTATTAGTTTAATTCTGATATGTGTAGGCTTTTCTATTTTGCAACTTATATGTACTTTATCATTTGTTGGATTAGGAAAAACATTTAATCTACCATCATGAAATGCTGTTTCAGTTTGATGGTTTTCATTATTGCTCATTATTATATCCACAGGATTAGATGGACAACCTTTTAAGCCATCAGCATTAAACGAATATACTCTTATTTTGTATTTACTGAAATCGTCGATATCAAATTCCTTCTTCTTTTCATTCTTTGAAGCTGAAGCAAAAATAATTTCGTTCCCTGTATAAGTTTCACCTACAATTACATATCCTACAATACCATTTTCTTTAGATGGTTCCCATTCAACAACACATTTTTCCTTGTTGGTAAAATATTTTGCACTGATATTGTTTGGCGGGAATAAAATAGATTTACTATTTATTATTTCTATATTCGAATAACTACTTTTACTATGATTTTCATAATAGTAAACTGCATATAAATAATATCTACAAAGTTGCATTGTATCACTTAATTTTATTCTACCATGACCATCTGTTGCATTGAATGATGTAATATAAATTCCATCGTCACCGAATTTGTTCTCATCAAAATAAATTTCGACAACACCATTTGAATTTAATCCACTTGTCCCCCAATAGACATCAATTTCGTCTAAATTCTGTATCGTGTATATTTTAAATTCTGGCTTTTCTTCGAATTTGTAGTAATTTATTGAAGTATTTTGATCGGTGGATAGCACTTTAATTTGCCATGTCCCAATCTCAGGTTTGGTAATTGTCCAAAACGCTTTCTTTGATTGACTGTCTTCTGAATAAATTATATCACCTACATACTCATTCGAAGGAAGATACTCTATCATAGAAGGAGTTATTAATTGAGTGTGGGGTACGGAATTTTCTCCAATTATTCTAATTACTAATCTTTCTAATGAACTGTTGACAATTATTTGCTCATATGTGTTGTCGTTTATAGCTATTTTACCTTTCTCAACTATTTGTTCTTCAGGCGTTCTTTCGAAAAAGAAAAATTCATCATCATCGTAGCTCTTATTTAAATCAACGACATAACGTAACTTACCAATTTTTGAACCTAAATTAGCTTCTCCCCACAGAACTTTTGATTTTCCAAATAGTAATCGAGCGTCAGCATCGACTTTCTTCGGCAAACCTATCGTTGCATTTATCCAATCAAATGGCCAATCATCTCGTAACTTTGGAATATCCAACTGACCTGATACATAACCTGAAAACTTGCTTTGTCTCATATTGTATTTCAAACTTCCTTCTGTCGTTAAAAGATATTTTTCTTCATCTTTTGTTCCAATATTTAAGCTCCCTTTTAGTTCCATCTGAGCAATTGAGAAATCAATATTACCCTCAATTCCACCTTTCATCTGCCATTTTTTCAAAAATGGATCTTTGAAAAGATTTGCTTCGCCTTTCATTCCAATTATGTTCGGGGTCTTGAAAAATCCTGATATGTCAATTTTATAAAGATCTTCAGAAGTAATATCAGAAAGAATACCGCCTAATTCAAATTCAAGTTCTGGCTGGGTAATCCCTGATATATGTCCAAAAAATCCACTTATCCCAACCGTTGTAGTTCCAATTACAAATAATGGCGGAAACGATGCTTCCATTCTAAAGCCTATGCTATCAAGCTCACCTTCAATAAATGCAATTCCTGCTCCTACCTCTCCAAATGGTATTTTAACGCTCGCTCCAAAGTCCAACCTATCTCGTTCGCTGTCATATTCACCATACAATTTGCTCAAACAGAAATTGGGGAACGATATAAATCCGAGATTTTCTACTTTAAAACCACCTAATTCAATCCCTGTGCGTTTAATTTCAAAATCTTTAACTTCAAATTCGGTATCTTTCTCGTCACCTTCCTCACTGCAACCTACTGCAATTCCTGGAACAGTTATCGTTGCAGTTATTTTGACACCTTCTGCACGCCTACCTCCAACTAATTGAATATCTTTTACTTTGAGTTTAAAACCTGCTAAATTATCCGTGTAAGCATTAATAAAATTTGCAATTTCCCCATCGCTTCCCAATATTTTCAATTCATATTTTCCTCTTGCAATCGAAAAAGTCCCTACTCCACCTAATGGCAAAGGTACATCTCTTACAAGGAAATCACCTTCGCAACTTATCCCTAATTGTGCTGTATCAATTGCAATTTTCCCTACAAATTCAACTAAATCATTAATTAATACTTTCCCAGTTGTCTCAATCTTAGTTGTTTTTTCAACTGGTTCCCACACTCCTTTTCCTTCTATACAGAATTCCAATGCACCATCAAGAATACTCCAACATTTCAATCCTTTTACAACTGTAACTTTCCTAAATATTGTGTCGGTTGTTATTTCATCTTTTTCTGCAATGAACCCGAAAACATACTCACCTTCCGAGTTTTCAGCAAACCTATAACCATAAATAAGTTTTGCTGTTAATGAATCTGTTATACCAATTGGTTGATACCCAGATTTTTCAATCGGATTATTGACATATACTTTAGCATTACCAACAGGCTTGTTGTCGGCATTTCTAATATAAATCATAAAAGTTAATGAATCTTTCTCTGCTATTTCCACGTCATTTGAAGGTGTAACTTGCATTATCAAATTTGATGGTAGTACCGTTAATTGTCGCTCAATTGTTTGCGAAATTTTATAGCCAGTTTTTTGGGCAATAAGCTTTATAGTGTAATCATTTGCATTCGTGTTCGATGGTATTTTGAAAGAATAGTTAAATTCTCCATCAGAATTTGTGTTGCCAATTTTAGTATATTTTCCTGACAAAATAGGATTTAAGCAATATATCTCAGCATCTTCAATAATTTCATTATTGTTGTCCAATGCAGTGATACCATACAATACTTCTTTGCCTGCCTCAATTTCTATTCTGTCTATCGGATTAATCCTTAAAAATAATTGAAAACTATCTAATACCGTAATGATTTTTTCAACAGTATTCGATTGCAGTGTGTCTTTAACCGCTCTGAAACTGAATGTATATTCGCTAGCCTCGGTATTCTCCGGGATAATGTAATTGTAATATAATATGCCATTGTCATTTGTTCTTCCAATTAGTATTTCGTTTTCTTCGTTTATAAACGGATTAATACAGTAAATACTCGCATTTCCAATAATTTTATCGCTTACTGTAAATTGTACCCCAAAACTTAATTCCGACATAGGAACTAAATATGGCTTGTGATATTCCGACACTAATAGTTCAGGTTTTGCCTCAGAATATGAGAAATTCCCTAAAACTCGTCTAAATCTTGGTGCAAAATAGCAAGCCGGCTCAAAATTAATAAAACCAGAAAAAATATTATTTGTTGTATCGTATTGAAATATTTCAACATAACCGTCAACTCCACAATTTGAATAATCGTCCCATCTAAGAAGCGAAGCCTCCAACCAAACGTAATTGTAACCGACTTTTGGCTTATTTTGAAATGGTATAAAAATTTCTCGGAAACTACTCGTAAAATTTTGAATATAAATGCTATTTGTTGCCCATTCCCGTATAGACATTGTAGCAGTAACTATTGTTGTATCATATGGATTTGTCCAACCAACACATTTCAATGTAACGGGGAATTCGGGTGTTTGATAATATGCAGAAATTTCTTTATTCTGCATCATCATTGCAAAGCAGATTGTTGCCAGAATAATCATTTTTTGCAATGAATTCGACAAATTTGTAGCTAAATGAAACATATCCGAACTCCAAAAAATTAGAAATGATTACTTAATATAAGATAATTTAAGTTATTTAAAAATTAATTATTTATAATAAAAAGTTAATTGGTAATACATTTATTACATTTCTTCTGAAAATAATGTTTATTTATTAGTATTTTTGTAGTTAAAATGAAAATCAAAACAAATGTGTTTAATAGAGAATAATTCTTTTGTAGTTGTTGATGTTGAAACTACGGGTTCCGATCCAGTCTCGAACCGTATTTTCGATATTGCTTGCATAAGAGTAGAAAACGAAAAAATTGTTGATAACTTTTACTCTCTGGTAAATCCTCATCAATTTATTCCTCCTTTTATTTCTAAATTAACGGGGGTTAGCAACAAACAAGTATATTCAGCTCCCGAACCGCCTCAAGTATTTTCAAAAGTCCACCATTTCTTGAATACAAAGCCAAGTATTTTTGTTGCTCATAACGCTTCTTTTGATTTTTCTTTTATAAAAAATGCTTTCAATAGACTAAATCTTAAAATAGATGTACCCGTATTATGTACCCTTAAACTTGCTCGTAAACTTCTACCAAAAGATTTAAAGAAAAATGTTGGCTTTTTGGCAAATTACTTCTATCACGATATAGAGAACCGCCATCGTGCCTACGATGATTGCCTTGCAACTGTTACAATTCTCAATGAGCTTATCAAAATCGCAAAGTCTGATTTCGATATTTTTACTATTCATGATTTGCTTGCTTTTCAGAACAAACCAGTGCGGGCAACCAAAGCTAGGTCCCAAAATGCTGATGCTATTCTAAAAAAAATCGAACACATTCCTAGCGAAGCTGGATTTTTCAATATTTTCGATAAAGAGGGCAATATAATTTTCTCATCTGAAACGAACTTTTTGCAAAGTCGTTTATTCAGCTTTTTCGGTTATGATGAACATTATTCGAAAAAAATTGCTCGAATTATCAAAAATTCTTATGATATTTCCTGGAAAATTAATTCCGAAGGCGAAAATCTCTTCCAGCAAAATACACTTTTCGATTATTTAACTGAAAAAATTAAGCTCTAATTGAAATATCACCAAATATTGCAGCTTTTTGGAATTCTTCGATTATTTCTTTCTTCAATAGTTCAAACGCACTATCGGGGTCAAGAAAATCTTCTTCTGACAAATCTTCAAATAATTCCTCAGAAAGATAATAGGGTGGAGGGGTGTAGTTCTTATCCCACTGCTTGTATTCCATTATTTGAGCAAACCACTCAGAGAGCGATACTATTGCAGTCAATGGTTGGTCTATTTCGTGAAAATCAACGTCTTCTGTAATATTCTTTTTATCTTTGCTTGTTAGAAAGTCTTTATAATTTGTATGGTGATTTTTTATTGCTAAACACAATTTGGGCGGTAAATTCCATTTCTCTGCCAGCCAAAGCCCAATATCAGCGTGTGTGGCCCCTAAAACTTGCATTTCCGCATCTGTTATTGATACATTTTTTGCTTTTTGAAGCTTTCTAATCTCTCCAAACTGCTTTCGAAAATTTTCAATTATTATCAAAATCCCTAAATCGTGCATCAATCCAGCTACAAATGCTTCTCCTGCTAATTTATATCCTAATTTTCTTGCAAGTAGCTTTGCCGCTGCCCCACAAAATAGTGAATAATTCCAAAAACTTTTAACGTCGAACATACTTTTGCTTAATCGGGAAAAGAACTTTTGAATTAATAAGCTCAACACTATTTCTTTTAATACATTTATTCCGAGTATTACGACCGCTAAATCAATAGTTGAAATTTTACGGGCAAATCCATAAAATGGTGAATTTGCCACCTTCAATACTTTGGCAGTCAGAGTTTGGTCCCGCTCTATTAATGATGCTAATTGATTTGCACTTAATTTAGGGTTATCAAGTGCAGCTAACACATGAGACATCACTGTTGGGATTGTCGGTAGCTCTACTATGGTATCAAGTTTTTTCTGTATTTTGGGGTCAAGCATTCTCATACTTATCTAACTTATCTCTAAGGTCATTTAGTACCTGAGAATGAATTTGGCAAATTCTGCTTTCCGAAACGTTTAATATGTTCCCAATTTCTTTGAAGGTCAAATTTTCATAGTAATACAAAGTCATCACAAGCCTTTTTTTCTCATTCAATTGTTGAAGGAAATCTGTGAGCTGCTTAATTCTTTCATCATTCTCTAATTGTTGAAGATAATCTTCCTGATTTGTGTCCGGCAGTTCAGCAATCAAATTAAAGTCTTCTAAATCTTCATTGTAGTAATATGAACTTTCACTAATTGAGAAAGATGATTTTGCTGCCGCAGCTGCCTGTAAATATGACTGATATTTTTCCGGAGATATGTTTAATTTCTCAATAATTTCTATGGCTGTTACTTCTCTTCCAGTTTGGCTGCTTAATATATCTTTTGCTTGAAGAAAATCATGTGCCTTTTTCCGTGTTGATCGAGATAACCAATCAAGTTTTCTCATTTCATCCTGGATTATTCCCTTGATCCTTGGTATTGCATAAGATTCGAACTTCACTCCACGAGTAATATCAAATCTATTTATTGCTTCGTTTAGTCCCAATATGCCCACATTTATAAAATCATCTTCGCTTAATATAGAATTATTTGGGATTTGCAATTGACTTACAACATATTTAACCAGCCACATATAAGAAAGCATAAGTTGATGTTTGTCATTTTCGCTTCTTGTAATAATAAAACTTTCCCACAATTCTTTCAGCTCATCTGGTGATAGTACTATTTCTCTATTTGTATTGCGTTTACTCATTATTTATGCTTTTATTTCATTATTTCGTTTAAATAGTCGATATCTTCATTATTTGGTTCATCCTTTATGTTTTGTTCTTGTTCGAACTTAAAATCATTTGAGTCATCATTAATTGATATTGACGATTCTGGCAACGAAAATTGTTCATTACTATCTTCAATCAAGTCGGTCATCCCATCTGAAGTATTCTCACCTTCGTTTTGATTAATTGGTGGTATTTGCTTAGCTTCCTGCTTTGAAGCCAACATTTCAGATTCTTTCCGTTCATTGCTCCTTATCGTAGCTAAATCACGCTCCAATATCTGCAATTTTGCTTCTTCTGCTTCTCTCAACCGTTGAGTTTCAATCTCTTCTCTTTCTCTTTCAATCCGCTGCTGCTCTTCGAGTTCCTTCTTCTTATCCTCGCTTATCATCAATACTGCCGCAACCATTATTATCCCAATCCCGAAATAAAAGAAAGTAAAAATCAGAAACAAATATATCAAAGATGTTTTTAAATCTAATTCAAGCCAAAAATACAAAATGATAGACATTATCATTGTTGCAAGTAATGAAAGATGTAGCAGCAGCTTAAACGGTAAATTAACTAAAGTTTTTATTCTTTTAATTTCCTGCTTACGCTCTTCTTTGATTCTTTTTTCTTTTAGCTTTCGCTTTTGTTCTTTTTCTTTTTGCATTTTCGCGATAAGGGCTTTTTCTTCCTTTTCTTTTTGTTTGAGCTCTTTCTCGCGTTTTTGGTCTTCCGGAGTTAATATTTTATTTTCTTCTTTTGCCATTTTCTAACTACTTTTTACTTAATTACACGAATATAGTATCAAAAATTGTAAGTTTATTTATTATTTAATTTGTTTGACAAACTGTTTTACTTGTTTTTTGACATATGAACTGACAAAATTCACGAATTGCTCGGCTTATTTCATCATCAGGATTTGTTTTAGTAAAAATTTCTTGTTTTATTATTGACTGGCGTACTATTCTGCTGTATGGTATTATTCCAATTACCTCAGCTTTGAAGCCTAAAAATTTCTCTGTTGCAAGATTCATCTTTGTTGCAATATCACTTCCATCGTCTATATCAATTGTATTATTTACAATTAATTTTATTCTGTCTATATCCATATATTCTTTAAAAACTTTTATCAATGCATACCCATCAAGCAAAGAAGTTGGCTCGTCTGTAATCACTAAACAATTTATATCAGATATCGGAGCCAACTCCATATTTATATTATTCAACCCCGCAGGAGTATCAAAAATTATATAATCATAATTTGTTTTTATTATTATATCTTGATAAATGTCCTCAAAACTAAACTTGTCTTTTTCATCATTTGTAAAGGTAGCAGGTTCGTCAGATAATATATGCAGATTTTCATTTATCGAAAATATTGCCTTTTCAACTGGAACAATACCTTTGTATACATCTCCAAGTCTGATAGGTGGCTCGATACCATAAAATAGGTGAGTATTCGGAAATTTTCTATTCGCATCCCAAACCAAAACTCTAAAGTTCATCTCCGACAAAACGTATGCAATATTTGCAGAAAGAACACTCTTGCCGACCCCTCCTTTCCCGCTTATAAATGATATCTTAAAAGGTGTATTTTGCAAATCGCTCATCTCTTGAACCTCAATCCAAATTTTCTTATTCTTCAATATTTAACATTAATTCTGCGATTTTATTTTTATCAGCAGGCTCAATATCATCTGGTATTTTTTGTCCTTTTGTTATATATGCGATGGGTAGCTCTGCTTCCCAGATTACAGGTATTATCCCTCCAATTGTTTCGCACTCATCAATTTTACTTAAAATCACACCGCTCAGTCCAAATTTTGAATATTTATCTATGATTTTTCTTGTTGTTGCATTCGACAAAGTTGCATTTACTACCAGGTAGGTCAAATTGGGCTCTGCCATTTTGTAGTAATCGCTGAGCTCTCTAATGTTTTCCTCAGTATTATGATTTCTTCCTATCGTGTCGATTAAAATCAAATCGTAATCATTTTTTGCTTTTTGCACAATATCGCGTAATTCATCAGCTGAATATGCTGCCTTGAACGAAATTCCCACAATAGCCGCCATTGTTTGTAGTTGTTCCGCACCACCAATTTTATACGTATCAGCAGAAACAATCAAAATATTCTTATTTGTAAGTAATTTCACTATTACAGCAATTTTGACAAGTGAAGTAGTTTTACCGCATCCTGTATTACCAATAAACATTGCTACTGTTTTCTCTGTAACTACATTTAAAGGTGCCAATATTTTAATTTTTTCAGCAATTATCTCTTTGGTATACTTAATCGCTGGCGAATATTCAACATTTATATTTATATTAGACACTTTCCCGACAATTTCTAATGCATAATTTTCTGGGAATTCATTTATGATTAACCTCTTGTATAATTTCGAAAATACTGACGAAAGACTACCTGAATATTTATATTTCAAGTTGCTGTTAATGATTGCAAGCGTGTTTTTTATCTCACTTATTTCTTTCAAAAATATTGCTTCGCCTAATAACTCAGTTCTTTCATGAGAAATGTTATCTTGTTTTGGAGTGTCTGCTATTCTGTTTGTTTTGCTATGTTTGATGTCGTCAATTGCTGCAACAATTTCTACATATTCCTTGCCAGTTGCCGGATTTATCATTGTTCTACTGGATAATATTACGGCTTCTTCGCCTAATTCTCTTATTACCAGAGACTTGCCTTCTTTTATGCTTTCTGATGTGAACTTTTTAATTCTCATTTTCAATCAACCATTATTGTTATTAATGGTAAGAAAGAAAAAAATATGCCACAATTTCAAAGCTTTCAATTGAATTTCAATTTTAGCGAATAATGCTCTTTTTTATCTCTTCGGGTATGTGGTATTTCCCGTCTTTTTTCTTTTGTTTATAGACGGGTTCTAAAATTAATTCATTTTGAGGAGTTGTATTTTTAGATGGATTTTTGATTTCCTTTTCAGGAATTGACTTAATAATTCGAGAGTTTTGCTTTGCTTTTGTTTCTTCTCTCACTGTGGAGCTGCCTTGATTTATTTTATCTAATGCGGGCAGCATTTGTTCATTAATGTTAGAAAAATGTTCAATAAAATATCCAGCTGATAATTTATCATACTTAATTAGTTGATTTGTCGCCAATATCTTCAAGAATGGCTCAATAGGAATATAAAGCAAATTATTTATTGAAATAACTGGTAAATTCATCTGAAAAATACTACTAATTTCTTCCTTTTTTAAAAATACAAAAAATGAACTATTCGCAAATCTAATTTCGAAGTTTTTATCTGTAACTATATTGTTTTTAATTGTAGCAGCAGGAAAAATTGCAGATATGATAAAATTCAGTTCCACATACTGCACATTATTAAATTGAACCAGCCTAAGCGGATACGATTTTTGATTAACTATAATATTGGCCGATAAGCTTTCTACACTTGCCGAAAAAAACAGCACAAATACAATGACTATATATCCTACCAATCTTCTCATAAATTATACTATAATGCTACCTTGTTTCAAAATTAATCTAAATTATCGGAAAATCAAAATATTACTTGAACATACAAAATGTGGATAAATATCTTTATCTAATTTTCGATTTTTTTTCGTAACTTGTAAATTAATGTGGTATAAAATAACATTGGTGTCAAATATGAAATTTACAGCTAATTTACTTGACTTCTCTAAACTTTTGCAAAAGGTAGTTCCTGCTATTCCACCTAAATCAACTTTACCTGTACTTGAACATCTTAAATTTGAACTTCAAAATAATATTCTCACCGTTGTCGCTACCGACCAGGATATAAGCATTATGAGCTCCATCGAAGTGCAGGACGGTGAAAACGGTGGAATTCTTGTCCCTGCTCGTAAGCTGAACGATATTGTGAAAGCTTTGGATGCTTCCAGCAGTTTTACTTTTTCAAGCAACGAAGAAAATTTTGATATTCACATTGTTACTGCCAATGGTAACTATACTATCAAAGGACTTAATCCTGATGAATATATACAAATTCCTGAACTCTTTGAGTCCGAAAAGCCAGACTTTTCCAATAATAAATTTAGTGTTGATTTCTCAGAAGGTGTGCTCCAAAGGCTTGCAAACAAAACAGCCTTTGCAGTCTCTACTGATGAATATCGCCCTTCGATGAATGGTGCCTTGTTCCAGTTCAGAAACAACTATACTTATGCAGTTGCTACCGATAGTTTCCGTTTAGTGAGAGCAAAATCAGAGGACGAAAGTTATGTGTTCGAAGAAGAATTCGACGTCCTTATTCCTCTGCGTATGCTGGAATTTCTTCGGAAAATTTCTACAGAAGTAAAAATGTCTATGATTTTAGGTCTCGATAAAATTACTCACGTTAGAATTGACTACGACAACACTGTAATTGTTTCCCGTGTTATCGACGAAAAATTTCCACCTTACGAAAGCGTTATCCCGCAAAATATCAATGCTGTCGTTACACTCGATAGCAAGATATTTCTCTCTGCTCTTAAACGTGTCTCTCTATTTGCAAGTAATTTTTCGAAACTCGTCCGAATGCGTTTCGAAAATAATGAAGTAACTATGTCTGCCGAAGAAGAAGCAACTGGCAACTACGCCGAAGAAAAAATTCCTTGCCAATATTCAGGTGATAAAATCGAAGTCGGCTTCAATTGGAAAAACCTCGAAGAAGTTGTTGCCAATATTGATAACCAAGAAACTGATAATAATTTGATTGAATTGCAATTTCTTGAACCTATTAAACCTGTTTTGATTATGCCAAAACGTGAAAATCCTTTGTTGCTTTCACTTATTATGCCTATTAGAATATAGAAAATGCATATTAAAAATATTTCTATTTATAATCTGCGTTGCCATAGGCAACGCTTTTTTGAATTTTCCGATTCAATAAATGTTATTTACGGAAATAATGGTGTCGGGAAAACCACTATTCTTGAAGCAATTTCTATCGCATCCGTTTCAAAAAGCTTTCTCCCGATAAGCGATTCGTTATTAGTAAGATTTGGAGAAAATAAATACAAAATTGATATAACTACAATTAATCATCTGAACTTGCAAGAAACTCTTTCCATCGAATATTTGCTCGGTGCTCGAAAAAATATTACTAATGGTTATGGCGAAAAACTTCAACCCAAAGATATTATCGGTGCTATCCCTACAATAATTCTTTCGCCTGACCTTAAAAATATTACCAGCGGACCACCTTCTGCACGCCGTTCTTTTTTCGACGGTGTCCTCTGCCAAACAAGCAAAGTCTATCTTGATAATTTAGTCCAATATAAAAAATGCTTGAAAAATAGAAATAATTTGCTGCTTGCTCTAAAGAAAAACTCCTTTTTCGATGAAAGTGAATTCTATGAATGGACTAAATTACTAATTCACTACGCAGCAGAAATCATCTGGAAAAGAATGAACTTTTTCAATGAATTCCTTCCTTATTTTTTCGATGAATACAAAAAAATATCTAACGAAAATGATAAATTAATTGCTGAATATAAACCATTTGTCTTCGACGACATCAACAATATTCACACAAAAGATGATATTCTGACTAAATTATCTGAAATTGCTAATAAATATAAAAATATAGAAAAATATCGCTTCCAAACATTATTCGGACCTCACAAAGATGAACTTGCAATCTATATAAATGGCGGACCAGCAAAAGACTTTGCTTCGCAGGGGCAACACAAATCACTTCTCATTGCATTGAAACTTGCCGAATATTACTACATTATGAATAATCACACCGAAAAACCAATTATTCTACTCGATGATATTTTCTCTGAACTTGACCAGGAAAGAAGTGCAAAGGTGCTGCATCTTATGGATTTCAACCGAACCCAGGTGTTTATTACTATGACAAGTCCTCAATTTCTGAACTTTTATAAACCTATGCAGGATATTAATCTGATAAGTATAAATTAATAGGCGAATTGTTTAGTTTTATTAAACAGATTTTGTTACTAAATTAACACTTCTTTTGTATATTTGTTTTGTTTTTTAATTATAATAATATTTTATGAAAAAAATTGATTTATACGAAATTCTCCAAAAAAAAGCACCTAAATTGTTCAATAGCAGACCTTCCTTCATTGCTTCGCTTATTCTTTATCTATTAGAAAAAATATTAAAAATCAAGCAAATCAATAGATTTCTTGAAAGGAATGGGCATCTCAAAGGTATCGACTTTATTAATGCCCTGTTTGAGGAACTGAATTTTACATACAATATTTCTGAAAAATCTAAATATCGCATCCCATCGGAAGGAAAAGTAGTAGTCGTTTCGAACCACCCTCTCGGTGGGTTAGATGGTTTGGCTCTTATCAAGTGTATTTACGAAATTCGTCAAGATGTCAAAATTGTTGCCAACGATGTACTTTCCAGTATTGAAAACCTTAAAGACTTTTTTTTACCTTTTGATTTATTCAATCCGATTGGGCAAAAAGACAATATTAAAAATATAGAGAAAGCTCTCGCAAATGATGAAATTGTAATATTTTTCCCCGCAGGTGAAGTTTCCCGTATGTCCTGGCGAGGTATTCGAGATGGTAAATGGAAAAAAGGTGCTATTCGTTTTGCAAAATATGCAAACGCACCAATCCTCCCAGCCTTTGTCATTGCAAAAAATAGCGTCCTTTTCTATTTTCTTTCTTTATTATGGCGACGTGTCGGTATGTTCTTACTCCCACGAGAGCTCTTTAAACAAAAAAATAAAACTATTACGATTAAATTTGGCGATTTAATACCAATTTTCAATTTAGATAAAGTTGTCAACCAAAAGCTCCAACTAAATCTTCTTAAACGCCATGTTTATAGAGTGGGGAAAGGTAAGCGAGAAATTTTTGCTACTGAGCAAGCTATTATTCATCCTGTTCCTGCCAAATTACTAAAAAGTGACCTAAATAGTTCTATTCTTCTTGGTAATACCAAAGATGGCAAGAAAATTTACGTTTGCAAAAAAGACACTGCTCCAAATATCTTACGTGAAATCGGACGCTTGCGCGAAATTACTTTCAGAAAAGTTGGCGAAGGCACCGGAAAAGTGCTTGATACAGATGTTTATGATAATCACTACCACCATATTGTTCTTTGGGACGAAGAACAATTAGAAATTATCGGCTCATATCGTTTAGGTGTTACAAGTGAAATTATTGCTGAACATGGTGTTATGGGACTTTACAATTCTTCTCAATTTATTATTCATCAGGATTTTGATGAAGTGTTGTCCCAATCTATCGAGTTAGGTCGCAGCTTTATTCAGCAAAAATATTGGCGAAGCAATGCTCTCGACTACATTTGGCAGGGAATAGGTGCTTTCATTCAAAAATATCCGAATATTCGCTATCTCTGGGGAGCTGTTAGTATTAGCAATTCATATAGCGAATTAGCAAAAGTCCTTATCGTCTCTTACTACAAAAAATGGTATCAAGGCAACGAAAAATTTGCTACCCCAATAAATCCTTTTGTTATTTCCAAGCTCCAACAACAAGAAGCCGAGTCAATTTTTACTGGAAATACATACGAAGAAGATTTCATTATTCTCAAAAATACATTGAAAAATCTTGGTTTTTCTATTCCCGTGCTATATCGACGCTATACTGAATTATGTAATTATGGCGGAGCTAAATTTATCACATTTAGCATTGATGAAGGTTTTATGAATGCAATTGACGGGCTTATTTTATTGGATTTACGCGATTTGCGTTCTGAATATAAAGAAAGATATTATTTCCAGAAAAGCTTTGTAAACTGAAAAATTTTAGAAAATTTAGTTCGCTTCTAAAATTTCTCGTTTTACTAAACGTCCCATAATATCTTTTGTTTTATGATAATCCTATTCTTATGGTTAATATTGAAGCAATCGACTTAGCTTGTGAAGTCATTAGTCAATCAAAAAAAAGTATAATTATTACTCACATAAATCCTGATGGTGATGCAATTGGCTCTTCTCTTGCTCTTAAATTAGCATTGAATAAATTAAACTGCGATGCAACAATTATTGTCGATTCAGAAATCCCTTATTTTCTACAATTTCTTTATGATGCTCATAAAATTGAAACTTATTCACCCGTAAACCACGACAAAATTTTTAGAGAATGCGATACTATTTTTTGTCTTGATTTCAACGCAACTAAACGAATGCGTTCTATTTGGAATATTTTTAGCAATTCTAACGCAAAAAAAATACTAATCGATCACCATCTCGAACCACAGGACTTCTGCAATATCTGTATAATTGATTACGAAGCTTCTTCTACTGGTGAAATTATTTGGAGAATAATCAATAAATTAGGAATAAAAATTGACAAACATATTGCTGAAGCTCTTTATGTTGCAATCTTGACCGATACCGGTAGCTTCCGATTTGAACACACTACAAGCGAAATCCATCGTATTATTGCCGAACTTATAGATTGTGGGGCAAACCCTACTGAACTATACGAGAAAGTCTACAACCAGAACTCATATAATATCGTTAGATTGCTTGGATTGGCTTTAGCATCCCTTGAACTGTTCTACGACAATAAACTTTCAGTTATGACCATTACCGACGAAATGTTTCAAAAGACCAACACAAATGACGACGATATTGAAGGCTTTGTCGAAAAAACTTTAATGATAAAAGGCACCAAAGTAGGTATTTTAATTACGGAAGTTGCCCGAAGAAGCGAGGTTAGAATTTCTATCCGCTCTAAAGGCGATATTAACGTTCGTGATTTTGCTTTTCGGTTCGGTGGGGGAGGGCATTTTAATGCTGCGGGTGTTCGAATCTATGGTTCCGATTTTATCACTACCAAAAAAATGATAATTAACGAAGCTCAAAATTTATTTCATTGAATTTGCTTATATTACTATTTAGCAAATTTGCAAATCATTACAGTAGAATATAGAACTAATCGAAATTTTCAGATTTGCTTTGAAATAAGTAATATAATTATTAATTTTGTAAAACTTCTTCGGCGTGTAGCGCAGCCCGGTTTAGCGCACTACTTTGGGGTAGTAGGGGTCGCTGGTTCGAATCCAGTCACGCCGACAGAAATCTGTGGGATTATCCCGCAGATTTTTTGTTTCTCAAAGTTTTTCCATAAATTACACTATGATTAATTACTCAAAATCAATATTAATTTGTCTCATTTTACTCTTTTCTGGGGTATCCCATTCGTATTCTTGCGAGCAATCTGACAGTTTAAATACACCGAAAAATCAACAGTCTAACTCCAATTATCTTTCCAAATCTCCCTCGGGGGCTATCTATCGTTCGTTAACCATTCCTGGTTGGGGGCAATTATATACTGGCTCATACTGGAAAGCTCCGATTTTTTTCGCAGGTGCTTCTACATTGGCTTATTTCATTATTTCAAATAATTCTGAATACAAAAAATATGCTGATGAATATAACAAATTAGCAGACAAAACTACTATTCAAGCTCAAATAACTAAAAACAAGCGAGAATATTATAGAGATAATCGGGATTTAAGCGCCTTCTATTTGCTTGGTATCTACGTTTTGGCAGCAGTTGATGCTTATGTGGACGCTCATCTTTATAATTTTACAGTAGATGATAACCTTTCCTTTAATTTTTCATATTCCAAGAATTATTTATATCTCAATTTAAAATATCATATTAAATAATATCGTTAATATATTTGTTTGAACAACCATATTTGGGTGATTTGATGAATGTAAAATCTTATGAAGAAGCTGAAAAAATTCAACAAATTAGAAATAGAAAAATATATAAAAAAATATTAGACAATAACACTTCTATTACTGTTGATGACCCATTAGAGAATACAATAGTTCTAAATATGGGACCGCAGCACCCGGCAACACATGGTGTGCTTCGTGTGCTGCTTCGTCTCGATGGCGAAACTATCATAAATTGCGTCCCTGAATTAGGCTACTTGCATCGCGGATACGAAAAACTGGCGGAAAATGTTACCTATCACGAGTTCATTCCTCACACCGATAGGCTCGACTATCTTTCGCCAATGTCAAATAATGTTGCTATTGCTCTTGCCATAGAAAATGCTCTTGGGATCGAAGCTCCACCGCGTGCTCAATGGATTAGAATGCTTGTCGCTGAACTTGCACGTATTTCTTCGCATCTAATGGCTATGGGCTCTACTTGTATGGATGCTGGCGCACTCACAATGCTTTTGTGGACTTTCACTGAAAGAGAAAAACTATATGATATTTTCGAACTTATCTGTGGCGCAAGATTTACTACAAGCTACACTCGTATTGGAGGCGTAGCTAATGATATTCCTGAAGAAGCTCTCTCAAAACTTAAGACCTGGCTCGATGCTTTTCCTTCTGAATTGGAATATGCCGAAAAATTAGTTAATCGTAATCGTATCTTTTTAGATAGAGTTTCCGGGATTTGCTATATTTCACCCGAAAGGGCTATTGAATTAGGGCTTACCGGTCCCACTTTACGTGGTTCTGGCATACCGCGTGATTTACGTGTCGATGAACCATATTTAGCATATAATCAGGTTGATTTTAATGTGATTACTTACAAGGAAGGTGATGTTTGGGCAAGATATATGGTGCGCGTTCAAGAAATGAAGGAAAGCGTGAAAATTATCAAACAAATTCTGGGAAAAATGCCAGAAGGCGAAATAAAACTAAATCAACCTAAAACTGTATTGCCTAAAAAGGCTTCTGTTTATACTAAAATGGAAGAACTTATTGCAGACTTTATGCTTATCAATTTTGGTGCTGCTCCTCCAGTCGGAGAAACATATTCAGCTGTAGAAGCTCCAAAAGGCGAACTCGGTTTTTACATCGTTTCTGATGGAACAGGTCACCCCTGGAAGCTAAAAATTCGCTCCCCCTCTGCTTCAAATCTTCAATCTTTACACGATATGGTTATCGGTTCGATGGTTGCAGATGTTATTCTTGCTATTGGTTCTATTGATCCCGTGATGGGCGAAGCCGACAAGTAATTCCTTATTGTTCTACTTGTGGTACGTATGCTTTTACAATTGTACGAGCAATAATTGGTATTGCTTCGTAGATTTTATCTTCCTTTTTGAAAATATCCCTTACCTGAAATTCTGGCTTAGGTAGCTTTGTCCCAACATCATAAATATAGGCATTGATTAAAAACCGTTTTGCCTGTATTTTGAAATTTCCTGTTATCACTTCTTGAACATTCAATTTTGAAATAGCTGCCCACAAATCTGACTCATATTGTGGATTATCTGGATTTATATTTATTTCTGCAAGCACTGCTTCTACTGAATCAATTGAAACTATGTGAAAAAATTTTCCATCAACATCATATTTGAACAACTCTTTCATCAATGAGTCCTGCAAATTATAACACCATTCATTATACTGAACATTACCGTCCATATTATTGAATGGAATAACAGCTATGCGCTTTTGTGAGAAAACCGATGAACTCATTACCACAATTAAGCTCAATAAAAATATTGATTTTGCAATTTTCATTTTGCAGGCTCCTCTTTTTCTTTATATAAAATTAACGAATTTTTTATAATTAAGAAAAGTTAATTTTATTAAAGTCTATTTATTCTATAGCCTTTTTTATTTAAAATTTCTATTATTCCATTTAAACCAAGAAAATGAGCGGCGCCTGCAATCACAAAGTGTATTTTATTCGATTTATGATAATTCTCAATTTTCTCAGACATTTTGATATTTCTATCGATTAATAATCTTTGCATAAATAGCAAATCAATTTCAGAAAGATTATCATCTTTAAACAAATAACTGGATAGTTCTTGATCGTTTCCACTTACAAAACATTCAAGCAACTTGTCGGTATCAAATTCTTTTCCACTTGCTACACCTGAAAGAATGTATTCTACCACTAAGTCGTTTAAACTATCAGGCATTGCATCAAACACATTAATTTGCTCGTCAACATTTTCAAGCTCGGCAAGAGTTTTGCCTTTTTCATTCGCTTTTTTTAGGAAATAAGATTCTATCCCATATTCAGCGGACAATCCCTCTCCTTCGTAATATGAAATACTGGCAATCATTGCAGCAAACCAGGGCTTAAAAAAATTAGCAATATCTTCGGTAATACCGTTTTCTTCAAGTTTTCTAATAAGCATTTGATAAGTATTTTTAGATAAAGCACTTTCAAGCGTTCTGCCATCAAGATACATAGCTCTATGCGCCAATTGAAATGGGTCAATTGAATTTAAATCAAGTTCAAGCACTAAAACTTTGCTTCTATCAAATGATTCTTCAATTATTTTTGGTAAAGGGAATAAACTGCTATTCCCTAAATGTATTGAACCAAGTAAATATGTTACATTGTTGCTCTTGTTGTCTGTCATTTCCCAGAAAAAAAATCTACGCTCCTCTTGTGCCTTTGTATTCAGTACAAACAGAATAAAAAGCAATAGAATAATTGATTTTTTCATATTATTTTACTTCTTAAAATATTTTCAATGCTTTGTGCAAGTATCTCTTTTATTCCTGATGTGATTGGGTCGTCGTGTCCTGAATAAATAGTCTGAATATTCATTCTTTCCAATCTAACAAGAATATCAAAATAATCTCTCGTATATGAACCACCCGGTGTTTTTATTTGTAATTGCATATCTCCCGAAAATAGAACTTTTTCCGAAGGCACGTAAATACAAATTGAATCGTGCGAGTGTCCAGGCGTATGCAAAATTTGGGCGTCGCGGTCGCCTATGCGAACCCATTTGCCATCTCTTGCTTTTTCTGTAACTCCTTTAATCATAGAATATGCAATTACCCTTTGCGGATTATACGCCTTGATAATATCCTTCAATCCACCCGAATGGTCAAAATGCTCGTGTGTAAGTACCACTTGCTCTACTCGCTTTTTCCCAACACCTGTCGAAATTGTCTCTATTTCATCAATAATATAACTGTCGCTGCCAATATCAATTAGAGTGTTTACATCATCTATTGCATTCCAATCCCCACGTACAAGATATGCATTGCAAGTATATTTATTCGGATTTTTTTTTAGTAATGTAACTTTCATTATTATTTCTTTCTGAAAATATTGGCATCAGAACATACTTTTTCAAATAAGTGAGAACATTCTTCTGGAAGCGTTTGTGTTTGTTCAGTAATTAACAATCCATCGTTACGTAATACTGAATGAAACATTTTGATTACATTAACTCTTTCTTCCGGTTGAAAATGTAATAACACATTTTTACAAATAATTGCATTGAGCCCAGTATCAAGTGGTTTCAACGATAAAAGATCATGTTGCTCGAAATACAGACTATTCCTAATTATATCATTAATTTGATAATTGTCATAATCGTCAATTTTGTGGAAATACTTTTCTAATATATTCGGTGGCATTCGCGATAAATCAGAATACGGATAAACTCCGCGTGTAATTATTTCCTTAAAATTGCTTGTTTCATCAATATCAGTTGCTAAAATTGATACTTTCTTATATTTTTCGGGACCAATTGCTTCACATAGAATGATCCCAAATGTATAGGGTTCCGGTCCCATCGCACAACCGGCATCCCAAATTTTTATTTTTGCGTAACTATCGATTTGTGGCAGCAGAAAACT
The DNA here is from genome assembly GCA_937127445.1 of Eximiradius sp. Lineage (GTDB taxonomy): Bacteria > Bacteroidota > Ignavibacteria > Kapaibacteriales > UBA2268 > JAKIZO01. The sequence goes on along the minus strand of CAKZLY010000015.1, from coordinate 193,082 downwards.
CGTTAGTTGTTCTAATGTATGTCTATCGCGAAAAAAAAATGTAAAAGCCATTTTATTCCTCTGTTGTTCTTGAAAATTCAACAATTCTATTATACTCTTTTTCTGTAATCTGCATTACAGATAATCGCTGTTGCTTAACCAATGCAATTTTATTTAAGATATTATCTTGCTTTATTGTATCCAAGCTCACTGGTTTTTCAAGCATTGAAATAAATTTCAATTCGACTGCTAACCAACGAACGTTCTCTGATGTTGGGTCTGGGAAAGCCTCTTTTGTAACTTCTGCAATCCCAACAATTGATTTATCTGTATTGCTGTGATAAATCAGCACAGTATCTCCAATAGCCATTTTTGCTAAATTATTTCTTGCTTGAAAATTGCGAACACCATCCCATATCGTTTTGCCATCTCTTTGTAAATCAAATACGGAATATGTTTCGGGGTCAGATTTTGCAATCCAATAAGCCATTATTTTTTCAACCCTTCTAATAATAATTCTTCTAATTTTATCGGATATTGCTTGCCATAGTAAATGTTAAAATCCAGCGTATCAGCAATCGAATACACAGGCTTGCCTTGTTTTAGTACATAAAATGCTGGCAATGTTGTAACAACGATAACGCTATCATAAGAATGACGTGAACGTAATGAGTTTAATGAATAGAATTCTATTTTATCGTGGCTAATACCAACATTTTGCAAAATTTTATAAAATTGTGGAAATCGTTCATACTTTCGTCCAGGACAAGCACACGAAGGCATACTATATATCAATATCTTGTGAATTGATGAATTATACTGATGTTGTATGAGCTTGACTAAATTTGTATCTACATCATACTTGTCGTATTCTTGGTAAAACCATCCATATCCAGGAAGCTTGTTCAAATCTTCTATTTTATATGGTATCGCATCCGAAACAGAATTATCATCACTACATTTAACCAAAAACAAAAAAGTGACAACTATAATTATGAATTTTAACGTTTTCATTTTATCTTTATCCCAATTTTTTTTGATATTCTTTATATAATGTTTTAATGTCAATAAAATTAATGTCAGAATTCAAATATTTATTAGAGATACTTATAGCCGATGAAACTAATTCTTGCGATTTAATACCGTTATTTATTGAGTGCCAAGCTTCTAAATATGCTGCAAGTTGATCAGCCCATCGTACAATATTACCATCAAGAGGATTAAATTCATCTTTATTGTATTTTTCAGAGATTTCAAAATTTGTTTGCTCCATGATAATTGTATTATTAATGTTTATTTTATTCTCAAATTCATTTTGTGTGAAATACTTTAATTCATCTATCCAGTCTGGTTCAACGTGTGGGAAAATCTCTTGTTCTGCTAAAGTCTTTTCTAAATCAGAAATTAATTTATCGAATTCAGGCGAGGACCTCTTCACCGGTGAAATAATATCACGTGTAACCGCTTCCGGCAAGTCGTGGAATAGTCCACAAAAAAAGTTGTTATACATTCTTTTTTTGCAGAATTGCAAATCAGCAGTGAAGAAATACACCAAAGTTGCAACCATCATCATATGCCCTAATACTGAGGTTTGCGGAACACGTGGTGTCTGTGCCCATCTAATCTGAAAGCGTAGCTGTCCACATAAATCAATAAAATTCGTAATTGAATTTCGTTCAATTAGTTTCTTTATCCCTATTAATTCATTCGGTGGTTCAGTGTACTTTTTTATTTCCTGTAATAATTCAGTTTCAATACTGAGATTTTGAAAATTATTTGGATTGCTTGTCCTTACTATTTGAAATTCCCAAAAACTCGAATAAATGTGTGCCGCATTGATTATCTTGTCCGTTAAATTATTCTCTTCTTCTCTGAAAAGATACTTTTCAAGTTCTTCATTTATTTTTTCATTTTTAATTTTGTCTTTTAGATGCTCAAAAATATACTCGTTTAATTTCTGAAAAACTGCCTTGTTTTTCTTGATTTCTCTGTAAATCGGTGATTTAATGTCCGAGATTACTATTCTTCTTAAAAATTCGAAAATACTATTTCGTATCAGTTTGTCCCAATCAACAAACTTCCCTGCTTTTTCCTCGTATTTGCCGAGCACATAAGCTATGATTAATTTATGCGAATGCTTATCAATTTCCGAAAAATTCATAGGGCGAACCCTATCATTCCATCGCTGAATGTGAAATCCGCGAAACAATTCATTGATAAGTTCAAAATTGGCTATCATATTTATCTATACATTTTATCAAGATTCCAGAAATATTTGGTATGAACGCTTTGTTTGTATGGTACTTCGTCGTATTCAAATTCATATTCAAGTTTTCCTTCAAATTCCGATTCTTTGATTACACCTCTTGGCAAAACTATCATTTTCATTGTGCCACTACCTTGGATATTATATATATCTACAAGTTCGCTAATTCCATACACATTGTTCTTTGAATTTGTTCCTTTTAAGTTCTTTAATTCTGCCTGTATGACATATTCTTTTGGAGAAAAATCAACAAGTTTCACCTCTGCTGTATCCGAAAGCACCACCCCATCAACAAAAATGTCGAAAAATCTCTTCCAGACATCTGTTTTCGAAACTAAAAATTCAGGTATTAAGTTTTTTGATAAATCAGGAATAAGCTTTTGATAACCTGGTTGAAATATCCTATCCCAAACAAATTTAAGTTCCGGGTCCTTTATCCCATCTTCTGGATGATTAAACCTAACTTTAAGTGTGTCAAGCATTTCTCCAAAAATTTTTACTACTTCATTATAGGGAGAATATGTAATAAGAAAATCTTTGCCAAGTAGAATTGAATAATTATAAAACTCGTTTGTTGAATATGGCGAAACCGCCTCATCATCTTGCGAATTATAATAATACCTTTTCCCATCATCTGTAACTAATTCATAACGTATTGAATCGAAAGAAACCTTTACTGTGTTAAATCCATTCTCCAGCAAGGTGTTTTGCCTTAACGTAATGAATACTTGTGCTTTTCTATGAAAAGCTCTTTCTTTATTTGTTTTTAAGTCTGTTCTAATAATTTTTGATTCTTCAGTAAAAACATAATTATGAAAAATATTCAACCCAAATTTATAAGATAGGCGAAATTTTTCTGATGGTGTTGCTTGACCTTCGGGAAGACCTTTTTGCTGACTAAACAAAAAAAGTGGTGTAATCAATAATATTGCGATTTTCAATAAAACTCTCATTTTTTTGCTAAAATTTGTGAAACATAATATATCGTAAATGCCGAAATTGTCATCCCATCATAAATTTCACCTGATTCTATCATATTGACAATATCATTCAAAGAAAATTTCATTACCTCAATTTCTTCACTTTCATCAAGCCTTTGTTCAACAAAATTAGATATTTTCGCAAAAAAAACATTACATATTTCTGAGGTAACTCCATTAAAAGGATTAAATCTCCCAATTTGCACAATTTCTGATGGTATTGCTCCAGTTTCTTCAATTAATTCTGTACGAGCTGCTTCTTCCACCGTATCTCCAGATTTAATTCCCCCACCAGGAAACTCAAAGCTGTACCTCTTATCTAAATACCTATATTGCCGCGTCATTAAAAATAATCCATTATCTAAAATCGGGACAATCATTACCGAGCCATTAGTCTCGATATGATAATACTTCCCAATGTTACCATTGGGAAACCGATACTCATCCACATAATATTTCCAATATGGATTTTTATCAATTAATTTTCTGGAAATTCTTCCAAATTTATTACATTCCACAACAATCCATCATCTCGCATTTCTCAAACATAATTGATAGTTCAATTGCTGCATTTTCATCGCAATCCGAGCCGTGAACCGCATTGATGGATTTATTCTCGCCATATTTCTTACGTAAAGTGCCTTCGCTTGCTTCTTTCGGGTCAGTTGATCCGAGCAATTTTCTGAAGTCTTCTACCGCATTTTCTTTCTGTAAGGCAATTACAACTATCGGCCCGCTTGTGATATATTCAATCAAATCATTGTAAAATGGCTTTCCTTTGTGTACAGAATAAAAAACACTTGCTTTTTCTTTTGTTAATTTTGTCATTTTCAGCCCAATTATCTCAAAATTTGCATCAATTATAGCTTTGATAATATCACCGATGTGTTTTTTTCTTACCGCATCGGGTTTAATAATACATAAAGTTTTGTTTCCCATAATTATTCCAGTATGGTGTTATTAATATGAAATTATTTTCTCAATTTTTTCATACACCTTCTTTTCGTTCGGGAGCACATCTTCTTCGTAAACAGGAGCATAAGGTATATGGCTATCTTTTGCTGCAAGACGTTCAATTGGAGCGTCAAGCCATTGAAAAGCTTTCTCGCCAACTGTTGCTGCAATTTCTGCTCCAAAGCCAGTTGTCATTGTATCTTCGTGAACAATCAATAATTTCCCAGTTTTTCTAACTGAATTAAGGACTAATTCGGTGTCCCACGGAATAATTGTCCTTAAATCTATAATTTCTATTGTTTTGCTGTTGTTTTTCTCAAAGTTTTTGGTTGCAGTTATGCTGTCCTTTACACCCATTCCATATGTAACGATTGTTAAATCATTGCCTTCCTTCACTATTTTCCCTTTACCAAACGGAATTAAATAATTAGCATCGGGTTCAATTGCCCGTGCAAAAGGTAGTCTATACATCCCTTTATGTTCAAGGAATAATACGGGGTCTTGCAATCGGCAAGCAGTTTTCAACAAACCTTTGGCATCAGCAGCATTGCTCGGATATGCAATCATCAGCCCCGGAATGTGTGAAAACATCGATTCAATATTTTGTGAATGACACAAACCTCCGTGAATATATCCACCCACTGCAACTCTTATTACCATCGGACAACTAAATCCACCATTCGAGCGATAACGAAGTGTTGCCACTTCATTTTTTATTTGCATGAATGCGGGCCAAATATAATCTCCAAATTGTATTTCGACAACCGGCTTAAATCCACGTACCGCAAGTCCAAGTGCTACCCCAACAATTGAAGCTTCCGCCAAAGGTGAATTGAACACCCTTTCTTCACCAAATTCATTTGTCAATCCTCGTGTTGCAGTGAATACTCCACCTTTCGGATCGGCTATGTCCTCGCCGAAAATCAACATCTTTGGATTAAGCCGCATTTCTTCTGCTAATGCATGATTGACTGCATCTACAAGCACAATTGGTTGTCCTTCTGTTGGTTCGCTTTCAGCATAAGGAAGACTTCTTGTTTCTTCGGGTGCAAAAATGTGTAAAGTTGATTCTTCTGCAACTGGGTCTGGTTGCTCCCAAGCCCAATCTGCTGCCTCATCAATTTCTTTCTTTACTTCATCCCATAGTTTATTTATTTCGTCTTCATTTGATAAATTAAAATCAACAAGATAATTAGACAAAATTTTAATACAATCATTCTCAGTATAAATTCGATTTAACTCATCTTCTTTTCTGTATTTCCTATGGTCGTCAGAAGAAGAATGTGGCAAAAGTCTCTCCACAAGTGCATGCAGAAGTACCGGTCCTCGTCCGCTATTGATATATTCAATTGCTTCTTTAGCTGCTTTTACAGAAGCAAGATAGTCAGTCCCATCGAAAGTAAGCATTTTCAAATTTTGGTAACAGCAGAATGTGTGACCTACACTTTCCCCCATTGATTGCTTTTCTTTGGGCACAGAAATAGCATATCCATTATCTTGAATACAGAAAATAACAGGCAATTTATCTCTCGATGCCCAATTCACCGCTTCATAAAATTCACCCTGGCTTGTAGTCCCTTCACCCGATGCAACGTAAACAATCTCATTTGTACCAAGTTTTTTTGAGGCAAGAGCGGTTCCCACTGCGTTTAAAAATTGTGTGCCTGTTGGTGAGGATTGAGTTGGTAAATTGAGTTTCGGATGTCCATAATGTCCCGGCATTTGTCTACCACCTGTTGCAGGATCGTCTTTTTTACCGAAAGCCAGCAAGAAATAATCCTTTGGGGTAAATCCACGAGAATATACGAATGCTAAATCTCTATAATAAGTCCAGCCCCAAGCAGATTTCTCAAGATGGAATCCAATTGCTGTCTGTACTGCTTCGTGTCCGCTACCACCAATGTGAAAATATGATTTACCTTGTTTGACAAGCGTAAGATGTTTTTCATCTGTGTAGCGTGCCATCATCATGTTTTTGAGTGCTCTTGTCAAATCATCTTTTGTCAGTCCTAATTCCTTATACGTATTTTTATCTTTCTTAGAAATATATACATTTTTAGAGGAACAGCTTTCTCCATCTGTTTTGGTGCAAGGTGAATCTTTATTAGAGTCTTCTATTGCTTTTCTCATTATTTTTTCAGGTGAGTCTTCATTGGATTTTTTTTTGATTGGTTGAGTTTTCTTTGCCATATTGTTCTCTGAAATATTAAAAAAAACATTTATATTTACTTAAAATTTTCGCAAAAAATATTTTGAAACATTGAAAATGTCTTGGAAAAACATTATATCTCACGAAAGAAGTAAGAAAATATTGCAAAAGTCTATCCTCGAAAAAAAGGTTGCAGGTGCATATCTTTTCTGGGGGATAGAGGGGATTGGTAAATCAGCAGTTGCCATTGAATTCGCAAAAACTCTTAACTGCCAAAACCCTATTGTCAAAGAAAACTCTATCTCAGCTTGCGACAATTGTCGTTCCTGTAAGCAATTCGCAAATCTTTCACATCCAAATTTGCATTTGATTTTCTCGCTCCCACCAGCCAAGAATGCTGATAGTGTCGATAGTGCCGTTTCTAAATTATCCGATGAACAAATTGAATTAGTTAGAGAACAGATTTTAGCTAAATCACAAAATATTTACCATAAAATTTCTATTCCAAATGCAACGCAAATAAAAATAAGTGCTATTCGAGAATTAAAACGTAACTTAACAATGACCTCGAATATTTTAGGTTGGCGTGTTGCAATAATATTTAATGCTGAGGAAATGACAACAGAAGCTTCGAACGCTTTTCTCAAAACATTAGAAGAACCTCACGAACGCACAACAATTATTCTCATTTCTTCAAAGAAAGAAATGCTGCTTCAAACAATTGTCTCACGTTGTCAACAACTTTATTTCGAACCTATTCCTGATGCAATAATTGAAAATTGCTTGATTGAAGAATATAATATTTCGCAAGCAGAAGCCAAAATTATTGCTAATTTTGCTCAGGGGTCTATCAATACTGCAAAGGAATTTTTAGATAGCAATATTTCTGAATATCGCGATAATATTGTTGAAATTCTACGTATCTCTCTGAAAAATACATATAGAACTGAGCTTTCTGAAAAAATTGAAGAATTAATCAATACAAAAAATAAGCTGTTTCTTGAAAATTCTTTGCGACTTCTTCAGAATTGGTTCCGTGACTGCTTTATTTTGATTACCACTTGTTCTAAGGAACGTATAATAAATTTAGATTTGCTTGATAGGATAATTAAATTCGCTGAATTATTCCCAAATGCCGATTACTTGAAAATCATCAATGAAATTGAAAATTCCATTTATTTAATTCGTAGAAATGTCAACCTTCAACTAATTGTATTTTCGCTATTTTTGAAAATTCGATTAAATTTATTGTCTAAATAGTTAATTTTGCAAAAATATCTTTATGCTTAAAAGTATTTATATAAAGAATTTCGCTATTATCGAAGAAATTGAATTAGAATTCAGTAAGGGACTGAATATCCTTACCGGTGAAACTGGTGCCGGAAAATCCATTATTGTTGATGCTATTTCTGTTGCTTTTGGTGAACGTGCTTCAAGCGACTTAATAAGAAATGGCGCAAACAAATCTATTGTCGAATGCATATTTGATTTATCGAATATCAAGGAAAGAATAGATTTAAGTGGCTTTAATGAATTTATTGATGACAACGAACTTATTGTTCGCCGAGAAATTCCAATTAAAGGCAATTCTCGTTGTTTCATTAATGATACGCCCGTCCCAACAAGCAAATTACGTGAGCTATCTGATTTGCTAATCGATTTCCTTGGACAACACGAACATCAAACTTTATTATATAGTTCGAAACAGCTTCATATTTTAGATAATTTTGCAGAGAATCATTCGCTCATCTCTGAATATCAGCGGGTTTTAACCGAATTGTCTGAGCTAATTTATCATCTGAAAGAATATTATTCCAAAAGGAACGATATTTTCCATAAAAAAGATGAAATTGTTGCCAATATTAACCTTCTCAATAAAGTTAATCCATTACCTAATGAGGATGAAGAAATTAACGCAAAACTGAAAAAAATCGAAAATTCTGAATTTCTGAGTTCTTTAGGTAATGAATTGTATAACATTGTTTTTGATGGCGATTTCTCATGCTACCAACAACTTAATCGTGCCAGAAAAATTATCGACAATCTATCCAAATACGAAGAAAAATTCAACGAATATGAATCAGAACTCAATTCAATTGCGATTAGTTTAAAAGAATTTTCTGTCTTTGTCAAAAGTTTTTTAGATAGCATTGATTTTAATCCGCTTGAAATTGAACAACTCAGAGAACGATATGCTGAATTGAAGAAACTTATTCGACAATTTGGCTCACTCGAAAATGCTATCGATGCTCGCCAAACTCTTCGTCAAGAATTAGAACTCATCGACAAATTTGATGAAAAGATTGCAGAAATTAAAGATAAAATTATTGCAACGTCCAAACAATTAGGCGATATTGCTCAAAAAATTGATGCTCGTAGAAAAGAAAGATCTAATAAATTGTCAGCTGAAATTGTCGAAAAACTTAAAAATCTTGGTATTGAGAAAGCCCAATTTGAAGTTAGCTTCACTCAATCACCTGCCTACGGTTTTGAAGAAATTTTTGAGCAACCTTGTGCTATTATTGAAGATCATTATTACAAAACTTTTTCTAATGGTATTTCTCACTGTGAGTTTTTGATTTCTACAAATCCGGGGTTTAGTGTACAGCCACTAAAAAATGTTGCTTCAGGTGGCGAAATTTCTCGTATTATGCTTGCAATTAAAAGCATTATTGCAAAAGCCGACAATATTCCTCTGCTTATTTTCGACGAAATTGATACCGGAATAAGCGGGAAAATTGCACAGAAAGTAGCTCAAGAAATGAAAGAACTCTCAAAATTTCATCAGATTATTGCTATTACGCATCTTCCGCAGGTCGCTGCCGCAGGCGATAGAAATTTCATTGTTGAAAAAATTCCTTTGCTTGATGATACAATCGTCCGAAGCAAAGCCCTGAATGCTGAAGAGAAGGTCAAAGAAATTGCCAAAATGCTTAGTGGCGAGAAAATTAGCGAATATGCAATAAAAAATGCTAAAGAACTAATCAAATCGGTTGCCTATGAGTGATGCAAATACTTCAATGATGAGCCTTGATGAACTTCACGAATATCTTGCCGGTAAAGCAAGCCCTCTCGATATTAATAAGATTATTGCCGGCTATGAAATGAGCGAAGAAGCTTTCAAAGATGCAGTCTTCATAGATGGAACTCCGTTTTTCTACCACCTTACCCGTGTCGCTCGGGTAATTCTGACTGAACTCGAAATTTATGACGCTGATATTATTGTTGCTGCACTTCTCCACGATTATTCAATCATTTCGAATTATATTTCGAAGGAAATTCTTACTTTCAATTTTGGTGCATATCTTACCTACCTTGTTGATTTGCTTTCGCTTGATACAGAGGAAGCCGCTTATATTTCCGAAAACTTCTCCTACGAAGCGAAAATTCCTTTTGATGATTACTTAATAATAAAATTAGCCGAAGAAGTTGATGTATTTCGAAATGGAATACACAATGTCGAACTAAATTTAGTCAGTCGTTTGTGTCAATTAAATGAAAAACTTCTGCCATTGGCTCGCAGAAGTTCTTCAAAATCAGTCTATTACTTAATTGAGGAATTAATCAATTTAAAAAATAAAATCACTAATTAGAAATTTTCACAAGTATTTTTCCAACTTGCTCTCCTTTTGCCATTAAATCTATTTCATTTGGTAGTTCTTCCAGTGTTACTTCCTTTATATTGAAATTATATTCCGCCAAACGATATTCGTTGAAAATTTTGTTCCAGATTTCTAATCTTCTTTTCATTGGGGTTTCTGCCGAAGCAATACCAACCAACCGCACTCCCCGCAATATAAATGGGAATATGTTAGTATTTAGAGTAATTCCTTCGACCATACCGCAATTACAAACAATCCCATGCTCAAATGTAGATCTCAGGATTGTTGCCAAAGTGTTGCCGCCAACGTTGTCTAAGCTTGCTATCCATTGTTTTGCAAGCAAAGGTTTTTCCGTTTTATCATTGATTTCATCTCTTTGAATTATTTCACTTGCTCCTAATTTTGTCAGGTAACCGGATAAATTCATTTTCCCTGTTGATGCAACTACTTTATAGCCAAGTTTTGCTAACATAGCGATAGCAAGCGTTCCAACTCCACCAGTAGCACCAGTTACCAACACTTTCCCACTTTCTGGGACTATTCCGTGTTTCTGAAACTCATTTATTGCAGTTGCAGCAGTAAATCCTGCAGTACCATAAATCATTGCCTCTTTTGTTGAAATATCATTAGGCAGTGGAACAATCCAATCTTCCGGCACTCTAATATATTCAGCAAATCCTCCCGAAGTGTTCATTCCTAAATCATAACCTGTAACAATTACTTTATCACCTGATTTAAACTTTTTACCCTTTGTTTCGACAACCATACCAGCAGCATCAATTCCCGGTGTATGTGGATAATTGCGTGTTATTCCTTTATGCCCATTTGCAGATAAAGTATCCTTATAATTCAGAGATGAATACTCGACTTTAATTAAAGTATCGTTTTGTGGTAGTTCCGAAATATCTTTTAACTCAATATTTTTCGTAACATTAATTTCATCAATATATCTACTGACTAACGCTTTGAATCTTGTGCTCATTTTCTTCTCTCCTCATTTTATTCAAAAAATCATTCCCTAAAAACGAAAAAATCGCAAAATATTTGGTTTTGCGATTTTTTTATTGTTTTTATTTCCTAAATAGCTCCTAATCATTGTCGGGCTGGACAATATCAAAAGCTATGCCTACCGGACAATGGTCAGAAATTTGTTTTGCAATTTGTTCGTCATACTTATAATAGTGGTTTTCGATAACTAATGTTTCTATGAAAACACGATTCTTAGCTGAACTTGATACAACTATGTGGTCGATAATGTCCCATTTCTCATTTTTGCAACTTCTCTCATTTTCGGTCAAAAATTTAATGTTTCCATTGCTAATCAGTGGTACTAATCCAGACTGTTTTCTTGTCGGATTATCATTAAAATCACCGACAACAATTATATCCTGTTCTTTTGAATTTGTTAGCACACTATCAATCCAATGAGACAAAATTTCAGATTGCTTCATTCTCGTCTCTATACTTTTTATTCTTTTCTCTTCTGTATCGTCGAATTTTGTTGATGCTTTAAAATGCACTACCACCATTATCCAATCAAAATTTCCTTTGCGAGCATAAATAACCAGTCCTGGTCTGTTTCTCGAAGGATCTATTGCAATTGGTGAGTATTCATAGAAAGTATCTACTTTGATGGTATTTTTATAAATACATCCTAAATTCTGGTTGCCACTTTTTCCCAGCACAAATCCTTTATATTCAGGTAGATACTTTAGAATCCGGTTTAGAGCGTCAATATTTTCAATTTCTTGCAATCCAAAAATTTCAAAACCAGTTGAAGCAATTGCTTCGGCAACAAATTTGTATTCCTCTTCTGTTCGGGGTTTTGTATCTTTAATCCCGTCGCCAAGCCATTCAATGTTAAAAGTCCCAATTTTTACAACAGTGCTATCCGAAAAATTTTGTTTTGGATTTGACAAACAAGAAGAAAAGCAAGTACTGAAAATCAGTATTGTCAGTAAAAAATATATAGATTTTTTCATTATGATATCCCAAAAATTGCTTTTACTATATGTCCCGCGATTTGCGGATTTTCTTTCAACCTACGAGTCGAATACCCGTACCAATCTTCTCCGAAAGGCACATATATTCTAACGTTATGCCCTACTTTTAATAATTCATCCCTTCTATATTCCCTCACTCCAAGAAGCATTTGAAACTCATACCGACTTTTGTCTATTGAATTCTTTTTGATATAATCTTCTGCAAATTTTATTAATGGTTCATCGTGAGTTGCAATTGCTGGATAGTACCCGTTTTCAAACATATATACAAGCAATTCCTTGTAGTTATCCCGAATTTTTTCCTTGTCTTTATAAGCAATGGTCTCAGATTCAACATAAATACCTTTGCAAAGACGCACATTCGGCTTATATTCTGCTAAATTCTTCAAGTCGTCCATACTTCTTTTCATATACGCTTGGATTACAAATCCAAAATTGTCAAATCCCTCCTCACGCAACATTTTGTAAATTTTCAACGTGTTTGTTGTATATGGAGAATTTTCCATATCAATACGGATGAAAATCCCTTTTTCTTTTGCTATTGTTCCTAAATACTTGATGTTTTCATAACAGAAATCGAAATCTACATCTAATCCAAGCGAAGTAGGCTTTATAGAAAGATACGTCGGTAAATTATGCTTTACAATTGCATCAATAACTTTAACGCATTCTTCCCTTTCTTGCAGTGCTCTTTCTCTGGAACGAACAAACTCACCCAATACATCAATAGTTGTCATCCCGCCTAATTGAGCGAATTCTTTTGTTACTCGAACCGCATCATCAAGTGTTTCGCCAGCAATGTATTTTTTTGCAAAAACATAGACCAAGGATTTTGGTACTAATGGTAAAGTTTTAATAATTAATTCATTAATCATAGTTCCGACCGCAATATAATTTTGAAATTGATGCTACAAATTTAATAATTTTTGAATAATGAATGTAAAATTATTTTCTTTTAATCAAAAATTATTTTGAAATATTTAAAATATTTATTATCTATAGACGTTAAATACCTAAAATAGGAGGAGTTATCTATGACAGTAGATGGTGTAAAATATCCAGAACCAACTATACCCGAGAAGCCACAGAATAATGTTCAAATGGAGCTGCAAAAGCAAGTTTTCAAAGAAGCTACTATGGGAGCTACAAGTATCCAAAACCAAATGCTTCAAATGCTTGTTTCGTCGCAGCAAACTAACCAAAATCCACAACAAACTGCTCAAAAGCAGCTCGAAAAAGGCTATCTCGATATTAAAGTATAGTTGTTTCGTTGCTTAATTATTAATATTTTTGTGTCATCTTTTAAATCAATTCAACGGTTTAATAGATGGCTTTTGTTTTTATTATTCAGAGCTGGTTATGAAAAAAATCTTTCTTCTTTTCTTTATTTCCTTATTTGCTATTAGCCCGGCTAATTCATATTTGAATATCCATTCTAAAAAGTTATTAAATTCTTACCGTGAACATCGGCTTGCAACACCTGTTTTGTCTAATACCTTGCTTATTAGATACAAGCAAAATTTTTACAGTTCGAAGAATAAATCCCATTCTTATGATAGTGAGAATTACAAGATATTGGCTTCTATTCTTCCATATAGTGCTAAAATTACGAATAGAAAACATAATTTCCCATCAGACAAAGTTGCCAAAATTGAACGCTATGAAGAACCTTTATTGAGAACATTTGTAGTTGAATACAACTCGCAAAAGCATCCATTTGATTTTGCCGAAAAAATTAAAAAAATTGACCCGCGTATTGAAATCGCTGAACCTTATTATGTCTATCAAACTATGTCAATACCTAACGACCCAAGATTTAACGAGCAGTATCTGTTCACAAAAATAAAAGCAATTGATGCTTATAATATTTCAACAGGGTCACCTGATGTTATTATTGCAATAAGCGATAACGGCATTTTTCAAAACCATTCTGATTTAATTGATAATATTGCTATTAATACTGCTGAGATACCAGACGATGGAATTGATAATGATGGTAATGGATATGTTGATGACTACATTGGCTGCAATTTGGCTTGGCTCGATGATGGCACTCAACCCGGTAGCACATATCACATCGATTCTCATGGAACAGAAATTGCTGGAATTGCTTCTGCGACAACTAACAACGGCATAGGAATTGCAGGTGTGGGATACAGTTGTAAATTTTTCCCCATTAAGTGCTCGCCAAATAATAGCTTTGATGGTATTATTTATGGCTATCAGTCTATTGTTTACGCCGCAATTCGAGGTTTCAATGTAATCAATTGTAGCTGGGGCGGTGTAAAACCTTTCTCTGTAATAGAGCAATCTATTATTGATTATGCAATTGCAAATGATTTGGCAATCGTTGCTGCAGCTGGAAATATTCGTTCGGGAATTACTCAATACGAAGATTTCTATCCCGGCGCTTATCGTGGTGTTCTATCTGTGGGTGAAGTTGACCAAAATGACAAAGTTACTTATTTTACTACTTCTCTTTCAGCTGGTGTTAGAATTATGGCACCTGGAAAAGGCAATTTAACTACATCAGGAAATGGCTATGTTTTTGTATCCAACGGAACTTCCTATTCGTCCCCTGTTGTTGCTGGTGCCTTAGGAATTATACGTGCTCATTTCCCTGAATTATCTGCCCGGCAAGCAACCGAATGGCTTCGCATAAATGGTGATAATATTACAGATATTAACTTTAGCGATAGCAAACTTATTCCAAATAGAATTAATCTATATAATGCTCTTGCTCGCAATCCATATTCCTATTGTGCTCTTACTGTGGAAGACTTCCATTTTATGAATTCAAACAACGAAATTATTGATAGATTCCTAGCAAACGATACCATTCGTTTAGTCTTAAAGTTAAAAAATCATTTAGGTGCTGCTGATAGCGTTTATTTTAGTTTATCATTAGGCTATGCTCTGCAGGAAAATATCGAGTTCATCAATTCTAATGTTTTCATTCCGAAAGTCTATGAAAAAGAAGAATTAATCATTGACAATTTTAAGTTTATAGTAAATTCTAATTTCAAGCAACTGTTTATTTTACGCCTTGATATAAGAACAGCAGATGAAAAATATAGAGATTTCGCCAAAATCCCATTCTATTTCGGAAAAGAAGTTACTACATTGTCGAATAACGCTCTACGCTTTTCAGTTGGCGACTTTGGCACATTTGGCTATGATAATGATAGAAAAAATGGCGTAGGATTTGAGTCCTTCTCGGTTGGCAATCATCTGTTTCGTGGTGGATTAATGGCAACTGGAAATACTGCCTATGCTTTCAGCTCTTTGTATGGCCAAGACTTTTCAGGGAACGATTTTACTTCTGTCAAGCAATTTATTAATCCGGATAATGTTGGAATTGTTGAAGCTAAAAGAACTATTTCAGCAATATTTAATGAAGTCTTGGGAATGCAAATTACCTCTGAATTCCTATTCCCAAATCAAAATCAACCCGTTGTGAAAAATAAATTAACTCTTAAAAATGTTGGAAATATTGCGATATTTCAACCTGCAATTGGTTATATTTTCGATTGGGATATAGACCAGAAAGCATCGAAAAATTATGTTGAGTATTTCCCCGATGCCATTCCCCCGAAATTTGTCGATAATTCTAATATCTCTGCTGAAATTGCTTATTCAGTTGATAAAAAAACATATATCGGTGCTGTTGCATTTTCTGATAACCCAATCACAATTGCTCAATCTGCTGGAATTAATATGGATGATGTCTATAACCAAGGTGGACTTAGCCAATCACGTCAGGTGCAATTGCTTTCTTCCGGTAGAAATATTCAAACTTCCTTGCTTACGGACATTGGTTTTGTTGTCGGAATGAACTTTAATAATACCTTGCTTCCGGGCGAAGTTATTCATTGTTATATCTGCATTGGAATTGATTCTGCTCGTTTAGGTTTGGCTAATCTATTGAAAATTTGTGTTGATTCAACTTACAATTCAATTGATGAATTTGATGGTTTAGATGAATTCGAATTGTTCCCAAACCCTGCTTCAAATTTCTTTAAAATTTCTAACCCAAAATCACTTGTTTATAATCTGAAAATTTATAATTATATTGGTAATCTTATTTTTGAAAAGTCAAGTGTTAGCAATGATGAATTCTTTAATATTTCGAAATTTCAGAATGGGATTTATTTCATTCAGATTTCATTAGAAAATAGTATTTATTTTAAAAAGTTAATAATATCAAAATGATAATTTTTGCTCATCAATAAAAGGATCTAATTATGAAAAAAAACAAGTTGTTTGCTGTTTTAGCTGCATTTTTATTTATTTCTACCTTTGCAAATGCTCAAAACTTTGGATTATTCTCTCCACCTAACAATGTTAAATGTGCTCCTCCAAACATTCATCTTGCTTGGAATGCTGCTCCTGGATTTAATTTCTATCGTCTTGTTGTTGCAACAGATACTAATTTAACCAATGTTGTCTATTTGAAAGATAGTATTACAATTTTGTACGAAGATGTTGAAAACTTAAACTACTCAACCAAATACTATTGGCAGGTTGCTGCTTGGCGAACTGCTGGTGATACAACTTTGGTTTCTGAAATTTGGAATTTCACAACTCTCGCGCGTCCAGCAACGACTTTGTTTCCTATTGATAGTTCATATTGTGTAACAAAATCTACAAAGTTTGTTTGGAATTCTGCTCCTTATGCTGTAAAATATGTTTTGCAGATTTCACGCGTACCAACCTTTGTAGGACCAACTGTAACATACGATACAATATCCATTGATACAACTAAATTTATTACTAATCTACTTCCAAATACCCGGTATTGGTGGCGTGTGCGTGCCTTATACGGTGATTGCGATGGCTATTGGTCCGCGTCTAAAACTTTCAGAACTGTTCCTGCTCCAATGGTTTTATTAAAACCTGCAAATGCTGCCTCTGGTGTTGACATTTTACCAAATGCTGGTCAATTTAATGTGAATTTTGTTTGGGCAAGTGTTCCTGGTGCAAATTTATATCATATTCAGGTTACCGATTTTATTCAGTCCGATTCAATATTATATGAAACAACCGTTAGCGATACATCAGTCAATATCAATTTAGCAAATTTCGCCTATAATAAGAATTATTATTGGCGTGTTCGAGCTCATATAGTAAATGATAGTTTGAATTGCTTTACAGAATTCTCTAATTGGAATAGTTTCAAGACTCCTTACTCAGCTCCTACTTTACTTTCTCCTGAGAATAATTCAACTTGTGTTGATTTCGAACAACCATTGATATGGAACAAAATTAACGGTGCTTCTTCATACGAGGTTCTCGTATCAAGCAAAATGGATTTTTCTGATACTTTGCATTTTAAAACAGGTATTACTGACACACTTATTGCATTTCCATTTGATAGAGAACTATCTGTTTACCATTGGCGAGTGCGTGCAATAGACAACAGGAATAACGGCTATTGGTCTGCTCCATATACTTTTACTACAAATTTGATGCCACCGGATTACGAATATCCAGTAGATAAAAAAGGTGGTTATCCGCTTACTGTTCACTATGTTTGGAAAAATAAAGGTGTAGGTGCAAAGTATCGCCTGCAGGTTTCTGATAAAGCAGATTTTTCGAATTTAATAGTTGATGTTAATAACTTAACAGAAAGAACTTTCACTGTTTATCATACAGAACATTTCAAATATTACTACTGGCGAGTTCGTACTGAGCTAAATGGTTGCACAAGCAATTGGTCAAAACCATTTGTATTTAGAACAAAACTTCCTGCGCCTGTTCTGCAAACACCTGAGAATAACGCTTCAAATGTAAATCATACCCCAACTTTTACTTGGAAACCTATTTCAGGTGCCAGCAACTATGAATTTATGCTCGATACTAAAAGCAACTTTTCTACTGCAATTACTCGCACTAATATCCCAACTAATGAATTGCGACTTGTCCAAACTTTGAATGAAAATACAATCTATTATTGGCGAGTAAGGGCTGTCAACGAAGAAGGTGCAAGCGACTGGTCGTCTGTATTCACTTTTACAACTGGGTATTTCTTACCAGAAGCTCCTGTGATCATTTCGCCGGCAAACGAGTCTACTAAACATCCAATCAATGGATTGAAACTTGTTTGGCATTCTGCTTTTAGAGCCCAAACTTATCAGCTTCAAGTTACTAAACTTCCTGATTTCACTCAACAACTTGTTGTTAATGTCACCAATTTAATTGATACAACATATATTCTAAATAATTTAGAAAACTATACCGTATATCTATTTAGAGTTAGAGCCATAAATCAAGGTGGTCCTTCGGATTGGTCTGTTCCTTTTGCTTTTAGAACAATTAATGTTCCTCCAACTACGTCTCCTGATTTAACAATTCCAGCTAATGGTGCTATTAATCAACCTTTAGGTTTGAGAATTAGCTGGCTGCCTGTTCAGCGTGCCGAGGGATATAGAGTTCAGGTTGCTACTGATGCAGAATTTCAAAACCTTTTTGTTAATGAACCAGATGTATACCTTACCTATTTAAATCTCTATAACTTATCACCAAGGACAAAATACTATTGGAAAGTTAAAGCATGGAATGAAGCTGGAGAAGGTAATTGGTCTGAACCGTATAATTTTACAACTATGGATTTGACATCTGTATCAGAAATGTTTATTAACAAGTATAATATGAATATTTATCCAAATCCTGCAAACAACCAGGTTCATTTTTCATTTGATTTCCCGAAATCTGCAATCGCTAATGCATCTATTTACAATTTTAACGGTGTAAAGGTATTAACGAAAAATCAATACTTTGTTCAATCAGGTAACAACTCTATCAAATTTGATGTTAGCGGTCTTCCTAATGGATTATATTTGTGGCAAATAATTATTGATGGAGAAATTCTATCCGGTTATCTTACAATAGCCAGATAGCAGTAGTCAATACAAAAAATGGGCTGATAAAATTTATCAGTCCATTTTTATTTTACTTGTGCCCGGAACAGGACTTGAACCTGCACGAGATTACTCTCACTACACCCTGAATGTAGCGCGTCTGCCAATTTCGCCATCCGGGCTACTTTGGCGGTGAGGGTGGGATTCGAACCCACGGTACCCTTGCGGGTACAACGGTTTTCGAGACCGCCCGATTCAACCACTCTCGCACCTCACCTATAAGCTACAAAATTAGTGATATTTTGTCTTTTTGCCAAAAAATTTATTATCGATAAACTTTTAGAATACCTCTCATTATTAATTATCAGATTTATTTAATATTTACAGTAAAAATCTTTATTTTTGCATTTATTATTTTTAAAAAATAACTAATGGCTAAAAAAAAGAAAATATTATCAGATGAAGAATTATTAGCTCTTTTAGCTGAAAACCCGGTTTTAGAAGAGAATAATGAACCTCCAATTACTTCTGATTTATCAGAAAAAACTGAAAAGAAATTTGAGAAAAAATTAAAATATGTAAATAGAAAAGAAACGCTGTCAAAATTACTAGATAAACCTGCAAAAATCAATGACAAATCAAAAAATATCTCTAAATCTATCAAAAAAAACAAAATTGATGCTATTACAGTTTTTCGATTACCTAAAAGCAAATCTTTATCGAACAACCCAAAAAATAATCCAATTTTTCTAAAATTTGTCCAAAAAATTGAGCACTTCCTAATCAATGATATGCTGATTGACGGTACTTCAAAAATTGTTCTGGCTGTAAGCGGAGGTGTCGATTCAATGACGCTTCTGGATGTGATGGCTATACTTGCTGAGAAATATCAATTCAAACTTGCTGTTGCACATTTCAATCATAATTTGCGTGGTGCTGATTCAAATAAAGACTTAGAATTTGTCAAAAACGAAGCTAAAGAATATGGTCTCCCTTTTTATTGTGCAAGTGGCAAAGTAAAAAAATACGCTGAAAAAAACAGTATTAGCATTGAAACTGCTGCTCGCATCCTTCGATACAATTTCTTCGAAAGAGTTTCTCGTAATTTTAATGCTGATTTCGTTGCAACCGCTCATACTGCCAATGATTCCGTTGAGACCTTTTTTATCAATCTTTTCAGAGGTTCCGGGCTCACAGGACTTTGCGGTATTCCATTCCGCAGGCAATTTATCAAAGATGTTCTCTTAATCAGACCTTTAATTGATTTCAAAAAAAGCCAACTTATCGAATATGCAAATATTAGAAACATAAAATGGCGTGAAGATAGCTCAAACTCTTTGCTTGAATATACTCGAAATAAAGTGAGACTAGACTTAATCCCTAAATTAGAAAATGATTTCAATCCTTCGATTGTTGATGTTATTAATCGAACGACTAAATTGATACAATCTGCTGATAAAATTATTCATAGTTACGTAAAAAAACATTTATCCGATGTTATCGAAAATGTCTCACCTGATAGCTTCTACATAAATATCCCTATTTTCTCAACTTTCGATAAGTTTGTTCAGGGCGAAATGATACAAACTGCTTTCTTAAAGTATTTCCGCCTTACTCCACCCACGCTTGCTAAGATTGATAGAATACTTGACTTGATCGATTCCGAAACTGGTGCATTTTTCGAAATAACTAAATCTATTACTGTTGCAAAAGATAGAAATTATCTAGTTTTCTTCAAAAATTTCGAAAAAAAAGATGTTAATTTAATTATTAGCAAAATCGGAACTCATACTATTAATGGTTACAAAATAAATTTACAGGAAGTAAATAAACGACAGGTGAAGCTTTCAAACTCTCCAAACGAAGAATACTTAGATTTTGATTTAGTACCTTCGCTTCTTTATGTTAGAAACTGGAAAGAAGGCGATAGTTTCCAGCCTTTGGGAATGCAAGGGACAATGAAAATTTCCGATTTCCTTACTAATCAAAAAATTTCTTTTTTAGAGCGTTCAAAAGTTTTAGTTTTGTGTTCTAAAAATGATATAATTTGGATTATTGGTAAAAGAATTAACGATAAATATAAGATTACTGAAGGCACTAAGCGATTTTTAAAAATTGAACTAATTAAATTGTGAGTTTGATATGTTAGAACTAAAAAATGAAGTGATTTTGAATGATAAAAAATTCAAAATTCTTATTTATCCTGAACAAATCCAGGATGCAATTGACAAAATTGCTAAACAAATCAATCATGATTATAAAGATAAAAAACCTGTTTTTATTGTAACTTTGAAAGGTGCTATTATTTTTGCTGTTGATTTGCTTAAAAAAATTCAAATTGACTGTGAAATTGAAACTATCAGAGCAAAAAGCTATGGATCAGGTATGGTTTCAGGTGGTAGTGTGCTTATTTCTCAGATGACTGGAAATATTTCTGGAAAAGATGTGATTATTGTCGAAGACATTGTTGATACGGGGCTTACTATTTTTCAATTAAGAAGAGAACTTGAACTATACAAGCCAAATTCTATTCGTGTTGCTACTTTTCTTATGAAACCTTCTATGATTAGCAATCCTGTTGAAATTGATTACGTTGGAATTGAAATTCCTCCTGATTTTGTTGTAGGCTACGGGCTGGACTATGCCGAACTTGGAAGGAACCTCTCTGCTGTTTATGTCCTTAAAGAATAATGCCGAATATTGCTTTACTAATAGAGTATGATGGGACAAACTATGCTGGATGGCAATTCCAGCCAAATGCTATTTCAATTCAAGAAGCGATAGAAAAAGCTTTGCAAAATATCTATAAAACAAAAGTATCAGTTGTTTCCGCTGGAAGAACCGATGCGGGAGTTCATTCATATGGTCAAGTTGCTAATTTCAAGGTAGAGAATAATCCTATCCCAATTAAAAAAATTCCAAAAGCAATTAACTCTTTGCTTTATCCAGATATTAGAATATTAAACGCAAATTATGTCCCTGATGATTTTAATGCCCGCTATTCTGCAATTGCTCGTGAATATATCTATAAAATTTCCACTAAATTTTCTGTTTTTGAGAGAAATTTCTGCCATTTCATCCCATTCAAAATTGATATTGATAAGCTTTTCGAAATTTCTGCCATTTTTGTTGGTTCATTCAATTTTACTTCCTTTTCAAAAAATAATCCTGATACAAAATCATATATTTGTAATGTTGAAAAGTCTTTTTGGGAAAAAATCGATAATTATCATTATTTTTTCACTATTAAAGCAAACAGATTTATTTATGGTATGGTTCGCACAATTATTGGAACTATGATTGACTACGCTCGTGGATATAAATCAAAGGAAATTATTGTCGAAGCACTAAATAATTTATCCAGAAATAATATTTCGGCTCTTGCACCTGCTTCTGGCTTATATCTTAATAAAATTTATTATCCAAACGAAATATTTTTCAATAACAAGCAGTTAATGAATTATGAACATCATTAAAATTGGCGGTATTCTTCTGAGTGATTTTGCTAATTACGATAAATTCAAGAAATTTCTCGAAGAATTCTCGAAACCTACTTTTATTGTTATTTCAGCCATTGGAAAAACAACCCGACTTTTGCAAAAAGCTGCATATTTAGCTTTCGAAAATAATTATGAAAGTGCTATCGAAATAATTAACGCAATAAAAGAATTGCATCTATCAATTCTCAGGAACTTATTTGTTGCAGAAAATGATGTTAATATCCAATTAAATAATGCATTTATCGAAATTCAAAATCTTATCAAAGGTATTTCTATAACAAGAGAACTCAATAATAAAATTGTAGATAAAATTTTAGCAAAAGGTGAAATATTAAGTTCCATTATTGTGTATCATTACTTAACCAACAACAATTTCCCTGTTTCTTTGATTGACGCAGATGATTATATCATTACCGATAATAATTTTGGGTCAGCAAGTCCAATTATTGAAAAAACAAAAAAAAGATTAGAAAATCTTGCAATACAAGATAAAATTTATCTAATTGCTGGATTTTACGGTTCGACACTTAATGGTGAAATCACAACTATGGGTTACGAAAGCTCAAATTTAACTGCTGCACTTTTGGCTTCTGTATTCGATGCTAATTCTATTACTATTATTTCTGACGTTGATTGTATTTACTCTGCTGACCCCAAACTGATCAAAAAAACAATTCCCATTGAAAGAATTAGCAGCAGAACGGCTAAACTACTTTCGAAATTTGGTCTTAAATTAATCCATCGTCAAATGATAGAGGGTATTGAAAATAAAGATATCTTGTTAAAATATACTTCGCTAAATAATATTCGGACGACTTTGATTTCTCCCACTGTTGCTGACGTTAGCATTCCAATTGTTTGTTATAACGAAATGATTGATAAAGATATTTATTCACTTTTGCTCAATTGTACAAAGCCAATATCTTATATTGCTGTAGCGAACGTGAATAATACTCTATTGACGAATATCATAAATTTTCTTAATTCGTGTAACTTATCATTTGCAATGAATTATTCCAGCGAGGATAACTTCTTGGTTCTCTTCTTCAGTCAGCAATTGACTCCTAAATTATTGCAACTATTTCACGAAATAGTTGTTAGTAAATAAAAAGAGAGTGCCAAATGATTTGACACTCTCCACTATTCTCATAAATACTAACTAAAAGAACAAGTAAAAGGCTAACAAAAATCTTAAACTATTAACAGCCTCAGCATCTTCAACTTTTTTATTCAATGGAGAAATCTTTTTCCCATAATAAGCAGAAGTCCATTCAGTTTCAAAACCGATCTTTGATTTATTATAATTATAAGCAATTCTTGGGAATACTTTGATGATTTTTTCAATGTCAAGACCACGACCGTAAACACTTCCCGATTGAGCAATATCATCAGCAGCACCTAAATTTTGCAAATAACCACCAACAATACCAAATTCCCACTCGTCTTTGTACATTAGTTCCATCCAGCCTGCTACTGATGAAATTGGAGTAAATTCATATTTATGATTTATGTTATCAATTGATTTTATTCCATATCCTCCAACTGTCAGAAAGTCAGGATTGTTCTGGAAATAATTGCCTTGTGCTTTAATTTGGAATTTATCAATTTTAACTTTTATATTCCCAGTAGCAGAAAACGTTGTTGCTTTGTCTTCGTTTTTATATTTGTCTGTTCCTACTGAATAATATGTAAAAGGACGAAATGTTTTAGTAGATGCAGCAACTCCTGCGTAAAATTCAGGTGTGGAATAATTAATACCGAAACTTGCTTCTGGAATTCCCGAATTTCTCACATATTTATTCGAATATCCATCCGGACCATCGATTGTAAAGTCACGCTGAGTGTTAATAGCAGCAAAAACACTCAATTGATCAAATTTATGAGTTAACCTAATTTGAGGAGAACGATTAAATGGAATTAAAGGAATACCAGTATTGAAATTTAACACATCTGGGAAATTCTCAGTTGCAAATAAAGGATGCCAGAATTGCCCTGCACGTATTGTCGTATTATCGAAAATCAAATCGACATAAGCATGGCGCAGTCTTAATGAATTTATGTCAGCATCAGTTGTACCTAAAAACTCAGTTTCAACATATCCAGATGTTTTTCCACCGAATATCCCCGGCCCATCAATCTTAGCTCCTAATCGTGTTTGAATCGAAAGTATGTGAAAGTTACCAATTTCGTTTAGATCTTCATTATTCTTGTCTGGATTCTTATTGCTAGGCCATAAAGTAATGTGATCCTCTCTAATTGAAACCATACTCCGCGTGTTATAAAATGCATCGGTTTTAACAAATCCTGAAAACTTAATGCTAAAAGCATCACTTTGGGCAAACAAACCTAAGTTCGCAATTAATACAGCTGCAATTGTTGCAATTAAAATTTTAGAAACTTTCATAAGAGCTCCTTTTTGTTTGAAAAATCAATTACATAAATATAATAAAGGATTAATCTAATATTTATTATTTTATGAGAAAAAATTAATCCAAAGTTAATTTTATTGAATTGTATTGAATTGTGTAATTGAAACTAGAAATAAAAAATTAAGGCCAAGCTTACCTGAACACTCTAAGATTTTGCCTACCGTTGCTTCCTTCCGAACCTGGCGGGGTTTGGCAACTCTTAGCTGTTAGGGGCTTGACCCGAAATATTTCTTTAAGGACTACAAAATTAACAAAATATTTGATAAATACAAAATTTTTTGAAATAACTTGAAATTTACTTAATTTAACAATCTTTATAAAATTACTTGGTGTAAATATGAATTGGCGCAAAAGAAATATCAAATGTGGAGAAATTTCAAGCTCTTATCTGAATAATGAAGTGATAATTAACGGTTGGGTCGATACTGTTAGAAATATGGGAGGAATGATATTTTTCGATGTTCGCGATAGATACGGTTTAGTTCAGGCAGTAATCGAACCAGAAAATAATACGGAACTTGCCGAACGTGCAAAAGAACTTCGTTCGGAATATGTTATCTGGCTTAAAGGCGTTGTCAGAGAGCGCGAGAATCCCAATCATAATATCCCAACTGGCTTGTTCGAAATTCTTGCAAATGATTTCGGCATAATTAATAAATCAGAAGTACCTCCTTTTGAAATTAAAAATAATATCGGCACTAATGAGGAAATTAAACTTCGCTATCGTTATCTTGACTTGCGCCGCCCGATTATGCAGAACTATTTTATTGTTCGAAATAAATTATATCATATTACTCATAATTATTTTTTCGAAAATGATTTTATCGAAATGGAAACTCCCATTTTGATGAAATCTACTCCCGAAGGTGCTCGGGACTTTCTTGTTCCCAGCCGAATAAACAAAGGCAAATTCTATGCTTTGCCTCAATCTCCTCAAATTTACAAACAAATTTTGATGGTTTCTGGCTTCGATAGATATATGCAAATTGTTAAATGCTTCCGTGATGAAGACCTTCGCTCAGATCGCCAACCCGAATTTACTCAGATCGACGTTGAAATGTCCTTCGTTGATAGAGATGATGTCCTCAATCTTATCGAAAAATATATCGCTCGCGTTTGGAAAGAAATACTAAATATCGAAATCCCAACGTCTTTTACAAAAATGAGCTACGAAGAAGCTATGACACGCTTCGGTAGCGACAAGCCAGACCTACGTTTCGACATAGAAATAAAAGATTTATCTGATATTGTTGCAAATTCAAAGTTTAAAGTATTTACTGACACTCTCCAAAGCGGTGGCAAAATTTTTGCAATTAATGCAAAAAACTGCTCAGATTTTTCTCGAAAACAAATTGATGAAATTACTGAATTTGCTAAAAAATACGGTGCAAAAGGTCTTGCATATATTAAATTTATGCAAAATGGTGAAATCAACTCACCAATCGCCAAATTTTTATCCGAAAATGAAATGAACTCTATCAAATCTGTACTTGAAGCAGAAAATGGAGACTTGGTTCTGATTTCTTCAGATAAAAAATATAAAGCATTGACAATTTTGGGTGCTTTGCGTTTGGAAATTGCTCGTAGAACTGGAGTTTTGGGCGCTGTGAAAAATAAATTCAGCTTCCATTGGGTCGTTGATTTCCCCCTCTTTGAATTTGATGAAGAAACTAACCGTTACGTAGCGATGCACCATCCTTTTACTTCTCCAATGGACGAAGATATTCCACTTTTAGATGTTTCACCGGATAAAGTGAGAGCAAAAGCTTATGATTTAGTTATCAATGGTTCCGAAGTTGGTGGAGGTAGTATTCGTATTCACGATGGGGAAATACAGAAAAAAATGTTCGAACTAATTGGATTGGACGAAAAATCTGCCGAAAATAAATTTGGATTTTTGCTTAAAGCCTTGAAATTTGGCGCACCTCCACACGGCGGAATAGCATTAGGATTAGATAGATTAGTTATGATTTTAACAGGGACGGATAATATTCGCGATGTTATTGCCTTCCCTAAAACAACCACGGGGCTTTCTCTTATGGATGGTGCTCCATCAGAAGTTGACCAATCTCAGCTCGATGAATTAGGTATTTCGCTGAAATTATAAATCAAAAAAGGGGCTGTCTAATTTAGGCAACCCCTTTTTTATAATAAAATCAATAAATTAATTTTCTGATGTGATCTCAATTAATCTCTCATTCACATTTTCAAAATCAGCTTTAATAACAATTCTATAATTAACGAACTTAACAATTTCAAAAGAATTTTCTGACCATTCGACAAGTTTTATTGAGTCAGCTGAATATAAACATTCTTCAAATCCAATTTCCAGTAATTCCTTCTTGTCTTTCACTCTGTATAGGTCAATATGAAAAATAGCAATACTCTCGCCATCTTTCGTCCCATTATATTGATTAATTATTGTGAAAGTCGGACTTGTAACAATTTCTTCCACATTGAAATACTTGCAAATTCCCTTAATAAACTCAGTTTTCCCAACTCCAATATCACCATAAAAAAGCACAACGTCACCTTTTTTCAAGTTCTCTGCGAACTTTTTGCCAAGCTCAATTGTTTCGTCTTCGCTCTTTGTTGTATATGTTTGTGTTTCCATTCTTCAAATATACAAATTATGTATAAAATTGCAAACAAGTTATCTTTGTTCGAGCTCAATTATTGGAACTATCATTTCTTCAAGCGAAATACCGCCGTGCTGCAAGCTGTCTTTGTATCTATTCAAATATTGATGATAATCCGTTGGATAAACAAAGTAGTAATCCTCTTTAGCAATAATGTTGTTTACAGAAATTCCTAATGATGGTATTTTATATTTAGTTAGATCAGGTATTTGCATAGCATGTCGCTTATCGGCTTTGACATTCTTTCCAAATTTATAGCGTAGGTTTGTAGATGTGTCTCTATCTCCCAATACCTTCACTCCTCGCATACAACGTATCGAACCGTGGTCAGTAGTTATTATTATTTTAATGTCTTTTCTTTCTGATAATGATTTTAGTATCCCGAACAAACTGGAATGCCTAAACCACGAACTTGTCAAACTTCTATATGCGGCTTCGTCGGGCGCAATCTCTTTCAAAATTGCGTAATCAGAACGGCTATGGGCAATCATATCCACTGCATTGATAACAACTGCTGTGATTGCATTATCGACGTAATCATTAATTTCTCGTTCGATTTTCCGCCCAAAATCTGTATCGAAAATCTTAATAAATCCAACTTTTCCATTAGTTTTTATTCGTCTTCTTTCTAACCAGGTTTCGAGCAATTCCCTTTCGTAGGCATTTTGCTTGTGGTCTTCTGTATTCGAATCAACATTCCACCACTGTGGAAAGTATTTCTTTATATCAATAGGATATAGCCCCGCGAATATTGAATTTCGAGCATAAGGTGTGGCTGTCGGAAGAATAGAGGAATAATAATTTATTTTGAATGTATAATATGGTTGAAGAAGTTCTTTCATCATCAACCATTGGTCTAATCTCATACAATCAATTACGAAATAAAATACTTTTTTGCCTTCACGTAGATGTGGCAGTACATAATAATCCGATACGTGTGGGGATAATACCGGATAATCATCATTTCGTTTGTCATCGGGATGATTAATCCAATCTATATAGTTATTTTCCACAAATTTTGAAAATTCAGTATTGCACTCACGCCATTTGTCTTGTAAAGTTTGAATTAATCCCTCTTCGTTATGTCGGTCGAGTTCTATTGACCAATTCACCAGCTGAATATATATGTCTCGCCAATCCCCCCAGTTAAGTGGTTCTAACATCTTAATCGATAATTGGGCGAACCCCGAAAGATAGTCTTGTGTGAATTTTTCCTTTTCAATGCGCTCACCTTCAATAAATTTTTTGCAGGCAAGTAATATTTGTGTCGGATTTACAGGTTTTGTAAGATAATCGTCTATCTTCTTACCAATGGCTTCTTCCATCACACTTTCTGCTTCGTTTTTCGTAACCATTACAATTGGTGTTGTAGAGTCGATTTCTTTTATACGGGATAGAGTTTCAAGACCACTTATGCCAACCATCATTTCATCTAAAAAAATCAAGTCGTAATGAGTTCGGTGAACCATCTCTATCGCATCTTCGCCGTTTGTGGCTGTTTCTGTTTCGAAACCACGCTGATTAAGTAAAATTATGTGTGGCTTAAGCAATTCGATTTCATCGTCGATCCACAAAATTTTTCCTTTTTTCATCTTAATTTTTTCCTTAAAATAATAGAACAGTGGTTTTGAATTGCTTCATAAAACTCCCTTATTTGTTTTTCAATGACGAGTTTATGATAAAATTAATTTGTAGTATTAAATCTTTTTCAAATTATATGAAACAGATTCTACAGAAACATTCTAATAATATTTATTGGTTTATTACTGGAATTAACTAATACAACTTGTTTAGCATAAAAATTAGGAGTAGATATCTTGACAATTTCCTTTGTTTCTATTGTCTCAATTGTTTTAGTGTCAAAAACGTCAACATCTTCCTTACTAAAAATATCTTCGTCAGTTTTTCCTTTTATTTGTTCTTTAGAAATGCTGAACTTTTGCACAAAGCTATTATTCACATATTCATATTTCCTTGCAGGAAGTGATAAGATTGCAATAGGCGCCGGAATATGATCTAAAAATGTATTTAATGACCTAATCAACATTTGGTATTCAGTGTTTTTATTCATTAGCCATTTTTGGTTGTTTTCAAGTTCTAAAAGTCTTGCTTCGGACTGTTTTGCAATTTTGGAGTAATATTTCAGAGCCTTTGAGAGCTTCTCAATTTCATCTTTTGGCGAATTTGCTGAAAAAATAGGAATATCGTCTTTGATTATTGTGATTGTTCCGATAACTTCTTTCTTGTGGTTAAAATGTGGGAAAATAGTAAATTCAAATTGCTGATCATTGTTTTTAACAGCGTATTTGATAGGCTTTTTCGAGGAAATGCATCTTGCATTTTGCTCAATTCTATGCTTGATTTCGTCAACGCTTTCATTTATGAATATTTCATTGTATAATCTCCCTTCGATTGGCGCAGTTTTTAGCAAATTAATATTATTACTGAAAAAAAATCTCTTTGCAGAATTATTCATAAACTCAATTTCATTTTTCATATTCAGAATAAAAACGCCTTCCTCGATAATATTAAGTGTGTCCCGTACCACTTTTTTCATTTCATTGATTTCTTCAATATGCTTATCCTGTGCGGATTTAATTATTTGATTTGTAGGAATTATCTTAAAAAATGATTTAAAGTTCTTGCCTAATCGCTTTATTTTCCAAGTTAATAAAAATAATTCACCGCTTTCCTTTTCGCCGACAATTCGTATTACTTTTTCTTCAAGTGTTCCTTCGACAAATTTGTTAATCAATTCTTCAATTGAGTCTCCTTGTTCAGTACTATTAGGAAGCTCTTTGCTTGTTGCTTTAATATTATGCGTTATTTTGTATATTACTTTTAATAGGTTTTCGCCGCGTTCAAAATCGTCAATCGCTTCTTCAAATATTAGATCAATTGCACCTTCTGCATTAATTATTCTCATATCGGCACGTGTCTCAACAATTGCCATTTCGGCATTTTGCAATACCTCATTGCATTTATCTTCTAAAATCAAAACTTTTCTCTTAAGTTCAGCAATTTCATCTTTATATTTTTGTTCTCGGTCGTGCTGCATTGTTACTCGTTAATATTTTGCTCAACATATTCTTTACAATTTTTTTCAATTTTTGTAAGCTTTCTATCTATCGAAAACATATACATACCTATTCCGAAAATAATAATTAGAACGATAGTTAATACAATAAATATCGAATTATCGTGAAAAAATTGTTCCATTTTAATCCTCCACTCTTTTCTTTAATATGTTTGCTCTATAATTTACATTTAGCATCCAGAAGAAAAACAAAGTAAAGCCAATTACACACAATGAAAAAGAAAACATTAATGATGAATCAAGCATCCCTTTCTGTGCGCTTA
This sequence comes from Eximiradius sp., assembly GCA_937127445.1. GTDB lineage: Bacteria > Bacteroidota > Ignavibacteria > Kapaibacteriales > UBA2268 > JAKIZO01. Next base: position 162,361 of record CAKZLY010000015.1, on the reverse strand, counting down.
AAATTGGACCACTCATCCCACCGCCTTGCGAACCAGGATGTAGCCCCGAAGTTATTCTTGGCAATACAAAAACAAGGAATGGTACTGTAATAAATGCTATTATTGAATATACAGCCGAAGCTTTTGCCCGAATATCTTCTCGTTCAATGCTTCCACGCAATGCAAAATATGCGAAATATATTAACAATAGTATAAAAATTGATGTTTCTCTTGGGTCCCAATTCCAGAAACTTCCCCAGTTGAATTTTGCCCATATTGAACCTGTGACTGTTGCAAGAATAGCAAAAAGCGTCCCTAACGAAGCTGATGTTGCAGCCATTACATCATCACTTATATCTTTTCCTCTCAAATACTTCACAGCAAAATGCATTGAAATAAAATATGCCAATACAGCTATCCAAGCCATTGGTACGTGAAAGTTGAGTATTTTTATTCTATCATCCAGCGATAATATAAATGGATAACTAATCCACGGACTTGACTGGACTATTTCCCGCAATAAAAATTCGTTCTCTTCGATAACCTGAACTTTTATTACCCAATGATTTGATTTTTTCAAAATTTCCATGTCATTTTCATCAAGAAGTAGTCTGTGAGGTTTATCTACATAATTTTTAGTCCCATAAATCTCCAAAAACTTTCTGCTGTCTTGCTCATAAACAGTATGGTCTTTGATGAAAATTTCAGCTGGAATGGGCATCTTATTTATATATGGTGCAATTTCGTCAATTTCCGATATTGATGCAGCTACACGCGGATATAAAGTCAAAAACGCACCTAAAAGTAGCAAGAACATGGCTCCTAATTTCCAAATTACAGGTTTCTCTTGTTTTAGACCTTTGTAAAATCCAATCACGATTGCTAAACTAAATCCACTTAATATTACTAATAGTTTCATAACAAGACAGAATGAGTAATAAAACAAAATTAATTTATCTTAATTCTTAATATTTTCCAAATAATATTTACAGTATTGCGAAATCACACACTCATTGCATTTTGGATTTCTTGCTGTGCATACCTTTCGTCCGTGGCTAATAAAATAATGAGTAAATATTACCCATTTCTTTTTTGGTATTAATTCCGTAAGTTTTCTTTCAATAAATTCAGCGTTTTTTGTTGAAACAAATCCTAATCTATTGCTTAGCTTAATTACGTGTGTGTCGACAACAATCGCCGGAACGTTATAGCAATGTCCAAGTACCACATTAGCGGTTTTACGTCCCACACCTGGTAATTTTATTAATTCTTCCAATTGTGTGGGTACTTCTCCGTTGTATTGTCCCAGTAGCATTTTACTCATTTCTTTTATATACTTTGCTTTTGCTTTATAATATCCAGTCGAGAAAATCTCTTTCTCTAACACTTCAATCGGAGTATTTACATAATCCTCGGGTCCTTTATATTTCTTGAAAAGTGATGGTGTAACTTTGTTTACTCTCTCATCTGTGCATTGTGCTGATAGTATCGTTGCAATTAATAATTCAAACGGATTAGAAAAATGCAACTGTATTTTGACATCAGGATATTCTTTTGATAAAATATCTAATATTTTAACCATTCTCTGTTTATCATTCATAAGAGGTTTAATATTGCTTTGTTAAAATTAATGTTCTCAATAAATTTGTATTAACGAATTGGTGAAAAAAATATGAAAAGATTTTTATTTATTTTGGTGTTTTTACTAAGCAATTCATTTCTACATTGCGGAACTTTTATAGATACTGTATATTCGTTTATTCCTGGAACAGGGCAGAACGCTGGACAATCATCTGAATATTTCCCAAAAAATATTTTCGGGACTCCATCTTGTGTCGCATCCTGGACTATTCCTGAGTCGCGTCCCGAAGAACTTTGCTCCATAGGTATTGGCGGTGAAATAATAGTAGGTATAAAAAATGGAGTAATACGAAATGGGGAAGGGGTTGATTTTATTATTTTTGAAAATGCTTTTCAAAGACTTATAGATGATAAAATCTTTGCTGAACCAGCTATTGTTTCTGTCAGCCAAGATGGTGTGAATTTCATTACTTTTCCTTATAACGAATGGACGCTCGAAGGTATGGCAGGGAAAACACCTACCAATGGTCAAATATCATCATTCGACTATCCAAATTGTGGCGGTGATGGCTTTGATTTAAACAATGTTGGGCTGGATTATATAACTCATATTAAAATCAAAGATGCATCTTTGATTGTCTCAATAAACGAAACTCATCCATATTATCAACCATCTTTTTTAGTCTCCGGATTTGATTTAGATGCTGTTGCTGTCCTATATCCTGATTATTCATCAATTATTGACCAAACTGACACTAAACTGTCAATTCAAGAAATGAATGATAGATTTGTCATTAACCTTATCAGAGGCACAATCAGTGTTTATAATTTGCAAGGTATCTTGATTTATAGCTCAGAAGCAAGTTCGCTTTGCGAAATACCCAAAAGTATTCTGCCAAAAGGATTCCTAATTTTTTCAATTTACGATTATTCAACCAGTGATTTGATTACCCGAAAATTTCTTAATTTATATTAAAATTCAAATACTAATGAAATGTTATGCAGTAATCCGCTTTCTGCATTTATTTCTTTCCCAACTGTATAATCAATGTGTGATTTGAAAGGAATATTCGGAAATAGCTCGCCTAACTTCGGTCTTAATGAAATACCAGTTCCCCAATACGTATTTGGGAAGAACTGCGGTTTGCCATATTTATTACCATAAACAGAAATTCCACCACGTATCCCAATCAATTCGTGTAGTACCATCTCTGTTCCAACAATAAATGTTGGCGTCAAATCATATTGATTATAAACTGCATCCATTGATAAAATCAAATATCTTGTTGGCGGTATATATACGGTTTCCTCTTCACCATCAGTGGTTGAACGCATTGTATAGATTTGCTCGTTAAATCCAAATTCAAGCCCAATACCAGCTCTAATCGTGTATGGAATGTTTTCCGTGCTATAGTTTTGTGTGTTCCATAGCATGGTTCCGCCAATATTCTGAACCGCTAAACCAAATGAAAACAAATCAAATACGTTAAATTTTGCACCTACATCAAGCGCTATACCTGTTGCTTCGGTCGGTACTCCGGTTAGATTGTCTATTAAATACTTCAATCCAAATCCAATGCTTGCAAACTCCATACTGTACGCACTATAAGCACCAATATTATATTGATACGAAGAAAGTTGCTTATACGGATTGCCTCGAATATCCCTTTGAGTAAATGAACCCGCATATTGGCTATTCACACCAAATCCAATTCCCACATTGTCGGTAACTTTCTGAGCATAAGCAAGCGTTACATTTGTCCTATCGAAGCCTAAATTCGAAGCAGATGATGCAACGATTGGTGTTGGCGAGAAAAATCCCACTCCTGCGGGATTATAGTATATTGCAAAAGGGTCGTTTGCAATTGCTGTAAATGCTCCACCCATAGCAAGTCCTCTGCCTCCAACATTTCTTGATAACCACGATTGTGAATAGCCGCCAGACGTTTGCACCGAATACAGCGGGAGATAATTTATTGCAATCAACAATATCATTAGCAGCCAGTTTTTTTTACTGATTTGGCTAATATTGCACAATGTATTTTCTTCCTTTTTCATTTTTTGCTCGATAATATGTATGTTTCAAGCCTACAAATAATTTGTAATTAATCACCTCAATTATTATGCCACCATATTTTATTATCTATTTGTTGATTTTAATATTAGATATGTTTTACGTTTTTACTTATTTGCTTAATTATGTTTATAGTTATATCGTTTATGGTATAGTTAAATTAGTCTATTCTCAAACTAATTGCCCACTGTAATATTTTAAAAAAATTATCATAAATTAACAGTTTGTTTATTAATTATTTTCAATTTCTATATATTTCTTGCGTCAACAAATTTAAAATCATTCCCAATTATGCATCACAATCTATCGAGCTTATTATGATAAATAATGAATTTCTAATTCTTGTGGTTGATGACAATCCCAAAAACTTGCAAATATTAAGTACAGCCCTATATAAAGAAGGCTATACTGTTTTATTTGCATCTACTGGCAAACAAACTATTGAAATTGCTCAAATTCAGAACCCAGATTTAATTCTGTTGGATATCAATCTACCGGATATCAATGGATTTGAAGTCTGTAAAAAACTTAAAAATAATTCTATAACCAAAAATATTCCAATTATTTTTATTACCGGCAGGATCGAGACCGAAGATATTGTGTTAGGATTTCGACTGGGTGCCGTTGATTATATTACAAAACCTTTCAATATTGTTGAGTTACTAAGTAGAGTAAAAACTCATTTGGATTTAAAATGTTCGCACGACAATGTTGTTCGTTATAGTAAGGAACTCGAAAAAGCACAATCTGAACTTAAACAAGCAATTGCACAACGTGATAAGTTCTTTTCTATTATTGCTCACGACTTGCGGGGTCCTTTTACAGGTTTCATTGGTCTATCCGAACTTTTAGTTGATGCCTACGATTCATTAGAACGCGATGATATACAGCAAATTGCTAATAGTATGAATTCTGCAGCTAAAAAATTATTCGAATTTCTTGAAAATTTGCTCGAATGGTCCCGCTCGCAAATTGGAGGCTTGCAGTACAATCCAACTATCATAGATGTAAATGACATTTTCGATAGAGTATCAAGTCTTTTCAAAGACAACGCCGACAACAAAAACATCGAGCTTGTAAAAGAAGTGCAAGATAAATTGTTCATCTGGGCAGATAATTATCAAGCAAACACCATAATCCGGAACTTAGTTTCCAACGCAATTAAGTTTTCCTATGCAAACAGCAAAATTATCCTTGGTGCTCGCGACTTAGGCGATAGCGTCGAAATTTATGTTAAAGATTTTGGTGTTGGACTCCCAGACGAAGCCAAAGATAAAGTATTTCGCATCGAATCTAAATATACTACTCCCGGAACCCAAAACGAACCCGGCACTGGTCTCGGACTTGTCCTATGCAAAGAACTTGCTGAAAAACAAAATGGTGCTTTATATTTCGAAACTGAACTTAATAAGGGTACCACATTTTATGTTAAGCTTCCGAAGCCAACTCAAAATAGCACATAATAAAAAAGCCCTGCTATCGGGGGGATTGTGACAGCAAGGCACGCAGCATAAAGAGGAAGAGACGAACTTTGTTCGTCGAGCGAAAGACGAGACTCGAACTCGCGACCCCAACCTTGGCAAGGTTGTGCTCTACCAACTGAGCTACTTTCGCTTTATACCAAAGAACAACCGTTTGGTGAATGCAAAAATAAATTCTTTTTTTTAACTATGCAAGAAAAAAATCACCATTCCTCGATTTTTTTATTAATTTTTTATTTATTCCACTTTTATTATTTTTGCTTTTTTATTTCTCATTCTTAGGTTATTATGGAAAAAATTGTAATTTTAGATTTTGGTTCTCAATATACTCAAATTATCGCACGTAAAATTAGAGAATTAAATGTTTATGCTGAAATTCATCCATTTTCAATAGATATCGATACTATTACGTCCATTGTCCCCAATGGCATTATCCTATCAGGTGGCCCTTCGAGTGTTTATTCTGAAAACGCACCTATTCCAAAATTTGATGTTTTTTCCTTGGATGTGCCTATATTGGGTATTTGCTATGGTTTGCAACTTATTGCTTATCAGTTAGGTGGCGAAGTCAACAAAGCTGCAAAACGTGAATATGGGAGAGCAAACCTCATTATTGATAAATCTGATTTGATTTTTCAAGATGTATCGAAAAATTCACAAGTCTGGATGAGCCACGGTGATTCTCTTACTAAAATTCCTGACGGTTTTGAAATTATTGCTCATACTGAAAATGCCCCAATTGCAGCTATTCGCAATCAAGATAAAAAAATATACGGGGTTCAGTTCCATCCCGAAGTGCATCATTCGCTCGAAGGAATAAAGATTCTTGAAAACTTTGTCCGAAAAATTTGTCTTTGCAAAGAAGTTTGGGATATGCACTCTTTTGTTGATAGTGCCATTAAGAAAATTCAAGAGGAAGTCGGAACAAGCGAAATTATTTGTGCCCTTTCGGGTGGTGTCGATTCAACTGTGCTCGCTGTGCTGCTTAGCAAGGCAATCGGAAATAAACTACATTGCATCCATATAGATACCGGCTTGATGAGACTTCAGGAAAGTGAAAAATTAATGAAATTGTTTAATGATAATTTCAATATTTCAATTGATTTAGTCAATGCAAGCGATATTTTCCTTGCTCGTTTGAAAGGTGTTACCGACCCCGAACAAAAAAGAAAAACAATAGGCAATACTTTTATTGAACTTTTCGAAATTGAAGCAAAAAAGTTTAATAACGCAAAATGGCTTGCCCAAGGAACTCTCTATCCCGATGTGATTGAATCTGTTAGTGTCAAAGGACCCTCGGCAGTAATCAAATCGCACCATAACGTTGGCGGCTTACCTGAAAAAATGGGACTTAAATTAATCGAGCCGTTTCGAGAATTGTTCAAAGACGAGGTTCGTGCTGTTGGTCGCCAACTTGGTGTTCCCGAGTGGTTTATTCGTCGCCATCCTTTCCCTGGACCCGGACTTGCAATTAGAATTATCGGTGAGATAACCCAAGAACGTATTGAAATATTGCAAAAAGCAGATGATATATACATTCAAGAAATTACCGAAGCTGGATTATACGATAAAATTTGGCAAGCTTTTGCTGTTTTGTTGCCAGTTCAAAGTGTTGGTGTGATGGGCGACGAAAGAACCTATGAAAACGTCTGTGCATTACGTGCAGTTACATCTGTCGATGGTATGACTGCTGATTGGTTCCAGTTCCATTATGATGTATTGGCAAAAATTAGCAATAGAATAATTAATGAAATTCGGGGCATAAATCGCGTTGTTTATGATATAACAAGCAAACCACCCGGAACTATCGAATGGGAATAATTTAAAAGGAATAGTTATGGATAAATTTGTTATTCAAGGTGGAAATAGATTAGTCGGTCGTGTGAAAATTTCCGGTGCAAAAAACGGTTCTCTGGCTCTCATGCCTGCAACTCTATTGGCACCCGGAACCTACCATTTGAAAAATACGCCAAATTTACGCGATGTCTGGACTATGTCCCGGCTTATGAACAGTTTAGGTGCTTTCTGCGAACTTAATGGCAACGAATTGTTCATTGATACAACTAATATTACAAGTTTTGAGGCGCCTTACGAGCACGTTAAAAAAATGCGTGCTTCTTTTTATGTCCTTGGACCGCTTGTCTCCCGTTATGGATTTGCAAAAGTTTCTATGCCTGGTGGTTGTGCTTGGGGACCTCGTCCCGTTGATTTACATCTGAAAGGTCTTGAAAAACTCGGTGCTGAAATTTCACTCGAAAGCGGTTACGTTGTTGCTAAAGCCGAACGTCTAATTGGCAACCGCTTCCATTTTGACGTTTCAAGCGTTGGAGCAACAGGTAATTTGCTTATGGCTGCTGTGCTTGCAAAAGGTACTACTCTTCTTACTAATGCTGCAACTGAACCTGAAATTACCGCTTTAGCTCGCTTCCTTGTAAAAATGGGGGCTAAAATTGATGGTATAGGCACACCGCAACTTGAAATTGAAGGCGTTGATTCTCTTCGTCCCGCCGACGAAATTACTATTCCCGATAGGATTGAAACTGCTACTTACTTAATTGCAGCTGCAATTACTGGTGGCAAATTAGAACTTGAAAACACTAACCCGTATCATTTAACTGCTATTATTGCTAAATTAGAAGAAGCCGGTTGTGATATTGATGTGAATGCCGATAAAATTTCTATTGAAATGAACGGAAAGCCCAAACCAGTTGATATTACTGCAACTATTTACCCCGGATTCCCAACAGACGTCCAAGCTCAATGGACAGCATTAATGCTTGCTGCTGATGGCACTTCAAAAATCATTGATACAATTTATCCTGATAGATTTAAGCACGTCCCTGAATTAATTCGTTTGGGTGCTAATGTGGAAGTTGTTGATAATTCAGCAATTGTTATAGGTGGCCGGAAACTTTCTGGTGCAACAGTTATGGCTTCCGACCTTCGTGCTGGGGCTTCGCTTGTGCTTGCCTCTCTTATCGCAGAAGGTACTACTGAGGTGCTTCGTGTTTATCATATTGACCGTGGTTATGAAAATTTCGAACAAAGACTTCAATCCATTGGTGCTAATATCAAAAGAGTTAAAACCGATTTAATATGACAGAGAAATTAAATATAAACGAAATTTTCTTTTCAATTCAGGGCGAAGGAATACGTGCCGGCTTGCCTTGTGTTTTTATTCGAATGCAGGGATGTATGCTTCGTTGCCGTTGGTGCGACACCGACTATGCTCTTGAGCTACGTGAAAACAAACATATTATGTCAATTGCTGAAATTATTGAAAAAATTAAATCCTACAACTGCCAGTTTGTCGAACTTACTGGTGGCGAACCACTTGCTCAGGAAAATACATACATTCTTGCTAAATACTTGTGCGATTCAGGCTATCAGGTTGCTATTGAAACAAACGGACATGCAGATGTTTCCAAACTTGACAGCCGTGTTATCAAAATTTTAGACCTCAAATGCCCTGGTTCAGGAATGAGCAAATTCAACAATTATTCCAACATCAATTACCTTGACAAAAAAGACGAAGTTAAGTTTGTCATTTCTGACGAAAACGACTTCTGTTGGGCTGTCGATATTATTAAACAGTATGATCTTGTCTACCGCGTCGGTGCCGTTTTAGTTTCTCCCGCTTTCGGACTATTTGAACCTCGTAAATTAGCCGAATTAGTGCTTTCCTCACATCTGAATATCAGATTGCAACTCCAAATTCATAAATACATTTGGGAACCCAACACCCGCGGTGTATGAAGTTTTTTTTCTCGGTATTTTTTTATACATAATTTTCTTCTAATTTTGTATATATTTAAATTGTAAAGTTTTTTATTATATGATTGCAGATAATAGTCATAGTAGCAACTCAAAAACAGACTATTTATCACAAATAATATCTTTTTTATTATTTCAAGGCAGGAAAAATGGAAATTTTGTTGGTTTTGGCAATATTGGCCATTATTACTTGGCTATTTAGATTTTTCGGCTTAAAGTATTATTACAAAATCAAAAATATTGAAGAAAAGAAATTTTTAGAGAAAAACGAAATTTCAGACGACGAACTTATTGCAATCTTAACAGCTGCTTGCGAATCAGTGCTTAATAAATCTGTGGTCGTCAAAAGCATTAAATTTCTCCAAAACTCAAATGATTCTGCTTGGTCTCGAATTGGTAAACTTCATATTATGCAATCTCATTATTTAAGATAATTTGTTAATATTATAGATGTTTTGTTATGAAAAATCCGCTTGTACTTTCACTTATAGTTTATGCAATTGCATCTTTAATCTCATTTTTCGTGGTTTTGGTTATTAAATCAGTGTATTCCTTCTTAAAAATTATTAAAAAAAATTAGGGATTTCTGCAAATGGGCGATTTTGATATTGTCAATATGTTTCAAGGTATTTCTACTTTTTTTTCTGCTCCAATTCTTATTTCAATTGGCAGAATTTTCTTGATTTGTTTAGGTGGGTTGCTTGTTTATTTAGGAAGGAAAGAAATTCTCGAACCACTTTTAATGATTCCTATGGGTTTAGGAATGGCAGCTATTAATGCTGGTGTATTAATTCTCGATAATGGTGCTCATGGTACTCTCTTTATCAATCCTATGATTTCCGATTACAATGAACTTCTCACTGTGTTACAAATTGATTTCCTTCAACCTGTTTTTACGTATACTTTTAGCAATGGATTAATTGCTTGTGTTGTTTTTATGGGTATTGGCACTTTGCTTGATGTTGGCTTCCTTCTGGCAAGACCTTTTACCAGTATGTTTATTGCATTATGTGCTGAGCTTGGAACAATTCTTACTTTTCCAATTGCCGTTTGGATGGGGCTTTCGCCAAACGATGCTGCTTCCATTGCTATGGTGGGTGGTGCTGATGGTCCTATGGTGCTTTTTGCTTCGCTTATGCTATCGAAAAATCTTTTCATTCCAATTACAGTTGTTGCATATCTCTATCTTGGATTAACTTATGGCGGTTATCCGTATTTGATAAAACTAATGGTTCCCAAAGAATTGCGAGCAATAAAAATGCCACCACCAAAAAAAGTGTTAGTAATTACTTCTAACGAAAAATTAGCATTTTCATTTGTTACGTGTGTAGTGCTGTGCTTGCTCTTTCCCGTTGCCGCGCCACTTTTCTTTTCTCTGTTTTTAGGTGTAGCTATACGCGAATCTGGTATCAATCATTATATCTCTCTTGTTAGCGGACCAATGTTATATACTGCGACACTCTTTCTGGGTGTTCTTTTAGGTGTGTTATGTGAAGCGAGCATTATTTTAAATCCTGCTGTTTTTAAGCTTCTTGTGCTGGGTATTTTAGCATTGTTGCTTTCAGGTATTGGTGGCATTCTTGGCGGATACATCATGTTTTTCATTACAAAAGGCAAATTTAACCCTGTCATTGGAATTGCGGGTGTTAGTTGCGTCCCAACAACAGCAAAAGTAGCTCAAAAATCAGTTTTCAAAGAAAATCCAAATTCTATAGTTATGCCAGATGCATTGGGAGCAAACATTTCCGGTGTTATTACAAGTGCAATTATTGCTGCAATTTTTGTAACATTGCTCAAATGAGAAAATATTATTTATACTGGATAATAGGAATTCTTACTTCTTTTTTGGGTATTATACTTACAAAGACATTACCGGCAGGTTCTCTTTGGAACTCTGCCGGTTATATACTTGCTTTTACAGGTCTTTCGATCATTGCTTTTGGCATTAAGCGAAATTCTACTCAATCAAAGTCGTAGATGCCTTTATTCCATCAACCGCTGAACTTATTATTCCACCTGCTCTTCCACTTCCTTCTCCAATCACATATAGATTTGTGAATCCTGCTGCTAAATAATTCTCATTTCTTATCACTTGTATTGGTGATGAAGTTTTGCTCTCAAATCCCATCAGCAATCCTTCCTCGAACCCTCTTATTTTCCTTGAAAAATCTATTAATGATTTTCTTAAAGACTGATATATCGCATCTGGAAATAATTCGCGAAAATCATAATCAAAAACTCCAAAGGAATAACTTGTCTCAGGGAACTTATTGCTTCCTTTTCCTTCAATAAAGTTTTGAATAATATTTGCCGGTAGCTCAAAATTATTGTGTAGCTCAAAAAAAACTTGTTCTTTTTTTTCAAGCCAATCAAGTGCTTCGCTAGGTGTTATTTCCTTGTTCAATAATTCCGGCAAATAAATTCCTGCAACTATTGCTGAATTTGCCCAAGGTGAACTTCTACTGTAATAGCTCATCCCGTTTACTATGCTAAGTCCATTTCTAGGACTTGCTTGAACTACTTTGCCACCCGGACACATACAAAATGAATAAACTGGAAGAGCATTCTTCGCTTTATGAGTTAATTTGTACTCTGCTGCTTTGAGGCCTTTAATTTTTCGCTTGCCCCATTGCGAAAGGTTGATTACTTCCTGTAAGTGTTCTACTCTTGAACCAATAGCAAATGCTTTATTTTGAAATTTTACGCCTTTATGCAATAACAATCGATATGTATCATACGCTGAATGACCACTTGCAACGAATAAATAATCACAGTCTATCTTCCCTTTATCTGTTTCAATTGCTACTACTTGGCTATCGTTTATTTCAATATTTTGTAGTGTCGTCTCAAATAGAATTTTGCCTCCAATTTCTTCAAACTTGTCCCTTAAATTTCTTACAACCTTTATTAAATTGTTAGTCCCAATATGTGGATGCGATAAATACCGTATTTCTTCTGGTGCCCCGGCTTCAATATAACTTTCTATTACAAAGTTTTTTTCTCTATCAATATTTTTTGTTCGAGAAGTAAGCTTCCCGTCTGAAAAAGTTCCTGCTCCACCTTCACCATATGCATAGTTTGCACTTTCAGAAAATTCACCTTTTTGCTCGAAATTGCTAATCTGCTTGCTTCTTTTCGCTACTTCACTCCCTCTTTCGATAATAATTGTCTCATATCCAGCTTTTTGAAGAACATATGCTGCAAAAAATCCTGCCGGACCACTCCCGACAACACATATTTTTTTATGTCTTTTTCTATATGGTATTTCTAAAGTATTACTTTTGAAGTGATATTTACTTTCGCCTTCAATTACATTTATTCTCATTTTCCAGTGAATGTCTTTTTTGTTCCGTGCATCAAGACTTTTCAAAATAATATCATAAAAAAATAAATTACTACCCACAATTCGAGCAATTTCCTGTTCCAATTCGCCTTTAGAATACTCAATCGGTAAGCGTATTTCTATGGTTTTAATTTTTATTCCATCGGTTTCCATTTTTCTTTGATGGCTTTTCAAAACTGGAAATAAGTAATCTTACATTCTCTTCGCCAAAAATTTCATTTAATAAATCAATATTCTTCTTGCTTGTAGAAAAGTACTGATTAAATGCTATGTAATTTTTCTTTACATTTCCGTTTTTTATAAAAAATTGAATTTTTATTTCTTTGTCTGACTTTTCAAGATTATTTGCCATCTTTTCTATATCATTTTCAGTTATTTTATCAACATCAATCCATATTTTGAAACCTTCCACGAATTTCTGGACAAATTCTTCAATACTGAATACCTGGTCAGCAACAATTTCAATAAACTCACCGTTAAAAGACGAGTTACCAACTACTATCAGCGGTTTGTCCTTTTCAATTACGCTTTGATATTGGCTATAAGCGTCGCTCCAAAAAATCACCCGCAATTTGCTGTTGAAATCCTCCAAAGTAACAAATCCAACAGTATTTTTATTTTTATCCAATCTAGTTCTAATTTCAGAAACAAGCCCCATAACTCGTAGGTAATCACCAATTTGAGGATTAACTACATCAGCAAAATAAAAATTATTCACTGACTTCAAAATTATTTCATATTCTTCCAGAGGATGTCCCGAAATATAAAAGTTCAAGTATTCCTTTTCCTTTTCTAATTTTTTACTTTGTTCCCATTCTTCTATATTTGTTAATTTCGGCATTTTGGGTTCTGCATCGCTTTGGCCGCCGAATAAGCTATCAGTTGCATCTGCTTTGTAATTTTGGTATGCCTTGGTATAATTTAATGCAATGTCAATCGATTCAAATAACGAAGCTCTGCTATTTGGGTGAAGTTTATCAAATGCACCGGCACAAATCAGTGCTTCAATTGTCCTCCGATTTATAAGAGATGTATCGACACGCCGCACAAAATCAAAAAACGAAGTGAAATCTCTACTCTCTCTTGCCTGAACTATATTTTCCACTGCTGGAATCCCAACATTTTTTATGGCTGCTAACCCGAAATAAATTACATTTCCTCTTGCAATAAAATTTGTTTTAGATTGATTTATGTCCGGTGCTAATACTTTAATTTTAAACTTTTTTGCCTCATCAATTAATTCAACTATCTTGTCCTGATTATTAATTTCGTTTGTCATATTTGCAGCTAAAAATTCAGCAGGATAGTGCGTTTTTAGCCATGCTGTCTGGAATGCAAGATATGAATATGCAAGCGAATGTGACTTATTAAAGCCATAATTTGCAAACTTCTCAATTAAATCAAATATTTCCTGTGCCAACTTTTCATTTATACCATTTTTCTTCGCTCCTTCGATAAATAGCGGCTTCATTTTATCCATTTCTGATTTTTTCTTTTTACCCATTGCCCTTCGCAAAATATCTGCTTGCCCAAGTGAGAATCCTGCAATTTTTTGAACAAGTTGCATCACTTGTTCCTGATAAACGATAATTCCATATGTGTTTTTCAGCGATTCTTCCATATATGGGTGCAAATATTCAATCGGTTTTCGCCCAAATTTTCTATCAATAAATTCAGGAATGTTCTCCATTGGTCCTGGTCTATACAAAGCGTTCATAGCAGTAAGTTCTTCTAAATTCTGTGGCTTCAACTTCCTCAAATAATCTTGCATCCCGTCCGATTCAAATTGAAATACAGCAAGTGTATGTCCCTCGCTGATCAAATTATATGTATCTGGGTCATAAAAATCAATTTTGTCAATATCTATTTCAATGTTATGATTTTCCTTTATCATATTTAGCGTGTTTTCTATTACAGAAAGAGTTTTTAAACCCAAAAAGTCCATCTTGACAAGTCCCGCTGATTCCAGTTCCGCCATAGAATATTGTGTAACAACGTCATTCGACTCTTTATCACCTTTGGCAGGTGGAACAACCGGGACAAAATCAGTAATTTCCCCCGGCGCAATCACAACTCCTGCTGCATGAGTAGAAACACCTCTGTTTCGATTTTCCAGCATTTTTGAATATTCAATGAATTCCTGGAGTTTCTCATCTTTAGTTTCTTTCAGCCACTTTAGATCAGGCAGTTCTATTGCTTCAGCTATTGGCATTACTTTTCCAAGAATAACCGGTATTTTAGAAGTTATCTCTTTTACTGTGTTCAGTGGGATACTCAATACTCTTGCTACATCAGTCAAAACAGCTCGGCTCGATAATTTACTAAACGTAATAATTTGTGCAACTGCATTCGCACCATATTTTTCTTTGACGTATTCAATTACCTTGTATCTCTTGTCGTCTGCAAAATCAATATCTATATCTGGCATTGAAATTCTATCCGGATTTAAAAATCTTTCGAAAAGCAAATTATACTTTAGCGGATCTACATTCGTAATATCAAGAGCGTATGCTACGATACTTCCCGCAGCTGAACCTCGTCCCGGACCTACTCTAACGCCACGTTCCTTTGCTGCTCGGATGAAATCCCACACAATCAAAAAATAACCAGGGAATTTCATATTTTTAATTATTTCGAGTTCGTACTCTGCTCTTTGAACAATTTCCTCAGTTAATTTTTCATATTTTTTATTTAATCCTTGGAAAACAAGTTCTCGCAAATAATCATCTAATGTTTCAGATTTAGAATTAACTGGAATTGGAAATTCCGGCATATACAGTGTTTTTAAATCAATCTGACAGTTGCATTTTTCAGTAATTTCAAGTGTAGAAGCAATTGCCTCAGGAAACTCCTTGAATATGTCCACCATTTGAGCAGAAGTCTTAAAGTAAAATTCAGGTGTTCTATATCGTAACTTTTTGTAATCAACTGCTTCGTTACCGGAGGTATCTCTGATATGCAACATAATATTATGAGCAATTGCTTCTTCCTGCTTCAAGTAATGAATATCATTTGTGGCGACAAGCTTTATTCCAAGCTCTTTTGCTAATTTAGGCATATCCCGAAGCACAATTTTATCCTCGTCGTAAAAATGATTTTGAATTTCTAAGTAAAAATCATTTCCAAACAGTTCTTTATAATATTTCGCCTCTTCTTTTGCTTTTTCATAATCCCCTTTTAGCAAGTGAGATGAAACTACTCCACCAAGACAAGCCGATGTGCAAATGAGACCCTCGCTATATTTTTCAAGCACCTCTTTGTCAATTCTTGGTCTGTAATAAAATCCTTCCAGATGCCCAATTGAAGTCAACTTAATTAAGTTTTTGTATCCCTTTATATCTTTTGCTAACAATAAGAGATGATAATAATTTTTCTTTTTTGTATCTGCTTTCAGTGATGTCTTGTCGAAACGCGAGCCACTTGCTATATACGCTTCAAAACCAATAATTGGCTTAATTTGATATTCTTCTCCTTTTTCCTTTAAACTTTTATTTACATTCAAAACTTCCTGGTAAAATTCTATTGTTCCATACATTACTCCGTGGTCAGTCAATGCTATTGCCGGTTGTCTATCCTCGACAGCAGCAGCAACTAATTCCTTTATCGTTGGTAGTGCATCTAATATTGAATAATGACTATGATTGTGCAAATGAACAAATTGAGGCATTTTTTACCCTTAATAATTCATCAATGTAACCTAACAAATATAATGAATATTAAAAATTCAATAACGATAGATTTTAAATTGTGGAAAAATTTAATTTGATAATGATTTATTGATATTATTATCTCGATAAAAATCATCAAAATATTAAAAAACATTAATAAAACTTTGTAAGTCTTTGAAAATATTGGGTGTATTGAGAATAGAGAATTATCGATAAATTTGTATCAAAAAGTTGTATAAGTAAGATATATTTTATAGTTTTGTATCATTAAAATCGTTTTTCTAAAAAACAATTAATGAGTATGGCAACAGTAAAAGAAAAAATCGAAGAGCTTAAGAAAAAAGAAGCAGAAATCCTTCTTGGTGGAGGTATCGACAAAATTGAAGCTCAACACAATGCAGGTAAATTACTTGCACGTGAAAGACTTCATCTATTATTTGATAATGGTTTTTACGATGAAATTAACAAATTTGTTGAGCATTCCGGTGATGCTTTTGGGATGGAAGGTAAAAAATTACCGGGTGATGGCGTTGTTACAGCAATGGGGGCAATTAACGGTCGCCTTGCTTATGCTTCATCCCAGGACTTTACAGTTATGGGTGGGAGTGTCGGAGGACGCCATGCCTGGAAAATTTGCGAAGTTATGCACAGGGCATTAAAAAACGGAGTTCCTTATATAGCGTTTAACGATAGTGGTGGTGCTCGAATCCAAGAACCTATTAATTCGCTTCGCGGTTACGGTGAAATTTTCTACCACAATGTTTTGCTATCGGGGGTTGTGCCTCAGATTGCAATTATAGCTGGCCCTTGTGCTGGTGGAGCTGCTTATTCCCCAGCTTTGATGGACTTTATTATTATGGTTCAAGGTATTGGAAAATTGTTTATTGCCGGTCCTAATGTTGTAAAAGAGGCTACTGGTGTTGCAATCTCTGCCGAAGAACTTGGCGGAGCGATGGCGCAAGCAAGCCATAGTGGTAATGTTCATTTTGTTGCTCAAAATGATGCTGAAGCAATTGAAATTTGCAAAAAATTGCTTTCATATATGCCTCAAAACAATACTGAAAATCCTCCTTCTTACGGCGATGGTACAATTCAGATAATAGAAGATCCTTATCTAAATGAGATTGTTCCTGATGACCATCGTGAGGCATATGATATGATGGAAATACTGCTTCGCGTTTTCGATCCGAGTAGTATTATGGAGGTGCAGGAACATTTTGCTAAAAACATGATTGTTGCCTTTGCTCGCCTTAATGGTAATGTTGTAGGTATTGTTGCTAACCAACCTAAAGAAAAATTTGGCTGTATTGATATTGATGCTTCAGATAAAGCTTCTCGCTTTATTCGTTTTTGCAATGCGTTTAATATCCCACTTATTTCTTTTGTTGATGTCCCAGGTTTCTTACCAGGTGTTGAGCAAGAATTTGGCGGAATTATCCGTCACGGCGCGAAAATGTTATTCTCTTTCTCTGCGGCTACTGTACCAAAGGTTACTATTATTGTGCGTAAAGCTTATGGAGGGGCTTATCTTGCTATGAGTGCTAAAAGCTTGGGGGCAGATCGTGTCGCTGCTTGGCCCACTGCTGAAATTGCTGTTATGGGTGCAGAAGGTGCCGTTTCTGTTCTTTTCAAAGATGAAATAAAAAATGCACCTGACCCAAAAGTTAAACGCAGAGAACTTATCGAAGAATACAGAATTCAATTTGCTTCACCCTACCCAGCTGCTGAAGCTGGTTTGGTCGATGCTGTTATTGAACCTATAAAAACAAGACAATATCTCTCTATTGCTCTCGAATCTTTGAAGAACAAGAGAGATTTACGTCCACAAAAGAAACACGGACTTATTCCTTTATAATAGGAGTTATTATGCTCGATAAATTAATTGAACAAGCCGCATTAGTGCTTGTTATTGTTCCACAAAACCCGAATAGCAAAGAAGTTATTGCAGCACTGACTTCATCACTTAATTCTGCAAACCAGGAGAATAATGCTGAAAATGTGCAATCTAATGCAATTGACAAAGAAACTGTTGCTGCTATTACTGCTGCTGCAAGTTTTGTTCTCGGTCGTGCTTTTCATATACGTAAAATAAAATTTGTTCACGACCAGGCTGATACCTCTTGGTCTCGTATTGGGAAATTGAAATTATTTAGTTCACAAGAATAAAAGGTTTTTTATGAAAAAATTAAGAATAACTGTAAATGGAAAAGAATACGAGGTAGAAGTTGAAGTATTAGAAGATACCGATTCTTCATCTGTACCTCAACTTCCTTTTGTGCCTCCTGTCGCACAGGTTACTCCTATGACACCGCCACCTACTGCTTTTGCATCAGAACCACGCCAGAAAGGTGCTTTCAAAGCTTCCACTTCCGCTTCTGATGCTAATTCGCTTACTTCTCCTATGAATGGTGTCGTTATCGAAGTGCCTGTCAAACCTGGTGATTCGGTCAAAGAAGGACAAGTTGTCGTTGTTCTCGAAGCTATGAAAATGAAAACTAATATTTCTTCTTCTCGCGATGGCGTTATTGCCGATATTAAAGTTAAAGTTAATGATTCTGTTGAATCGGGACAAATTCTTCTTACTTATAAATAATATTTATCTTCTAACAAAAACAAAGAGGCTGTCTCTCTAAGACAGCCTCTATTATTATTGGCAATTTTCTGTAAATATCTGTTCTACTTTTTGCAATGTCTCCTCTAAAATATCATTTACTACGATATAATCAAACTCCTTGCTCATAGATATTTCCATTTCTGCTCGTGCAAGTCTGTTTTTCAACTGTTCTTCTGATTCTGTACCGCGTTTCCTCAATCTTTCAATTAAAACATCTCGCGATGGTGGTGTTAAAAAAATTAATAGTGTATTGTCTGGGTAATGCTTTTTCAAAGACAAAGCACCTTTTACGTCAATATCAAACAGCATGATTTTATTATTGTCTAATGCTTTCTGAACTTCGCTTTTCAGTGTGCCATAATAATTGCCGAAAAGTTCCTCCCATTCGATTAGCTGATTTTGTGAAATCAATTCTTGAAATTTATCTTTTGAAAGGAAATAATAGTCTTTTCCGTCTATCTCATTAGGACGTTTTGGACGTGTAGTTGCAGAAATAGAAAAAATCACATTAGGAAATTTGCTTAATATGTATCTTGTCACTACTGATTTTCCCCCACCACTTGGTGCAGAAATTACAATTAATTGTTTTTTGCTCATATTTTCCATTTTTATTACCTAATAAAAAAAGACAGGCGGAAACCCTGTCTTATTGTGATAATCTTGTGATTGCTAATTGTTACTTAATACTTTTGTTACAAGTTCAGCTGCTTCTTTCAAATCCGAAGCTACTTCAAATTGTAATCCTGAATTCAATAAAATTTGCTTTCCTTCTTCTGCATTTGTTCCGTCTAATCGCACTATTACAGGTAAATTTACTTGAACTGTTTTCAATGCTTCTACTATTCCGTTCGCAACTTTATCGCAACGAACAATTCCACCAAAAATATTTATTAACACTGCTCGAACATTTGGATCGCTCATCATTATTCTAAATGCATTCGATATCCTTTCTACGTTTGCACCACCACCGACATCGAGAAAATTAGCCGGTGACCCCCCCGAAAGCTTTATCATATCCATTGTCGCCATTGCAAGCCCAGCTCCGTTCACCATACAGCCAACATTTCCATCTAATTTTATATAATTTAAATCATATTTCGAGGCCTCTACTTCTAATGGGTCCTCTTCACTTATATCGCGTAATGATAAATAGTCTGGATGTCTGAATAAAGCATTATCGTCAAAAGTAATTTTTGCATCGAGTAAAACAAAACTATTATCGCTTGTCAAAACAAGTGGATTTATTTCAAGCAAACTGCAATCAAGCTCATCATACGCAAGAACTAATTTATGAATAAATTCTACAAAATTTTTGAATGCTCTATCTTTTAAACCTAACCCAAATGCAAGACGTCGTGCTTGATAATCCTGAAATCCAATTTTAGGGTCAATAATCTCTTTCAAAATTAATTCTGGTGTCTCTTCTGCAACTTTTTCGATTTCCATTCCTCCCTGGGTAGATGCCATTATTGTATTTTTCCCAAGTTGGCGATCCAATACTATCCCTACATAAAATTCACGTGAAATATTGCATCCCTCTTCAATTAGTATTCTATTAACAACCTTGCCTTCTGAACCTGTTTGTAAAGTTACAAGTTTATTCCCCAAAATTTCTTTAGATATTCTATATGCTTTATCAGCTAATTGCCCGTTCTTGATAATTGTAACTCCGTGTAGCTGCTTTTCTTCGAAAATTACAGGTTCATTTGTATCTATTTTATAAATAATGCCCTTGCCTCTTCCTCCCGCGTGTATTTGTGCTTTTAATGCAATTACACTTGCTCCTTGCGATTCAAACAAGTCCCACGTCAATTTGCCAGCTTCTTCTGCTGAATAAGCAACTACACTTCTTAAGATTGGAAGATCGTATTTTCTCAGTAACTCTTTTGCTTGATACTCGTGAATTTTCATAAAATAACCTTTATATTATTTGTTTTGCATCGTATTTCAAATTTTATTAATCGAATATATATTTTTTTTATTTTGATAAGTTTAAAGTTTAGTAGAATTATTTTCTCAAATCTTGAAAAATCATTATTTTAATAAATTATTTAGTTAATATTCATTAAGCGATTTGGTTATTAATCCAAAATACTTTTTGGAAGAAAGAATTAAGTTGGTTGAATCTCTTCGTCGTAAAGGTATTAAAGATGAACGAGTTTTAACTACTATTGAGAAAGTACCGCGCGAAATTTTTGTGTCCGACGACCAAAAAGAAAAAGCATACATTGATAATGCACTTCCTATTGAATGTGGACAAAGCATCTCTCAACCTTATACAGTTGCTTATATGACAGAACTTCTTGATACTTTCGAAGGATGCAAAGTCTTGGAAATTGGTACTGGCAGCGGGTATCAATGTGCAATACTCTCTGTCCTTGGTTGTGAAATCTATTCTATTGAACGTATTGAATTTTTGCATAATAAAGTCAAAAAAATTTTTGCTAGTTTTAATATTAAAGCAAACTTGTTTTTAGGCGATGGTTCGAAAGGTTTACCTGAATTTGCCCCTTTCGATAGAATCATTGTTACCGCTGCTGCACCAGATATCCCTTCTTCTTTAATCAGCCAACTAAAAATTGGTGGAAAGATTGTAATCCCTGTGGGTTCCCGAAATGAACAAATAATGACGCTTGTTATTCGTTCTTCTTCCAATAAATACGAAATTATCAGAAAAGATTCTTTTAGATTTGTTCCACTTATCGGTGAAGAAGGTTGGAGTAATGAATAAAATTGATTCGTTTGTGTTAACAGGTCCTACTGCATCTGGAAAAACAGAATTAGCTCTTGCTCTAAGTGATTACTTGCCCATAGAAATTATTTCAGCTGATTCTCGCCAAATTTATAGATTTATGGATATTGGCACTGCAAAACCAACTAAAGATGAACTCAGTCGAGTTCCTCACCATTTTATTGACATTAAAAATCCTGATGAATACTATTCTGCTGGTGTGTTTGAAAAAGATGCTGATAATACCATTCAAGAAATTATTTCTCGCGGTAAAATCCCTGTTGTTGTTGGTGGTTCTGGGTTATACATAAAGGCGCTTTGCGAAGGATTTTTTCAAGATGAAAATTCTTCAAGTGAACTTCTTGCAATCAGAGAGCAACTCGAACAAGAATTAGCTGAAAAAGGGCGTTTAGCACTCTATCAAGAACTATCAGCTGTTGACCCAATTTCTGCTCAAAAATACTCAGATATGAACCCTCGCCGTGTTATTCGTGCCCTATCTTATTATCGTCTCACAGGCATTCCTTTTTCAGTATCTCACAGTTCTCAACTTATTGAAAAAAACTATAATTGTTATTATTTCGCAATAGATATTCCTCGAAAACTACTTTACGATAAAATTAATCTCAGAACTGTAAATATGTGGAACAACGGACTTCTTAAAGAAACTATAAAACTACTCGAAATGGGGTACACTGAAAACTTAAATGCACTTAATACTGTCGGGTACAAAGAAACTATTCTATTCATTAAAGGTAATTTAAGCAAAAAAAATACAATCTCTAGAATTCAACAAAACACTCGTCATTATGCTAAGCGGCAACTTACTTGGTTCAAAAATCAATGTCCTGAAATAAAATGGTTAAATCAAAATTTAACAGAAAATGTAAAATTTCTTGTTGATTTTATTAAGAAAAAATCTGTATTTTAATATTCATTTAACTTTTTTAGTTACAAGTATTTGATGAATATGCTTGATTTATATAAATCAGTATCGTTTAAAATTAGTGAAATTATTACAAAACAATATAGTACATCATTCTCTCTTGCCACGAGTTTTTTAGAGAAAGAAAAACGAGATGCAATATTTGCTATTTATGGATTTGTTCGTCTTGCTGATGAAATTGTAGATACATTTCATAATTTTGATAAAGAGTATTTGCTAAACGATTTAGAAAAAGATCTACAATATGCACTTAAGAATGGGATGAGCTCTAACCCTGTGCTTTTTGCATTTGCTGAAACTGTAAAAAAGTATAATATTTCTTACGATCTTATTGATGCATTTCTCTCAAGTATGAAAAGCGATATTACTAAAAGTATTTATTTTTCCGAAGAAGAAATTCGAAATTATATTTATGGTTCTGCCGATGTCGTAGGGCTTATGTGCTTAAAAGTGTTTGTTGATGGCGACGAAAACAAATATCGAGAGCTTTACCATCCAGCAATGAAATTAGGCTCTGCATTCCAAAAAGTTAATTTCTTGCGTGATTTAAACTTCGATAGTAATAAACTCAACAGAATATATTTTCCGGAGCTAATTGACCAGGAATTCACTGATGAAGTAAAAAAGCAAATTATCTCTGATATTATTAAAAACGATTTCTCGGAAGCAGTCAAAGGCATAAAAAAACTGGAAGGAAGAGCCCGCTTCGCGGTTTTAGTGGCGTATTATTACTATCGTTCTCTCACTCATCGTATTGATAAACTCTCAGCAAACGAAGTATTGCAACAAAGAGTAAGCGTTCCTAATTTTATCAAAATATTGCTTACAATTAAATCCTTCTTAGTTTACAAGCTGAGATTATTATGATTTTGAAAATAAGCGAATTCGAAGCAAAAAAACTAATAATTTTAATATACATTATAGGTTCTCTGGGTTTTTCCATTCATTTTTCTCGTCAATTTTTTCAATATTTAACACCATTCACTCTGATTTTTACAACTTTCCTTATTTTTAAGTTCCATCAAGAAATTATCAAAGCAAAAGAGATTACTGCTTTTGCATTTGTATATTTGTTTTCTTATTTCATAGAAGTAACAGGTGTTCAAACTGGAATTATTTTCGGCAAATACTACTATGGTATTGGACTTGGCCCGAAACTATTCGATACACCCTTAATGATTGGTGTTAACTGGCTTTTTCTTTCTTATATTACTGCCTCGATTGCTGAGCGTTTGATTAATGCTAATTGGTTGATTAAAGTTGTTTTTGCCTCTTTTTTGATGGTATTGTATGATTTTTTTGTAGAACTTGTTGCCGATTTTTTAGGAATGTGGTACTGGCAAAATAATACTATTCCAATTCAAAATTATGTTGTGTGGTTTTCGATCGCTCTACTCATTCAATATATTTTCCATTTTTCTAAAATTAAGTTCAACAACCCATTGTCTTCTGTTGTGTATTTATCTCAATTGTCATTTTTAATAATTGTCTTTTTTGTGAAAATTTTTATATATGATTGAAGCAAAGCATAATTACTTATATTACCTATTCTTTAAATTTTATACTATTTTCAAGATTAATCGAAATTTTGAAAAAGTAACTCTGCAGGGCACTTTCAATGATAGAAAAAAGCCAATTCTGATATTAGCAAATCACCAAAGCTGGTGGGATGGATTTTGGCTCAACTACTTTAACGAAAAAATTACACACAGAAAGTTGTACTTTATGATGTTAGAAGAGCAACTTCTAAAACACAGATTCTTTAATAATATTGGGGGATTCTCTATTAAGAAAAACTCAAAAGATGCAGTCCGTTCTCTCAATTACACCATAAAACTTCTCGAAAATCCTAAAAATGCTGTTTTTCTTTTTCCACAGGGCGAAATTCAAAGTGTTCACACAAATTATATTCATTTTGAGAAGGGAATTAGCAGAATAATAAATAAATGCAACGACATTCAAGTTTTGTTTGTATGTAACTTTATCGAATATTTCTCAAATCCTAAGCTATCTCTATTTATTTATTATAAAGAGTGGAAGCCTGGTAATATTCAATCACTTGAAAGTGATTTTAATGACTTTTATGAGTTATGTAAGGTTTCATCGCGCCAATGATAGAATTTATAATATATTTTATTATCGGGTTTTTATTGCTCCAGTTATTGGTTGCATTTAGTAATTTACTTTTTCGTAATAAGTTGCCTCGAAAGAATTTCACATTCGAACAAGAACCTCTTGTGTCGATCTTAATCCCTGCAAGAAACGAAGAAAATAATTTACCCGCTCTTGTCAACAGTATTTTATCCCAAAACTACAAAGATATTGAAATAATTATTTATAACGACGATTCAACTGATAATACACTTAAAATTGCAGAAGAATTTTCCAGAAAATACAGTTTTATCAAAGTTATTAATGGTAACTCTCTTCCTAGCGGCTGGTATGGGAAGACCTATGCCTGCTGGAATTTAGGCAAACACGCAAACGGTGATTTTTTTCTTTATTTAGATGCAGATGTTCGGATTTCTGGAAAGATCATCCGTCGTTCTATTTCCTATATGCAAAGAAAAAAACTTGGCCTAATCAGTATTTTCCCGAAACAAATTATGATGACGTTTGGAGAAAAATTGGTTGTTCCAATAATGAATATTATTTTGCTTTCATTACTACCATTGATTACGGTCCGTTCCCGTTTTTTCCCATCTCTTTCTGCTGCAAATGGCCAATTTATGATGTATAATCGCGATATTTATGATAAATTTCGACCATACCAGTATTTCAAATCAAATAAGGCAGAGGACATTGCTATTGCTTATTATTTAAAGCAACAAAAAGTGCCAATCGCTTGTTTGCTAGGAGACAATGAAATCACTTGTCGTATGTATTCTTCCTTTTTTGATGCAATTGAGGGATTTGCAAAAAACATCATCTCATTTTTCAGAAATTCTGCTCTATTATCTTTGTTTTATGTTGTTATCAATACCTTTGCACTTCCTTTTTTGTTATGTTATTCAAATGTTCAGTATTTTTACGCTGCTTTTATTATCCAATTACTTACATTGCTTATTATTTTCGTACTCAGCAATCAATCATTTATTTTTAACATACTTACTCAACCTATTCGTCAAATTGTTTTAATTTATTTAATTTTCAAATCATTAATTGCAAGGAAGAAAAAAGGATACTTATGGAAAGGTCGTTATGTAAAATAATTTTTTTTGTTTTGTTTCCAATGCTTGCTGTTTCTCAAAGTAATGAAAAAATATTATTTTATTTTATTTCTGATAAAATGAACGAATGGAAGAATTTTATCGACAATAATGAAATTCTGTATCAAAGTACTCCTGAATTAAAACTTGAGTTTATTAATTATCAATATGGATATATTGCTTGGTGTGTCGGTAAGAAAAAATATAATGAAGCAAGAAAATATATCGAAAAAGCCGAAAATACTCTTACAGAATTAGAAAAAATCAAATTTTCTCTATCAACAGTTTATGCTTACAGAGCTGCTTTCATTGGATTCAAAGTTGCGATGTCTCCACTGAAAGCTCCATTTTTAGGGCCCAAGAGTGTGAATAATGTTGAAAATGCTCTTAAATTATCTCAAGATAATTGGTTTGCTCATTTACAAATGGGTAATATAAAATTTTATACTCCTTCTATTGTCGGTGGTTCTAAAACTGATGCTCTGAATTCTTATTTGCGCGCAAAAAGATTACTTGAAGATAATAATACTTATAAATCTAATTGGAATTATTTAAATCTTCTTGTCAGTATTGCTAATACGTATATCGAACTCGATAATTTAGATTTAGCAAAAAAATACTATGACTCTGCTTTATCACTTTTTCCGAATTTCCACTGGGTAAAGAACGAACTTTACCCAGAATTGAATAAAAAAATCTGGAGCAAAAATGCAAAATAAATCTGTTCTGGTTGTCGGTGCTGGCATTTCTGGACTTGCTGCCGCACTACGCCTTGCAACAAATGGCTTTCAAGTTACAATTGTCGAAAAAGCCGCTACTGCTGGTGGAAGGCTAAACAAACTCTCATTCGACGGCTTTTCTTTCGATACAGGTCCGAGTTTTTTTAGCATGTCCTACGAATTTGAACAATTTGCAAAAGATTGTAAAATCAACCTTCCTTTCAAATACTATCCGCTCGACCCACTTTATGTAGTCAATTTGAGCAATAATCCTAAATATTTTCATCTCTTCAAAAACGAAGCAAAACTTGCCGAACAGTTTAAAGATATTGAACCAGAATTTGAACAAAAATTCAATAAATATCTATCTAAAGCAGGCGATATGTTTCACGATACTATCAATATTGTTATAAAATCAAACTTCGATAGTTATCTACATTATTGCCGGAATTTAATGAAAGTCAATCCAAGCCATTTGCCAGTTCTTATGAGAAATTTTTATAATCAAGTTTCCCGATACTTTGACTCTGATACTGTTAAACAAATTATCTCACTTGTTGCTTTCTTCCTTGGAAGAACACCATTTGATACTATGGGAATTTACACCTTGCTTTCTTACACAGAGTTTAAGCACGATGGCTACCATAATGTAATAGGTGGAATGTATAAAATCGTCGAAGGTATCCTCGAAGAATTAAAAAAGCACAATGTAAAAATTTATTTTAATACAGAAATAGTTGATTTTCAATCAAATGGATCTAAATTATCAGCATTTATTGACAACAATGGCAATAGTTGGTCAGCTGATATATATCTAATCAACTCTGATGCTGCTTATTTTCGTGGTAAAGTTCTTAAAAGAAAAGATTTTTCTCAATCTCAACTAGACAAAATGCAGTGGACTATGGGATACCTTACAATATACCTTGGACTAAACATAAAACTAAATAATGTTGCCCACCACAACTACTTTTTAGGTGAAAACTATACTGATTACGCTAAAAATGTTTATCGCAATCCTGATACATTAGAAAAACCTTATTATTACGTGAATGTTATTTCAAAACATAATTCTGAACTTGCTCCTGTTGGCTGCGAGAGTGTTTTTATCGTTTGTCCAGTCCCAGATTTACGCTACAAGAACAATTGGGACGGTGCAGATGTGATAGTCAATAGCATAATACAGGATTTTTCAAAAAGAATAGGCATTAATATTAATAATCATATTATTGCTAAAAGATTTTTTACTCCAATTGATTGGCAAAATAAATTTAATCTCTATCGTGGTAGTGGGCTCGGACTTGCTCATAATATGTGGCAAATTGGTGCTTTCCGACCGAAAAATTATGATGAAGTTTTCGAAAATGTTTTTTATGCCGGTGCCTCTACTCATCCTGGTGCTGGGCTCCCAATGGGTATAATTAGCTCTAAACTTGCTTTCGAAAGAATTGTGCATTATGCTCAAAAATAAAAATTTATTATCATAATTACCGTCTATTTAATACTATTTAATTGTATTTTTGGATAAAAAATTGAAAAAACTATACATTGAAACATACGGCTGCCAGATGAATTTTAACGACACTGAAATTGTTGCTTCGATAATGAAGAATTCAGGTTGGGAGATTGTCCCTACACCAGAGGAAGCAACCGCCGTTTTGCTGAATACTTGTTCTGTCCGTGAAAACGCGGAGAGCAGGGTGATTAGGCGCTTGAAGCAATATAACCACAAATTTAAGAAACTTAATAAACGCTATATCATCGGTATTATCGGTTGTATGGCAGAACGTTTCAATCAACATTTAGTTGATTTAGAAAACTCCGTTAATGTTGTTATCGGTCCCGACGAATATCGTCGTATGCCTGTATTGCTCGACCAAGCTTTATCAGGCAACAAAGCTGTGGCTGTTGAACTTAGCACAGTTGAAACTTACGACGATATTATTCCACTTCGCACCGAGGGTATTTCAGCTTGGCTTTCTATTATGCGCGGATGCAACAATTTTTGTTCGTATTGCGTTGTACCATATACCCGCGGTCGAGAACGTTCCCGTCCGATGCTCTCCTTAATTGATGAAATCCAACAGCTCTTTCAGAAAGGCTTTCGTGAAGTTACTTTGCTCGGTCAAAACGTAAATAGCTACAAAGATGAATCAACTGGCGCAACTTTCGATGTATTAATTAGCAAAATTGCCGAAATAAGCCCTTTGCTTCGTGTTCGTTTTACCACATCTCACCCTCATGATATGAGCGATAAGTTAATCCAAACTATTGCTGATTATCCAAATATTTGTAAACATATTCATCTACCTGTTCAATCTGGTTCCAATCGCATTTTAAAAAAAATGAACCGCCGCTATACAGTCGAACATTATTTATCCATTATTGATAAAATAAAGTCAGATATTCCAGATACTGCTATTACAACCGATATTATTGCTGGCTATCCCTCTGAAACTGAGGAAGACCATCAACAGACACTTAATCTATTGAGACAAGTCCGCTTCTCTGGTGCTTTTATGTTCAAATATTCTCCTCGCGAAGGTACTCGTGCCTTCGAAGAACAAGATGATGTTCCCGAAGAAACCAAAATTCGCCGTTTGAACGAAATCATTCACTTGCAGAATGCTATTTCAAAAGAATTAAACCAACTCGAAAAAGGTCGAGTTTTGGAAGTGCTTGTCGAAGCGCCAAGCAAAAAGAATCCACAAGAATGGATGGGACGTTCCTCTTCTAACAAAGTTGTGATTTTCCCTAATCCCGATGGAATCTATAAAATCGGTGATTATGTTAATGTTTTGGTTAAAAAATCAACATCAGCAACTTTATTTGGTGAAGTCTTTGGAAAAAATATATAGGGCTAGCTATGAAAAAATTATTATTAGTTGTCTTTTTGTTAATTTCTTCTGCTTATATCTTCTGTGCACAGGATAGTGAAATCACTGCTGGACTGAATGCTTTGCGTAGCGGTGATTATTCCGCTGCTTTAAATCTATATAACAAGTTTCTTGCCAACAATCAAAAATACGCACCTGCTTTCTATGGTCGTGCACTAGCCAGCTACAAATTAAAAAATTATAGCAAATCTCTTGAAGATTGCAAAAAAGCAATCTCTTTGGATAACAAATATGCTGATGCTATTTTCCTTGCTGGACTAAATTCAATTGAGTTAAACGATTACAAAAATGCTATTAAATATTTTACCGATGCTTTATCAATTCTTCCAAACAACACAAAATTTCTTTATTCTCGTGCAAATGCTTACTACTTTTTACAAATGGACAATGAAGCAATTGAAGATTATTCACGCGTGATCGACTTAGAACCTTCTTTTGGGCTTGCTTACTATGGTAGAGGAATCGCATATTATATGGCTAATAAATTCCCACTTGCAAAAATAGACCTTGAAAATTATATTTCTTTAAATGCTAATAAAGATAATCTTCAAGATGAAGCACTACGAATTCTTAAAATTATTGATCGAGCTGATAAATGAGTCAATTCGTCCAAAATATGTTTGCTTCTATTTCAAAAAAGTATGATTTATTAAACGATATTCTTTCTTTCGGTATTCATAAAAAGTGGAGACGAAAATCAGTTCTTTTAGCTTCGCCCGACAATAGTTCAAAAGTGCTTGATATTGCTTGTGGTACTGGGGATTTTGCCTTTGAATTCGAACGTTTTACACCAAATATTATCGGTATTGATTTTTGCAGAGAAATGCTCGAAATTGCCCGTCAAAAAGCAAGCAAACGAAATAGTTCTGTCCAGTTTATTCAAGGTGATGCTCTAAATTTACCTTTTGAAGATGCTACTTTCGACATCGTTTCAATTGGTTTTGGTATAAGAAATGTTGATAATGTTAATAAATCTCTTTCTGAAATGCACCGTGTTCTTAAGCCAGGTGGTAAAGCCGTTATTTTGGAGTTCGGACAACCCAAAAATTCATTCTTTAGATTTATTTATAATATTTATTCTAAATACATTATGCCATTTATCGGAAAAATTTTTGCCCGCTCAAAAGAAGCCTATACCTATTTACCTAAAACTGCTGCCAAATTCCCTTGCAGGAATGATTTTTTTAATATAGCTCGAAACTCTGCTGATTTTGTAAAAATGAATTATTACAGCCTGACATTTGGTATAGCGTATATATATATATTAGAAAAATAATATGAAAACGATTTTAGTTATAGATGATGATAAGCTCATCTTAAGAAATGTAAAAGATGTTCTTATCGCTACAGGTTTTAATGTAATTACAGCTACTGATGGCAAAACCGGACTCAAAATGGCATTAGAATCTAAGCCAGATTTAATTGTCTGTGATTTAATGATGCCGGAACTCAATGGTTTTGAATTGATTAAAAATCTTAGAAGTTCAATTAGTACAATTAGCATTCCAATCATCGTAGTTTCAACTTTAGAAAACAAGAAACAAATACAGGAAAGCATCAATATTGGAGCAGATGATTTCCTCTCAAAGCCATTTACTCCCGAAGCACTATGGATTAAAATTGATAATCTACTCAAAAAAACTAAAGATATCAAATATATTTCCGAAAATTCAATAAAACAGTTAAGCCTTAATCTTGCAAGTTCATTGCCGCACGAACTTCGCACCCCTCTGAATGGAATTATTGGCTCAGCTGATTATTTGGTGAAATTTGGCAACACACTCTCTCAACAGGAACTGAATGAATTCTACAAAGTTTTGTATCAAGCAGCCAATAGATTAAATGAACTGATTATTCGATACTTACTTTTTGTCGATACTGAAATAATTCTTGCTGATGTTGATAAGCTTGTTACCGCTCGAAATGCTGTTTCTTTTCTTCCAAAAAATAGAATTGAAAATTTAATACACGGTTTTATTAATACAAAAGGGAAAAAGCATAATATTTCTTATAATTTCGAAAATAGCAATATTAAAATTTACGAAGAACATTTGAACTTTATTATTAAAGAATTGCTTGAAAATGCTGTTAAATTCTCCAACGAACAAACTAATAATATTAATATTTCTGGATTAGTTATTGGAAATGAATATATAATCGAATGTATTGACAACGGAAGAGGGCTTAGCAACCCTGAAATTATGCAATTAAGTGCTATGAAACAATTTAAACGAGATTTCTACGAACAGCAAGGATTAGGACTCGGACTTGCTATTATTCAGCGCTTAGTTAAAATTTATGAAGGCACTTTTAATATTGAAAGCGAATTAAATAAATATACAAAAATCAATATTAAACTAAAATGTATCAATTAATTTTTGATTTATATGAAACCTTCAATTATTGAGATTAATAATCAAGTAGAAGAAATTTACCAACAAGTGGTAGATTTTCGCCGAAAAATTCACCAAAATCCTGAATTGTCAAATAAGGAATTTGCTACTACTGAATTTATTATTAGTATTTTAAAAGAAAATAACATTGAATATAAGCGAATTACAGAAACGGGTGTTGTCGGGGTTATCGGTTATGGCAAAAATTGCCTTGCCTTGCGTGCAGATATTGATGCGCTCCCTATCAAAGAAGAAACAGACGTGCCTTTCGCTTCTCAAAATCACGGTATAATGCATGCTTGTGGTCATGACCTTCACACTGCTATGCTTCTTGGCTCAGCAATTATTTTAAAAAAATTTGAAAACCATCTCAATGGGACCATCAAACTTATTTTTCAGCCTTCCGAGGAATCAATTCCCGGTGGTGCTTTGAAAATGATTAAAGCAGGTGTTCTCGATAATCCTCGCCCAAAATTTATTTTAGGGCAACATATATACCCTGAATTAAATACAGGCGAGATTGCCGTCTCGGCTGGTCCGGTTATGGCTGCCGCCGATGAACTATATTGGAATTTGTATGGGAAAGGTTCTCACGCAGCTCAGCCTCATATGGGCAACGACCCACTTGTTGTTGCTGCTCATTTAATCATTCATTTGCAAACTATGCTCAACAAAAACAAAAATCCTTTTTCTCCCGCTGTTCTTTCTGTTACATCTGTCATTGGTGGCAAAGCCACAAACGTATTCCCAGATTTTGTTTCTATGCAAGGCACATTACGCACTTTTGATGCAGAATTACGTTCAAAACTCCATAAATTAATTGAACATAATTCGCGTCAATTATCTTCACTATTCGATGTTAAATGTAATGTAGAAATCCGAAAAGGTTTTCCCGCCTTAATTAATGATGCAGAATTAGCAGAAAAATTTAAAACAATTACTGTTTCTTTGCTTGGCAATGATAAAGTACATAATTTTGAACCAAAAATGTGGGCTGAAGACTTTGCATATTTTGCGCGTGAAGTCCCTTCAGTTTTCTGGCTCCTTGGGGTGAAAAATGCTTTGGATAACGAAATTATCCCATTGCATAACTCAAAGCTTAATCCTGATGAACTTGCAATGAAAACAGGTGTACTTACAATGGTTAATGCTGCCATTGAATTGTTATAATATTGGACTGCTTTGATAAATTTAATTTTTGTTTTATGTTTTTTTTATATATTGCAATAGTATTTTTCAATTGGTAGCATCGTATGAATAAAAACCAAGAGTTTATTGTAACTGCAAGAAAATGGCGACCACTTACTTTCAATAATGTCGTTGGGCAGGAGCATATCACAACAACTTTGAAAAATGCCATTAAAACTGGTAGAATTCATCACGCTTATCTTTTTTGCGGGCCACGCGGAGTAGGGAAGACCACCACCGCACGAATATTAGCCCGTGCTGTCAATTGTTCGCAACTGGTTGATTCCGAACCTTGTAATCAGTGCACTAATTGCGAAGCAGCATTGAACAATCGTTCTATTGATATCATTGAAATTGACGGAGCTTCTAACAATAGTGTTGACGATGTACGAACACTTCGTGAAAATGCCAAGTATCCACCGTCGCAGGGCAAATTTAAAATGTACATTATCGACGAAGTTCATATGCTATCTACTTCTGCTTTCAACGCACTTCTTAAAATATTGGAGGAGCCTCCATCTCATTTACTCTTCGTATTTGCCACAACCGAAGCTCATAAAGTTCCTGCTACCATCATTAGTCGCTGTCAGCGTTTCGACTTCCGCCGTATGGAAATTCCCGATATTGTATATCAACTTCGAAACATTGCCAAAAAAGAAGAAATAAATATAGATGAAGAATCACTGTTTACTATTGCAAAAAAAGCCGATGGCTCTATGCGTGATTCCCAGAGTATTTTCGACCAAGTAATTGCCCTTTGTGGTAAAAATGTTAGTTACAGTGAAATGGCTAAATCACTTCATTTGCTTGATGAAGATTTTTTCTTTCAATTATCAGAATCAATCTCAAACAAAGATTCCGCCAAAGTTTTTGAACTGTCTCAAATTGTTATTTCACAAGGTTATGAAATTCAAGAAGTTCTAAGCGGATTGCTCGAACATTTTCGCAATATCTTAACTGTTATTATTACAAAAAATACCAAACTGCTAAATACAAGCAAAGAATTTGAAAAGAAATATCTCGAAGTATCAAAAAAAATCTCTAAATCTGATATTTTGCGTTACATCCATATTATTAATAATACAGAACAAGCTATTAAATACTTGCCTCAACCTCGTGTCCGATTTGAACTTGCACTCATTAATATGGCTGAAATGGATAAAGCAATAGAATTAAAATCACTAATCGAGGAAATAAGACAAATTAAATCAGGTAATTATGTAATTTATACAACAAATGAGAGCTCTGTGTCAGTTGAAAAGATCAAATCTTCAATAAATAAACCAGAAACTCATAATATTGCAACAGAAAAAATATCTGTTCAACAATTTTTAGCAAATAATAATTCCATAATCCAAGAAATCGCAAAACGTAATCCTATATTTGCTGAATTAATAAATTGCGATATTGAATTGAATAATAATATTCTATCGATTAAACACGAAAACAAAATTATTTACCAAACATTAAAACGAAACTTAACCGAACTACAAAAATACTTATCCGAATTTGTATTGATTGACGACATTGTGCTTGAAGTGTTTCAAAAACATAATAATGACAAAATTAACACGGAAGCGCAAGAAAAATCGTCCCTCAATAACGAAATAACGGATGATAAAGAAAAGCATCCCATTGAAAAAAAAATTATTGATTTATTTGGTGCAGTTGAAATTAAATAGGAGTATCTATGTTAAAAATTAATGATAAATCACCCGATTTTAGCGGATATACTGCTAATGGCGAAATTATTAGTAGTAATGATTTCGCTGGGAAATGGCTTGTTGTGTATTTCTATCCAAAAGATAATACTTCTGGTTGCACTAAAGAAGCTTGTTCTTTCCGTGATGGTATGGAAGAAATTACCAAACTTGGCGCTGTCGTCATTGGCATCAGCCCTGATAGCCCATTATCTCACAAAAAATTTATTGAAAAATTTAATTTGAATTTTTATTTAATTAGCGACGAAAGTAAAGAAATTTGTCAAAAATTTTATACTATAGGCGAAAAATCTATGTATGGTAAAAAGTATATTGGCGTCATTCGCTCAACTTTTATTATTTCGCCTGACGGCATTATTAAGTATGCTAACTATAAAGTTAAACCTGAAAACCATGCCCAGCAAATTATTGAAGAACTAAAAAAACTACAAAATGATTGATACTCATTGTCATATAGATACAGAAAGATTTGACAAAGACCGAGATGATGTTATAAATCAAGCAATTAACGATGGTGTCGAATATCTTATCGTTCCAGCCATCGAACCTAAAACTTTTGCTTCGTTGCTGAAAATTGTTTCCAGCTACGATTGCCTTTTCAACGGCATTGGTGTGCATCCACATAATTCTTTTGAAGTCAATAAGAAAGTTTTAAACGAAATAGAAAGTATTGCTCAAGAAAATAATAAGACTGTTGCAATCGGAGAAATTGGCTTAGATTACTATTACGACTTTTCTCCCACTGATATTCAGAAAAAATGCTTTGCCGACCAAATTGCTATCGCAAAAAACTTACAGCTGCCAATAATTATTCATAACCGTGAAAGCGACGAAGACTTGATGCAAATTCTGGAACAAAATCAAGATGGTAATTTGCGTGGTATTCTTCATTGTTTTTCAGGCGATATAGAAATGATGCGGCAAGCCGTTGATTTAGGTTTTTTCATATCTTTTACTGGAAATATTACATTTAAAAATGCTACTCAACTAACAAATGTTGTGCGTCAAACACCTATCGAAAACTTGCTTCTGGAAACAGATGCTCCGTGGATGGCTCCAATTCCACATCGTGGCAAGCGTAACGAACCAAAGTTTCTCAAATTAATTGCTCAGAAAATATCTGAAATAAAGTCTATCCCAATAAATGAGGTTATTTCGATGACTACTAAAAATGCAAAAAAGCTTTTTAATTTATCAATATTATTGATTTCCCTGTTATTTTTCTCAACAACCGCTTTCGCTCAATCGAGAGCAACAGTTTATGATGATGATTTCGAAGATGCTTCACCAAAAGAAGATATTTACGATTTATATCCCCGTACTTTTGGTTTTGGTCCTATGCTCGGCACTAATACAATTGTTGAAACTTATGATGATGGGCAAGATATTTCTTATGATGGTTTAGTTTCATATGGGTTTATTACAAGTTACAGAGTGCTTAAATATTTAACAGTTGCTGCTTCTTATCATTATTCTAAAAGTATTGAATATGTCGAAAAATACAAAGTTGACCCTAATCATCATCACGCTATTGAATTCTCTTCTTTTATCTCTCCTAATCCTTATGGACGTGTCAATTTTTACGGTATCCTTGGATTATCCTACTTGATTAATAAATATGGTCGTAGAATTTATTCCGATGAATTTCCATTCGGACGTAAAGAATATGAAAATGATAATAAATTAGCTGCAAATACAGGATTAGGGTTCAATGTTAATATTGACTTAAATAATGCAGGCATATTATGTTTTATGCTCGAATGGAAACTAAATTTTGCTTTGCAAAAAACTAATCTGGAATTCGACCCAAGAAAAAACCCACAAGATCCAAATCATATTAGAAAAACCGATATTTCAACATTTTATTCAATTCCACGCCTATCTATTCTTTGGTATCCTAAATTTTGATAATTGAGTTAAATAAATCTATGTTAAAAATTAAAATAATGTTGCTATTTGTAGCAACATTATTTTTTATATAAACTAATATACCGATGTATCACTTGTTACTTCTGAGGTATTTTCCCCAGTGCTAATCTCACTTTTCCATTAGAACTTTTCAATAAACTTTCTGCTTCCTCATATGATATATTACCTAATATCATAAGCAAAGAGTGTTTGATACTCCAATTGGTAGATATTAAATATTTCTCGGCAATATTATATTCAACCCCTGTCAATTTCATTACAATCCTTTTTGCTCTTTCCTGCAACTTAATATTCGTTGGCTTCAAATCTATCATAATATTCCCGTATGTTTTGCCAATATGTACCATGCTTGCTGTTGTAAGTATATTTAATATCATCTTCTGGGCTGTGCCACTTTTCATACGTGTTGAGCCAGCAATTACTTCCGGACCAACTGGCACACAAATCATAATATCAGTAATCGTTCCATTGTCAATTGCAGTTTCTTTGCTTACTGTTGAAATTAATATTGTTTTGCAACCAATT
Source organism: Eximiradius sp. (assembly GCA_937127445.1). GTDB lineage: Bacteria > Bacteroidota > Ignavibacteria > Kapaibacteriales > UBA2268 > JAKIZO01. The sequence continues at coordinate 125,589 of CAKZLY010000015.1, read as the reverse complement.
TCTTTTGCTTTTTTCAGTGCCCCGATAACATAAGGTGTCCTTCCTGATGCTGCAATCCCGCATACTACATCTTTTTCGCAAACATTATATTTTTCGACATCAGTTGCACCATTTTCTGGTTTGTCTTCTGCACCTTCCTGTGCAACAAAAACTGCTTCTTTGCCACCCGCAATTACCCCAACCACCATTTCTGACGAAGTCCCAAATGTAGGTGGGCATTCAGCAGCATCAAGTATTCCAAGTCTGCCACTTGTTCCGGCACCAAAATATAATAATCTTCCACCTACTTCAAAAGCGTTTTTAATCGTTTCAACTGCTAATGCGATTTCAGGGATAATCTTTTCTATTTCGAACGCAACTTTTTTGTCTTCGTTATTAATTAATCTTATTGTTTCTTCAATTGAGGTTATATCAATATCCAATGTGTTTGGATTTATCTGTTCTGTCTCAAGTGCAGATAGTTTTTTAAATAGTTCCTGCCTTTCCAATGGACTTCCCTTTTTTAGTGAGAATTCTCAAAATTGATACCAAAATTAACAAAAAAATACTTTTCTTATGAAATTCTATGAAAAATAAATAAATTTGTTTTTTATAATTGTAGGTATGGCTTATTTAAAATTACTAAATATTGAAAAAGTATATCCAAACGGGACCAAAGCAGTTGAAAATATCTCTTTCGAAGTCTCCGAAGGTGAATTTGTTGTTCTGGTAGGCCCATCAGGTTGTGGCAAAACAACTATTTTGAGAATGATTGCTGGCTTGGAAGACGTCTCTCAAGGTGAAATATATCTCGACAATAAAATTATCAATGATTTGTCTCCTAAGGATAGAAACATTGGAATGGTTTTCCAGAATTATGCCCTTTATCCACATCTAACTGTTTTTGAGAACTTAGCTTTTCCGTTGCAAATTCAAAAATTCAAAAAAAATCAAATAAAATCTAATGTTGAAAAAATAGCTGAGCTCCTTAAAATTAATGATTGCCTCGATAAAAAACCTAAGGAACTTTCCGGCGGACAACGCCAAAGAGTTGCTCTCGGTCGTGCATTAATTCGCCAACCTCGAATTCTACTCTTCGACGAACCCTTATCTAATTTAGATGCCAAGTTGCGTGTTGAAATGAGAACAGAAATAACAAAGTTGCACCGCACGTTGAATGCAATTTCTATCTATGTTACTCACGACCAAATCGAAGCAATGACAATGGCAACCAAAATTATCATCCTTAATAATGGCAAAATTCAACAAATTGGCACTCCTGATGAAATCTACAATTTACCTAAAAATAAATTTGTTGCAAGTTTCGTAGGTTCTACCCCAATTAATTTTTTCGACTGCCAACTTCTTGAATATAACAATTTTCGAGCATCTTTTGCTCTTGCTAATGGCGATATTATTAATATTCTTGCAAAACACGAACTTCCAGAAAGGTTTACTCTTGCTATTAGACCTGAAAATTTGTTTATCTTGAAAACTCAAAATATAAATTCAATAAAGGGCAAAGTTGTTAATATTGAAAATTTAGGTTACGAAAAAAATATATATTTTGAATATGGGAAATTGCTTTATTCTTGCAAAACTAATATTGAAAATTCGATTAATATCAATGATGAAATTTATTTTTCTCTTCTCGAAGATAAACTTCTTTTTTATAATGAGCAAGGCGAACTAATTTACTGATACTATGAATAGACTAACCAAAATATTTAAAAAAATCTTACTTATGTTCGCAATTTTCTACACTTCACTGACAATTTCCAACCAATTGTTAATAACTTACGGTCTTCTGTCAAAGTTCTTTATGGGACATCTGGCATTTGGAGTTTTGCTATCACTGTTTTTAAGCTTCATTTATGTTTTGTTAAATGTGAATAATCAAGATTGAAAAACAAATTAACATATTGCTTCTTGTTCATTCTTTTACTTCTTAACTCCTGTGCGAATGTGCAAGCACCTTCGGGGGGACCTCCTGATGTTACCCCGCCTGCAATATCCAATACATATCCTAAACAAGGAACAATTAATTTCGATGGTAAAAAAGTTGAATTGCATTTCACTAAATATATGAACAAAAACTCTGTTCTTGAAAATTTATATATTCAACCTCTTACTAATGCCGAATTTGGTTGGTCGGGCAGAAAACTTTCTATTGAATTTAAAGAGAATCTTAAACCTAGGACAACTTATCTCATTAATTTAGGCACCGATTACACTGATTTCAAAAATATAAAACCTAGCGAAGCATTTTCTTTGATTTTTTCGACTGGCGAAATTATTGATACTGGTAGAATCAACGGGCTTGTCGTCGACAAAAATCCACAGGGTATTTTCATTTTTGCTTATGATATAACAAACATTGATATCGATACTTTCCAATTACTAAATGCTTTGCCTAAATATCGCGTTCAGGTTGGTGTATCAGGCAACTTCACTCTTCAAGGTTTGGCTGACGGCAAATATAGATTAATTGCCGTTAAAGACCAATTCAAGGACCTAATATTGAATGAAAACCAGGACTTTTTCTCAACCGTTTATCAGGATTTCTCTGTGATAAACGGTAAATCTGATGATGCTCTTTTTAGATTTGGGAAAATTATTGATTTTTCTCCTCCCAAACTATTTTCTGCTGAATTTGAAAGCAATCAAAAACTTAAACTGTTTTTTAGCGAGAATATACTAATACGTAATTTAAATTCTTCTTCTATTTCAATTCTCGATTCATTAAGCAATCAATCCTACAAAATCAGAAATTTTTATATAGATAATCAAGATCAGAATATTCTCATTCTAATTTTAGATGAAAAAATCGAGGCTCAAAAAGTTCTACATATTTCAATTCCCGATAGCAATGCTGTTATTTCTGATACAATGGGTAATATCTTCAACGAATTCGGTAAAACTGTAAAAGCAAAATCCATTACAGATGAAGATGTATCTGAATTCCGTTTTCTTTCTACGTCAATTAAAGATAGTTCAATAAACATACCGTTAGACAGACAAATTTCATTTACTTTCACTGAGCCAATTGATAGTGTAATAGACGAATTTATTGAATTTTATCAATTCTCAGATAGTTCATCTATTGCTTTCTCAACGCATGTTATCAATTCTACGAAATTATTGCTAAATGCTCCATTAAATTTTAATTCTTCCTATTTTATTAAAATACTGCCACAAGCGATTATTCCACAATTCGGAATAAACAAGTTTCAGGATACAATTCCACTGTTCTTTAAGACAGAAGACAATAGAAATTATGGAACAGTGAGTGGAACATTGATAGACTCTTCGGGCACTGAGTTGCAAAAAGGCGTTGTCTTAGAAGGTATCAATGATAATAGATTTTATCAAGCAATAGTAAATCACAATGGCAAGTGGCTGATCGAAAATATTCGAAGCGGTGATTACAGAATTTGGGTATACGAGGATAGAAATGGCAATAATAAATATGATTATGGAAATGTGTTACCCTTCGAATTCTCTGAAAAGTTTTATCTTACAGGTCTTACAGTTTCTGTAAAAAGCCGCTGGGAAACCGAAGGCATTACTCTTCATATAGGGAAATAATATGAAAGTTGATAATTTAATATCAATGCGCTATATTTTCCCAAAACATTCATTCAATTTTATATCTTATATAACATTTCTTTCTATTCTTGGAATTATCATTGGTAATGCCTCGCTCATTGCCGTTCAGTCCATTTTTAATGGATTTCAGGAATTAACTATCAAACAAATCGTTGGTATCGACCCACATATCAGATTAGTCCCTCAAAAAGGTTATTACATTAACTTAAACACAATAAACATTAAGCAAATCAAAGGAATTGAGCAGATAAACTTCATAAATCCAACTTTACAAAGTAAAGTTGTTGCTGTGCATAATTCTAAAATGCAGGTGTTCAACCTTATTGGATTAGAACCAAATAGCCATTTGTTTAATAATGAATTACCAAAATATGTTATTTCAGGTAGTTTAGGAATTTTCAATCAATTGAGCGAGCAAACCATATTTATCGGTTCTGCTCTTGCTGAACGGTTACAAGTATCTGCCGGTGAAAGCATAGAACTCTTCACTCCCAATAGTATCGAAGGTAGTTTGTTGGCATTTTCACAGCCCAAAGGCTATACCGTAACAGTTGGTGCTATTTTCAATACTAATATCAAAGATTATGATTTAACGCTTGCATTTATAAATTCCAATGATTTAAATAATTTACTCCCCATTCCTTCCAATTCAGTTAATTCAATTGATGTTTTTCTGGATGATTTTCGGAAATCCGATGAAATAAAAGCAAAGTTATCAAGTATAGTCTCACCAGATGTCAAAATTCTAACTTGGAAAGATTTAAATAGCCAACTATATTCGATTATGAAATTTGAAAAACTAGTTTCTTTTGCAATTGTTGGAATTATTATTATCATTGCTATTTTTAATCTGTTTGCATCTCTTTCTATGACAATTACCGAAAAGCAACAGGATATTGCAACTCTAAAAGCTTTCGGAGCAAATGATAAACTGATAAAAAAGATTTTTTTGAAGGTTGGATTATTTATTGGCGTTATTTCTACCTGCTTAGGATTATTGCTTGGGATAGGTTTTGTTTTTGCACAATCTAATTACAAATGGTTCAAAATCGATATTAACCGCTATATTATTGATGCAATACCTGTGAGCTTGAATGTATTTGATGTGATTATTGTTGCGGTTTTCTCGATTTTTTTATGCTTTTTAGCAACTATTTATCCTGCAAAACAGGCAATTAAAATCAATATTGCAGAAGAATTACGGAATGATTAATAAATTTTAGGAGATTTTTTTATGAACCCATCAGAGTACAAAATCAAGACAGCAATTATATCAGTTTCTGACAAAACTGGTATTGTGGATTTCGCAAAAACACTTGCAAATCTTGGCATTGAAATTTACTCAACCGGCGGAACCGCCAAAATTCTCAAAGATGCTTCGATTGATGTTAAAAGCATATCTCAGTTAACAGGCTTCCAAGAGATTTTAGGTGGTCGTGTAAAAACTTTGCATCCCGCAATCCACGCTGGCTTGCTTGCTGACCTATCGAACGAAGAACACACAAAACAACTTTCTGAAAACAATCTTAAATCAATCGACTTACTTGTTGTAAATTTATATCCCTTTGAACAAACTTTAAATAAAGAAAATGTTACTCACGAAGAATTAATTGAAAACATTGATATTGGCGGTCCCGCTATGCTACGAGCCTCAGCAAAGAATTACCGATGGACTGCCGTTGTTGTAAATCCAGCACGCTATTCGGAAATCATTGCATATCTCGAAGCAGGGCAATCAATCCCGGAAGACTATCGTGTGAAACTTGCTGGTGAAGTATTTTCTCATACTGCATATTACGATAGCCTTATTGCTAATTATTTTAATCAACACAATCAAATTGAAATTCCTGAAAAACTCAACCTGTCTTTCAATTTATCCCAAACATTGCGTTATGGTGAAAATCCTCACCAAAAAGCTGCTTTATATGGCTATTTTAATTGCATTTTCGAAAAAATGCACGGGAAAGAGCTTTCCTTCAACAATATTATTGATATTAGTGCAGCCTCTGAACTCATACTCGAGTTCGATGAACTTGCTCTTGCGATAATAAAACACACAAACCCTTGTGGGGTTGCTCTTGGCAATACTATCGCTGATGCCTTCGAAAAAGCACTTGCTACTGATAATGTTTCTCCTTTCGGTGGAATAATCGCTGTCAACAGGAAAATCGATTTAGATGCCGCCAATGCAATTCATTCTATGTTTACAGAAGTAATCATTGCACCCGACTTTACTGATGATGCTTTGGAATTGCTTATGAAAAAGAAAGATAGAAGGCTCATTAAAGTAAACTTTGAATTATTAAAAAAACATTCTTCAAAAAATATTCGTTCTGTTCCTGGCGGACTGCTTACACAAGATAGCGATAAATTATTGCTTAACGAAAATAGCCTAACAGTTGTAACAAAAAGAAAGCCAACGGACGAAGAATTACAATCAATGATGTTTGCCTGGAAAGTCTGCAAACATGTGAAATCTAATGCTATTGTTTATGCAAAAAGCGATAGGACACTGGCTATTGGTGCTGGACAAATGTCGCGTGTCGATTCTTCAAGAATTGCAGTTGAAAAAGCAAAACTTCAAGGTATTGATTTATCGGGTTCTGCGATTGCTTCCGATGCTTTTTTCCCATTTGATGATGGTGTTCGCTATGCTGCTTCAGCTGGTGCTACTGCCGTAATACAACCTGGTGGTTCAGTTAGGGACGAAGAAGTTATTAAAACTGCCGACGAACTAAATTTGACAATGATCTTTACTGGGATTAGGCATTTTAGACATTAATGTTGTTACTTAAATAAAGGGGCTGATTATTGCTGTTCGGCCCCTTTTCTATTTCGTTTATAATTTGACAAATCTTATACTGCTATTTCCAGCTCTTACGATGTAGATACCCTTTGGCAATCTGCTGATATTGGCTCTTATTCTTTCAGAATTATTAATAAAATTCAATTCCAATACTTTTTCTCCAAAAATATTGAAAACATCAATTCGTTCAGAATTTTTTGGAATTCTGATATCTATGTAATCAGATGCTGGATTTGGAGATACACTCAGTTCATTTTCTTTTTGTTCGTCTGCAACGCTCGATGTATTATCAGTAACCCAGAAGTCCGAGGACCACTCTGACGAATATTCTGAATTGATTGCTCGAATTCTACATAAATATTCTCTAAATCTTTTTGTTCCTGTTAATTGATAAGAAGTGTCGCTTGACGGCAAGCATACGTTTGCAAATAAAATTGTATCGAAATTTACTGGTGGACGATCTTCCGGGGAATATAAGTCGTGTCCTATTCGTTCAACTATCTGTAACTCATATTGTTCTGCACCGGTAATCGGTGTCCAGGAAATGGTAAAATCAAGTGGCAAAAGATATCTTTCTACTGGATTTGTAAAATCAGGTGGTTTGAGATTTTTTTGCCACTGAATTTGAATAACATACTTGCATTTTGACCTAATATATTGTTGTTTCTAAATATTTTGACTATTGAAACGCTGTATTTTTTATTATTACTGTAAAAATATGGATATATTAATTTTTCCCAGTTATTACCATAATTCGTAGTTATTAAAGGATAATAGTTCGTATTAACAATATAAGTGCTATCATTCTAAATTATTGCATTATAGATAATAGGATATTGCCAATCTGGCTTAAGAAGTGGGCCACAGGTTCTTCCTGAATTTGTTGTTCTGAAAAGATTTTTATTTGAAAAGGTAAAATAAGTGCTATCGTTTAAAAATAACAATCTGTTTGGTGAGAAGAAAGCAATATCCTGAAAAAAATTTTCCCAGGTTTTCCATCCATCATTGGTGATATATATAGGATCCGATTGTTCTTGAAACGTGTTTAAACGCTGTATCATTATTCCATTCAATGAATCGAACATCATTAAATCTTTGGACAAAGTTTTTCTCCACTCTGTATTAATTTATATCAATTCCCAATCAAGACCAGAATTTGTTGACTTATAAATATTTGTTCGAAAGTATAGTTTCGGATTATAATTCGCATCTAATCCAGCATAATATACGCTATCCACGAGTAAATATATATACTTGGAATCTATCCAACACCATTTTTGTACGTATGGAAAGTAGGATGTATCGCTGCTCCCCAGAACTATTGATTCGCGATAATTTTTTCCACCATCATTTGTTAATAATAATTTTACTTGTTCGGAGCTGTATGAAAAATTGGTTCTTTTATCAAAAAAACCGAAATGATCTTCATCTAAAGCAATAATATCATACACTGGTTTTGTATAGAATATTTCCCATTGTTCAATCATTTGTGCCTTTGAGCGTTTGCTCGTCAATATTATTAGCAAAAGGATGACATAAAAAGTAGAAAAATACTTGCACATTTTTTGCCTCTTGATAATTTTTTGTAGATATATGTATTATATTTTTAAATATATTTACAAACAGAATTATCCAAAGAGAAATCTTTTAAGCTATCAAATAAATAATTTTATTCCCAAAACGAACGATAGAGAATCAATACTTTTTTTACTGATACGTTTTGCAAATCTGTTGTAGTAATATGCAGAAAATATTCTATACAAGGTAATTATTGAATTAACATGAATGTCTTTCGATGAATATAGATTATTTGATGTGTAAAAAAGTTACAATTATTTTTTTACTTTTTGTGAAAAGTTCTATTATTAATGTTCAGTTTTATTTTAAATAAAAAAGGCGGAACCAAAATTAGCCCGCCTTTTTTGATTGAAAGAATAAAAAAATCTACTTTTCGTATTCTGAAACCGGAGTTCGAATAACCACCTGAACTGTTCTATTATAAAAGCGTCCTTCTGGCAAATCGTTTGTATATAATGGATCGTCTTCACCTACGCCTTTTGAGCTCAGCGAAGCAAATCTACCACCAGTTGCTTTGATAATTCCCTGGCGTACAGTCTCAGCACGTCTTTCAGATAGTTTTAAATTATGATCAAATAAACCTACAACATCAGTATGCCCGACAACTTCTGCCACAGAAGTAGGTTTAACGCGATCGTAGACGTATTCACGCATAATTCTGTTGTTTGTTTCACCCGCTTCTGCAGAATTAAATGGGAAGAGAATAAGATTGTAACGTTCAAGAGTGCTATCGCCAACAACTGATGTTTTCTTCTCCAATGTTGAAATTTGCTTAACTGGTATTGTTATTGGGTCAGAAGAACATTCTGCACCGCTCTTTGTAGTTACTATTAATTGAGCTGTATATGAAACTTCGTCTTTTGGATATTTTCCATCTTCATTTGTCCAATCCCAAATATAATTTGCTTCTGTCAACCCAATATTATTCAATGTTATCCATTTTTCATTCCCACGCTTAATCTCAATTCTTCTTTTTGCAATGATTGCGTCATCAATGCCATTTTTTATTACAAATTTCATTTCCTCTGGTTGTGGGAATGTCGTTGGATCTTTATCAAATACAGGTTTTGTAATATTCCAGTCGTCGCAAAGAATTTCTACACGGCGATTTTCCTGAATACCTAATGAATCTTTGAGATTTGAAACTACAAGTGGTTTCTCTCTAAATGTAAGCTTCATTCTATCAGGACTTATTCTCCAGATATTTTTGAAATAATTATATACAAACTCAGCCCTTTCTTTCGAAAGATTTGGTCTTTTTTCTTCAGGAGAGGTCCCGTCAGTTGTTCCAACTATTTCAATTTTAACATCCGGGAATTTGTTCAAGCGATAACCGTAAATATTCAGAACGTGATAATATTTATTCAGTGTACCGCCTGCAATTGTTGTATCTGTAAAGTTTTTAGTATCCTCAGGTGATTTAAATAAAATATAACGAGGTGGAAGTACAGATGAACCTAAATCGAAAAATACATAGTTTAGTAATGGATATAAATCCCAAGTTTGAACCTCCTCCATTACAAGTCCGCGATAACTTGCGAGTTTTGGGTCAGCAGCTTTTGCTCTTCTTATATAATCGGCTTCATCGATTTCTGCTGTAAGGACTGGTCTTTGTCCCATTAATATTTTAACATTAATTTCATCAGCAAATTTTTTAGCTTCTTCTGGGTCGTCAGTTTTCTTTGGTTTGACTACTTCTTGAAATACTGATTTTTTCCCGTATTTCGGATTAAATGCAGTTATTTCTAATTGAACTTTATTCGCTGCATCTTTTCCTTCACCATAATCGCTATTAGTTACAACATATTCAAATTTTGTGCGTTGTAAGTTAAGTGAATCTGTATATACTCTACCAGTAAGTGGGTTCTTTATTTCAATTTTTGCAGGGATAAATTCGCCTGTACATTCATCAACAACAGTACCCGCAACATTTACAGCACGGAAAAAAGTAGGTACAAATGCCATAAAAATATCATAATCTCCCTGGTAGCCTTGAATATCTGTCCTTCGAGAAGAGAAGTAGAGAATATCTCCAGAGGCAGGCAAAGTGATAAACATTTCATCCTCTTTTGTGTTTATTGGTTCACCTAAATTCTCAGGAGTACTCCAGGTTTTAGTTGCAGGATCATAGCGTGTAAGATAGAAATCAAGCCCACCATAGTTGGGTTTGTGTCCATCTGAAGCAAAAAACAATGTTTGATTGTCAGCAGCAATGAATGGCGATACTTCACGCCCTTTTGTATTTATTGCTTCTAAATTTTTGGCAGGTTTCCATTCTTCTAAATCATAATCCCAATCTGAATACCAAATATCAAAATTCTTTGGAACATTTCTTCCATCACTATTCGGTCCTTTTCTGGTTGAGACAAAATATAATCTGCTTTGGTCCGGTGCTATTGATGGTTGGGAATCAAACACTTCGGAATTAACATTTTTACCTAAATTTACAGGACGTCCCCAACGGTCACCTTCAATAGTTGTTTTGTAAATATCGCAGTCCCCAATCCCATCAGGACGGTTACAACCAGTAAAATATAACGTTCTGCTATCTGCACTGATTGAAGCAACGCCTTCGTTTAATTCAGTATTTACACCAAGTCTGCCAAAATTTGTAGTTGTATCAATGTTAAATGGCTGAAAAAATACTGAATCCAATCTTTCAAGTTTTTTTGCTGCCCAAAAATCGTGGGAAGATTTACCGTCTGGGGTTAATTTGCTTCCCGGTCTGTTTGATACAAAATATAATGTTCTACCATCTGCACTGATTGTTGGAGCATAATCCAATCCTTGCCAATTTACGATAGGCCCCAAGTTAATTATGCGAATTCTCTTACTTGCAATTATATTTGACTGTCCCTCGACTGGTTCAATTTTCATTGCAAGTAAATACAACTGGTTACTTTTCTCAAATTCATCATTTTCAATCTTGTTTTGAGAAAACAAAGAATGAGAAATTAATATGCAGAAAAATAAATACAATGAAATCAGCGAAAATGTCTTAAACTTTTGCATTTACATCCACCTTGTTTGTTTACTAAAAATTAATGTTTTAATAATTTCCAATTAATAAATTACCTTAAAATCTCAAAAAATCAAAATCATTTATGAATAAAATTTCAATATTTTCAAATTTTTACTCTCAATTCTAAAAGTATTCTCCAATTTGAAATTTTAAAATTATCTCCGTAATTGGAATATTTACTAAATGGATAATAATAAAAAAATTGTGGAGACAAATAATAGTTATTATCTACTTTGAAGTCAAATCCAATATTTGTTGCAAGCCCTATTTGCAGAGAATTAACATCTCGATAATCATTATCCTCAAGAATTATTTTATTAGAATTTGTTTCTGGGAAAAGTATTTTCACATTTTCTCCATTTGGAAGTAATACACTTTCGTCCAATATCTCTTTTTCGTGCTGCAATTTAGATGATAAAACATAAGAAATTGATGGCGAAATTTTGATGAACATAAAATCAAATCCAATAAATTTTAAATATGGTTGTATAGCTAATGCACTTGAATTTATATCGCTTGTATGTCTAAAATTAACCCCGATATATCTGTTGTTTTCGTATTCAAAGGCTTCTCTTTCCCTGAAACTTGATTTAATTGATAAATCGTCATACACTAAGGCAAATCCGTATTTGATACTATTGTTAATTAGAAAATCTTCCCAATTTATTCCAAATGTATAGCCGAATTTATTTCCATTCTCAAATTTGCAGTCTTCGCAATCCACGTAGCTTGTCCCAATTTGATAGTTCCCACCTAAGCCAATAAATACACCTGCTTCTTTTGGCTTCTTAGGAATTGACGGAGTTAATGGGTCAGAAATCTGACTAAAAACTGTGTTTATTGAAAATATTGTTATCACAATATATATGAACTTTTTCATAAATTCACCAAAAGTTTTTTCTTGTTTATTCGACTATATATTTGTAATTAACAATTTAACAAAAAAACGTTACATTATTTATGGTAAATTTTGAACTAAGCGAAGAGAAGAAATCTAAATTAAATTGGGTCCGCTATCTTGCAGTCAGAATTTTAAGTCGTTATGAACGAAGTGATTCGTATTTAGACAAATTATTAGCAAATGAGCTAAAAAATAATGAACTAACTCAACAAGATAAAGCATTGCTTACTGAACTAATTAATGGTGTGGTTCGCTGGAAATTAAAATTGGATTGGGCTTTGACAGGATTTTATAATGGCGACTATCAAAAGTGCCTGAACTTTGTTAAAAATGCAATGCGTGTTGGACTATATCAAATTATGTTTTTAGAAAAAATTCCAGCTTATGCCGCAATTGATGAATCAGTTGAAATTGTAAAGCAAATTCAGGGCGAAAGAACAGCTGGAATGGTAAACGCTGTTTTGAGGAACCTTCATAGAAACCTTGATAAAATTCGTTATCCTGATAGGGAAGAAGACTTGGTTTATTATCTGGCAACTGTCCATTCTCACCCCAAATGGATGGTTAAGCGCTGGCTTGAAAGATTTTCCGAATTGGAGACTGAAAAATTGCTTATAGCAAATAATCAAAGACCATATATTCCTATTAGAGTTAACCTTCTGAATTCTTCTATTGATAAAATAAAATACCTGCTCGATAAAAATAATGTTGAATACTTACAGTATGAACATCTTCTACAAACATTTCTGTTGAAAAATCCGAAATTTGACATTACTTCTACTGAAATGTTTCAAAATGGTGAAATTACAATTCAAGACCCAAGCGCTTCTCTTGCTGTAATGCTTGCCAACCCTACCCCAGGATACAAAGTCCTTGATATTGCAGCCGCTCCCGGCGGAAAATCCTTTTTCCTTGCCGAACTAATGAGAAACAAAGGTAATATTTTAGCAATTGAAAAGTATTCTTCAAAAATAAAATCAATTAACGAAGGTAATCAAAGATTGAAGCTTCCTATAATTGAAACTCTTGTCGAAGATGCTCGAAAGCTACGTTTGCATGAAAAAGTTGATTTGATTTTTGCTGATTTGCCCTGTTCGGGATTGGGAACTTTGCGCAAAAAACCAGACATTAAATGGAAAAGAGACACAGACGATATCCCCAAAATTGTCGAATTGCAAAAAGAAATTATATCAAATGCCATTAGATTTATGGGAAAAGGTAGTGTTTTGATTTATTCAACCTGCACTATTGAACCCGAGGAAAATCAAGAAGTCGTGTACTGGTTACTTGATAATTACAAAGACTTGCAAATTGATCCAGCTGAAAATTATTTACCTAAGGAAGTTTGTAAAGACGGATTTATGCAAACCTTTCCACATATTCACGGAATTGATGGGGCTTTTGCCGCTCGTATTATTAAAGTTTAGTTCTCTGTACTTATGTCGATAATTTTATTATGAAATTGAACAAAAAAAATAATGTTCAACATACATCGCACGGTCCGGACAAAGATAGGTATCTTGTTACCTATGCTGATTTAATCACTTTGCTTTTGGGATTGTTTGTTATTCTATATGCTTCTTCTCAAGTGGATCAGGAAAAATTCAAGGAAATTTCCTCTGCCCTTACCAAATATTTTAAAAGCCAACCAGCTAACCCAATTGATGGCGGTGACGGTGTGATTGAAGCAAGCCGTAGAGCTATCCCTGAGCCTATGATTGCTCCACGAGAAGCAAAAAGCATCAAAGAAATTGAAGACGAAGCCTCGACTGTTTTTAGAGATTATATTACAAAAGGTGAGCTTTCACTTAGAATGTCTTCCGAAGGGCTCGTGGTAGTCCTTCCTGAAAAACTTATGTTTCGTCCGGGCAAAGCTGAGATTCAATTTGATGGTATATCCGTAATTGATTCGCTTGCTAACATACTGGCTACTCTGAACAATACTATTTTTGTTGATGGACATACTGACAACACTCCAATCAGAACTTTTCAATATGAATCAAACTGGCATCTCTCTGTTGCTCGTGCTTTAAACGTTGGATATAGACTGATTTCACTTGGTGTTCCTGGCGAAAATGTTGTTATTAGAGGTTTTGCCGACAAAAGACCTGTCGATGATAACTCTACCGAAGAAGGCAAAGCAAAAAATAGACGTGTCGAAATTACTATTTCCCGAGTTGATGACAACTCTCCTGCTAAAATTACTCAATCTGACTAATTACCTATTATTGTTTTTTTATTCATCAAAATAAGGTAATTTTGTAATTATTCTAAATATCGGGTAGGAATTTTATGCTCAAAAGTATGACTGGGTTCAGTAAAGTAGAACTCAATGAAAATGGGATTTACGTAACTGTCGAAATAAAAACGCTAAATGGTAAAAATTTAGAAATTAATTGTCGTTTGCCAAAATCTTTGTCTCATCACGAACTTGAAATTCGTGAAATTTTAAGAAGTAATCTATCGCGGGCAAGTGTATTTCTCTCGATTAATGTTGACGCAGACCCATCTATTAAAAGTTTCAACATAAATCTCGATGCTGCTACTGCTTGCTATAATGTACTTAACCAAATGAAAAAAGAATTAAAGCTTAAAGATGCTGTCAAACTCGAAAATATTCTTGTTTTTCGCGATTTGCTCTACAAGCAGGACGATGCAATCAATGAAGATGCTTGTATGAAACTTATTACGAAAGCTTTGAAGCAAGCTCTTAAAAACCTTGATGCAATGCGACTTCGCGAAGGACAACAAATTTCTAAAGATATTATTGCCAGAATGAAAAAAATTCACGAAAATGTTCAAAAAATTGAACAAATCAGCCTGAACAAAGTGCCTCAGGAAAGAGAAAGATTGAGAAATCGTGTCGCTCAACTTTTCGAAAGTGATGAAATCGACGAACATCGTCTCCAACTTGAAATTATCCTGCTTGCTGATAAACTCGATATCTCGGAAGAATGCACCCGACTGTACTCTCATTTTAAGTTTTTCAATGATGCTGTTAAATCAAAAGTTTCCGAAGGAAGAAAAATTAATTTTCTTTTACAGGAAATTCATAGAGAAATTAATACAATAGGCAGTAAAGCCAACGATACCGAAATTTCTCACCTTGTTGTTCATTGCAAGGAAGAGCTCGAAAAAATTCGTGAACAAGTGCAAAATATTGAATAATGAACAATTTCCTTGTAATTGCTTATTATTTCCCACCGTCTGGTGGTCCAGGCGTTCAACGAGTTCTCAAACACATTAAGTATATTCGTGAGTTCGGTTGGCATCCAATTGTTCTTACTGTCGAAAACGGACAATTTCCTGCTCGCGATGAATCTCTGATCGCTGAAATCCCTGATGATGTGATTGTTCGTCGAACAAAAATTTATGAACCTTATGATATTTATAGGTTCTTTACTGGCAAAAAGCCAGGAACTCCAATTGACGTTAATACAATAAAAAAAGAAGATCAAAAGCTGAATTTCAAAGAGTGTATTTCTGAATTTATTCGAGCTACTTTTTTTATTCCCGATGCTCGCATCGGCTGGCTCCTCACTGCAAAAAAAGAAGCCATTAGAATTATTAAAGAACATAATTGCAAGGCGATTTATTCGTCTTCTCCTCCTTATACTTGTTCTTTGATTGCAAGATTCGCTAAAAGAAAAACTAAACTACCCTGGGTTGCTGGCTTTCGCGACCCATGGACTGGTTTTATTTCTGCCCCTAAACGCTGGTTCTTGCCTGCTATGATAGACAGAAGCCTTGAAAAATCTGTATTCGATGAAAGTAATTTTGTTGAGTGTGCCTGGGAAGGAATAATAAAAGATGCTTTGTCGAAATATCCTTTCTTGAGAAAAGATAAATTCATTCACATTCCTAATGGGTTTGACTCTGATGATTTCCCTAATGTTGAATACAAAAGAAATGATAAATTTATTCTAACTTATACTGGATCAATGTATGGCAGACGTAATCCTTATTCTTTACTTGTTGCGATCGAGAATCTATTATCTGAAAATAAAATCAATACTAACGATTTTAAATTAAAATTTATTGGACGTTTTGGCAATGAGGTCCTTGAAATGTTCAATAATTGCTCTTTCAAACAAAACATAGAAATAGTTGGTTATATTCCACACAAAGATAGTATTGCTCATCTAATGGCTTCAGATGCTTTGCTACTTGTTGTAGATGAATCAAAAGAAAGCGAAGAAATTGTCCCAGGAAAAGTATATGAATATATTGGCGTCCAACGACCAATACTTGCAATCGCTCCGACCAACGGAGCAATCGCTCGATTAATTTATGAAACTAATTCTGGTAAAGTTGCTCATCAAAGCGATATTAACACCATTTCCGATATTTTCTTAGAATTTATTAACTTGTGGGAATCAAATTCTGTAATTATTAATCCAAACTTGGAGTTAATTCAACAATTTGAACGAAAAAATGCAGCTAAAAAGCTTGCAGAATTATTAAATAGCGTTGCTACCCTAACTTAATTTTCAAGAAATTTGTAAATGTTTTTCCACCTTCGCTTATTGTCATTGTAATTGGAAATACAAGAAGCTTCAATCCATAGTGCTCAAATCTATCAACAAATTTGAGTAATTTAACTGCATCTTTTTCTGTTAGTGCGATATAATGTGAATTATTGTCTTCGGCAAAGCGTCTTATTTTTTCAATATCGTTTCTATCGTAATAATAATGATCACTAAAATTCAGATAATTAACAAGATGATATTCTAATTTTTTTACCATTTCATAAAATCTATAAGGTTTTGCAATTCCTGCAATAGCAACAATTCTCTTTTTTTTTCTTATCTTTTCAATTTCTTCATAGTCGCTTTTAATATTGCCTAACATATAAGGCAATCCATTTTGCACCATTACTTTAATGAAAATTGTATCTTGGTTTGTGAATTGCTTTAATTCATCAGTTATTTTTGCCCCGCCAGTCAAACACACAACATTTGCCCGACTTAACGATTCTAATGGTTCGCGTAACATTCCTTTCGGTAGCAGATATGGTTTTTCGAGTGTTTCTCTGTCTACAAGCACAATATCAATATTTCTTTTTAATGCCCTGTGTTGAAATCCATCATCTACAACTATGCAATCTATATCAAATCTTTTTTCAGCCGACAAAGCTGCTTCGACCTTTGATTCATTAGCAATTACTGGCACCATTAGCTTTCTTGCAATCAAAACCAATTCGTCCCCACCTTCATTTGCATCAACTAAAACTTTCTGCCCATCGCAAATAATTATTTCGCCTTTTGATTTTCTCTTATATCCACGTCCAATAATTGCTGGCTTTTTACCTAATGATAGTAATAGTTTTACTAAAAGTTCTTCGAATGGTGTTTTGCCAGTGCCACCAACTGAGAGATTGCCAACACTGATAACGGGAATAGATATTTTTGTCGAAAGATGTTCTTCGCGGTTATACCTACGATTACGATATTTTACGATTTTCCCGTAAACTTTTGAAAAAAAATCATTAATCATTTTAACTAATTGAATTTATTTTATTTTCAATCTGGACGATCATTTCGGCTACTTCTTCTCTTGAATACTCTTTCGGAATATATTGCTTTTCAGAAATTACAATTCGTATTTTGGAAAATGGTAATGGAAAGATGAATTTGTCCCAACTTTGCTTGAACACAAACTTGCAGCTAATAAATGTACGAACAAGATACATTGGCACTTCACTACGGTATGCAATTATTGCTGCCCCATTTTTAAATTTACGTGCAGGTCCACGTGGTCCATCTGGCGTTATGAAAATACTTGCGTTTTTTGCTAATTCGGTTGCTTTTCCCAGGACGTCTTTACTATTTTTTGAAGAAGAACCACGTATTAGAGAATAGTTCCACTTCTCCAACAACTCAGCTAATATTTGTCCATCTTTGCTCAGACTAACAACCGCATACTTATTATCAAGCTTTCGGGAAAAATACTTCCAGATTGGAAGCATCTCTCCGTGCCAAAAAGCAAATACTGCTGGTGTGTCGTTATACTCTCCAAATACTCTAATTCTCCAGGTTGAGCTTATAAGTGTAATTAATTTGTGCAGTATTATTTTTGAGATTGTTTTCATAAAAATAAAAAAATGCCTTCCAAAATACAACTCGAAAGGCATTTTTACTTAAAATTTCATCAAATTACTTGATTTCTTTGTGAATAGTGTGACGTCTCAAAAAAGGATTGTATTTTTTGAGTTCCAGTCTTTCTGGTGTATTTTGCTTGTTCTTTGTTGTTGTGTATCTCGAAGCTGGTTTCCCCTCAGCTTTAGCTTCAGTGCATTCGAGCGTGATCATAAATCTTTGTTCTTTTTTTGCCATTTCCAAACTCCATTATACAATTTTAGTAATTACAAAATTAACTATATATTACATATTTTCAAAATTTCTTTTTAGCTCGAATGATTTTTATCAACATTTTCAATTTTAGCAACCTCCTGATTTTTTCTTAGGTTTTGTATCGGCATCCTGTGTGTCTCGTGAATATTTTGTTTCGAGTATTTGTAATTTTTCTGGTGCTGTTGTAATGAAATTTAAGTATGCAGTTTGATGCAAATCGTTTTTGTCGATTTCTTGTGGTTTCTTTTTAAATTGTTCCCAAAAACTGTTTAAACCACCTTGAAGAGCAAATGTTCGATGATTACCTATCTCATTTGCGAAAGCAACTGCCTTAAGTGATAATGTGCCTTGATTATCTACAAATACTATTGTCTTAGGACTTTTTTTAATGAAATTTTGATTGTCTTTTAAAAACAACTCATCGAAAGGAATATTCTTCGAACCAGGAATTGTCTTATATCTTTTGTCGCTCCTATCACGTAAATCAACAACCATCAAGGAGTTATCTTCATCAACAATTCTGAAAGCCACCTCTAATGGATTAATATGTTTGATTTCGTTATTTCGAGCAATTCTTTCAACTTTATTTTGTAAATAAACTTCTCTGGTCGGCAAAAATGTAAGAATTAATGATACTGCAATAAAAACAAATCCAACTAATAATGGTTTATTTTCAGGCAATTCAAAAAACTTTTTTTCATTTGTGCTGATTTTATTTACTTTATTTTCTATCTTTGATGTGATAATAAATGCAACAAACGCCATTACTGTAAAACCAAAAGCAATAATTCCAGGATTTACTTTAAAAAATTTATCAATTCGCAATTCTCCATAGTCGGAACCAACATAAATATCTTTAAAGTATGGATATAACTCCGCAAAAACAAATACTCCTAAAATCCCACCAATAATAAATACAATTGCATCAATTTTACCAATTGACGCTCCTGCAAAACTTGTTCCAGGACAGTATCCACCAATAATAAATCCTACACCCATTATCACTCCACCAATAATAGCGGAGTACAGAAATGTTGGGTTTATATATAACATGTCCCAATCTACTATTCCTAAATAGCTTAGCAGAATTATTCCTATCATTGCAGTTACACCAGCAGTAAAAAATACTCGTAAAACTGTAAAGTCGTAACCGTAGAACAACCCTGCCAATTTTCTTGAAGATGAAAAACCCGCTTGCTCAAGGATAAACCCAAAAAAGAAGCCGATTATCAATGCAACAATTAAATTTAATTCGTTGCTTATTATGTCCGGAACAAATGGTCCCATTTATTATTCTCCTTTATATCCACAATTTTCTAAAAATATATGCCAGAGCATATGCTGTGGCGAAAATAGCGAACATCGTGAGTACACCACCAACCGAAAGCACCGCCATACCGCTCAACGCCGCACCGCTTGTGCATCCGCGTCCAAATTGAGCCCCGAGCCCAAACAGCATTCCACCAAATAATGCTGCAATCAAACGCGTTCGTGTTTTTATTTTAGGATTGTGCTCTACTTTCCAGGTCAATCTGTTGGCTATGAGTCCTGAGACAAAAGCCCCAACTACTACCCCTAAGATCTCAAATACAAGCCAGTTTTTTAACACTCCTTCATTATGTGATTCCACATATTCTTTGTAGAATTCTGCTTTATTTGCATGTGTAGGTGAGATTGTCTCAACTCCTGCAACTACAACACTTTTTATTGCACCGCTTGCACCCAGCCCACGCCCTGTAACGACATAAGTTACAAGCAGCAGCAAACCCAATAAAAAACCAGCTAGATATGGATTCATATAATTATTTTGTGTTTTCATTATTTACCTCTTCTTTTTCTTCTTCTAATTCTTCATAACCAGTAATCATTGCTTTTAAATTTGATGTAAGTGTTTGTCCAGTGGTAATTAAGTATAAATGCGCTATTACGAATGCAACCAAAAGGAAAGCACCTATTGTGTGCCAATAAGCAATTGTACTTAAATTATTAATCGTAATTTTAATTCCGGTTTCATCTTGCGGAAATCTATAAAATAAATATAATATCCCCGTAGTTATCATAAGCGGGAATAAAACAATCTTCAATCCCAAATAAACAAGTCTTTGCAAAGGATTTAGCTTGCTCAATGCAGTTTTACGTACTGGATGAGGCGCATTTTGAAATATACCGGTAATGTAATAGCGTATTTGTTTATTGATATTTTCGAGTGTAGGTATGTATTGCTTCCATTCTCCTGTTGCAAAGTGCCAGAATATTGCAAATACAATTAATACAATTAATGAATATGCTGCAATTATATGCAATTTTACTGCCTGCTCAAAACCAAAAAAACTAAATGAACCGTGGACTTCAAATCCTGTAAATCCAAGGAAGAATACTAAAAATGCTTGTGTCCAATGCCAAAATCTTTCAAATCCACGATAAATATATACCTTTTTCATAATTATTTATCTCCTTCATGGTTTTTCTTTTTTCTTTGGTATATTATTCTTGTGCCCCCGTGAACTACGACTCCAAAAACTACAAGCAAAATTAACGCGATTCCTGTATTATCTATCCAAAGGCTCCTGTCTCTACCCGGAAGATAGACATCATTGATTGCTTTCAGGCGGCTGTTGTTTCTTGTATGGCAATCAACGCACTTCAATGATTGTTCTTTGGGTGAAACCATATGATTTAACAACCAATACATTTCTGTTTCAACGAATCCATATTTCCCGCTCCATTCAAGGTTTATATATTTCATTCCTGTATCTATTGCTTTTGCCCAATCAAAATCTTTCCAGAAAGCACCTTTCCCTTCTTCTTTATCCCATAATTTTGGTGAAACAAGCCTTATATAAACAGGATCGTATGGCTGAATTGTTCTCATTACTTTGACAGGATATATTTTTGAATTCATAGCGTAATAATTCGCATTGAATTCGTTCAATTTTACCGGTACTTGCTTAATGCTATCTCCAAATAAATAATGAGTTGCTGTGCCTTTGAACCATACATACTCAGGAATTAGATTGCTTTCCCAACGGATTTCTCCTTTTTCCGACAGATAAATGTCATTTCCTTGCTCATTATGAACTACATAAGGTTTGCCATTTTGTAGCTTTCCTGCTTTAGACCAATCCCAAAATGTTTTTGTCTGATTTACCTTTGCATAAATTGGGATATGGCAAGTCTGGCAGGCTACTTTAGTAGTATGCTCATTGATAATACCTTCGTTATGTGGAGTTGCAGTATGGCAATCTTCACAAAGCAGACGATTACGGTTCATTGATGCAACAGTATACAGTCTGCCCTTGATATTATGGTTTTCTGCTGTATGGCAATCAACACAATCAAAACTTCCCCCGTCACGAGCTAAATGAACATCTACGTTCCGATTTGCGGTATACAATGCTTCTTCCAAATCCCCGTGTTTCGAATTATTGCCACCTCCACCATTAAAATGACAATACCCACAATTATCCATCTTTGGACGGCCTACGCTTTGAGCAATTTTTGTAAAATCTAAATTTGATTTTGGGTATCCGGCAGATTCCTTCTCTTTTTCGTATAAACCAGAATTATCATGGCAAGATAGGCAGTCTATGTTTTCGCTTTTTGTGAAATCAAAATTCTTACTATTGTAACCATATCCTATATGGCATCTGTTACAACTTCCTTCGCTTCCGCTGATCGATATGCAGTGATTATTAATAGTATTTCGTTTCCCAAGAGATATAATACCTCTACCTTCCATATACTCGTCTACTAGCCAACGCCAATGAGATGTTGCCATAACTTCAATATCACGTTTATTATGACAACTAATACAGGTTTTTGTAACATCTTGCGGATGCTCGAATTTTTTGTTCAATTCAGCGAATTTGCTATGGTCCACTGCCGATTTCTTTTTTTGCTGCAAAGATTGTTTCAATAATTCTAACTTTGTTGGTTTATATTCTGGTTCGAAAAACAATAAATAGACTATTAATGCTGGCAGCAAAAAAATCAGAATTAATCCAATCGTTTTTTTCATAATAACAAAACCATATTGCTGATACGTTATATAACGCAAAAGTAATATAGTTTTTTGAAATAAGCAAATAAATGAATAAAGATTAATAGATATTTGATTACCAATTAATCATTTAGTTTGTGCTAATTAGAGATAGAATGAATTATGTTATTTAAAATTAATTAAATAAAGAAAATATAAAAAAGGTATGTCGCAACCGCGTACCTAAACACAATCTTTGGATACTTATGTTTATTTATAGCGTGCTCATACAGATAAACAATTCCTAAGGTTGTTGCTATTACAAACAATGCAGCTAAAATTGAGTATTCCAAAGTGAGTTGAGAGCGGTAAAACTTTGCTAAGCCTGCTGAAATAGGAGAGCCATAGATTAACATTAAATGAATGACATATATGTATATTGCTTTTTTCCCAAACATTGAATAGTATTTACCAAGTGGTTTAGTTAAATTATAAAGATATGTCATTGCTGATATAATTGTTAATACCAAACCAATACGAATGAAAAAGAAGCCCGGATTGACTCTCATTACATCGATAAATGGTACATTAACTTTGCTGAATAATAGCATCATAGGATAGCCAATTAGTATTGTTGGCAATCCTATTTTCCAGCAAGTTCTCATCAAAAAATCATTACGTTTGTCGCGTTCAATACTTTGCAACCAAACTCCAAAAGAAGCACCGAACAACAAATAAGCTGCAAAAGGAAATACAGGGAATAAAGAGCCATGTTCGGAAGACAAATATGCAGCAAAAAATTCAGGTAGATAATCAAACCAATGCACTTGATGAACAAATGGTGATGCAAATACTATAAGGAAAGACAAAATTAATGATAAATAGCCAAGTGTTTTATTGTTTTTAGTAATAATAAAAAGTGCAAGCAGTGAGAGCAATGAGACACTAAATAACTGCAAAATATTTACGCTGAAAAAGATTCTCCAGGTATCTTCACTTACAAATTGCAAATCATACACTTTTGCAGCAGGGAAAACAAGCAAATACCCAACAAACATTAACATTAAGGCTATTTTAATCCTTTTCCAAATAATATCCTTGCCTAACGAACCATCTTCAAGCCGTTTATTTGCAAATATGTGTACTGCTCCAGAAATAAATAAAAAGGTTGGTGCTGTTAGTCCTCTTACGAAGTTCCAAACACTCCAACTAAAATTTGAATAATCTATTATATTCGGGCTCGCGAGTTCATAAATCACATGTCCCTGCATCATCATGATCATAGCGAAAAAGCGGGTGAAATCAAGTGCTGTGAGCCTACTGCTTGTGTTATTATTACTTATATTCATCATTTATCAAATGATAATTTTAAAACCTACAAAATTAGGTATTTTTTCTTGCATTTGAAAGAAAAATCAACCACTACTTTATAATTTCCACTATTACTTATGACGAATTCATTTATTAATCATTTTTTTGTTCAAATGAATAATATTTTTGTTGCTTATTCGTTTTAAAACTAATATTCCGTTGGAGGTGCTAATACAATAGTATTGGCTGAGAGAAAACTCCTTGAACCTGATCCGGATAATACCGGCGTAGGGAAACGGAAACCGCAAAGGCTTCTTCCCCGAGTTTCTCTCAAATTTGTTCTCCATCGGAAAAGCTTATGTTTAACTTTAACAAAGGGCTTTTCAAGATGGGAAAGTTTTATTGTTTAATCGCACTTATTGTGTTGAATTATTCTTTTGCTTCGGCAGAATTAGCAGAAAGCCGCGATTCACTCCGTGCTTTCAAAACACCAAGTATTACAATTTCTACAAACAGGGCAGAGGAGCGACGCAGTCCCGTCCCATTTGCTCAGATTACTGTTTCGGAGGTCGAACGAAGGCATACCGTTAAAGACTTGCCGATAATACTTTCAGAACTTCCTTCCATAATCGCTTTCTCAGAAAGTGGGGCAGGTGTTGGATATTCGAATTTAACTATGCGTGGCTTCAACCAAAGGCGTATTGCAGTGCTTATCAACGGGGTCCCACAAAACGACCCAGAGGACCATAATATGTATTGGATTAATTTCCCAGATATTGCTTCAAGTATCGATAACATCCAAGTTCAACGTGGTGCCGGATTGTCTAATTATGGCTTCCCTGCAATAGGTGGAAGCATTAACCTCGAAACCTCTAATTTTACTGTTCAGCCAGGTGCAACCTTGGAAACAGGTGCTGGTCTACAGCAATTTGGTGATAATTACGAACAAAATACGAGCAAATATTCTATTCAAGCTTCATCTGGTATTATAGATGGTAAATATGCCATTTATGCGCGTCTTTCGCGAATTAATTCTTTCGGTTATCGCGATGTTTCGTGGGCACGGCTTGATGGATATTTTCTCGGTTTTGCTCGCTTCGATGGCAATTTAACTACGCAAATCAATATTTTCGGAGGACCTTTTGCCGATGGCTTGGCTTATAATGGACTACCAAAATCTTATATAAAAGACAAAGATCTCCGCCGCCATAACTATAATTTCTGGATGTATGATTCTACGGGCGAAAACATTTCCTGGATTACTGTCCGTAGAAAACAGGAAATTGAAAATTTCTCACAGCCACACTACGAAATGCTAAACGATTGGAAAATTAGCGACAACGTAACTCTAAAATCGACATTATTTTTCTATTCCGGCAAAGGTTTCTTTGATTTTGATGGGACTGGTTGGATGAACAAAAAAATGTTCAGGCTTACACCCGAAAATGGTTTCCCAGCAGATATCAAGGACCCTGAAAATCCAATAATACGCGCATTCGTATATAATAGACAAGGCGGGTGGATACCTCGCTTACAATTGCAGCACGACAATGGTTTGCTCACATTGGGTGGGGAAGTTCGTATTCATCGTTCAGAGCATTGGGGGAAAATACGCTATGCTGAAAACTTACCCCAAAACTTCAATCCTGATTACAAATTTTATTCATATAATGGAGAACGTGATATTTTTTCATTCTTTGCAAGAGAAGAACATAATGTTTCTGATAAGTTGATTTTTACAGGTGAAATCCAAGCAGTGCTTCATTCATATAGAATTACTAACGAAAAAGCCGGAATTAACTTTACTAAATATATAAACACCAACGGAGACACTGTTGGAAATGGAGATGATTTATTCAATATCCATTATTTCTTTGTTAATCCTCGTCTTGGTGTGAATTATAATTTAGATGACAAATCAAATATTTATTCTTTTGTTGCTTATACTTCTCGTGAACCTCGAATGAAAAATCTCTACGACGCAAGCAGCAGCTATTCAGGGAAAAAGCCACTTTTCAAAGGTGAGAAAATGCCAGATGGCACCGTTAGATACGATTTCTCTCAACCTATTATCAAACCTGAATCTATGCTGAATTTTGAGCTTGGCTACAATTTCAGAACAGATAAATACTTTTTCAACTTAAACGCTTATTGGATGGAGCATTTCAACGAATTTGTTAAAAGTGGGAAATTAGATATTTTCGGCAATCCAATTGACGGTAATGCCCCGCGTACTCGTCACTTCGGCATTGAACTACAATCATCAGTTAACGTTTTTGACATACCATTTGGTAAACTTGATATTTCAGGCAATTTAACATTAAGCAAAAATTATATTGTTGATTACGACTTTCTAACCGACCATGGCGCAGTTGTATCGCTCAAAGATAATCGTATTGCTGGTTTTCCTGATGTCTTAGGTAATCTACGTTTAACTTATCAAGTTGGCGATTTCTACTTGTCGCTTTTGAGCAAATATGTTGGTGAATTCAGAACAGATAATTTCGATGATATGCTTAAAACTAACGAAGACATTCGTAAACACCTTGACTGGGATTATTACACTGATAATGTTGTGGATGCATACAATATTTATAATTTGGATTTATCTTACACTTTCCGCAGAGTTTTAGGACTAAACTCAATTGAACTTCGTGCAAGTGTCTACAACCTTTTCAATAAACTCTATGCTGCAAGTGGTGAAGGCAAAGAATTCTTCCCAGCAGCCGAACGAAATGTCTATCTTGGATTTAAAATTCAAATGTAATTACTATTTTAATTGTATAAACTTATATTATTCAATGCGGGGCGAGTTCATTTGCCCTGCTTTTTATTATATAACGAAATAAATATAAAATTAAGCGAGTTCCATTTCTCATATCATTCCAATAAAAGCCGACATTCTACCTGAACTGTTTTTGTCTCTACGAAATGAATGAAAACGCCTATCTTCAATTGTGCAAATATTTGATATTTCAATGTTCTTGCCTATTACACCACAAGCAAGAAGCTGTTCTCTAATTGCACCTTTAATATCCAGCAGAAATTTATCGTTACCAATTGATTTGGTGTATTTTTCCGCGAAGAGTTTTGCAACTTCTTGCCCAACTTCATAATTCCCCTTACCGGCAGAGGGTGAAATCCACACAATCATATCTTTTGCTGAACAACCGAAATTTTCTCCCATCTTTTGAATTCCTTTCGCAACTATATTTTTCTGTGTGCCTCGCCAACCTGAATGGAATGCACCGATAACTTCTTTTTGCTCGTCATAAATCAAGACAGCAGCACAGTCTGCAACTGTTACATTTAGAATTACATTTTTCAGATTGGTTATCATTCCATCAGATATTTTGATTTCCTGAATATTTGCTTTATTAATAACCTGAATATTATCACTATGTTCTTGCTTCTGAAAAACTAAATTTTGGCGATTAAACCCAAGATTATTTGCAAGTATTCGCCTGAAATATTCAACTTCTTCATTACTGTAAATTTTAGCTGGGAAAATAGAAAAACCCGTTGAAAATCGATTGAAATTTGTTTCGCTTATTCCTGCAATAATTCTATTGTATGGGAAAATAGTAGGCTTGTGAATTTTAATCTTCATCAATTACCTCAATAATTTGGGATACAAAAGTATTTGGGAAAAACTTAGCTTCTAATGCCTTTTGAACAGATGGAGCAAACTCAATATATTCAAATTTTCGTAATTCTCTTAATTTATCTGCTGTATTAATTCCCGCATTTCCATTTACAGCAATAATTAACTCATCAGGGATTTTTGCTAAATAATCGACTAAATAATAATCATTCCTTGGATACTGAGCTGGCTTCCTATCAGCAAGATACACAAATACAGTATCTTTGCTATACCTGAAGAATGAAGCAACAAGCTGATTGCGAGGATATATTTTTTTGTTCTTTATCGTGTAACTATCAAACGTTGGCTTTGCATAATAAATAAACAAAGGTACCATTAATATACTGACTAATGTTCTCGAAATAGCAAGTCTATTATTACTTGAAGAAAAAATATAAATTATCACAAAACTAAAAAATAACGAATAATATAGCGAAACTTCACCAGAAATATATGAGAATGGTATCGATATTAGGATTTGATTGATTTTATTAGTGAGTAATAGCAAAAAAGTTACAAAATATGCGTAATATGATGCAATTGAAAAACTAATTAAAGATATTATTATTGCCAATAATGAACCAATCAATACTAATGAAAATATTGGCACAACGAACAAATTAGCAACAAATGAAATCAATGAAAATGTCTTAAAATAATATGCTACCAGTGGTGCAAGAGTTGCTGATGCAGAGAAAGTTATCGCTATGCTTCCTCTTATGAATTCCAAGATTTTAATTTTATCTGAAATTATATTTTTCAGAAAACTGTTTATTGGATTAAAGAATAATGCAATACCTAATATTGCCAGCGAAGACATCTGAAAGCTTACTGAATATATTAAATTCGGAGAGAAAATAATTGAAACCAAGATTACAACACTCGCAATATTTAACAATGTATATTGCTTCTGATAATACTTAGCAAATAAAATAAATATTGCCATTAAACTTGCACGTACCGCCGATGGCTGAAATTCAGTGATGAAATTATAAAGCAAAATTATTAAGACAAAAGTCCCAAACTTAATATGATGGTTTTTGAAAAGACCGATAAATACGTATATGACAAAACTAATTACCCCAATGTGTAGCCCACTCAACGCAAGCACATGTGCTGTCCCAGATAAAGTGTAAAGTCCCCTTATTTCAGGATTTATTGCTGATTTGTCCCCCAACAGTATTGCATTGATTATACTACTTTGTTCGCTATCAAACAATTTTTCCGTAATATTCTTTATACCTTGACGTGCTAAATCTCTGTAATAATATAAGTTTATTGGTTTGTTGATAATAGATACTTTCTCAGCCGTAGCAATCCACTGAATGTCCAGTCCTGCATAATATTTCTCTTCGTCAAATTCATTAGGTAATACTTTCTTTCTTGGTAAACGTATTTTACCGTTAAATTTTACTCTATCACCAGAGTATAGTTCAAATGCTGAATTGTAATGCTTAACAAATACCTTTTGTTCGAACGGATGTTTGAAGTTTGGAATATACACTTTGCCTTTAAATACAAAATTTACTTTATCTTTAGCTTTGTTTTTTATAGAAATAATCTTTCCGTCGCAAAATGTTTTAAATTCAAGGTCAATCTGATATGGATTGCTCATCCTTGTGGCTGGAATAGCAACAGCATAAATTGCACCGAAGAAAAACGAAATGAAAATAAATGACCCAAAAAAAAGTTTCTTAATATATGCTAAAATAATAATAGATAGTGAGATTATTGCTAATACATATATCAAAAAACCAAAATTTGAAAATAAATTTATTGCAATAAAACCGGTTAGAAAAGGAATTAATGCAAAGAATAGAGGTATTTCTGAATATCTATATCCCAGAAATGTAGTCATTATACTCCAAAACTCTCATCATTTAAGTAGATTGAGTATAGCTTTCTATAAAATTTAACAGACTGTTCGTCATATTTTGCTGGAATATAAATACCCTTTATTAAAAATATTTTATTTTGCTTATCGAATTCCATCACAAACCGAAAAATTCTATCCTGTTTGTGCTGAAACATTATATCTAAGTCAAATGTTTCATTCTTATTTTCGCTAAAATTTACCATTATGAATTTGCCTGATAAATAGCCCTCCTGGTGCAACCTCACAAAAGAGTAAATTTCATCGTTTGAAGACAATTTACCCAAATTTGAATTATCACTTCCGTCAAAAGCAAATTTGGTAATATACTTATTTATTGACTGATTAGAATTAAACAAATCAATCGCTTTTCTCAAACTAATTGTATGGCTATTTTCGTGAGTTGCTTTTAATAATTGTCGCTTGTTAATAAGATTTGTATCAACATCACTTAAAATACTATTTTCAGACTGATTATAATCGTAATTTATCTGACAAGTATCATTTCCTGTGATTAATTTCCTGCCTTGAACAAATTTTTCTGTAATTCTATCCGATTTTTCGTGCTCGGCAGGAGTTTCTTTCTTTTCAGGGCTATCGCAAGAAATTATCCAGAAAAAGAATAATAGAAGTGCAAATTTTTTCATAAGCAGCCAAAAAGATGATTGTGAAAAAAATTAAATTAATAAAAACACCAAACGATAAAATTATCTTTGGTTTTCAATTTGCCGAGATATTTCTTCTGCATATTTCAATGCTTTTGCAGCAGAATAAGCATCAACAGCAATAGGTTCATTATACTTAATGGCATTAATAAACGCTTTTTGCTCTTCTTCAATTGCATTTAATTTTGGTACAGATGGTTTAGAATAATATATATTTTGGTTTTTTAACCCATCTTGGATTGAGCCAAGCAAGTGAGCATATTCAGCATTTTCATCGGCAATATTCTCGGATAAGTAAAAATGTTCAACTTCTTGATTGCCGAAATCAATTGAAATATAAGCGTTTTTCTGGAAAATTCTCATTTTTCGCATTGGATGTGCCGAAAGCCTCGACGCCGTCAGGTTTGCAACTGCTCCATTCTCAAATTTAATTCTTGCATTCGCAATATCAATTGTTTCGGTAATCACAGAAACACCTGTTGCATCCAGCGTTTTAATTTCCGACTTTACCAACCATAGCATTAAATCAATATCGTGTATCATTAAGTCGTGAATAACAGACACATCTGTTGCTCGTGGCTTAAACTGACTTAATCTGTGTGCTTCAATAAACATTGGTTCCATTCGAGTGTCTTTTAGTGCTTTTATCGCTGGATTAAAACGTTCGACGTGCCCAACTTGAATAAGCACTTTGCTTTTTTCTGCCAATTCAATTAATTTAATTGCCTCATTGTAAGTAGAAGTAATTGGCTTTTCAATAAAACAGTGTTTTTTATTCTCAATCGCTAATTTCGCAACTTCATAATGGGTTGTTGTTGGACTTGCAATTGTAACAGCATCGACATTCTTAAATAATTCTTCAAGCGAATCAAATGATTTGATGAGATACTCATTTGCTATATTAATTGCTTTATCTTTATCTACATCATAAATCCCAACTAATTCAACATCGAGATTATGCTTCCATAATTTTGTGTGAATTGAGCCCAGATGACCTGTTCCAATAACTCCAATTTTGATTTTTTGCATTTTAAATCACCATAATTTTATTTAAAAGATAATATTTTTCTTATTTTTCAAACTTCATAGCATCATTAATAATCTTCTCTTGCTCTATAATATGCTTTTTATATGAACCTGTTGCAGTTGCAGCAGAAGCACGACGACCAATATAACGAAATCTATTTTTAAAATCATCAATCATTTCTATAAAAATTGGATATAAATAGGGGAAAGCACCCATATTCTGAGGTTCTTCCTGAACCCATATAATTTCTTTTGTATTAGAATAACTATTAATAGTATTTTGAAGTAATTCTTTATGTAGTGGATATAGTTGTTCTATTCTGATGATTGCTATATTACTAATATTTCTCTTTGTTCTTTCTTCACAAAGTTCATAGTAAATTTTACCGGTACACAAAATTAATCTATCAACCTTGTTTCTATCGATTACATTATCGTCATCATAAATATGATGAAACTCGCCAAAGATAAATTCATCTCGCTTTGATACTGCAAACGGATGCCGTAACATCGATTTTGGCGTCATAAGTATTAATGGCAATTTATGAGTTAGAAGTAATTGGCGTCGCAAAGCGTGAAAATAGTTCGACGGCGTAGTAAAGTTCCCCACAATCATATTTTCATCAGCACATAATTGTAAATAACGTTCTAATCGGGCACTCGAATGTTCAGAACCCTGCCCGTCATAACCGTGAGGCAGCAATACTACCAGATTAGAATTTTGCCCCCATTTTACTTCGCCACAGCTAATATACTGGTCGAAAAATGATTGAGCATTGTTTGCGAAATCCCCAAATTGTGCCTCCCATACTGTTAAATCGCTATCTGCAATTATGCTATAACCATATTCATAACCAAGTGTAGCTACCTCCGACAACGGACTGTCGAATATTCTCATTCTCCCTTGATTTTTTCGTATATGATTTAACGGTATATAAATATCTTCATTAAAATAATCATAAAGCACCGCGTGCCGCTGGCTAAATGTTCCACGTCTGCTATCTTGCCCGCTAAATCTTACATCGCGACCCTCCACCAACAAAGAGCCAAAAGCCAGCGCTTCTGCCATAGCCCAATCTATTGCTCCTTCACTATCAAACACCATCTCATATCGCTTCTTGATAAATTGCTTTAATTTAGGGTTCAAATTGAAATTCTCGGGTATTGTTGTTATTGCTTTTGTGATTTCTTTAAGCAAATTATCGTGAATTGCAGTAAAATATGGTGAAATCGTCCTGCCTTCTTTCAAATAGAACTCAAATTTCTTCTGTCCTTTGAAAATTACTCTATTATTATATGCTTCTTCATATTTTAATTTTATTTGGGATAAATAATTTTCGACATCCTGATTGGTGATAACTTTTTCTCTAATTAATTCATTCTGATAAATTTTAGAAATTGGCGGCATTGACTTGATTTTTTTGTAGAGTAACGGTTGTGTGTATGTTGGTTCGTCACCTTCGTTGTGTCCATACTTGCGATAGCACAATAAGTCAATTATAACATCGCTTTTAAATGTTTCTCTATATTCCATTGCAAAAACAGCAGCTTCCAATACTGCTTCTGGGTCGTTTGCGTTCACGTGTAAAATAGGTGACTGTATCATTTTGGCTATATCAGTAGCATAATACGTGGAGCGAGATGCATCCGATGAAGTGGTAAATCCAATTTGATTATTCACAACAATATGAATTGTTCCGCCTACTTTATAGCCTTCTAATTGCGATAAATTTAATGTTTCTGCCACAATACCCTGACCCGCAAACGCGGCATCCCCGTGAATGTTTATAGGTAACGCTTTGGAATATGTTGGGTCTTGTATCCTATTATCAATTGCTCTTGCCATTCCCGCAATAACTGGATTAACTAATTCAAGATGACTTGGATTTGGCGAAAGAAATATCTCCACTGTATACCCATTTTCCCCAGTGTATTTACCTTTGTCACCTAAATGATATTTCACATCGCCTGCTGCTTGATCCAATTCAGGTGCGTAGTCGCCTTCGAATTCATTAAATATTAGCTCGGGTTTCTTTCCAACGTTATTAACTAATACATTCAAACGCCCACGATGCGCCATTCCAATTACTATTGAATGAATCTGATTTTCTGCTGCTTTCTCAAATAATTGCGAAAGTATAACAATTAAGGTTTCGCCGCCTTCAAGTGAGAATCTCTTGTGTCCAATAAACTTTGTATGTAAATAATTCTCAAAAAATTCAGCATCGATTAATTTATGCAAAATTTGTATCTTTTCTTCTTTTGTAATTTTAGGTTTTAAACTCTTTGTTTCAAGCTTTGTTTTTATCCATTCTTTTTTGTCAGGTGCTTGAATATGCATAAATTCATATCCAATTTGCCCGCAATATGTGCTGCGAAGTATCTCGAAAATTTCTCTGAACGTTAGCTCATTCCTTTCCCAGTTGTCATCAGCGTGGAAGTATCTATCGAGATCCCAGATTGTCAACCCATAGTATGCAGGATCTAATTCTGGATAATAATAGACTGCTCTACCTAATGGATTACTTGACGC
The DNA here is from genome assembly GCA_937127445.1 of Eximiradius sp. Taxonomy (GTDB): domain Bacteria; phylum Bacteroidota; class Ignavibacteria; order Kapaibacteriales; family UBA2268; genus JAKIZO01. Next base: position 92,311 of record CAKZLY010000015.1, on the reverse strand, counting down.
CAATAGATGTCCCCGTACTCGGTAAGCATTTATCATTAACATTATATGAGCGTTTTTCTCAATTTTATCCTCAAAATTCAACGGATATGCTTTTTTGTTCTCTATGTCTGTTTGCCAGTGTAGTGGCTCAAAAGGAACATCTAAACTATAAAATATCTGATAATAGAAATTATTTTTTCCTAATAACAAATTTGAAATATATGCCAAAAATTCAGCACTTTCCGCACCTTGAATTATCCTGTGGTCGTATGTTGAAGTAATTGTTACGACTTTTGAGATTGCCATATCTGTCAATATCGCTGGATTTACCGCTTGAAACTCAGTCGGATAATCAATTGACCCTGTTGCAACAATCAAACCCTGCCCTTTCATTAGTCTTGGACTGGAATGAGTTGTTCCAATCATTCCTGGATTGGTTAATGTAACTGTTGTTCCTTCCAAATCAGTTAAATCAAGCTTGTTGTTGCGTGCTTTTTCAATCAATAAATCGTATTGCTCAACAAATTGGGAAAATGTGAGTCCTTCTGCATTTTTAATATTTGGTACAAGTAGCAAACGTGAACCGTCTTTGCGCTCCAAATCAATTGCTAAACCTAAATTGATATGCTTGCTCTTGATTTTTGCAGGCTTCCCATCTATTATGTCAAAATGTGAGTTCATCTGTGGATATTTTATTAATGCCTTGACAATTGCCCAAGCCAAAATATGAGTAAAAGATATTTTCTTTCTTTTGACATTCAATAGATGTTTGTTTATTATTTGTCTGTTTTCGTCAAGTAATTTAACTGGAATAGTTCTAACCGATGTTGCAGTAGGAACTTCTAAACTTTTTGTCATATTCTCAGCAATTTTTGCTGAAATCGAGGGCAAAATTTCTATTTCAGCATCTTCCTTTATATTTGTGGGTTGAATGGTCAATGCATGGGGCTTTTCACTGGCTCTTTGTTTGATGGCTGCTTTATGTGAAAAGTATTCTTGCCATTCTTTACTTACTGATTGTGGGTCCCGAAGGTAATTATAGTACAGTTCTTCAACAAATGCTGAATTAATTTCGCTCATTTTATATCGTAAAATTGTTTAATAAATTAATAATATCTTAACGTTTTTGTTAATATTACATTGTAGATAAACGCCAATGCTAATAATTCGAAGTTTAGGTAATTAAAAGGCTGTTGTCCCTTAACAACAGCCTCTTTTAAATTTTATCCTTGAAAAAAGCAAAAAAACTTATTCTTTCTTTAAATAATTTTCTATAAATGGCTTAATTAAATCGATTGGAATTGGGAAAACAGTCGTTGAGTTCTTTTCAGAAGCAATATCAGTTAAGGATTGCAGATAACGCAATTGTAGAGCAACAGGATATTGCTGAATTTGTGCAGCTGCCTCGGTGAGTGTTTTTGCTGCTTGGTTTTCACCTTCAGCACGTATAATCTTCGCACGGCGTTCGCGTTCAGCTTCTGCTTGTTTTGCCATTGCGCGTTGCATCTCAATAGGTAAATCAATTTGCTTTACTTCGACAGATGTAACTTTCACTCCCCACGGCTCTGTGTGCTCGTCGATGATTGCCTGAAGTTTTCTGTTAATACTTTCACGCTCGGATAGCAACTCGTCCAAATCACTTTGTCCAAGAATACTTCTTAATGTAGTTTGGGCAATTTGATTGGTTGCATACAAATAGTTCTCTACTTCTACAATTGCCTTATCAGGATAGACTACTCTAAAATAAAGAACAGCGTTTACTTTAATTGATACATTATCCTTTGTTATGACATCTTGCGATTCAATATCAAAAGCAATAGTCCGAAGACTCACTCTCACCATCTTATCAATAAATGGAATTAATATAATAATTCCAGGACCCTTCGAACCAATTAATCGCCCTAATCGGAATACTACTGCTCTTTCATATTCACGGATTACTTTGATTGACGAGCTTATAATGAGAATTATAAATAGTATTAAGACAAAAGTGAATTCCATAACTGTTCTCCAAAAATAAGAAATATTTATATTATACGTCTCTTGTATTAATTTAGTTTATTATTTATTGAAAATCATTTTCATTTTAACTAAATTGTATTTAATGTATTATGTGAAAAAATATTATTTTTAATATGAATAAATCTTTTTATATACTATCGATTTTTCTTTTGTGCATAAATTCTTTATTCGCTAATCAAAGCAAATTCTCTATTGATATTGCTTCTGCCCAGTTTTATTTAGGCTCTGATTTTTATGAATGGAATTTGTATTATTCTTTCGACGAGAGAGATGTAAAATTTATATACGAGAACGGTTTATTTGTCTCAAAAATTCAGTTCAATATCAAATTTTACAGCCCATTGGGTTTGGAATTCGAAGATAAATGGATTACAACTTATAATGTAACTGAAGTTAATCCCGATAGCGATATTAAATTGTTCGGTGTTCGTTCATTTAGACTAAAAGAAGGACAATACAAAGTTGAATTTTCAGTAGCCGATCTCAATCAAAAAAATAACGCTAAATCTGCAAATTTTGATTTATTTATTCGCAAAATGAAAGATGACCACCTTGAATTAAGTGATATTGTCTTGTGTAATTTAATTCTGAACCAGAAAAACGCCGGAGAATTTGCAAATGAACAGTTTTTACGTAATTCTCTTTACGTTTATCCAAATCCATCAGCTGAAATATATGGTAATTCACCTTCACTAAAAACTTATTTTGAAATTTACAATGCCAATAAAGTTGCACCAGATGGGCTGCAACTTCATTATTATATATTTGATGGTGCAGTTCGAGAAGTCTTCTATTTCCCTAAACTATTGAAATCATTATTTGATGGAATGGTTGAAACAATTGAAATCCCTCTCGATGCTATCCCAACCGGAGTATATACTTTAGTCGTTGCCGCCAAAGCATTGAACTCGTTTGATTCAGTTACTATTTCTAAAAAGTTTTACTTAATTAATCCTGATTTGCCTCCTGTTTTAGAGCTTTCGCGTGGTGCCGACTATACTTTCGAACTCTCTGAGTTTGCAACTATGTCCGAAGACCAATTAAATCAAGAATTTCAGCAAGTTCGCTTTATTGCCTCTAAAGAAGAAATCGACCAGTTTCGTTTGCTTAACGACCCAGTTGCAAAAGCTCGTTTTCTTTTTACTTTCTGGCAACGTAGAAATACAGATACCACCTCTTCCATTAATTTAGCTCGATATAACTATAAAAAAAGAATTGAGCAGGCTAATAAATTTTTCTCCTGGGGTAGTAAGCAAAATGGTTGGGATACAGACCGCGGACGTACTTTCTTAAAATATGGAGAACCATCGAACAAAGATTATTTCCCTCAAAAAGGGAATGAACGTGCTTACGAAGTTTGGTTCTATTCAGAACTCGAAGGTGGAGTTTATTTCTATTTTGTTGATGTTGGTGGATTTGGTAATTTCCAGCAAGTCCATTCAACTAAATCAGGAGAAATTTATAATCAAGACTGGTATGAATTATATGTCCCAATTACGAAAGAAAACCGAAAAGATTATCAAATTGATGAGGATATGAGAAAATATCGATGAGAAATTCAGTTTTAATCGATTATTTCACATATATTTTGATGAAAATTCTTGGTTGGGTAGCTTCTTTGCTCTCACCAAAATTTCGTGGTTATTTAGGAATGTTTATAGGTTATTTATTGTATTTTTTGCCAAGTAAAAGAAAAAAAATTGCTCTCCATAATCTAAAAATTGCATTTCCTGGATACTTAAAAGGCGAACTTAATAAAATTGCTCGCAAGTCTTTCCAGAATTTGTCAATTGTATTTATCGAAACAGCAGCAGCTGAATTTTTCAGCGAAAACGATATAATTAAACTTATCAAAATAAACAATATTGATTTAGTGCGGCAATTATTAAAAAAAGGTAATGGTCTTATCTTTCTTTCTGCTCATTATGGGAATTGGGAATATGCAGCAATCGCTGCTGGAATCTACAGTAAAGAGCCGATAAACGTAATTGTCCAAAAACAAAAAAATAAATTTGTAAATAAATCTATAACTAAAACAAGAACTAAATTTGGCAATAAGGTTGTTCCGATGAATAGTGCTGCTCGTCAAATTATTCAATCTATTAAAAAAAATGAAGCCATTGCAATGCTTGTCGACCAATCTGCAAAATATGGGAAGGATAGCTTTATCGATTTTTTTGCTACACCTGCTTTAACTTATGATGCCCCGGCTGAACTCGCTCTTCGTTTTCGAACTCCTATTGTTTATGGTTTTGCATTTCGTAATAGTGATTTTACTTATACTATTGATTTAAAGGAGCTTGACTTTTCTGATTTATCTTATAGCAAAGAAAATGTTAAAATTCTAACTCGTCGCCATGTCGAAGCACTTGAAAAACAAATACTTAAAGCACCTGAGTTGTGGGTATGGGAACATAAACGCTGGAAATATTCCGTCGACTACAAAAAAATTGAACGATGATTTTTATTTCCGTGTTTATGAAGTTATTGCACAAATACCTTATGGTAAAGTTACTACTTATGGTGCAATTGCTCGTGCTTTGGGTATTTCGCGCTCAGCTCGCTTGGTTGGAGTGGCATGTGCTGTTGCGGCTGGCAAACTTGATTTACCGTTTCATCGTGTTGTTAATAGAAACGGCGAACTAACTGGTAAACACAATTTCCCATCGTCTGACTTTATGGAAAAGATGCTAATTGCAGAAGGTATTAAATTCGTTAATGGGTGCGTTGACCTCAAAAACTTTTTATGGGAACCAGAAATTTATTAAATTGAACTTATGAGTTTAAGCGAACAAGATATTAAAGATAATATTAAGGGAAATCGATTACTTGGTGTTGATTTCGGACTTAAAAGAGTTGGGTTAGCTGTTTCTGACGAACTTGGCATTACAACAACTCCTCTCGATACTTTGAATTATTCAAAACAAGATTTCTGGGAACGGTTATTATCAATCATCAATAAGCAGAAAGCAAAAGCTTGTGTTGTAGGAATGCCATTCTACGAAAAAGAAACAAATTCCGATATTAATGCTGCTTTGAATAACTTTATTGATTTACTTCGCAGCAAATCAGGATTAGATGTTTATATTTTTGATGAAAGTTTTTCTTCAAAAAATGCAGTTGAAACTATGATCACAATTGATAAGCCCAAAAAAAAACGCTGCCAGAAAGGCGAAAAAGATAAAATTGCTGCTGCACTGATTTTGAGAAATTTTCTTGATTACTACTTAGGTTAATATGAAACGCTCATTAATAATTGCTTTTGCTTTATTTACAATATTCATCTTTTCAGAATGTTATTCCCAGCTCGATAGAAATTCTCCTAATCGAGAAGTCAATAATTTCATTTTTGACTTCTTTGCTCAACCATCTCATACACCTGATAGCGTCGAGATTATTATTTTTTACAAAATCGCTTACCAAGCACTTTTGTTTAGCCAACAAGAAACAGGCTTTTCTACAAACTTCCAGCTTGAAGCAACATTCCGGGATGCTAATGGGATAATTCGCCGTCGAGCAAATCTTTTCGACACAATTATTGTTCATACTTTTGAAGAAACGAAATCAGTCAATAATTTTCGATTTGGTTTTATAAAACAAACCCTTCCATTATCGAATTACTTTGTGCAAATTCAACTATTGGATTTTCGTAACCAGGCTCTACACAGAAGTAACTTCCAGTTCAGCAAAGATAATCAGGGAAGTATCAAATTTATTCCACTATTTGTATCCATTGGGAAAGAAAATGAGTATGTTTCGCAGGTAGCCAACGGTCTTTCATTTGCATCGCCAGGTTTTTCCTTTTACTTACCAATTAAATTTCAAAATAGTGACGAAAAAATTCGCTATGAGATAACTAAAATCAATGAAAAAGATGCAGTTGATTGGGGTGATTTTTCCCCAATTACTGGCGAAATTGAACCTATAACTAATTTGTATTTGAGTTTCGAATTAGTAAACACTGGTATTACAATTTCAAAAATTAATTCTGATACGAAAAAAACTTTTTTTGCATTGTCTGATAAACCAAACACTTTTGTTCCGGGTTCATACAATCTTATTCTCAAATATTGCGATAGATTGGATACTTTTTCTTTTAGAGTTGTCTGGGAAAACATTCCTAAATCTCTACGAGATCCTCAATATATGTTGCAAGTGATGGAATATATCTTAACTGACGATGAAATTAAACGTTTTAGAACATTCAAAAAACGTCAGCTCCCGCAAAAATTATTTGACTACTGGAAGCGTTTAGACCCAACTCCAAAAACTCCATTCAATGAAGCCATGAATGAATATTTTACTCGTGTTGATTATGCGTCGATTGCTTTTAGAACTTCATCCCAAAATGATGGTGCCTTGACTGATAGGGGAATGATTTATATTTTGTTCGGACCACCAGATAAAATCCGAAGATTTCACCAAAACAATAAGTTGCGTGAACAATGGACATATAGCCAGCTGATTAAAGAATATACATTTGAACAAATTTCTACTGGTAATTTCCGTCTAATTCAAATTAAAGAATAAATTAAGGAATTATTATGAACGTACCTCTTTTGGATTTAAGACAACAATATCAATCGATCAAACAAGAGATTGAACCAGTTTTGCTGAAAATCGCCGAGAGCCAGATGCTTATTTTAGGCGAAGAAGTTTCAAAATTAGAAAAAACGCTTGCAGAATATTGTGGTGTAAACTACGCAATCGGTGTTTCCTCTGGAACTGACGCTTTGCTGATGGCTTTGATGGGTTTGGGGATTGGTCCTGACGACGAAGTTATTCTGCCAACTTATTCATTTTTTGCTACAGCGGGTGTAGTCGCACGTTTATTTGCAAAACCAGTGTTCATTGATAGCGACCCCATTACTTTTAACATTAATCCATCGCTAATTGAAAAGAAAATCACTTCTAAAACAAAAGCAATAATACCCGTTCATCTCTACGGTCAAGCTTGCGAAATGTATGAAATATTGAGGATTGCAAACAAATACAATATCCCTGTTATCGAAGATGCAGCACAAGCAATTGGCTGTCAGTATAAAAATGGTAATCCAGTCGGTTCTATGGGGATAATGGGCTGCTATTCTTTTTATCCAACTAAAAATTTAGGAGCTTTCGGTGATGGTGGATTAATTGTTACAAATGATGAAATGCTTGCTAAAAAACTATTCCAGATGCGAAATCATGGAATGGAGCCGAAGTATTATCATAAATTTGTCGGAGGTAATTTCCGTCTTGATGCTATTCAAGCAGCTGTGCTAAATATTAAATTCCCTCATCTTGAAAGCTGGCATCAAGCACGTAGAAATAATGCAGAGATTTACTACAACGAATTCCTTAACTCTGGACTTGCTGATTGTATTGGTGCCACTCAGTTTGATAGTTGCAATAGAGTGTTGCTGCCAAAGCCAATCTACAAAGAGTCTGGCATAAAAAATTACCATATTTACAATCAATTCATCATTCGTGTTGAAAAGCGCGATGAATTACGGCAATTCCTTTCTTCTCAATCAATCGGTACTGAAATTTACTATCCTGTCCCGTTCCATCGCCAAGAATGCTTTGCTTATCTTGGATTTCCGGACGAGGAATTTCCTGTTGCAAACACACTTGCCGAAACATCGCTGGCTTTGCCTATTTATCCTGAACTTACAGAAGAACAAATCAGATATGTAGTTCAAAAAATCGCTGAATTTATTAACCAATGATTTTTTGAATTATTTAGAAAAAAAGAGGCTGAGAACCAATTTCAGCCTCTTTTTGTCTAATATATATTAATTTTCTTATTCGCCTGGTTGTTTTGGTTCTGATTTTCTTTGTTTTAATTCATTATCAAGGAAGAACAAAGCACCTTTCGAGTCACCAATTAATTTCAGTCTTTCAACAATTTCACTAGTTGTTGCTTCTTCTTCAACCTGTTCATCGATAAACCATTGAAGCATACTCGACGTAGCGTGATCTTTTTCATTAAATGCTAAATCAGCCAGCTCATTAATCCAGCCAGTAACGAGTTGTTCGTGGCGAAGTGCATCTTCAAATGCAGCGAGTGGCGACTCCCATTCTGATGGTGGAGCTGCAATTTGTCCAATTCTTACTTTACCACCGCGGTCTATTAAATAATCAAAAAATTTCAATGCATGCATCATTTCTTCTTCTGCTTGAACATGCATCCAATTGGAAAATCCATTCAAATTAATCGAGGCAAAATAAGCTGACATTGCCAGATAAAGATTGGAAGAATACATTTCACGAACAATTTGCTGATTAATTGCGTCTTCAATTACTTTCTTAATCATAATGACCTCATAAAATAGAAAAATTTTAATTTTAGACGAAATAAGTCAGCAATATTGTTAATCAATTTCTTCAATTACCACAACTTTTCCGAGCTCTCGAAATCTTGCAGCAAGCAATGGAATGATTTTCTTTCTCGATAGCAGTCCTTGCTGCACAAACCCAATATTGTCAGTTGCAGGATTATACGAGGTTCCAACAAAGAAATTAATTCTATCTGCGTTCATTAGATCATCATAAAGTTCAGTTACTGGATTTTGCTCATCCATCAAAGAACGATCCTCATCCAATATGTTGTAAAGCTGATTTAGAGTTACTGCACCCTCTGTAACTAAATCAACACCTTCAATTGAGTACTTCGGTGGTGTGAAATGATTCGCAAAAGTATCATCAATATCAATTCTCTTGTTCAAATATTTCGAGACTATGCTTGCCGTTGTTCCTCCGCATACAATTTTTGTTCCGTCCATTGAGAAAAACTTTCTGCATACTTCATAATCTCGACTTTTGTTTATTGGTGGGCCAGTAAGCACATTTGCTATTGCTCCAATTCGAGAATATGCCAAAATTGAAGTTACATCATCATCGTTGTTGTTATTGCATAGTGAGTATATTTTAGTTTGCAACTGGTGTGGGATGTCGTAAAGTTTTCTTCCATCTGAAAGTATTCCGTTAATAATTTTGCAAACTCCCTCCGGACCAAGTCCCATTGGTAAGCCTCTACCAATTCCAGCTTGTGTAACCCCATCAGAAACAAGCAATAAAGCATCTCCAACCGAAAGATAGCAGTTCGTTTCAGTAATCACTGACTTTTCTACTGTTGTAGACCTACCTTTCAAAACAGTTGCTGACCCTTTGGAAATATAAATAGGTGGCGGCATTTCGAAACTAAGCACAACTCCAAGTCCATCATTGATTATTCTCGCAATCGAAAAAACTGCATATGGTAAGTTTTCACGTGCAGCCTGGTTCATAGTTCTTACCATTGCTGCAAATGCTTGTCGCAATGTGCACCCACACTTTAATAATTCGCGCAAACGGGATACACACATCGTTGCATAGATACTTGCTTTTACTCCTGAACCCATTCCATCAGCAAGAATAATTATTGTTGAATTTTGGTCTCTATCTATCAATACAACGTCGCCGCAAGCAGTATTTGTTTTTTTTGTTGCCTGACTTTTTTCTATCTCGACATATACATATCCCATATCCAGCCTCGTTTATCTTTGTCTGCTTCTCCACTTGTTGGGGATTGTTCTTCTGTGATTTTAAGGATATTTTCTACAAGAGCTTCGCCCTGCGCAGTGCTTTCAGCTAATAATTTGGCAATATTTTGTGCCATTGAAATTTGATGCGACAGTAATTGTCGGGCTTCTTTAATCGTTCGCTGTCTAATATCATCAAGCTTGGACTTATCAGTTATGTTCTTAGTAATATTTACAAATATTCCAACAATTTGCTTTTCATTTTTAAGTTCATAAATAATCTGATGGCAGACTATTCCGTAATTCTCATGTTTTTGAGTAAGCTCAATTATATCGTCGTGTTTTGTTGCAATTCGCACAAATGGTTCTGGATCCATTAAATATGAAATTGGCTTGCCAATAATTGCTTCTGAACACATAAAAAATCGTCTGAATGCTGGATTCATACTGATAATTTTTAGGTGTTCATCAACGATTACTATACCATTTGGGCTGGATTCTATTATTTTGTCGTTCCTCATTTCAGCTTTTCGTCGCATAAATGGTATGCACATATCGATTTCAGCCATTCCATCGAGCACCGCACGAGCCTTTTCTTCGCAAGTATTATACCCGCACGACTGACAGTTCAGCCGATTTTCCTCAGATGAATTACCTGTTTTTTCAAGTATTTGAAGCAATTCATCTTCTGAATATTGTTTGTTCTCTATTGCTACGTCTTTGTTGAAACTCGTTGCTAAATTTAAATCTTCAATCGGTTCAAAACTACTGTTAGGATATTTTTTGAAATATTTAAAAATTTCCTCTTTTCGCTCAAACATATTTTTTTCAGAGGTAACTCCTTTTCCATTTATACAGCCGTTCCTGCAAAAAAGTGGCTCAAATAAAATATTTTCAGAATTGTTATTTTCAAGATATTTTGTCATATCTTTTATATCATCGAAGCCACTTAAAGCAATTACTTTCGTTTGAACAATATCTGTATCATAACCAGATGTTTTAAGCAGTCCGCCCGATAGTGGATAAAGCAGAGCATTCTGTGGTGCATATTCATCAAAATCACTTGCTTCAAAATTGGCTAAATTGATTTCTTCGTCCATAAATAATTCATTTAACTCATCGAAGGTAATAACATAGTCGATATCATCTTGATATTCTGTGCGGTCAGCTTCTGCTTTTTTGGTAATACATGGTCCAATAAATACAATTTTGAACTCACCGCCTAAGCGCTTCTTGATATGTCGCGAATGAGCAATCATAGGACTAACAGCAGGAACTAATCTATCGATTAATGCTGGAGAATATTTCTCTATGTAACTTACAATTGCTGGACAAGCAGAAGAAATTGGGCTATTGCTACTATGTTTGTGGAATATTTCCTTTGTAATTAGAGATGTATAATAAGCACCAACTGATGTTTCTGCAACATAAGAAAAGCCAAGTTTTCGAAGTGCGGACGGTATTCTAACCCGTTCCCAACCTTCATAGAAGCTCGCAAAAGATGGTGCAATGCTTGCAGCAACTTTTTCTCCATTTTTTAAGAGTTCTCGTACCAGTTCGACCTCACGACGATATGTTTTTGCTTTCTGCGGGCATTCAGCAATACACGTTCCACAATGAATACAACGACTGTCTATAACCGAAGCCTGCCCTTTTTTCATTTCAATTGCTTTTACAGGGCAGTTTCTTATGCAACGATAACAATCACGACAGCGAGCTTTATTCGTGAAAACTACTTGCAACTCTTTGTTTTTCATTTTAATCAAATATGATTATTACTACTTAATCAAAATTAAGTAAAAAAAACGTAAAATAAAAGATATTTTTATCGATATATTTTTACCGTTTAGAAATCTATTTGTATTCCATTCAACAGATTTAAATCGCGTGGTTTTACTTTTTCAGGAGGTTGGCTATCGTAACGCAATCTTAAACTTGTACGAAATGTTAAATTTTGATTAAATTTAATATTAAGACTGCTTTCATTCAGAAGGCGGTAATCTTTGTCGTTTGAAAACCTTGGCTGATAGTATGTAATACTTTTTATTAATAAATTTGGTGAAACGTTCACACCCAGTGAAAAATAAGAAGTAAGTCTGCCGGCAGTTGTTTCTTTGCTGGGCTTGGTTTTCAATTCTTCGTTTTCAATCATTGCACCGAGCCCAAGAAATGTATATATTTCAAGTTTTTCAGTTGAATCAATCTGCAACGTTTCGTTTATAATTTGAATTCTTGAAGTTACTCCAAACAAATTCCTATCTTTCAATAAAATAAACTCATTAAATTCTTTTTGCAGAAACAATTCACCATACAAAAAATTAAATATTTCATAGCTTGAACGCAGATGAACAAATCCGCGGTTCTCTCTTTTCTTAATGGCATCTTCGGCATATGAGTAGCTCACAACTCCAAAATTATGAAACTTTTCTTTTAACCAGTCAATTCTATATGATGGTCTGATTGTTGTATATTCTGTATTTCCCTTTATTATGCCAATATCCACATTTATTTTATGAAAAATACCATCTTTTGAAAACTCTTTTCTAAATACTTCTGTATTTACTTGAGCCAACAAATTGGTTGAGAAAAATAAAAGTAATGCAGTAAATATTTTTTTCATATTTATCATAAAATATCTTAATATATTCAAAATACATATACTTGAAAAAACGACAAAAACTTTTTTACAATTCTCTAATACAAAGCCTTTTCGATAAAAGTAGCTTTGCAGTTGCACAATAATATCAATCAAAAATTAGAACCTAAATTGTATTCCAGCTGAGAAAATATTAAATCTACCAATATTATAATCAGCAAAAATTGAAAAATTCCCGAATGATTTGTTTAATCCCACAGTTGCTTTCCACGAACGATTAATTAAATTTATCTTTGTTGTCTGGGGTTTTGTGTCTCCAGGATATTCAGGTGGCTCGGGCGGCATAATTTTCTTAAGAACAGGGTCATAACGAAGTAATCCCAGCTGCATTTGTGTTTCCACAGGCAAATAATACTTAAATCGGGCATCAATATCTATGTAATCGAATGAAAAGCCACCATACAAATCAATAATATCGTCGAAAGATTTAGATATATTAATATTGGCGTTCCAAATTTGTGCGTTTGCTTTTAAGTCCGATTGAGTAACTCCGACCTTATTCTGCAAGTTAGTTCCTTGATAGACAATTTGAACTGCAAGGTCGAACAGAGCATATTCGTAAATTTCACCTTCGCTTGTTTGGGAAAAATCTGTAAAATATTGCGAAATACTATGCTTGATACCAAAGCCCCAAAATACGAATTTCCCAATATATTTTCCTAAGTCAAGTGGTGGGACAATGCGTATCAGAAGCTCAGTGCCGTATAATGAACCAATTTCGATTTGTGGAACTCCTGCTATTATTGTGCTTATATTCCCACCAGCTGGCAAAGTAAAAAACGACGGCACTTGCTTCATCACATTCAATAATGTATCCTTAATTTCTTGTGGAAGATATTGATAAATTACATGGCTTTGCACTAATTCAGTCAATACTGTATTATCAAGATGAAGTTGTGTCGTATCTTTGCCAAGTATAGACGAAGCTCGTTGGGGCGGAACAATCTTCCCAGATTTATATCCGTCAAATAGCACAGTCTTAAAAAGATAATTGATTAATCCAGCAGTATCTTTTATATTTATCACAGACTTCGATGGATCAAGAACATTTATGTTGATTGTGCCATAACGAGTAAGTTTATTTAATGAGAAACTATCCATCGGAAGTTGCGGAGAGTAATATTTATCTGATTTCCTAACAATTCCGGCCATTCCATTTATAGTGATTTTGAAGTATGGTTTGTCAACGTTTCGTGGAACATACGCTTTAGTATAAAACCTTGAATTTGAGGTCGCATTTACAGCTTTGACCATTGGAGCTAAATATGGTACGCCATTTAAATCAAAAATGTCTTTGCTAAAACTGCGTGCCAAATCAATAGTATATTCACTTGCGGGAGCTGCCAATATTGGTAGCACAAAACCCGATAAAACAAAAATTAATACAAATAACTTTTTCATTTATTATTTCTCATTATTTCTTTCTTAATTATTACAAAAAAAGGAACAGCAAACAAAAATATAGGTATTACCAAATACTGCCATAATGAACTTTCAAAATGACCAACTATCGAAATTACCGCTACCCTAACAAAAATAGCTGAAACAGCAACTGCTAAAATCCAGCTCACAGGGGTGATGAGTTGCTTTTTCATTTGTTCAAAAATCTGTTCTTGATATACAAGTAAAGAGGTATAGCTACAAGAATTGCAAACCCCAAAAAGAAAACACTAAAAACTATTTTATAGATTATGCCTAAAATTAAAAATATTAATCGTATTGCTATTAATGCACCGATAATTGCAATTATTGCTGCTAAAATTTTTTTCAACATATTTTCGTCCTATTCTTTTTATTTAAATACGATATTGCAACAAAATTATTTATATAATACAAATTAACAAAGAATAATGAAAAAGGTAATATTCATTTTATTATTAATTACTTTGATTGCTGGATGCAAAAGTGTTAAATTGGATGAAAAGCAAGAAACCGGCCAAATCTTTCATTTACAACGCAAAAATATTGACTACCTCAATATTAAAGCAGATTTCAAAGTTGAATTCCCTGATTTCAATCAAAGCTTTTCAGCTGATATAAATATAGCTGGATATGACTCCCTTAATATAACTATTTACGGTCCATTTGGAATTACCGTTGGACAACTTTATGCTGATATGAAAGATTTTGTCTTTTACAACGTGTTCGAAAATTCTGTTATCCAGGGTAATTCAGATGCTAAAAGCTTCGAAAAAGCTCTAAAAATTAGTCTTTCGCTACCTGATTTAATTTCAGTTATTACTAATGAAGTTATTGGAAGCGCAGAAGAATATAATAAATTTGAAGGAAGAAAAGAAAGCATTGTATATGCAAAGCGAACCGATAACGCAATCGATTTTATAGAATATTCAGCTCAAAAGAATGGCATTCTAAGATATCAACGCAAAGATGAGGCAAATGAAAAAATATTTGATGTGCTCTGCGACAACTTCGAAATCACAAAGAATGGTGTGTTTGCAAAGGAAATTAATATTCATATGCCAAAGCATAATGGAAAATTGAAAATCTCATTTGATAAAATTATCATAGGCCCCAATAAAATTGAACAATTTAAGTTCAAAACTCCAAGTTCAGCAAAAAAAATTATTCAGCCCTAAAAGTAGTTTTGAAATATTGTTTTGTTAATTACAGGAAAAACTTTAAATTTGTAATTCTATAATTAACAATTTGTTAAATAAGCAAGGCTATTATTAAAAAATAGGAGAAAAAATGAGTTTACGCCGTGTTTACGAAACAACTGTAATTATCAATGCCGCATTGGAGGATGCAGACATTGATGCAGTAATCTCCAAAATTACAAGCTACATTGAAAGCCATGGCGGCACTATCACCCAAATTAACAAATGGGGACGCCGTCGTCTTGCTTATCCGATTAATAAAAAATATAACGGATATTATGTGCATTTGGTTTTCGATAGCGTTCCAAGCGTGCTTCCTGTTTTGGAGAGATTTTTAGTGTTAGAAGATACTGTTCTTCGTCATCTTACTCTTGTTCTACCTGAACGCCTTCGTAAGTTGCGTCTCGAAAAAGCATTAGCAGAAGGTAAAACTGGTGAGAATACTTCAATTACTTCCGATGAACCTGAAAAGAAAGAAGATAAAACTGAAAAAGCAGAAAAACCTGAAAAAGAAGTTGCTACTGCTGAGCAGACAGCTGAATAATAATTTTGTAATTAATATTTTGGGATATAGATATGAAAATCATACTTCGTGAAGATATTGCAAAGCTTGGGAAAATCGGTGATGTCGTAAACGTTCGTGACGGTTACGCGCGTAACTTCCTTTTACCCAAAGGTTTGGCTTTTGTTGCTACCGAAGGTGCTATGAAAAGAATTGAGGCTTTGAAGCGCTCTGCTGAAAAACGTAGCGAAAAAGAACGTCAAGTCGCTGAACAAATTGCTGCTAAAATCGCCGATGTCCAAATTACTATTCCTATGAAAGTGGGCGAAGAAGGTAAGCTTTATGGTTCCGTTTCTCAACAAATGATTGCAAATGAACTTCAAGCTCGTGGCTTTGATATTGATAAACGCAATGTTATTCTTGAAGATCCAATCAAAACTTTGGGTATTTTCGATGTTAAAATTAAACTTCACAGTGAAGTTATCCCTACTTTGAAAGTATGGGTTATCAACGAAGAACAGCAATAAATAATAACTTTTCTATAAAAGCGTTTTATTACACTTAAGTGTAATAAAACGCTTTTTTGCTATGAATGTTTTTATTACTGGTGGTACAGGCTTTATAGGGAAGTTCCTTATCTATAGGCTAATTAAGGAAGATGCTCATATTACTGTCGCTACTCGTCAAAAATTCAAACACTCATCACATATTGAATATATTAATTGGTATGATTTAACCGACGATGAAAAACTGATTACAGTATCAAAATCAGATGTAATAATTAATCTTGCTGGTGAGAATATTGCAGCCCATCGTTGGACTGACAAACAAAAAGCTAAAATTATCCGTAGCCGAACAAATGTTACAAGTTCATTAGTTGAAATAATCAACAAACTGCCTCAAAATGAAAAAAGAGTGTTTATTTCTGCAAGTGCTGTTGGCTACTATGGAGATAAGAAAAACGAATTGATAAACGAATACAGTCCAATTGGCAGCGGGTTTCTTTCAGAAGTTTGCGAACTCTGGGAAAAAGAAGCATTAAAGGCTCGCAATTGTCGATTGGTTACACCTCGTATTGGTGTTGTGCTTCACCCATCGGGTGGTGTTTTGCAAAAAATGTTGCCCCTATACAAGTTTTATCTTGGCGGCATTCTCGGAAGTGGCAAATATTACGTCCCTTGGGTGCATATTGGCGACCTTGTTAATATGTTTATATTTGTTGCAAAGAATAAGAGCTGCGAAGGCGTCTATAATTTTGTTGCTCCGAATCCCTGTACAATGAAAGAATTGGCAAAAGCAATCGGCAGCATATTGCATAAACCAGTATTTTTCAAAGTGCCAGAATTTTTATTGAAAATCATTCTTGGCGAAGCTGCGACAATGCTGACAAATAGTCAAAGAGTTTTCCCACGACGTCTGATTGATACTAATTTTAAATTTGAATTTGAACGCTTAGAAGTTGCTTTAGCCGACTTACTGAAAAAAAATGAATAATATAAGATATATTGAATTACTTTCACCTGCACAAAACTTAGAATACGGTGTTGCTGCAATTAATTATGGCGCAGATGCTGTTTATATTGGTGCTAATAAGTTCGGTGCAAGAGCATCTGTTGGCAATTCTACAAAAGATATTGAAAAGCTTTGTCAATACGCGCATCTTTATAGCGCAAAAGTGTACGCGACCTTAAATACGATTCTTTACGAAAACGAACTTGAACAAGCAAGGAATTTGGTTCTCGAACTCTACAATGCTGGCATTGATGCTATTATTATTCAAGATACTGCATTTCTTATGATGGATTTGCCTCCGATTAAGATTTTTGCCAGCACTCAGATGCACAATTACGAATTAGAACGAATAAAATTCTTCGACAAAATTGGGATTAGTAGATTTATTTTAGCTCGTGAACTAAATTTAAAGCAAATTAGAGAAATTAGACAAAATATTAATGCTGAACTTGAATTTTTCGTTCACGGTGCTTTGTGCGTCGGATTATCTGGGAGATGTTATGCAAGTTTTCATTCAACTGGATATAGTGGCAATCGTGGTGAATGTAAACAAATATGTCGTTTGCGGTATGATTTGCTCGATGTTAATGGGAATACTATTTTACACCAAAAACATCTTTTGTCCTTGAAAGACCTCAATTTATCTGACTATTTGGAAAAATTAGTCGATGCAGGTATTTCCTCATTCAAAATTGAAGGTAGATTGAAAGACATTAACTACGTTAAAAATGTCACTGCTTTTTACAGAAAAAAAATTGATGAACTCATTGAAAGAAAGCAAGGTCTGACAAAATCTTCGAAAGGTAATGTATATTTGCACTTCGAACCAAATCCAGAAAGAACATTTAATAGAGGATTTACTAATTATTTTATTGATGATAATCTTTTAGAATTGGCAAATTTTGAAACTCCGAAATCTATTGGACAGTTTATTGGGGTTGTTTCAAATATTGATAAAAACAAGATATCAATGGATACCAATGAAGTAATTCATAATGCTGATGGATTATGCTTTTTTACTGAAAATGGGCTGGAAGGTTTTCTTGTCAATAAAGTTGAAAACAAATGGATTACCCCTAACAAACATTTGAAAATTGGAATTGGCACAAAGGTATATCGAAATCAGGATTATGGGTTTGAAAAACTACTCTCCCAAAATAAAACAAAAAGAAAATTACTCGTAGATGTCGAACTCACTATTGATAATCAATATCTGAAAATAAAGTATCTTTTTGAGAATTTGTTTACTGAAAGCCAAATAGTTTTCGAGCATTCTTCAAATCCAAAACAAATTGAAATAATCGAAAATCAATTGAGAAAAACAAACGGTACTCCTTTTGAAGTTAGAAATGTATTTAATAATATTCAAATTCCAATTTTCGTCAAAATATCTGAAATTAATTCAATTAGACGAAAATTACTCAATTCATTAGAAAAAATAATAATTGATACTTATCAAAGAAATTCAACTAAAATTACACTACAAAAAGTAAATTTCCCTGTTGATACTGTTGATTATTCAGAAAACATATCAAATTCTCTTGCCGAAAAATTTTATTTATTACACGGAACTTTCATAAAAGAAAAAGCTTTTGAAATAATCAGCGATAAGAGTAATAAAGTTGTTATGACGACAAAATATTGCATAAATAGAGAAATCGGAGAATGCCCCAAAATAAATAAAAAGAATAATAATTGTAAAGAATATTACCTTCAAAATGCATACAAATGCTATGAAATTGAATTCGATTGTATTGCTTGTCTTATGAAACTACGAGCAACCGATTAGTGAATTAAATTGTTAATTTTTAGTTAAGGCTATTTTATTTTTGATAATTACTCCGTAAGCGAGTATTTTTGTTAACATTTTAATTGAAAATTTGTAAAACTTTAATAAAAACATATGGAAATTTATCTGTTTGTTGTAATTGCGCTGGTTTTGCTTGCGACTACAAATTTATGGGTTGGTGTTGCCAACGATGCGGTTAATTTTTTAGGTTCTGCTGTTGGTTCGAAAGCGGCTCCATTCAGACTGATACTTGCAATTGCTGCTTTAGGTATGCTTGTTGGGGTTACTTTTTCAAGTGGAATGATGGAAGTTGCACGAAAAGGTATTGTCAACCCCGAAATGTTTTATTTTCAGGAAATAATAATTATTTTTCTTGCTTATGCAATTGGCGATCTAATTCTTCTTGATTTATTTAACACATTTGGACTCCCAACTTCTACGACAGTTTCACTCATTTTCGGTCTGTTGGGTGCAGGGGTTGCTGTTTCTATTTTAAAGATTTTAGGGATTGACGGCAATTTGTCTAATTTATATTTGTATATCAACACAGCTCGAGTGTTAACATTCGCTTCAGCAATTATTGTTTCAATTGTGTTGTCATTTATTGCTGGTTCATTAATTCAATACATAAGCAGAATTATCTTTACATTTAATTATGAGAATACTTTTCGTCGTTGGGGAGCTATTTGGAGTGCTTTTGCAGTTACCTCTATTTCATATTTCATATTAATTAAAGGAATTAAGGGTGCCTCTTTCATTACTCCTGAAATTATAGATTGGATTGGGAATAATATTTGGTCTATTCTTGGTGTTTGTCTGGTGTTCTGGACTATTGCATTTCAATTACTAATCTCTTTTACAAAAATAAATATATTAAAAGGTATAGTTTTAGCTGGAACTTTTTCGTTAGCAATGGCTTTTGCTGCCAACGATTTAGTGAACTTCGTAGGTGCACCATTCGCAGGGATTAGTGCGTATATCGCGGCTAATTCATCTGCCAATCCATTTGAAGTTACTATGACTGCACTAACTGAACCATATAAGGCCAATACTTTTTACCTCTTGATTGCCGGTATTATAATGGTTGTTGTGCTTTATTCATCGAAAAAATCGAAAACAGTTACTAAAATGTCGGTTTCTCTTGGGAGTCAAGAAGAAGAAGTTGAACGTTTTCAAAGTTTTGGTATTTCAAGAGGATTAGTTCGATTAGTAATTACGTTTTTTGATATTGTTCAGAAAATTACTCCAGAAGAAGTTCGGAAATATATTGCTTCTCGCTTCGATAAATCACAAATGCCAAGATGGACTGACGAAAAAACACCACCTCCTGCTTTCGATTTAATTCGTGCAAGTGTTAATTTAATGGTTGCTGCTGCATTAATCTCTCTTGGGACTTCTCTGAAATTGCCATTGTCAACTACTTATGTAACGTTTATCGTTGCAATGGGGACAGCATTTTCAGATAGAGCTTGGGGCAGAGACACTGCTGTATATAGAGTATCTGGCGTGCTTACTGTTATTGGTGGTTGGTTTATTACTGCATTTATGGCAGCTTTGATTGCTGCAACAGTTGCTACTGTTATTTGGTTCTTTAGCTTTGCTGGTATGGCTATTATGATTGCTGTTGTTGTTTACTTGGTATTTAGAAACACTATTCTTCATAGACGCCGAGAAAAAGAATTCGAAGAACGTGAAAAAGTTACTTCTAAACATCAAATGACTAAAGAAGAACTATACGAAGCTATTATTAACGGCTGTAGTAAGTTCGCTCATTCTATTTCTGACTTAATTACAAATTGTAATGATGGTGTTGTTCATAACGATTTACGAATACTGAAACTTTGCAAACAAGGAACAAAACAAATTCAAAAAGATGCAGATTTGCTCATTCCTTATATTTCAAAAGCTTTAAAAAAGCTTGATTCTGAGGAACTTAATAAAGCCTACTCTTTTACTGATTTAGTTGGCTATCTTAATGTGCTTGCCTCGCTTTCACGAAGGATGGCTGTTCAGGTATATGACTACTTCGATAACAATCATAAGCTTCTCACAAAAGAACAAATTTTCGAATTATCTGAGACTGCAAAAACTACAAGTAGTATTATTACTTCTATTGCAAATTCTATTATGAATAGAGAATATTTCAATCAAAACATTGATGATAGATTCGAAAATATTCGCACACGTCTTGACCATTTTAAATCCGAACAAGCTAAGAGAATGAACCAAGGTATTTCAACTACCTGGCAAAATCTTCTATATTTAAGTTTTATCGATTATTGCGAACGCTTAGCTCTTAATTCGCTTAAAGTTGGCAAAGCAATGCGGAAATTTTTTGTCGATTAATAACTTATTGCTTTATAAAAGAGGCTGTTTAGTGTTGGTGAAACAGCCTCTTTTTTTTTTTTTATCTATGCTGAACCAATATTCAGGTTATTTTATTATATTGTTTTGTGGTCAAATCCTTCTATATACTGTGTTACGAAGTTCTTTGGCAATCTACGTTTCTTAATTTTATACACTCTATAATAAAACAATGTGCAATAAAAAATAATTTGAAGAATCAAAGTTGTTAGTTCATTTATAGCAAAACTGATTGAATTTTGCATTTGAGTAACTTTCATTATTGCTTGCAAAAAAGGGACAAGTGGAAATATATAAGAGAAGTATTTGATTGCTTCTAACAATTGATTTTGTGGCCAGGCAAATCCTGTGAGCATAAAAAACGGATAACTTGTAAAACCAAGGATTAGAAAAACTGTAATTCTATGCTTGAAAAATGTCCCGACAAATAATCCGAATGAAGCAGATGCCGCAACCCCAAGTGTTGCAATAATTAGTTTGTTTACAAGTGTACTATTGTAATTTACGTGATATAGTGGAGCAAGAAACATAAAATAAACAAGTGCATAAACAATAAAAATCAAAATATAAGAAATCAGTTTCCCAGCAGTAATCAAACTAACGTTTCTTGAAATAAGAAATTGATCACGCCATTTATTCATTCCCCATTCCTTCGCTTGCGAAGCAGCAACACCAATGAGAATAATCTGAGAAATAATTATTATCAAGAGCCCTGGAAGTATTAAATCCCCATAAGTTAAATAAGGGTTGAACAGGTATTGGAAATTAATTTTGACAGGTTGTGCATATCCAATCTCTTGAAGCACAGGTGTACCTTTTTTCATAAGAGCAGAAGCTGTAACCTTAGCACCATATGTTGTTACTATCTGTGAAATAGGCAATCCAATATCACTCAAAACAAGCAATCTCCCAGGATTAATCAGGAGTTGAACAGATGTTTTTCTGCCATATTTCAGATTTTCTGAAAAATTCAGTGGGATTATAATAGCGCCGTGAATATTTTCTTTTGCCATCTCTTTTATAACTTCATCTTCAGAGTGCAATATTTGCTTTATAGAAATATTTTGGTGTGCATCAATCTCACTAACTAAACTACGGGATAAATTCGTGTTGTCTCTGTCAAGTACTGCTATTGGGACATTCTCTTCTGCTTTGTGCAAATATATTGCCCCATACAGTAGAGGATAGGCAATTGGTGCCACAAAGAAAATCAATGCAAGATTTCTGTCCAGGAAAACTTTTCTTAATTCTCTTTTTATGATAGCTAATAACTCTTTCATATTATTTTGTTACCGAGTTTATTTCACGTCTTTGAAATACTTCACGGAACCAATCTCTTATTTTAATTCCGATTGGTCCCATTAGGATAATTATCAATACCCAAATGACTAATCCAATAATTGTTAGTTGAACGTAACCGCGTTCAGGGTTAGAACCAAATAGAAATAATGGAAAAAATGCTTCCAAATAATGAGTAAGCGGTATCAATTCAGCGAATTTACTTATTGCTTCTGGCATTGCCCAACGTGGGAATGTATATCCACTGAATACAAACGAAGGTGCATTGATCACTAAAAGTGCTTGGGCAGCAGTAACCAAATTAGATAAAATGAGTGATAGAAATGTGCCCATTCCAATTGAAGCAATAATATATAAATTTGTAAGCAAAATTATTTTGCAATATCCATCATTGATAGGAATTCCAAGCAGCGGGAAATATACAGAAAATAATATTACTGCAGCCATCAAAGAAAGTAAATAAATTGGCGTTAATCGTGCTAATAGCCATGCAGTTTTATAACCTTTTCTGGGTGTTATTCGACCTGGCGCTGTTTCTTTTTCCTCACGAAATACCCAAATAGATGCAAAACTGCAAGACATTTGTAAAATTGACAGTAGCATACCAGGAAGTAGATAAATTGTATAATTAAAATATGGGTTCCCCGGAGCAAAAATATCAGTAGTTATCGGTGTTGCACGAAACGAAGCCTCTTTTTTACTGAATCCTTTTTCTACAAGTCTTCTAATCTGTATACTTTTCGATTCGTCAAGCAATACTTGTGCTATTGCTTTATAAAGCACTTTGCTATATATCATATTAAAGGCATTAACTACAATATCAGTGTTACCACCTTTCCCTTGTTTGATTTTTTTAGTAAAGTCAGGTTCGAAAATAATTGTTGCAAATGATTGGTTACTTTTGATTAAACTATCTGCTAATTTTTTGTTATTTGTTACCAGACTTACATTAACAGATTCAACCGCATCTAATTTGTTTGTAATTGCTCTCGTAAGTTCAGAACCATCATAATCAACAACTACTACTGGGACTTTCTGCACATCTCCATCAATAAATGCCAAACTAAGCACACTCCACGCAAGCAACGGCATTACTAATGCTATAATTGCAACATGTGGTCTTCTCTTCAATTTACGAATTTCATTAATCAAAAAATAATTATATAGAAACCAAAAATTTCTTCTCATTTTTTATTTTTCTTTGGAATAGTGAAACGGACTGTCATTCCAGGACGAAGCGATTGTATATTATTATCTATCGGTTTCAACTTTACAGTAAAGGAACGAGTTTCAAAAGTTGCTTTGTCTGCATTAATTCTCCAATTGGCATAATCTGCCATCGCTGAAAAATTCACCACTTTGAACTTTGTTTTAATACCCAGTCCATCAATTCTTCCGTCTAACACGTCCCCAATTTTAATATTTTCAAGTTCAAGTGCTGGCAAATTCAGTTCAACCCACACATCTTTGGGGTCAAAAATTGTAATTACCGGATAACCTGTTGCAACAAGTTCCCCCGCATCAACAAACCTCTTTGAAACAATTCCGGAAATAGGACTTGTAATAATTGATTCATCAAGGTACGCTGCTACTTCTTCAAGTGATTCCACTGCACGCCGCAATTGACCACGAGCCATATCCTTTTGTTCAATTCGCGAACCAGTGATTGCCATATCAAGTTGTGCGCGAGATGCTTCTTTCTGAGCGCGAGCAGCATCATATTTTTGTTTTGCTACGTCAAAGTCCTGTGCCGATAATAATTTATCTTCATAAAGTGCTTTCATTCTCTGAAAGGTTTTTTCTGCAAGTTCAAATTGGCTCGAAGCTGCTTCAAACTGACGGCGCGCCATTTCAATTTCTTCCTTTCTTGCACCAGCAATTAACATATTTAATTGTGCACGGGCACTTTCAACAGCACCTTCCGCTTGAAAATACTTTGCTTTCAGTTCTCGGTCTGTTAGCTTTGCTATTGTATCGCCGACGTTTATTTCATCACCTTCGTCTACTTTTATCCAGTCAATTCGTCCAGGAATTTTGGGTGAAACGTCGTATTCTCGCATCTCAACCTGTCCAACTCGAATGAAAGTATTTTCCTCTTTACCCAGTGATAGAATAACTATAATTCCTATGATTATTACAGCGATGGGAATAAAAAGCAAAAATAAAGCAGTTTTCTTTTTCATTTTATCTCCTTTATATTAATTATTTTTTCCCCAAATATTTAGAAAGTAATCGTTATTATTTGTTATCTTACAAATTTGAGCAAGATTTGAATAATACTCTTTCAATGCGCTATTTTTTTTAAGCTTTATTGCTTCAAGTGAGAGTTCTGCGTCCAGCACCTCAATGGATGTTCCCAGGCCAGTTTCATAACGTTTCTCGTTTAGGCGTAAATTTTCGGTCGCTTGTTGAATTGCATCTTCAAGCATCAGATAACTGCTTTCTGCAAGCTTCATCTCCATATAATAATTCCTAACTCCAAGTTCAATTTTCCTTTCTACTTCTTCTGCTAATGAATTATAACTCTCGCTTTCAGCTTTGGCAGCCTGATAATCATTAGTACGCCGCATACCATTGAAAATAGTAAAGCTTGCTCCGATACCGACTGCCCATTTGGGGTCTATTGCCGAACGATAATGGTCGAACACATCATACATTCCAAAGCCATAGATTGTCGGAAAATAGTTTGCCATTTCTGCTTTGGCTTTTGCATCTAATGCTTTTGCTCCAAAACGAACCTGTTCGAGTAACGGATTGTTGTTTTTTGCAATTTCGATGAAATATTCAACGCTTTGTTCAACTGTTTTATATTGTATTGTTTCTGCCAACTGTGAAATTTCATAATTATTCAATAGTGAAGAAAGAGCAATTTTAGCAATTTTCAGCTTTTCTTCTGCTTCAAATGCGTTTCTTTTTGCTTCAGATAATGCAACATCAGCGCGAAGCTTATCATGTGGAGCAATCAGCCCCTGTTTGAGCATTCCCTGAGCGCGCTCGTTGTGTTTTTCAATTGTTCTGAGAGCATCATATCGCACTTGCAGATTTTCTTCTGCAATTAATATATTGATATATGCATTAATTACCTGGCTAACTATTTCAGCAGTTTCTGCATCCATTTTTTTTAGTTCAAGTTCTTTTTGTGCTTTGGAAGCATCAACTCCAGCAGAAATCTTCCCACCAGTAAAAATTGGTTGGTTAACGGTAAATGTTGCTTTTGGAAACGCTCTTTCTTTCAGCGTTTTCTCAAATTCTGGAATTGAGCCATTTAATTTTTCGATTGCACTTTGTTTTATTGCTTGTTGTTGCTCGGCTGTGAGTGGTGCACCAGTTTTTAATAAAGACTCAAAGTTAGAAAATCCGACTTGATTATTCGCTTGGAGCGAAATCATTGCAGAACGAATGGGTGATAAATCAATGATAATATTCCTATTGATATAATTGTACGTAATATCAAAATTAATATTTGGGAAGTACCTACCGTACGCCGATTGAACAGTATTGTTTTTTGCTTCTACGTTTTTCTTCGCCGCTTCAATACCTTTGTTTGTTGAAATCGAGCGATTAATTGCTTCTTTCAATGTTAATTGTGCATTCGCATTATGAAAAAATAGAAGCAAACCAATCAGACATAAAATTTTGTTTTTCATATTTTTTATTTTTGAATAATGAACCATAATTCACACATTTTGTTATTTCAATCCGTAAACAATATAATGAAATAAAGTATCTGTAAGTTCTTCTTTTGAATAGGACAACAAATCATCTGATTTCGAAGCAATCCAAAACCAAACCCCACCGATAATAAACATAGTTGCATCTTTGGGATTCATATCTTTTCTGAAAATATTCGCTTTTATTCCATCGCTTATTAATTCTTCAATTAATTTTTGGGAATTTTCGACAGTTTTAGATAATTTCTCTTTTTTGTTTGAGTTCCAGAAACTGTATTCATAAAGCAAGATTTTAGCGACCGATACATTTGAGAAAATAAGTTCAATAATTTCACCAGTAATTTCAGCAATTTTTTGCAAGGGAGTCATATTTTTTATTTTTTTCATTGCCAGAAGCTTGCTTTCTATACGAGACCACGAACGCAAGAAAATTTCTTCCAGTATTGCTTCTTTGTTTTTAAAATATAGATATATTGTTCCTGCTCCAATACCAGCAATTTCAGCAATTTTGCTAATTTTCGCCTTATGAAATCCTTCGCGTGCAAACACTTGCGAAGCTGCATCCAATATCATATCGTACTTATTATCAATCATAAAAACCAAATGAACACTGAACCATAATTCATTAACATACAAAGTTAAAAATTATTTTTAGAATAAAAAAATATTTTCCATATTTTCAGTTATCCAATAAAAAAGAAAAGAAGGCGGTATTATCTACCATCTTCTTTTATATTAATTACTATGTAGCCGTTATTATTTTCCTAACATTGCTTTGTATGCTTCAACATCCATTAAAGTATCTAACTCAGCAGGATTACTCATTTCAATTCTTATCATCCAGCCTTCGCCGTAAGGGTCTTTATTCACTATTTCAGGGTTGTCATTTAGTGAACGATTAACCTCAATAATTTTTCCACTTACTGGTGCAAACAAATCAGCTACAGTTTTAACAGCTTCAATTGTTCCGAAGGATTGTCCAGCCGATACTTCTGTAATATCATCTGGAATATCTACATAAACAACATCGCCCAATTCACCTTGTGCATGGTCAGTAATACCTATAGTTGCAATATTACCATCAACTTTTATCCACTCATGATCCTGAGTGTATTTTAATTCTTCTGGGAAATTCATAATTAGCTCCAAAAAATGTTATGTAAATTTACACAAAAATACAAACAAAAAACGTAAATTAACAAATAATTAGTTAAAATAATTAATTATAGTGTTAATTGTCGATTAAAAGAAATTTTTATCGAGAAAGCAGTATTTAATTACTATTGATTATGTAAATTAAAAAAAATATTATAATTTTGAATAATTTATATTGCAAAATTGTTTTTGCATTAATAATTGAATTATTAACAAATCAAGTGTAAAGCTATGTCACAAAACAGTTTGAACTTGTCGGAATTATTCCCTTATCCAAGCTATGAAGAATGGAAATCGGCAGCAGTTGAAGCTCTCAAAGGTGCTCCCTTCGAAAAAAAGATGATTACAAACACTTACGAAGGTATCGAACTACAACCGATTTATTCTAAAAGCGATGTTAATGAGTTAGAAAACCTTCTGCATAATTTGCCAGGCGAACAGCCTTTTCTACGTCACACTGAACGATTAGGTTTCAAAATCACTCCCTGGGAAATTGCCCAAGAAATTAATATACCTCTTCCAAATATTTTCAACAATGCGCTTATTGGAGCACTTGAACGCGGTCAAACTCGCGTTGTGATGAAACTTAACGAAAATTTCGCTATAAATCCTCAATCTCAAATTTCTGGCAAAGAGTTGCTCGTTGCTGATTATCAAGATTTCCAAAATGCTGTTAAAAACATTAATTTTGAATGTGCTTCTCTGAAAATCAAACCAAATAGCCTTGGTCTTGAATTAGCTGCATTGATAATTGCCTATATTCAAAAAAATAAATTCGACAAATCTAAAATTAATATCAGCTTCGGTATTTCACCTCTGGCTCAGCTTAAAAATTATGGTAAATCGCTTGTTGCCATTTCTAAACTAATTGATGATGCTGAACAACTAATACGTTGGAAGAAGGCAAACAGTATTAATGCAAAAGTCATTGCAATCGATGGTGAAACTTACTTAAATGGTGGTTCGAGCTCAGTTCAGGATGTTGCATTCTCTCTTGCAGAAGCTACATTTATTGTCTGCGAGCTTATTCAGCGTGGCCTTTCAATTGATGATATTGCTCAAAGCATTGAATTTGATTTCGCTATTGGTCCGAAATTCTTTACGGAAATTGCTAAATTCAGAGCGGCCCGTATTCTTTGGGCAAAAATCGTTGAAGCATTTGGTGGTAATGAAGAATCACAAAAAATGTTTATTCACGCTTCCACTTCTAAAATTAACAAAACTATATTCGATCCAAATGTTAATATGTTAAGAGTTACAACCGAAGCACTATCAGCAGTTTTAGGCGGTTGTCAGTCAATAAGTGTTGATGCTTACGACGAAGCAATTGGAATCTCGGGCGACTTCTCTAATAGAATAGCTCGTAATGTTCAGAATATTCTTTATCACGAAACCCACTTAATCGATACAATAGACCCAGCAAGCGGTTCTTGGTATCTCGAAGTGCTTACAAACCAGATTGCTCACAAAGTGTGGGATTTATTCCGCGAAATCGAAAGAAAAGGTGGTATTTTAGAAGCTTTAAAAACTGGATTTATCCAGGAAGAAATCAGAAATACAGCTGAAAGCCGCAAAGCTAACATTGCTTCTCGTCGCGATACTCTTTTAGGAACAAATAAATATCCTAATCTTAAAGAAAAACCAGTTACAACTCTTCTTGATATTCCACAATTGGAAATTGACAAACATCTGAAAAAATATGCCGAAAAATGTACTAACCCTGCTTGCGAAGCCGCTACAAATGAATATCGTAAAACTATTTATAATGAAAGAAATAAATCATTAGAAAAAGCTATTGCTGCTTTCAACGAATGCACTACAATTGGGCAGCTTATCGAAGCAACAGGTGCTCTCAACTCTGATGATATTCAAGTTGAGCCTATTGTCCCATACCGTATGGGAACTATTTTCGAAGAATTACGAAAAGCTTCATCTAAGGCTAATCCACAATTGATTAAGATTTGTCTTGTAAACTTCGGTCTATTAAAAGAATACAAAATCAGGAACGATTTCTCAGCAGACTTTTTCCAGGTTGCTGGTCTTGATATTGTTAATACTGATGGAGCTATGAACCCAGACGAAGCAATAGAACAAGTAAAATCAACTGATTATAAAGTTTATGTGATTTGTTCAACTGACGAACGATATGCTGAGTTTGTTGAAGATTTTGCAAGGAAGTTCAAACAGATTAAACCAAACGCTAAACTTATTTTAGCCGGTTATCCTACTGAGCTTGTTGAGAATTTCCGTTCTGCTGGCGTTGATGATTTCATTCATATTAAGACTAATATTTATGAATTTCTTTCTGCTTTGATGAAAGAAATTGGAATTTTGAATTAATTTGGAGTGTGAAATATGAAAACACCTGATTTTTCAAATATGGAACTAAATCTGAATTCTAACCGAATTGTCTTTGATACTTGGCGACAAAAAGCAGAGAATGAATCTGGAAAATCGCTTGATGAATTAATTGTAAATACGCTTGAAAACATTGATATTTATCCGATATATACATTAAATGATATTAAGGATTTCGAGCATCTTAACTATACTGCAGGAATTCCTCCCTATTTACGCGGACCATACCCGACAATGTATGTGGCTCGTCCTTGGACAATTCGCCAATACGCTGGATTTTCAACTGCAGAGGAAAGTAATGCTTTCTACCGCCGTAATTTAGCAGCAGGTCAGAAAGGTTTGTCCGTTGCATTCGACCTTGCTACACACCGCGGCTACGATTCAGATCACGAACGCGTTGTTGGCGATGTTGGTAAAGCAGGTGTTGCAGTAGATAGTATCCTTGATATGAAAATTTTGTTTGACGGGATTCCTCTCGATAAAATTTCTGTTTCTATGACGATGAATGGTGCAGTTATTCCTGTGATGGCTTTCTATATCGTTGCTGCATTGGAACAAGGTGCTAAACTTGAACAACTCTCCGGCACAATACAGAACGATATTTTGAAGGAATATATGGTTCGAAATACCTACATCTATCCACCCGAAACATCAATGAGAATTATCGCTGATATTTTTGAGTTTACTTCGAAATTTATGCCTAAATTTAATAGCATTTCTATTTCTGGCTATCATATGCAAGAAGCAGGTGCAACAGCCGATCTTGAAATGGGCTATACTCTTGCTGACGGTCTCGAATACGTTCGCACGGGACTTAAAGCAGGAATTGATATAGATGCTTTTGCTCCTCGACTATCATTCTTCTGGGCTATTGGAATGAATTACTTTATGGAAATTGCAAAAATGCGTGCTGCGCGCGTTCTCTGGGCAAAAATCATTAAGCAGTTTAATCCGAAAAATCCTAAATCGCTTGCTTTGAGAACACATTCACAGACTTCCGGTTGGAGCTTGACCGAGCAAGATCCATTCAACAACGTTGCTCGTACTTGTATTGAGGCTATGGCTGCTGCTTTGGGACATACTCAATCATTGCATACAAATGCTCTCGACGAAGCAATTGCTCTGCCAACTGATTTCTCTGCTCGTATTGCTCGCAACACTCAGATTTATCTCCAAGAAGAAACAGGTATTTGTAACGTTATCGATCCTTGGGGCGGTTCCTATTATGTTGAAATGCTAACAAAACAACTTATGGATAAAGCTTGGGGACATATTCAAGAAATTGAATCGCTCGGCGGTATGGCTAAAGCTATCGAATCTGGTATTCCAAAAATGAGAATCGAAGAAGCAGCAGCTCGCCGCCAGGCACGTATTGACAGTGGTCGTGAAGTTATTATTGGTGTGAATAGATATAGACTAGAAAAAGAAGAACCTATCGAAATCCTTGATATTGATAATTCCGCTGTACGTGAACAGCAAATTAAGAGACTGCAAGAACTTAAAGCAAACCGTAATCAAGCGGGAGTCAATGAAATTTTGGATAAAATTACAGAATCTACTGCTTCAGGCAAAGAAAACTTGCTTGAATTGGCAATCGAAGCCGCAAAACGTCGCGCCACTCTCGGTGAAATCTCTTATGCTATCGAAAAAGTATGTGGTCGCCACGTGGCTACTACACGCACAATTTCAGGAGTGTATAGTTCTGAATATGCAGAGAAAAATGCAATTGAAGAAGTTCGTCGTATGACTGATGAATTCGAACGGCGTGAAGGACGTCGTCCAAGAATTTTGGTTGCAAAAATGGGACAGGACGGGCACGATCGTGGTGCTAAAGTTGTTTCTACTGCCTATGCGGATATGGGATTTGATGTGGATGTAGGTCCTCTTTTCCAAACTCCACAGGAAACAGCCAAGCAGGCAGTTGAAAACGATGTCCACGTTGTCGGTGCTTCTTCTTTGGCTGCTGGTCATAAAACTTTGATACCTCAATTAATTGAAGAATTGAAAAAATACGGTCGTGAGGATATTATCGTTATTGCTGGCGGTGTTATTCCTCAGCAGGATTACGAATTCTTATATAAAGCCGGTGTGGCAGAGATATTTGGACCGGGAACTAACATTCCATATGCAGCAAAAAAAATTATGGAACATTTGTTCGAGAGATTTAACGATTAGAAATTAAAGTAAACAAATAATTATCAATTTTTGAATAAGCAAGAGCTCAGTAGAGTCTCTTGCTTTTTATTTATTTTTTAGCTCATTTTTGTCAATTATTACCGCAATCATAGCATCACCTGTTACATTGATCACGGTTCGCATCATATCAAGTGGTCTGTCTATTGCTAAAATCAATGCTAAACCTTCAATTGGTATTCCAACTGCATTTAACACGATTACAAGCATAACAACTCCCGCTCCTGGGACGGCTGCTGTACCAATTGAAGCGAGCGTTGCAGTAAAAAGTATTGTCAATAGACTAACAAACGTCATCTCAATTCCAAATACTTGAGCAATGAATACTACTGCAACTGCTTGATAAAGACTCGTACCATCCATGTTAACTGTGACACCTATCGGTAAAACAAAACTTGCTACTTCATTCCGAACTCCAAGCCCTTTTTCCACCTGTTCCATTGTTACAGGCAATGTAGCTGCACTCGAACTCGTAGAAAATGCCACAAGATGCACCGGAAACATCTCTTTGTAAAAAATTTTGAATGGCATTTTAGCAAATATTCTCAATAGAATTGGATAAAAAACAAAGCCTACAAATAATAGCCCAACTATTACCACCAAAGCATAATAGCCCAATGTTTCGAATAGTCGAAGCGATTGAGCAGGATTATCGCCAGAATAATCGACTATTAGCCCAGCCAACAATGCCATTACTCCAATTGGAGCAAAATACATAATAAAATCAATTATTTTAAGAATTATTTCATTTAAACCTGAAACGAAATCTCTGACAAGTTCTACCTTTGAATTTTTCAACAATACAATTGCAACTCCAAACAAAATTGCGAAAAATATTACCTGTAACATATTGGAATTGCTTGATGCAGAAGCAATGATATTCTCTGGGACAATATCGACAATAAATTTTAGAGATCCATCAGACTTAGTGCTTTCTATTGCATCTGTTTTAGTCTCTAAAACTTGTGAATATTTACTTAGCAGTTCTACTCTTTTCTCTTCTGGGAATGATTGACCAGGTTCGAATAAAGTTACAAGCATTAAACCGATTGATACTGCCATTATTGTTGTGAAAATGTAGAAGGTAAGTGTTTTAAAACCTATCCGCGATAGCTTTGTAATATCCGATAATCCAGAAATTCCTGTAACAAGTGAGGCGAAAATAAGGGGTATTGCGACAAGCTTTAGCAGTTTGAGAAAAATTATTCCAAATGGTTTCAACCAATCTTCAACAATCCACCCAGTATTGGTAGAAACAGCAACAACACCAACAATTGTACCTATAAGCATCCCGGTTAGAATGTGAGCGTACAAAGGTATCTTTTTCATTCTGAGCGTGTTAAGTTCGACAACTGAAATGTAAAATAATAATATTTAAGTACGAAAAAAAAGAAAATTAAGGAATAATTATTTCGCCAAGAGATATTTTTTTTAAGACTTCAGGATATAATTTATGTTCAATTTTAAGCACCCTCTCTGCTAAGCTTTCAGGTGTATCATCGGGGTAAACTTCGACTCCCATTTGCATAAGAATTCTGCCTCTATCGTATTCTACGTTCACTAAATGAACAGTTGCGCCGCTAACTTTTTCCCCTGCTTCGATCACTGCCTTATGAACATTAATTCCAAACATTCCTTCGCCCCCGAATTTAGGCAACAGTGCAGGATGAATATTTAGCACACGTCCGTGGAAATGGTCTATTACAGATGGAGCTAATTTTTTCATATATCCAGCTAAAACTAATGTATTAACTCTATATTTATCAAAAACTTCTATAATCTGCTCGTTAACTTTTCCTGGATGAGTTTTTTCACTTACGTGAAATGCAGGAATTCCTTCTTTGCGGGCTCTTTCCAGTGCCCCTGATTGGGAATTGTTTGAGATAACAGCGCATAGATGTGCTTTCAAATATCCAGATTTGACACTATCAATTATTGCTTGCATATTTGTGCCACTATGCGAGGCAAGAAAACCAAGGCGAAGCTCAATCATTTTATTCTTTTGGAATATTCGTTCAAAAATTTCTTCTCATAATAAGACAAAGATTCTTTCCCTTTTTCGTTGATTTTGTCAAGTATTTGATTTAATTTTTCTTCGTTCTCTTCTTCATTATCCGAAAGTTCGCAGTAATCTTCTTCATATTTGTGATAAATTTGGGAAATATTCATATTTAATGTTTTTTTTGCGGCAACTATTTCTTCTGGTTCTGGGACGTTAATTTTAACTTGCCTTTGCTTTGATGAATTTATTTCGACTTCTCTTTTTTCTATGTATTTTCTCATATTTCGAATTGGTATATAAACAAGAAAACCAGATAGCACACCAAACATTATTGGGAAAGTGTAATACAATTGTTGTGGATTTGCAACATAGTTTATCATTATCCACAAACTTGCAATTAGTATAGCAAATGTTGATACTGTGAGAGGATTTTTTTTAGAAAGCTTTTCTTTTGGCATTATCAGAGTAACAAGCGTTAGAATGAAAAATCCTATAGTTTCGCTACCACTTATGTAAATATCTTTATTCCAAAGTGATAAAGTTATTAGCAAACCATTTAATACAGATACCATAAATAAAAAAATCGGATAAAGATATTTGTTCAAGTAGTTTTCTAATTTAGTCGATAAAAATATTAAAATTGGTGCAAGAATAAAGATAAATAAATTATCTTTCAATATTAATGGGAAAGTGATGAGTTGCCAGAAATGATAATTATGCGAAATTTCCTTAGGATTTAATAACAACAATTCGCCTAAATTCAGATTTAGCACTAAATTGACCAGATTTGCGATAATAATTACAAGCAATAATATAAAAGAAAAAGATTTTATGGTTCGAATTTTAAACATTATTTTAAGCTATCCAAAATTTCATCAACTTTTTCAACAGTTAAATTTTCATAAAAATCTTCATTAATTGCAATCATCGGGGCACCGCCACAGGCACCCATACATTCGACTTCTTCCAATGAAAATTGGCCATCGCTCGATGTTTCATTGTTATTTAAATTTAACTTTTTTGAAATATGATCATATATTTCCTGACCACCACGAAGCATACACGAAACATTTGTGCATACCTGTACGTGATATTTACCGGGCTGCTTTTTGTGGTACATCGTGTAGAACGAAACCACTCCTTCAACAGTTGAAAGTGGAACATCCAGCAATTCTGATACATATTTCATTATATCTTTCGATATCCAGCCAAATTTATTTTGAGCGAGCCACAGAACACCCATTAATGCTGCCTGTTGCTGTGGATATTTTTGCTTTAAGTTTTCGACTTTTGCTAATTCTCCATCATTAAATTTTATTTCCATTTTTTATTATCCTTTTTTTATTCTACGAATAAAAAGCTTAACAGATAACCAATGTTTTAAAGCAGTCATGATTTTATGAAGATTCGAAACCCTAATTCTTTTAGAAAAAACATCAAATTCATTAAGTTCAATTTTTTCGAGCAAGCGATAATATATTGCGTCCATTATTTCGGCAGAAACTATTGTAGGTTTTTCATCGGGTCGTAAAAATTGTCTTGCACGATGGAAATATTCCCTTGCTCGCATCGCTTCAAAGTTCATAAGTTCAATAAAGTTCTCATTATACACTTCGTTATACAAATCTTCTTCCGTATAATTAAATCGTATTAAATCTTCTTGTGGTATATATATATATCCTCTATTTTTATCTACTTTCACATCTCTTAAAATGTTTGTAAGTTGAAGCGCATATCCTAAATTAATTGCATAGTTTTTTGTTTCTTCATACTTATATCCAAAAATTTCAATACTAATTAGTCCAACTACACTTGCAACACCATATAAATACTCTTTAAGTTCTTCAAAAGTTTCATATCTTTTTTTGTATAGGTCTCTTCGGCATCCATCAATTAAAGTTAAAAAATACTGCTTTGGGATTGCAAATCTATCAATGGTCTTAATAAATGGAGCCAGTAGCGGTGTAGTAATCGAATTATTATATAATTTTTCTATTTCATTTTCCCACCAATTCAATCTTTCAAGTTTCTTCTGTATTTCCTTTGGATGATTGTTTGGTGAACTATCAACAATTTCATCGATATAACTGCAAAAGGCATATATTGTATTCATGGCATTTCTTTCATCTTTGGGTAATATGGAAAAAGAATATAGAAAGCTCGACTTTTCCTTTTTAGGAACTTCTGCGTTTTCATAGTTTGCCAATATTTCTGGTGTTATTATTTCCATTGTTTTATTGCGTTTAAAATAATTTTTATCTTATCTTTTCCATTCAATTTTGGACGATGAAACAAAATATCACTTTTAAGACGAACAACTTTTTCAAGAATTATTGTTCCACCTGAAATTATCATTGCAAGTTCAAATCTTAGTCTTTTCGAGTGGACCAATTTTAATATTTTTTCTCCTTCTTTGAATAAATTATAGATCAGTAAATATAATTTATTCAAAGAATTAAACAAAATAAATTTATTTTTATCTTTTGTGAAATCATCAATTGTAATATTTGGAATTAAATTATTGGGTATATAAATTCTCCCTATTTCAATGTCTACCGACATATCCTGTAAAAAATTTACAAGTTGTAAACCAGTGCATATACAATCAGAATATACTTTGGTTGCTTGATTATATTCGCCAAAAAGTCGTAGAACTAATTCTCCGACTGGATTAGCAGAATATTGGCAATAATCAAGCAACTCTTCAATGCTTTCGGGCTGGGAAAAATTTATATCTTTTTTGAATGCAGCAGTTAATTTAACAAAAGGTTCTCCTGGAAGATTCAATTCATTTACTGTGTTGGATAAAGCCAGAAACAAAGGATTAAAAGAATTAGATTGGAATTTTTTATTTGCGCTATCAGCTAAAAAGTTAAGTAAATTTATTCCCAAATCTTTATTTCTTGTACCAACAACATCGCCAAGGTCGTCTGCTATTCTACAATAAGCATATATCGAATAGAAATGCTTTCTAATCGTAGAAGGAATTGCAACCGAAGCTACTGGAAAATTTTCATAGTGACCCAAGGCAACCTTTTTACAAAAATTGTATGCATCATCGAGATTATTTGTCCTAAATTTACCTCCATTTTCAGTTAGCAACTCGACTATGTCATTTTCGCTTAGTTTCATCTCATTCATTTACAAATTTGGGTAAGGTTACAAAGAACTTTGTACCAACTCCAACCTGACTTTCAACCGATATTCTTCCGTTTGATTTATCAAGAAGTTCTTTGCATAGTATCAAACCAAGTCCTGTCCCTTTCTCGTTTTGTGTCCCAAGTGTTGTATAATGTTTATCAATTCTGAAAAGTGATTTTATTGCATTTTCGTCCATTCCAATCCCATTATCTTCGATACAGAATGTAACAGTATCACTAAAGATTTCTTTAATGTATAGTTTCACATATCCATCAATGTCAGTAAATTTTATTGCATTAGAAATAAGATTTCTCAAAAGAGTTTGAAGCATATTTTTATCAGCCAACACATATATTTTTTCGTCAATTTCATTTATTAATTTTATACCTTTTCTATTTGCCTGATGAGAAGCTAAATTCAAATTGACATCAACATTTCTTTTTAGATTTAACGGCTCGACATTAATTTCTGACAATCCACCTTGCAATTTAGACCATTCAAGTAAATTTATAAGTAATTCATATATATTTTTAGCTGATGTATTCAATGCATCAGACATAATAACAATTTCTTCTTTTGTCAAATCATCGATATCTTTGCTAATTAATTCCGTAAGTCCCATAAATCCAGTAAATGGACTTTTTAAATCGTGAGCAATTATTGAAAAGAGCTTGTCTTTGCTTTGGTTGATATTTCTTAACTGTTCTGCGGAAACAATAAGTTCATAATTTAAATCCATTATTTCATTGGCGAGCTGTTCGATTTTCGCTTTCGACGATTTTAGTTCAGCAATTAATTTTTCTCTTTCTTGTTCGTATTCTTTCTTTTCGGTTATGTCTTTCAGCACACCTTCGTAGAACAATACCCTTCCAGATAAATCACGAACTGCTCTTGCACTATCTTGCACCCAAATAACTTTTCCAGTTGGTGTTTTCATCTGAATTTCTGAATAAACTACGTTATTTTTCTCAATTGTCTGCAACCATTTTTCTCTATCGTCGGGAATTAGATACAATTCTTTACCATTAATGGTATTAAGTTCTTCTTTTGAGGAAATACCAAGCATTTTTAGCAGTTCTTGATTGCCATCTATAAATTTTCCATCAGGTGTAGTAATATAAAGTCCTAACGGAATTCGCTCAAATAAGCTTCTATATTTCGCTTCGTTTTCTGCAAGTTTAATTTCGGCTTTTTTTCTTGCAGTGATGTCGTGAATAATACCTTCGTAGCCGATTTTTTTATTTGCAGAATTATATCGTAAATTACATACAATTAAGCAGCTTAATATTTCACCATTTTTATTTAATAATTGAGCTTCGAAATTATTCACGTAGCCATTGTTTTCAATTTCATTAATAAAGCTCATTCTATCGGTGTAATTTGCAAATAACTCTCTTATATTGATTTTTTCAATTTCTTGTTTTTCATAACCCAATAATTTCAGCATAGATTTGTTGCACCCTTGAATTACTCCGTCTGTATTTGTATAGAAAATTGCATCGAGCGAATTTTCAAATAGTTCGTAATATCTTTCTTGTGCTTGTTTTAATGCCCTTTGGGATTCTTCTAATTTACTTTCAACTTGAATTCTATTGACTGTATTAAGAACTACCGATGGAAGAAAATCTAAAAAATTCATATCCTTAACAATATAATCTCTTGCACCTCGCTTCATCATTTCTACTGCAACGTGCTCATTCCCAAAAGCAGTCATAGTAATGAATTCTACATTGTAACCTTCTCGACGGAGTTCATCGATTACATCGAAGCCATTCATATCTGGCAAATTGTAATCAAGGAGAATTAAAGGAGTGTCCAGGGTTTTGTATATTTCTATACCTTCCTTGCCAAGCATAGTGGAATATACTTCAAATCCCAACTTTCTTAATGACTCCTGAATTATTATCAGTTGATTATCGTCATCCTCGATTACTAATATTTTTATATCTTGATTAACCTGACTATTGCTGTTGTTTCTCATAACACGATAAAAGAAAAATCAATAATAATAAACGAAATATATATAAATTATCCAAATATAATAAAAAAACAATACTGAAATTATAAGATTTTTCATTTTTGGAACAAATTTTGTGCTTAAAAAATAAATATGAGGAGTATTTATGAAAAACGAGAGAGTAAACGTAACGAAGCCATATCTCCCGCCACTAAATGAGTTTATTCCATTTTTAGAGGATATTTGGGAAGAAAAATGGCTAACAAATAATGGGAAGTATCATCAATTTTTCGAGGAAGAATTAGCACGTTTTCTTGGAGTAAAACACATTTCTCTTTTTTCGAACGGGACATTAGCTTTAATCACAGCTTTGCAAGCATTGCGAATTAGCGGTGAGGTTATTACAACTCCATTTAGCTTCGTAGCAACAACCCATTCTTTGTGGTGGAATAATATTAAACCTGTTTTTGTTGATATAGAGCCAAATTCTTTCAATATTGACCCGAACAAAATTGAGGCTGCTATTACCCCAAAGACTTCCGCTATTTTGCCTGTGCACGTATATGGCAATCCTGCGGATGTCCATTCAATACAAACTATAGCAGATAATTATGGTCTTCACGTTATCTACGATGCGGCTCACGCTTTTGGTGTTAAACTCAATGGCAATTCTATTCTCAACTTTGGCTCACTTTCTATATTAAGTTTTCACGCAACAAAAGTATTTACTACTTTCGAGGGTGGAGCAATTATTTCACATGACCATGCAATGAAGAAACGCATAGACAATTTGAAAAATTTTGGCTTTGCAGGCGAAACAACTATCGTTGCACCAGGAATTAACGCAAAAATGAATGAATTTCAAGCTGCTCTCGGTCTGTTACAACTTAGATATGTTTCCGAAGCCATCGAAAAACGTCGTATTGTAACAAATCGTTATCGCAATCTTTTAGAAAAAATTGCAGGTGTTTCGTTCCTTAGCGATTTCCCAAATGTTGAGCACTGCTACTCTTATTTTCCTGTTTTAATAAACTCCGAAATTTGTGGGAAAACAAGAGATGAAGTATATGAAAAATTAAAGGAATTTAATATTTATTCACGCAGATATTTTTATCCATTAATTAGCAATATCCCAACTTATCGCGGGCTTGAAACTGCAAAACCTGAAAACCTTCCTATAGCAAATATAGTTGCTAATCAGGTATTGTGCTTACCACTATATTCTGAAATAGGTGATAAGGTTGATTATGTTGTTGACAAATTAATTGAAATATTGAAAAAATAATGAATTATTTTTAAAATATTTCTTTAATAAATACTTCTAAAAATTGCTATTTTGGATATTTTTGTGGAGGTATATTATGTTAAAACTCACTTATGTTAGTCATTCTACTTTTATTTTAGAAGATGGACAAAATACTCTTGTTATTGATCCATTTTTCAGTGGAAATCCAACTGCAAACATATCAATCGATAGCATCAAACCTAACTTCATTGTTCTTACACACGCTCACGGCGACCACCTTGGAGATGCTTTGTCTTTAGCTAAAAAGCACGGTTCTCTGATTATCGCTGTTAACGAATTAGCTAATTACTGTGCGGCCAACGGTTGCAAAGCACACAATATGCATATCGGTGGTGCTTACAATTTCTCATTCGGTAGACTAAAATTTACAATTGCTCATCACGGTTCTTCCACAAATGACGGGCAATATATGGGCGAACCTGCTGGCGTCATAATAAATATTGGTGGTAATGTGGTCTACCACACCGGCGATACAGGTTTGTTCTACGATATGAAGCTCATTGGCGAACTCAATTCTATTGATATATTATTAGCTCCTATTGGTGATAATTTCACTATGGGAATTGACGATGCAGTTCAGGCAACAAAATTTGTTGACCCGAAATTAGTAATTCCAATGCACTACAATACATTCCCTGTAATTAAAGCTGATCCGAACGAATTTAAATCGAAAGTTGAGAAAATTGGTAAAAAATGCGTTGTGATGCAATATGGAGAAACAATTGTATTTGATGAATAATTAGGAGAATTAGATGCAAATTGAGGCAATTCAAAACGCTTTGAAGGAAACAAATATTGATGGGTGGCTATTCTATGATTTTCATAATCGTGATGCAATTGCTCATAGAATTTTGAAAATTGACACAAATCGTTTTACATCCCGCCGGTGGTTTTATTATATTCCTGCCGAAGGAACCCCCAAAAAATTAGTTCATAGCATTGAAACTTATAAGCTTTCTCATCTTCCAGGCGAGCAATTTGTATATCTGCCTTGGGAGCAACAGCACGAATATTTACGGCAAATTCTCGTTGGCGCTCGCAAAGTTGCAATGCAATATTCACCAATGAACGCTATCCCTTATGTTTCGATTGTTGATGGTGGGACAATTGATCTTATTCGTAGTTTTGGCATTGAAATAGTTTCCAGTGCCGATCTTGTTTCTTTATTTGAATCTCATCTTTCTAATGAAGATTTCGAATTTCACAGCAAAGCGGGAATTATTATGCAGCAAATTAAAGACGCTGCATTTAAAGAAATTGCCAATAGAATTAAATCTGGGAATCCACCAAAAGAATATGAAATCCAGCATTTCATGCATAATCTAATGCGAGACAACAATCTTATTTGGGGCGATGGCCCTGTCGTTGCTGTTAATGAACACGCTGCCGACCCGCATTTTGAACCAACTCCCGAAAATAGTTATTCTATGCAGGTTGGAGATTTAGTTCTTATTGATTTATGGGCAAAACTTAACAAACCAGGAAGCATATATTACGACATTACATGGATGGGCTATATTGGCGAAACAGTTCCTGATAAAATCCAGAATATTTTCTCGGTAATTGCTCTTGCTCGCGACACAGCTTACAATTTAGTGACAGAACGATTCAATAACAATACGCCTGTCTATGGTTGGGAAGTAGATAAAGCTTGTCGAGAAGTTGTTGAAAATGCTGGTTATGGTAAATACTTTATTCACAGAACAGGTCATAATATCGGCGAAGAAGTCCACGGAAACGGTACTCATATTGATAATCTCGAGACTAAAGATTTACGTCGTATTATCCCAGGTTCTTGTTTTTCAATCGAACCTGGTATTTATATGCCTGACGAGAAAATTGGTTTTCGTACAGAAATTGATGTTTTTGTTACTGATGAAGGCAGAGTAGAAGTGGTAGGCGACATTCAACAAAAGGTAATTCCTATTATGAAATTACAATAATTGACAATATTGTTTGTAGAGGTGCAATGCATTGCGTCTCTACGAAAGACTGAATAATAAACACAGAATTCTAAATTTAACAAAGATGCTTGCCTCTACATAGGCAAGCATCTTCATATTTTAATTGAATATTTAATCTAAAATTTTAATTAACTTTTATTTTTAATCTGTTTTATTGCCTCTTTTGCCGCTTTTAGTAATGGTTCAGCAGATAGTTTATTCCTAACTGCACCAATCATCCATACCTCAGGTGTCAATCTTCCTTGAACACACATTCTATACATCTCTTCGCCTAAATTTTTACCCTTTATGTCTTCCGCAATTTGAAACTCTATTAAGTGTCCTAACGGATAAGCTGAAAGATACAATGGATAATCAATCATATGTGAATAAATTGCAAGTATTGGTTGATCTTTAATACCGAAAACGGGTGCATAATACGAATTCCAAACATCCTTTGCAATTTCGATAACTTTTTGTTTTAACTGTTCTTCATTTGTATTCGGGTTATCATAGAGCCATTTCCAAACTCGCATATCTACAAGCGACACACCCATAATCTCATATGTTGCCCAGGCAGCATCGAGCACATCCAATATTTCTTTTTCTTTATTTGTATTCTTTATGCCTAATAAAGGTAAATCTCTGGATTGAAAAGTAAATGCCCATGCTTCTGTAAAAGCAGTATTTGGAACACCATTCAGTAAGTAATAATCAACGTCGTAAAGTGTTAACGTTTGTTCAACGTTGTGTCCTAATTCGTGTATTGCTATATTGTAACCTTTATAATCCATTCCGCTTTTGCCAATTCGAGTGCGGAGGTGAGCTTTATCGCCACGCATCTGCGCTCCCCAAGCATGTCCAGCACCACGCGAAGGATCAACAGTAATTCTTGAAGCAATTTCTTTTGCTTTTTCTGTTTTAAACCCAAGTTTTGTTAAGATATTTGGTATATCTGCTTCCAATGCTTTTGGATTAGGATATTTTTTCGAAGTAATTTTTGTCAATTCATCTTGATTAAGCAATGAACGGGATTTAAAACCATCATACCAAATATCAAAAGGTTCAAGTTCACGCCCCAGACGTATTTTAATTATTTCACCTATTTCTTTAAATACTGGATTTGAGCAGTAATCGACAAACATCTTTTCCACTTCTTCTTGCGGAATTTCCATCTCTTTTTCAAATTTTGCTTTAATGTAAGTAGGGAAGAGGGGATTATATTTGTCAATTTCTTTCAAAGCTTTGAAATTTTGAAGCAAATGATAATATCTTGTATTTGGCTCGCTTTTCAAACTTACTTCTTTATTGTCTTGGTACACTTTATTTGAAAATGGGTTCCATTTATATTTATCGCTATTTACAACATCTTGTGGGATTGATTGCTCGATAATGCGCAACATAACTTGATAAATCATTTTTTGTTTGTTTAATGGATTTTCTTTCCCATATTGTGCTTTAATTTCATCTCGCAAATTCCAGTGGCTAATTAATTTCATATCTTCGGGGAAATATGTGTTCATATTGTCATCGACAAGATATCCAGCCATTATATTATAATTACTTATATAATTATCAGCATTTGCCATAGCTTCCGACGATTTTAACAGCAGATTTGCCGGTATATTTACTGTAAATAAATCGCCCATTCGTGCATAAGCCCACTGCTTGCGTGTCCAGTTTTTCCCAAGTTTATTTTTTTCTTGTAAACTATAATATGGGAAATTAAG
The DNA here is from genome assembly GCA_937127445.1 of Eximiradius sp. Taxonomy (GTDB): domain Bacteria; phylum Bacteroidota; class Ignavibacteria; order Kapaibacteriales; family UBA2268; genus JAKIZO01. The sequence continues at coordinate 48,609 of CAKZLY010000015.1, read as the reverse complement.
AGCAATGTAATATGCTATCTTGTTTTCAAAAAAGTCTGCTGTTAAGTGTGCCGATGGCTCATATCCTGAAACCATCAAATCAAGAGGTGTTACCTCACCTTCATCGATATGCACGGGTTTTTTCAAATCGAGTGAAATCCTGTTGAAATTGCCTAATAAGGTTTCCCAATGTTTCGAGAAACTATTAAATACAGCATCTAATTCTTTTTCGTTTCCGATAAAATTTTCCAGACAGAATTTTTCAAATTCACTCTCACTTCCATTCCATAATTTTGCAACAACATTCACACCGCGTTCAATCCGTTCTTTTTGGCTTTCACCATATTTTGTAAGCAAATCTTTAATAACCTGCTCGATTTTCTGCTTGGAAATTTCACTTTTTTCAACAGTATTTTCAGTATTTTTGCCGCAAGAAATTATCATTGTTGCTATTCCAAATATCATAAATAAAACTATTATAGATTTTTTCATAAAAGCCTCAAGTTTATTAGAACAAACAATAAATTATCTTATAAAATAATGAAAAATAAATGAATTTTGGCATAGAAATGTTAGTCATTGAGAAGTTCATCTATCTTTTTTTTCATTCCATCGAATTCCTCGCGAACAAACAGCCGTGTGAGAAATCTTACTTTACCTTGTTTGTCGATTATTACGTTGCGGGTAACCCCTGCTCCTTTTTCCGCATACAATTCAAAAATCTTGCCGTCTTCATCTAATAAAATTGGATAACTAACTTTAGTCTTTTGAATGAATTTCTCGATAGTTTCTCTGTCTTCTTTAAAATCAATACCAAAAAGTTTGAAACTATGATTTTCTTTATGCACTTTCCAGATTTCTTCTTCAATGAAAGGCATTTCCTTCAAGCATACACTGCACCAACTTGCAGTAAACTGTAGCATAATAACGTTCCCACGTAAGTCTCGGAGCTGTTTCGTTGTTCCATCTAAAAACTTCAAAGTAAAATTCGGAGCTTCATCGCCTATTTTCACCCTGTGCTGTGGGTCAACTTTCTGGCAGAATAAGTTTAATGATAATGCAAATAATCCAAAAACAATTATTTTAATTAATCTTAGCATTTCTTATTCAATTACAAAATTTGAAGTGCTTTTGAATAATATTCAGCTTTGTTTCTTACACGTTCGAAATAATCACCGCTACCATCTGGATAAATTATTGCTCTCGATACATTTACAACTGCTGGCGAATTCCCATTGGCTTTAAGCACACTATCAATATTACCACCTTGTGCACCTATACCAGGAATTAGAAGCAGATGTCGTGGAACTAATTTCCTAATTTCTCCAATTTCTTCTGGATGAGTTCCCCCGACAACATATCCAGTTTGCTCAAAATTGTAGCTAACAGATGTCTTTTTGATTACCAGTTTATATAGCTCTTCATTGTTGATTTTTTGCTTTTGATAATCAAACGCTCCTTGATTAGATGTTAAAGCTAAAATGAAAATAATTTTGTCCTTATAATGGAAAAAAGGCGATAGTGAGTCATATCCCATATATGGATTTACGGTAATTGAATCGGCATTAAAGTAATCGAAAATGCTTTTTGCGTATGCCATAGATGTATTGCCAATATCACCTCTTTTTGCATCGGCTATCACAAAATGAGAAGGTGGTATTGCCTTGAATGTATCATACAAAGCTTTATATCCGGCAACACCATATTGCTCGTAAAATGCAAAATTGATTTTATACGCTATTGCTAAATCTTTTGTGGATACAATTATTTCTTTGTTAAATTCAGTAATTCCACTTGAATTTTTTGGAAAAACTTCGGGTATTTTATCTAAGTCGGTGTCCAGTCCAACACATAATAATGTCTTTTTCTCTTTGATTAAATCAATTAGCTTTTGAAATGCTGCCATAAATTAATCCTGAATGCTATTCTTAAAATTTAAATATCTTTGAGTAAACAAATTGCTTTCTGTTGGCTGACCAATACTATGTTTACTTAATAAATTATCTACTTTTTTAATTCGTTCTTGTGGCAAAGGATGAGTTGAAAGTAATTCTTCAAGCTTTCCTCCTTGCTGATTTGCTCCAATTTTTTCAAAAAATAACTTTGTTCCGCCTGGATACCAATTTGTCGACAGCAAATATTTGAAAGAATATTCATCAGCTTCATATTCATCGTCTCGGCTGTTTTTCAAAAGTGCAATACCTGTTAATAAATTAGCAGCTATTTCCTCCAAAACACTTGGGTTACTTCCAAGAACTAAACTCATAAGAATTGTTATTCCATATTGCTTGGTTAGTCGCTTAGTTGAATGCCTTCTCTCTATGTGTGCAATCTCGTGAGCTAATACGGCTGCCATTGTTGCTTCATTATCAAGAAATTTTATTAATCCTTTATATACATACACATATCCACCAGGAACAGCAAACGCATTAATTGTGTTTGTATTGATAATTTTCACTTGATAATTAAAAGTGTTTTTATATTTTATTTCGGGCGAGTTGAGTATTGTATTAACAATATTCTGTAAATAAGCAGTTGCTTGTGTGTTATTTAATATCGGATACTCATTAGTATTCGCAACTATTTCAGCATCAATCTGTTGTCCTAATGCAACTTCATCCGAAGTTGAAAAAAGATTGAAATTGCTTGGACTTGTTGATTCGTCGCAACCAGTTAGCGTAAAGGATGATACAATTAGTATAAAGATAACTACTTGATTAATAAATGCTCTTATGGTTTTCATAATATTCCCAATTAGACATTATTATATCTCTAAAAATACAACTATACTAATATAAAAATAATTAATCTTTTTTACGAATATTTTCGTCAAAAATTTTCAACATTGGATGAAGTCTATTTTCATCATCTACAATTTCTTGTTGCAAAGCGTTAAAAGTTCTTATCTTAAATTTTTGTATGATAAAAGAAGATAAAACACTGGAAAGTATCAAAGGTAATATAATATTATAGTTACGACTTATCTCAAATAAAATAATTCCACCTGTTAGAGGTGCTTGAAAAACACCCGAAAGAACAGCTCCTGCACATACGATTGCATATAATCCAATATTTATATCTTTAATAAAGAAACTCGATATTAATCCCAACACAAATCCATACATCGCTCCTGCTTTTATTGATGGAGCGAAAGTCCCTCCAACTGAACCGCTTGCAATTGTTATCGCATTTGATATTGGTTTTAATAATAAAGTCAACAAAGACACCATTAAAATAATAATGATGTGAAGGTTATTATTTGTTAATGGCAATAAATACTCGAAAATAGATAATTTAATAAGTCCCTGCCCGTTTCCTCTGATTGCATTATTAATTGGTTGATATGTTGATTCAAGTAATGTAGGTAATAGCGCAGCCAAAATGCCTACTAATAACCCGCCAATTGCAGGTTTCAATACTTGTGGCACTTTTTTAAAAGTATCTTTGACTAAGATAGTTGTCCAATAATATATTTTTAGATAGTATATTGCAATAAATCCACTTGTTATACCAGCAATTGCCAGGAGAAACATATCTATTACCGGTACATCAGCCACCTGTGGCGTGATAAGTAAAGGATTATTCCCGACAAAAATTCTTGTAGTTGCCGTTGCTGAAATCGAAGCTACTACTAAGGAAGCAAACGATTTTAATTTGATATCTCCAATAATTGCTTCCATTGCAAAAATTATTCCACCCAATGGAGCATTAAATATTGCACTAATTGCTGCTGCAGCTCCACTCCCGCAATATATTTGCATTTTTTGCTTGTCAAAATTTAATATTTGAGATATTGACGAACCAGCCGATGCTCCTAAAACTATTGTTGGTCCCTCTTTTCCGGCTCCACCTCCACTTGCAATCGAAATCGCTGATAGTAAAATTGATTTAATAGAGTTGCTCCAAGATATTTTCCCATCCTTATAGACCAATGACTGAACAACACTTTCTATCCCTTCTTGCGTTACATTTTTAAATACTGTCTTTCTTAATATTCCTATAATTAATCCACCTAAAAATGCTATAATTGGAAGTAAAATAGTGCCAGTGTTTGAAATATAATTTTGACTATCTGTTAATATTTGAAACAGTGTGAGAAAAAATATCATTGTTTCGTGGTAAACGAAACAATGATAATTCCAATTAATCTACTGACAATTAATTCAAAGTAATCATTATTCTTATATCGAGCTGCTCTCGATATGAATTGTTCAATTAATTTAAATGTTGTTATTTTCAACCAGTGGTAGCTCAATTACGAACTTACTCCCGTTATTGTAATCCCTATCCACCCAAATTTTCCCGTGATTTAGCTCAATTAGCTGCTTGGCTATCATCAATCCTAATCCTGTGGAAGTTTCACCACCTGTTGGTTGCGCAGAAAATCTTCCAAATGAAGTAAATACCTTGTCTATTTCATCTTCTTTAAATCCAGGGCCGCTATCACATATTTCTAAACGAAGAAAATTGCCATTTTCTCCTTTGCTTTTGCTTACTATTGTTTCAATTGGCTTTTCATAAGGGCTGTATTTTATCGCATTGCCAATTATATTGTTAACTGCACGAACTATTTTTTCGCTGTCAACCTTCAGCTTCAACTGTTCCGAAACTTCTTTTTTAACTATTATGCTTTGTCTTTTGTTTTCTGCCAAAGGCTTTTGTACATCTAATACTTGTGCAAGTATTTCATCAAAATTAACAACTTCAAATTTTAAATTGACTTCATTATTTTCCAACTTGTTAAATTCAAGTATTTCATTAACAATTTTCAGCATTTGTTCAGACGTTTTAACTATTATATCAAGGTTTGAATAATTTTCGTGATTAGCATCAAAATCTTTTTGAACAAGACCTGCAAGCACCATAATAGTCATTAACGGTGACTTTAAGTCGTGTATATTCATCTGTAAAAATCTATTTCTTTCCTCTAATTCTTGATTTAACAATCTATTTGCCTTATATAATTTTTTCAATCGAACAAGTGTTTGAACCCTTGCAATTAACTCACTTGGTTCAAACGGCTTAGCTACATAATCATTCCCACCGCAAACAAAGCCAAATGCAATGTTTTCACTATTATCATTTGCAGACAAAAATAATATTGGCAATTCGAACATATCATACTTTTGACGTACGTTCTTACAAATATCGTATCCGGAAATATTTGGCAAAAGAACATCTAAAATTAGCAAATCATAATTGTTCACCGCGAGAATATCATCAAGATTGTCTGGTTCTGATAGGTAATCAATCGTGTATTCTGTATGAGTAAAATATCGCTTAATAAGCTTATAGAACGGCTCTTGGTCGTCAATCAATAATATCTTACCTTTCTCTTTCATTTCGACTTCCAAATATATCAAGTGTTAGCAAATTTATCAATTAAGTCTTTTAATATACTGACGTTTTTCCCCCACGAATAATTTGTCTTTACAAAATTGAGGGCATTTTCAGAGATTGTATCTCTAAGCAAACTGTTATTCAATAGATTTATGCAGTGCTGAGCATATTCTTCTGGCTTCCTACCAATTAATATTTCAATATTTTCCTTTGCATTGATAGCTTTATTACACAATTCAGAGGATACTACAGGCAGTCGCATTGCCATTGCTTCTAAAAGCTTATTCTGCAAACCCGTTCCAGTTTGCATTGGGGCAAGAAATACTTTCCCTTGCGAATACGCTTCTCTTATGTCATTTAATCTTCCTGTAATTATAACATTTTCTCTTTGCAATTCCAGCACTTCATTCTTAGGGTCGGCACCAGCTATCATCAAAGTAACATCTGACTTTGATTTTTGTATTATTGGTAATATCTTTTGAACAATATACTTTACACATAATACATTTGGTTCATATTGCATATTGCCAACAAATAGTAAATCTATTTTTTTTTCTACATTATTCTTTGGTAAGAAAAAAGCCAAATCTATCCCATTTGGAACGACTACAATTTTTTCTTTATCGTCTCGATTGATGTATTGCCTATCTTCTGCTGTAATGATAATTTTATCGTCATATTCATCAAATATTTTCTGTTCGTATTTTCTCAATCTATTCGCTTCTGTCTGATAAAAAAATCGTCCCCAAAAATTGCTTTTCTTGCTTCGTCTTTCAAATCCTATGGACAGAGCGTCCTGATAATCAAGCATTTTTCTTATTCTTATTCCTTTTAAGTAATCAGCCGGTCTAATCATTAAGCAAATTGCATAATCATATCCCCCATTTTCAATAATATTTTCTACTTGCTTCTTTATCGATTTATCATATACAAAAGCATTTTGGAAAGGTTTGCCGTTAAATAAATTCAAAAATAAATTCTTTATTATCTTTAATCTGGAAAACTTTATTTCATAAATTTTCTTGACATATTTTTTAACAATTTCTTTGGATAGATCATCAACCTTCTCATCAACAATTGATAATAAATCTATTTCGTAATATTTGGATAACTCTCTAATAAAATTGAACGCTCTTAATTTATCGCCTTTGTCAAGCGGAAAAGGGAATCGGTACATTAAGTAAAGAAGCTTCATTATCAGAATATTTGTAATTGCACTGTATGCAAAATTAGTATTTTTTATTAACTAAATGAAAAAAAAAAGGAAGCATTAAATTGCCTCCTTTTATTATCATCTTTGATATTTTCTTCTTGGTCGGTCTTGTGGTTCGTCAGGAGCATTTCTATTATGTCCTCTTCCCATTATTTTCTTTCTAACTTCATTGTTAAAGTTTCTTTCGAATAGTATTAACTTTGCAAGCTCTTCGTCGCTAAGTAAGTTCTGAAATTCTTTGTATCGTTCGCCCATAGTTTTCGATAATTCAGAGTGAAGATTAATAATTTCGGCATTCTTATTCTTCAAATCATTTAATTTAACGCGTTCCTGTTTCATAAGCTCCATCAGTTCACGAGTTGCTTTGTCAATTTGATTATGTATAGTAAAAATCTTGTTGTCGTACGAAGTATATTTTGCCAGAAACTTATCAGATTTCGCCTCATCAAGAGCTAAAATCTCTATCATTTTCAATTTTTTCATTGTTGAAAAACGTTGAAATGCTTTTTCTCCCTGAAAAGGTTGTCCTTTGGTTTCTATGATTGAAAATAATAATATCAGCGGGATAAGATAATAAAATAATGCTTGTTTCATTTTATTTTCCCTCAATTATTTCTTGAAAAATATCTTCATCAATGTATTCAAAATAGTTATAAATATTAAACTCATCTAAATAATTTACTCCAACATCATTACTAATAAATTCTGCTAAAGAATTGTTAATTTCTTCAATTTCTTCATCGTTTATTTCTTCTTCTTTCTCTGATGTTCCATATTCTATAAATTTAACTAAATCTTGCGAATTTACTTCATCTATAATCGAGCTATCAATAACTACCGGTTCACTAAGCCTTGCAATCTGAGCCTGGTCAATCTTAATATATCTTCCTCTGTTATGTAAATCTAATTGTATAGCAATAAATATTACAATTAGAGCAATCAATGGAAGTGCCAATTTAGGAACCAATCTTAGTGAACTTTGTGGTCGTACTTTTCTCTCCATTTTGTTCAATACTTTTACTGATGTATTGACAGTATGAGATTGAAATACCCTGTCGAAGTCCATCTGTTCCAATTTCTCGAAGAAAAGCTGAGCTTCTTTCACTTCCTTTTGTATATCTTCAAACTCTGTGTAATGCATTTCGAAGAATTCTCTTTCGCTTTCACCAAGCCTCCGAAAAACGTAATCAGGAAGGAGTTCGAGTAGTTTCTTTTTTATTTGTTCTTGATTTCCCATTTTATATCTCACTTTTAAGTTTTTCTGATAATTTTTTTATTGCCTGAAAATAGTTCGCTTTTAGTCCGCCAACGCTTGTTCCAAGTAATTGTGATATTTCTTCGTAGCTTAAATTGTCAAAGTATCTCAATGCAAATGTTTCTCGTTGTTTTTCTGGTAATTTTGTTAATTCAGATAAAAACTTTCGTTCTAATTCGTTAGCAATATAATATTGTTCTGGACTAAAATCTTTTTGTTTTTTAATTACATCACTATTATCGTCAAGTTTGAAAAAACTCGTAATTTTTTTCTTCCTCATAAATGTTAAGCAAGTGTTTACCGTTATTCTATATAACCACGTTTTTAGAGAACTGTCCTGCTTAAACTTTTTCAAATTGTTCAGTGCTTTGATAAATACTTCTTGTGTTAAATCCTCAGCATCGTCATATGAACCCACATATCTCAAAGCAATAGCAAAAACAAATTTTTCATATTTTCGAATAAGCCTTTTGGCTGCATTATTACTACTATTTGATAAATAATCATCTATTATATTTTTGTCTTCACTATCTATCAACTCACTAACATCTTATATTTTTACTAAATTAGACTTTAAAAAATACAAAAGGTTTAATTCTTAAAAAAATATTTTCAAATAATTGAATGCGAAATTATTATTATTTTGCTTATATTTTTTATTAATTTTTGGAAAAACTATGAAATATTTACGTTTGGTATTACTACTTTTTGTAGTTGTTGCTTGCTCAAAAAAAACTAATGAACAGCAAAGCGTTAATCTTAAATCAGAAAATGAAAAAATAAGCTATTCTGTTGGATATGATTTGGGAGCTGCTTTCCGGAATGATAGTTTCCCTTTTGTTGAAGAAGCTTATTTGCAAGGATTACGTGATGGCTTTTCTGATGACACTTCCGAGTCGAAGGCTAAAATTAAGAAGTCTGAGCGTCAAGAATTGAATATGAAACTTATGGAGCGTGTTCGTCAAACTCAGGAAAAGAGGCAACAAAAAGAATTAGAAAATTTCCGTAAAAATGCTGAAAAAAACAAAGCAGAAGAAATTAAATTTTTAGAGGAAAATAAAAAGAAAAGCGGGGTTATTTCATTACCTTCAGGTATTCAATATAGAGTTATAAAACCTGGGAATGGGCCTAAGCCATCAATTAACGATGCTGTAATGATGAAACTTATTGCAAAATTTCCAGATGGAACTGTTTTTGATAGCTCAGCGAAAAATAATCCTGTTTATCTTCCTATTAAGAATCTTATTGAAGGGTGGAAAATTGTTATTCCTATGATGCCTGTTGGTTCTCGCTGGGAAGTTGTCGTCCCTTCAAAACTTGCTTACGGAGAAGAAGGTTATGGAATGGTTATCCCGCCTTATGCTACCTTGATTTTCGAAATGGAACTGGTTGAAATCGCAAAAAATAATCCTAACGAAATGAAAACGAAATGAAATAGTTGATTGTTCGCAAATAAAAGGATGTTTGCCATTTATTTCAGCAAGCATCCTTTTTAATTTCTATCGAATTTACTATTTTATTACTTCTCAATTCTGATTATTACGCTTCTATTTAATATCCGTCCCAATGGTGTTCGGTTATCGTATAAATATTGTGCGGGATATTCAATTTTATAGTCTTCGTCGCGCAATTGTAATAATTTAATAGCTGCCAAAGCCCTTTTCTCAGCCAATTTATAATTATAATCTTTACTTCCAATATTATCAGTAAACGGAATTATTGTGAGTTTTTTCCCTCGATAATATAGGTCGTCAAGCACTTTTTCTCGTACTCTGTTGTCAAAAAGTGCAAACTCACTACTATCGAAATCGAATAATCCTAATATTGTATATTCTTTACCATCGTTTGGATTGATAATCAAATTAATTTGCGATAGTTTTGGATTTATTATATATGTTTTATCATTTGTTAATTCTATTCCATTTTTTAATTTAACTTTCGTTTTGACGTTCATCGGAGTATTTACAAATCCTCGGTAGAGGAAATAATCATCGATTATATTAAATCTTGTATCAATATTATTATTTTCGAAAACAAGACTATCATTGATGAATATCTCAATTTGATAATTCTCATACTCAAAAGGTATTTGGGCATTGAAAAAAACAACATTTCGGTTTTTTGAATAATAAGTATTTCTTGTTTCTTTGTAGTAATTAAATCTCTTAATATTAAAATCTTTATACTCAAATTTTGCACATATATATTCATCCTCGGTTTTTTTATTAATGCTGTCTTTTTTTATAACGTTTTCTTGAAATTCAAAGTTTGCTAAATTGTTCGGAGCAAAATTTTTGACAATTTCTATTATCTTATCTTTGCGTTTTTGATAAATTATTGGATTTTCACTTTCTAATCTATTTATTGTAACTAATGTAGCGACTTCACTATTTTTGATGAACTTAATGAAAGCAGTATCCAAATTAATAGATTTAGCAATCGGATTTATCGGCTTAATAACATTATTCAATTGATTGCTGTTTTTCTGGAAAAAAATAATAGATGGCAGTACTGAAATCTCTGCTTCAAGGTTGCTGAAAATCGGTATGTCTATATTGGAACTATCTTCCAGCTCAATATTTGAGTATTTTGCAGTTAAATTATATTCTAAATTTGGATTAGCTGGAATTTCGGGTTCAGGCATAGGTGGATTTATTGGCTGAATTTTAGGTTCTTCCTTAATTTTAGGAATATTAAAATTAATATCCATCCCAAGCTTGGAACTAACAATTTTCCAATCGACATTTCTAACAACATTATTTAGCCCATAATTCAATTCAAACTTTGGTTGAAGTGTGAAATTCTTAAAATTGAAAGTATAATACGCAACGCCAAACGAAATTGAATATAAAACAGCGGACAAATCATTTATTTTACCCGATTGTTCTCCTCTTATTCTTGATTTTGTGTCAGAAAAAGTAATATTGTCAGGCTTCTTTAATTTTTCAACTTTGTATAATTCATTTGAAATTGGGAAATCGAGATTAAGACCAAAAGAGATAAAAAGCGGTAAGTTCAATGGTGGTTTAATACTTATTTGAGAAAAAATTCCAATTGTCATTAAATCAACATCAAGCGTATAGTTAGAGATAATTTTTTGATAAATATCCTTATCAATATAATATCCGATAAATTCATCTATTGAATATTTGGCAGATAAATCAGATAGCTTAGCACCAAATAAATATGAAATTTCACTGTTTAGTATATTTTTATCCTGATTATATCCCATTCCAAGCCCAAGAAAATATCCCATTCCGTTGGCAAAATCATAATTGGTGCAACAACTTGGGTATGCTGGCAAGCTTCGGAAATTCGAATTATAAAAGTTGCCTTGAATTGCCAATGAACTATATAGAAAAATATTCCTATAATTTGTGTCTTGTATCCCGAATAGTGAATTACTGCTCAATAATAAAAAAAGTAATATCGTGATCTTTCTCACTTTTCACCTTTTACTCTATCTTAGTATTATAATTTTTTCGATAATAGTTTCTTTTTGGGTGTGCAAAGCCAACTTATACATTCCATTGCTCATATATGAAACGTTTATTGGGAGCAATATACCTGAACCAGAAGAAAGATATATTGCTTCAGTTTTCATTATAACGTTTCCAAATATATCAGTTATTTCAATATATGCTGTTGTTGGTGCCTCATTATTAATAGATAAATTAATAATGTCTTTTGCTGGAATTGGGCTAATACTATTTATAAAAGTAGATTTTGAATTTATAAGCCGATTTTCGCAGATATTTGTTAGTCTAAGTTCACCATCCAACACATTAGTTTGAACGGATGTCCCCCAGAATATAGAGTTTTTCCATTCTATCGGGGAAATGACCTCATCTGTAAGTCCGGAAACACCTGTTATCTCACATAGAGTTCCGTTTACACCGAAGTCACCTTCTATTCTAAATTTAATGAGCCTTTTATTATCGACTACTTGATTGGATGAAATCTTTGCATTTCCGTATTTCGAAAATATACTTAGAGGATAGAACGCCCTTTGATTAATGCTAATTTCGCCTTCGAAAAATCTTTCACCTTGATATGGATAATTTTCAGTATTTACAAATGATATTTCAATTTTAGCGTTCTTTCGCGGGTCTGCTTCGACTTTTCCAATTTTTAATTGTGAGGTGCCAACGTAGTTATCCAGTATAATAGCATTTGATGCAAGACAGGGAATTGCTGTAAAATAGATTTGAACAGGTTCAATTGAAGTATTTTTTCGTACAATATCCAACTCAACAGATTGATTTTTTTCAATTACTATTGGTAATGGAGTGTTTAAAAAATAATAACCATCGGGCTCAAAATGCACCTCTGTAAGTGTTGTTCTCTGTTGGCTAATGTTCTTAACAATTAATTTGCGGTTATTAATTTCATTGATGAACATCAATTTCTCGTGACTTACAGTTAAAAATGTTCCAATACCTTTGCCTTTAAGTAAAACCCGCTTCACAACGTTGTTTTGATTAGAATGATAAATAAATAGATTGCAGGAATATTCCTTCAATTCTTCTGGTGAAAACGAAATGTTTAAGTATAATGTTTCGCCGGGTTTAATAATTGTATCGTAAGTGAAATCTTCTATTTTGAAAATGTTACCATATCCATCTTCGATTTTTATTCTATTTATGAGCACATCAATAGTATCGTCGTTCCTGAATATTGGGAATTTAGTCAATTTACTTGTTCTTAAGCAAGTTTCTTCGAAAATATTACCATTAGGATTAATTAAAGTAAGCTTTCTATCCAAACTTTGGAAAGAAATTGGGAAAATAAAATCCTTGTAGCAAGAGTGAAAAATAACTTGATCTTCAATTTTCCCTGTGTCCTGAGGGGCTATATTTATCTGCAATTCAAAGCAATTATTTGGATATAAAGTGTCACTCAATATTGAATTCAAAATTTTAACGTGGGTTTCATTTTGAGTAGATACATCATAAATATATACTGGGACGTCACTATTATTGCAAATTTCAGCAGTAAAAGTATAAAAGTTGTCGGTTCCAATGATTATTGGCTGTATCTGGGGTTGAATGATAGTTAAATTTGCAGCAACAATACTAAAATTATTGTCCGAAACATCTAATTCAGGATAAGAAAAAGAACGATGCTTGAAATTTCCTTCACCATTCGACGAAGATAAGATTGCAAACCCTTCTGGGTCTAATCTCATATCATTCATTGAATTGAAATGGCCTGCAAGAACTGACTTTGTTCCCGAACCTGTTAAATCATATATAACAATTTGGTCTAAATTCGGCGAACCTATTACAATAGCATTTGTTGATGGGCTAAAATCTACCTCAACGGGCTCATTTACAGCAGGTCGGAAAGTTCTCACAATCATTTGTTTCTCTAAATCATACAAATATGTGTCGGTCCCTACATTATCTTCCTGCATTACTGAAATTGCAAGGAATTGTCCGTTAGGTGAAAATTTAATGTTAACAGGTATTGCTGTATATTCAACAAAAAAGTTTTTTATTTTAACAATGTTATTTGCATCAACTATTCTATACAAACTAATTCTTCCATCAATCTCAATTGTCGCCAAAGTATCGCCGGATTTATTGAAACTAATACTACTTACAGGCATCTTTGTTATTACAGAATTCAAGATTGACAAATTATTAATGTCCAGCACATAAAATTTAGGTTCAAAAGTATTTTTTGTAATGAAAAATCTGCGTTTTGGGTCAGTATATACTTTGTTAAGGTCAATTGGGGAAGGTATAGTTTTATATGAAGGCGAAACCCCCACCTTGTAGTATGCTGCTTTGGGTAAAGAAAAATAATTTTCCCTGAAAAAATAGGTAATTTCATTATCATTATTAATATAATCGACATTTATGTTTATCAAATTATTGGTCGATAAACTCGCGAAATACTTGTTCAAAGGTGCATTCGGTTGGTTGTAAATATCAAATTCGTAAATATTCCCCTGAGTGTTTACACCAATTGCTTTTGCACCATTAGAGTTGAAAGCAATTTTGGTAATGTTAGACCAATCTTCTTTTAGCACAACCTCATTTGCTTTTGTAAATTCCTGGCGAACTCGCACCAATGCAGATGAAGTTTCAACATTTGGGACAATCCATTTATAAACTGAGTCCATTACCTTGGCAATTTGCAGCCAACTGCGTCCATTATCAATAGAATACTCAACAATGACAGGCTGGTCTTTCGAATGCCCTTTCCATTTAATTTCGTATGTTTCGCAAGGAGTAAGTTTTTCTCCACCATTTGGTTTAAGCAATTGCAACATTGTAGTTTGTTTTACTTCAAGATTCCCTGCTAAAAGCGGAAGACTTTTTATCATCCCATTATTGTAATGGAGTTGCATCAATGCTCTTATAGGTCTATTGTCACCAGGCGATTGATAATTTATATCAACTAAATAATGTGTACTGTTTTCTAATTCCATCGGAGGTCGAGAATACATATCAAAAGAAGTGCCTTGCCAATTGTATGAAAAATATGGACTTGTAAATGTAATTGAGTCTAATCTCAATTTTTTATCAATCGATCCCTTATTAGTAAATGCAATTACGTATATCTGGTTTTTGTTCGTTTTCTCAAAAGAAAGCTCTTTCTGCTGAATGCCACTATGAGCTTCTTTAATTACTAATATCGGTAAACCCGGATTTTCATAAGGAATGCTTAATTTACCGATTTCTCCATCGTGTGAAATGATTAGTGATAAACCAATCAATGGTACATCATCGGGATTTGTTGGTTTTATATAAGTTGGATATGTTTCTAACGGGGTACGCCAGCTGATAGCAAATTTTGTTCCTGAAATTTTTTCTACTTTGTCAGGTTTTTTTGTGCGAGTTAGTTCGATTATTAACACATCATCTACTGTTAAATTATCAATTGGGACATTGTCTTGAAAAACTTCAACTTCAATATATCCAGCCGGTGCTTTCGAAAGGTCTAAATTTGAATATTTAATTGTAATTGCTGAAAATACTTGACAAATATTTATTATTATTAAAATTAAAACAAAATTTAATTTTATCATATATTATTCCAATTGTAAATTTTGTGACATTTATATAACAACCAATTTGTAATTATAGTTACAAATTATTCTCGCCATATATAATCAAATAAATAATATGATAGAATAATATTGAGACCACTATAAGCAACAAGCATATTGAGGTTGTTCGAGGCTTTTGCTAAACTAATGCCTTCTATTGAGTCAATCGTTAAACTTATTCCAATAAAAATAAGTGGAAGCAAAACAGGGAACGCAAGAACAGGGAAGAGGGCGTTCTTGCTCCCAGCTTTTGATATTAATGCCGAAATAATTGTGGTAGCAGCCGCCAACCCAATTGATGATAGCAGCATTGTTAATATAAACACATTCCACGAATTAATGCTGACCTGATTGAGAAAAAATAAAAATAACAGTATGGTGATAAAATAGATGGTTAAACTTAATAAGGTATTATAAACTAATTTCCCGAAATATATGTAACCAGAATTTGCTTGAATTAATAAGAACATTGATGTGCCGCGTTCCTCTTCCAGAATGAATATTTTTGAAAGCCCTACCATCGACGAAAAAAACATAACAACCCATAGCAAACCACCAGCAATTTGGCCATTTATTGGTTCGTTCCCAATGCCTATTCCTATGATTGTGATAGTCGTTACAATAAATAAACCAACTGTAGCAAGCGATGATTTCGTTCTAAATTCACTAACAATTTCTTTATTGATAATTCCTATTATTTCTTTCATAGTTTGTACTTAATCCCCATAATTAGCGAAATCATATTCATTTTCCAACTGCCGTAATCTATTATATTAGTAATATGCTGATTAATGGATAATTCACCGAACGCATAAAATCTCTTATAAATCCCGTAACTAATTCCTGCACCAACATTAATCCCAAGAGCAACAGAACTCATTGAATTAATCTCATTTGGAGCATTGTTAGGCTTAATTTTTCTTTTGTTGTTTGAATAAACAAAATCAATAGGTTCTAGAATTTCTCTTGTGTAAGAAATTGTTGATGAAGAATTAATATCGAAACTTAACCCAAATTTGGAGTAAAAATAGTCCCAAAAAGAATAATTAGCAGAAACAATAAGTTGAAGGTAACTACCTGTTAGTTCTAAATTTGTCTGTTCCCTGAAACGTTTTAATTCACCTGTGTTAATATCGCGAACAAACGCAATGTTTGTGTCAGGTGACGAGATTGTGCCTGCATATTTCTCAAAAGAAAATTGTGTTGCGATTTGCCATTTTGGGTTAAGTGTTTTCGATACAAATAAGCCATACCCCAGCGAACTTGAAGATGAATTCTTGAATTTTCCATTAGAAGAAACATTTCCCGTATTTGAAAAATCAACTTGATTTGTTACTAACGATGGCTTTATGAATAACCCAACACTATAGCCTAAATCAATTGCACACTTAACATCTAATCCACTGTTTAAAAAGAACTTATAATGCCCTTCATAATCATCATAAACATAGCAAACTGTATAAAATGCTTCATTTAAAGCTATGTCTCTTATTCTAAACGAAATTCTACCTTCCTCAACAGCAGATAGCGGCGAAATTTCTAAATTTAATTGTGGTGTTGCTTCTACTATTGTTGGCTCTTTGAATTGAATATTATTATTATCCATAATTTTTAAGTCTTTAATTCCAGTATCGTCGGGACGGTCATCTCTTAGCAGTACCATATACTTCCCGTTAATTATTTTTTCATCTGCTGTTGGTGGGTTTATATCACGCGTAACCGAATACTCTATGAAAGACTGTCCGCCCATCGTACCATAAGCGTCAAATGCATCAAATCCTTTTCCAAAACCATATGAATACATTCCAAATGGTAAGGCCCCCTCAATAATATGACTTCCATACGAAATAGACAAAGATGCAATGGAATATCGACTTAGCCCGAATGGTCTAAATTCATTAGTATCTATTGCTTTACCATCAAGCTGTATTGTATTTATTGCTTCCGTTGGGACGACAATATTTACAAGATGTTCCCAGTCCCCGCTAACAGGCGTAGCAAATCGGTATTTTCTTAAAAATTGTTGAGTTGGACTAATCAGAAGCATCATCGGGTCCCCAATAGAATCCCCATTTTTAAAACCTTGCGAGTATTGCGCAACAAGTACTGGTTTGTCGGCTGTAATTTGTATGTCCTTGTCAGTTGTTTGCTCGAAAAATTGACCTGTTTTTAAAATTGCAACCAAATTAGTGTTTTCAAAAATTTTAGTATCAGGATAATGTGCTAATACTCTATATGTATATTTGGTTCGAAATTTAAATTTCCCTATATAAAAATGCTTCCCCCACGAATGAATAGGTGGCAGCTGCTCAGCTAAATGATTGCAAGCAATTATCTCTGGAACGACATTTGGTACATACGAACATTGATGTCCTCCAAAAACGGCAATTCTTTTGTTTGCTCGTATGTAAGTTCCAGTCAAATCGCTCTTGGATACTTTTGTTCCACCTACTTGATATACATCACCTCGATTAAGTGTTACCCGAAATGTTTCTCCGCGTTTTTTCCCGGAATATGTATCAACCGATGGTGTGATCTCAACAATAGTATTATCTTCGGTAGCAACAACTGCCGCAATTGAAAGCAAGTCATCTGTTACGTAATATGACATAATTCTGTATTCTGTTCCCAATACCTCAACTGGTAGCCCTAAATATGTGTCGGTTGTCTGATATCTTCGATTTAAACCATACACTGTTATTGGATAGTCTGAGGTTATGTGTATTCCTTGCTTTTCTTCTATATTATCAAAGCTTCGCACTTGTGCTTGTACATCTATCTTAACATTTTTAATTGTTCCTGCTTGTACAAATAAACTATTTCTGTAACCAATGCTTCTAATCTCAATTACAACGTTAGCATCTTTATCGCTTGTAATGAAGAATTCTAATTGCAATTCATTCGATTTAGATAGTTTCCGGTCATCATCTTTGAAGTTTTTTAAAAAGCAAAGCCAGAATTCACGTCCTTCTGGATTTTTTACAATCGAAGGATTATAGGCTGTATCTTGTTTTTCTTGAGCCAAAATATTAATTGAAATAAACAAAACAAGTATGTATAATGTTTTTTTTATCATTTTATTATTATTTGTTGTAAATAAAATTAGTTTTGTATGTTCCTTTCTTTGTTTTGAGAACTAAATAATATAATCCACTTGAAAATCTATTTTTGTGTGGCGAAAAAACAATTTTATATCTACCTTTGTCAAGTATCAGGTTATGAGAATTCTCGATTTGCTCATCTTTTTCATTAAAAATCGAATATCTTATTTCATCAGAATTATTGTTAAATTCAAATACTTTCATTCCCGCAGTATTAAAAATGTGTATTTCTACATTTGTTTTTTCTTCAATTATGAAATTCACAGTTGCTTCGTAATCAAATGGGTTAGGATAAACCAGCGAAATACTTTCAATGTACTTTTGTTCTACAATTGGCGATTTTGTTGTTATTGCTGCACTTTTGAATTCACAATCAACTTCTGCGTTGTCTATTCTTAGCGAAACGGGACGAATTAGTGTCAAACTATCAGGGCCTACAAGCGTTTGCACTGTTAGGTAAAATAATATTCCGTTATAACTTGGAGCATAATTATTGCTTGCAACAACCAATTCGACGCTATCCCATTTATGCCGTATAAATTCGGTTGCAATCTCTTTGAAACCCTGACCTTCTGCTTCTTTTACATCGCTTATTTCTAAATTCAGAGCATTAAAAATAATGCTTAATTTAATATTTCCTGACAGATTAACATTATAATCGCCGAAAACAGGTATTTCATATGTATTACCAATAGGAATTATGGTATCTTTAATTATAATACTATTCTTTGCAAATAAAATCTGGCTTCCAATCAAAAATACAAAAAGGAACACTATTCTATTTTTCATTTTACGCATTCAAATATTACAAAAATTTAATTTAGTTATTTTTTTTATAATCGCACAATAAAAATAAGAAGCAATAACATAAACAAAAGTATTGCTTTTTCATAAGAATATAACGAATATCTTTGATTTTGCATTTTAGACTTCAAATAATTTGTGAAATTATTTGCTTTTGTTAATTCATCTACTTTAAAGTGAAAGCCTTTATACAAGTTTGCAAGTTCCTTAAATTGATTGTGGTTAGACTTTGTTGTGAATTCTTTATCCACATATTTACATATTTCTGGCTTAACCACTTGACTTTCCCCATCCCCAATAGAGACAAAAAAGCACTTTATAGTTTGTTTTTTAAAATAATCAATATATTTTTCGCTATTTCCATCAAAAATTTCTCCATCTGACAATATTATGATTGTTTTATCGGAATTCACCTTTGAAAATGCTAAAAGGGATTTTTCAATCGCTTTCTCTAAATTTGACCCTTGAAAAGAAAAATTATTCGGAGATAAGTTTCTTATCGTTTCAATCAATTGTGATTTGTCCTGAGAGAGTGGATACACTATATAAGCATTTCCTGCAAATGCAACAATCGAATAATTAGCTTCAAACAATTGAACAACTTCTTCAGCAATGTCTTTTGCTGCCTGCAATCGTTCTACGTTCTGAAAACCAGCAAGCATACTACTCGAAACATCTATTGTAATTACTATCTCTTTTTCGTCTGTATTAAATGTTGTGCTTTTATCAAAATATAATTTTAGAAAAAAAATTCCCATCGCAAAAAGTAATGAGAATTTGACTATAAGCAATATTTTGATTTTTTTTACACTTTTATGAGGCGAAATTTCCTTTGTTAATCGAACTTTCCAAAAATAATACTTTATAAACAAATATATTATAACAAATGAATAGACGAAAAGTATAGCAAAATATAGTAACTCTTCATTCATTATAAAGATTATTATTACTTAATTTTTAATTCGTTCTTTATCTTATCGAATTCAGCGAATAAATCTGGTAGTTGCCTCAAACAAGCTTCAATTTTAAATGCAAGCATTTTCTCTTTAATCGGAGAACCAAAATATATGCCCGGCTTGCTAACTGATTTTGATACCCCTGATTGAGCAATAAACGATACATCATCAGTTGTTTCAAGATGACCAGCAAAGCCAACCTGTCCGCCAATTCTATTTCGTTTGCCGATTTTGGTGCTGCCTGATACACCGGTTTGTGCTGCTATCCCTGTGTTTTCGCCAATTGTGCAATTATGCCCAACCTGCACTAAATTATCAATCTTTACACCTTTCTCAATAATTGTACTGCCAAGAAGTGCTCTATCAATTGTTGTGTTAGCACCAATTTCAACATCATCGTGTATAATGACATTCCCAATTTGAGGTATTTTTGTAAATTCACCTGTTTCCTTATTTTCTAAAAATCCAAATCCATCTGCACCAATTATTGCGCCGGCATGGATTATACAATTGTTCCCAATTTGAACATCTTGATAGCATACAACACCAGAATGAACCATTGTATTTTTGCCGATACTGACATTTTCATATAACACAACATTTGGCATCAATACTGTGTTGTCCCCAATTGAACAACCTTTGGAAACCACGCAATGGGCACCAATCTGAACATCCTCGCCGATTTTAATTCCTTCGGCAATTACTGCTGTTGGATGAATAAATCTTTTTGGTGTATTCCGTATGCTCTCCAAATGCATTATTAGAGAAACAAATGCTTCATATGGTTTTTCACAGCGTATGAAAGCTTGATTTCCCTTTGGAGAATTTTTATAATTAATAGGTACAATTACTGCCGAAGCATTTGAGTTAACAAGATATTTTTCATATTCCATTCGTGCTAAAAAGGTCAAATCACCTTCGTTAGCATCTTCAATTCTCTGTAATTTCTTTATTACAATATCATTGTTGCCTTCGATTTGACCATTTACAATTTTTGCTATCTGTTCTACTGTTAAATTAAACATATTTAACCTTTATTGTTTTCTTTCAAGTTCGCGTTGAATTTTTTCTTTTTCTTCAGGAGGAACAGTTCCTTCCTCTTGCTTTTGTGGTTCGGTCGTTTGAGTGGTTCTGCTTCTTCTACGAGTTCTATCCGTTGGTTTTTCTTCTTGCTCTTGATTACGAGGGTCATTTTTAATCTTTTGGTCTAATTCTTTTTCAAGTTGAGAAACATCTACTCCTAATCTTCTAAGTACCTTTACTGTAATATCATATTTAAAATTAACGTAAGTAAGTGGTTGAGTGCTTTGATCCCAAATAATATCGTACTTTTCAGCTGCTGCTACATCTTGAATAGCTGCATATATTTTTTGTTCAATCGGTTTCATTACTTCTTTAACTACCAAATCATATTCACCACCTGGTTCAAATTTCTCTTTTGCATACTTTTCACGTTTAGATATTAGTTCTTGCAATTCTTTTTCTTTGCCAGAACGCTCGGTATCAGTCCAAATCAGTCGATTTTTCTTTATCTCAAATTCTAAATCTTCTATTTGCTTTTTCATTGCTGCAAGTTCTCTTTTCCATTCATCTACAATAGTTTGAACTCGCTGCTCTGCAGCTTTCGCTTCTGCGAAGTTTTTTCTTATCGTTTCGCTCGATACAAAACCAACTTTTTGGCAGAAAATATTATTGTTAAATGTCAAAAAGAGAATAGCAAAAACCAATAACTTAAGATATTTTTGCATTTTATTTCCTAAAAATCTCAGAAATAAGTAATATAATTAATCAATAACAGCCCTCAAAAAATTTTAAATTACCCTTTTTCTAAATATTAGTAGAGACACTTTACGTGCCCCTACCAATTATGATAATAGCGATAATAGCAAAAGTTACTTATTTCTTTTTATTTTATCTAAAACTCTATATGTAATATCAAATTTGTTTTCGGCATATAATACTGCGGAAGAACCTTTATCTAAAACATAATTGAAACCTTCTTCGCGAGCAACTTCTTCAATTGCAGTTCTTACTTTTTTTCTAATAGGTTCCAAAAACATTTCTCTCATTGCAGCGAGTTCTCCCTGATTGCCGAATTTATCTTCCTGATATTGCAATATTTTCATATTTAACATCTGAAGGCTTTCTTCTTCTTTCTGCTGTGCATCAGCGTTCATCATTCCTTTCTGCTTTTGATATTGCTGAAACTTTGCTTCAAGGTCTTTTCGCCAGGCAATAATTGTATCTTGCCACTTTGTTCCCATTTCCTTCAATCTTGCATCTGCTTCGGCTGCTTCGGGAAGTTCTTTTACAATTGTTTCTATATCAACAACTGCAATTTTTATTCCTGTTTGTTGCGGTTGATTTTTTTGTGCAAAAATGTTAAGACCTAAAAGTACAAAAATTCCAAAAATTAAAAGTGATTTTTTCATAAATTCTCCTATTGTATTGTAAAAAAATTATTGACCTAAATGGAACAAAAATCTCCAACCTGATGGTGATGTGCCTCCTGTTACAGGGTCGAAACCATATCCGTAGCTAAATCCAAAAATACCAATTGGATTGATAAACATTTGAATTCCTACACCTGCCGCTCTTTTCAAATCGAAAGGGTCAGTTTTCCTGAGTTCTTTCCATACGTTTCCAGCCTCAGCAAATCCATAAACATATATCGGCATTGGACTTAGCGACAACGCAAAACGCAACTCGGCGGTGTATTTTGCTAATACTTTACTCCCTGTTGAAATACCAATTGAATTATCTTCGTACCCGCGAAGCGGTGTTACACCAAATCCACTTAAACCATTTCCGCCCATTAAATACAATTCAATTGGTGATAAAGTTGTATCTGTTTTCAATCCTGATATATACCCTAACTTTGAGCCTAAATACAGCACTACTCTATCATTACCCCCAATTGAAACCAACGGCAGATATGTATCGTAGTTGAGCTCATTTTTCAAAAAATCAGTGGCACCAATTCCGATTGCACCCATTGCAAAATCGGTTGAAAACGAAAATTTGCTCCCAACAGTAGGGAAGAAAAGATTATTCAAACTAATTCTTGAAATTCTTTGCGATATGGTAACCTCCGTGTATTTACCCGGTCTATAATAATACGAACTTTCAGTTTGAATATCGTTTCTTTGAATTCTAAGCCCCCAGTCCCCGCGAAAATAGTCGTCAGGCCATTTGAAACGTCTTCCAAAATTAATTGCTAATCCAGTTCTGCGTATGTTGTAGTAATAATTATAATAAGAGTCAAAAATATTAAAACCAACAGTTGTAGGTTCGTCAAAAAGCCAGGGTTCTGTAAATCCAAGACTTAAATTTCTATATTTTGTAATTTGTCCAATTTCTGCATTGAAATTAAATATTTGTCCTCCACCACCTTGTAGAGGTTCTGTGATAGAAAAATTATTCAGTGTTATACCAGCAGATAGAGTAAGTCCATACGAACCAGCAAATCCAATAGCTGCGTTAAAAGTATCAGTTGAACGTTCCTCAACTTTATAGATTATATCAACAGAAGTTGCATCGACCGATGATGGCTGTACATCAGGTTTTAATGCTTCCGGGTTAAAATAGTTCATTACTCCAAGCGCACGCACACTTCTAATAATTGCAGACCTGTCGAAATAATCACCAGGCCGAGTGTATAGCTCACGTCTTATTACTTTATCTTTTGTTTTATCATTCCCTACAATTTCCACTTTGCCAATCTTAAATCTATCGCCTTCGAATACCACTATTTCCACATCTACTGAATCGTGAGCAACTTTTTTGATTTTAGGTTCCATTCTCGCTTGTAGATACCCATTATCCATATATAATGACAAAGCATCAGTTGATTCCTGATTGCCTTGTAGGTTCATCATAAATTTTTCATCGTTATACACGTCACCTTTGTCGAATTCCAATCTTCTTTTAAGTGCTTCACTGCTCTGAATAGTGTTCCCAACAAAAGTAACATCTCGTAGATAATATCTATTCCCTTCGTATATTTCAATTTCGATAAAAATTCCCTTCTTCTCTTCGCTGAAAATTACTGTATCTCTAATTATATCAGCATCCAAAAAGCCTTCTTTCTTGAAAAACTTCTTTAATAATTCTTTATCTTTTTGGTAATCTTCGAAGTTAAATTTAGCACTTCTCCAAAATTTCCACCATACTTTTTCCAGTGTTTTATCGAATGCTCCTTTCAAATCACTTTGAGATAATTCTTTATTGCCAATAAACTTGATACTGCGAATTCTGTAATCTTGCCCTTCGTCTATAACAATGTATAAATCATAAAATCTATCAGAAGTATCTGATTTTTCAAGTTTTGTTTCAATTTCCGCAAATGCCAGTCCTTCTTTTGCGTATAAACTTTTAACACTTTTCCGTATCAAATACAAATCATATTGAGAAACCACATCTCCTCGAACTTTTCCAGCTGCTAAAACAATGTCTTTTTCTTTTATTTCATCATTCCCTTCGATTATTAACTTGTTTAATCTCGGTAGCTCCTTCACCTTTATTACCAAGAAAACCCCAGATGGTGTTATTCTATCAACTTCTATACGAACATCTTCGAATTGTTTGCGCTTCCATAAATTCTTTATTGCAACCTGTAATTTGTCGTCAGCTGGAATTGTAATTTTATCGCCTACTCTGAGCCCACTTAACGCTATAATTGTTTCTGAATGAGAGAAAATATTTCCTTCAACAGAAATACCCGAAATAGTTAATTCAGTTTGAGCGAAAATATTTTGGCAAATAAATATCAATGAAAAAGATATTAATAACAGTATCCTACTTTTTAAGCGCATTGACAACCCATTGAATGTAATTTGAAGCTGAACTTGACTTTTCATCTCTCAGTTGTGATGATGTTTTACCAAAACGTCGCTCTCTTTGCATATAACTTTCTATAGAATTATAAAAATCTTCTCTTCGAAAATCAGGCCAATATTTGTTCGTTATGTAAAACTCACTATAAGCTACTTCCCATAATAAAAAGTTACTTAATCTCATTTCTCCACTTGTTCGAATTACTAAATCTGGGGCAGGCAAACTATTTGTTTGAAGATATGATGAGAATTTTTCCTCGCTTATATCTTCTGGTGATATTTTCCCGCGCCGAACATCTAATGCTATCATTTGGACGGCACGAACAATATCCCACCGACCGCTGTAACTTAAAGCCAAAGTTAACGTAAGTCCTTTATTATTTTTTGTTTTTTCCTGAGCCGACTTTATTAACTTTTGCACATTCTTCGGTAGTGAGCTTAACTTACCTATTGTCAGAAATCTAACATTATTGCTGTGTAATTCATCAATTTCTGTTTTTAGATAATGTTCAAGCAAAAGCATCAAACCCTGCACTTCGGCAGATGGTCTTTTCCAGTTTTCTATTGAAAAAGCATATAAAGTCAAATATCCAATCCCCAGCTGCGACGAAGCTTTAACAATTTCGCGCACGCTTTCAATGCCTTCTTTGTGCCCGGCAATCCTTGGCAAGTTTCTTTCTGTTGCCCATCGACCATTACCATCCATAATTACAGCAACGTGATGAGGCAATTTACCTTGCTGCAGCAGGGCTTCTTGCTTTAATTTATCATCTTCTTTTTGTTCGATTAACCAATTATTTCCCACTTTTGTAATCTTGATTGTTATTAATTGTAAAATACAAATTTATTGTTATTTCAAGTAATATTCAAATAATTAATTTGCGTATTTATCCTTACATTTTAGATTATATAATTTTACGTTGAAAACTTAAAGAATGTTGTCGGATTTTAATTTTTCAACAAGATTTTTTATTGCATTTGCTCTGTGGCTAATTCTATTCTTTTCATTGTCTGTCATTTCGGCGAATGTTTTTTCGAAGCCATCGGGAATAAACATCGAATCATAACCAAATCCATTTTCTCCACGTTCTTCTGGAATGATTTTGCCTTCCACAGTTCCTTCTACAAAAAATTCTTCATTATTATCAATGTAACAAATAACGCATCTAAATCGAGCTTTTGCCTCTTTTAAATTAGCTTCTTGCAATATTTCGATCACTTTTTTCCTGTTTTCATTGTGATTTCCCTCTTCTCCTGCAAAACACGAAGAAAACACACCAGGCTTTCCATCTAAAAAATCAATCTCTAAACCCGAATCATCAGCAATAGTACTTATTTTGAATTCTTGAAAAAAAACTCTTGCTTTTATTGTAGCATTTTCATAATAAGTTGTTCCAATTTCCTGCGGAACAATTTTTTTACCAAAATCAGTAGAACATAATAAATCTATTTTATTGCAGGATAATAAATCTAATATCTGCTTGATTTCAGATAATTTATGTTTATTGTTTGTTGCAACTAATAATTTCATTGGTTTTTAAAAAATATATTTAACAACTGATTAACTGCATTAGTTGGAGTCAATTCACCTGAAAGTACATTTTTTTCAATCTCAGGTAACACTGCTGAAATATCAGGATTATTGAAGAATCTCTTTCTTAGTTCTTCCTCGATAATAGTATAAACCCATTCGAGAGTTTGTTGCCTACGACGTTGGTCGAATACTCCCAACCGCTTAGTTGTATCAACAAATCTATTAATCTCGGTCCAGATTTCAGGAATTCCTTTTCCTGTGAGTGCTGATGCAGTAACAGCATGAGTTTTCCATCCTTGTGTGGCTGGTTGCAACATGTTCAATGCCATTGAGTATTGATGGCAGGTAACTTTTGCCTTTTCCACGTTTGTTCCATCAGCTTTATTAACAATGAGCAAATCAGCGAGTTCGACAACTCCCTTTTTTATACCTTGCAATTCATCACCGGAGCCAGGTATCAAAAGCAACATAAAGAAATCAACCATAGAACGAACAGTTACTTCACTCTGTCCAACTCCCACAGTTTCGATTAAAATAACGTCATATTCTGCTGCCTCGCACAAGAGAATAGTTTCTCTTGTTTTGCGTGTTACTCCACCTAAGGCTCCACCCGAAGGAGAAGGTCGTATAAAGGCATTTGGTTCACGCGAGAGCATCTCCATTCGTGTTTTATCGCCTAATATTGAACCTTTGGTAATTGTACTGCTTGGGTCAATTGCAAGCACAGCAATTTTTAATCCCTGCTTGCAAAGATATGTGCCGAATGCTTCAATAAATGTGCTTTTCCCTGCACCGGGCGAACCAGTAATACCTATTCTGACTGATTTCCCAGTGTATGGTAATATTTTCTTCAGTACTTCTTGTCCGATTTTTATGTGTTCTTCGGAATTACTCTCAATTAATGTGATTGTTTTAGAAAAAATTGTAATATTCTGTTCTAAAACACCCTTAACATATTCATCAACAGTTAATTTTACTTTTTTCGCTTTGTATGTCTTTTTAACGGTTGGATTTATTTCAACTCCCGGCATAACAAATGAAGCGTATTCTTTGCCTGCATTTTCTGGCTGCCACTCAGGTTTGTAGGTTTTATTACTCATTTTGCAACTTTTAGTTTATTCATCTTCAATATTTTCGTCAAACTCATCAATTGGAATTGAATTTACTTTTATCCAATTAATAAAGTGTCTTATGCTGCTTGCAATAATGTAGAAAATCATAAATGGAAAAATAAGATGCCCTTTCGAAAGCAAAATAGCAATAAACGCAATTATAAAAAGCACAAATACAAACGGTCTTTCCTGAAAAGAGCGCTTGGTGGGGCGTGGTAAATTATCAAACTTAATATTTGATACCATCAGCAAAGGGACGGCAATTGTTAAAATGTACGGTATAATATATCTTAATTGGTCACTTAAATTTGTATCAAAATGATGAAAAATAATATATGAAATAATTGTTATTGCTGCCGAAGGTATTGGCATTCCTCGATAATATAGTTTATCCTCAAATGTTGATAGCAATATATTAAATCTTGCAAGTCGAAGTACTCCTCCCAAAGCCGGGAATGATGAAAGTAAAATCCCAAATTCACCCAATTGGTAGAAAAATACCTTATACAGCATAAACGAAGGAACTACTCCAAATGAAACTGCATCACACAAAGAATCGAGTTCAGCCCCAAGTTCGCTCGCCGCATTTATTAACCTTGCGGTAATTCCATCAAGCATATCGAATATTCCTGCAAGCAAAACAAATGCTGCTGCTGCTTTAATGTTATTGTTTGTTAAATATATAATTGCTGTGTACCCAGAAAACAAATTCCCAAGAGTTAGCAAATTTGGGACAACAGAACGAGTTATGCGTAGTCTAATCTTTCTCATTTTAATTTGCTGATTATTGTCTCGCAAGCCTTTACTTTATCACCAACTTTGACTAACACTTCTGCGCTTAGTGGCACCATTACGTCCATTCTCGAACCAAACTTCATCATACCAAATTTATCACCAGCGTTTACCTTATCTCCAACCTTTAACTCGCACACCAACCTCCGAGCAAGAATTCCTACAATTTGTTTGAAAAATATTTTCCCATATGGCGTCTTTAATCCAATTCTTGATTGTTCGTTTAGTTCTGATGATTTTGGGTGATAAGCTACTAAATATTTCCCCGGATTATAATCATAAAACTCGATTTCTCCCGTTGCAGGTACTCTGTTGACGTGAACATCCAGTGGTGAAAGAAATATACTAATCCGCCGAGCTTTGCTTTTTAAGTAAAAATTTTCGTCTTCTTCAACTATTTCTACTACTTTGCCATCTGCTGGTGATAATACCAAAGATTTGTCAATTCTCGCTTCTTCTGGTACTTTTCTTTCGGGGTCCCTAAAAAACCAGAAAGTAAATAAAATTAATAGCAAACCCACAGTAAATAGAACAATCCCTAAATATTTATGAGAAACAATAATAGGTGAAAATATTAAAATTCCACCAATAATGAGCATCACTATTATATTATCAGTTCCATATTTTGTAAGCATATCACTTTTTCAATTATTTGCAAATACAAAAGTAATATTTTTTTTGAGAACAGCAAAATTCATACGATTTGTACATATACAACTACAACGTCAAAGCTGATAATTTGTTACTTGATTTTTCATAAATGTGTTAAAAATAATCTGTGAACAAGATTGTTAGTTGAAACTAATTATTTGTTTTTTAATAACTTAACATTAATTTAAATAAAAAAATCTCTAAATATTTACTATAAGTTTGTTATCTTGCAGATTAAAATTAATATAAAAATAAATCTTTTTTGAATATCAAATTTGAGGAGTTGTTTTAATGCAAGAAAAAGTATTCACTACAATTGATGGCAACGAAGCAGCGGCTTATGTTGCATACAGAGTAAATGAAGTGTGCGCTATCTATCCTATTACTCCTTCTTCTAATATGGGCGAATGGGCAGATGAATGGGCTGCAAAAGGTATAAAAAACATTTGGGGAATTGTTCCGACAGTTTGTGAAATGCAAAGCGAAGGCGGTGCTGCCGGTGCAGTTCACGGCTCTCTTCAAGCAGGCGCTTTGACTACCACTTTTACTGCTTCCCAAGGATTACTTCTTAAAATTCCTAATATGTTTAAAATTGCTGGTGAGCTTACTCCTACTGTCTTTAATATCACCGCTCGTGCACTTGCTACGCATGCCCTTTCAATTTTTGGTGATCATAGCGATGTTATGAGTGCACGCTCGACTGGTTTTGCCTTTCTTGCTTCGGCATCAGTTCAAGAAGTAATGGATTTTGTCTTGATTGCACAAGCTTCTACGCTCCATTCAAGAGTTCCATTTTTGCATTTCTTCGATGGCTTCCGTACTTCTCACGAAGTTTCAAAGATTGAACTAATTAGCGAAGATGTGATGCATAAAATGATACCTGATGAACTCGTTCACCAACATCGTTTACGTTCTCTTTCTCCAGATAGACCAGTTATTCGTGGTACTGCCCAGAATCCAGATGTTTTCTTCCAAAATCGCGAAACTAACAATAAATTCTACAAAACTTGTCCTGATATTGTTCAGCAACAAATGGATAAATTTGCCGAACTTACAGGTCGTCAGTATAAGATTTTCCAATACGAAGGCGGTGAGAACGCTGAACATATAATTGTTATTATGGCTTCTGCTTCCGAAACTGTTCAGGAAACTTGCAAGTATCTCAATAGCAAAGAAGGACAAAAAACAGGTGTTATTAAAGTTCGCCTTTATCGTCCTTTCGACATTAAACGTTTTATGGAAGCAATTCCTTCAACTTGTAAAACCATCTCTGTTATGGATAGAACAAAAGAACCAGGCGCAATTGGCGATCCGCTCTATCTTGATGTTATTACTGCTCTCCACGAAGGATTGGCACAAGGTTATGGTTCAATTAAATCTATGCCTAAAGTTTTAGCTGGAAGATACGGTTTAAGTTCTAAGGAATTTACGCCTGCAATGGTTAAAGCTATCTTCGAAAATGCTCAAAGCGAAAACCCAAAAAATCACTTTACAGTTGGAATAAAAGATGATGTTACTTTCACAAGCCTTGAATACGACGAAAACTTTAATATTGAGCCTGACAATGTTTTTCGTGGACTCTTCTACGGTCTTGGTTCAGATGGTACGGTCGGTGCAAACAAAAACTCTATCAAGATTATAGGCGATGAAACTGATTTCTATGCACAAGGTTATTTTGTATACGATTCAAAGAAAGCCGGTACCATGACTGTTTCACACTTGCGTTTCGGACCCGAACCTATTCGCGCTCCATATTTAGTTTCACACGCTAATTTTGTTGCTTGTCATCAAACTGTTTTCCTTGAAAAAACTGACTTTATCTCGAAGCTTGTCCCTGGTGGTGTGTTCCTAATTAATACTCCATTCCCGATTGACCAAGTATGGAATACTATTCCTTGCTCTCAACAGAAGATGATTATTGATAAAAAGATAAAAGTTTATGCTATCGATGCACAGAAAGTTGCAGAAAATAGCGGAATGGGGCGCAGAATTAATACTGTAATGCAAGTTTGTTTCTTCGCCATTTCTGGTGTTCTTCCAAAAGAACAGGCTATCGAAGCTATTAAGAAATCTATTATCAAAACTTATGGTAAGAAAGGTGATGAAGTTGTTGCAATGAACCTTCGAGCCGTTGATAATACATTAGAGAACTTATTTGAAGTGCCAATTCCAAATGAAGTTACTGCCGATTGGGACATCGCTGCTCCGGTCCCCGATACAGCTCCCAAATTTGTTAAAGAAGTGCTTGGCGAAATCATTGCTGGTCGTGGGGACAATCTTCCTGTTAGCGTTTTCCCTGTTGATGGAACTTATCCAACTGGAACAACTCAATACGAAAAACGAAATATTGCTCTGCAAATTCCGGTTTGGGATGAAAAAACTTGTATTCAATGTGGTAAATGTGCAATTGTTTGTCCTCATGCAACTATTCGTATTAAAGTTTACGATCCATCATATCTTGAAAATGCACCCGAAACCTTTAAATTTGTTGATGCAAAAGATAAAGAGTTCGAAGGGTTAAAATATACTATCCAGGTGGCCCCGGAAGACTGCACCGGTTGTGGTGTGTGTGTAGAAGCTTGTCCTGCTAAAAATAAATCTAATACCAGCTTGAAAGCATTAAATATGGCTCCACAACTCCCACTGCGCAAGCAAGAAGCAATAAACTGGGATTTCTTTCTATCAATCCCTGATATTGATAGATCAAAAATTAAAGTTACCCAAATTCGCCAGCAGCAAATTATGCGTCCACTATTCGAATTCTCTGGTGCTTGTGCTGGTTGTGGCGAAACTCCATACGTTAAATTAATGTCTCAATTATTTGGCGATCGTGCGATTGTTGCAAATGCTACCGGTTGCTCATCAATTTATGGCGGTAACTTGCCTACAACTCCTTGGTGTTACGACCATAATGGCCGTGGTCCTGCCTGGTCTAATTCACTTTTCGAAGATAATGCTGAATTTGGTTTTGGTTTCAGACTTGCTATTGACAAACAAAATGAAGTTGCACAAATGCTTCTTAAAAAACTTTCTTCTCAAATTGGTGAAACTCTTGTCGATGAATTATTAAATGCTGATCAATCAACCGAAGATGGTATTAATAAACAACGTGAAAGAGTCCAAGCTCTCAAAGAGAAACTTAATTTAATGGGGAAAAATGATGATGTAAATAATTTGCTTGTGGTTGCTGACTATCTCGTTAAAAAATCTGTCTGGATTATCGGTGGCGATGGCTGGGCTTATGATATTGGTTATGGAGGGCTCGATCATGTTCTTGCATCAGATAGAAATATAAATGTTTTAGTTCTCGATACCGAAGTTTACTCAAATACTGGAGGTCAAACCTCTAAAGCAACTCCTTTGAGCGCTGTTGCAAAATTTTCTTTCGGTGGAAAACCTACTGGTAAAAAAGATCTTGGACTAATGGCTATGTCCTACGGAACTGTTTATGTAGCTTCTGTTGCTTTGGGGGCAAAAGATGACCATACTCTCAAGGCTTTTCTTGAAGCAGAAGCATATAATGGACCATCAATCATTATTGCTTATAGCCACTGTATAGCTCACGGTATTAATATGGAAAAACCATTAGAACACCAAAAAGCAGCTGTTGATTCTGGTCAATGGTTACTATATCGCTATAACCCTGAACGTACTCGATTAGGACAAAATCCTTTAATTTTGGATTCACGTTCTCCAAAAATGCCTGTTGAAGAATATATGAATATGGAAAATCGTTTCAAAATATTGCTCAAAAGCAAACCCGAAGCAGCAAAATTATTCTACAAAATGGCACAAGAAAATGTAGAAAATCGTTTTAAATTCTATCAATATTTAGCCGATAGAAAGTTTGATGGTGTTTCTTAATAATTCAATTAGTTAATAAATTTGGAGTTAGTTATGGATTTGACATCAAAATATTTAGGAATGACGCTGAAAAATCCATTGATTGTTTCTGCGTCTCCTATTTCTAAAGAAATAGATAATATTAGAAAAGCTGAAGATGCTGGCGCTGCAGCGATTGTTCTCTATTCTCTTTTTGAAGAACAATTGATTTTAGAACAAAAAGAGATTTTCTACCACACAACTCAACATAATGAAATTACCCCCGAAGCATCTTCATTTTTCCCTGAACCTTCTGAATTCAAGTTAGGACCTGAAGAATACTTAGAGCATATTGCAAAAGCTAAAAGCGCTGTTACAATTCCAGTTATTGCAAGTTTAAATGGAAAAACAGAAGGTGGTTGGACCGACTATGCAAAAAAAATGCAGGATGCAGGTGCTGATGCTATTGAACTTAATATTTATAATATACCCACTGATACAATGCTTTCATCCGAAGCAATTGAGAACAGATATTTAAATATTCTGAAAGCCGTCAAAAATGCTATTTCTATTCCTGTTGCTTTGAAACTAAGTCCATTCTTTACTAATATGGCAAGTATGGCAAAGCGCTTTGATGAAACTGGTGCCGATGCACTTGTTCTTTTCAATCGCTTCTACCAGCCAGATGTGAATCTAAACGATCTTGAAGTTGTCCCGAATGTTGATTTAAGCACTTCTGCTGATATTAAGTTACCATTGCGTTGGATTGCAATACTTAAAGATAGAGTAAAAGCCGATCTTGCTGCAACTTCTGGTGTTCATACTGGTGAAGATGCTATCAAATACTTGATGGTTGGTGCTAATGCTGTTATGATGTGCTCGTCCCTGCTTAAAAATGGCATCTATCACCTTAAAACTGTTTTGGATCAGATACAAAGCTGGTTGGAAGCAAAAGAATACGAATCCGTTGCACAAATGCAAGGTTCTATGTCCCAGTCGAAAATTGGCAACCCTGAAAGCTTTGAACGTGCTCAATATATGCGTGCAATCAATAATTACAAATTTGGCTATTAATTCTAAAATAATGCAAAAAGGGGCTGTTTTCTGTAAGCAGCCCTTTTTTTATATGTATTAAATTCAATAATCTATTCTAATATATACTTTATTCTATTGATGTTTCCATCTATGTTACTTCGCCCATCAATCTTAAATATTTCGCATAGCAAAGGATAAATATCAACATTTTCCAATGTCCCAACTCTGTAATTCTGTTTAAACTTATTACCAACTGCAAAAAATATTCCATGCATATCTATATGATGTGAATCATAACCGTGTTCAGCAACTGCGTTATACGTGCTTTTGCCATAAATTAACTTGAAACCAATATCCGCCACTACAACAATTGGATAAATATAAGGGTTTTTATTAAAGCTCCAGTAAGCGGGAACTTCGCTTTTATAATAAACTTTATAATTCCTTTCTGCTTTTTTTAGTCTATTATATACTAATTCAATATTTTTTTCATCTTTTGGCTTGATCATAGTAATGGCAGATGAACTATTGACTTCACATTCTATTTCTCCGATTATATCTTTAATGTTAATAATTCCATCTTGACGGATGTTTGTCATACCGTGGTCAGATAAAATAATTATATTAATGCTGTCTTTCATTCCGATTAATTCAATCTTTTGCCTAAGCACTCCAATAAGAGAGTCCAGCACAGCAACTGTTGAATCAATTTGACGCGAGTATGTTCCATATTTATGACCTTCCGAATCAGTATCGTGAAAATATAGAGTTATAAAATGTGGTCTTTCGTTATAAGGAAGTTTCAGCCACTCAATTATTCCATTTATTTTATTCTCATGAGGTTCATCGTGATTGTATGCTTTGTAATAATTCGGTCGACGGTTTTCATCCCAAACCTCAGAACCAGGCCAATAGTAAGAAGCAGTAATGATTTTATGTCGGCGTGCCGTTTCCCAAAATGCTTCACCCCAATACCAAACTGGATTTTTCACAGCATTTGAATCAGAAAGTCGGTATCTTTCTCCATATAAATTTTCAAAAAAGTTAGAGATTAACCCGTGATTTTGTGGATACATCCCTGTAATTATGCTTAAATGGTTAGGGAATGTAATACTTGGAAAAGATGGCTTAAACGATAATGCCGAAACGCCTTCTTGCTTAATTTTATCTAAATTTGGAGTAATTCCTCTTTCTGCATAATCCCAACGAAACCCATCAAGTGAAATTAATAAAACATATGGTTGAGGTTCACTTGCTTTTATTGGTAAAATACAAAATAGCACAAATAAAAGCACATTAAATAATTTTTTCATAAAAATATAACATTAAATTCTACAAATAGCGAAAAATACTATTAAAATGTTAATTTTTCAAAAATTCTTGGCTAATATAAAAAAAGCAGGTAAAAACCCTGCCTTTTTATAGTTAGGAAATCCTCTCCATTGCTAATTGTTTAAGCTCAGATAATACTTTTTCAATATCAATCCACGAAACTGGCTTGGAAAAGAAATTAGTAGCACCATTTTTTAAAGCAAGTTCATCAAGATTAAATTGGTCGCACGCTGAATAGATAATTACAGGCGTATCAGGGTCAATCTTTTTTATTTCTTTCATTAAGTCAATTCCATTCATTTCTTTCATCAAATAGTCTGTCAAGACTGCAAGATATTTTCTTTTTTTGAAATGCTGAATTGCCTTTAATGGATTTTCAAATGCATCACATTCAAATCCATTTAAAACCAGCACATCATTCAGTACTTCGAGTGAAGAAATGTCATCGTCAATTAACAAAACTTTCATTTTAAGCCTTCCAAATAAAAATGCAAAAACATAATATATTAGATGCAAAATACGAGCCAATAATTATTACTAATGAATAATCTTTTAAGTTGTTAAAAAATAACAGATTAAGCGTAGAAAATAAACGTTCAAAATCGAACCGTGTTCAAATTTGAACGCTCAAAATAATACATATTATTTATTTGAAAAAAGTTATTTTTGTAGTTGTTTTTTTAATCAAAATATGTCGCAATCTCGAAAGATAATTAAAAATTTTGTTTGGTTGAGTATTGCCGAGTTCGCAACTAAAGGTATTAGTTTTTTCAATAACGCTTATTTAGCTCGCGTAATTCTTGCTGATGGTTATGGCAAAATTAACTTTGCAATTGCAACAGTTACGTATTTCATAACTTTTGTTACATTAGGCTTGAATGTTATTGGAGCTCGTGAAGTAGCTCGCAATCCTGAACGCAAGGTTTTCTTCGTTAATTCAATAATTTCTATTAGATTACTTTTATCTTTTTTTGCTAACGTTGGTTATTTTGGGTTTACTTGGATTAATAATTTTTCCGATTCTCAAACATTAATATTAATAATTGCTTCATTCTATATTCTTTCATCAGTTTTTACGATTGATTGGTATTACCAAGGAATTGAAAAAATGGAGGTGCTTGCAATAAGACAATTCCTTATTGCAACCCTTAATTTTATCGGAATTGTTGTGTTTGTTCATTCACCTGATGACGTTGTTATTGCAATTGTTGTTATGGCTTGCTCGACTTTACTAAATACTCTACTTCTTCTAATCCCATATTTTCGTGAAACTTGTTCGTTTGCTTTCAACTTCAATTTTCAACAATTAATCCCAATTATCAAAGATGCAGTTCCCGTCTCATTGTCGCAATTGCTTCTAGTTTTTCTAAGTAGTTCGAGTATAATATTAATTGGGATTTTGCTTCCATTTGCAGAAACGAAATTGGGTATTTACACCGCTGCCAATAAACTTATGGTGCTGTTGTTTCTTCCAATAACAGTTATTCAAATAGTCTTCTATCCATATTTTTCAAAAGCAGACGATCTGAATGAGCGACAAAAAGCATACGAAAAATACATTACCTTGAATATTATTATTGGGGTTTTTCTTTCCACATTTTTCTTTTTATTCGCTAAGAATGCCATTGAATTAGTCTATGGGAAAAATTATACCGATTCGGTAACACTACTAAAACTTATGATGCTGATTGTAATGATGTCCTATATTTCTCAAACTGCTATTCATCCACTTATTGCCTGGAAAAAAGAAAAAAAAGTATTGAAAATCATTTTTCTTGCAGCAGTAATCAATCTAATTCTAAATTCTATTTTACTACTAAAACTTGATATTATTGGAGCTGTTTGGGCTAATATTGCTACTGAAATTTTTCTGATGTTTTGCTTTATTTTGATTATCAGGAAAAATATTCAGCAATATCCATTTATTTTGATTAGTAAAATTTTATTTATAGGACTATTGTCCGGCTTTTTTGCCTATCAGGTTTTAGCCTGTACTAATTCAGTTTTGTTAAGTATAATAACGTCATTAATTACATATTTTTTTATTATTTTAGTTGTTAAAATTATTACTATACGAGAAATAATAGGTTATCTGAAACGATGAAATACGACTACATTATAGTAGGTGCTGGCTTCGCTGGGTGTGTGCTTGCTGAAAGGATTGCTAACCTTTTGGATAAGAAAGTATTAATAATTGAAAGAAGAAACCACATCGGCGGAAATTGTTTTGACTATTATGATGAAAATGGCATTCTGATTCATAAATATGGTCCACACATTTTTCACACAAACAACAAAAAAGTTTGGGACTATTTATCAAGATTTACTAATTGGCATTTTTATTTTCACAAAGTCTTGGCGGTTGTCGAAGGTAAAAAAGTACCTTTGCCATTTAATTTAAATTCTATTGACTTGCTTTTCCCAGAGCATCTCTCCATCAATTTTGCTAAAAAACTCGTTAGTAAATATGGCTATGGACTGAAAATTCCGATTTTAAAGTTAAAAGAAGAAAATGATGATGATTTGAAATTTTTAGCCGAGTATATCTATTCAAATGTTTTTATAGGATATACTTCAAAACAGTGGGAACTTAATCCAACGGAACTCGATTATAGCGTTACTTCACGAGTCCCAATTCTCATTGGGCGTGATGATAGGTACTTTCAGGATACTTTTCAAGGAATTCCTAAGCAAGGATACATCCATTTATTTCAAAATTTGTTGAGTAATAAAAACATTAGTGTTCTTCTCAACATTGATTATAAGTCTGTTCTTGATGAGTTGAAATATAAAAAATTAATTTACACAGGTGAAATTGACTATTTTTTTGATTTTGAGTTTGGGCAGCTTCCATATAGAAGTTTAGAATTTGAAGTAAGAAACCTAAAACAAAATTATTTTCAAGAAACTGCTCAGATAAATTATCCTAATAATTATGATTTTACTCGTATTACTGAATTCAAACATTTTCTTCCGTATAATAATGATTCTACAACAATTGCACTTGAATATCCTACTAAATACGATAGGAACAAAAATGAGCCATATTATCCTATCCCAAAAAAAGAAAATGATGAATTATATCAAAAATATTGGCAGTTAGCTCAGCAACTACAAGGAAAAGTTTATTTTGTAGGTCGCTTAGCAGAATATAAATATTATAATATGGATCAGGTGATTGCTTCTGCCCTGATGTTATTCAATCAAATTGCAAGCGATGACTAATGAAAATTATTTCAATAGAAACAAGTGGCAGCGTATGTAGTGTTTGTCTTTCAATCGACAAAAATGTTGTTGCTGAATATAGTATTTTAAAAAGTTTTGAACATGATAGACTACTTGCTTTGCTTGTGCAAAGAATACTGGATGATTTTCAAATGACAGTGGCAGATATGGATGCTGTGGCTGTTTCCTCAGGTCCTGGTTCATTCACAGGGCTCAGGATAGGCGCTGCATTTGCAAAAGCTCTTTGTTTTGACAATAATCCAAGGTTAATTGCTGTGCCTACTCTTTCTGCAATGGCACTTTCAGCAGCAGATTTTTCTGAAAATTATCAAGATATTTGTTGCGCTACAAGTTCTCATAAAGATTTTGTTTATTTTCAAAAATTTGATAAAAATGGATACCCGATAAACGATATAATTTTTGATACAATTAATAGCGTGATTGAATTTTGCTCAGATAATTCATTGCTTTGTGGAAATGGATTTTCTCGCATAGGCAAAAAGTCGCTTTTCTGTAATGGTATCTCGTCAACAATCATTAATAAACTTGCTGTTAATTTATTTGAAACTAATTCGTTTATTTCTTCAAAAGATTTCGTTCCAATGTATGTGCAAGAATTCGTTCCAAGAAGTAATGAAAAATAAATGTTTTATAGTAATATTTTTATTATTAATCGTAGGGCTAACACTAAATGCCCAAACTACTGATGTATTGATAGAAAAAGGTAAATTATCACTGTTTAAGAATAATTACCAAAGTGCTATTAAATTTTTCGAACAAGCAATTTCCAAAGATTCAAATTCTTTCGAAGCGTATTATTATCGAGGATTAGCACATTTATACAGTAAAGATTTTTTCAAAGCAGTGGATGATTTCACAAGCACTATTCTTCTGAAAAATGATTTTGCTGATGCATATAATAGCCGTGGCCTTGCTTATAGCTACTTAGACCAAATTGAACTTGCTCTGTATGATTTTTCACGTGCTATCGAGCTTGACCCAAAATTTGCCGAAGCATATATGAACCGAGGAAGTTATTATTTGGCAGTCGAAAACTTCGAACTTGCCCGCAAAGACCTTGAAAATGCCGCAAAATATTCAACTACTAATCCTGAGCTGTTTTTTCTTCTTGGTAAGCTCGAATATGCTGCTCATAATTATCAAAAATCAGTAGATTATTTTACTAAAAGCCTTTCGCTTGGTTTAAAGGATGAAAAAGTGTATTTTAACCGTGGCAATACCTATGTGAAGCTAAATCAATTTCAAAAAGCAATTGACGACTATACGAAAGTGCTCGAAATTAATCCCGAAGATTTATTTTCATACAATAATCGAGCTTTTTGTTATGATAAATTAGGGATGGCAAATCAAGCTGAAGCAGACAAACAAAAAGCTCAAGAAATTCGCGAAAAAATTTATCCTAAACCTGTTTTTGGAGAAATGAAATTTGTTTCCGATCCAGATAGTGTTGTTTTATTTATGCTTCCAGACAACTGGTACTATTGGTTTGTTAAAGATTCAACAAAAATTAATATTTTAGTTTCCAAAGATTATATTAATCCTTATTCCGATGTCCTAAATATCGGAGCTAATGGTGCGTTAATCTGCAATTTAACCAATGATATTTCCAACCGTAGCGACGATAATATTGTTGAATTTTGGGAAGCTGCAAAATCCCAAGTGGCTGAGAAATTTGAAATTTACGAGTTTAAATATAAAAAATCTATGCGATACAAAGGCACTCAGGCTTTTGAAAATCTTAGCCGCGTGCAATATAAAAATACACATAAAATTTTTAATATGCTTGAATTTGCTATGATTCAAAATGAAAAAATCTTCTTCATTAATTTTCAAGCACCTGAAGATGAATTTTTCCTTTACGAAGAAATGTTCCAAAAAATCAAAAATTCCATTGAAGTTAATTTCACCAAAGAGGTTTCTAAATGAAAAAGATTTTGATTGCTCTTACCGTTTCCTTACTATTGTTTGGTTGTTCGAAAAATTCTGAGAATAATACTATCAAGTTTTGGCATTTTTGGAGCGAACCAAATCAAAAACAAGCTTTATTGGATTTAATCTCTCAGTTTGAGAAAAAATATAATTGTAAAGTGGAACTTACCGAACTAAGCTGGAATGACGGTAAAACTAAACTTATTGCTGCTTTCAATAGTGGCACTGCACCAGATGTTCTCGAACTTGGTTCAGATTGGGTTGCTCAGTTTTCTTCATCAAATGTGTTGAAATCTTTGAATGCTGATAGCTTTTTAGTTAATAAATTCATTCCATTTAGCTTAGAACCTTCATATTGGAATAATAATTTATATGCTATTCCCTGGGTAGTTGATACTCGCGTATTATTTTTTAATAGAGAACTCCTTAACAAAGCTGGAAGAGATGGCAATCCGCCAGCAACGATGTCAGAACTTCTTGAAATGGCTCGTGCAGTTCATTTAGGAAATGATATTTATGGCTTTGGTGCTAATGGTGCTGACCCACACCGTCTTTACAAAAAAATATTGACTTTTTTTTGGACTTTTGGTGGCGATATTTTTTCGCCGAATGGCGAATTGGTACTTGCAAGTCCACAGAATGCTTCTGCTCTCAGCTTTTATAAAGAATTATCTAAATTCGGGATGATTGAAACTCAACGTCAGTTAGATGCTGCATTTGTCCAGGGTAAAATTGCATTCTGGATTTCAGGTGGCTGGCTTATTCAAAAAATTCAAAACGAAAATCCTAAATTAAACTTTGGAATTTCTACTATTCCTACTTATCAAAATAATCCTGGTGTATCTTTTGCTGGTGGTGAGTACCTTGCCATTAATAATAAAACGAAAAACTACTTACTTTCAGCAGAATTAGTGAAATTTTTAACTGATGGCAAAAATGCTATTGAATTTTGCAAGAAAGTGAATGAAGCCGGTTTCCCTGCTGATAAGAATTACTTCAAAAACAACGATCTTGTCAATTCCGAAAACAAAAAAGCTTTTGCCGAACAACTTATGTCAGCTCGAATGACACCAGTTCATCCGCACTGGCTCGAAATCGAAGAAATAATTGAAAATGCCGTCGTTGAAGTTCTTTACGATAAAGTTGATGCTTTCACCGCTTTGAAAGATGCACAAAACCAAATAAAATCATTGTTGGACAAAAAGTAAATAAATATGAGGAATATACTGATATTATCCTTTTTTGTTTTGAGCTTTATGCTTTTTTCATCCTGTTCTGATAGCAAAACCAAACAGAAAAAATTTCTTAATGCTTACAAAGAAATACTTATTGCAAGAGAAACAATTGCCGATTCAACAGAAGCAAACAAAAAAGTAGCAGAGATTTTGAAAAAATATGATTATGACGAGTCTAAATTTCGCAGAGATTTTTTTGAATTAGCAAAAAATTCAGATGATTTCAGAACACTTTTGGATTCTTTGCGCAATTCTATTATCAAAGATACCATCAGGTGACTATGACAGAGAATCTTTTGCTTGCTTTTATTCTGACAACCTTAGCTGGTCTATCGACTGGTATAGGTAGTGCTATTGCTTTCTTTGCAAAAACTACTAATAAAAGTTTTCTCTCGATATCACTTGGTTTTTCTGCTGGCGTGATGATTTATGTTTCTTTAGTCGAAATTTTTGCAAAAGCACGAAATTCATTGTCCGTTCATTTTGGCGATTCTCTTGGATATATTTATACCGTCATCGGTTTTTTTATCGGTATATTGGTGATATTGGTGATTGATAGATTAATCCCATCTTACGAAAATCCACACGAAGCTAGAACTATTGAAGAAATGAATGATGAAGCCGAAAAATCAAAAAAACTAAAACGTATGGGCGTGCTTACCGCACTCGCTATTGGTATACATAACTTTCCCGAAGGTATCGCTACTTTTACTGCAGCCCTGACAGAACCAAAACTTGGTATTTCAATTGCAGTTGCCATTGCAATTCACAATATTCCCGAAGGTATTGCTGTATCTGTGCCTATGTATTTTTCTACTCAAAGCCGCAAGAAAGCTTTCTGGTATTCTTTTACTTCTGGTTTAGCCGAGCCTGTCGGTGCTATTATGGGTTTCTTTCTTCTTAAAGCTTTCTTGGATGATTCTACTTTTGGTTTTGTATTCGCTGCTGTTGCAGGTATTATGGTGTTTATCTCAATTGATGAACTTTTACCCACAGCTCGTGAATATGATACAGGTCATAAATCAATTTATGGTATGGTTGCTGGAATGTTCGTTATGGCGTTTTCACTCCTGTTGTTTATTATTTAAAGGATCTCGTATGATTATTCTTACTAAAATTGATGGCAACAAAATCACCGTTAATGCCGATGAAATTGAAACAATCGAAACTTCCCACGATTCTATCATAAGCCTAAAAAGCGGTAAAAAGATTTTAGTCAAAGAAAACTCGCACGAAATTATTGCTCTTGTTGTTGAATATCGCCGTCAATGCAATTCTAAAAGCGATGAAATTGCCCCTTAAATATTTCTCTTTTACTATTTTTTTATGTTTAAACTCCTTCT
The DNA here is from genome assembly GCA_937127445.1 of Eximiradius sp. GTDB lineage: Bacteria > Bacteroidota > Ignavibacteria > Kapaibacteriales > UBA2268 > JAKIZO01. Next base: position 6,035 of record CAKZLY010000015.1, on the reverse strand, counting down.
GTTCGTTTTCTCAAAACGCTCTTAATTATAGTTTCCAAAAAAATCTTGATAATTATTCATTCTTGTTTAATTTCTATTACACTATTAATTCGAACTTGGGACAATTTGAAATTAATCAAAACTACTCAGGAAATTCCAATGCTTATATTAAAAACTATTTTCGTGATGATGAGAATTTGAATTTTACTTATAAAAAAAACATTACAGATAACTTCAATATTATTTCAGTTTCTAACTATCTGAGCAATTCGGATAAACGTTCTATTGTCAACATTTACCAGCGAACTAATTCTTCCTTAGGATTAGAGTATAGTAATTCTCAATTTTCAGTCAATTCTACTTATGGTATCGAAAAAAATAAACATCAGCATTTCGATTCTTACGGTAACATTGTAAATATTCGTTATAATCTTACTCAGCTTGATTTTGATGAATTCTCTGTTTCTTCTGATGGGTTGGGCGAATTTTTGAAATTAGAGGATGGTAGGAATAACAAGGATATTTTACTTAGTCTTAATTTATTTAAAACCTATGACAACAATAATCATTTCAAAATTGTATCTAACTATAAGCAAAGCAATAGAGATTTCGGCTATTTCATTCCCCAGAGTTCGCCTGCTATCGAAACAAGACAAGAAGAGAGAATCCAAAATCAGATTTTAATTGCATACTCAATCACAAACTTTTTTACTCAATCGTTAACACTTTCCTGGGAGCGTTCCTCAATTGTGAGATTTTTCAACCGTTCGCTTCAAAACAATAATTATTCTTTTACAAATAGAAAGTTTGAAATCGACAATATATCTGTTAATTTAGAAAATAATTTCGATTTATCTTTTGTAAAGCAAAATTTTTCATTTTTCTTGCTGCGAAGAGCAGAAAATAATTATTTAGAAAATAAGTTCAATTTAAATAGTCCAGAATTTTCAACTCTAATTAATTACGAAAAACAAAAAGATAATATATACACAAATTTTCGTTTCTCTTCTGTAACATTTTTTGAGATTTCGAGAAAAAATACTCTTGGGATAAATTTCTCTTCTTCCATTACTCGATATGATACTCCAAGTAAATTTAATTATGATGATAGAGACGAACTTTCTATAACTTCAAGTTTACTATACACTTATCTAATTAGTAACAATTCAAAATTGAACTTGAATTTTGATATTTCTGCAACTCATCTTGTATTCTTAAAATCACAGCGTTCAGCTTTGAACAATTGGAACAGAATAATTAGATTTTCCCCTTCATTTGAGTACTCTTCTCAGTATTTCCAGATTAAACCGCAATTTGAAGTAATTGCTAATTATACAGTATACGATTTCGACAAACTTCCAAATTCAAGCAGAAGCCTTTCTTTTCGACAAATTTCATACAGTGACAGTATAAAATTATTTTTTTCGAAAGTTTTTTTTGCAGAAAGCAAAATTTACTATAAATACAATGAAAGAGGAGTATTATACTGGAGCTCGTTTGCTGAGATTCCTCAGCTTGCATATTCCGAACTTTTTTCCAATTTTATTTTTTGCACTAAATTATTAAATGATTATGCTAAATTTGGGATTGGTGTGCGAGGATATTCTTTAACTCAAACTAAACTTAACCGTTTATCTCAATTGAGCTCGACTAATATTTCACAAAAAAGTTATGGTCCTGAGATAAATATGTCTATTCAATTTATTAATAAATTATTCGTCAATATTTCAGGTTGGTATGAATTTAGATATTATAAAGGTGATAAAATCAAATCGCTTGTTAATTTTTTTCTACAAACGAATTACTTCTTGTAAAGTATGAAAAACTGTAATTATTGCAAGGTAGTTATCTTTCGCAGCGAAAAGGCTTCTATGACAAAAGTCGAGCCATTGCTGACTGAGATTAAACAAAAATATTCTATACCAGATGATAGATTTTATAATCTATTAATAGCCCTTTCAGAAGCTTTTAATAATGCTATTATACACGGAAACAAATTAAACCCTGAAAAAATTGTTGAATTGGAAATTCTTTGCAACGATACTGAAATGAAAATTAGCGTTAAAGACGAAGGTGAGGGGTTTGATTTATCGTCTGTGGCTGACCCAAGAGAATCCGACAACTTACTTAAAGAAAACGGCAGGGGAATCTTTTTGATTAGGTCTCTTCTTGATGACGCTAAATTTTATCCTTCAAAAAATGGGACAACCATCGAACTCATTTTTCGATTGACTAATACCTGATTTTGCTGAATTCTTCCTTTCCAATTTCACTTAGCCATTTATCCTTGTTTTCTAAAAAGTATTTTAAAGCAGCATCGTATTCGTTTGGTATTATTCCATCTAAAATAGCATCTTCTATTTTGCCTTTGATAATTCCAACAGGTTTGCTTGGAGGTAGATTACAAATTTTCATTATCTCTTCACCACGAACAGGCGACTGAAACTCTCGAAGCTTATCTTTTACCTGAACTTCTAGTACTTTTTGAGCAACTATATCGTAATTATTTAAATATTGTGCTTCTAAATATGGATTTTTGGTCGTAATATCTGCTTTGCAAAGAATAAATAAATCTTCAAGTGCATCTCCTGCTTGAAAAGCTAACCGCCTTATAGCCGAATCAGTTACCACTTCATCCACTAACTGCATCGGACGTTGATGGAGTCTGATTAATCGTTGAACATATTCCAGATTGTCAAGTGGAAATTTCATCCGTCGAAAAATATTGGACATTATCTTTGCCCCAAATTCCTCGTGCCCGTGGAAAGTCCAGCCGTTTGGAGTAATACGCTTTGTTTTATATTTACCAATATCGTGAGTAAGCGCAGCAAAGCGTAACCACAATTTATCACTAACGAGAGCAACGTTATCAAGCACTTTTAGTGAATGTAAAAATACATCCTTGTGTTTGTATTGTTTGCCGCCTTCTTCGATTATTTCAACACCGCTCAGATTATCCAATTCAGGGAAAATATATTTCAATAAGCCCGTTTTTTTGAGAATTAAAAGTCCTATGCTTGGTTTGTTCGCAGATAAAATCTTGAAAAATTCGTCTGTAATGCGTTCCTGAGAAATGATTTTTATTCTATCTGCCATTTGTGTAATTGCATCGAGTGAACTTTGATGTAGATGGAATTCCAGTTGTGCTGAGAACCTTGCTGCTCTCATCATTCGCAATGGGTCGTCTGAATAGGTTGTGTAAGGATCTAACGGTGTTCGAAGAATTTTGTTTTCAAGGTCATCTAATCCGTTAAAAAGATCTATTATTTCGCCAAATTTTTCTTCTAAAAGGCTTACTGCCAGTGCATTAATTGTGAAATCTCTTCTTTTAAGATCATCTTCTATAGTTCCAATGCTAACTATTGGTTTTCTCGAATTTGGAAGATATTCTTCTTTTCTTGTTCCAACAAATTCAAGTTGATAACCGCGATAGGGAAGCATAGCAGTTCTAAATCGCTCGAAAATAATAGCACTACGTTTTAATTTTTCCCCAACAAATTTTGCAAAAGCAATCGAGTCGCCAACAACAGTAAAATCAATATCTTTACGCTTGCGATTTAGCAGAACATCTCTAACATATCCACCGACAGCATAAACTTCTATACCAAATTCTTCTGCATATTCACTTATTCTTTTGACAATTGCTTCTTTAATTCTTATTTTAAGCATATAATTTATTCGTTGTAGTGAGCTACATCTTTAATATTAAAATAAGACTTTGAATTTGTATCTCGCCTGTCAATTGCAAGCAATGCAGAAGCATAAATCTCTCGCCACGTCAAGCCAAATTTTCCCATTAATTCTTCCGGTTCGCCACTTTCTCCGAATGTGTCTCGCACACCGACAAATTCAATAGGTACTGGGTAATTTTTAGCCAATACTTCGGCAACAGCACCTCCGAGACCTCCGTGTAATTGATGTTCCTCCGCTGTAACAATAGCACCGCATTCAAATGCAGCATCCACTATTGTTTGAACGTCGATTGGTTTAATAGTATGACAATTTATTACACGAGCTTTAATTCCCTTCCTCTTATATAATTCTTCAGCAGCTAAAATAGACTGCCAAACCATAATACCACAAGCAATTATTGCTACATCGTTCCCTTCGGTTAGCACATTTGCCTTGCCTAACTCAAAATGAGAATCTTTTTCCGTAAACATTGGAACAGGTGAACGGCCAAACCTAATGAATGCAGGACCTGCCATTTCTCCAATAGCAATGGTTGCTTTTTTGGCTTCTTCATAATCAGCGGGAACAACAACTGTCATATTTGGAAGTGTTCGCAAAAATGAGATTTCTTCGAGTGCTTGATGAGTAGCTCCATCAGGTCCAACAGTAATACCTGAATGACCACCGCCAATTTTTACGTTAGCATTATTATACGCAACAGAAATCCTTAACATATCGGAATTTCTAAATGCTGTAAATGCGCTATAGCTTGCAAAAAATGGGATTTTTCCAGAAAGAGCCAGTCCTGTTGCAATCGTTGTTGCATTTTGTTCTGCTATCCCTATTGAAAAGAATCTATCTGGAAATTTTTCCTGAAAAAATGAAGTAAGAACACTTCCAGTTACATCAGTACCTAACACAACTACATTATCATAGCGTTCTCCGAGTTCTACCAATCCTTCGCCAAAACCATGTCGTGTAGGTTTATTTCCTTTTATTTCGTATTTTTTCATGCTATTACCTTCGATTAAACTAAAATAATTCTACAATTTCACCTAATTCTTCAAGTGCTTTAATGGTTTGCTCTTCGTTTGGTGGATTCCCATGCCACTTATAATTGTCATGCATAAATGAAACACCTTTTCCCATAAAAGTATTTGCTATTATTACAAATGGCTTACCATTGTTATGAGTGTGATAATCTATGAATTTATCGAAAGCTGATAGGATTTCTTCGTAGTTGTGAGCATCAATCTCAACAACCTCAAAATTGAATGCTCTGAACTTGTCTGCTAATGGATATATGGACATTACATCACGCACCCGACCATCTATTTGGCAATCGTTGCTATCAACAATCCAACAAAGGTTGTCAAGCCTGTAATGTCCTGCACACATTGCTGCTTCCCAGCATATACCTTCCTGTAGTTCTCCATCTCCCGTCAAACAGAATACTCTTCTATCAGATTTATCTAAATACTTATCACTCATTGCCATACCTAATGCAATCGAAATCCCTTGACCTAACGAGCCAGACGAAGTCTCTAATCCTGGTAAATGGTGATCAATTCCAGGATGACCTTGCAATCGTGAATTATATTTCCTTAATGTCGATAGCTCAGAAGGTTCGAAATATCCTGCTCTTGCAAGTGTTGCGTATAATATTGGTGCAAGATGCCCTGCACTCAGAACAAATCTATCTCTTTCTTTCCAGTAAGGCTCTTCTGAGCGATAGCGCATAACCCCACCAAAGTATAATACAGAAAAAATATCAGCTGTTCCTAATGAACCACCACTATGACCAGACTTCGCCAAATACAGACTTTTTATTACATCTCTTCGTAATTCTAACGCAATTTCTGCACATTCTGATGGTTCGCGCCGTTTGTTTTGAAAGGTTTTTTCGCTAAATTTAATATTTATTGCCATATCTTTTTTTGATTTATGATTAATTATTTTTTCAAAATTAACAAAAAATAGACAATTTATGATATACTTTCAATAGACTAATTCGTTGAGTGTTTTTTTTTAGTAAATAATATATATTTGTATATTGTTTAATATATTTTTATCAAAATGAATAATATTGACAACACTCAAATGACTATTTCATATCGGCTTAATTTCTTCTCTAATCTGGGATATATTCTGCTGATTTTTTCTTTTCTGTTTACTACTAATGAAAGTATGATTAATAATAATTTCACAAATCACTCTATATTATATTTAGCAATTTTTTTTCTTATATCCTTCGCTATGATAATAATTGGGAAGAGGCAAAGAAAAATAATATTCGATGATGAAAAATTTGTCGTTAATAGTTCTAGTAATAATCAACTACACTTTTATAATGATTTGGATGAAGTTCATTTGGTTAGAAATCC
>CAKZLY010000014.1:5000-328087 GCA_937127445.1 Eximiradius sp. | reverse complement strand
TTTATTTTATTAATAATTATGAGGAAAAAATGAGAACTTTAATTTTAATATCCTTACTTTTTGTTGGGATATATTCATCATCATTATCGCAAAAAGTAATTACAGCGAACATGGTAGGAACTTTTAGTGATGATGTCGCTCCATTTCTACTGGACAATAAGTGGGGATTTTTCGATAAAGTTGGAAACATTGTTATTCAACCACGATTTAAAGTATTTGTGAATAATTATAGCGATTTGCCTTATTTTTCAGATGGACTAACCGCAATAGTAGATTTGGAAACTGGAAGGGTTGGATACATCAACAAAAAAGGTGAAATAAAAATAGCCCCTGTATATTACTCTGCTACTTCATTTAATGAAGGAGTTGCATTCGTTGGGCGTCAAAACGACCACGTATTGATAGACACTTCTGGTAAAATAATTGCTCAAGATTTTGTTGCTATCAATGGCTATTATTCTCGTTTTTCAAACAATCGTGCTTGTGTTCAAAAAAAATTCGTCTTAGGTTATATAAATAAATCGGGTAAATTTGTAATTGAGCCAAAATTTGATGAAGCTGAAGATTTTTCGGAAGGTTTGGCTGCTGTAAAAATAAATGAAAAATGGGGTTTCATTGATACGTTGGGGAATGTAAAAGTTGATTTTAAGTTTAGTAACAAACCAAATTCGTATAATAATGGAAGAGCCTTTGTGCAAGGCACAAATAACAAATGGGGAATAATTGATATTACTGGTAATTTGATAGTTGAACCGATTTATCATCAAGTTTTTAATTTTAGTGGAGGATATGCTGTAGTAAGCCTGATGGATGAAAAATGGAACTTAACCTACCAGATAATTGATATTAATGGCAAACCGGTAAAAGTACTTGCAAAACCAGCAAATAGCAGCGAAACAATAACTATTTTGAGTGGTTTTTCGGAAGGACTTGCTGTTGCTATGAAAGGATATAAGAAAGGATTTATTGACTACAAAGGCAATACAGTTGTGGGTTTTCAGTACCGGGAGTTGTCCCCAATCTCGTGTGGTATGGCTTACTTCGAAAAATTTGATGAAAAGACAAAAAAAGTTACTCGCGGATTTATTAACAGTTCGGGGAAAGAAGTCATACTAATTGAAGAGCCTAAATTTTAAAATTCTTTATGGAATTTGTAAGAGAGAGCATAATTATCTAAATATTATAATTGAATAAAAACATTAGTAAGTTTGATTTTTTGATTGCCGTCCAAAAAATTGCTATTTTATAGATGTGGATGTAGCAATTTTCATATTGTTGCTTTATTTTGGATTTGCAACGGTTTATTTGTTTGCACTTGCTGTCTTTTCATTGCTACCTGAAAAGAAGTATCAGCCAAAAACGAACAAACTAAATCGCTATGCTGTTCTAATTCCAGATTATCGAGAGAACAAGATAATTCTTGATGTTGCTCGATCTGCTCTATCGCACGATTATCTGGACGATTTTTTTGACGTATATGTAATTGCTGATGGTGTTAAACCTGAAACTGTTGCAATATTGGAAGAATATGGATGTAATGTGCTTGAAGTACAATTTGAAAACAGCACGAAAGCTAAATCGTTGAATGCGGCACTTAATGCAATTGAAGAAGATAAATATGACTATGCGGTTGTTCTTGATGTTGATAATATTATGCAACCTGGATTTCTTAATCAGGTGAACATTGTTCACAATAGCGGTTACAAGGTAGTTCAGGGACACCGCACAGCGAAGAACATAAATACAAACACAGCATATTTGGACGCATTGAGTGAGGAAAGTGCTAATTCACTTATTCGGCGTGGGATTTTCAGGCTTGGGGGCTCGGCTATGATAATTGGTTCTGCTTTTTCGATTGAATGGAAATTGTTCAAAAGGTTAATGTCGGATATCCAAGATGTGGCTGGGGAGGACCGCGAACTCGAAATACGAATATTACAAGAGAGAATAAAGATTGCGTACAGCAGTTCGGCAGTTGTATTGGACGAAAAGGTAGAAAACTGGGGAAATTACACCCGACAGCGTTCCCGTTGGGCTGCAGCGCATCTTGATTTTGTATTGAAATACTTTGCCAAAGGCTTCGCGCAATTTTTTAAAGGAAATTTTGATTATTTTAATAAGGTTTTGCATAGTTTAGTACCACCAAGAATAATACTGCTTGCTGCGTTGATGGTGTTTTTTATTTTGTCGCTGACTATATCTCATTTTCCTTTTTCAGAATGGTGGATATCTTTATTTCTTCTATATATAGTAACTTTGATGCTATCGATACCAAAGCGTTTTTACACAAAAAGAATGCTTGTGGCATTGTTAGAACTTCCCAAAATGCTATTGTTAATGGTAATTTCGTGGTGCAAAGCCAAAGGACAACGCGATAAGTTTGTTTCAACACCACATACTTACACAGGTGAAAAGAATTAGCTATTTCCTTGAATTGATTTGTTCAATTTTTCTTCGAAATTAGGAATTGTAGCAATAAAATCTTTCATTTCCTCTAAAAAAATCTGAATCCCTGTTGGGTCGAGCAAAGAAATTTCAGCAACAATTTCAATAAAATCGTCGAAGTGATTTAATTTTGCGTGGATTTTTGCTTTCAAATACAACGCATCAAGCCAATTTGGAGCTAAATCGACCAGGTGGGCAACTTCTTTGAGAGCTTCATCAAATTTGCTTAATTCATAAAGCACCTGAGCATAATCAAAAGTATATTCGGAATTGTAAGGTTCTATTTCGAGGGCTTTTTCGTAACATTTCGATGCTTCAATTAAATCATCAAGGTTATAATATGCCTCGCCCATAGAATGATAAACATCAGCATAATCGGGTTTAATTTTAACACACTGCTTAAAATCGCGAATAGCAAGTTCGTATTCTTCGATTGCGTCGTAGCAAATGCCTCTACCGTATAGAGCAGGATAATAATTGGGCCGGACTTGCAGCAGACGTGTAAAGGTAGTGATTGCGGAAGTGTAATCGCCGCTATCTCCCAGCAAACTTGCTAAATTGTGGAGAGCATCAACATCCGATGGATTAATGTTTATACATTCTCGGTAGCATTCAATGGCTTCGTTAGTATGACCAATGGTTGTATAGACGTTAGCTAAATTGTAGTAACACACTAAAAAATTAGTGTTAATAGCAAGTGCCATTTTAAAAGCGTCAATAGACTTGTAGTGCATACTATTGTATGAATAGACAAGCCCAAGGTTGAACCAAAGGTAATAGTCATAAGGGTTTTCGTCAATAGCTTTTTTGTAATATTCAATAGCTTCGTCGTATTTATCTAAGTTTGTATAGCAAAAAGCAATTTCTTGAAACAAGTCTTTGCGATAAGAAGCATTTTCTTCCAAACTTTTTAGAATAGCAACTGATTTTTCGTATTCTTTAAGGGATTGATAAATTAATCCCATTTGAAAATCAATGTCATCATTTGCGGGATCGAGCTGTTTGGCAAGATTAATAATACTCAATGCTTTTTTCGGATTGCCGGTATTTTCTAAGGCAATTGAATAGTTTATCAAAGTATCGATATCAGTTGGATTTTCGTTATACAATTCTTCGGCAATATCAAATGCCTCTTTATACCTGCCCAGATTAAACAAAATTACGCATTTTTTATTTCGTGCGTCAACAGACGCTGGATTGTATTCCAAAAGTAGTTCGCAAAAAGCAAGAGCATCTTCGAACTTGCTTTTCGAAAGAGAATAATCTATTAAATCATCAAGTGCATCAGCACTTGGAAGGTCTTCGTTGCTTTTATTCCGACGACGAATTGCCCGACGAAAACGCTTGAATTGCTCTTCGATATCTTCAGGAAATTCATCGTCATATTCATTGAAATAATCGTTCATTTCGAAAAACAAAATTAAATAATTACAATTATACAACTAATCAAACAAATAATTAAACAAAATATTTTAGTTAATAAATGATTTATTATTTAATTTGTAACAAAAGAGAGTTGCTTGTTTTATTATACAGTATAAACTTTTATTAATTTTATTTCGTATTATCAAAAAACGAGGTTAGCAATGAAACCCAAATATATTTTACTTATTTTAGTACTGCTTTTCTCTTGCAGTGGAGAGGAAAAACTAATTGACAATTTCACGGATACTAATAAAGCTCTCTTAATTTATAATAAAAAGAATAAAGTTTCAATTGAAAAAGTTGATTTACTGAGTGGGGTCGTGCTCGAAGAAAATATTCTTTCTAAAATAACTCAGATAAGTCAGGAAGACACAATCTCTCTTGCAAAGTATTTTCGGGAGAATATATTTTTATTTGCAAAAGGAAGTTACAAAATTTTTGTATTAGATTTTAATTCTCTTGATTACAAATATACAATTGATTTTTCGCAAAGCCAGCTTATACCAACTGATATAGCATTTGCTAATGCAACAGATGCATACATAACGTTCGAAAACTCTGACAAAGTTGCACTATTAGATTTAACTAACTTTGTTGTTGCGAAGCAGATTAAAGTAGGCACATCACCACGTTCAATTGCAGCGGCGGGCAACCAAATATACGTAGCTAACTACTCAGACAATACAGTTTCAGTAATAGATAGCAGAACAAACAAGCAAGAAGCTGTTATTTCGGTCGCCCCCTTCCCTATTTATATTGGGGTTCGAACTGACGGGAAGGAAGTTGTTGTTGTTTCGCGCGGGCTTGGGAAGGACCTGACTGATGTTGTTCCAACGGCTGCAATTGCAACCATAATAGATGTTGCAACAAGGCAAAAAGTTGCTGAGGTACCGATAGGAACATCTACAATTAAGGCAGAAACTGTAATGCCAATATCTTCAGTAATAACAAACTCAAATTACTTATTTGTAACAAACGGGATTAATTTATTTAGAATAAACGTAAAAAGTCGGGCTACTGCGTATAATGTTGGTAAATATGCTTATCAAAAACTTTTCTTTAACAACTTTAAAAATGAATTAATTGCTCTTGCCGTTGATGAACAAGTGAATTCAAAAAAAATAAACATTTGCGACCGTTCTTCAGGAATAATAAAATATAGTGTAAACGTTCAATCTGGACTTAGATGGATATTACCAATTTATTAGAGCAAAGAAGAAAATCAATTGTCAATCTGCAATCGCTGCTCGATTTAAGTTCTAAGCTTAATGAACTTAACGATGAGCAAAAAATATTGAATGCTTCGCTATTGAGTATGATGGGGAAGCTTAAATTTTCGCGGGCGGCGGCATATATCAGAAAAGACGAAAGCCTACAATTATCAGTAGATAAAGGGATAAAATTCATACCTAAAATAGTATATTTTAGTGATTTTAGTGTCCGCACACTTAATAAATTTTTTCAGAAATTTCAATTAAGCAATATTTTTCCTGTTTATTACAAAAGTGAGCTTCTTGCTGTTTTCCTTCTATCAGGTCCGTTTGGGAAAAATGATTTGACAGAAGAAGAATTGCATTATGGCGAGTTAATATCCCAAATTACTGCAAATGCTCTGCAAACGACTAAATATGTGCATAGTTTGAGCATAGCGAAACTAAAAGCAGAACGTCACAGCCAAATGCTTTCGACTGTCTTTGAAATTTCGAGAGATTTCAGTTATTTGCTGTCTAAAGAGAAAATTATAAAAATGCTCTCCTACCATTTAATGGGTCAATTGATGGTAAATAAATTTGCTTTATTGCAAAAAATAAGAGAAAATATTTACGAGGTGTTGATAGATAGATTTAACAATTCTGAAGCTGGCATTAAATTAGAAATTTCAGGAGAGAATCAATTTGTTAATGTAATAGAGAAAACTGAATTCCCACAAAACATCACCATATTATTTCCAAAGGCTGAATTACTTGTTCCAATGATAGTGCAAGGTGAAACTAAAGGACTACTAATAGTTGGCCCAACATTTAATTCAACCCAGTATGATGAGACTAAGAAACTTTTTATCACAGCAATAGCAAACACAACAATTACAGCGTTGGAGAATGAGCGATTATTTCAGGAAGAGCTGGCAAAAAAAGCCATCGAAAGCGAACTTGCATATGCACTTGAAATACAAAAAAACCTCTTGCCAAAAGTTGCGCCTAATATACCAAATTATTCTATTTATGGTAGAAGTATTCCTTCACGTCAGGTCGGCGGTGATTATTTTGATTTTATTATGATTGATAGCAATCAATTATTGGTTGCAATTGCAGATGTTTCAGGTAAAGGTTTGCCAGCAGCTCTTCTTATGGCAAATTTTCAATCTGCATTGCGTATTCTGGCTTCGCTCGAACTCGATTTAAATGAATTAGTAGAAAAACTAAATAATTTGGTATATTCAAATACTTCACCCGATAAATTTATTACTTTTTTTGTTGGAAAACTTGACATTAAATCAAATAAATTTAGTTATATAAATGCAGGACATAATCCACCTATGTTGTATAACAAAGAAGCAAATGAGATAGAATTATTGCGAAAAGGTGGATTGCTACTTGGTTGTTTAGATGAGGTTTTCAATTATGAAGTTGGTGAAATTGTCTTCGCCGAAGGGGACACACTTATTATGTTCACTGATGGAGTAAGCGAAGCACAGAACAATCGGGGTGAAGAGTTCACAGAAGCAAGATTGGAGAGCTTAATAAAAGAATATCACAAATATAATGCGGAATTGCTTGTGGAGAAAATCATTTCAGAAGTTGAGGAGCATTCCTTCAAATCGAATTATTACGATGATATCACAATAGTTGGACTAAAAAAGGAAGAGTAAAGCTGTGATTTGAAATTCTCATTGTATTATGAGAATTTCAAATTTCTTATAGAATTATCGCTATTATTTTTTTATTCAACAAACAAAAAAGGCGAAAAAAAATTCGCCTTCAAATGTAAGAAGAGAGGAAAGCCTTATAACTGTTCGTTTTTCGAAGTATTTAAAGCGAGTTTTCGCATATCGGTAGTTGACAAACGGCGACCACCGATAAAGCGACTTTTATAGAACTGGCTTTCCAGAGAAGAAACGGTAACACCGAATCTTGAACTTGCGTGAGCGAATAAGTTATCCCCTAAATAGATGCCTACGTGAGAGGCAAATTTTCTTGAATATGTATGGAAAAATACTAAATCACCGAATTCAAGGTTTTTGCGGCTAACTTTCTGTCCAACATTAATTTGTTCGCGAGCAGTTCTCGGAAGAGCGATATTAGCAACTTCGAGGAAAATTCTTTGTGTCCAACCGGAGCAATCAATAGCATTTTCAGATGTTCCACCAAACCGATAAGGGGTGCCGAGCCATTCCATAATTTTGTCCATCAGATCGGATTTCTTCAATCCATAAGAAGTTTTATCGAACTCACCGGTAACAAATTGAATCCAAAGAGTTTTAAAATCGTCAATATTGACAGTAATATCGTCTTCTTTTTCAAGTTCTGCAATATCTTCGCCGTAGTCGCCAATGATATTAGGGTCGTAAAGGTCTTCACCATCGTTTTTAAGCAACCAATCGTTGTTTTGTCCAACTTTTGGCTCCAAACCAGCCAGTTCGCTAACAGATGCAGAATTTGATTTTATTATTTCGATTGCTTGTGCGCGAGTTGCGGAAGGATTGTATTTAGTGGTTTTCGCTCGACGAGGTGTTTTTTTCTTTTTTGCCGCCGCTACATCTTCAAATGAAGATAACAATAATAATGGCAAAATCAAAACTATTATAAACTTTTTTAACTTGCTATATTCAAACATTCTTTTTCTCCAACTTTTGAACATTTTTTACATTCCGATTTGAATTCCAAATCGGTTGCAGATTTTTTGTTAATTATACGTTTCACTTAATAAAAGGAAACTTTAAAATAAAGTGTGAAAAAAATTACACATTTAACACATTGCAATAAACAAAAATCTCGAAAAAACACCAAAGAAAAATTTGATTTATGAGAATTTTTTAATCAGATTTTCATTTTTATCACCACGTTTAGTTTCCGCTAAAACTCAAAAATTATTGATATTATTGGATTTTTAAATTTTTCTTGTTAATTTTGATGAAAATTTGAATTATCATGGGAAATTTATGTTAATATCTGTTGTCCAATTTGCACCTGAATTTTTTAATAAAGAATTTAACATTGAATATGTGAAAAAATGTTTATCCGATGTTAAATCTGAAATAATAATTTTTCCTGAATTGAGTTTAAGCGGATATTTTTTTCTTAATCGGGATGAAGCATCGGCAAATGCAATAGATTTCGAATCAACAGAATTGGATTTCCTGCGTGAAGATGCGCAAGACAATAACAGAATAATCATTATTGGATTTGCTGAACGCAAAGACAACAAGATATACAATTCCGCTGGCATGTTTTTTCCGGACAATACATTAAATCGTGTGTATAGAAAGATGCACTTATTTTATAAGGAAATTTATGCGTTTGACCGTGGCGACACAGGTTTTTTTGTTGTATCGTTTCCTGATAAGGATATTAGAATAGGCACAATGATTTGTTATGATTGGCGTTTTCCTGAGGCTGCAAGGTGTCTCGGACTGGATGGAGCCGATTTAATTGCTTGCCCGTCGAACCTTGTTACTCCACTGTGGAACAAAGTAATGCCCGCACGAGCAATAGAGAACAAGGTATACCTTGCAGTAGCTAATCGAATTGGGATAGAAAAACGTAATGATGAAACTTTGCTTTTTAATGGGCGCTCGTCTATATATGATTATAATGGTGATGTTATTGCTGATGCACCAGTGGACGGAGCTAAAATAATAACTGCTGAAATCAATCCTGAACGAACTCGCGATAAATCATTTAATTTGATAAATGACATTAATAGGGACAGAATCCCAGAAATGTATAAACAGATAATGAAAAATCGTAGGTATGATTATGATAGATAGAGAGAAAATAACGTCGAAAAATCCAAAAATCAAGTTTTCCTATGCCAAACAGATTGTAAGGGATAGTGCGAAAAATCCGATTGATTTTTTGAATGATTTTGATTATATAATTGGGCTCACACAAGAAAAGAACAACATAATCAAATGGACTGGGATAGATTTGCTCGGGAATTTAGCATCTGTCCTGACTGATGAAAATGTTGCAAAGATATTGCCTATGCTAAAAGATTTTTTATTGAGCGGGAAATTAATCCTCTCAAATCACGCTCTCTTTGCTCTTGGTCAAATTTTGTTACAAAAGCCACACTTTGCCGACGAGATAGTCCCTATGTTTCTTGCATTAAGAAATGTGAAGTTCGATACAGAGGATTGCCGGGATATATCACGTGGGAAATTGCTTGAATTTCTGAAAGAAAATTATCGATTCATTATTGGGAACAAAGAAGCAAAAGAATTTATAGAAAAATGCACAACAAGCACCCGCGAAAATGTTGCTAAGCTTGCAAAGCAAGTATTGAAAAAGATTAAGGCAACTACGTAAAAATCAATGATATTTATATATAAACAAATAGCATATAATTACAATGATTATATGCTATTTTAATAATATTTATACAAAAAACATTAACTATCTATTAGTTCCAAATTTATCGTAATTGTTTGTAACAACGATTGAAAAATTACCAGGGAAGCGAGAATATTTACCGTCTATGTCAATTGCAACATTAATGCGATTATTATCTGGAAAATGTTCGTTGACAAAACTTTTCAGGACGGAATAACGTTGATTGAGTAGTTTAGTATAGTCGGGCGTTTTAACAGTTTCGGTTTCAGTTTGTTGCGTTTTTTTTGATTTTTTTTGGGAAGACTTTGGCTCTTTTTTAGTTTTGTCGTTAGCAATTATTTTCATTTCAGAAGGCTTATTCATATCAGCAGCACTAACGAAAAGAGTAAATTCGACTGCGCGATTATATTTTAATACTTCCTTTATTTCATTTGCAATTTCAGTAAAATCGGTTTTTAAATCGGCGCTATTGGGTTCAAACAAATCAGACTGCAAATAAATATCCAATGGGAGTAATCGTTTGACAGTAAAATTTTGCTGAATTTCTTTATATTTTTCGCTTGGTTGCACTTGCAAATCGTAAGTTTTACGAGCAACATTCCAGCTATGAAGAATAACTTTGTAATTGTCCGAAGGCAAGACTTGTTCCCAATTGCCAGTAATTGAGTTGGACTTAGTACGAATTTTTTTGCCGTTGGAAGCACGGAATTCGAGCTCGGTTTCGACTGGTTCGCCAGTATTTTCGCAAGTTACTCGCCCTTTGACAATAACGTTGCCACCGATACTATAAATTTGCTTATCTGATTGAGAAAACAAAAAGGATGACGAGAACAAAAGTAAAAAAACTATAAACTTTTTCATTTACTTGCTGAAAATAAAAAACATTTAAGAATAAACGAAATAAAACAAAGAATATTATAAAAAAAAATGCTGCCTATTGTGGCAGCATTATATACTATAATATTTGATATTATAATAATTAGAAAAGGCTAATAAATGAAAATCTTAGGTCAACACCTATTTGGAGTGCATTGACACGCCAATCGAAATCGCTATTTAAGTTTGTTACGCCAAAATTATAGAAAATTGCAGGGACAATATACATACCACCTTTCATAAGGATTTCGTATTGCACACCAAATTTTAATCCTAAACGAAAAGCACTAGAATTTGGGATATCACCATCTTGAATAACGATTGTTCTATCGTTGTTAGTATATTTGTAGCCTTTAGCGTCGGCATTTGGGTCGCGTCTGAATTGAGCATTTAGGGGACGAACCAAATTCATAGTTTGGGTTTGTGTTTTAACAAGAGCAAAATCGAAAGTAGGACCAACGGTAAGCCCCAAACCGTTTCCTTGAATAGGGTTGAATTTATACATTACTTCAAAAGTAACTAAATCGTATTTAACTTCATTTTTGTGAACGATAGAAGTATATTCAATAGTTTCAACTGTATCTCTGCCATTGATAGAAATCACACGGGTTGGCAGGTCGAGGTCGTTCTGTTCCATCGAAGCTGGCAAATTGTTATATAAAAAACGTGCTATAATAGAAGAATTAGAAGTTTCAGCTTCACCTAAAAGATATTCAAACGAAAGTCCACCGAAAAACCCATTGTTCGAACCGTCGACGAAAGTAGGACACAGCGGGTCCTGGGCAAAAGTTTTCAATTCAACCGTGTGCATTGACTTATTGTATCCCAGAACGGGACCAATGTAGAAATTGGGTTTTTTCTCAACAGGCATAAGAGGGTCAGCTAAGTCCACTTGAGCATTCAACTTAAAAAAGGATAACGCGACTATCCCCAGACATAGTAAAATGAACCTTTTGTTCATAATTAACCTACTATTTAGTTTTTATAAAAATAATATTTTCCTTCATTTGTTTAGATAACAAAATCAAATTATAAACACCATTTGCTAATTCGGAGGTGTTATATTTCAATATATGTTTTCCTTTGTCAAAATGTCTACTTTTATCTAAAATCATCGTTTTCCCTTGCATATCAGTTATATAAAGCATAACTTCATCATTATCAACTAAATATAATTCAACCACCAATTCATCAATAATTGGATTTGGGGTTACACTTAAATATGGCAAATTAGTAATTAATTTTATAGGACGCAAGGGAAAATTGCATACGTTGATAATTTTCAATGGGATTAAGTCAATCAACGGATCGAAGCAATTATCAGCATTAATGGCTAAACGAATGCTGGTTGAATCATCGGTATGAAGCAATCCTAAAAATTCGAGTGTAAAATAAAAGTCAACCGGTTCTGGAATAATTAGGGAATCAACCCCTAAAATAATATTAATCCTATCTTTGATTTGTTCAATTTGTGCTATTAAATGCAAATCGGTAGTAGCGCTTTTCAAAACAAGTTCGGTATTAGTGCTTAATAGATCGAGCATAAAACGATTAACAAATAAAGAAATATTTGGAACAATTTTAGCATCTATTCCGCTTGGAAAACGTCCGTGAATATGCAATTTAACTGTATCGCCCGGTTCAACTTGCAAGTTGTTTGCTTCAACAAGTTCTATTTGATAAACAGTTGGAGAAATTTCAACCTCAAGTACTTGACTAAGAGTATCGTTGAATAGCATTTCGAATTCGACTTTGCCGCTCTGGTTTCTTTCTGCATAAGAAATAAATGGTATAAAGAAGGAACTATCTGGCAGTATTGAAAATGGCAACAAGGAAGCAATATCAGTTGCAAAATCAATATACATATCTTGATTATGCTTGATTATAGAGATAGATTGGACATTAATATTCACATTGCCGAGATTTTTAACAACTAAATTTCCGGGATAGTACTTGCAGGCTTCTAAATGTTGCAATTCAACTGACATTAAATAATTTAGAGTATCGTTGGGAAGTGCAAAGCCAGAGATTGTAATTGTATCGCGTTTAATACCGTAGTTCGGCATAGCGTCACTAATTATTTCAAGGAAGAGAATATGCTCGCCGGCTCGTCTTGGTTTGAATTTAGTCTGGAAATAAACCTTCTCGTTTGGTAAAAATGTCAGGTTATTATATGGTAAATATTCAATTTCAAAGGAATTAGTATCGCCGCCAAGGATATTCACATCAAACACAGTAAGTTCTTCATTGCCCGAGGTTTCGAAAACCAGGAAAGCGCTATCTAAGTCGTGAGCAACAAAAGTAGTATCAAAGCGATTATTGAAAGCGGTGATTTCGGGCAAAGTGCCAACGCCTTTGATTTCAACATTTATCGGGGAGTGGAGTTCCCAATCGCATTGGAATTGTGCAGTAGTTAAGTAATCAATAGTTTCTGTTGGTTCGAAAGAAAAATCAAGGTGCTTTTCTTCGTTTATTCCAAGTAGAATACCATCAAGAGTCTGCAATGTAGCAAAATTGCCATCATCTAAATTACCGTCAAGGTTTTGTAGTGAAAGGGAAGTTGCATCGTTACCGGAATTTTTTAGAATAGAAGAGATAGTATTTTTAGTACCAACTCTTTTTCTGCCAAAGTCAACTATAATATTATTAATATCGGGAGCAATTCCTTCGCCTTTGATTTGTGCAGTAGCACTAAGACCAAAGCTATTAGTTGCAGTAATATCAAAATCATAGTAAAATCTATCAGATGGAGAAAAGACGACCCAATACTGACGTTCTTCACCAGGAATAAGCAAAATCGGATATTGAATGTTTTGAAGTTGGAAATCCGTGAAGGCTGCAAAACCATTAATATTTTCTATAAGAATACTTGTATTCCCTGTATTAATGAGTTTAATAAAGCCTAAAGATTCATTTCCTAAACGAATTTTTCCAAAATCGTAACCTACAAGTTCGAATTGAGGAGCAAACACGCGACCATCAATTTTTACAATTTTAGTATAATTGCAATCGAAATTAAGTCTCAAATCGGCAGCAAGAGAAGTCGAATCGCCATTCGGAGTAAAACAAGCTTGCACATTGATTTTTTCTTTTGGGGAAATGGCATAAGGAAGAGGTCTGCTCGTATTCCATGATATTCTGCCGTCACCGACGACATCAATTGAGCGCAATTCGATAATTTTATTACTGTTGTTAGTAATGTCAAAACTACGACAATCTTTGCCATTAAGAGCAGTATTTGGGAAGCTAAGAGATACTACGTTGTCAATTTTTGTGCCGATATAATTAAAGGTATATCTTGAGCGGTTGCTTGCTTTATCGAAAACGTCAATAGTAAAACGACCATCGCTGTAAGCATCTATTGGTGCGGCGGTGAAACTTGCGAAAAATGCTGTGTCGGAAATTTCAGATATGTTCCAGGAATAGTTGTTAGTAAGTTCCGGAACAATATAAGCATAATCAAGCCCTAAATCAGCGGCATTATGTAAATCGGTGGCGGAACCATTAATAATTCCACAATTTTCTGAAATATTGATTGTGGGCGGAATAGTATCTGGATTAGTTGGGTCAATAAGCGAATTCCCAAGCGACATAGCATAAGAATCGTGAAAACCATATGCATATAAAACACCTGAAAATTTTCCGGTTGTAGAGGATAATTTATGGCGTCCTTCTTTGAGTCTAATCGAAGTCCAGGAATAGTTTGTATTTGGGACATTTTCGATAGTAACGTCCCAAATATCGGTAATTTTTTGTCCGTCGAGTGCCAGAGTAGCAAGAGCAGAATTTTCGAAAACAATTGCAACACGATGTTCTTTGAATTGATCTTCAACACGATAATTACGTGGAGTAAGGAAAAGAATCTCATTGACAAATTGTTCGACTGGTGGAAGTACCACCATAGACGGATCGTATTCTTTCGAATCGCCGAATTCACCGGTGTGTTGCATATACTGAACTATCTGAATGGGTTTGTTTGCATTCCAGATTATAGGGATATTTAAATTTTTAACTTCGTAATAACCACCAGCACTATTTATTGGTAGATAGCTTATGCTACCATCGGACTTTTTCACTTCAACGATAGTTTCCGGTTCGAGAGCAACTATACGGAACAAATCGCCTTTTGAGTTAACGCCAAAAGGAGCAGAAATATAGTTTTTCCCCCAAGCATATGTCGGAGGAAGCATTTCAACAAGGTGATCTTTTGAATCGAATGGATAAGGCGCGTTTTGCGGAATAGCTGTTCTTACGTGTCCGGCTAACAATCCAAAAGGTTTATTGCCGGTTATGATTGTACCAGTAAGGTCGCCAAAACCCTTTGGGAAAGGATATGACTGAACTAAATAAACATCGCCTTGATTAAGTGTCACTTGATAGTTTTGATTAGCTGATTTTCCACCGCGAGTATTTGCTTTTGGAGCAAAATTAATGACGGTTCCATCGTAGGCAGCAATGATTAGAAATTGGCTGGAGCGAGGAACAAACTTTGTTAGTGAATCTAAATTTTCGCGTTCGGGAGCAACATATTGATCGTTTGGATAACTCGCGACTATATATTTTTTCCCCCAACGGGAAACAGGAATAGCGGAGTAGCTATCACTGGTTGTAAGTTTACTGGAAAAACAATAGACTGTAATCGGGATGTCAGATTTTATCTGAATAGCTATTTTTTCAGGAATTTCTGAGTTTCTTGCTTCCAGGGTGGCAGGAACTTCTATTTCTTTAATTTCATTAGCCTTCAAAGAACCAATAAAAGTCTCGCCTGGCATAATTACTTCGTAATTGGCGGGATAAAGAGAGGTAAGAAAAATACGCAGAACGAGAGGATCTTTATTGAGATGAATTTCATTTTGCATGAAAGACACATAAAAATTTCTTCCAGAATAGGAAGAATATGTATTCGCCTTAGCATTTTGCTCCAATACAAATAATAGTAGCAAAATAGCAATCTTAAGAAAAAATGTGTATTTCATCGCAAAAGCAAAAATTAATTATCTTTAATTTAACTTATTTTTATTTAATTTCAAAATTAACATTAATATAAATAGATAGATTTTTAACATAATAAACAAATAATTATTTTTTTTGTAACACACTTGTAAGCAAAAAAGTTATTTTCTAATTGGAGTATGTGATATATTTAACAATTTTGTAAATTTGTAGTTTAAATATATTTGAAAGTATTATGAAAAAAATATTATCGGTAGTCGGGGCGCGACCAAATTTTATGAAAATAGCGCCAATCGCTCGTGAAATTGTGAAGTACTCTGATAAAATCGAACATTTTATTGTGCATACGGGACAGCATTACGATTTTGAGATGTCCGAAGCATTTTTTCAGGATTTGGAAATGCCGAAACCTGATTATTTTCTTGGAGTTGGTTCGGGCACACACGCTGAGCAAGCAGCAAAAGTAATGATTGAGTTCGAAAAAGTTTGTAATCAGGTGCAACCTGATTTAGTTTTGGTGGCAGGTGATGTTAATTCCACGATGGCGGCAGCAATTACAGCGAAAAAGTTGAATTTATCACTTGGGCATATTGAATCAGGATTGCGATCGGGCGACCGCACAATGCCGGAGGAAATCAATCGAATTGTAACTGATGCAATTTCTGATTTGCTTTTTGTAACAGAAAAATCAGGCTACGAAAATTTGCTGAATGAAGGTGTGCCAAGCGATAAAATTTACTTCGTGGGAAATACAATGATTGATTCATTGATTTTCGCAAAAGAGCGATTACATAAATCAACCATTTTAGAAAAATTAAATCTTGACAAAAAAGATTACGTTCTTGTTACTTTACACAGACCGACAAATGTAGATGCACCAGAAATGTTGAAAATGTTCTTCGAGATTTTTGACTATATCACAAGCAAAAAGAAAATTATTTTCCCGGTTCATCCAAGAACAAGAAAAAAAATAGAGGAATTTGGATTATCGAACGTTGTAAATAATAATGAAAGACTACACTTGATAGAACCTCTTGGATATTTAGATTTTCTAAAGCTTATGGAAAACACTTCGCTTGTTATTACTGACTCGGGTGGAATTCAAGAAGAAACAACCTTTTTAGGTATTCATTGTATCACAACAAGAACAACAACAGAACGACCAATAACAGTAGAAATTGGAACAAATGTGCTTGTTCCACCCGAAAAGGAAGATATATTGAAAGCAATTTACGAAGCACTTGACCAAAGAAATAAAAGTTACGAAATTCCGAAGCTTTGGGACGGGAAAGCTGCATCAAGAATAGTAGAGATTATTTACAATTATTTGAGATAAATAATGAAAAGAATAGCGATAGCAGTGTTTATCTTGTTTGTTGCAGGCATAAATTTATACTCACAACTAAAAGGATTGCCAACATCATCTTCGCTGGACAAAGAAGATATTTTTAAGTTGCAAACTTCGACAGACAAGGCATTAACATCTGCAATTGAACAAGATAAGATGCCTGTTGGCAATATTGTAGAGCCAAAATATTACTATTTAGGACCTGGTGATATAATTTCTTTGCAGGCAAATCCGATTATTCCGTACGAAGTGCCACTTATGGTGTCGCCGGATTTAACTATTGTGTTGCCGCGCGGTGGTGAAATATCTGTTCGAAATATGACACTTGCACAGTTGAAAGATACTTTATCGAGCATTTTTAAACAAAGGAATGAAAGAGTAGAAGTCAATCTTTCGTTGAGAAAAGCAAGAACAGTGATTGTTACAATAAGTGGTAATGTATTATTTCCGGGGACATATGCTCTGCCATCTTCATATAGAGTATCAACTGCGATAAAATTTGCAAATCAAATTTCCACGGAAAAATCACTTGCTGACGAAGAAAAATTATCAATTCAAAAGTTACAATCAAGGTCGCGGGAACGCACAAAAAACTATTCAGAAGCAGGGATTGCATCGGAAAATCTTTATTCTATGAGAAACATTACATTGTTACGTAAGTATTATACTTCTCAAAATGTTGATATTGAACGAGCTATAGCAACAGGTGACCTTTCCTACGACCCATTCATAGCTGAAGGTGATGAAATTTTTGTCCCGTTCGAGCCTTATCAATATCCGAAAGTGTCTTTGAGTGGTGCAGTTCATAGACCAGTTGTGCTACCTTTCAAAAGTGGCGACAGATTATCTTATGTATTGAAATTTTGCTATGGCTTTAAGGAAAATGCTGATATAAATAACATAACTCTTTATCAACAGGGGCACAATCCGAAAAAAATCAAGGTTGATAGAAATTTAAATTTACTTGAAGAGGACATTGAACTTGAACCTGGAGCAAGTATTGTTGTCGGGATAATGCAACAGAAA
This sequence comes from Eximiradius sp., assembly GCA_937127445.1. Taxonomy (GTDB): domain Bacteria; phylum Bacteroidota; class Ignavibacteria; order Kapaibacteriales; family UBA2268; genus JAKIZO01. The sequence continues at coordinate 310,462 of CAKZLY010000014.1, read as the reverse complement.
AAATACGAGAACACAGCTACTGTTTCAATTCGAGGCGAAGTTCAAAATCCGGGTATTTATTCAATTAATTATGGAGAGACACGCCTAAAAGATGTGATAGCCCAAGCAGGTGGATTTACAAACAAAGCTTATTTGCCGCTTGCGTATATTACTCGTCGGCAAGAAATGATTGATGCTTATGTAGATTATCGAGGCGATTATTTTTCATCGTTTCAATACAGCGATTTAACGATGGAAGACACAACACGCTTCTATATTGATATGATGCTGAAAAAGCAAATAGTTTCTTGCGACTTTGTCAAAGCATTTAAGGAAAATTCAGAAATAGATAACGTTTTGCTTTACGATGGGGACGTAATCACTGTGCCGGATAATCCAGGTTATGTTTATGTTTATGGACAGGTTAATCATCCTGGATATGTAGAGTTTCACGAAGGCAAAACAATGCAGTGGTATATAGAAAAAGCAGGAGGCTATGCACAAGGAGCTGCAAAAAAGCGAGCTCGTATTATTCGCGGCAAATCCCGTGTATGGACAGAAGGAGATGAAAACACATTTGTCTTTGCAGGAGACGAAATTTATGTGCCACGTCCGCCAGATGTTCCGCTTGCTATTGAATGGCAGAAATATGGGACAATTGCATCGCTTGTGAGCGTAACGGTTGCTGTAATTGGAACATTATTTAATATTTATTGGGTTTCGAAAAATAAATAATGATAAATAGGATATTCATAACGGCAATCCTGTTTTTGATTGCAAGTATTGCTTATGCACAGGTAGAAAATGTTCAGGTTGCCCACCCCGTGTATATTTTTCTGCAAAGAGCCGAAGCAATTGGCTTGCTTGAACATCGTTCGCTTTCGTCGTTACCATTGCAAAAAATGGAGATTCAGGAGTGTTTACGCTCAATAAACAACAAACGAGAATACCTCACAAATTCTGATTTGAAATTACTTGAAAAGTATTTATTAGAGTTTGAAATCGAGAAAAGAGAAAATACTGTGCTTTTCCGAAGCCCGAGCGATAGCACTTTTGTGCTTTCGAAGGATTTGTTTTCTAACAAAGAAAAATACTTCTATTATTACTCATATGATTCGACAAAAATTTCGGTTTTGCCATTGGGAATGTTGGACAATATGTTTTCACTGCGAAATGGTGAAAAAAGCATTATTGGAACTTTGGGTGTTCGCTTTAGTGGAAGCATAGATAATCGATTAGGCTTTTATTTACAAGCAACGAACGGGAGATTGTTTTCTGGTTCACGAGAACTTGCAGCAAAAGATAAATATTATGCAAAAAGCATAAAATTCACAAAATTGAACGACGATATTGATTTTTCTGAATCGCACGTCAATTATAGAAACCGTTGGTTCTTTGCTTCTCTTGCTCGCGAAACAAAACTTGAAGGTGCAGGACTGCAACAGAGGATTTTCATTGCAGATGTTGCACCGGCGTTCGACGCACTTACACTTGCAGCAAAATTTAGCAATTTTGAATATTCATTTATTCACGGTTCGCTTATTGGAGAGCCATCGCAAAGTTCAATTGGGGCATTTGCAGAAATTCCACCTAAGTATATGGCTTACCATAAAATTGCTGTTCGTCCGAATTGGGGAGAAATAGCCTTTGTCGAGCAAGTAATATATTCGAATAGGAATACAGATTTAGCATATTTAAACCCGATAGGATTTCTGAAATCAATCGAACACGCTTTGCACGATAGAGACAATTCGCTAATGGGCTTGTTTTTTACAGTTCGCCCTGTTGGAAGATTGCAAATTAAAGGCAGTTATTTGCTCGACGATATAATTTTCGAAAAGATTGGAACGGGATATTGGAGCAACAAGATGGCTTATAATTTTTCTGTGGAATATGCTTCGGCAAAAAATCTGGATATTGGATTTGAATATGCACGAGTCGAGCCATATACTTTTTCGCATTTCAACAGACAAAACACAGTTTCGCACGACGGGAAATTAATTGGTTCGATACTTTTGCCAAATTCAGATAGATTTTTACTAACGTTAAAATATTGGTGGGGCGAACGTTATCCCGTGGAGCTTGGGATAAGTTATCAGCGACACGGAACGAATATTTTCGATGGGGACAGTTTAGTTTACAATGCAGGAGGCGATCCGTTCCAAACACGCAGGTGGTTTGACCCGATGGAAATAGACTTTTTGACGGGAAAAGTAGAACGGAATTTTTCTGTTTCAATTTCAATGGGATATGAAATTTTCCGTAATTTCTATGTATTGGGATATTTCAGACATTCAAACATAAATGGAGATGTGTGTCCATACGCACGTTTGATTTTAAAATTTGGTGATTTTTAATTAATAAAGGTTAGTTATGAAAAAAATTGTTGAATGTGTGCCCAATTTTTCAGAAGGCAGGAATGAAGATGTAATCAATGCAATAGCAGAAGCCATCAGACAAACGCCCGGTTGCACTCTGCTTGATGTTGATCCGGGTAAATCAACTAATAGAACAGTATATACATTTGTTGGTTCACCCGAACATATCGTAGATGGCGCAATTAATGCAGCAAAAGTGGCGCGAAAACTAATAGATATGCGTCATCACAAAGGGGAGCACCCAAGAATGGGAGCGTTGGACGTTTGCCCGTTTATTCCGGTGGCAAACGTAACAATGGAAGAATGCGTCGAGCTTGCAAAAGAATTTGGACGGCGTGCTGCTGAAGAAATTGGGATTCCAGTATATTTGTATGAGTACGCGCAAGAGAAGGAATATCGCAAACGCCTTCCGGATATTCGTCAAGGTGAATATGAAGGATTGCGTGAAAAAATACACAAACCTGAATGGGAGCCGGATTTTGGTCCTGCTGAGTTCATCCCAGAATGGGGTGCAACTGTTGCGGGAGCGAGATTTTTCTTAATTGCATATAATATTAATATACTTGGAACAAACAATCAGGCTCATCGTATTGCGCTGGATTTACGTGAGGCAGGTCGTGGCGATGGTCAGCCAGGTTTGCTAAAAGAAGTGAAAGCAATTGGCTGGTGGGTAAATGAATACAATATGGCACAAATTTCAATTAATTTGACAAATTTCAAGGTAACTCCTCCACATATCGCGTTCGAGGAAGCAAAACGCATTGCGAAAGAAATAAATGTAGGCGTTGCTGGTTCCGAAATAGTTGGTTTAATTCCACTCGAAGCGATGCTTATGGCAGCAGATTATTATATTGAAAAAGAGAATTTATTTATTCTTGATGAGGATCAGAAAATAAAGCTAGTGGTTGATAGACTTGGGCTAAATTCAGTTTCGCAGTTCGACCCAAAGAAGAGAATAATCGAATATATTATAAAAGAAGAGCCGGTTGAACCGCTTGCGGGAATGACGGTTCGCGGTTTTATAGAGGAAGTAGCAGCACGTTCGTCCGCACCGGGCGGTGGAAGTGCATCGGCAGCGATCGCAGCAATTGGTTCGGGTCTTGGTGCTATGGTTGCGAAACTTACTTATGGAGTTCGCAAGTTTGAGCATCTGGAAAATGATTTGCGTCAGATAATACCGCCGTTGCACAATGCAGTGCAGGCGCTAATCCCTATGATTGATGCCGATACAAATGCGTTCAATGATTATATGGAAGCGATGAGACTACCGAAGGATACTGAAGAGGAAAAGCGCGTTCGCGAGCAAAAGATGCAAGACGGTTTGAAAAAGGCAATTGAAGTACCACTGGGAACAATGCGACTTGGGGACGGTGCGTGGGATGCAATGGTTGAATGCGCCAAAATAGGGAATATTGCATCGAAGTCTGATGTTGAAGTTGGTGCTCGTGCGCTTGAAGTTGGGATTTGGGGGGCATATAGGAATGTGTTGATTAATTTACCGGGAATAAAGGACAACGAGTTCAAACAAAGAATTCTTTCGGAAGCAGAATCAATGGTCGGCCGAGCAAAAACAAAGTGCGAAGAGATACTCAAAATATTAGAAGAAAGAGATAAGAAATAAAGTTCTAAAAAAGGAGGCTGCAAAAAAGTGCAGCTTCCTCCTGCTTTTTTCTATAATTTCCCTAAAATTTCCTCCCAATTCATTCCATCAGGAGAATATCCATTTATCCAATTTACGATATAATCGTCAGAATTGAGAAGTAAAATTTGAGGGACAGAATCATCAGAGGCAAAGGCTGATTTTATTTGAGAAGCATTTTTAATTACTTTAACACCAAAAGAATCATATATCCACCATTTTTTTAATTTATCAGTATTTTCTGGTGAAATGAAAAATAATTTAATTTTTTTATTCTCAAGCAATGATTTCACTTTTGTTAAATCTTTGAAAGCTCTTTCGCAAGGGCCACAAGTAGTATTATAGAAAAACACTATTTTGGGGAATTTGGTATTAACGAGATTTTCTTTTGTTCCATCAGCGTATTCAATCAATGGAAAATTATCTCCAATTTTGGTGAAAGGAAAACCATATTTTTTGCTAATATCTGCAATTAATTTATCAACATCACTATATTTCATTTTTTTCGTTAGTTTATTTAATTTCTCATAACCAAGCGAACGAACTGGTAGTAACGAATGCGAATAATAATAATATTTTGAAGCAGAATCTAATATGGACAAACTATCATAAACATTTCCAATATCAAGGTAGTATATAGCTTTTGATGATAGATTAGTATTAATTTTCTCTGAAATATCTTTCATATACCCAAGATATTTATCATAATCTTTTGTGACTAAAGCAATTTTTTTGAAAACATCTGGTAGCAATCCTATTGAAGAGTAAAGAATATGATAATAATCTTTAATTTTATAATAATTATCATCATCAACAAAATAGTTAATATAGTCTCTATAAAGTTTATCAGCTAAAAGTTCAGCCGCTTCTAACGAATCAGGTAAAAATTTAAATGAAAGAACTTGGAGCTTTGACATCAACAAATCATATGTTTGCTGTTTTTCTAAATTTTTGTTAATTAGCCATATAATTTTTGAAGGTGATAAAATTTTGAAATCTTTTGGATCTCCATCAATCATTCCTTCGCAAAACATAGAATTTGGGGAGTATTTTACAATATTCTCTATTATCTTTTTCATATTAATCGTGTCTTTTTTATAATTATTAATTAACAAATGCTTGATAACACCAGAAACATATTGATTATTTAGTATATTAGAACATTTCAGATTTTGTGCCAGGTATTCAAGTATTTTACTGTGTTCTGAGTAGTCCATAAGCATTGAATTTCCAACCAATTTTAGCAATTGAATATCGGAAGATTCTTTTTCTTTTTTTAATTCTTCAAGATGTTTTCTAACTGAATCTGTTACAAATATCTTATTTTCCATTTCATACAGCCATCGAACTAAAAAAATGGAATAATTATCGGGATAAAGGTTTCTTTCATTGTAGAAATATTTTAAATAATTTTGAGTATCGGAATTATATAGTAATGTTGAATTTGCTCCAAATTCAGGCGTATTTTCATCTTTATAAATTGGTAAAGTAATAGCATAAGGACACGACAAATCAGCTAATGGCGTAGAAAGACAAAAGTACACTGACGATGACGATTCAGGTATTCTAATCACACCTCGATAGAAAATACTGTCTAATTTTTCAAGTTTTATTATTTCTTTTCTCGAATAACCGTCTTTCTCAAAAACAAATACTATTGTTGTATAATATAATTTCGAATTAAGTCCGCTTGTATTCCAGAAAAATTCATATTCATTGCCTTGTAGCAATTTTTTACCATTTTTAATGAAAAGCATATTCCCATAATTAAAATTATCGTTGGTTACATTTTGCGAGCAACTATAAACAATTAGTGTTAAGAATAAAAACAATATCTTTCTCATAGTTCACCTTTTATTGTTAATAAAACAGGGTAGGTGTAGAACCTACCCCAAATTGATTATTCTCTTTCATATTGACCTGTTTCTGGATTATAAGAATTAGGGAAATCATCATATCTTCCATAAATTGACTCCCAATCTTGAGGTGGTGAAGGAATATCGGCTATACCAAACCACCAGGTAATCCAATCCCAGCAGTGGCATTCGTGTAGTACGCTTGGCTGACATTGTCCTTGTCCCCATTTAGGGTTATTATCTTCATCATTGTGCCTTGATATTTCTCGCCAGCTTCCATAGCATTGAAAATCTTTAGGACAAACATCAATACGTCAACTCACGCCTTCGGGAATAAATCGCGGGATATCAGAAAAAAGAATAGACGTTGACAAAAGAAGAAAACTAAATATAACAATTGTTTTTTTCATTTTTTCACCCAATTTAATATTAATAATAATTGAATAATGCAACAACATTTAAGACACAAGAGTAATTTGTGATGCTCATTTATTTTGGAGGCGGTCGTAAGTATTTGCAAGAGTTTATAAGCCATAACAAGACAAATGAAGGCGTCCCCCCCCATACAACGCAATAAGCCGTTAATTATCAGGCAATTAACCACAGAGATAGATTTGTTATATTTTTCACAATACTTTCGCATTTTGAATTATATCAAATGAAGAAAAAATGAATAAAGAGAACTAAAAACTACCGGAAGAATTTACTAAAACTCAATAAATAATTCAAGCAATAATTTTAAATCGCTCAAAAACTAAAATAAAAGTTAACTAAATATTAAAGTATTTTAATCATTTTCACATCAAATTCATTTTAATCAAGACTAAACCAGCAGTAAGTAATAAAAAGATAAGGACTTGTATTAAAAAAACAAATTTATTCAAAAAAAAATTAATCGTTAATTATTACTTTAAACAACCAGAATAGTTTTGCCAATGTAAAATATGTTTTACCAACAATAAGGTATCTACAAATGAAAAAATTAATTCTACTCTCAATTTCACTTTTCGTATATTTCAACTTGCAGGCTCAGCCGGGCTGGACAGTCGGAGATTTCCATCAACACACAACATTCACCGATGGATCGTACAGTATTTTTCATATGATGAGGAAAAACGCTGAATTTGGTTTAGATTGGTGGGCAAACAGCGAGCACGGCGGAGCATTTAAAATGAATGGTTTGTATTCGGGCATTGATTTATTTGGAGGTTTTGATTCAGTTGGGAATGTTCTTCCGGTAATAACCTATTGGGATTCATATTCACCAACGAAATTAATAGGCGATAATACTTCTGAAAAAAATCCTAAAATGTGGAGATGGCAGTCAATAAGAGACTTCTCATACCCAGCAGTTCAATTAACACGGAAAATTTATCCTAACAAAATTGTACTTCAAGGCTTAGAATGGAATGTACCAGGACACGAACATTGCAGTGTGTTAATATTAGGCGATCAATTCAAACAAAATGATAATTCAAATGCTGTGGCACAATTCGAATTCTTATTTGATGCTTCGGACAAGGATACTAATGGTGGATTATCACAAGGCTGGCAAGGGAAAAATCATGTAAATAATCATCAAAAAGCAGTCGAGGCGATAACGTGGTTGCAGCAAAATCATAGATATACAAGCTGGGCAATAATTGCACATCCAGAAAGAAAACTGCCCGGTAAAGGTGGCTATACAATTGCTGATTTTAGAGATTTTAACAACGCAGGACCAGATGTTGCATTTGGATTTGAAAGCGTACCAGGTCACCAAAAAGAAAAATATCGCGGAAGTTACTCCAATACAAGTGCTGGAGGCGGAACTTACGGAGGCGCTGGTATATATTGCGCAAAAGTTGGTGGGCTTTGGGATGCAATGCTTTCAGAAGGCAGGAAATTCTGGTTGTTCTCGAACTCAGATTGCCACAATACAACTGATGATGGCGGCGACTTTTATCCAGGCGAGTACCAAAAAACTTATATCTACGTGAGCGACAAGAAAAATCCACAAGCAATTATTGATGGTGCTCGTTCAGGAAATGCTTGGGTAGTATCTGGTGATTTAATTGATAGCTTGCACTTCTTTGTTGAAAATACAACAATGGGCGAAATGTTGGTTACAGATAAAAAGTCAGTAAAAGTAACAATAAGATTCCACGTACCATCAAAGCCAAATTATAACGTATGGTCCTCATACAACAGACCAGAAGTTAACAACGTTGTTTTGATTGCCGGAAAAGTAGGCAACAAAATAGAGCCAAGCAGCCCACTTTACAATGTAGATACAGTAGCAACAACTCAAATAATCGCAAGATTTGATGCTAATGGCGGAATTAAAGACAGCAAAGGATTAACAAGCCAGAAATGGACAGATATTGGCAATGGCTGGAAGGAAATGACCATAAATGTACCTATTAATTATAATATGTATTTTAGATTGCGTGGGTCGAACCTTGGCTTGAATGTGCCAAATCAAACTGATGGAGAAGGCAATCCATTGAGTGATACATTAGAGGGATATGGCAAAAACACAGCAGCCAAAGCATTTGGGGATCTTTGGTTTTACTCAAACCCAATATTTGTTAAATCTAATGCTACCACTTCAATAGAACCAGATAATAATCAGAATATTAATGTATACCCTAATCCAGCAAACAAATACTTTGTTGTAGAATGCGGAGAAGCATCAGCCATTCAAATTTTCGATAATAATGGCAAAATTGTATATTCTGACAAAATGTCTAACAATATTCATAAAATAAACACAGAAAGTTTCCCACGAGGAGTATATTACGTAAAAATCATTAATAATTCGAGTGTAGCTACAAAGCAGATTATTGTTAAATAAGTTTATCTTAGAGATGCTATTAAAAACCGAGGTGAATATTTATTCCCTCGGTTTTTTTTTGAGGAAGTGCAAGAATATAAAAAACATTCGGACAAAAGAGTTTTTTTCAATTAAAAGGGTTGTATGCAATAATTCAGGATCTAAAATTATCATCAATAGGTAATTCTGCTCGAAAAGAAATAAGCTGTGGAATGAAAAAATAAGAATTAAATTAACAAATTGCCTATTTATTCGTATATTTATAAATTATAAAAGTGTATGAGAGCAAAATGAATAATATCCGAAATTCGAAAAAATTCATATTAGCAACACTTGCAGTCGCTATTGTTTTGTCATTACTTACAATTTTAGATAATAAGGTAAAAAATTTACTAATAGCACAGCAACAAACTAAAACGTTTCGATATGTATCGAACGAAGCATTTGGATACAACGAAAAGTTAAATTATAAAGTAGGATATAAATTTATCACAGCAGGGACAGGATATTTCCACATACAACCTAATCCGGTTTATCGAAATGATCGAGAATGCTATGATGTTCGCTTCGAGGTGCGTTCACTACCAAGTTTGGAGATGCTATACAAGGTGAGAGATCGTTACCGCACAGTGCTTGATGTGGCAGGAATTTTCCCCTGGGAATTTGAGCAAAGTATTCGCGAAGGAAACTACAAAAGAGATGCGCGAGCGGTTTTCGACCAGGTTAATAATATTGCAACTGTGAAAGATAAGCAATATAAAGTGCCGGAATATGTTCACGACATAGTATCAGCGTTTTATTACACTCGTACACTTGATTTGCAGTCTATGAAAGACGGATATACATTCTACTTGAAACAATTTTTCAAAGATACAACCTATACTCTGGGTGTGAAAATTCATCGTAGAGAAACAATAGATGTAGAGGCAGGGAAATTTCGTTGCATTGTTATCGAACCACTAGTTGTAAAAGGAGGGCTTTTCAAAAGCGATGGAAGTATTTTCATTTGGCTGAGCGACGACGAACGTAAAATACCTGTAAAAGTAGCGACACGTATTTTAATTGGATTTGTTAGTGCAGATTTAGTATCGTATAGTGGCACACGCGGTCCGGTATCAGCAAAACTTAATTAAGGTGAGGCGATGCGTATAAAAATAATAGTTTTTTTGCTTGCAGTTGCGTCCGTATTTGCTCAAAACGACAAAGTTCAGGTTTATAATTCATTATTGAGCAAATACGGAGACATTAATTCAATATCGTTAAAATTTAAATCGATGAATAATAAATCTCTGGAAGGGAAACTTGACGCCCAAAAAGGGAATAAGTATGTGCTGCGTCTTGGCGACAGAATAATCACCTGCAATGGAAAAACACTCTGGAATTACTCAGAAACGGATAATAATGTTATTGTAAGCAATTTCGATAGCAATATACACACAAATTCGCTTGAAAACTTTTTCTTTTCGTTAATTTCGCAGCTAAACCCAGTGGAACTAAAAGCAGAGAGTTCTTCACGAGGGACTTCTTTTAGAATATTGACACTTGAACCAAAAACAAGCGAGCAATTTTCACAGATAAAATTGTGGATAGATAGCAAAGGAGAAATTGCTTCTATTGCAATTATTAAAGATAAAATTGAAGAAAAATGGGCAATTTGGGAGGTTAGAATAAATCCAAAATTTGAAAAAGAATATTTTATTTTTAAAGCACCCAAAAATGTCGAAATAATTGATGTAAGATGAAGGTATTGGCATTTGAATCAAGCTGTGATGAAACTTCAGTTTCAATAGTTGAGAATGGGCAAATCCTAAGTAATATTATTTCATCGCAGTATTTTCATAAAAAATATGGCGGAGTTGTTCCAGAACTTGCTTCGAGAGCACATCTTGAAGCAATTTGTGAGCTAACTTCAATTGCTTTCGAACAAGCGAAGCAAACACCAGCAGATATAGAAGCAATAGCAGTGACAACCGAGCCGGGATTGATTGGTTCGCTTATTGTTGGCTCAAACTTTGCAAAGGGGCTTTCTATTAAGTATAATTTGCCAATTGTGCCAATAAATCACATCGAAGGACATATATATTCAGGATTGATTAGTAATAGTGGGTGCGGCTTTCCGTTTGTTAATTTACTTGTAAGCGGGGGGCACACTGCAATATTTTTAGTGCGTTCATTCAATGATTATGAGATGGTTGGGCTTACTCGGGACGACGCAGCAGGCGAAGCGTTCGACAAAATTGCAAAGCTTCTGGGACTTCCCTATCCAGGAGGGCCAGAAATTGATAAATTAGCACAAAGCGGAAATAGCAAATCATTCGATTTTCCGCGTTCGATGTTGAATTCAGGCGATTATGATTTTAGTTTTTCCGGGTTGAAAACATCTGTAAAAAACTTTGTTTACAAGAATTATCCAAATGGTGTTCCCAAAGAAGTTTTACCGGATATAGCGGCATCGGTTCAGGCAGCAATAGTGGATGTGCTTGTTACGAAAACACTAAAAGCAGCAGAAGAATTTCAAGTAAAAAATATTGTGATTTCGGGTGGAGTATCAGCAAATAGCTGGCTTAGAGAAAAAATGAAAATGAACGCTGAAGAAATTGGGATTGCTACCTATGCACCTGAAATGGGATATTGTATGGACAATGCAGCAATGATTGGCTTCATAGCAGAGAAAAAGCTGCTTGAAAAAGGACCCCAGTACTTCTACAAATTAGATTTTCGAGTAAGTGCAAATGCACTTCGTTCCAGAAAGCAAAATGAATAATTAATTAAAAAAAATACATTTCTTTTTTTTATCAAATTTGATATAATTTTTTTATTTTTAATCAGTTAAATTGCAATTAATTGGCTTGCATTTTGTTATATTATTTATGTAGATTTATTGATTTATTGTATAAATATGAGAAAATTAGTCCCATACATAGTATTATCTATAGTATTGCTTGGCAGCATAGAGGTGGTGAAAAGCCAGCAGCCAGAGAGTGAAATTATTGAAGTCAAAGTAAATAGCAAAGAAATTAACTTATCAAGCGAGAAAGAGATTGTAGTTCGACGGAGTGATACAATTATTTTCAAATACGAAATAAAAAATATACCAAAAAATGCGGGGAATTCGTTTTATTACCGAGTTGTTTTGAGGAATAGTCAGGACTCAAGTTTTAAAGTTACTGGCTCGAATACTGTTCAATATTCTGATTTATTAGAGGATAATTATACATTTGTTGCAGGTGGATTTGATTTACAGGGACGCTGGATAGCCAAAACAAGCAGTATCTCTTTCAGAGTAAATAATCGAGAAGCTGATCTACGCGATAAATTAAAACAATACGAAAACCACATTGAAAAATTGGAAAAATTAGTACCTGAAAAATCAGAGATTGGTTCATTTACTTTTGATAAAGCATCTTTGATTTTTGGTTTGACCTTTGGAATAATACTGGCATCTTCAATTTTCTTCCTCTATGTTGGAATTAAGAATAAAAAAAATAAAGGTGAGAATATGGATGAATTAGAAAGCATTGTAATAACAAAAGAAGAGTATAATAGGATAATGTCGGAAAATAGCAATCTACGAGCAGAAATATCGGCATTACGCGGACAGATAGATGCTCTTCAGGCTCGTGCAAATGATATGCGCAAGCAAAACAAAGAATTGCAAGAAAGGCTCAATCAACTTTCCAACTCAAAGGCAGAGTTAGAAAATCTACAAGCACAAAAAGATGAACTTTTTGCGTTAATTATTCACGATATTAAAAATCCAGCAGCTTTGATCAAGAGCCTTGTAGATTTGCTACGGTCTTATGATTTATCTGCAGTCGAAAAGCAAGAAATTATTGATGATATTGCCGAAACTACCGCTCGTATAGTAAGCCTATCGCAAGAAGTTACAAAAATACTTGCCCTTGAAACAACAAAGCTTGAACTGAATATTGAAGCGGTGCAAATTGGTGCTATAATAGAAGATGTTGTTAATCGCAACTTTGTTTCAGCAAGGAGCAAAAATATTGAAATGACTTATGATATATCAAAGAGTTTACCAGAAATTGAAATTGATACGCAGAAAATCGACGAAGTGCTTGATAATCTTGTGTCTAACGCTATTAAGTTTACACAAAAAGGCGGGAAAGTGCACGTCCGGTCTTATCTTGATGGGAATAAAGTAATTGTTGAAGTAAATGACAACGGATTGGGACTAACCGAAGATGACATAAAACGAGCATTTCAACGAGGGAATAAGTTATCGGCACAGCCGACCGCGGGAGAGACTTCCACAGGTCTTGGACTTTGGATAGTGAAGAAACTCGTAGATGCTCATAATGGTCGGGTTTGGGTAAAAAGTACGCTTGGCAAAGGTTCATCTTTTGCATTTTCACTTCCGTTGAAGCAAAAGAAAGAGGAAGTAACAGCGTAATAATGAAATTTATGTTAATAAAAAAGGCGGGGTTGTTCGTTCCCGCCTAACAGTAATCAAAATTTATTTTAATTTTATACCAGCGTCTAACAATTCATTGACTTTGCTCATTGAATCAGCTTCAGCATAGAAGCGAACGAGAGGCTCAGTTCCAGAAGCACGAATAAGCAACCACCCACCATCAATATAGAACTTATACCCATCAAGTGTGTTTATACTTTCGACCGGGAAAGGACCGATTTTTTCGGGTAGTTTTTGTGCGGCAGCTAAAATTGCTTTTTTCCTATCGGGAGTTACGCGGACATCGCGGCGATGATATTTGTGTGTGCCAAGTTCTTCGTCAAGTTCGCTGCAAAGTTCTTTAAGAGTTTTGCCACGAACAGCCATAACTTCAAGAATAAGCATAGCGTTGAATAATCCGTCGCGCTCAGGAATATGAAGAATTGTACCTAATCCACCGGATTCTTCACCACCGATAAGCACTTTTGTTTCGTTCATAATTTTAGCAGTGTGTTTGAACCCGACGGGAGTTTCGACAAGCGGAATATTTTTAGCTTTGCAATACTTATCTACCATTGAGGTAAGCGAAACAGTTTTGACAACGGTTCCGCGTTTCTTTTTATATTCGTAAAGATATTTGAGCAAAATCATAAAGACTCGATGAGAATCAACGAAATTGCCTTCATTGTCGATTAGCCCGACACGGTCTGCATCGCCATCTGTTGCAATTCCGATGTCGTACTTACCTTCTTTGACCTTTTCTGCTAAAATGTACAGGTTTTCGGCAATTGGTTCGGGGTGGTGAAGTTCACCAAAGGAAGGATTATACTCATTATGAATAACATCAGCACCGGGAAGAAGCAGATGAATTGTGTCAATACCGGCACCATACATAGGATCGTAGAGAATTTTGAAGTTGGCAGCATTAACAGCCTGCATATCAACTTTTTTCTTAATCTGACGTATGTAGGATTCTTTTGCGTTGAAGAGGCGAATTTTTTTCTGTTCGACGTATTCATCAAGTGTTTTTAAATCAAGTTGAGGAGGCTTTTTCATAATAGATTTGAGCTCGTTCTCTACCAAAGCAATTTCGTCGGGAGTGGCAGGGCCGCCAAAGCTACCTTTAAGTTTAAAACCATTGTATTTTGGAGGGTTGTGAGAAGCAGTAATTACAACTCCGAGTTGTGAACCTTTTTGCTTGGTATGGAAAGAGACTTGTGGAGTAGAAGAAACCGAGTCAGTAAGATGAACAGTTATTCCCTGGCTTGCTAATATGGCAGCAGTTTCTTCGGCAAAATCACGAGATAGGAAACGCGTGTCGTAGCCAACAACTACGCTTGGATATTCAACATCTTTATAATTATTGAGAATATGTTTAGCAGTTGCATAAGCAACCAACCGAACATTATCGAAAGTAAAGTCACGAGCGATTACGCCACGCCAGCCATCCGTTCCAAAAACTATAGTCATATTTTCTATATAAATTAGTTAAACATCAAAAATTAAAGAGAGTAGCTATAAACGCTTCTGCCAGCATAAATAGCAGCATCGTCGAGCATATCTTCAATACGAAGGAGCTGGTTATATTTAGCAACTCTGTCGGTTCGGCTTGGAGCACCAGTTTTGATTTGACCGGCGTTAGTAGCAACAGCGATATCGGCAATTGTTGTATCTTCGGTTTCGCCAGAACGATGCGAAATAACGTTGTTGTAGCCAAATCTTTTAGCGAGAGAAATTGCTTCAAGCGTTTCAGTAAGAGTACCAATTTGGTTGACTTTAATCAGCACAGAATTAGCGATGTTTTCTTTGATTCCTTCGGCAATAATTTTTGGATTAGTAACAAAAATATCATCAGCAACAAGTTGAATGCGGCGTCCTAATGCTTCTGTAAGTTTTTTCCAGCCGTCCCAATCGTGTTCGCCGAGACCGTCTTCGATAGAAATAATAGGATATTTATTGCAGAGGCTAATGTACCATTCGATCATTTCTTCGGAAGTTTTGTATTCGCCAGTGGATTTGAACATTTTGTATTTGCCGTTTTCCCACATTTCGCTTGCAGCGGTATCGATTGCAAGAAGCACGTCGTCGTTTGGTCTATATCCGGCTTTTTCGATAGCTTCAAGAATAACTTCGAAAGCTTCTTCGTTTGATTTCAAGGAAGGAGCGAAACCACCTTCGTCACCAACAGAGGTATTATAACCTTTTGATTTGAGAACGGATTTTAGATTGTGGAAAACTTCGACACCAATTCGTAATGCTTCTTTGAAAGTATCGGCACCAACTGGAACGATCATAAACTCTTGAATATCAACTGTATTATCAGCGTGTTTTCCACCATTGAGAATATTCATCATTGGAGTAGGTAAAAGTTCGGCATTAATTCCACCAATGTATTTATAAAGTGGTAGACCGTGATATTCTGCTGCAGCCTTTGCGACAGCAAGTGATGCAGCAAGCATAGCATTAGCGCCGAGATTAGTTTTATTTTCAGTTCCATCAAGTTCGATCAATATAGAATCAACTTGTTTTTGCTCGGTAGCATCAATTCCTTCCAAAGCATCAGCAATAGCGTTGTTTAAGTTATCCACTGCTTTTGTAACACCTTTGCCTAAATAGCGATTTTTATCTCCATCACGAAGCTCACAAGCTTCTTTTTCGCCGGTGCTTGCACCACTTGGAACAATAGCGTGTCCGTAAGAACCATCAGCAAGGATGACCTCGCATTCAACAGTAGGATTACCACGTGAATCAAGGACTTCACGACCATAAATATCAACAATGTAAGAACTCATTTTTTTATCTCCAAAATTATTTTATTAAAAAGTCGATTTCTTTTGCTAAAAAGAGATCTTTGGAAGAAATTCCGTTAATTGAATGTGTTGTAAGGACAACACGCAGTTTATTCCATCCATAAAGCAAAATATCGGGATGGTGGTCATATTTTTCTGCTAAAATAGCGATAGAATTAATCAATCCGACAGCAGAAATAAAGTTTGGTGCAACAATTTCTCGAATTAATGTATTATTTTCGAGATTCCACAATGGATTTTCTTCAAGGAAATCTCGAATTTCACTATCAGTAGATATATCTATATTACTCATTATTAAATGTGGTTTTTAATTCTTTCTACAAAATGTTGTTTTGGGACAGCGCCTAAAATACGATCAACTTCTTCCCCATTTTTAATAATTACTACAGTTGGAATAGAACGAATACCATACATCATAGCAACTTTTTGGTTATTATCTACATCAAGTTTGCAAACTTTGATTTTACCTTCGTATTCAACGGCAAGTTCTTCAACAATAGGTGCAATCATACGACATGGACCGCACCAGGTAGCCCAAAAGTCAATTAAGACGGGGATATCTGATTTCAATACAACTTCATCGTAGGTATCATCAGTTAAATGAATTGGTTGAGCCATAATTTTCTCCGAAAATAAAAAATAACAAATAATAAGATTTTTTTGACGAATAGTATTTTGACGAATAACATTAAGTGTAATTTTATAAATATTTAATGTTTGCAAATAAAATATTTTTTGTAATTTTTTGTCAATAAATTGATTATTGCGTAATTTTGCACAACGCTGTTGTGCTTATTTTGAAATAAGTTAATAACAAGTAGTCAACAACAATAAAGGTACTCTCTATGAACCAAGGTCATATTGTTCAAGTAATCGGTCCAGTAGTGGATGTCGAGTTTCCAAATGGTCAAGTTCCAGCGGTGTTAAATGCATTAGAAATAACGATGAAATCACTAGAAGATGGGAGTGAGAAAAAATTAGTATGCGAAGTACAACAGCATTTAGGCGAGGATCGTGTTCGTTCGGTAGCAATGGATTCCACCGATGGTCTTGTGCGTGGAATGCCTGTGATAGATACAGGCGAACCAATCAAGGTACCAGTCGGACCAGAAGTATTAGGTCGCCTTTTAAATATTATTGGTGAACCGATCGACAATAAAGGCGAAGTACGCACAAAAGAGCGTGCTCCAATTCACAAAGCTCCACCGCAATTTACAGCTCTTTCGACAAAAAAAGAAATGTTCGAAACAGGCATTAAGGTTATAGATTTAATTCAGCCATTTACAAAGGGTGGGAAAACAGGGCTATTTGGTGGTGCAGGAGTGGGGAAAACAGTAATTATTCAAGAATTGATACATAATATTGCAAAGCATCATGGTGGTTATTCTTGCTTTGCAGGTGTAGGTGAACGCACACGTGAAGGGAACGACCTTTATCTTGAAATGACAGAATCAGGAGTAATCGATAAAACTGCTATGATATTTGGTCAGATGAACGAACCGCCCGGAGCACGTTCGCGTGTTGCACTCACAGCGCTAACAGTTGCTGAATATTTCCGCGATGTGGAAGGGCGTGATGTATTGCTTTTCATCGATAACATATTCCGCTTTATTCAGGCTGGCTCAGAAGTATCAGCACTTTTGGGACGTATGCCGTCAGCTGTGGGTTATCAACCGACATTGGCAACAGAGCTTGGGTTTTTGCAGGAGCGTATTGCTTCGACCGATAGAGGTTCGATTACATCTGTTCAGGCTGTGTATGTTCCTGCGGACGACCTTACGGACCCGGCACCTGCAAATACATTTACTCATCTTGATGCAAAGACAGTGCTTTCCCGCCAGATAACTGAACTTGGAATTTATCCAGCGGTAGATCCACTTGATTCAAGTTCGCGTATTATGGACCCACTTATTATTGGTGAAGAACATTATAATGTTGCTCGTGCTTGTGTAAATGTTCTTCAGACATATAAGAATTTGCAGGATATCATCAATATTTTGGGTATGGAAGAACTTTCCGACGAAGATAAATTAACAGTATATAGAGCACGCAAAATACAGAAATTTTTCTCGCAACCGTTCTTTGTTGCAGAGCAGTTCACAGGTTATCAAGGACGTTATGTAAAGGTAACAGATACAGTAGCAAGCTTCAAAGCAATTTTGGACGGCGAATGCGATGATATCCCAGAAACATTCTTTAGTTATGCTGGAACAATTGACGAAGTATTCGACCGATATAAGAAAAGTAGAGCATAATAAAGGTGCAAAAGTTGGAAGCAAAAACGTTATATATAGAACTTGTTACTCCCGAAAAGAGAATATTTTCGGGGAATGTGCAATCTGTGTGGTTTCCGGGTTCGTTGTCACCTTTTCAGGTATTGCCAAATCACGCGCCGATAGTATCTTCGCTTGATGCAGGAATACTTAAATTTCTTGATGAACAGAACAAAATTGTAAAATATGCGATTACGGGTGGGTTTGTTGATTTGCACAACAACAAAGCAAGCATAATGCTTGAGAAAGCCGTTTCAGCAGATATTTTGAAGCTTGACGCTGTAAAATTGCAGTTAGAAAAAGCAAAAGAAAATCTAAATAAAACAAAGCAACCAGAAGAAAAAATAAGAGCACAGAAGGAATTAGATTTTGCAAAAGCTTGCTTAAGTATTTTGCAAGAAGAAAATTGATATTTTTGATTGAAGAAGAGGCGTTTATGGAAGAAAAAATATTGTTTGAAGGGATTACATACGATGATGTTTTGCTAATTCCGGGATATAGTGAGGTTTTGCCAAGGGATACTGACGTTAGCTCGCGCCTTACTAAAGCAATAAAATTGAATATACCGATACTTAGCGCTGCGATGGACACAGTTACCGAAGCCGAAATGGCTCAGGCTATTGCACGTGAAGGTGGTCTGGGCGTAATTCACAAAAATTTGAGCATTCAGCGACAAGCAGACCAGGTCGATAGAGTGAAGCGTTCTGAAAGCGGTATGATTAAAAAACCTATAACTTTGACAGGAGACAAAACTGTTGCTGATGCGCTCGAAATGATGGCTAAATATAAAATTTCTGGCATTCCTATTATTGATGAGAACAAAAAATTAATCGGAATAGTTACTAATAGAGACTTGCGGTTCAATCCCGAACGAAGTGAGTTGCTCGAAAACATAATGACAAAAGATAACTTGAAAACTGTACCTGTTGGAACAACACTAGAAGAAGCTGAAACACTACTTCAAAAATATAGAATAGAGAAACTTCCGGTTGTTGATGAAAATTACACTCTTTGTGGATTAATTACTTTTAAGGACATACAGAAAAAAAAGCAATTCCCTCGCGCCTGCAAAGATGAACAGGGACGATTGCGAGTTGGTGCAGGTGTGGGGATTTCGGCGGATACGATGGAACGGGTGGCAGCCTTGATAGAGGTTGGAGTTGATGCTGTATTTGTTGATACAGCACACGGTCACAGCCGCGGTGTAATTGAAATGGTGAAATTGATAAAGAGCAAGTATCGCGAATTACAGGTGATTGCAGGTAATATCGCAACAGAAGAAGCGGCAGAAGCACTCATTCGTGCCGGTGCTGACGGGTTGAAAGTCGGAATTGGACCGGGTTCGATTTGCACAACGCGAATAATAGCCGGGGTGGGTGTCCCGCAGCTTAGTGCAGTGATGAATGTATCGAAAGTAGCAAAGAAATATGACGTGCCAGTAATTGCTGATGGTGGAATAAAACAAACTGGCGACATAGCTAAAGCAATTGCCGGCGGAGCTGATAGCGTAATGATTGGGAATTTGTTTGCTGGACACGAGGAAAGCCCGGGAGAAAAGATTATATATGAAGGTCGAGTTTATAAAATTTATCGTGGGATGGGTTCACTTGGTGCGATGAGCCAGGGTTCAGCAGATAGGTATTTCCAGGACGTGGAAGAAGAGATATCCAAATTTGTGCCTGAAGGAATAGAAGGACGAGTTCCGTTCAAAGGCAATGTTGGTGATACAATATATCAGATTGTCGGTGGATTGCGAGCATCGATGGGATATTGTGGCTGCCGAACAATTCGAGAGATGCAGCAGAAAGCACAGTTCAATAGAATTACTTCGGCGGGATTACGAGAATCACACCCACACGATGTAAGAATCACCAAAGAATCGCCAAATTACTATGTATAATATATAATGAATCTAAAATGACTTATTCTCAACCAAATTTTATAACGCAATATCCAAAAATTGTAGACAAACGTTTTCATCAGTTGCGTTTCAATATTGAAGAAAACAAATGCGAAGCAGCGGTAATAACAAAACTTTCGAATGTCAGGTATTTAACTAATTTTTCGGGGTCATCGGCTTTTCTATTTGTTACAGATGACGAAGTGCATTTCGTTACAGATGACAGATACGAAGAACAAATAAAGACAGAGCTATATGATCTACCAAATTTACAGGTACATATTACCAGAGATGTGTGGGGATATCTTGCTAAAAGCAAATTTTTGAAGAAAGTTGAAAATTTAGGTTTCGAAGCAGATCATATTCCTTATGGCGAAGCAGTCGAAATTCGTAATCGAATCAGACCATTAAAATTCAAGCCAATCAATAATTTAGTAGAACGTTTTACATATCCGAAAGCACCGGAAGAGCTTGAATACATAAAACAAGCTTGCAAAATTGCCGAGAAAGTATACGAAGAAATGCTTAATTTCATACAGCCGGGAATGACAGAAAAAGATATAGCAATCGAAATTGCTTATCGCACACGCAAGCTTGGCAGTGAAGGCGATCCTTTTGATATTATTGCTGTATCGGGACCACGCACAGCGCTAGTTCATGGCAAACCATCGGACCGCAAGATAAAAAAGAATGATGTGATTTTACTTGATTTTGGTGCAAAGGTACAAGGTTTCGGTTCGGATATTACACGAACTTTTTGTGTAGGCAAAGCAACAAAAGAGCAAAAAGCAATTTATAAACTGTTATATGATGCAAAAAAAGCCGCTTGCGAGGCTGCTCGCCCGGGTATGAACGGGAAATTGCTCGATGCAGTTGCACGCAAAATGATTGATAATGCGGGTTATGGGATAAACTTCCAGCATTCATTAGGTCACGGAATTGGACTGGAAGCGCACGAGGGACCAATAATTACCTTCCGACGCGACGACCAGATAATTCCCGAGGACGTTGTGCTTGCTATCGAGCCGGGCGTGTATTTCCCCGACAAATTTGGAATGAGAGTGGAAGACGACATTTATATAACCCGCAATGAAATAACAATGTTAACTAATGCACCAGCAGAATTAATTGTCATTTAACTATGGATTTTGAAACTGACGATAAATTAGCGGGAAATAATTCAAGCAATCTCAATACACTATTTATTGCTTATTATTTCCCGCCGATGGGACTTAGCGGTGTTCAACGAAGCGTAAAATTTGCAAAATATTTGCCTGAAAATGGGTGGGACGTTTCTATACTAACCACAACACCAGCAGTTTACTACGCTTATGATGAAACATTGCTTGAAGAGTTGAATAATCTAAAAATTTCTATTTACAGGACACCACCTGATGCAACGCGTCTGGCTAAAAAAAAAGGTTCAAACTTAGTACAATATCCATCACATTTATCTCAGAAGTTAAAAAGAATAATTCTGCAATCTTTTTTGCAGCCCGATAGCAGGATTGTTTGGAAGAAGAAAGCAATAAAGCTTGCCCAAGAAATTATAGAGAATAATCATTTTCATACACTACTGGCGACCGCCCCACCATTTACTGATTTTCTAATTGCTCGTGAGTTATCTGATAGATATGAGCTACCATATGTAATTGACTATCGCGATCTCTGGGTAGATAACGCATATTACTATTATCTTACACCCTTTCACAAGATGAGAGCAATTAGGATGGAAACAGAAGTGCTGACCCGAGCAAAACGAATAATAGTCATCAACCGATTTATGAAAGAAAAATTGCTGCAAAGATATAAATTCCTATCTCACGAAGATATTACAATTATTCCACACGGTTACGACGAAGAAGATTTTGCACCATACAGGCAATTGCAGCCAGACCCAAATTATTTCACAATTACTCATTCCGGATTGTTCCCGGACGACCTTACACCCAAGTATTTCTTGAAAGCTTTGTCTATGTATTTGAAGAAGACACAGGAAGCAAAAAACAAAATAAGAGCTGTGTTTATCGGACTTATGAGAAAATCGCACGAGAAGCTTATAAAAAAGTATAATTTAGGTGACAACGTTGTGCTGAAAGGCTATTTGCCACATAGCGAATGCATAAAGGGACTGATGCAGTCCGATGTGTTGTGGATGATGTCACCAAATAACATAGTAACCCCTTCGAGATTGTATGAATATATTGGTGCACGAAAGCCAATTTTGATTTCAATACCGGATGGGAATATCAAACAAACAGCACTCGAAACAGAAGCCGCCATTGCAACAGAGCCACGCAACACAAAAGCAATAATCGAAGCAATTGATGCTTATTTTGAGATGTGGAAGAAAGGCTCTTTGCCCCACCCCAATATTAAAAACAGTCAGAATTATGAACGCCAATATTTAACAAAATTGCTTGCAAGAGAATTAGCATTTTCCGCAAATTACTAATGTGGAAAAGTTTATTTTTCAATTCTCTGCAATTATTATTAACTTGTTAATAATCAAGGTAGTTCGTTGTTTAGAAAGAGTTTCAGATTAGTTTATCAAAAATTAACAATACGTTGTGAAAGAATTAAGAAAAAAGGATTAATTTGCATAAAATAAACTGTTTTATTTTTCATAATAAAAGGGCATCATATGCTAAAAAAAGTATCCTTAATTATTCTTGCTTTCTTAGCAATAATCAATTTTGCTTATTCGCAAGGCGGAACAACCGCATCAATTAGCGGTCGTGTTACTGATGCAGACGGCAAACCATTGGCAGGGACAACCGTAAAAGTTGTACATCAACCAACGGGGACAACCGCCGGTGCAGTAACAAACAATGCCGGAAGATTTAACATTATGGGTTTGCGCGTAGGTGGTCCATATACTGTTACAATTTCGATGGTTGGATATGAATCGCAAATCAAGGAAAATATCACATTAGGTATAGACCAGAATTATAGTATGAATATTCGCCTTGTGGAAAAAGGTGTCAAAACAGGGACAGTAGATGTAATAGCAGACAAAAATGAAATTATCTCATCGAATAGAACGGGTGCATCACAATCAGTAACAGAAAGTGAAATTAAGAGCTTACCGACGATTGCTCGCTCAATACACGACTATTCGAGATTGTCTCCTCATATAATTTCATCAACTTCGGAAGGTTCGAATGTCGGCGGAAGAAACAGTAAATACAACAACATACAGGTAGATGGTGCGATAATGAGCGATGCATTCGGATTGTCGTCTGCTGGCACGCCCGGTGGTCAAGCAGGGACAGAGCCTATATCGCTCGATGCAATTCAGGAATTTCAGGTAGCAGTTGCACCATTCGACGTTCGTTTAGGTGGATTTACAGGAGGATTGATCAACGCTATAACTCGAAGTGGTTCAAATTACTATCATGGTTCAGCATATTTTTATGGTAGGAATGAAAAATTAGTTGGAAATGCGGTGATAAAA
This sequence comes from Eximiradius sp., assembly GCA_937127445.1. GTDB lineage: Bacteria > Bacteroidota > Ignavibacteria > Kapaibacteriales > UBA2268 > JAKIZO01. The sequence continues at coordinate 286,944 of CAKZLY010000014.1, read as the reverse complement.
GGTCCAGATGGCAAGTACGCACCGTATCCAGATTATACAGATTATCAGGCAGGAGGACGCATTGGGGGGCCAATCATTAAGGATCAGCTTTTCTTCTTTGTAAATGGTGAGATACGTCAACGTGCAGAACCACAAACTCTTGCATACAAAGGTGAAAGCGGTCCGAATGTTTTCGGTCTATCAAGAAATGAACTTAAAGCATTACGTGATAGTGTAATTACAAAATATGGTTACGACCCTGGTTCTTACGATAAATATACTCGCGATGTAAATAACTATAAGATATTTATGCGTTTGGATTATAACATATCTAATCAGCATAGATTGACTTTACGCCATAACTTTGTAAACGCTGACCAAGATAATTCTGTTACTCGTTCAGCAACTTTCTTTTCGTATTCTGGACAAGAATATATATTCAAAAGTATGCAAAATCAAACTGTATTGCAGTTAAATAGCGTTTTAGGTAAAGATTTTGCAAATGAATTTCGCCTTGCTTATACACAAATTAACGACGAACGTGACCCGCAATCTAAGCCATTCCCAAGTGTTACTATCTCATCGTTGGGCGACGACAAGCGAAGCTCGGTAAGTTTCGGCGTAGAACGTTTCTCGCAAGCAAATGCTTTGGACCAAAGCATTCTCGAAGTAACTGATAACTTCAACTATTTCTTTGGCGATCACGTATTTACTATTGGGACAACCAATCAATATGTTACGTTCAGCAACTTATTTGTTCAAGATGCTTTCGGAACATATACATTTTCTGGATTAGATAATTTTTATAATAATAAGCCAAACAGATATTATTACAGTTATTTGTTACCGGGTGGCAAAGAAAGAGCAGAATTTTCGTACTGGCAGTTAGCATTCTATGCACAAGACGAATGGAAGATAATGCCAAACCTTAAACTTACATTTGGATTACGCGGTGATCTTTATACCTTCCCAGATGAACCTTCATATAATGCAAAATTCGATAGCGTTTTTAATATGAAAACGTCAGAGATGCCAACAACATTTGCATTTTCACCTCGTTTTGGTTTCAACTATGACGTATTCAGCGATAAAAACACACAGGTGCGTGGAGGTGTAGGGCTTTTTGCTGGTCGCACACCTGGTGTATGGATTGGCAACCAGTATGCAAATACGGGTGTTGACTACGGACGCGTTGATGTTACAAGCAATGTACCTGCATTCGAACCTGACCCCAAGAAACAGCCAAAACCCGGCGACCCGGGCTCAACACTTCAACCTGTAAAAACAACTGAGGTAAATATTACAGACAAGAACTTCAAGATGCCACAAATATTACGTTTTAATGTTGCCATAGACCAGCAAATAACTGAGGGATTAATTGGAACTCTTGAATTTATTTATGGAAAATCTATTAATGAAGTATTGTTCCAGAATATTCTACTTGTTGATTCACTTGATAACAGTGGCAATAGAGTTACTTCTATAGACGGCAGGCCGCTTTATTTGAGATACAGTAGCAATCCAGTACTAAGAAGTAATAGTTATACAAACGTAATTTATATGACAAACACAAGCAAAGGCGATCAATTAAGCATTTCGGCTCAATTGCAAAAACCATTCAATCAAGGTATTTTGCCAAATTTGAGTGCTAATTTTGCTTACACATATTCGCTTGTTCGCGATGTGAATAGTGCTACCTCGAGCCGTGCTATTTCTAATTGGATGTATAATCCAGTACCAGATCCAAATAATCCAAAGCTTTCAACTTCTTTGTTCTCCATTCCTCACAGAATCTTAGCAAATGTATCATACAGATATGAATACTACAAGAATGCTGATATTACAGTAGGGCTATTCTACGAAGGACGTTCCGGTTCGCCGATGTCATTCTTGTATTACACTCAAAGCAATATCACGTGGGATAGAGATGTGCTTATAGACACACGCGTTCGTGACGCAAACAATGATAATGTGTGGGGCAACGACCTCTGTTATATCCCAAACAAACTAACTAACAACAACGGCGTTTGGCAAGATGATAAGATGATACTTGTCAACGGAGATCAAACTTATACCGCACCAGATGGAACACAGATGAAATACGCCGAAGCTTTAGAGAAGTTCTTAAGCGATTGGGATGGCCTCAAACGCGGTAAAATTATGGACCGGAATTCATTAAATCAACCGTGGCGTCATCAAGTTGATTTAAGAATTAGTCAGGAAATTCCAACAATTGGCAGACAAAAAGTAGAGCTCACACTCGATATCTTGAATGTATTAAACCTTCTCAATAGAGAATGGGGACAGGTAAAATATGTAAGTAACAGTACATATAGCTTGATGCGTTTCGAAGGTTACGACAAATCAGGTAAAATTCGTGCAAGCTACTTCCCGAACACAAGAGGATACAAAGGCGACGACATATTCGAAACAAGCGACTTCTGGTCTCGCTGGCAAATGCAAGTTGGTATTAGATATACATTCTAATATTTGGCTATTGCAATAATTTGAACGAAGGCACAACTAAAGGTTGTGCTTTTTTTATATTTTTTTCGGAATTTCTCGCTTTGAATAATTAATTTGCAAATATTATTCTGTGGAAATAATAAAACAAAAATGGAACAGAAAACAAAGATATTTCTAAATTTAACAAATGGAATTGAAGCCATAGAACGATTTGGGTTGAAACTGGAGGGAGTATCGTTTATTCGTTTGCAGTCCTGCCATTGCGAAAGTAAAAAGTTTGTAGATATATTGAAAGAACTGGATTATAATTTTCTGATGCATCTGGCGATGGGTTATCGCTGTGTTGTGTATGATTTTGGGGCCAAAAGTCCAACAAGCAAAGCCTTGTATATTGGACTTACGTGGGTAAGATATGTGTTATATAGGCGTTGGTTTGGGAAAATCACACCAGTAGAAATAAAGGGATGGGATTTAAGTCATAGATTTGATATGTTCTATAAGCAAATTGATGACAAAACAAAAAGAAAGCTGGACTATTTCAAGAAATTTCTTTTTACTGATGAAATATTCATAGAAACAATATCGGACGCAACAATAAATGATAACAAACCAGATTATTTTCGAGGAATAATAGAAAAAGAATTGTTCAATAGCCAAAAGATTTAAGTTGGCGAGGATTTTGCCGCCATTTAGGACGAACCTTAACAAATAAATCCAGATAGATAGATTTATCAATATGATTTTCGATAGCAATTCGAGAAAGTTCGCCAATTTGTTTAATTCGCTGCCCATCTTTGCCAATTATTATTGGTTTTTGAGTAGTGCGTTCAACGATAATTTCGGCATTAATATACCATTTACCTTTTTCTCGTTCTTTAAATTCGATAATTGAAACTTCCGTAGAATAGGGAATTTCTTCTTCACAAAGCAAGAAGATTTGTTCCCGAATAAGTTCGGAGACGAAAAAACGTTCGTTTTGGGTGCTTAGAATGTCTTGATCATAGTAAAATGGGGATTTTGGAATGTATTTAGCAATAATTTCAATTGCTCTTGTAACATCATTAGGTTCGTAGGCAGAAATAGGTAAAATTTCAGAGAAAGTGTTAGTTTTTGCAAAGAAGTTAATTGCAGGAAGTATAGTTTTTTTGTCTTTTAGCAAGTCGATTTTGTTGAGTAGAAGAATTTTAGGAGCAGGAGATTTATCAAGCAGTTCAAAAAAAGTGCTATGGAAAGGTTCTTTGTGGGTAGAATATTCAGAAACGTCATATAAAACGAGCAGCACATCAGCTGAAAGCACTTCTTCGGAGACATATTCCATCATAGCTTCGTGCAAAGCATAACGCGGTTTAATAAAACCAGGAGTATCGACAAACACAATTTGAAGGTTATCTTTTGTGTAAATACCCAAAACACGTTTGCGAGTAGTTTGGGGCTTCGGAGTAACAATTGATAGTTTTTCGCCAAGAACAGTGTTCATAAAAGTAGATTTGCCGGCATTGGGTTTTCCAATTATCGCAACAAAGCCGGCAAATGTATCTTTTGTATGAGTATTATTCATTATTCATTATTGATTATTCTCGGGAGAATTCTTTTTTTTCGAAAAGAATTTAATTAAGCCCAAAGGAATAATAACACAATAACCAATCACAAGTAGGAAAGGGGACACAACAGTTGCGAAAGGGTTGTTCCATTTGCCATCGGGAAGTGCAGGTTCATCTGTTACTCCTGTAGCCATAAGCAAATATCCGAGCAGAACCACAGCTATTCCCACACCAATAACAATCAAATCCTTTTTTTCGAGCGGGAATTCCCACTTAACAGATTTAGCCTGAACATTAGAGTGAATATTTCTTTTCTTTTTCATAGCTCACCTATTCACTTTAATTTTTTTCTTTCATAATTAATTCAGCAATTTTTAAATCGAATGGAGTAGTGATTTTAATATTTTCATCTTCTCCATCTATAACGGTAACTTTATATCCGATGAACTCGACAAGAGAAGCTTCATCGGTGCCAAAGAAGCTGGCTTCCTTAGCTTTACGGTAAGCAGAAGTAATAATATCAGTCCAAAATCCTTGTGGAGTTTGGATAAGTGATAATTTGTGCCTTTCGAGAGTTTTCACAACAAGCCCGTTACTTGTCTTTTCTTTGACAGTTTCTTTTGGTGGAATTCCTGGAATAACAGCACCAAAATCTTCTGTTTCATTGATAATGCGCTGGACAAGCTTTGGAGAAGCGAAAGGACGAACGGCATCGTGAACCAAAACAATTTCAGAATTCTTCACTGTTTCAGAAAGCAAACCATTATAGACGCTATCCTGACGTTCCAAACCACCGATAATAATTTCTTTAACTTTATCGCATTTATATTTTTCGATGAGTTCTTTGGTAAAGGTGTACCATTCATTATGAACAGGGATAACAATGGCTTCGACATCTTCAACAGTATCAAAGATGCGAATTGTGTGGACGAGAATAGGGACACCTCCCAGCTCTGCAAATTGCTTTGGCACTTGTGAACCGAAACGTTTTCCTATCCCCCCAGCAGGAATAATAACACTACTTTTCATAAATAATTTTATTTTTTTAATTTATTGTAATTAGTAAATATAACGATTTTTTTCGTAAATTACTGTAAATTAATTTTATTTTCTAAGCTGACAAGCGATAGATGCAATTTAGTTAAGAACAGTTCTGCTTCGTCTTTTGTGATAGTAAGCGGCGGAACAATTCTCAGCGCATTGCCTGAAGCAGCATTAGAGATTACTTGATTTTTCAGTAGTTCGTCTACAAGCAACTGAGCATCGAACGAAAGAAGAAGCCCGAGCATAAGCCCGTGACCCCGCACTTCAACAATCATTTTTGGGAAATGCTCTTGCAGCTGAAACAATTTGTTTTTCAGATATTCACCAATATTAAAAACGTTTTCCATTACACCATTGAAAAGTTCCTCGACAACGACAAGTCCGGTTGCACAAGCAACAGCATTACCACCGTAGGTGGTACCGTGATTGCCGCGGTCCCACACATCAGATAAAAATTCTTTTGCAAGAATAGCACCAAGAGGCAATCCTCCTCCAATTCCTTTTGCCATAGTTACAATATCGGGGCTAACTCCGAAGTGCTCGAAACCGAAGAATTTCCCTGTGCGTCCCGCACCGCATTGAATTTCATCTGCAACGAGCAGGAAATTAAATTTATTGCGCAATTCTTCTAATTTATCGACAAATTGCTGAGTTGGCGAAACAATTCCTCCTTCTCCTTGAACAAATTCAAGAAAAACGGCAGCAGTTTGGTCGTTTATGTTGCGTTCGAGTTCTTCAATATCATTAAATTTCAGGACCAAAGTATCGGGAAGAAATGGTCCCATATTTTCTTTGTATTTAGGCTTGTCCATGATTGAAAGAGCACCATATGTTCGCCCGTGAAAACCACCGGTGAAAGCAACTATTGTCTTTTTCCCGCGACCAAAAGAATATTTGCGAACCAGTTTAATAGCACCTTCGGTTGCTTCGGTTCCGGAATTAGTGAAAAAGACACGTGAGTAACCTGTATGCTGAGAGAGTTTCTCAGCTAATAATATTTGCGGTTCCTGGTAGAAATAGTTCGAAACGTGCATATATTGAGAAATTTGCTTTTGTACAGCTTCAATGATTTTTGGGTGGCTATGCCCAAGAGCATTGACAGCAATTCCCGCAAGGAAATCCAAATATTCATTGCCGTTGCGGTCCCAAATTTTTGCACCGCTTGCGTGGTCTATTTCAATTGGCAGACGTTTATAAGTTTGGAAAAAGACCTGATGTTCACGATTAATTAAATCATTCATTTTTTCTCCGCCATTACATTAAAAAAAAGCAAAATTATAAAAAAGTTGACTATTTCGGCATTTAAATTGGAGAATATATTAATAAAACATACAAATATTATCGAAAATGTTGAAAATAAAGGAAATATAGAAATGAAAGGCAAAATTCAACACATTAAATCATGGAGAATATCAGCAGTGTGGCTGATAATATGCACATTTACTTTTGTTGGATGCGCTCCATCAGCAGTACGAACAGGAAACAAACCAATCAAAAAAACAAGTTCCGCCAAAGTACAAAAACAGGAAATTCCTATTAACGATAAAATTGCTGAATTCGAAAAAAAAAATAATGTTCAAAGAAGCGAAAGTAGTTCTCAAAACAGGATATTACCTTCATTAGAGGAACAGCTCACCGCAATCAGTAATGAACAAATAACAATGAAGAATCAAATCGCGAATTTGCAAAAAGATGTTGATGAATTGCGTTACACGCTCGACGAAATCAAAGGTTCGCTCGAACAATCGAATGTTGTAGGAAAGAGAAGTGCCGTAGCAGGAATTCCAGTAAGTAGCGAACAATCCGCAGAGACAAAACAACATAGAGCAAGTAATGCTTCTAATTCGAACATTTTGCTTTCGGACGAAGAAGCCGGGAAAAATTACATACAGCAAACCCAAAAATCTGCATCTTTAAGTACACAAAAAGCAAGTAATTCAATAAATACAAATTCAATTAGCAATCAAGCTGTTCAAAAAAGCAGTTCGATTATACAAAAGAGCACAGCTCGGGCGGTTGAAAAGACGCAAAGCAAAGTAAACGAAGGCAACCATCAAGAGAATACCGAAAAAGTCGATATGACGCAATCATTAACATTAATGAGCCAAAGACAATTCGATAAAGCTATTGATGAGCTTGAAAAAGTTGCAAACAATACAAAAAATGAAACAATTAGAAATGAAGCAAAGTATTTGCTTGCTGAAAACCATTCGCAGCTTGGCAATTATGAACAAGCAGCAGAAATATACACTGAACTATTAAAAAAAGGCAGTGGCGAAAAAACAGCAGAAATTGCAATTAAGCTTGCAGATTGCAAAATAAAGTTGGGACGAATAGCAGAAGCAAAAAATACTTACCGCGAAATTATTGAGAAATATCCAAGAAGCGAATATGTCCCGAAAGCACGCAAAATGCTACAGCAAATGTAGCAATACATAAATGAACTTGAATTAACAAGTTGCCAAATCCAATTTCAGTTAAATTAAGTCGTTAATATTTAGTAAATTTGTAAAATTAGAATTTTACAATTGATTTAGGATATTTTAATTTGGAAAACAAATCGAAAAAAGGGAAGCTTTTTATTGTATCGACACCAATTGGCAACAAAGAGGACATAACTTTACGTGCTTTGGGAGTGCTAAAAATTTGTGATTTTGTCATTTGCGAAGAGCTCAAAGAAGGCGCACGATTACTAAAAAACATAAACCTTGAAAAAGAACTTGTTCCACTCAACGAGCAGAACGAGATAGAGCAGACGTTTAGTGTATTGGAGCGGCTGGAAAAAGGAGACCGTGCTTGTTTAGTGTCTGATTGCGGGACACCTTTGCTTGCCGACCCGGGGCACCATTTGCTCAAAGCGGCACTGAAAACTAGCATAGAAATTGAAGTTGTTCCAGGAGCATCAAGTATACTGACGGCGCTTGTGCGTTCCGGATTTGATGCATCCTCGTTTTTCTTTGCAGGAATGTTGAGCCGCAAGGAAGAAGAACGCGTGCACGAACTCACTCAACTTTCTCACTTCCCAAAGACAGTAATTTTGCTGGAAACACCGTATCGATTGAAGCCATTGCTCGAAGCAGCTGCTCGTGTGATGCCAGATAGGCGTGCCTATATTGGTATGAACCTTACAATGATGTACGAAACACATCATTACGGCACCTTTGCTGAACTTTATGAAAAGTTCAAAGACGAAAATATCAAAGCAGAGTTTGTTATTTGCTTTGAGGGACACAAGCAAAACACTTTTTCGAAAGCAGCAGATAAACTTTACAGCCAGTCTGATTATTCAAGTCGCCCTCGAAACAAAAATTATGGGAATTACAAATCTGACAGAAATTTCAAATCCGATAGGAATTATAAATCTGATAGAAATTTTAAGTCTGACAAAAAGCGTTCATATAAATCTGACAATTTTAAAAAGCCAAAGGACAATTCTTCTTTCTAAAATTGGGATTGATAAACATTTGTTTAAAAGAATTTGCATTTTATAAAAAAAAATGCTATATTCTTTTGTAACGCAATTTTGTTTATCACCTCAACAGCTTAGATGAAATATAAAGCATATACAAGAAGCAATTACAAACAGATACCGCAAATAACGAATTTGACTGAGAAGGAAATTTTCGATATAGATGTGGTAAGCATTATTTTTCCATTCAAGACAAACAATTATGTAATTGAAAGATTAATTGACTGGGCTAATTACAAAACTGACCCACTTTTTATGTTAAATTTTCCACAAAAAGGAATGCTGAAAAAAGAGCATTATCAAGAAATTGCAACTATGCTTCGAACGAATACACCGCAAGAAATAATTAAAAAGAGAGCTAATGAAATACATATGCAGTTAAATCCGCACACAAGCGGACAGTTGGAGCTAAATATTCCACAGATTAACGGGAAAAAGTTGTTTGGATTTCAGCATAAATACAAGCAAACATTGTTGATATTCCCAAGCCACGGACAAACTTGCCACGCATATTGCACATTTTGCTTTCGTTGGCCTCAATTTATTGGTGTAGATGAATTGAAATTTGCAACTCAAGAAACTGAATTGATGGTGGAATACATAAAGAACAATCCGCAAATTACTGATGTGCTTTTCACCGGTGGCGATCCATTAATTATGAAAACGAGCAAGCTGCGACAATATATTGAGCCATTGCTCGACGATAGCATTTCGAATGTACAGACAATACGTATAGGGACGAAATCGCTTGCTTTTTGGCCATATAGATTTACAAAGGACGACGATAACCAAGAATTGCTTGATATATTCCGCACAATTGTTTCAAAAGGGCGAAATCTTGCTTTTATGGCACATTTCTGTCATCCGAATGAACTGGCGACCGAAGAAGTTAAGGAAGCAATAAAACGAGTGCTCTCGACAGGTGCAATTATTCGAACTCAATCACCAGTGCTAAAGCATATTAACGACCAACCGGAAATATGGGCAAATATGCTACGTACGCAGATAAATTTAAATCTAATTCCCTACTATATGTTTATTCCACGTGATACTGGTGCAAAAGATTATTTCTCGGTTTCGCTTGAAGAAGCGTGGGATGTATTCAGAAAAGCATATCAAAAAGTTAGTGGAATTTGTCGAACAATTCGTGGGCCGGTAATGTCGGCAACTCCGGGAAAGGTACAAGTATTAGGTGTAACAAAAATAAAAGAAGAGAAAGTATTTGTGCTTAGATTTATACAGGGAAGAAATCCAGATTGGGTATGCAAGCCGTTTTTTGCAAAATACGATAAAAAAGCACAATGGCTTACTGATTTAGAGCCGGCTTTTGGCGCGAAGAAATTTTTCTTCGAGAGCCAGTTAGAGAAATTCTATCATTCTGCGATAGAAGATATTGAATATTACGATTTCGAGTAGAATTATTAATAATCTTGTAATGAAAAATTAAATTGATTTGCCTCTCAAACGAGTTGCAAAAGCTATATGCTTGAGAGTTTTTATAACAATTTCAAATATAAAATCGCTCAAAACAATTAAGTTTTGTTTTCGTCTAACAACCCTATTTTGATGAATATTTCGGGGGCGAATTGAAGCATATAACCCGAGCAGTGTGGGTATTATCGTTAGTAAGCTTTTTTACAGACATAGCGAGCGAGATGTTATATCCGGTTTTGCCGATTTATCTCAAAATAATAGGTTTTTCAATATTATTCATAGGAATATTGGAAGGAATAGCCGAAGCAACGGCTGGGCTTAGCAAAGGCTATTTTGGGAAACTATCGGACGTTACTGGAAAGAGAGTGCCGTTTGTTCGGATGGGGTATGCATTGAGCGCTATATCAAAGCCGATGATAGTAATGCTTGCTCATCCCATCTGGGTGTTTTTTTCGAGGGCACTGGATAGGTTAGGCAAGGGGCTTCGCACAGGTGCAAGAGATGCTTTGCTATCGGACGAAGCAACACCAGAGACCAAAGGCAAAGTGTTTGGATTTCATCGTTCGATGGATACACTGGGTGCAGTAATTGGACCGCTATTAGCATTGATATATCTGTTTTTTTACCCGCAGGATTACGTAACTTTATTTTATCTGGCATTTATTCCCGGAATTATCGCAATACTATTCACCTTTTTTCTGAAAGACAAGCAAAGAACTACTGAAAAAAATTGCAAAAAGACAGGTTTCTTCTCGTTCATTAAATATTGGAAAGAAAGCCCGCAAACATACAGGAAGATTGTAATTGGATTGCTTTTATTTACTTTGTTTAATAGCTCTGATGTATTTTTGCTTCTAAAAGTTAAGCAAGCCGGACTTAATGATACAATGGTTATCGGCACGTATATTTTCTACAATTTAATTTATGCAATATTTTCGTTTCCACTTGGGATAATGGCCGACAAATTCGGACTTAAAAGAATATTTATAATTGGTTTGGTAATTTATGCAGCTGTATATTTTGGTTTTGCGTTGAACGAGAATTTACATGTATTTTATGGGTTGTTCTTTCTTTACGGCATATATGCAGCAGCAACGGAAGGAATATCTAAGGCGTGGTTATCGAACGTAACAGACCAAAAGGATACAGCAACGGCGATAGGTGCATATTCAGCATTTCAGAGTATTTGCACAATGCTTGCAAGTGCGATAGCAGGGCTTTTGTGGTATAAATTTGGCAGTGCAACAACATTTGTTGCAACAGGAAGTATAGCGATAATTGTCGCGATATATTTTATGCTTATAATAAGGTCTAACGGGAAAGAACTACAGACTCAATAAACTTTTTCTACTATTATCTTTGCTAATCATTAAAAAATCTTTATTTTTGTTTAATTATATGTAACGTTTGGATTTACTATGAAAGATATTCAGCTATTTGGATTAGGCAACGGGCTTGTTGATATTCAATATGAGGTCGAGGAAGCCGATCTTGCTGAATTAGGCTTGAAGAAAGGTGAAATGCGACTTGTCGAAAGTGAGGAGCAACGAGTATTGCTCGAGAAATATTCGCATCGCAAGTTCAATAGATGCAGCGGCGGAGCAGCAGCAAATACGATTATTTGTTTTTCGCAGCTTGGCGGCAAAGCTGCTTATTCAACTGTATTGGGAAAAGATGAATTCGGGGAATTTTATGCAAATGAGTTCTTAAATTTAGGCATAGAATTAAAAGCCGAGATGCTTGACAACTACCCAACGGGGATATGCTTTGTATTTATTACACCAGATAGCGAACGCACTATGCATACTTCGCTTGGTGCAACTGCTTTTTTCGGCAAACACAACATTGACGAAACAATAATATTGCGTTCACAATGGATTTATGCCGAAGGATATAAGTTTACAGCACAAAGCAGCACCGAAGCGCTATTTTATTCAGTTGAATTAGCGAAGAAGCACGGGACAAAGGTTTCACTAACATTTTCGGATGTGTTTATTATAGAAAGTTTTCGCAAGAATTTGCAAAAAGTAGTAAATCAATCCGACCTCGTTTTTTGCAACGAAAACGAAGCGCTTTGCTACACAGGCAAGCAAAGTGTAGAAGATGCTATCGAAGCATTAAGCCGCGAGTGTCCAAACGTTGTTGTAACTCTTGGTGGAAACGGCTCGATAGTTAAATGGGAGGGCAATATTTACAGGATTCCGTCCTATCCTGCAAAGTCGGTTGATACAACAGGAGCAGGTGATTGCTTTGCAGGTGGTTTTATGTATGGGATTATCACAACGGGCAGCCCAGTGATTGCTGGACACATAGCTTCGGCTGTCGGTGCACGGGTTGTTTCGCAAATGGGCGCCAGAATTTCGGGCGATTTAAAAGAACTTCGTGATGAAATTTTATTGAAAGTAAAATGAGAAAATTCGTTAGTGTCGTATTGTTTTTAGTTGTTGTTTGTGAATTTGCATATTCTCAGAGCGGAATACGTTTCCCTGAATTATCCAGACGATTGGAAAATTATTTCAACAAAGAAATGATCCAGGATTTGCAGAGGGAATTCCCACAGGGAAGTGATTATACAATTTGGGGATGGGATGTAGGAGATTTTTCGGGCGATGGTGTTCCAGATGCGGCATTTTCGGTGAGAATTGCCGGGCAGCGTGGGCGAATTATGCAAGTTTATTTGTTTGTTGATATTGATGGATATTTTGTTAAAGCGGGTCAATTTGCTTATGAATTTGTTGAGTTGCCGCTTGAAATTGGAGTTGTAATCAGAGATAATGCTTGCTATGTTACTCAAAAGCACAAGCAGTTCAATTGGTTAATACGCGGTTACCGCTTTGATAATGGTGCTTTGATAATGCTGGATGAATTTATAACAGAAAGAATTGATGAATATACTTACGAATCTCATAAAAATTATCAGAATTTGCAGAATACAGATAAATTCATCGTAACAAATTCAGACAAAATCCGCTTTATTGCTGAATATACCACTATCCCGTCATATAGAAGAGGTCGCCAGATATTCAAAGGTTATAGTTCAGAAGTGTATATTGATAATATAAATTTCGTTCCGAAAGGTGCTTTCTGGTGGGGAGGAAATGAAGATTTGTCTTTTTCAATAAGTTCTGTTTGGGACGAAACTTATTTATATATGACGGTAAAAGTGAAAGATGACAGGATTGTGCCGCAAAATTGCGACACCTGCATTTGCGATTATGTGGAAGTTTGGTTTGACGTAAATACAAATGGGAGCAATCGATTTGCTAATATAAAAGGTAATAAATTAACGTTCAAAGAAAGCATAGAAAGTGGAATATTTAATATCAAAATATATCCAGGCAACTTTTTAGATAGAACTGCGTCGGTAAAGGTAAGCACAACAGACGAATTAGAACCTTATCAGAAAATTGCTGCTCACGATATAATGGCAATTTCGGATATTCAAGATACGATGTATTTGGTGCGTTTCAAAGTGCCATTTGCATTTTTTGGAATACAGGGCAATCCAGTTGCTACTGGCAAACTAATCGAATTTGGTTGCACAGTTTCAGTACATGATTACGATAATGAATTTCGTCCAGAAGAATACACACGCAAGAATAGTTCAGTATTCGACCCGCAAAATCCTGCTACATACGGAGCGTTAGTTCTTGTACCTGACGATATGTGGTATGGCTCATCGAAAAACATATATTTAGAGGACATTCTCAAAACGCTTGTAGAATATGGTTTCTAAAAATAAAGTAAAAGTAAAGGATGCGCTTTTCCGCTCGATGAGAGAGATGGCGCCGTTTATGAATTTAGGTATGCAGATGGCTCTTCCCGTTGTATTATTTACTTTGCTTGGATGGTGGATAGATAGCAAAAACAACTCCTCCCCACTTTTTATTTTATTATTCGCAGCGATTGGAGTATTTGCAGCATTTTATTATTTTTTCAAGGCTATAAAGAAAAAATGATCGAAGGATATATCAAATACAATACAATTTGCATTGGGAATGAATATCCCGAAGCAATACAAATTGTTGATTTGCAAGTTTTGCGAAATGATTTAAAGATAAACAACTTAATTGGAATGCTACCAGATGGGACTGGCTATGGTAACGTTAGCAAGAAGTGGGATAATAAGATCATAGTTACCGGCTCGCAGACTGGTGGCAATGCAATTCTCAATTGTAGCGATTACTCAATAATTCACGATTACGATATTTTGAAAAATACATTAGTTTATAGCGGATTGCGTCCTCCATCGTCGGAAACTATTACCCACATTGCAATTTATGAAGCGAAACCAAATACAAAGTTTGTTTCTCACTTGCATAATAATGAAATTTGGAATAAATTAATCATTAATGGAGCTAAGACTAACGGTTTATCAGAATATGGGACCGTAGAAATAGCGTTAGAAGCGAAAGAATACGTTTCTGGAATTACTGGTAACGCAGGTATTTTTGCATTAAGTGGGCACAAAGATGGAGTAATTGCTTATTCAGATGGGTTAAAGTCGATTATTACTTTAATTCATGAACATATTAAGTAACTTCTGCACATCGATTATCATTACAGGCTTGTTGTTGTAAACTGACGAGGCTGCAACAAACTGGGTTACACTGAGTAGTTTATTCGTGGGAGCGGGGACAAGTTCTGCCTCACCGACGAATTTGTCGAAAATCAGAGCAATATTGATATTAAAGTCGTTCACCAAAAGAACGGGTTTATTTTTGCTAATGTATTCGGCTTCAATATTTAAAACTTCTCGCATATCAATTGATTTGGCGTCGTGGAACTGCTTGCAAAAAGTTTTTTCATCTATAAGAGCTTCGCAATTAAGCAGTGGCACTGCATAGAGATTGCTTGCAACCTCGAAAACAAGAGATTTCAGCAATACATAATTCATATTGAATGAAATAGTAAGTTTTGTGCCGGAATTGGGTTCAGAGTTAATATCAACACGACCGTTGTTATTGTTTATCAAATTGAATAAGCCTTCGGAACGCAAAGCAATAGATGAAGCATTTTCACCTTTGCCATCATCAATAATCTCAATAATAAGTTTTCCGCTCAAAGTACGAGCAGAAAGTGATATTTCAGCTATTTCGGGCTTTTCATTTCGCAAATTAGGTGGCTCGATATTGTGTATGATTATATCGCGGAGCAATTGCGGGAGAAGGATTTCGAGCAAAGTGTACAATTCTGAACCGATTCGGACAAATCTGCCTGAAATTTTGAGGCTAACTTTTTTGTTTGCATAGTTTGCTAAGTCATTTGCAAGTTCATTATATCCACGAACTAAGTCGCCAAAAGCAACTGAACGAAAATTATAAAGACCATTATAGATTGTATTAATTCGACTTTTTATATTTTGTAGATACTCGTCTGCTGTAGTAGAATGAGAATCCAGTTGTGAAATAATTTCATCAAGTTTTTTCGCATTGTTCGTTGCAATTTCGGTAAGAGCCTCTGTATTTGTAATATTATACAAGATATTATTATTATCGAGCTGGATTTGTCGAATGAGCGATTTCAAAGATTTGAGGTTGTTAATAGAATTAGCAATTGGAGCAAGGTTTGAAATTATATTGATAGTAGCATCGAGCAAACGATTATATTTGGAATAATCATTGAGCTGAGACGACTTGTAACCAAAATAATAGAGTTTATTATCGGAAAAAACATCACTATCCGAGCTTAAGAACGGAATAATTTCGTCGCTTGCTAATTTAGCAGAAGGTGTTGGTTTCAATTGTTCCTGTTCGGTAAGGAAGGAGCGCAGAAAATCAGAATAAGTGTCTATATAATCGCTATAATCCTTGATTTTGTCTATGATTGCTATGGCACTTGTTGCGGCAATTCCCTTGAACAATCGATTGCAGTTCAATAATAAATCCATCTGATATGGATTAATCGGGACATTGTGTTCGGCAAGGAAGCGAATAAAATCACCCATAGCGTCAGCAAGGTCGAAGGCTTTCGATACGCCCGCACTTATTGCAGCACCTTTGATAGTGTTCAAAGCCTGTGAAATTGGAACAACATCTATTGCTTCTTTTTGATTTTCAGATTGTTCCAAAACTTGCTCGATAGTGCTAACAGAACGGGCGATCGCGTACTTAAATTTTTCGAGCAAAATACCTTTGCTTTGAAGTTCGTCGGTAGCTGTTTCGGGTTTTGTTTTTGTTGGTTGAACTTTTTTTATTCTATGTGGTGCTGCAATTGATTGCAAATCAGCAGTAATTTCATTGATAATTGCGAATTCCGAATTAAGCAATTCAAGAATTTCGTAAGCGGAAAATTGTATAATTGAATAGTAGAAATCATTTGCACGTAATATCACATCAATATCGTTCGGGAACAAATCTAATCGTTTTTCTTTTGCGAGTGAAATTACTTTAAGCATCACATCAGCAATAAGAACAGCATTATTAACCGACAATTTCTTTGCGGAAAGCCTGATTTGATTAATAGAATTGGCAGTGTTTGCCAATAGTTCCGAAATTCGATATTTTTCGTAATCGAGCAAGCAAGTCTCGATTATATCGCAATGACGGCGGCAAGTTTCCTTAAGATATTCAATATTTTGCTCAATATTGCTCAAATTCGAGTTCTCTAATTAATTCAAATATCATTTCGATATTTAGAAAATAGTAATCTCTTTGCTGAATTTTAAGGCTGCCGTGCAATGAACCGTCAATTTTTGAGGACGTATTGAGAGCAAACGGAAAACGAACAAAGTCCACTTCTATCCCAAATCGAAAATCACCGTCGTTGAAAATTATTGTACAGAAATTCTCGCTGTTGTTCTGGAAATTACCCAGTTGCTGTAAATCAACTATCGGTAAGATAGATCCTTCGTAGGCAATAAGTCCTGAAATCCATTTAGGAAAATCTTTATTTGTGTATTTCTCTCGATTTGGAATTACTATTTCAACAAACTTACTATTAGCAACAAAGTTAATATTGCCAATTTTGAAAGGCAATAAAATAAGTTTTCTATTTATACTACTTAAATGAGATTGTTCGAAATTCTTATTTGAAGACGAGTCAGACTTGAAAAAGTCATTATCTGAAAATTTTCTTTTATAATATTTAATCTTACGGACCGCCATTATATTTTCTCTGAAATATCAATCAAATCTTCAATAATTCCACCGAGTTTTGAAAGGTTGCTTTTTGCTGTTTCCGTATTTTTCAGGATGTTGCGAAATTCGTCGACCACATAATTAAATTTAGTTGAAATAGAAGCAAGGCGTTCGTTGAATTTTGAGTACTCAAGCAGCATTTTGGCGATATCAGATTGGGTTGGAGTGTTTTCCAAAACTATTTCAATAGTTTCCAGGTCGTTGCTACAAGCATAAATTGCATTTCGTGCTTCGGTAGCAAGGTAATAGAGCTGGTCTTGTGTGTTGAGAAGATTTTCGGATATTTTTTTGATTTCGGTAGACAATAATTCCATTTTGCTTGAACTTACCCTTTCGGCAAAGATGGAAGAATTTACTGCGATAAGGTATGTATGGTCTGATATTTTTTTCAGAGCGTTCAGTTCTGCAAAGATTTTATCAAGTTTATCTGTTAAAAGTTTTGCTTTGGTGCGAATGATAATTGCTTTTTGCTTAATTTTTTCTTTTGCCGAATTGTTGTTGAATTTGGAAGAAATTTCCGTGGGTGTTTCCCATCGTGAAAGTTCCTGTGCAGTGGTTGCAAGTTGGGTAATTTTGACAGTCAAGCCGGTAGTTTTCTCAATTAAGTTTTCGAAGGCAAGTTCAGCATTTTCCTTCAGTTGCCCAATTTTATCGATTACGGCGATCAAACGATTAATTTTAATTTCAATGAAATCTTGCAAATCAAATTTATCTTGTTGCAAATCGTAAATAGTTTTATTTATTTTATTTAATGATTTAATTAATTCATCCTTTGCAATTTCACCTTTGAATGATTTTTCGATAACTTCATTTTCAAATTCACGGCTTTTACCTTCGGCAACGTAGTTAAGTAATTTCAGAAAGTTCTGTTCTTTTTCGTTCAATTTTTTGGCAAAATTGTCTGAAACGCGCACAGAATAGAAGACAAGCAACACCGCAACAAGGATAGCAACAGCAAGAACCAATTTCAGTCCATTTACTCGCAAACCCGAAGACATAATTTTGGGTTGCTGTGGGAAATCAATCAATACTAACAAGTTCAATTTACTTGAATAAATAGTTGAACGACCCCAATCATAGTCGCAATTCTGGGAATCTATGTTGTTCAGGTGCAAGCTATCAGCCCAGGCTAAAGTGCTTTTGCGAGGCATTGCCCCGACCGAAAGAAGAACATTTTTAGAGAAGGCATCATAATAAGCGATATTATAATTTAGCTTTGATATGTTGAAATCGATTATGCCCGAAAGTTTGCTGAGAATACCCATCATTCCGATAATTTTGCCCTGTCGGTTGATTAGTCGGCGAAAGGTGACAGAATAAATGTTATCGTTAATGTTTTGCAAAATGGTGAAACTTTGACCTTTGAATATTTTTTCGATTAGTAATGCAACCGATTGATTTTTCCCGGGGCTAATCAAATTAAGTTTAAAATTATCAGGAAGATAGTAGAAGGTGTGATTAATGAGAAACATGTCGCCGCTTTCGCTAATTCTCTGGAATAAGAGAATATCGCTGCCTGAAACTGATTTCAAGAATTGCAGAAAAGGATGTATTTTATTTCTTTCGTTCCTGCTTAAATTAATATTACCGAAGTATAGAGAAGGTATGCTTTCGTAATACATTTTTTCAAATGGGACATCAGGAAGGAGTCGCCAGCCAGGACCAAATTTCAAATTTTCGTCAATAGCATAAGCAGCTCTTTCGAAATTAACAGAAACATTTTGTTCTATGTATTTGCAAAGCAAGTCTGTTGTTTTACTAATTTGTTGCGAAACTTTCTTCTGCTCGGGACTTTGCTCGGTTGGCAAACTGCTCGAAAGAGCATAAATCCCAATTGCAACAATAATTCCGAAGAGGGTGATGCTCCCAAAATTTGCTTTAAGAAGCGTTCGCAAAAAGTATTTTTTTTCGTCGAAATTCAATTTAATTTCGCTCCGTATTTATCAACAATTGATTTATCAAATTTCTTGCCAAAAATTCACAACAGGTAAGTCGCTGTATTCTAACAACTTACAACAGCGCATATTTTGAATAATTTAGAAATAATTAAATGTAAATTATAATGATTTATTTTTAATTTTGTAAAAGAGGAATATAAAAATGGTGTTAGATGCAATTAGCAGCAGGAATTTGTATAGGTGCTTCGAGCGTTAAATTAGCAATTCTCCGCCAAACAAATTTGGAAGGGCTTGCCATTCATAATTGGGAAGTGCAACCTCATAACGGAAAGCCACAGGAAGTAATCAAGCACTTATATAAGAAATATAATCTTCACAAAACACCTATTACATTCACTGGCAGGAAGTTTCGTTCGATTATCAATGCAACCAATATATCAGAACCGGAAGCAACAGAAATTGCATATAACTATCTTTACGGGACTGGAGAATTCGATGCGATTGCTTCGCTCGGTAGTGAAACTTTCCTTGTTTATACTCTCGACAATTATGGGAAAATCTCTGGTATTATCACAAAAAACCAGTGTGCTTCAGGAACAGGCGAATTTTTTCTGCAACAAATAAAGCGAATGCACCTTTCGCTCGAAGAGATAAACGAAATAACCCAAGATGCCCAACCTTTTCGTGTTTCTGGACGCTGCTCTGTTTTCTGCAAGTCTGATTGCACTCACGCACTCAACAAAGGTGTGCCAAAGGCGGAAGTTGCATCAGGACTTTCGCAAATGATTGCCGAAAAAGCTCAGGAACTGCTCGAAAAACATGAAATAGAGCGGGTATTGTTGCTTGGTGGCGTAACTCGCAATAGTGCTGTGATGAAATTTTTGCAAGAGAAGTATCCAGATGCAGAAGTTTCTGATTTTTCGGATGTTTTCGAGGCATTTGGTGCGGCAATATACGCCTACGAAAACAAAGTCGAGCCAATTGCTGATTACGAGCAAATTTTCAAAAGCAAAGAAAGTTCATTTGCGTTTTTGCCACCGATTGCGAAGTATGCGGACAAAGTCAAGTTCGAGAAAATCAGCATACGTCGGGCAAATGAAGGCGAACGCTGCATCATTGGACTGGACGTGGGTTCGACAACTACAAAAGCGGTAGCACTAAGTGCTGAAACAAAGGAAATACTTGCTAAATCTTATCTATACACATACGGCAATCCTATCGAAGCATCTAAGAATTGCTATCGCGACCTTCGAACGCAATTGCCCGGTAGCATACAAATCATTGGCATTGGCACAACCGGTTCGGGACGCCACATTGCCGCACTTCACGCCGAAACCGAAGCTGTCATAAACGAAATTACCGCACATTCGACAGCGGCTGTGCATTTCGACGAGGGTGTCGATACAATTTTTGAAATTGGCGGTCAGGACGCAAAATATACTTACATAGTCAATCGAGTTCCAGCCGATTACGCAATGAATGAAGCCTGCTCGGCAGGAACTGGGTCGTTTCTGGAAGAAGCAGCAAGCGAAAGCCTAAAAGTAGCACTCCGAGAGATTGAACAATTGGCAATGAATGCGGATAATCCGCCTAATTTCAGTGACCAATGCGCTGCTTTCATCGGTTCAGATATAAAAACTGCACAGCAAGAGGGAATATCGCGTGAAAATATTGTAGCAGGGCTTGTTTATTCTGTTTGCATGAATTACGCAAATCGTGTAAAAGGTAACCGTCCGATGGGGAACAAGATATTTATGCAAGGTGGGGTTTGCTACAACCGTGCTGTGCCAATTGCAATGGCTGCCATTACAGGCAAAGAGATTATTGTTCCGCCAGAACCTGGACTGATGGGGGCACTTGGTGTGGCACTCGATGTGTTGAACAAAATAAATCTTGGAATATACAAAGAGAAAAAATTCGATCTCGATGTTCTCATAAATCGCGAAGTATTCTACAAAAAGCCATTCATCTGCCGTGGTGGCAAAGAAAAATGCGACCTAAAATGCACAATAAACTTAATACAAATTGAGAACCGCACTTATCCTTTTGGTGGCGCTTGTGATAAGTATTATTCAATCAATCTTAAACGCGATGCAAACATTCGAAAATTCGACTATGTTTCATTACGAAATCATTTGTTCTTTAAAAAGTATGCACCAGAAAGCGATTTGCTACCAGATGCGAAAACCATTGGAATTAACAATTCGTTTTTGACGCACTCGCTTTATCCACTGTTTTATAACTTTTTTACTCAATTAGGCTTTCGGGTTATAATCCCAGAAAAGCCAGACAAAAGAGGTTTCGAGCGAGAAATCTCATCGTTTTGCTTTCCGGCGCAACTTTCGCTTGGTTTGATGGAAGAATTACTAAATCAAAACCCCAATTACGTATTTCTTCCAGCTGTTTTCGAGATAAACGCAGGCGACAGAGAACTGCAGAGGCTTGATTTCAATTGTACTTGCGTATTTGTAAGCGGTGAGGCGTTCTTTTTGCGGCAGGCGTTCAAGGATAGATTGCAGAATATTCCGATTTTAACTGAAAACCTCAATTTTGCGAATGGTTTCGAGCGGGAATTAGATAAATTTTGCAATATTGCAGCAAAAATTGGCATAACAGACAAAGAAAAAATTCGTTCGGCACTTGAATTTGCAATTGAGATGCAACACCGCTGCCAGCAAGAAGCATACGAGCTTGGTAGGCAAGCGCTCAAAGAAATAGAGCAATCACCTGATAAATTTGGTGTTGTGCTTGTAGGTCGGCACTACAATTCATTTCCTGATTTTGCAAATAAGGGCATACCGCAGAAGTATGCGTCGCGAGGAATTTACGTTTTGCCGTTCGATTTATTCGATTGTTCGGCGGAAACAATCGACGATGATATGTTCTGGGAAGCAGGCAAAAGAATTTTGCGTGTTGGCAAATTTATCAAAAAACATAAACAACTATTTGCAACTTATATAACAAATTTCTCGTGTGGACCTGACTCGATGATTATTAGTTCGTTTCGGGATATTATGAAGGACAAACCATCGCTAACGCTCGAACTCGATAGTCATTCTGCCGATGCAGGGATAAACACACGAATTGATGCTTCAATCGATATTATCAATAACTATCTTCGAATAAATAAAAGTTCTCACTCAAAATCAATAAATTTAGCACGAATTGAATTTGCCGAGCCTGTTGCTCGTTTTGTTACATCTTCGGGGCAAGTTGTGCCACTGAACGATCCAAGCGTTGAAATACTTATTCCCTCGATGGGTGAGCTTTCGGCTAAATTTTTTGCTGCTGCATTGAGAACATTAGGCTTTCGGGCAAAAGCATTGGATGTACCAACACCTGAAGTATTGAAGCTCGGGCGGGCAAATTGCACTGGCAAGGAATGTCTGCCGCTTATTATTATGGTAGGCTTGCTTGTA
The DNA here is from genome assembly GCA_937127445.1 of Eximiradius sp. Lineage (GTDB taxonomy): Bacteria > Bacteroidota > Ignavibacteria > Kapaibacteriales > UBA2268 > JAKIZO01. Next base: position 264,555 of record CAKZLY010000014.1, on the reverse strand, counting down.
GATTATATCGAAAATCACTGGGATGGACAGGGGAATATAGCATATTTCACTGTTCAAGGAGCTGGGAATTGTCGACTTGGACAGTATCCGGTATATATACGTCAGTTGCTTGAACGACGTGGTATAGAGAATATAGCACAAATGGTGCTAATGAACGAGGACGGTTTTGCTGGGCTTGGTGAAAATTTTGCTCTGCGTGGCATTCAAGCAATTCTGGCTGCAGATGTTATCGAAGATATTCGCAATGCTATTCTGGCTAACGCTGAAAACCCAGACGAAGGAATAGAGATTTTCCATAAAGAGTATGATAAATTAATTCAAGATTACGAAAGTGCCCCCGAGCAGATATACAATCATCTGGAAAAGTTTGCGTATGCTTTGAAGCACAAAATTCCCGCAAGAATACCAATAGAAAAATCGCGCTATATTGCATTTGTTGGAGAAATTTACGTCAGACGCGACCATTTTGCCCATAAGTGGTTGAACGAGTATTTTGCGAAACGTGGATTTGTTTTGCTTCCGGCTCATATTTCGGAATGGATTTTCTATGTAGATTATTTGCTGCAAATAGACTTGCTCGAAAGCGAAAAATCGCTTCGGAAGAAGTTCGAGCGGCAAATTCGTAATTTCTTCATGCGCGACGCCGAAAGAAGAATCAAAAAGACGCTCGAAAAAAGTGGATACTATAAGTTTCATCGTATAGAAATTGAACCGATTTTGAAGCATAGCAGGCACTTGCTGCCATACGAATTCAAAGGTGAACCTGGTCTAACTCTGGGCATATCTCTCAAAGACGGACTTGAAAAATATTGCGGAATTATCAATTTCGGACCATTTACCTGTATGCCTACACGATTTACAGAAGCAGTAGGGCTACCTGAGATGAACATTGATGGGAAATTGCGGGCGAAAATGCAATGCAATCAGGATATTTCGTTTGCAAGCATTTTCGATGGAATTGAGAGAATACCGTTTTTGACAATTGAAACAGACGGGAACGTGTATTCACAAATAATCGAGGCACGACTCGAAACATTCGCACTTGCCGCTGAAAGGGTTGCCCAAGCACGTGAGAGCCGTACAAATGGAGTTCAAAATTTAAGTTTTCGACAGCGAGTTAGCAAATTTTTCAATGATTAGTTGATGAACATACTCGGGCTTGATTAATTCCATACAGTTGTGATGACCGAGCGGGCAGCGGTGGCCGCCATGCTTGCTGCAAGGACGGCAATCGAGAGTCACTTCAAGCATTTTATCGTTCGGGCGGTATGGAAAGCAACCAAATCGCTGAACAGTGGGACCAAAGAAAGCGAAAACGTCCGTTCCAACTGCGTTAGCAATATGCAACGGACTGCTATCGTTGCAAACAAGTAAGTCCATCTCGCTAATCAATGCAGTGGATTCGAGTAAATTTAATTTCCCAGCCAAATTAAATGTATTTGGGTTTTGAGAATGGGAAATGATTTTTTCGCAAAGTTCATTTTCTTGCTTACTTCCTATAAGAAATACATCAATATTATCTGAAAGAAGCAATTTTGCAAGTTCAGCATAATATTCCCAGGGCCATTTTTTTGTTTCCCAGACGGAGCCGGGAGCAATTGCAATTTTAATATTGTTGGGATTGCTGTATTTGTCAATAATTTCTTTCGCTTTTAACACTTCCGCTTCGGAGAGAAAAATTTCGGTACTATCAGAAAAAGATTTTTTGCTCAGCGGTTCGAGCAATTTTAATACTCTCAAGCGATTGTGCAAGCCTTTGGGAAGAAGCACTTTATCTGATGCAAAAAGTAGTCTTCTGTAACCTATACGGCGACCTATTCCAGCAAATAAAAGAATAAAAGCACTTGTATATGAACTTTGTACCGAAATTCCGATGTCGTATTTTTCTTTGCGGAATCTTTGAATAATGTGAAAGAAGCTAAAAATTTTTCGAACAACACCGCTCTTTTTATCAAAAGTGTAAATTTTATCAATATACGGATTATATTTAAGAATAATTGAGGATTGTGGAATTACAAGTACATCAATTTGTGCTTTCGGAAAAACTTCGCGCAAAGCACGGAAAATTGGCGTAGTCATAATAAGGTCGCCGATGAAGGCAGTTTGAATAACCAAGATTTTCATATTATTCGTTTAGTATTTCGTAATACAGATTAATATTTGCTTTAACAGTTTTATTAATGTCAAAATCTTTTACGATTTCGAGCGAACGCTTACCAAAGCGGTGGCGCAAGTCGGCATTGTCTGCGAGCAGCCGGAGATATTCAGCAAGTTCAACGGGATTATCGGGTTGCACCAGAAAACCATTTTCGTTGTTTCGAACAGCTTCTGGAATTCCACCGACAGCGGTCGCAATAATTGGCAACCCTACCGACATTGCATCGAGTAAAGAAGTGCCCAGCCCTTCTTTTTTTGAAACAAGTGCAAAAATATCGAATGCTTTGAGATAATTGCCAATGTTTGTACGATATCCTTCGAAGTGGAAATTTTCGAGGGAACGTTCTGCTGCAATTTTTTTCATTTGCTCTAAAAGCAAGCCATCGCCCACGGCAACAAAGGCAATAGGTTTGTCTTTAAGTAAAAAGGCAACATCGAGCAGTAAAGGATAATTTTTATGCCCGGCAAATGCGGCAATTGTACCAACAATTATTTTGTTTGGGAACTTATTGCGAATGGGTAAGCCATCTGAATTCTTAAACTTACTTAAATCAATACCGCTTCGGATAGTAGTTAGGCGATTTTTGGGGAAACCACAATCGAGCAAGACATTACAAATTGCATCAGAAATGCAGACAATTTTAGTAACACGTTTGTTAAGATATTTCCATCGATTGAAAAAAGTGAGTTTCACTGGAAAATCAACACGACGTGAAACGACAATTTTCACGTTAGAATTAAATAGAGTTGATATGACCGCAATACTAAGACTATGCGAACAGTGGCAATGAAATATGTTGTAACCAAACTCCTTTGCGATTTTTGCAATTTTATAGGCTGAGGGAATATCAAATTCACTTCGCAATGGGAGCTCGAAATGCGGCAGGTTCAAATTTTTCAATTTTTCGGAAAAGGCAGAAGCAGACGGGACACAGATATTTGTCGCAAACCCCTGATCAAGCATTGATTGGTAGAGGTAAAGTGCTTGCTGCTGCCCTCCGCGCCAGGTGCGACCGGTGTCTATATGTAACACGCGAGGTGTCATTTGCTTTGCTTTTCGATGATTTTCAAATATTTGAGAGCAACACCAAAAGCAGAAATGAACGACAAGATAAGCCCGTTGCGTCCATCGAGGAAGCCGCGGTCGAGCAGATACATTTTACAAAATTTAGCAATAAAGCTGAGGAATGGTTTACAAATGCTATATTTTTTCCCTGTATGTTGCTCTGCGGCAATATCTGTATAGAAGTCGATTTTCCGCAAATGGGATTTTATTGTTGGGTAAGTATAATGATAGATTGGTTCCTTGATTGTGCCGATGGGAACATTCCCGACAACACTTTCGTGAAGCGGCTTATCGTTAAAATTAGCGTGCTTGCGATTGAAAAGACGCTTTGGAAAGTCGCGTTGCCAGCCGCAGTAGTTAATCATTTTGTCCAAATAGAAAGACTTACGCTTAATTCGGTAGAGAAAGAACTCAGGGTTTTGCATTATTTGCTGGATGTGCTGTTTGAGTTCGTCGCTTACTACTTCATCAGCATCGATAGAAAAAATCCAGTCGTTCGAGGCAAGTTCGGTGGCATAACGTTTGGCCCGACCGAAGCCTTCCCATTTTTCAAGCAGAAAAACCTTCGCACCAAGCGAACGTGCAATTTCGCAGGTGTGGTCTGTAGAACCTGTATCGAGCAGAATTATTTCATCGGCGAAGTCAAGCGAACGCAAGCACCGAGAAACATTATTTTCTTCGTTTTTGGCAATTATAACAGCAGAGAGATTAAGCATAGTTCTTCAATTTTCTTTATCATTAAAAGCAAAAATAGATTGAGTTTTTACCTTCCCTTGTATCACACAAAGCGGCGAAATATCAATGCCAATCAAATTTACTCCTAGCAGTTGAGCTTCGAGGGCAGTAGTTCCACTTCCAGAAAAAGGTTCGAACAATGTATCACCTTCTCTAAGCTCAATACTGTTTATCAGAGCCCTAATCATTTGCGGGTGAAGTTTCCCTTTGTAAGGATAAATCCAATGAGTAAGGTACTGATTAATTGAAGAAGTGGTATTTTTTGCAATTATATGATAATAGTCAGTGTAGAAGTTTTCGACTGTTTTAAAATATGAACTTTTTGTTCTAACAAGTTCGATTTTATCATTGGATTTATTTAAAATTTCGAATTCTCTTAATCCGTTTGTGGTTTTATATTCAATTCCAAGCGAAGATAATTCCAATTCAGCAAGTGATAGTTCATAGATAAATTGAACATTATCAAGAAGAACTAAATCAGTGTTTTTCATAATCGCGGTAGAATTGATATTGCTTATTTTATTTGTCATCGAATATCCATTTAAGATAAAGAAACTACATCAACTTAATTTTATTTTTATTTGCATCGGCTTTTTGCTGAACAATTTCGTAGTGCAAGTCTGCAATTTTTCGGGCAAGGCTATCCCAGGAAGCAATAGACTTATAAGTCTGAATATTTTTTTGATATTTTTCGAGCAAGTTTTGCTCGAAGACAATTTTGATTGCATCAGCCAAAAGCAAAGCATCAGGTTTTGCAACAAGATAGCCGGTGTTGTGTGGTTCGACAGCTTCGCGCAAACTCCCGACATTCGTAGCAACTACGGGCAAATCGAAATGGTAAGCGATAGCAACAATTCCGCTCTGTGTAGCCGAGCGATACGGAAGGACGCACACGTCAGCAGCCGAGAAGCAAAGCGGGACTTCACTATCAGAGATGTAGCGAACGTGTTTTGTGATTTTGTTTTCAACTCCGTGCTGTTTGATAAGTCTGTCGTATTTATCGAAGTTGCCGTAGGGTTCGCCAGCAATTAGTAAATAATAATCTTCGGGTAAATATTTCAATGCTTCGATAAGCAAATCGAGACCTTTATAATCACGAATAAAGCCAAAGAAAAGCAATATTTTTTTATCGAAAGGCAAGAAGAGTTTGTCTTGAGCAATTTTTTTCGGGATTTTTTCACCGAAATGGTTGTAAAGCGGGTGAATATGTTCGATATATTTTGCGTCTGGCTTGAATTCTAATAGGTCGTTTTTCACAGTATCGCTCATAACGACAAAAGCATCGTTATGTTTGAGAAAAAAGTTAGTCAATTTAATATCGCCGGGGCGTTTTTCGTGTGGCTTGACGTTATCCAGAATAGAAATTCTAGTAATTTTTTCGGGCAAATACTTGCAAACAGTGGCAAGCGAGGGAGCAAAAAACGGCATCCAATATTTTGTAAGCAGTAAATCTGGGTCGTAGCGGCGTATTTTTTGAGCTGAGCGTAGATAGCTCATCGGATTAATTGTGTCGAGTATTCGTTCAGCAATAAGTTTATCGACTTTATCGGTAGGAGACACAAATTGCGTTTGTCCGGGGAATAGAAGCGATGGGTACTGCCTCGAAAACGTATAGGCTTTGACTTCAGCAAATTTTTCAAATGCACGGAAAAGTGCAGCATTGAACTGAGCAATACCACCACGAAAAGGATAGAATGTCGAAAGATATGCTATTTTCATATAAAAGCAATTATTTATTAGAAATTTCGTTTTTTGATATTTAAATTTAACTAATTTATTAAAAATATCCGATTAAAAATAATGGTAGATGAAATTATCACACAAGCGGAACGAAGCGGTCTTGGGAAGGCAGATTTTTATTATTGGCGTTATCAATATGAATTAGGCAGGGATATAATTGTGCCATATTTTCAGAAAAACATCTGCGAAATAAAGGGCAAGAAAATTGCTGAAATAGGTTCTGCCGAGGGTGGTGTGCTTCATTCATTTGTTAGAGCCGGCGCTGAATATGGGTTAGGCACTGATATAGCTAAAAATAGATTGGAAAGCGGACGAAAAGTGTCCGCTGCTGCGCAACTGAATGTGGAATTTACTTCCCATAATATTCTTTATGATGAAATACCTTCAAAATGGCAAAATTACTTCGATATAGTAATATTGCGAGATGTAATAGAGCATTTATCAGAAACCGAGCTTGCAATTGTAAGAATTCGAGAATTATTGCGTGAAGGTGGATTTCTCTACGTTACATTTCCGCCGTATCGCTCGCCCTATGGTGGTCATCAACACACGCTTGCTGGCAATTTTATAACAAAATTGCCTTATATTCATTTATTTCCTGATTTTATCTTCAAAAAAATGATAAGTTCTGGTAGGCAAATTGACCAAGAGGAAACGCTTAGATTGCGGGAAATTAGGCTTTCCTCAAAAAAATTCAAAGAATGTGTTTATTCGGCGGGCTTAACAATTGCAAAAGAGGATTATTATTTATTGCGTCCAGTATTCCAAAAAAAGTTCGGACTGCCGTCACTAAAAATTGGAGCAATTGGGAAAATCCCGTTTTTTGGAGACTTCCTGTCGCTTGAATGTATGTATGTTTTGAAAAAATAGATTTGGTATAAATTTTGCCGTAATAATCGATAAATGAAGGGGAAAATATGCTGATAAATTTGAACAAATATAATATAGCACGCTTTGCGGTTGTCTCGCCTGAGGTGAGAATTGCCGATGTGCCATTCAATGTAGAAAAAATCAAGGAAGTAGTAGAAACGGGGCTCGAAAACAAGTGCAATTTTTATCTGTTCCCTGAAATGTCGATAACGGGCTATTCTTGTGGCGATTTGTTCTTTCAAGATAATTTAAATCGTGCAGTAGAGCAAGGGTTGCTGGAATTGCAGAAATTTACTCAGCAGCAAGCAGTTACAATTGTGATAGGAGCACCTTTGCGTTCGCTTGGGAAAATGTTTAATTGTGCCGTTTTCATTTCAAATGGTCAAATTTTGGGAGTTGTTCCTAAAACATTTATTCCGAATTACGACGAATATTACGAAGAGCGATGGTTCTCGGGTGATGAGGATAGACACTGCAACACATTAGAGTTAAATGGCAACGAAATTCCATTTGGTGCGGATTTAATATTCGAAGCAAGGGATTTTCCATTGCTTCGAATAGGAATAGAAATATGCGAAGATTTGTGGTCCGTAGTGCCACCAAGTTCTGATTTAGCGCTTGGTGGAGCAAATGTACTGCTTAATTTATCCGCGAGCAGCGAGTATTTAGGCAAAGCAGAATACAGAAGAAATCTGGTAGTATCGCAATCGGCACGCTGCCATGCTGCTTATCTTTATTCTTCGGCTGGGCCGGGGGAAAGCTCGACTGATTTTATTATGTCTGGGCATTGCATTATAGCAGAAAATGGCAGAGTTCTGGAAGAAAGTCGCAGGTTTTCGTTCAACACGCAAATGATCATCTCTGATGTTGATATTGAAAAACTTAATTCCGAACGCTTGAAGAATAGTTCTTTTGCTACGGGACGTACTCAAAAGCAATTTAAAACAATTAGTTTTCAGTTTGGAACAGTATCGACAACTAAACTTTTGCGCCATATTCCTAAGCTACCGTTTGTTCCCCGTTCGTATCAGCAGAAAAAAGAAGTATGCGAGGAAATCCTGAACATACAAATCACAGCATTATCAAAACGCTTGAAACATATTGGGATTCAGAATGTTGTTCTGGGTGTTTCTGGTGGACTTGATTCAACTCTTGCTTTGATTGTTTGTGCTAAAACTTTTGAAAGACTCAGCTTAAACAAAAAAGGTATTTTGGCGGTTTCTATGCCTTGCTTTGGGACATCGAGCCGAACAAAGATAAATGCACAAAAGTTATCTGAGGCGCTTGGAGTTAGTTTTCGTGAAATTGACATAACAAACACAGTTAGGTCGCATTTTGAAGATATTTCGCACAATGAGAATCAGGTTGATATTGTATTCGAGAACGCACAAGCACGGGTAAGAACATTGATATTGATGGATTTAGCAAATAAGTTGAATGGTATTGTTGTTGGAACGGGCGATTTATCGGAAGCAGCATTGGGATGGAGCACATACAACGGCGACCATATGTCAATGTATAATGTAAATTCGGGTGTTCCGAAAACACTTGTAATGTATTTGATTGACTGGGCAAAGGACAATATGTTCGAAGGAGAAGCGTCGCTAATCCTCGGTAGCATTATGAAGACACCGATTTCACCGGAACTTTTGCCTGTAAGCGAGGACGAGCTTGTTCAGCAGACGGAAAAAATAATTGGTCCATATTTGCTACACGATTTCTTCCTTTACTATTTTGCCCGATTTGGTTATTCGCCGACAAAGATTATGATGATGGCGAAAGTAGCGTTTGGTGATAAATTTAAAAATCACGAAATAAAAGAAAGTATGAAAAAATTCATTACACGATTTTTCGTAAATCAATATAAGCGTTCGTGCATACCCGATGGAGTAAAAGTTGGAACAGTTGCTCTATCGCCTCGAGGGGATTGGAGGATGCCGAGTGATGCAGTTATGGAAATATGGATATCAGAAATAGATAGGTCCGAAATATGATTGATTTTTTCGATATAAATAATCCATTATTGATAGTAATAGCGGACGATCACGAAATAGTGCGTGCAGGGCTTAAGCGTTTGCTGAACATTGAAAAATCTTTTAAGATAATTGATGAAGCACACAATGGCGAGGAAGCGGTTGAGCTTGTAAGCTACCATAAGCCACATGTGTTGCTGCTTGACATACTTATGCCGGTAATGACAGGCATCGAAGCATTGCCTTTGATAAAAAAGATGTCGCCCGGTACAATGGTTGTTATGCTTACAGCGTTTGAGGACGCATTACATATCGAGCAGGCAATTGATGCAGGTGCCGATGGTTATCTATCAAAAGATATAGCATCAGCTGATTTAATAGATGCGATAAAAAAAGTTGTTTTAGGCGAAAGAGTGTTCAGCAAATCAATATTGAATATGATGCAACATAATCTGCGCAAATCACAGGAGAATGCCAAACCAATATCTATTACCAAAAGGGAGCAGGAAGTGCTAAATCTTATTGCCGAAGGAAAAACTAATGCAGAAATAGCTGAAATACTGTTTTTAAGCGTTCGTACTGTGGAATCGCATCGTTATAATTTAATGCAAAAGCTTCAATGCTCGAATACAGCGAGTTTGGTTCGCTATGCAATAAAAAATAAAATCGCGAATGTATAAACTTACATTTTTTCGCTATCTAATAAAATCAGGCTGCACTTTGACGAAAAGGCAGCCTGATTAATTATTTTTTATCTGATTTTATGCTGTTTTCCTTTTGAAAATTCGTTTAATTTTGCCGAATACTGCTTTACCAAATGCGTTATTTAAATAATCGGCAGAAGGAATAACATAAATTGTAAGAACAGTCGAGACGAGCAATCCACCTAAGGAAACAATACCGAGTGGCATACGCAATTCTTTGCCGAAATCCCCGATACCCAAAGCCATCGGAAGCATACCCAAAATAATAGCAGCAGAAGCCATAATTTGCGGTTTTAGTTTTGTTGGAGCAGCCTCAATTAGAGCGTCTCTATGGCTCATTCCTTTGCGAACTAATTGGTTAGAGTAATCAAGAATGAGAATTGCGTTGTTGACCACAATCCCCACAAGCATTATTATTGCCATCATAGAAATTGTATTCATAGTTGCACCAGTAATAAACAGGATGCCCAGCACACCAATAAATGATAAAGGCAAAGTGCTCATAATGATAAGCGGTTGGACTAAATCTTCGAGCAGTGCAGCAAGCAACATATAAGTAAGCACAATTGCAATTAAAAACGCGCGCAACATTTCTGCAACAGTTTCATTCATCATCTCGGCACTACCACCCCATTTGTAATAGTATCCGGCAGGCATCTCAATTTTAGCGAGACGCTTTTCAATTTCGTCGGTAACCTGACCTAATGGGACACCAGCTGCGGGAGAACCGGTAAATTTAATGGTTGTGAGTTTATCTCTGTGCAAAATCTTTGCAAAACCTTTAGTAAAGCGAACTTCACCTAATTGCGACAAGCGGTATGGACCGTTTGGTGTTGCAATCGGAATATTACCGACTTTCTCTGGTGTGTTGTAAGCATCGTCGAAAAGTTTTACTTTAATATCGTATTCTTCGCCTTTTTCCCTATATGTTGTAGCAACGAGACCTTCCATCGAAGCGCGAAGAGTCATCGCAACATCCATAACAGTAATACCAGCTTCTTCTATTTTTTCACGATATGGATAAATTGTAATTTCCGGTTTGCCAGAACGAGATGAATTATCGAAATTAATAAGCCCGGGAACATCTGATATTTCATTAATAACTTTTGTTTTTAATCGTTCGAGCACCAATGCATCATTTCCCATTAAGTAGAATTCGATTGGAGCGCCGGGACCACCGACATTTTCAGCAAAGTCAACTTTAATTTTTGCGTTTGGGATATCAGAAAGCAAGTTTGTAAATTCAGTTATGTATTCTTGAAGAGTAGTTTCGCGTTTGTTTGCATCGGTTACAGTTACATCCATCGATGCAAGGTTTGTGTTCTTATCCAGTTCGGTTTGTTTGCCTAAGCTTGTAATGATTTTAGTAACGTCTGGGTATTGGCTAATACGGCGTTCAATTTCTGCCATAACAATAGATGTTTCATCAATATTATATCCATCGGGCAATTCCACATCAATTCTAATTTGTGAATCATCAATACGAGGGAAGTTTTCGAAACCAATAGAAGGGCCCAGAACTATAAAGCTTAGAATTAGCAATCCAAATGAACCGAAAGCAACAAACGAAGCATAAAGTTTTCGGCTAAGGACCCACGCAAGAGTACGCTTATAGAATTGCTCCACTTTCGACCAGTATTTTTCTATAGCTGCACCGATCTTTCCAACTTTAATTTGTTTTGGGAGCAAAATAGAAGCAAGCATCGGAGTAACAGTAAACGAAACAAGTAGAGAGAACAATGTTGCATATGTTACAGTGAGAGCAAATTCACGGAAGAATAGCCCAACCATAGAAGTCATTTGGGCAATCGGTAGGAACACAACAAGGTTTGTCATTGTAGCAGCCAGAACAGCGACAACAACTTCATCCGTTCCCTTGGCGGCAGCTTCTTTGTTATCCGAGCCGAGTTCTTCTTTGTGTCGGAAAATGTTTTCAATTACCACAATTGAGTTAGAAACAAGCACACCAACAGAGACAGACAATCCCATAAGAGTCATGGTATTTAACGAAAACCCTGATACTTGCATCAAAAAGAAAGTAGAAACAATGGAAATTGGCATCGCCAGAGCAACGATAAAGGTTGTTCTAATATCGTGCAGGAAGAATAGTAGCACTAATCCTGTTAGAATAACGCCCATATAAATGTTAGAAAGAGCATCGCTGACAGAACTTTTGATAAATGTAGAGCGGTCCAATGCGATATCTAATTTCATGCCTTTCGGCAAAGTTTTTTCTATTTGTGGCAAAGATTTGCGTATCGCATCAGCAACATTTACGACATTACCATCTGGTGACTTAACTATACCAATATTAATCACATTATCAAGTCTGTCTTTCAATTTATTATCAAAGAATACAGCGCGTTCGCGGACATCTTTTCCTTCGTCGAAGACTTCGGCGATTTGCCCAATTTTTTTCAATCCACCGATTGTAGGAATTTGTAATTTTTTAATTTGTTCTGGCGACGAATATTGTCCTTGCATACGAACTGTGTATTCCTGTCCTTGTAGTTTAAAGTATCCAGCAGGAACATCAATATTATGAGCTTTTAAAATTTGAATAAGTTGCGGAAGTGAGATATTGTTTTCGTATACGGTACGGTTGTCGAGTTTTACTTGAATTTCACGTTCTTGCCCGCCAGTGATGGTAACATTAGCAACACCTTCGATTTGAGAGAAGCGGTCGCGAAGCACTCTATCGGCGTAGAAATACAGGTCGCGAGGGTCGGTTTGTTCTCCCGAAAGAATCACATTAACTACAGGGAAAGCCTGCAAGTCCACTTTTTGGATAATAGGCAATTCAGCATCATCTGGGAGCTGGCTCACAATAGCATCAACTTTATCTTTTACTTCCTGGTTAGCAATATCGATATCTTTATCGAGCTCAAATTGAATAATAGAAATGGAAACGCCTTCGAGCGAGTAGGAATCAATTACTTTAATTTTAGAAACTGTCGAAACAGCGTCTTCGATTTTTTTGGTTATCTGAGTTTCAATTTCTTTTGGACCGGCACCTGGATAAACTGTTGAAATGGTTACATACGGGATTTCAACATCAGGCATCTGGTTGAGAGTAAGGCTGAAATATGCCAATCCACCAAATAATACGAATACGATGATAAGCATACTCATCATTATTGGGCGATTGACAGATATATGAGCAATTTTCATATTTACACCTCTAATTTACAATTTTAACTTTACTACCATTGCGAAGCAGGAAAATTCCTTCTGTGATAAGGTGATCGCCGGGGTTCAAGCCTTCGGTAATTTCAATATCGATGCTACTTTCGACACCAGTTTTCACCGCTTGTTTGTATGCTTTACCATTTTTTTCAATGAACACGTATTTATCGTCTCCATCGAAAACTATATAACGACGAGGCACAACGATTGCACTATTTTTCTTATATGCGTTTATGCGAATATCAGCTGTAACACCGCTGCGGATTTTTCCGTGAGAATTGTCGAAGACAATTTCCACGCCATAGGCGTTATGTTGAGGGTCGATGGACAAATCAACAACAGATACTTTTCCAGTAAATTGATCACCATTTATTTTCATTGTTGCGTCCATACCAGGTTTGATATATTGAACTTCAACAGGAGAAGCCCAAACTTTTGCTTTCATTTTGTTGAGTTGAGCAACTGTAAATAAATTGTCGCCGGCTTTGACTTTATCACCTTCTTTAACAAGCATTTGTGTAATTGTGCCACTTATTGGCGATTCGATATAAATCAATTTATATATAGATTCCCAGTTGCGTTTTGCAACTAAATATTGAGCTTCGGCGTTGTCGAAATTTTGTTGTGAGGTTTCGCCTGCAGCAAGCAATTGCTTCATACGCTCATAGAGTTTTTTAGCGTTTTCGTAACCAATTTTTGCTTGGTCATATTGAATACGAGGATTGTCTTTTGGGAACTCAACAATCACTTGTCCCTCGCTAACGCGTGAACCAACTTTAGCATTAATTTTTACGATTTTGTCTTCGATAGCAGCTTGTTGCATTGTTTCTTTAATACCGGAGACTTTAGCAAAAAAGCTAAGGTCTTTTTCAAATCCACGTTCACCAATAGTCATAATCCTAACGGGGACACCTGATTCGGCGCGAATTTGTTCAATACTTTTGCCTGGTTTCACCTTTTTCTGGCAGGCGGAAAGGGACAAAACTACAATTAATCCAAATAAAAGTGTTTTTGATAAATTAAAGCTTTTCATAATTTATATAACTCCTTGAATTATTAATTTTCATCAATATATTTAGAATAAATTGTGAAATATCTGGAACTAATGTTACCGAGCAAGGCTTCAAGTTCGTTTTTAGCAATTGTCCAGTCGTAATACGATTGCAAGAGATTAGTTTTAGCCTGACGAAGAGCAAGGTCTGCATTTTCGATTTCGAGCTGGCTGCCGGTTCCTTCGCGATAGCGAGCGGTAGCAATTTCGTAGCCACGTTCAGCAAGTTTCACATTGCGTTCTTGAGCTTCGATATTAGATTTAATACGTTCCAAATCATTTATTTTTGATTTTACTTGAATAGAAATAGCTTGACGAAGTTGCATAATCTGGTAGTCAGTTTTTTCAACTTCAATGAGGCTTTGCTGAACTTTGTTTGTGGTTCGCATACCGTTGAATAGGTTGATGCTAAAACTCAATCCAACGATAGCACTTCTATAATTATTAAAGTTTAAATTATCAGAAGATCCATTAAAAGAGTAGCTTCCAAATGCAACAAGAGATGGCCAATAATCAGAACGATTCACTTCAACATAAGCATTATTGACACGGCGAAGGTTCTCCAGGGTGAGCAAATCGTAATTGTTTTTCATTGCCTGTTCAACAGCGGTTTGTTCGGGAAGAATATTGCCTTCGTCATAGTCAATTTCACCTTCGACGTCAATATCTTGTGATTGAGGTATAGCCATTGAAATTTTCAATGCTTCCTTAGCCATTTTCAAAGCATTTTCCATTTGAAGCAACGAAGGACGAATGTTTTCTACGCGAACTTCGGCTGTGAGGGCATCGAATTCCGAAACAATTCCTTGTTCGCGTAGAGCTTTCACATTAGATAAGTTTCGTTGAGCATTTTCAAAACTTTCGCGGGTTATATCTAATAATTTTTTAGTAAGAATGACTGAGTAAAAGTTTTTCTTAATTTCTGTTATTTTAGAAACAATATTAGATTTCAATGAAACTTTTGAGGTTTGAAGATAAGTGCCAGATGCGCCGATACCTTCGAAAACTGTGGAGTTGAAAAGGATTTGTGATACCTGGAGTTTTGTCTCGTATGAATTAGTTTGTGCAAACGATTGTAATTTTGTTTTCATTGGCAAAAATTTCGAATTATCGCGAGGCAGCAAACCTTCGTCGAACAGTACTCCGTAGGTTGCATTTGTAAGCATTGAGGCAAAATCTGGAAAAGCTGTTTTTGGCTTTTCGACGAAATGATTGAATCCAGCCGATAAATCCACTGATGGCATAGCATAGCCGTAAGCTTCGCGAACAGCGGCGCGCGCTTTTTCGATTTCGAGAACCGCTTGCTTGATGTCGTAATTGTTCTCTAATCCTGTTCGAATAGCGTCTTCGAGCGTATATACCTTAATCTGAGCGGAGGCAGCAAGCGTGCTTATTGCTATAATGGTTAGGAATAATAGTTTTTTCATCAACTTTCTTGAAAATTTATTGAACATAATTTTTTGCAAAAGTCAGAATATTGTTGGCGAGCTGAGTCGGTGAGCACACCTCTGAACATAACATTAAGAATAGTTTCTACAATCTCTTTTGGCGAGGCTTGCAATCGCATAATCATCGATGGAGTAACAAGATTTTGCACAAGAGTAAGGTGCATATGAAAAAGGACTTCAATATTCACATCAGAACGGAAGAAGCCCATATCGACGCCAGTTTTAAAGATACGGACAAAGTTTTTTTCGATTACTTTTTGGCGAAACTGATAAATTTTATCCCAGAGATGAGGAGTATATTTTTGCATATCATCGAAAAATTCACGGGTAAATTCAATTGCCGAATCAGCATTCAATTGCCATATTTTGTTAATTTCTTCGATTAGATTAGCCTGTGGGTTTTGCTCGACGTATTCAATAATGTTCTCGACGAAAGATTTGATTTTTTCGAGTTCTAAATCGATAATAGCTTCGAACAATTCTTCTTTTGTTCGGAAATGTTCGTAGAGAGTGCGTTTACTAATACCAATTTTTTGAGATAATTCGTCAGTACGGACATTTCGGTAACCAAGTCGAACAAACTCTTCGCGCGCAACTTTAAGTATTTTATCTTTAACGTCCAAAGTAAACTCCAAAAACTTAAAAAACAAAATCAGTTTTTTTGATGCACAAAAATAAAAAATATTTCGAAGAGAATACGTAATTTTTTTACGTAAGTTTCAATTATTTTCAATTATTGATGGAAAAGCGGAGCCGACAAAAAAAATTTTTTGGAAGAAAATAAAAAATAAATTAATTTTGTAGTTCAAGACGCTACGGAGGATTCGCATAATGGTATTGCAGCGGTCTTGAAAACCGCCGGGCGCAAGCCTGTGGGGGTTCGAGTCCCTCATCCTCCGCAAGAGATATACATTCGATTACATTTCTTATTCGAAATATCTTATATAATTGCTCACTTTTTAGTCTTTTTATTTTCGACTTAGTATTTATTGGTACAACCTGCAAATCGTATAGCAACATAAGAGAGGTCTTGTATCTAAAATTTACTTTTTTATTTTTGTAACACTTTTGGAACATATATTTCGTAGAGATGTTATGAGCTGTAAGCAGAATAACACCTTTTTATTAATTATTATTTAAAAAGTTATCATTTATCTCGCGACTAAATTTCAATTTGCACTATTTGCAAAAAATTAGTTTATTTTTTGCTATATTTGTTCTTTATGTGATTTATTAATGAAAAATTTATGGAAAACAGAGAAAATAATAATATATACTTTATCGTTTCTATTTTATTAATAATATTCGATCAAGCGACTAAACTTGCCGTGAAAGGCTTTAATTTGTTCGGGTGGCAGCACGAAGGAATGTATTATGGGGAGTCAATACCGATTTGGGGGACATTACTGCAACTTACATACATAGAAAATCCCGGGATGGCTTTTGGAATAGAATTTGGCTGGGGAAAGATTTTTTTAAGTTTATTTTCCATATTTGCTTCAATTGTGCTCGGCTACTACTTATATAAAATCACTTTTGCTCAAAAAGCTGTGAAAATTGGGATTAGTTTAGTGTTTGCTGGTGCAGTTGGAAATTTAATCGATAGAGTTTTCTATGGTGTTTTTTACGGGACACAGCCTCTTTTTTATGGGCATGTGGTAGACTTCATACAGGTGGATATACCAGACATAAACTTTATGGGCATAAACTACACGCACTTCCCTATTTTCAATATTGCGGATAGTTGCGTTACTTGTGGAATAATTCTATTGATATTATTTCACAATAAACTACCAGGAATAAAAGAAATCTTTGGGAATAGAACGCGAACAGAGGATTTGCAGAAAGAAAATGCAGCCGAATAATAACTATCCTGAGAAAGTCGAAACTATTTATAGATTTAGCATCACAGGCGGGCAAAAGCCTGAACGAGTGGATGTTTTTTTAACACGGGCGATTGCAGGAGCGACTCGCAACCGTGTTCAAAAAGCCATAGATGCAGATTGTGTAAGAATAAACGGGAAACCTGCAAAAGCAAGCCGCAAAATTCAGCCTGGCGATGAAGTTGAATGCATAATTATGAAACTTCCGCCAATAGAGCTAATTCCTGAGCCGATACCAATTGAAATAGCTTATGAAGATGAGCATCTTGTAGTTGTCAATAAGCAGCGAGGATTGGTTGTTCACCCATCGATTGGGCACAGAAGCGGAACACTTATTAATGCGTTGCTCTATCATTTTGGGTTGCGCGAGGCAATAAAACTTGAGATCGAAGAAGAGGACGAAGAAAGCGACAATGATGATGAACTAACCGATGAACAAATTTATGCAAGCGACGCTGTACGTCCGGGATTAGTGCATAGAATTGACAAAGACACTTCGGGTCTGCTTGTTGTAGCAAAGAATGCAACAATTCACGCAGAATTGTCGCGACAATTTGCCGAAAAGACAACCGAACGCGAATATCAGGCAATTATTTGGGGCAATCTGAAGCAAGAGAAAGGCACAATTGTCGGAAATATTGGGCGTTCACCCAAAAACCGCAAGATTTTCACTATTCTTCCGAAAGGTGGGAAATATGCCAAAACTGATTACGAAGTGCTTGAAAATTATAAGTATGTGTCGCTCGCTCGGTTTGTATTGCATACGGGGCGAACACATCAAATCCGTGTTCATTCGCACAACATTGGGCATCCAATTTTTGGGGATCCAACTTATGGTGGGACAACAATTGTATTCGGCGGGGAAAACCCAAAATTTCGTTCCACAGCAGAAAAGTGCT
The DNA here is from genome assembly GCA_937127445.1 of Eximiradius sp. GTDB lineage: Bacteria > Bacteroidota > Ignavibacteria > Kapaibacteriales > UBA2268 > JAKIZO01. The sequence continues at coordinate 246,843 of CAKZLY010000014.1, read as the reverse complement.
TAGGTATAGCGAACGAGCGTCAAATTTTACACGCAAAAACGCTGGGATTTTATCACCCAGCGTTGAAGCAATTTATGCGTTTCGATAGTCAGCTTCCAGATGACTTCCAGCAGATTCTGGAATTATTCAGAAAAGGCGGTTTTGCTTATTAATTCGGGCAAGTGGGTAATTTTATAGTAAATTTACTTCCAACGCCCAGTTTACTTTCGGCAAAGACTTCGCCACTCATTTTCTCGACAAACTCTTTGCAGATGACAAGTCCAAGCCCCGTTCCAACTTCTTTATTAGTTCCGAGTTTAGATTGTGTTTTATCTAATTTAAATAGGTTGTTTAAAGTGTCTTCGTCCATACCCACTCCGTTGTCTTCGACAAAAATATAAGTGAAATCGTTATCGATACGGCAACTAACTGATATTTTACCTCCATAATTTGTAAATTTAACAGCGTTGGAGAGTAGGTTCCGAATAACAGTTGCGAGTAAATTACTATCGCAACAAACAGTTGAGTTGCAGTTTTCGGAGATGTAAAAGGAAATTTTCTTCACTACTATCTGTGAAGATATATCGTTTGCAGCCAATTTAATTATCTCGGACAGATTATGTTGCTCAATATGAATAGAAAATTTGTTTAGCTGGGAGCGAGACCAGGTAAGAAGATTTTCGAGCAACTTATATGTATGTGAAGCTGAGTTTTTGATTTCATCAATTATATCGATAATATCTTCTTTGCTGAATTGTTCAATATTATCTTTAAGTATTTTAACAAGTTTATATTGAGCGGAGATCGGATTTATCAAATCGTGAGCAATAATGGAAAAAAACTTGTCTTTTGTGGAATTCAGCAATTCTAATTTTTTTGTATATTCTTTGAGTTTTTCTTCGGCTTCGGTGCGACGATTTAATTCATCAATTGCTTGGTTTTTAATCATCCTATATTGCTGAACCTTATTGAATAAAGTGGCAACGTTTTCGACAGCAATGATTACGTTGTATGAGCCAGTTTCATTGGTTGAGATAGACGAAAGAGTAACCGTTTGAGCCTGGTATTTCCCATCAATATCTTTGATTGGGATAAAGTATTCATTAAGCATCGGAGAAAGCACCATCGGTGGACGCCCTTCGAACATCAATTTTAATCTTGCCTTGTATTTAGGTGCCTGCAAATGTGGAAACAATTCAAATATATTTTTAAATATTACTTCTTCGCGTTGAATATTAGTCCAGGCTTCAAGGGTTCTATTCCAGAAAATAATATTGAAATTACTATTAATTATGCAAATACCTATTGGTATATGGTCGTAAGTAATTAAAGGATTTTCGTAATAAATATCTTTGAGCATAGCAATACAGAATAATATTTAACTAATTTTGTTTACATACTGGTCAATAATACTTACGAAGTATTGGAAGGATTTGATATTGAAGAATAGTATAATATCACCGGAAATTTTAAGTTCTTCAATGAGAAATATTGCTTTGCCAAGAAGAACTACTTCGTCGATAAATTTCAGGCGTTGTTCGAAAAATTCCTTTTTGTAGTTTTCGAAAAAGACAGGCACATAGAATTCGAATTCGTGTTCGAGTGAATTACTGAAAGTAGCAAGAATAGCATTGAGAATAATATTACCGATTTCAACCAGAGCGCCGGCTTTGATTTCGTCGAACTCGTAAGTATCGAGCACCTGACGTGAGAACACATTAACTAATTTGTTAGCACTTTCCTGCGAAAAGACGAGTTGAGAAATACCAGAAAAACTGTTGTGAAATTCCATATTCACAGCTGAGTAATCTTCCTTTCCCAAATCTTTTAGTTCTTCGATAAGACGGTCGGAAGAGATAATGCGAATTCTTGGGATAGAAAGTTCAATTTCGACGTTGAGTATTCCGCTAAGAATATTTGTGCTTTCATTGATACCAATATTAAGCAGTTCGAGAATAGATTCTTGCTGAATTTGAGTAAGTTCGTAATTCATAACTAACCTCCGCGAGAAAAAAGAGCTTTTTCGACAGCATCGAACAAATCTTGTTCGGCAACTTGCTTTTTCAAGATGGCAACAACCCCCAGTTCACTGAATTTGTCTAAGATAGCCTTTTGTTGGTTAGCAGAAATAACAATAATGGGGGAATTGATACCCATTTCGCGCATAATTTTGATTGTAGTAACTCCATTAATGCCCGGCATGAGGTAATCAACAAGAATGCAATCAAATTGCTCGTTTTTAAGCAATTCAATTGCATCTGTCCCACTGCTTGCTTCTTTAATAGAATTAAATTTTTTTGAAAGAATTTTCTTAATTGCCATCCGCGCAACTATGGAATCATCGACTATAAGTATTTTTTTGCTATTGTCCATACGCAACCTTCTATTTCTTAACTTCCCAATAAATTTCTTTTCGCAATTTTTGGATATAATCATTGTATATTTTCATTTTTTTATGATCAAGTGCGATGTTGCTTATATATTCATAGTCTTGTTTGAGAGTAGCGTAATGCTCGGGAATAGTTGCTTTTTTATAAATAATATGGAAAGCAGGTTTATTTTGGACAACATTATAAGAAAGAGGGTCGGAAATACCGCCATCTTTAAGTTGTTTAATTTGTTCGCGGAAGTTCGAGGGGAGTTCATTCATAGGCAGTCTGCCAATGAGCCCACCAAAGCCGCGAGTTTCTTTGTCGTCGGAATGGAGGCGGGCAAGCTCGGAAAAATTATTTTGTTCGATAGCGACTAAACGAAGGGAATCCAGAAAAGCACGAGTACGTTCATAGTCGTCTGACGACTGCGAAATTTTGAACAGAATATGGCGAGCGTGTATAGCATCTTTCTTTTTCTCGACAACCTGAATTAAGTGAAAACCAAATGGCGTTTCGACAGGGCGCGAGATATCGCCAGATTCGAGCGAAAAGGCAGCATTTTCGAATTCGGGGAAGAACTTACCACGAGAAACCCAGCCGAGGTCTCCGCCTTTCGAGGAGGTAGCAAAATCCTGACTATAGCGAGCAGCAAAACTTTCGAAAGCACCACCGTTGAGAATAGAATCCCTAACACTTCGTGCAAGTTCCAAAGCTCGTTTCTTTTCGTCCTGTCGTACATCAACATATTTGACAAGGTGATAGATTTCATAAGTATCTGGCACTTTGGGGATAGAATCGCGGTATAATTTGAAGAATTCTTCGACTTCTTTTGGTGTAATTGAAACATTTCCAATAAGTTGCTGAACAAGGTTAGCAGAAAGCAATTTATTGCGAATATCGTCGCGCAGTTCGAATTTTATTCTATTGATAGATTTTTTATAAACTTGCTCAACTCTTTCTTCTGAACCAAACTGCTGAATTAAAGTTTGTAGAAAAGCTTGCCAACGAGCTTCGATTTGTTCGTCAGTAACTACGATTGAATCCTCGACTGCTTTAGTAATAAGTAGCTTTTCATTTATTAATGCATCAAGCAATTCCTGAAAGAGCTTTGGGTCGTCGGGATTTACTCGTGGGTCTTGCTGAGCCATCATCAGAAGTTGTCCACGCACATCGCTAAGCAAAATCACTTCATTACCGACAACAGCCAGCACTTTGTCCATTGTTTCTCCTCGTGAAAGCTGACTTTGAGCGTATTGTGAACTAACAAGCAGAAGGCATATCAACAACAAAAATTTCTTCATACAAAGCACAAAAAATATTGAAAATAATAGAATATAATTTATCACAAATAAATGATAAATTCAAATTTATAACGAATTAATCAATAAAAAAAGTCAATAGTATTTAATTATTTTTATTATTTTTTAGTAGATATTCTTGCACGGAAAACTGTTTAGCGCCCTTCGATAGGGATAGTTTTTCGTAAGAGCCATCGGGAAGCAATCGCCAAGATTTAGAATTGTCTTTCCAATAAAGATGGAGAAGTTCAATAAGTTGTTGCTTTAAGTTATTTTGATAGACAGGGAACATTATTTCTACTCTGCGATGCAAATTGCGTGTCATCCAGTCGGCACTTGAAAGATAAACTTCTTCGTTGCCACCATTTTTGAAGTAGAAGACACGGCTATGCTCTAAGAAACGCCCAAGAATAGAGCGGACCTCGATATTTTCGCTAATATTTGGGACGCCAGGTTTCAGGCAGCAAACACCACGGCAAATAAGTTGAATTTTGACACCTTTGCAAGAAGCTTTGTAGAGTTCAGCGATAACTTCTTTTTGAGCAATTTGATTAAGTTTTGCAATAATAAGTCCGGGATTATCGGGGGAATGAAGTTCGGCTTCGCGGCGAATAAAAGAAATCAATTTATTATGCAAATTAATCGGTGCAACAGAAAAATGTTTCCAATTATCGTAATGAGAATAACCCGTAAGGTAGTTGAACAAATCAACAGCGTCGTCGCCAAATTCATCATTTGCGGTGAACATTGCGATATCGGTATAGATGCGAGCAGTAACCTGGTTGTAGTTGCCAGTGGAGAGATGAAGATATTTTTTTAATTTACCGCCTTCGCGACGAACAATAAGAGCAATTTTGCAGTGGGTTTTCAGTCCAGGAACGCCATAGACGACGTGAACGCCAACATTTTCGAGTTCCTTTGCCCAGATTATGTTGGACTCCTCGTCGAAACGAGCTTTAAGTTCGACGAAAGCAGTAACGTATTTTCCATTTACGGCGGCACGTTTAAGAGCCTCGACGATAGCCGAATATCGACCAGTGCGGTAGAGAGTAATCTTGATAGCGAGGACGTCGGGGTCGTCGGCAGCTTGATTTAAGAACCGCAAAGTGCTATTTGTAAATGAATCATAGGGATGATGCACAAGCAGGTCAGATTGACGAATAGCTTCGAACACGCCGGGACCATCTTGCTTGAATTGAGGTAGGTCCCGTGTAGAGAATGGCTTATCTTTAATATCTTTGAGTTCGAGTTTTAGCAATTCCATAAAATCGGGAAGATTGAGCGGGCGGTTCAGAGTATAGACGTCAGTTGGTTCTAAATCAAGAGATTTCATAAGGATATTAGCGACGAAGTCGGGCATATTGGAATTAACTTCGAGACGGACAGCGGCACCACCCCATCGGCGTTGTTTCACTTGTTCGGCAATTTCTGAAAGCAGGTCTTCAGCTTCGTCTTCGGCAATTTCAATATCAGCATCACGAGTAACACGGAAAGTGTTCGACGAAAGAATAGTCATTCCGGGATAGAGTTGTTCAGCAAAAGCACGAACAACTTGTTCGACAAGAATATAGTTGTTTTTACGTTTGCCGTTGAGAGGTATAAATCTTGGTACAACAGTAGGAATTTGCAAGAACCCTATACGGCGATCCTCATCATCAGCTAAATTATCTTGAAATGCAAAAGCAATGTTTAAGCTACGATTAATCAGTCGCGGGAAAGGGTTTGCAGGACCCAAAGTAAGAGGAGTAAGCACCGGCATGATATTCTCACGAAAATATTTTTCCAGATAAGATTTGTCCTTTTCATCAAGTTCGTCGAATCGATGGAAGACAACACCGTATTTACGAAGTTCAGGTAAAATTTCTTCGTTTAGCAGTCTTTCTTGCATCTGGTATAGCGGGAGCAGAGCGTTGCGAATTTCTGTGAGTTGCTCGTGAGGGGTTTTGCCATCGTAAGAGTATTCGATAACACCTTCGGCAATTTGGCTTTTCAGCCCGGCGACGCGTATCATAAAAAATTCGTCTAAATTGGAGCTGAAAATACATACGAATTTAAGACGCTCAAGCAAAGGATGTTGATTACCTTCAGCTTCGAGCAACACTTTGCGGTTAAATTCAATTAAGCTGAGCTCGCGATTAATATAATACTGAGGAGCGAAAAAGTCTATTGTGTTTGTTTGAGTTTTATTTGATTTATTCATTGTGCTTCCTACAAAATTGCAAATGAGAAATATAAATTAATATTTATATTTCGAAAAATCAAGCAATTATAATATTTCAGATAAAAATAAAATTTATATAAATTGAAATAAATTTGTTTAATTATAAATTATTAATTTTTTAGAACAATAGAAAAATCAGTAGTTTTACTTAATTGAAGATTATTATTTTTGATTAAATTTTTTGCAATATTGTGATAGTAACAAAGTCAATACAATAACAGTGATAGTATTAATACATTTATAATAATAAATGATGAAAGAAAAATCATTAAAAATAATTGCGGACCACATTGCTGATTGGATATATTGGATGACCCCGCAAGGGAAAATAGAGTTCCATTCAAAATCAGTAGAGCAATTCACAGAGTATTCGATGGAAGAGATAGAAGTAAATAATAATTTTTTGATAGATATTGTTTACGATGAAGACAAAGAAAAATATATTGAACATGCAAAAGTCGCTTATACTGAAAATCCCAACACATTCGAAGTAGAATTTCGAATTGTTACGAAAAGCGGACAAATAAAAACCATTTCGCACATATGCAGGCCAATTTATGAAAACGGCAAATATATAGGGAGAATAGCCGACAATAGAGATATCACATTTCAAAAGGCACAATCAGAAACGATATTAAATGAAAAGATGCGATTTGATTTGTATATGCAAAGCATACAGGATGTAGTTTGGGAGGTTGATGAAAATTACATTATTAAATATGTTTCGCCTGCATTTGAAAAGATTTCGGGTCTGAGTTGTGAGGAAGTAATAGGGAAATCTGTGTTAAAATTATTGGACATTTCGGAAGAAAGTGAATTGTTCGCTTTGTTGATGAATAGGGAAAAAATTTTTTTAGAAAAAGGAACAATAGAAGATGCCGTTTTTGAGGTCCCATACACAACACCAAAAGGCAATTTAGTATGGCTTGAAGTTAGTTCGCAACCAGTGTTTAAAGAAAAAGTTTTGGTTGGTTTTGTTGGAGCGGCAAGAGATATTACAAAAAGGAAATCCTATTTAAGAAAGCTGGAAACTATTACAGATATCATTGATAATAGCATTATGGAATATGACATTGCAAATGGGCAAGTTGCATTAAATCATAAGTTCTTTAAAATATTAGGGTATAGTCCTGATGAATTTGAAAACAGTATAGAAAATATTATTGAACATATTCATATAGAAGATAGGGAAAAAGTAGAAACAACAATAAAGGAACTTATTTCAAATAAGCACGGACAATTTAGTCACGAATATAGGATGAAGACAAAAGATGGAAATTGGAAGTGGGTAAAATGTAATGGTAGAGTAACTGAATGGGATAAAGAAGGCAACCCAACTAAAATTATTGCTGCACATATAGATATTGACAAAGAAAAACGTTTGCAAGAAGAAAGGCTACAACTACTGAATTCTGCCATCAATTCTACAACGGAAAGTGTTGTCATAACTGATGTTCGAGGAAACATACAGTATATAAATCCTGCATTTTCGGAACTAACAGGCTATTCGCTGGAAGAAGCAATAGGGAAAAATCCAAGGGAGCTTGTTAATTCCGGTGAACAGAACAAAGAATTCTACAAAACTATGTGGAAAACGATAGCAAACGGTAAAACTTGGAAAGGAGAAATTATCAACAGGCGTAAAGATGGTTCAAAATATATAGAGTTTTTAACAATAACGCCGGTAAAAAACGACAAAGGTAAAATCATAAATTATGTCGCTATAAAGCGTGATATAACATACGAAAGAGAGTTAATAAAAGAACTCAACAAAATAAACACAGAATTACAAGCAATTTATGATAGCTCACCTGTACTAATTAGCTTATTGGATACCAACTCAAGGATAGTCTACGCTAATAAAACAACAACAGATTTCCTGGGGATTCCACTTGAAGAGCTTATTAACAAGAGAGCCTGTGGTTGTTTTGGTTGCATACACGAGAAAGATTCGGATCTTGGCTGCGGATTTGGACCTGATTGCTCTGAGTGCAAATTGAACAAAGCTATACAGAAAACACTCGAAACCAGACAGAGTGTTACCGGTATCGAACACAACGCAAAACTTATGCTCAATGGTATGCTTAGAGAATACACATTTCTGGCAACGACTTCTTTTATTCAATCTGGGAACAGTGAATATGTATTATTAAATTTGCTCGATATAACAGAAAAGAAAATTAATCAGAATTTGCTTGAACAAAGCTACAAAACGTTCAAAGCGTACATTCAGGCTGCACCGATGGGAATAGTCTCGATTAGGAAGGATGGCATCATTCATGGCTGTAATCGAGCATTTCAGGAATTAATTAAAACATCAGAAGAAAATCTACTTAATAAAAATATATTATATTTTATTTTTCAGAAGCACGATTTATTTATAGATACACTTTCAACTTTAAATAGTGAAAATAGAACAATTGAAATAATTATGCAAGATGCAAAAGAAAAAGTATTTTGGGCGAAAATTTCTGCTGTGTTATTAAAAGATGATGAAATATTGTGTTTTATAGAAGATATTGACGATAAAAAGCGAGCTGATGAAGAGCAGAGAGCACTATTAGATGCATTAAAACTGTCAAACCAAAAGATAGAACAAACACTGGAAGAAAAGAATAATCTAATAAAAGAGCTCGAAGAAATCAAGCAACGACTTGAAGAAACTATATCGGCAAAGGATAACTTCTTCTCAATCATTTCGCACGATTTACGTGGACCATTCAGTGGTTTTTTGGGACTAACCGATATGATGGCCAAAGATCTGGAAGATTTGTCCTTGCGTGAACTTCGTAAGATGTCGCAAGCAATATATAATTCAGCAAATTCTGTATATAAATTGCTTGATGACTTATTGCAATGGTCGCGATTACAACTTGGGAAAATACCGTATAATCCTGAGCAAATCACATTAAAAGAAATCATAAATAATTCACTATACACTTTGCGAGAAATTGCAACCAATAAAGAAATTGATTTGTCGATAAATGTGCCTGATGATTTCGTAGTTTATTGCGACAGGAATATGATAACGGGAGTTGTAAGAAATCTTGTAACGAATGGAATAAAATTCACTCATCGTGGCGGAAGAATTAAGATTTTTATTAACAAGGTAGAAGGAGATTTTGCTGAAATTGCTGTCGAAGATAACGGGGTTGGTATTCCCGAAGAACATAAAGATAAGCTATTCAGAATAGATGCACAAATTACGACTAAAGGTACTGAGAAAGAAACGGGTTCGGGACTTGGACTAATATTATGCAAAGAATTTGTTGAAAAACACGGCGGAATTATTTATCTTAACAGTAAGGAAAATAAAGGTTCAACATTTTACTTCACTCTTCCTGTTGTTAAAAGTACTTGATTTATATTGAATTTATGGGAAATGGAGATATTAATATCGACGAAATCCTTATAAAAATAAGTAATCTCGAAAGAGAGCTAAGCAAAGCAAGAAAAATACAGAAGGCTTTAATTGAGCGTATTGAAAAAATCCAATCAATTGATGAAAACGACTATGGGCTGTTCGAAACAAATGCCTTACTTAATGAAATTTTAGAGAAGAAGAATTTAGAATTTCAATCTTTATGTTCCGAGCTAGCACATTTTGAAGAAGAGAAAAAGTCTTACGAAAGAAGCTTAAAAGCAAAAGAGAAAAGACTTTATGCAGTAATCAATTCTCTCGATGATATAGTATGGTCGGCTACTTATCCAGAGTTAAATTTACTATTTACAAACCAGAGTATAGAAAAAATATTTGAGTTCCCCGCGGAAGATTTCATAAAGTATCCTCAATTATGGTTGGACATAATTCACCCAGAAGATAGGTCGGAATTAGAGAAAAGGATTGAGGTTGCAAAAGATGGAACTACACAAGAGGTAATATACCGTGTGTTTCTGCCAAGTGGAAAAATATGCTGGATCAAGAACCGATTTCGAATAACAATTGCCGAAGAAGAGCAATATAGATTGGATGGAATTGCTTCTGATATAACGTACCAGAGAGAAGCAGAATTGAAGCTTCTAAGCAGTGAACAAAAATTTCGAACACTTGCCAATTACACTTATGATTGGGAATATTGGCTCGACCCCGATAACAAATTTATGTATATTTCACCATCTTGCGAACGCATAACGGGATATTTGCCAGATGAATTTATAACAAATCCCGACTTGCTTCACTTTATAGTTCATCCTGATGACTATGATTATTTCTCTAATGTAACTAATTTAAAATCGGAATCTCGGACTGTAGAACTCGAATTTAGAATAAAACGCAAAGGCGGCGAAATAAGATACATCCAGCACATAAATAGGCCAATATTCGACACACAAGGGAATTTTTTAGGGCGCAGAATTTCAAATCGCGATATAACAGAGAAAAAACTTGCAGAAATCGACTTAAATCGCCAGAAAAAATTAATTGAATCAATATTAGACAATGCACCAATATTTATTTGGCTTAATGACACTGAAAGCAATACGATTTTCGAAAATATGCTAATGCGTATAAACACAGGAAACGAGAATGGGTTGTCCTTTACAGAAGATGAACTTAAAAAATTACAAGAAACCGACCAGCAGGCAATTCAATCGAATTTACCTATTGAATTTGTAGAAGAAGTAACTTTCAACGATGGGACAAAGCACTACCTGCAAATAGTGAAATCACGAATGACAGACGAAGAGGGGAAAATTATTGGCGTGTTGGGTCTTGCTCTGGACATAACTGAAAGCAAGTTAGCAAACGAGGCATTACGCGAAAGCGAGGCACGCAACCGTGCTCTACTTGATTCTTCGCCCGATCTTGTATTTATATTAACTCGAGAGGGTAAATTCATTGATTATCATACGTCAAATCCCAAGCAATTGCTTATTCCACCAAGGTTTTTCATCGGCAAAAAACTCAACGAAGTACTTGAAATAGATATTGCAAATAATCTTTATTTTTATCTTGAAAAAGCATTAGAAACCGGTGAGCTTCAACGTTACGAGTTCAATATAAATTATAAGAATGAATATAAATATTACGAAGTTAGAATAAGCCCGTTTGGGAATAATTTATTAATGGGAATTGTCCGCGATATAACAGAGAATAAGTTAGCAGCTAAAAAATTAGAAGAAATGTATCGATTAAACTCAATAATCAATGAATTATCTTCTGTATTAATTCAATCAACAGCTAAGGATTTGCATAGTGGAATAGTATTTGCGCTCGAAATATTAGGTCGTTTCTCGGGATCTGATAGAGTATATATTTTCACATTACACGAATCAAGCCAACATATTGAAAATACATATAGCTGGATTTTGGAAAATGTGCCGCAAGAAATAGAAAAAATTAGTTTAATACGATATCAAATGATTCGACGTTGGATAGATCTCTTCAAGGACAATGATTTTGTTCAAATACAGAATGTTCAGAAGCTGCCTGATGAATTTGAAGAAAAATCGACACTGTTGGAAATCGGAATAATATCATTGCTTAGCGTTCCAATGTTTTACGGGAATGAGTTAATAGGTTTTATAGTGTTTGATACTTTGCAAAAAGAGCGTGATTGGGACTACGACACAGTATCTTTATACAGGCTTGCAGCAGAAATAATTGCTGGTGCAATAGCACGGAACAAATTTGAGTTAGAAATTATCAAGCAGAAACAGATAGCAGACCAAGCGAACCGTGCAAAATCTGAATTTTTAGCGAATATGAGCCATGAGATACGAACTCCGATGAATGCCATTTTAGGATTTTCTGATATTATGCTCAAATCCATACGTGAGCAGCCATTCAAAGGATATCTTGAAACAATTCAGAAAAGTGGGCGTACATTGCTTGCCTTAATCAACGACATACTTGATTTATCAAAAATAGAAGCAGGTCGGATAGAACTTCAACCTGAACCCGTTAATATTGCAGAAACTTTAAATGATATATACCAGATTTTTTTCGAGCAGGCAAACCAGCGAAAATTAAAATTTGAACTTGTAATTCCGGGAAATCCACCGGATAATCTATTTCTTGATGAAGTTAGAATTCGTCAGGTGCTGATAAATTTGGTCGGGAACGCAATCAAATTCACGAAAGAAGGTGGTGTGTATATCTCGCTTTCGCACCATAAAGTAGATAATCAACATTACAACCTGAAAATCGATGTAAAAGACACAGGAATTGGGATTGCACCAGAGGACAAAGATTTAATATTTGAATCGTTTCGTCAGGCAAGCACTGTTAGTGTGAAGCACTTTGGCGGCACAGGGCTTGGGCTTGCAATATCGAGCCGTTTGGTAAAGATGATGGGTGGGGAAATCACAGTCGAAAGCGAACTCGGGAAAGGTTCTACATTCACTGTCCGATTATATAACGTGCAGAGACTCGATGAAATCAAAAAGGCAAGCGAACAAATCGATTGGTCGAGTAAAATAGTTGACTTCAAAGGTGCGAAGATTCTGATAGTAGATGATATACAGCAAAATATTGATATTGTTCGGGCGCATCTTGAAGATACGAATACTACTATTTTGGAGGCGAGCAATGGGCGGAAAGCAATAGAATTGCTTCGCACGATTGAAGTTAATCTTATTATGATGGACTTACGTATGCCAGAAATGAGCGGATACCAGACGAGAAATATTATTCGTGATGAGCTTGGAATTAAGAACATACCGATTATCGCTTACACAGCATCATCGATGAAGGAAGATGAGACAAGGGTTAATACCCTTTTCAATGGATTTCTGCGTAAACCAGCTAACCGCAATGAGATAATTTCCGAGCTTGTAAGGCATCTTGATTTTACTGCAAGCGACAAAGAGGAGCAACCAGAAGAATTATTAGCTGCAAAATGTAATATTAATGAATTATTAAATTCAATTAATTCGGAAATCTTGAAAGATTTTTCTAAATTATTCGCAAATCAAATTGAAAATTTGATGAAATATACAGATTTGCAGGAAGCCGAAGATTTTATTAATCAATTAAGACAATTTGCTAAAACGAACAATAATGAGAAATTAATTAATGTATCTAATGTTTTGAATAGTTATTTTGATAATTTCGAGATTGAGAAACTATCGAAAGCATTCAGTGAAATTTATAATAAATTAAAATAATGTGGTGAATTTATGAATAATATGCCACAAACTACAAAGAAAAATACAATTCTTGTGGTTGACGACCAGCCTCAAAACATACGCTTAATTGGGACTTTGCTACGCGAGCATTATAATTTATTGATTGCTGACAACGGGCCGAAAGCAATCGAAACAGCCAGAGGTAAGGCACCCGATTTAATTCTACTCGATATTATGATGCCGGAGATGTCGGGCTTCGAAGTATGTGAAACATTGAAAAACAACGAGTTAACGCGCGAAATTCCTATAATATTTCTTACAGCTAAAACAGAAACAGAAGACATCCTCAAAGCTTTTGAAATTGGCGGTGTCGATTACGTTACAAAGCCTTTCAATGCTCTTGAAGTAATGGCAAGAATTAAAACTCATCTTGAGCTGAAAAATTCAAAAGATCTGATAAAGCAGCAATACACAGAGCTAATGCAAAAGAATGAACAGATCAAAAAGGCATACAGTGATTTAGAACAACAAGCACAGAACTTGAATAAATTATACCTTCAACTAATTCAAAATGAAACTTTTTTAAGGAAAAGCAATGAAGAATTGAAAAAGTTAAATGAAATGAAAGATAAATTCTTTTCGATAGTATCTCACGACTTAAAAAGCCCTTTTGCTGGTTTATTGACAATGACAGATATAATAAATCATCATATTAATGAATTTAGCAAAGAAGAATTAGCTGATATGGTTCATTCGCTAAATAAAACCGCTCAGCAAACATATAAATTTATTGAAGATTTGCTTGAATGGTCGCGATCGCAAATGGGAAGAATTCAGATGAATATCGCAAAAGAAGACTTAGCATCTATTCTTGCTGGGACACTTTTAACATTAAACCAACAAGCAGAACAAAAAGAGATCGCGATAGAAAATAATATTCCTATTGGCACTTATGCGCTATTCGATAACAATATGATGGCAACAATTGTAAGGAATCTGGTATCTAATGCAATCAAATTCACTCACAAAGGAGGAAAAGTAACTCTCAACGCAGAGAAAGTCGTTAAGGAGGGGAAGCCGTTTCTTCGCTTATCTGTTTCAGATACCGGGGTTGGGATGAGTGAAGAGAAAAAATCGCAATTATTTACACTCGAAAAGGTGCAATCGACACCAGGAACTGAAAAAGAGAAAGGCACGGGTTTAGGTATTGTAATATGTCGAGATTTTATCGAAAAGATGGGTGGGAAAATTGCGGTCGAAAGCAAATTGAATGAAGGCACAACTTTTTATGTGGATATTCCAACAGAGGATTAAGCAATAGATGCAAAGTGATCCAAATAGAGGTATATCCCCATCAATTGCTGAATTAGAGAAAAAATTGCAGCAATCGGAGAAAATTATATCTGCTCTTATGCAAAAATTAGAAAAATCATCTCTTATTAACGAAAGCGATTTTTCTTATTTTGAGAGCATAGCAATTCTTAACGAAACCATAGATAAAACACACGAAAAAATCAATGAGATAACCCAAAAATTGTATGAGAAAGAAATAGCGTTAGAACAAATTGAGAAAGAACTCCGCTCAAAAGAGGGGCATCTCAATGAAATATTGTTTTACATTGATGATATTGTGTGGTCAGTGTCATATCCGATAATAAAGCTACTATTTGTAAACAAGGCTGTCGAAAAGGTGTATGGAATAGAGATAGAAAATTTAAGAAACATGCCGAATTTGTGGTTTGGGTTAATTCACCCAGACGACAAGAATATTTTTTTCAATGCCATGTCGAGATTGGAAGACACACCTCAACTTGAAGTAGTATATAGGATAAAAAAATTAGATGGACAAATTAGATATATATTAGATAAATTGACAAGAAAAATTGACAAAAGTGGGAAGATATATCAAATCGATGGAATAGCACGGGATATTACAGATTTAAAATTAGCCCAGATGCAGACAGAGATAAGTATGCAGCAGTATCAAATGATTTTTGAATCAGTAGTAGAAGGTATTATAATTTTCGACGCAAACGCTACGGTTGTAGCAATTAATCAAAGTGCCTGCAAAATGTTTGGATATAATAAAAGTGAATTAATTGGAAGGGAATCTGAATTATTTATTAGCAGGGAGCTTATAGAAAAAATATTTGAAAATTATGATATAAACATATTAAATTATGATTTTTTTACTGAATCTATTGAGAAAAAAAAGAATGGTGAAAATTTTAGTATTGAACTTTTTTCGAGAAAATTCAAACTTAATAACGAAAATTTTATCATTTGCTCTATTATTAACATTACAAAGCGAAAAGAGGCCGATAGAGCTTTGCATCAACAGCAAGCTGCTTTGGCTCAATCAGAGCGAAAGCTCAATGCAATACTGAACAACACTCGCCAATCTTTTGTCCTGCTCGACACTAATTATAATATTATTGCTTTCAACAAAAGTTTTGAAAAAGATGTAAAGCAATTTTTTGGTTATGAGTTAGATGAAGGCAATAAATTTTATGAAATATGTCCCGCACATTTGAAAGATTTGTTATTTGAAAAGTTGATAAAAGCTTTCTCCGGTGAAAGCTCACAGGTAGAATTAGAAATACCGGCAACAGATGGACATTTTGAAAAATTTATTTTTTTCATAGACCCTCTTAAACAAGAAGATAAGAAGATCGAATCAGTTGTTGTCAGTTCTATTAACTTAACTCATTTATATAATAAAGCTGATTAGAATTTTTCCCTCAATTTTTCTAATTACATTAAAATATATTAACATATTATTAATCATGTATTAATTTATTAATAATTATATTAGAATGTAAATTTTTTCGGTCCTAAAATGAAAAATCAAAAGGGACGACCCAAAGATAACCAAAATAGCCTTCGAAATAAAGCAGAAGACGAAGAAATAAATACGTCCAACTCGGACATTTCAGCAGAGGTCCATTTATCACTTGATGATCTGCCAATTGGTGTTTACAAGTCCAAGCCTGATGGTACAATCATTTATGCAAACAAGGCATTAGTTAACCTCGCAGGATATAATTCATTTGAAGAATTAAGCAAAGTAAATGCTTTTAGTCTTTACGCTGTTCCAGAATTGCGTATAGTTCAGACTGCTCAATTCGGTACAACAGATATGATAGCAGAAGAATATAGATTTATACGCAAGGATGGCTCGATTATTTGGGTCAGAGACATTGGGAAGAAAGTGCTCGATGAAGATGGTGAATTATATTACGAAGGGACAATTGAAGACATAACAGAGAGAAAAATTGCAGAAATACGATTACGAGAAAGCGAAGAAAAATACAGAGAACTTATAGAGAAAATGGATCAGGGGCTAGCTCTGCACGAAATTATTCTGGATGAAAATGGAAATCCCGTTGATTATGTATTCCTCGATATCAATTCTGCTTTCGAAAAATTAACTGGTTTGAAAAAGGATAAAATTATTGGTAAGCGTGTAAAAGAGGTACTACCAGATACTGAATACTATTGGATTGAACAATACGGTGAAGTAGCTCTAAATTCGACAGTTAAGAAATTCACGAGCTATTCTCAGGAATTAGATAAATACTTCAAAGTAATTGCTTTTTCGCCACGTAAGTTGCAGTTTGCAACTTTAATTGAAGATATTACTGAGAAGATGATTATAGAGAATGCTTTACAGGAGAGCGAGCTAAGATTGCGTACATTAATTAATACAATACCAGATATTATTACTTTTAAAGATGGCGAAGGACGATGGATAATTACAAATGATTTCAATTTGGAGCTATTTGGCTTGGAAGAAGTGAATTACCGTGGAAAAACTGACGCAGAACTGGCACAATATGCTCCATTTTATAAAGAAGCTCTTGAATACTGCATATATAGTGATGAAAAAGCCTGGAAAGCAGGCAAACCCGTCCGAGGAGATGAGATTATTCCAAATCCGGAAGGAGAAAGTAGAATTTTTGATGTAATTAAAATACCTATTTTCGAAAATGGTGAACGCAAAGGCTTAGTTGTTGTTGGAAGAGACATAACTGAAAAGAAGAATTACGAAAAAATGCTTAGCGAAACAAACGAGCGCTACAAAATGATTTCGGAGATGATAACTGATTATGTATATCTGGCGAAAGGTGTTCCTGGTAAGCAGATAGAAGTATTATGGCTACTGGGTAGTTTTGAAAAAATTACAGGTTATAAATTAGACTACTATAAAGAAGCTTATAATACAATAATTAAAATAATACATCCCGAAGATTTCAAGAAATTTCAGGAAGAGTATATACCACGATTAAATAATTTAGAAGAAATCAAAGCAGAATATAGAATATTGAGTAAATCAGGCGAAATGCGCTGGATATTAGACCACATAAAACCATTTACTAAGCCAGACGAACCCGGAGCAATCTATCAAATCGGTGCTGTAACCGACATAACCGAAAAGAAAAAATATGAAAATGAAATATTGGAAAGTCGTGAAAAACTGAAAGAAATTATAGATCAGAAGGATAGGCTGTTCTCAATTATTGCTCACGACCTGAAAGGACCAATTTCTTCATTTGTCGGGATGTCCAAAATGTTCTCCGAGAACCTTAATGAACTGACACTGACTGAATTGCAAGAATATACCGAAAACATGCATAAATCTGCTTCCAATATATTGGAATTGCTCGAGAATCTGCTGGAATGGTCGCGAGTGCAACGTGGAAAGAAGCAATTTAATCCTGAAAGGCTCAACATTCGATTAGTAATAAAAAATATATCCGATTTGTTGTTAAGTAGCTTTAAATTAAAGGAGATTTCTCTTTATCTGAATATACAGAACGACGCCTACGTTTTTGGCGACTTGCAGATGTTGAATACAATTTTCCGAAATTTGTTATCAAATGCGCTCAAATTTTCGTTTCGAGGAGAAAAAGTTGATGTTCAGGTTAACGAAAATGGCAACAAATATGTAGTTTCTATAAAGGATTATGGCATTGGAATGGATGAAGAATTGAAGAGCAAGTTATTCAATCCAGCCGAAAAAGTTTCTCGCACTGGAACAGAAGATGAATCGAGCACTGGATTAGGACTACTACTATGCAAAGAATTTATAGATTACCACAAAGGACGCATCTGGGTAGAAAGCCAACCAAACCAGGGGTCTACATTTTTTGTTGAATTAGACAAAGCAGAGTGAAATTGTTTCAAACTTTGTTCGTCATTTACCCATATTACTGTATAATTTATTAATAGGGAAAATATGAATGACCAATTAGTGCCAATTGTAATCGAACAAACAAGTCGTGGCGAACGTTCTTATGATATTTATTCTCGACTGCTCAAAGACAGAATTATATTTCTTGGCGGACCAATTGATGACCACATTTCGGAGCTTGTAATTGCACAGCTGCTTTTTTTAGCAAGCGAGGACCCCAAAAAAGACATTCATTTATATATTAATTCACCTGGCGGAAGTGTAAGCGCCGGTCTTGCAATTTATGATACGATGCAATACATCAAACCAGATATAACAACAATTGCTATAGGAATGTGCGCTTCTATGGCACAGGTGTTACTATGTGCTGGTACCAAAGGAAAGCGTTATGCTCTGCCAAATTCGCGCATTCTTATGCATCAGCCATCTGGTGGGACACAAGGGCAGTCGGTTGATATAGAGATTTATACTCGCGAAATTATCAGGATGCGCGATAATCTATATAACATTATTGCTAAACACACAGGCAAAGATGTTGATAAAATTCGCAAAGATGCGGACCGCGACTACTATATGACACCCGAAGAAGCTCTCGATTACGGCATTATCGATAAAATTTTGATGCCAAACAAAGATAGCGAGCAAAGCTCTGAAGATAAATAATATTAAAAACATCCGTTATTACATCCAATCAGGACATTTTTATTGTCCTGATTTTTTTGCATGTTTTTTATTTTGATAATTGTGAAATTGTAATCATTAATTCAAAACCAATTATTATGAGTAATCATATATTTTTTGGTAGAATGATTTTTTTATTTAAATTTGTAATTGTAAACAGAATAACGTAAGTTATTTAGTTTAAACTAAATACGAAATTTTGTATAACTAATTTAAGTTGTTTAGGAGGATATTAAAATGGCAATGTACATTAACGACGAATGCATCTCCTGTGGTGCTTGTGAACCAGAATGCCCAGTTCAAGCCATATATGAAGGCGACGAGCATACAATGATTGATCCAGATAAGTGCGTTGAATGTGTTGGACACTTCGACGAACCACAATGCGTTTCTGTATGCCCTGTTGATGCTATACACAAGCTCTAAAAATTAATAGGATTTTTTATAAAGAGACGCAATTGTTGCGTCTCTTTTTTTATAGATATGTAAAAATACAACTTCTCCTATTTTTTCTTGCATTTGAGCAAATTCATTTATATTTTTATACTTTAAAATACATACGAGAAAGTCTAAAATGAAAAAAAACATAATACTCATTATTTTCATTTCAATTATTATTTCATCATGTGGCGATCCATTTAAAGAAGGCGTTTTCAATTCAGGTGGAAGTTACACTCGCTCGAATGACTATTCTGACTACAAGAGATTTTCCTCAAACGTGTTGGAAACCAAAAATTTCGACGGGAAAGTTGATTCTGCCTTGTACACAGGAAGTCAGATGGAACCACTTGTTGTTGGGCACAACGACTACTATATGATAAGTGCAGATGGAACAATTTCGTTTGTCTCGAAAGATATTGTAAAATCTACCTTTATGGTGCCAGATAGCACACCAGTATCGACCCGAGCGGTGGCTGACTATGAGCAGAACATTTATTTTGTTTCGCTTAAGCCAATTTTGTATTCTTTCAACAATCGAGGAGAAAAACGCTGGGAATACAAGTTTTCTGATGAATTCGATCCATTTGAAATGTTTTCTGATGTGCTGGCAACCAATGACGGAGTGCTCATTGGAACAACAAGCGGGAAACTGTTAAAAGTCTCGTTCGATGGTAAATTGATATTTCAAAAGCAATATAATACATCAATTTCGAGATCATTTGCTGCGGACGAAAACGGGAATGTATATTTTGTCCTGACAAAGAACACATTCGGCGACACTGATAATTTAGTAATGATAGACAAAAATGGAAAAGAGATATACAACAAGCCAATTGATTTTGTAAGAATAATAAGAAACCCGGTTGTAAGTGGTGACAACGTTTATCTAATTGGTTTTATGCAGAATGCAGGTAAAAGCGGTTCGCTACTTATTTGCTTCGATAAGCGAGGTTTCGAGAAATGGCGACAGGAATTGCCTGTGTTCCCGAGATATTTATCGGCAAGCGAACAAAATGCCTACGTAATTGGATATAACACAGGAGTGGGTGAAACAATGAGCGGGATATTTTCGTTCAGCCGGATAGGGAAACAGAATTGGAGGATTTTCCTTTCAATGTCTGCCACCTCTCCCCTACTTATTGGAAAATCAAAATCAGCAGTTGTCGGGACAACGCCGAACGGCGCAGCTATTTTCTTCTTGGACAACGACAATGGAAAGTTGGTAGAAGACCGCTCATTAAATGAAATTGATACTTTCTATACTGTACCAGCAGTTACTGGCGATGGTAGTATTATTTTTGCTTTATCGACGCGACGAGGAATTGTTCGGCTTACCGATACTGCATTGAACAAAATACTTCCTTGGTAATTGGAGCAATGAAATGATAAATACAATTGTTCTTCGGGACCCACAAGATTTAGAAAACCTGTATCCATTTTCTATTCTGCATCCATCGTATGAGTTTTTATGTGGTTGTTTGAAAAATTATGAACGATGGCAACTACTTTCGCCTGAAATTCCAATAGCTTATGAAAGCGATAAACTGCGAAAATCCTCATTTTTAGAACGAAATAAGATAAAGAACCCTGCTTACAATAAAAATGTATTATTTATTGATGGAAATATTATTCCGAACTTTTCGCTGATAGAAGAAATTAAATTTATAATTTCAGCAAATCATTCAAAAGACATTTCTTTTAGAAGCAAAAACAATATAGTTGCTGAATTTAAGCAGTTTTCTGATAAAGAAAGCGAAAAAATTAACGTGAAGATTGAAGTTAAATCTATTCATTATATCTGGGAAATTATCGACATAAATGGCAAGCAAATAAATTATGATTTGTTACTGATAAAAGATCGTCTTCAGCAATTAAAAAACATAACAAACCCATTTTTTGGATCTCATTTAATAGGAAACGAAATATACGTTGGTCTAGATGTAGAAATTATGCCAGGAGTAGTTCTGGATGCGAGCAATGGAGCAATAATTATCGACGATGGAGCAAAAATAATGGCTAATAGCGTAATTATCGGTCCTGCGTATATCGGGAAAAAATCGCTCATCAAAGCAATAGCAAAAATATATGAAAATTGCTCATTTGGTGAATTCTGTAAAGTTGGTGGCGAAGTTGAAGCAGTTGTTTTTCAAGGATATTCTAATAAGCAACACGAAGGATTTTTGGGACACTCTTTCGTGGGCGAATGGGTAAATTTTGGTGCAGATACAAACAATTCAGACCTGAAAAACACATACTCAAATATTGTTATGAGGTTGCCGGGAAAGCGAGTGCCGACCGATAAAATGTTCATCGGGCTAATGGCGGGCGACCACACAAAAACAGCCATAAACTCGCAATTCACAACAGGGACTACTTGCGGAATACATTGCAATTTGTTTCATTCGGGATTTTTCCCAAACCAAATACCGTCATTCACGTGGGGCGGCGGCGAAGGAAGCAAAACTCATAACTTCGAGCAAGCCATAGAAACAGCAAAAGCAATGATGAAGAGACGTAACAAATCACTGAATGAATTTGAAATTGCACTAATGAAAGAAGAATACGAAAGAGCTAATTCGTAGCTACTTTACGTCTAAAATATTTCGATATACTAAGAAATTCCAAAGTTTCGTAGCTGGTGCGTAAGGTTAGAATAATCCCAACTATTCCGATAATAATGTCACCTGCCCACATAGCAAGCCAGGGATCGATATAGCCACGGTCTGCAAGTTTTTCTCCGCCGATAAGGCAAGCCCAATAGAAAATGTAGAAGCCAAGACTAATCGAGGCGCTTATTCCGAAATTCCCGCGACGAGAGATAATTCCAAGCGGGCAACCGACAAACACAAACACAAAGCAAGCAAATGGGATAGCATATTTTTTGTAAATTTCGACTAAATATTGATTTGCGCGTAAGGTGTAGTCTCTTTCAGCAAAAGAATTGGAGCGAACGGTTGTTTCCAAAAAGCTCAGCCTTTGAGTTATACGACTTGTTCGAGCTTGCCAGGAAGTATCTACATAAGCAAAATTGCTGGAAACAACACGTGATTCGTCAGTTTCTGTGGACATTTTGCTATGAAGAATGTAATCAAGGTGCGAATTAATTGTTTTTGATTTGTTATTTCGAGCAATTTCGACGTATTTCATTGATTCATCAACTATTTGCTTCATATCGCTAATTTTCATTTCACGATCTCCGCGGGCAGTGCCGTCAATATCAGAACGCTGGAATGAAAAACCGCTTGCGTTCATCACTATCTGATAATCAACGAACTCGACAATTTTATAATTGCTTGCTCTGCCAGATTGAAGTTGATGAATTTCGCCATTGCGAAGTTTCAAAATTAGTTTACTATAGTCTGGAGTAAAGTTTAATGTACCTGTATCAGCAGAAATAATATTACGGGAAGCCATTCCAGTTAAATCATAGATAGTAACCCCTCGCAAAAGCCCTGTCAAGGAGTCAACGTTGCGAGCGATAATTGTGTAGCCCTCTATTTCTGTGGAAAATTGCCCTGATTCTAAAATAAAAGTTGGTTTTGTTCGGGTAATATCGCCCATCAGAGTTTTAGCGCGAAGATTGGTTTCAGGCAGAATTCTATCATTGAACCAAAAAAGAGCAAGAGTAAGAAAAGCTGAAACAATGATAATCGGGGACATCATTCTGGTGAGGCTGCCGCCACTTGCTTTGATTATTGTTATTTCGTGGTTCGAGGACAAATTGCCGAATGCCATCAAAGTTGAGAAAAGCACGCCCATCGGAGCAGCAAGCACCACCATCCAAGCAATATTATAGACAATAAGCTGCAAAATCACCCAAACATCAATTCCTTTGCCTACCAGCCGATCCAAATATTTCATCAAAAATTGCATAAGAAAAAGAAAAATCACAGTACAAAAACCAAATAGAAATGGGGCAATATGAGCTCTTAAGAGATATCTATCGAATATTTTGAACATTTGCTTTCTCTATTTTTTTTAATAAACGCAAAGTTATCTCATCGCAAATATAATAACCTTTTGGCGTTAGTTTTAGTGTTTTATTTTCAAATGTTGCTAAATTTGAAGCAACCAATAGTTCAATTTCGTTGTTCAAGAGTGCGAATAAATCAACACCAAATCGTTCGGAAAAATCTTTAAAGTTCAAGCCAAGAGAACGAAGAGAAAGGAAAACAAACTCTGTTAAACGTTCTTCAAACGTAAGTTTCTCGCATAACTCATCAGGGAGATTGCCATTGTTCAACAAAGCGAAATACCTCGACACATCTGAAACATTTTTGTAGCGGAAGTCATTAATCATACCAACAGCAGACGCACCGAAAGCAAGGGTTTCTGAACAAGTCCAATATTTAATGTTGTGTCGGCAACGGTAGCCCAAGCGTGCGTAATTCGAAATTTCATAATGTTCGTAGCCTTTGGAGCCAAGAGTATCGCCGATTTGCAAATAATATTCAGCACTTTGCTCGTCGGCGATTGGAAGAATTTTGCCTTCAAGCAAATCATTGTGCAGTGGAGTGCCTTCCTCGTAAATCAAAGCATAGTATGAAATATGAGGCAAATCAAGTTCAATTGCTTGCGAAAGCGATTTATTTATATTAGCGAAAGTTTGCCCGGGAAGCCCGAAAATCAGGTCAATGGATAGATTATCGAAGTATTTACGGGCAGTTTCGATTGTTGCCATCGCTTCGCTTGTTGAGTGGAGACGTTGCAAAAAGCGAAGTTCGTCGTCAAGAAAAGATTGCACGCCAATGCTGATTCGATTTATTCCGAGAAAAGCATAATCAGAAAAGGATTTCGCATCACTTGCGGCAGGGTTACATTCGAGTGTTATTTCTGCATCAGAAGAGAGGTCGAAATATTTATCTATTTCGGATAATATTTTCTCAATATATTTTGGATTTATTAATGATGGAGTACCTCCGCCGATAAATATTGTGTCGATTGTATTAGTCTTTATTGAGGATTGTTCGAAAAAAGATAGGCTTCGACGCTGTATTTCCAATAGCAAGTAATTAATGTAATTTGGTATTTCTTTAAGATTAGTAATTGAATAAAAATCGCAGTAATGGCATTTTCGTTTGCAAAATGGGATGTGAATATATATGCCAATAGGTGGCACTTTACTCGACCGTAATGTTGTTTTTAATTTTATCGAACTTTTTCGGACCAATACCTTTAATTTTCATAATTTCTTGAATAGATTGAAATTTTTTGTTATTGCGATATTCGATAATAGCAAGAGCAGTTTTTTCACCGATTCCAGGGAGTTGCATGAGCTGCACTTTCGAAGCGGTGTTGATATTAATAATCCCGCTAAATTCTGATTTTTTAGAAGTTTTGTTTGGAGAAGGGAAAAAAGTTTCTTTCGGCTTTAAGGTATCAGCAGATACGAGGAAGGAATTTGGATTGTTGTGAAAGTCAGTGCTAACGAAGGTGGAGCGTTCCACCTTCATAGCTCTATTAGTCGCAGATTTGTATTCTTCATTTGTGAAGAGCTCGTTATTAGCATTAATCGATTTCAAGAGAATGCCGGACAAGCCAAAACCGAAGATGAAGAGAAGAGCAAAAATTTCATTTTTGGTCATACTTGTAAGTGTCTGAATTTTCTCTATTAAATTGCGAAAAGACATAAATCAGAGCAAACCTTTTTCTTTCTTTTCTACAAACAGGTCGAAACGTTCAATACATTCTTGTTTCCCAAGCACTTCCATAGTTTCGAACATACCAGCACCAACTGATTTTCCTGTAATCATCACACGAATAGGATGAATAACATCTTTAAGTTTGACTGAACGGCTTTCGATGTATTTCATTGTTTCGTCGTGAAGCTGTTTGTGCTCCCAGACGTCAATGGAGCGGAAGACGTCAATTAGTGGTTTGATGAGTTCAAGAGTATTGTCTTTCCAATGTTTTTGCAAATAATCGGGGTCGTAGCTTTTGGGTTTTTCGAACATATAGTCGCCGAAAGTAAGGACGTCTCGAAGAATATCAATTCTTTCGCGTAGAAGAACAATAACTTTTTTGATATAATCATCGTTGAATTTACTCAGCATTTCATCGGGCATATAAGGTTTCAGGCGGCGGACAAGTTCGGCAGGTTCAAAAGCGCGTAGATATTGGGAATTCATCCAATCAAGCTTTTGAGTGTCGAAGACGGCGCCGGCTTTATTAACTTTTTCGAGGGAAAAAGTCTCAATTAGTTCATTCATAGAGAAAATTTCGCGGTCTGCGGTGGGATTCCAGCCGAGCAAAGCAATAAAATTAACGAAAGATTCTTTGAAATAGCCGCGTTCGACAAAATCTTCGACAGCAACAGAGCCTTGTCGTTTGCTCAGTTTGGTTTTGTCTTTGTTCAGAAGCAGCGGCAAATGGGCAAATTGTGGGCGTTCCCAACCGAAAGCGTCGTAAAGCAAAACGTGTTTCGGGGTTGAGGGCAACCATTCTTCGCCACGGATAACATGAGTTATTTTCATTAAATGGTCGTCCACAACATTAGCAAGGTGGTAAGTTGGAAAGCCGTCGGACTTAAGCAAAATCTGGTCGTCAACGTCCTTGCCCGAGACAACTACTTCACCGCGGATTAAATCGCTGAAACGAATTTCTCCTGTAAGCGGCACTTTCATTCTGATAACATAAGGTGCTCCACTTTCGATAAGCCGTTGGGTTTCTTCTTGTCCGAGTGTGAATTGATTACGCATAGTGGAGCGATCGTATTTAGGTGCTATGCCTGCTTTTTGCTGACGCTCGCGCATAGCATCGAGTTCTTCGGGTGTATCGAAAGCATAATATGCAGTGCCACGTTCTAAAAGCTCCATTGCATACTCGCGATATAAATCGAAGCGTTTAGATTGAACATAAGGACCATAAGGACCGCCGACTTCTGGACTTTCGTCGAATTCAATTCCTGCCCAACGAAGAGATTTTATTAAATTTTCTTGTGCATTTTCGACAAAGCGAGTTCTATCGGTATCTTCTATTCTCAGAACGCATTGCCCACCGTGATGACGAGCAAAAAGGTAGTTGTAAAG
This sequence comes from Eximiradius sp., assembly GCA_937127445.1. GTDB lineage: Bacteria > Bacteroidota > Ignavibacteria > Kapaibacteriales > UBA2268 > JAKIZO01. The sequence continues at coordinate 220,561 of CAKZLY010000014.1, read as the reverse complement.
TGCTGTTCGTAGTCCACCAACATGAAGGGAACCGGTTGGGGAAGGTGCAAATCTTACTCTAACGCTCATTATCCATTCCGTAATTAATTCAAAAATAACAATTTAAAAGAAGTGCAAATTAATAAATCTATGAAAATTAATCAATTGATATATTCAATGAACTATGCAATAAAAAGAAAAATAATGATTATTTTTAGGAATGGGACCAATTGAAGTTTTGGGAAAATATTTTGGTTATAAATCATTTCGTTCGGGGCAAGAGGAAATAATCAAGTCCATTCTTGCGGGGAATGACACACTTGCAATTATGCCAACAGGTGGCGGAAAATCCATTTGCTACCAAATACCGGCGCTTATGCTCGAAGGCACAGCAATTGTGATTTCGCCGCTAATTGCTTTGATGAAGGACCAAGTGGATGCATTAATAGCGCGTGGAATAGCCGCGACCTTCATCAATAGTTCGCTTCCATTCGAGGAAATGCAAGAGCGACTACGAAATATTTTGTTAGAAGAATACAAGATTGTCTATATAGCACCAGAACGTTTAGAAAGTGATTTTTTCAAGAGATTGCTTGCAAATATTAAAATATCATTTCTTGCAGTGGACGAAGCACATTGCATATCAGAGTGGGGACATGATTTTCGGCCTGCATATTTGAATATTTACAAGGCTTTAGGAAACTTAGACATACATCCGATTTCAGCTTTTACAGCAACTGCTGGCGCCGAAGTTCAGGAAGACATAATTCGATACTTACGAATGAGAAATGTAAGAAAATTTGTTAAAGGATTTGACCGACCGAATTTATCTTATCACACAATTGAAACAACACAGAAAATAGAAAAAATTGCTGAAATTATCAAATCGACCCCAAAAGGTTCGACAATTATATATTGTGGTTCACGAAACAGAGTAGAAGAAGTAGCCAAGCATCTGGAAAGTTTGCGTGTTCAGTGTGTAGCATATCACGCGGGTATGCCAACTGAGCAAAGAATAATTTCGCAGAACTTATTTTTATCGGGGGAAATCGCAATTATTGTTGCAACAAACGCATTTGGAATGGGAATAGATAAGCCAGATGTGAGAAATGTAATTCACTGTGACTACACGGGCACTCTCGAAGCATATTATCAAGAGGCAGGACGAGCCGGTCGTGACGGACTTCCTGCAAATTGCTACTTGCTGCACAATAATCAGGACACTGCTTTGCAGGAATTTTTTATTGCAAACCGCTACCCAGAGCAAGAGGATATAGAAAGAGTTTTCATCACACTAATTAGTTGTGCAGACCAAAGCAAACGCATCGCTATGCCAATAGCAGAATTAGCAAATCAGGCTGCTATTAGCGAAGGGCGTTTCGTTTCGTCGCTTGAAATTTTGGAAAGGGCAGGGATAATCGAATTATCACGGCGAAATGTGGCGGCTCAGATTAAGTTTCTTGCTACAACAGAAGAAGTACGAAATTTTCTGCAAAACACAACCGAAGAACGTCGAGATGCACTTACTGCAATATTGAAGCAAGTCTCAGCTGAGGCATTTCGTCGTCCAGTGGAATTGGACGTCGGACAAATTCTTATGAAATTCAATATTCAACAGAAAACGTTTGAAGACACATTGAAAACATTGTCAATCCTGCATTTTATTGAATTCGAAAATGGTTCGCTCGTGGGTGAAATTAAATTATTGGGAACTTCCAAAATAGCTTTAGCAAGCAAAATAAACTACGAGGAACTTCAAGAAAGGCGCAAAATCGCCATATCGAAGCTGAACAATGTAATAAACTATGCTTATACAACAAATTGTAAACGAAATTACCTACTTGATTATTTCCGGGACGACAGCTACTCGTCAATTTGCGGGCATTGCTCATCTTGCACTAATCGAAGCAACACAAAAGCAACTTTACAGAAACGTGAGTTGATTTTGAAAACGGTGCTTAATGCTATTCATCAGATAAACAACAAATTCGGAAAGACGTTTTTTATCCAGTTTCTACAAGGCAAAAGCAACGCTAAAACAAGGAAATATCAGCTAAATGAAATGGAACTATTTGGTGCATTGAATGAATTTTCGGAATATGATATTAAGTATGTAATAGAAAATGCAATTTCAAGACGATTGCTACAAGTTTCGGCGGGTATGTACCCAATATTGAGCATTACACCCGAAGGCTTGCACCATATAGGCAAAGCGTGCGATGAACCTGTTTCGAACAATGAATTGATTGGAAAATTGAAAGCAATACGGCAACAAATTGCTCAAAGCGAAGGGATTACTGAACGATCGGTCGCAAGCGACAAGGCATTGAGGGAAATTGCACGCAAACCGCACATAAGTTACCGAGAGTTTTGTCAGGTTCCAGGCATAAGCCGTTACATTCTGGATAAGTATGGGCAAGATTTTTATCGGGCAGTAAATCAAAATTTCGAGCAAAACGAGCAAGAGCAAATAATTGACGAAGATCTAATAAATATTGTAAAATTGTTCAAAGAGAAGAGAGGAATTGAGGAAATTGCAAAGATTTACAACACAGACAAAGGGACAATTGCCCGGCTTGTACAAGAAGGTATTATGAATGAACAGGTTTCGCTCGATTGGAGACTTTTAACAGACAGCAAAACATTCAATAAAATTCGGCAAATTATATACAAAAAGCCTGCTATTACGCTCAGCAGGCTGCGAGACAATTTAGTTGAAGAAATTGATTATGCAATTTTGCGGATACTTGTGGCAATTGCACGCAAAAGTATAGATTAATCGATAATTGTTTTATCACCTTTGAAATGTTTTTTAGGATATTCGTAAAAAAGCAACTTCCCATTTTCATCATCAATTTGTTTCCAGGTTTCAATATCGAAGGCAACACCGAAAACGCCACAAGTTGGAACGTTGTCGATATATTCGCCAGTAAGTCGAGAGAAAAGCGAGGTAATATCGGGATTGTGCCCGAAAATCATAACAGAATTAAGATTATCATCGAGGGATGAAAGAAGATTCAAGATATAGCGGATGCCATTTGAATAGATGTTTTCATCATATATAATTTTATTTTCGTCGAATTGAAAAGCCTCGGCGAAATAACGGCAGGTGGCAGCAGCCCGAACAGCCGAAGAGCTGATAATTAAATCGGGCTTTTCGATTAACTTAGCAACGATTTGAGCCATAAAAGGAGCGTCTCGTAGCCCACGTTTATTGAGTGGACGTTCGAAATCATTCCAATCGGGGTTGTCCCAACTGGATTTAGCGTGCCGAGCTATTACCACTTTCTTCATATTTATCCGTAATTTGCTTGTTTTTCAATAATTTATTTTCAGTTTCAATAATATTCTTAACTTTGTTAGCTTCATCAAATTTTTTTCTTTTATTGTAAGCAGCAATTAATATAGCAGCCATTTCATTACGCACCCGAATACGTTCGTTCAGGTCATCAATTTGGTACCAGGAACGCTGGTCGAAATACGTTTGAAGTTTGTTAATCGAAGATTGTGGATTGCGGGCAGTATCGGCAGCAGCGGAAGAGATAGTTTTTTGGAGTATACGGAGCGGATTTACTTCAAAATATTGATTATTGCTATCGGAGTTTGCTTCGTTATAGCGATAGAACCTATCAATTTTCAATCGAAGTTCGGAAATAGTTTCTTCATCTGTAAAATCATATACTTTGTAGTTGATAGGAACAGGCGGACGAACAAATACTTTAATATCTGTCGCTGAATGAGGAAAACCTTTATTTTTCATTTTTTCATAAAGTTCATTTACAATGTCGAATGTGAGGTTAGTTTCGACCAAAGCAAGACTGGCGCGAATAAACAAAGCGCCCAATTGACCGTCAAGTTTTCCAAAATGGCGAAGAATAGATTGGCGCATAAATTGAGATTGGTTGTAGACGCGCTGGTAGTCGTCGCCACCAAGCCCTTTACGAGAGCGAAGCACGCGCAATGTAGCTTTTGGATTGTTATATCCGAGAAGTTCTATTAATCCCATAGCCTGGGAGAAGCCAAATTCAACCCAGTAGTGAATTTTATCAAGTCGAGCAATATTTGCGAGTTCGTGCAGGTAGCGTTCACGTCCGGCACCGGCACGCAGCACTGTAAGTTTGTTCAGCCCGGTACTATCATCGTAACCACAGTCAACATAAGTGTCTCTTGGAATTGCAAAGAGTTCGATTCTGCCGCTATCAATAAGCAAAGAGATGATGTGGTTTGCATCGGCGTGGCGAGTATTTGTTCCCAGACGGCTATCCACACCGGTAACAGCGATATTGATACGGCGTCCGTTGTAGATTTGTTTTATTGATTTTCCCGCAGAATTGTCGATAGCGACGGAAATATCGTCTTGCGAGCTCACTATCACATATTGTTCGGTAGAATCGACGATTGGGATAACCGCTTCGATAAATTCTTTGTCTTCTTCGAATGAATTAGCAGCGGTAGAATCTGGAATGTGTGCATTGTTCGAGTTAGAAGAAAAATGCTGAAAACCAAAATAAGCCCCCAGAATAATTATCAACACAAATGCAGGTAGAATAATAACACGCTTTTTGCGTTTTGATAAGTTTTCTTCATCCATTTTCAAAATATGCAAAAGAAATAAACTGAAAATTAACAAGAATTTAAAAAATAAGCAAGTTAATTAAGGGGGAAAAGAAGAACAGGTTCTATGAAATTCCAAATTATTGAAATAAAAGGATAACTATTTCTAATCTATTTCAACTTTATAGCCAGCTTCTTCGATTAACCTTTTGATTTCTGTCAAATCAGGGTTGCCTTCAATTTTGGCGGTTTCTGTTGCAAGATCGACTTCTACTTTCTTTGTGCCATCAACTGATTGAATGATTTTTGTAACATTGTTTACGCAGTGATTGCAATTCATTCCTTTCACTTTAAGATTAATCATACTACTATCCTTTGTTTTTTCGAAATACTTTTTGATATAAATTCTATAAAACGACATAGCAAGAAAAATAAGGAAAACTATTGAAACAAATAAGTAAAAACTGTTAATTCCGGTTGTGTGATAGTGGTGAGGTGAAGATAATAGCGAAAGCGGACTTACTCCCGAAACATAAAAGATATAGTCGAGCAAGTAGCCAAAGATTATAGAAGTAATTATCAATATTAGTAGATAGGAAAATGCTACTTTTCGCCCTAATACTTTCATCAAAATCACGAACGAAGCAGCGTTAGTGGCTGGACCGACGGCAAGAAATACAAAAGCCACACCCGGCGAAAAACCTTTTGCAATTAGGCTCATTGCAATCGGAATTGATGAGGTCGCACAAATATACATTGGCACACCTATCAGAATGACAGCAAGCATACCCAACAAGCCGTCTTGAATAATGCTTCCAGTGAAAAAATTGTCTGGGATGAAATATGTTATAGCTGCTGCAATCAAAAGTCCCATTACAAATTGCGGTGCGATATCATCAAGAAATTCAACGAAAGAATATTTGTAGAATGCAGAAATTTTGCTTTTGATTGATGTATTTTTCTCATTAAGCGAGTATTCTTCGACAAACAGAGTGTGGTTCGGTTGCTCTTGTTTAAATATTTTGTTAATTAGTGAACCATTAATTATTCCCATAAAAAGAGCTGCAAATGGACGAAACACAGCAAATATCGGTCCCATCATCCCATAAGTTGCAATAATTGAATCGATGCCTGTTTGCGGTGTTGAGGTTAAAAATGAAATAACAGCTCCTTTGCTTGCTCCACTTTTTGCAAAATATACGGACGTTGGTATTACGCCACAGGAGCACAAAGGGAGCGGCACACCAAACAAGGAGGCCTTAATTATTGAAAAATTATCCTGTTTTCCTAAATGTTTGGAAATGGTCTCTTTTTTTATCAATAGATTAAGCACACCGACAAATATCAACCCTAACATTATATAGGGCGACATTTCGACGAAAATCTGTATGAATATTTTTATAAATTCCATTTTGTTCAATTTATTTTTAAGTAAGACGAAAAATCATCATTAATATTAGTTAATTTTTTTTAATATTAAAAAAAACAATTAATTTGCGAATTATAACAATTACAAATTGTTAATAACGTCAATAAGTGTTTGTTGGTTTCTAAAAGATAAAGTATGAGCGAAAGAGTGAGCGATAAAGAAAAAATTACCGAACTTGCAAAAGCAATAAGAATGGTAAAAAACGAAATTTCCAAAGTAATAATTGGACAAGATGAAATAATTGAGCAGTTAATAGTTTCGTTGTTTGCACGTGGTCACGTATTGCTTATAGGTGTGCCGGGCCTTGCAAAAACCTTGTTAATACGGACACTTGCAAAAGCGCTGGAATTAAAATTCAACCGAATTCAGTTTACGCCGGACCTAATGCCAGGCGATATTAGCGGAAGCGAAGTAATCGAGGAAAATATTTCAACCGGACAGAAGGAATTTCGTTTCATTCGCGGGCCTATTTTTGCCAATATTGTGCTTGCAGACGAAATAAACCGCACACCGCCGAAAACGCAATCAGCATTGCTTCAAGCTATGGAAGAATATGAGGTTACTGCTGGCGGCAAAACTCATAAGCTTGATTTACCATTTTTTGTACTTGCGACACAAAACCCAATTGAACAGGAAGGGACATATCCTCTTCCCGAAGCACAGTTAGACCGTTTTATGTTCAATATATGGCTTGATTATCCAAGTTTTGAGGAAGAAGTTCGAATAGTCAAAACAACAACTGCTGAATGGCGTCCCGAAGTAGATAAAGTGCTGAACGGCAAATCTATAATTGAGTTTCAGGATTTAATTCGTCGTGTGCCTGTTGCTGATAATGTAGTTGAATATGCAGTTGGGTTAGTGCGAGCATCGCGTCCGAAGCAATCGAGTAGCAAATTTATCAAGGATTTCATTAATTATGGGGCAGGTCCGCGAGCATCGCAATATTTAATTTTGGGCGCAAAATCGCGTGCAGCTCTTCAGGGACGATACACACCTGATATTGATGATGTTCGTGCGGTTGCTTTGCCAGTGCTGCGACACAGAATAGTAACAAGTTTCAATGCTGAAGCGGACAATGTATCGGCTGCAGAAATTATCGAGCAATTGATTAAAGAAGTCTAAAATTTCTGAAAAAAATAAAAGCGTCCTACGAAACTGGGACGCTTTATTGTTAAATAATGGCGTTACAAATATATTATTTTTGTTCTTCTTGCTCGGCAGTATCGTCGAAAGATAATTTTTGAGATGCTTCTTGATTTTCGGGAACTTGTTCTTCGTTTTGAGTTTTTTCTGCAACGGCGGTTGGTTCTTCGATTGCAGCAGTATGAGGAGTGTCGGTTGTGCTTTCTACGGGAGCATTATTTTTTTCGATTACTTCTGTATCAACGGCTTCTTTTTTGGCAGTTTTTTCTTCTACAACTTCTTTTGGCGCAGATTTAGTTTCATCTGCTTTTTTGGAAGCTGGTTTTGAAGTTTTTTTAGCAGCTTTTTTCTTAGATTTAGTGCTGGAAGCACCATCTTGCGGAGCAGACCAATCGACAAGTTCAATCACCGCAAGCCGAGCAGCATCACCGCGACGAGTGCCAAGTTTGATAATGCGGGTATAGCCACCATTTCTGCTTTCTACAACAGGAGCGATAGCATCGAAAAGTTCCTGAAGCACAGCTTTTTTGCGAATAACGCGAGCAACCATACGACGATTGTGAACATCGACTGTATGACCTTCTGGGAGCAAGCCCTGGCGCTCACGCATAAGAGCAGTGCGAGCCTTAGTAATTAAATGTTCAGCATAAGGACGCAATTCTTTAGCTTTTGCCAGAGTGGTGGTAATTTTTTTGTGTTCAAAAAGTGAAGTAGCAAGATTTGCAAGCAAGGCTTTGCGATGGCTTGCAGTTCTCTTTAGTTTTCTTCCTTTAACAAGGTGTCTCATTTTTCTATCTCAAATTAATCAATAATCAAAATTAATCAATAGCGTTTTTAGGTTCTTCTTTAAGATATTCTTCAACATTCATACCGAATTCTAATCCGCAGAGACGAACAACTTCGGCAAGTTCGGAAAGGGACTTTCTACCGAAGTTACGGAATTTAAGCAATTCTGATTCTTGTAGTTGGACAAGTTCGCCCAAAGTTTTAATATTAGCAGCTTTAAGGCAATTGTGAGCGCGAACAGAAAGTTCAAGTTCATCAACAGGGGTAAGAAGAATTTTGCGAAGTTTGTTTTTTTCAGCAAGTTTAACTTCTTCTTCTGCTGTTTCGACCTGAGGAATTTCTTCTTCGACAGCGTTGAAGTTGATAAAGTATTTCATATGGTCGCTTATGATTTTAGCAGCGAAGTGAACTGCGTCGCGAGCCGAGATAGTACCGTCGGTGCGAACATCGAGGACAAGTCTTTCGTAGTCTGTTCTTTGCCCGACGCGGTAAGGTTCGACGCTAAAAATAACATTTTTAATAGGGGTATAGATAGCGTCAATTGGGAGCATACCGACTGGGAAATCAACAATTTGATGTTCTTCGGCGGGGACGTATCCTTTGCCGCGGCCCAAGCGAAGCTCGACATCGAAAGAAGCATCATCAGCAAGAGTAGCGATATGATGTTCAGGATTTAGAACTTCGATTTGAGGGTTAGCGTCCTGGATATTTTTAGCAGTCCATTCGCCCGGACCATTAACTTGGAAATAAATTCTGTTTAATTTTTTATCAAGAAGTTTGAAGCGAACTTCTTTGAGGTTCAGAATAATTTCGGAGACGTCTTCGGTAACGCCGGGAATAGTTTGAAATTCGTGAAGCACATCGCTAATTTTAACACCAATAATAGCCGAACCGGGAATGGAAGATAGAAGCACTCTGCGGAGAGAATTACCGAGAGTAACACCATAACCAATTTCAAGAGGTTGAAGAATGAACCGACCGTGGAAATCGGAGGTTTCTTCAATCTGAATTCTATCAGGCATTTGCATTTGAATATTCATAAATTTAGCGCCAGATTTAGTTAATCAAAATAAAAAAACAAATTAAACTCTTCTTCTTTTAGGTGGACGGCAACCATTATGGGGGATTGGAGTTTTATCGATGATAGAATGAATTTCCAATCCAGCCTGAGTAAGCGCTCTAATTGCGGCTTCACGACCCGAGCCGGGACCTTTGACGATAACGTCAACTTTGCGTAATCCCATATCGTAAGCTTCTTTAGCAGCTTTTTCAGCAGAGACTTGCGCGGCATAAGGAGTATTTTTCTTACTGCCGCGGAAACCGTTTTTACCAGCTGAGGACCAGCAAAGCGAGTTTCCGTACATATCCGCAATAGTTACCTGAACATTGTTAAAGGTAGCACGGATAAAAGCTTTGCCGTGAATATCGGTTACGGTCTTTTTCTTAATTCTTTTCTTAGCCACAGATTCTACCTGTATTTATTTCAACAATAGTTAACAAAAACAAATTATTTCTTAGTTGCTTTTTTCTTACCGGCGACAGTCTTTTTGCGACCTTTGCGTGTACGAGCGTTTGTACGTGTGCGTTGACCGCGAACAGGCAAGCCACGGCGGTGGCGAAGTCCACGATAACAGCCAATATCCATCAAACGTTTGATATTCATCTGGATTTCGCTGCGGAGCGCACCTTCAACTTTGTAATTATCAATTACCTGGCGAAGACGTGCAACTTCTTCGTCTGTCCATTCGCTAACTTTTTTAGTTGGTTCAACGTTCGCTTCTTGTAGAATTTTTTCAGCGGTTGTTCGACCAATACCATAGATATAGGTTAAACCTATAAAACCTCTTTTGTTTTTTGGTAAGTCAATACCTGCAATACGTGCCACGTCTCCCTCCTATTAACCTTGTCTTTGTTTAAAACGTGGATTTTTTTTGTTAATAATATAGACCCGACCTTTTCTTTTAACGATTTTATCGTCGGGATTTCTTTTTTTAACTGATGCAGTAACTTTCATTTTGTCTCTCTCTATATTTTGTTATTTATATCTGTAAATAATTCTACCTTTTGACAAATCATAAGGAGAAATTTCAACAGTAACCTTATCGCCTTGCAAAATTTTAATAAAGTTCATTCTCATTTTGCCAGAAATATGAGCGAGCACTTTATGACCGTTTTCGAGACGGACAATAAATTGAGTATTAGGCAAAGTTTCCTCAATAACACCATCAACTTTTATTAAATCTTGTTTACCCATATTCCTGTTAATCTCTCAAAGTTAGTATAATTGCTTTATTTTTATCAACAATTACAGTATGTTCAAAATGAGCTGCTGGCTTTGCGTCGGCAGTAACAATTGTCCATCCATCGCTTGCAGTAGCAATTTCTTTTCGTCCCATATGAACCATCGGTTCGATAGCCAGAGCCATACCGCTCATAAGTTTAACGTTTGGGTATCGATTGCGGTAGAGCAAAGGTGGTACAAAGTTCGGGATTGGTGGCTCTTCGTGGAGCCTACGCCCGATTCCGTGTCCAACGAGCTCGCGAGTAAGCGAATAGCCGTTTTTTTCGCAATGCTGTTGGATAACACTTGATATGTCATAGACCTTTCGCCCTTCGATAGCATTATCGATACCGAGGAACAGAGATTCTTCGGTAACTTGTAATAGACGTTCAACCGAAGGCTCTATTTTACCGACCGGATAAGTAACAGCACTATCGCCAAAGAAGCCATCGAGTTCGGCACCACAATCTATCGATATAATATCGCCTTCCTTTAATTTGTAGTCGCTCGGAATACCATGAACGACCACTTCATTAACGGAGGCACAAATTGTGCCGGGGAATGGCATCAGGCTTTTGTCCGGCTGATAACCTTTGAAAGCGGGGCGGGCATTACGTGAGCGAATGCAATCTTCTGCGATTTCATCCAACTCTTTTGTAGTTACCCCGACTTTCACATAATTTTTCAAAGTACTAAGAGTATCAGCAACAACTCTGCAAGCTTTTTCAATTTTGCTAATCTCGTCTTTGGAGTTAATTTTTACTCTCACCTGATAATTGTTGCTGAATTTTTTATTCATTATTAGAAACCGCCTGTTCCAACTCTTCCTCTAATTCTACCGCTCTTCATAAATCCGTCGTAATGACGCATTAGCAAGTGTGATTCGATTTGCTGCAAGGTGTCGAGAGCAACGCCAACAACAATCAGCAAGGATGTTCCGCCAAAGAATTGTGCGAAACCCATACTTAGATTAAAAATGTTAGTAACAAATGTTGGCAAGATTGCAACTAATCCCAGGAAAATCGAGCCAGGAAGAGTAATTCTTGTCAAAATAGAGTCAATATATTCAACTGTATGTTGACCGGGACGAATTCCAGGGATAAATCCACCTTGTTTTTTCATATTATCTGCGATATCTTTCGGGTTGAAGATAATTGCAGTATAAAAGTAAGTGAAAAGAACAATCAATGTAAAATAAAGGATTGCATATACAAACGAATCATAGTGGAAAAGTTGAGCTAATGTAATAATAAATTTACTTTCGGGGAAAAAGCTAAGTATAGTATTTGGGATAAACATAAGAGCCTGAGCAAAGATAATCGGCATCACACCTGCAGTATTTACGCGAAGTGGTATATACTGGGTAGTTCCGCCATAAACTTTGCGTCCGACCTGACGTTTAGCATACTGAACAGGGATTCTGCGAGCACCTTGCGTAACCAACACAACAGCGGCAATAATGAATACAAGTAGCGTAATAACAACCAGTTCAACGAGCCAATGTCTTGAACCAGCTTGAATAAGCAACCATTCTTGCCAGAGCGAGGCAGGCAGACGTGCGATAATACCGATGAAGATTATAAGCGAAATACCGTTACCGATACCGCGTTCGGTAATTTGTTCGCCCAACCACATCATAAAGACCGTGCCAGCAGTAAGTAAGAAAATCGTCGAAATTGTAAAGAGAAATCCACTATCTGGCACAACTGGCACACCGCCGGCAGTTTGCTGGTAAGCAAGTTTAATGCTAAGTCCCCAGCCTTGCAGAGCAGAGATAACAACTGTACCAAGTCGGGTATATTGATTAATTTTGCGTCGACCTTCTTCGCCTTCCTTTTGCATTTTTTGGATTTCCGGGATAACAACCCCTGCTAGCTGGAAGATAATCGAAGAGGTAATGTAGGGCATAATACCCAAAGCAAAGATAGCAGCGTTAGAGAACGCACCACCGACAAACAAATCGAAGAGACCGAAGAGGGTATTCGATGCAGCGTCTTGGTTCGAAATAGCAAGAGCATGAACATCTATGCCCGGGAGGGTGATGTGAGCACCCAACCGGACAATAATCAAAATACCCAGAGTGTATAGAATTCTTTGACGAAGTTCTTCGATTTTGAAAATATTCTGTATAGTTTTAACAAAGTTAGCCATTGATTACCGCCTTGCCTCCCGCATTTTCAATCTTATTTTTAGCAGACTGAGAAAAAGCATGAGCGTGGACTTCGATAGAGGAGTGAAGTTCCCCACTACCTAATATTTTAAGTGGAACGCGGCTTTTCGAGATAACGCCCAATTTCAGAAGATTATCGAAATTGACAGGGCCCGAAATTTTATTATCATCGATTAATTTTTGGAGCGTTCCAACATTAACGACTTGATATTCGACACGAAATCTGTTTGTAAAGCCGAATTTAGGAAGGCGTCTGTTGAGAGGCATTTGCCCGCCTTCGAAGAAACGAGGGATAACGGCGCCGCTTCTTGATTTTTGTCCCTTGTGCCCACGGGTAGCAGTACCACCGTGACCGGAGCCGGGACCGCGACCAATGCGTTTCTTTTTATGTTTAGCGCCTTCGGCTGCTTTTAGGTTACCAATGTGTTTCATTTTATTTCTTCTTATTCTGAAACTTCTTCAACTTTAACTAAATGCTTAACAACATTAATCATCCCGCGAGTTTGAGGGTTGTCAGGGAGAATGTTGCAATAATTAGGACGACCCAACCCGAGCGCCTTAATAGTGCGTTTTTGGTTTTCCAAGCACTTAATAATGCTGCGAGTTTGAGTAATTTTTAATTTTTTCATATTAACTACCTTTAAAATACGCGCTAATATTAAACCAATGCAAAAAGCGAACTAACCGCGCACAACTTTTTCGACTGGGATGCCGCGGCGAGCGGCGACCGACTCAGCACTTTCCATAGTAAGCAAGCCTTGGAGAGTAGCTTTAATTGAGTTGTGAGGGTTAGACGAACCGAGACTTTTAGTTAATACGTCTTGAACTCCAGCAAGTTCCAAAATAGCACGTACACCGCCGGCGGCGATAACGCCTGTACCAGGTGTAGCTGGGCGGATTAGCACCTTAGCCGCTCCGAATTTACCAATTACTTCGTGAGGAACGGTAGTTCCTTGCAATTGAACTTTACGAATATTTTTTTTAGCGGCTTCGGTAGCTTTCGTAACTGCATCTACTACTTCGCTTGCTTTACCCAAGCCATAGCCGACATGACCGTTACCATCGCCGACAACTACAATTGCCGAGAAGTTAAAACGACGTCCGCCTTTAACAACCTTAGCGGTTCTGCCGACGTAAACTAATTTGTCTCTTAATTCTAATTCTGATGCTTTAATCTTTGACACTTCTACTCCTCAGTTCTATTAGAACTTATCTTAAAAAATAAGACCACCTTCGCGAGCTCCATCTGCAAGTGCTTTCACACGCCCGTGGTAGATAAAACCATTGCGGTCGAAAGTAACTTTTGTGATACCGGCAGCAAGAGCGCGTTTGGCTAATTCTGTACCAACAAATTTTGCAACTTCTGATTTCTTCATCTCGGGTTTGATTTGTGGGGCAATTTCCTTATCAATAGAGGATGCAGAAATCAGAGTTTTACCTTCGTCGTCGTTGATGAGTTGCGCATAGATATGAGTAAGGCTACGGAATATGCTCAAACGAGGGCGTTCGGCGGTTCCGTGAACCTTTTTACGTATACGCAATTTACGACGGATTTTTCTTTCTTGCTTTATTCTTTGTTTTCTCATTTTAAACTCTTAAAACAAACATTGTAACATTACACAACATTATTTAGCAGAAGCTTTACCAGCTTTGCGGCGGATATATTCGCCTTCGTAGCGAATACCTTTGCCTTTGTATGGCTCAGGTGGACGAATGGAGCGAATTTTCGCAGCAACAAGACCCAAAGTATTTTTGTCGATACTTGAAATCTTGATAGTAGTTGGGTTTGGAGCTTCGATAGTAACATTATCGGGCGGGATGAACAAAATTGGATGAGAGTAGCCCATAGAGAGGAGCAGGTTTTTACCTCTCATTTCAACTTTGTAGCCGACGCCTTCGATAAGCAGAGTGCGGGTAAACCCTTCGGAAATTCCGACGATACGGTTATAGACTTCTGCACGAGTGAGCCCGTGGAGCGCACGGATGTGTTTAAGGTCGTTTTGGCGGCTGAAAGTAAGGGTATTGTTATCCAAGGAATAATCAATACCTTCGGGCAATCTAAAAGAAAGCTCGCCTTTTGGACCTTTAGCTGTAAGAAGTCTATCTTCGATTTTGACCTGAACTTTGTCAGGTATTTGTATAGGTTTTTTACCAATTCTGGACACGACAGGCTCTCCTTAAATTAGATTACCAAATTGAACAAATGAATTCGCCGCCAACGTTAAATTTTTTCGCATCTTTATCGGTGAGAACACCTTTGGAAGTCGAAATAATAGCAATACCGAGACCGTTTTTGATGCGTGGCAAATTATCGACCGACACATAGATACGGCGTCCGGGTTTGCTGATACGTTTCATTTCGCGAATAGCAGGTTCGCGATTATAATACTTCAAAGTAACTTTTATTTGATTTTGTACTTTGTCCTCGATAATTGCATAGTCTGCTATAAAGCCTTGATCTTTGAGGATACGGGCTATAGCAATTTTCAGCTTCGAAGCCGGTGCTGTAACTGTTTTATGACCAGCGCGGCCGGCATTACGAATGCGTGTTAAAAAATCAGATATTTGATCTGTTACTGGCATAATTCCTACCATATTAATATCACCAACTGGCCTTACGAATACCTGGAATTTTTCCTTCCAGAGCTAATTGACGGAACATATTGCGGCAGAGACCGAATTTACGGTAGACGCCGCGACCACGTCCGCTGATGGAACAACGGTTGCGCAGACGTGTAGGGGAGCTATTACGGGGCAATTTCTGCAAGCCTTCCCAATCGCCGGCTGCTTTGAGAGCCTCGCGTTTAGCTTGATATTTTTCTACCAATCTGCGTCTTTTTTCGTTGCGCATTTTTACACTTACTTTAGACATAGTTCATTCTCAATCTTTTTTACGGAATGGAAAACCAAATTCTTGTAGTAATGCATACGACTCTTCGTCGGAGTGTGAACTCATTACGAAAGTAATATCGAGCCCACCGATTTTCGAAACTTTATCTACGTCGATTTCGGGGAAAATGATTTGCTCTTTGATACCGAGCGAGTAGTTTCCGCGTCCGTCGAACCCTTTTTCGCTAAAACCACGAAAATCGCGAATACGTGGTGCAGCAATATTGATGAATCTGTCGAGGAATTCATACATTCTTGCTCTTCTTAGCGTAACGGAGACACCGATAGGCATACCGGCGCGTAGTTTAAAGTTCGAAATAGCTTTTTTAGCTCGTCTTACCACAGGGCGTTGGCCCGAGATAAGTTCGAGTTCGTTCATAGCACTTTGCAAAAGTTTCAAATCTTGAACAGCGTCGCCTATCCCCATATTGAGGCAAATTTTTTCGAGACGAGGCACCTGCATAATTGACTTATAGTTAAATTTTTTCATCAATGCAGGCACAACGTGTTCTTTGTAGAAGGTAAACAGACGTGGAGTTGGAATTTGTTTGTCCTGAACTTCTTCGAGGCGTTTACCTTCGAAGGGGAAGTCTCCGCGTTTGCTTACGCCGGGTTTTGCAGGTGCTGCTGGTTTTTTAGTTGTTTTAGTTGCCATAATATCTATTACTGCCTAATATTATAAATCTTTATTATTAGTACGAGCAAAGCGAATTGTTTGTTTGCTACCGCCTTTAATTTCGTGGCGGATACCAATACGAGTTGGCTTTTTATCGGAATCGAGGATCATTACGTTAGAGTAATGAATAGGCAATTCTTTAGAGATAATACCGCCATTAGGGTATTGCTGGTTTGGGCGAGTATGTTTTTTATGAACGTTAACTTGTTCGACCAAAATTTTCATAGTTTTTGGGTAAACTTCTAGTACTCTGCCGATTTTACCTTTGTCGTCGCCAGCAATAACTTGAACGGTATCGCCTTTTTTAATTTTAAGTTTAGCCATAGTAGTCACCTTATAATACTTCCGGAGCGAGTGAAACAATTTTCATATAATTTTTTTCACGAAGCTCGCGGGCAACAGGACCGAAAATACGAGTTCCACGAGGTTCGCCTTTATCGTTCAGGATAACGGCTGCGTTATCGTCGAATCTGATGCAGGAGCCATCTTTGCGACGAATTTCTTTAGCAGTACGAACGATAACAGCTTTATGAACGCTACCTTTTTTGACGGGAGCACCGGGGATAGCTGCTTTGACGGAGACGACAACGAGGTCGCCAACTGTTGCATATTTTTTGCCGTGGCCGCCGAGCACTCTAATGCAGCGAATTTTTTTAGCACCGGAGTTATCAGCTACCGTCAAATTTGTTTCTTCTTGAATCATAGTTTATAACCCTTTAATTACTTAGCACGCTCAACAATTTTAAGTAATCTCCATCTTTTGCGAGCGCTCAGTGGGCGCTCTTCGATAATGCGGACAGTATCGCCTACGTGCGCTTCGTTATTTTCGTCGTGTGCCATATATTTTTTAGAGCGTTTAAAATACTTTTTATAAATCGGATGAGCAACCTGGCGTTCAACCATCACAACGATAGATTTTTCCGGTTTGTCGGAGACTACTTTGCCGGTAAGAATTCTCTTACGCGATTTAGTTACTTTTTGTTCAACAGTCTGAATTTCCATTGCTTATCCTTTAAATTTTGGCATTACGACGTTCAGTTAAAATAGTATTGATACGGGCGATATCTTTGCGAAGGATTTTAAGATAAGCCGTATCTTGCAACTGCTTAAGAGAGTGCTGGAATCTTTGTTTAACAAGAGTTTCCTGCGACTCTTGGAGCAAACGCTCAAGTTCGCTATCGGTTAGCTCCCTCAGATCTTTTGCTTTACGTGGTTTCATTATAAGCCAAATCTATACGTGTTACAAATTTCGTTTTAATTGGTAACTTATGCGATGCAAGTCTGAGAGCTTCTTGGGCAGCTTCGCGAGAAACGCCATCGACTTCGAACAGGATTCTGCCGGGGCGAACAGCAGCCACCCAACCTTCCGGGCTACCTTTACCGCTACCTTGACGAGTTTCGGCAGGTTTTTTGGTATATGGTTTATCCGGGAAGATTCGAATCCAAACTTTACCATCGCGTTTTAGATATCTATTGATTGCAATACGAGCGGCTTCGATTTGACGATTGGTAATCCAGTGTTCTTCTAATGCTTTCAAGCCATAGGAGCCGAAAGCAACCAGATGGCCACGGTTGGAGTTACCTCGCATTACGCCGCGTTGTGCTTTACGATATCTTATTCTCTTTGGTGATAACATTTTATCTAACTCACTTAATAATTAACTATGATTGTTTGCCGATTATTTCGCCGCGGAATATCCACACTTTAATACCGATAGCACCGTAGATAGTGTGTGCTGTAGCAGTACCGTAGTCGATATCTGCGCGAAGAGTGTGTAATGGAATACGTCCTTCTTTATATTGCTCGGTGCGAGCCATTTCAGCGCCGCCCAAGCGACCGGAACACATCACACGAATACCCTGGGCACCCATTCTCATCGAGGATGAAACAGCTTGCTTCATAGCGCGACGGAATGAAATTCTACCTTCGAGTTGCTGTGCAATGTTTTCAGCAACAAGAAGAGCATCAAGTTCGGGACGTTTAATTTCGTGGATAAGAATTTTAACGTCTTTGCCCGTAATTTTCTTGAGTTCTTCTTCTAATTGAGTAATGTCTTTACCCGAACGGCCTATAATTTGACCCGGACGAGAGGTAAATATCGTTATACGAAGTTGTTTCGCAGTGCGTTCAACTAAGATGCGGGAGACGCCGGCTTTCTTTTTACGGTTGCGAATGTAGTTACGGACGCTAATGTCTTCTGAAAGTTTTTCAGCGACATTTTTTTCGTCGAACCAGTTAGCGTCCCAACTTCTTATAATACCGAGCCTAAGGCCTATTGGATTAGTTTTCTGTCCCAATTTATACTCCTTAATTAATACTATTCTTTTGCTTCGACAACAATTGTAAGATGATTAGAGCGTTTACGCATTCTGTAAGCACGACCCATAGGGGCGGGCAGTATTCTTTTCATTGTTGGTCCGCAATCAACGTAAGCACGGCTGACAACGATATTTTCGTCCGAGACGTTAATACCCTCTTCTTTTGCTTTTTGGTTCAAGTTAGCGAGAGCCGAACGAAGAACCATTTCAGCGTCGCGGCTGGCGAGCTTTTTGTTGAAACGCAAAATCGTCAGAGCTTCCATTGCTTTTTTGCCACGAATGAGGTCAATAAGCAATCTCATTTTGCGTGGTGATGAGTGAATATATTTTTTTTGTGCTCTTGCTTCCATCATTTATCTCCAACTATTTCTTCTTAGCTTCTTTACGGTTGCCTGCGTGTCCGCGGAAAATGCGAGTAGGGGCGAATTCGCCGAGTTTATGGCCGACCATATTTTCGGTAACATAGACTGGGACGAAGTTTTTTCCGTTATGGACAGCGACAGTATGCCCAACAAAATCTGGTGTTATAGTAGAAGCTCGCGACCACGTTTTAACTACTTGCTTTTTCTTGGTTTCGTTCAATTCATTAATTTTTTTGAGTAATTTATAATGAACGAAAACACCTTTTTTTAATGAACGAGCCATATTACATTAGTCCTTACTATTTCTTATTACGAGAACGAACAATATATTTCGATGATTGCTTGCGTTTTTTACGGGTTTTAAGCCCTTTCGCAATTTGGCCCCAAGGGGAGCGAGGATGCTGGCGGCCGCCGCCGGATTTTGAACGACCTTCGCCACCGCCCATTGGGTGGTCGATTGGGTTCATTGCCATACCGCGAGTTTGAGGTCTGATACCGAGCCAACGGCTTCTACCGGCTTTACCGAGTAGAATATTTTCGTGGTCTGAGTTGCTTACAACACCCAAAGTAGCGTAGCATTTGCTTGGCACCATACGAATTTCGCCAGAAGGCATTTTCAGGTGAGCGAATTTGCCGTCGATAGCAAGCAACTGGACGCTCGAACCGGCGCTACGAGCGATTTGACCGCCTTTGCCTGGTTTAAGTTCAACGTTATGGACAAACAGACCGACGGGTATTTTGTATAATGGAAGAGCGTTTCCATCTTTGAATTCAGCGTCTGGTCCGGTTTGGATAACGTCGCCGACTTTAAGTTTGTCGGGAGCGATAATATAACGGCGTTCATCATCTTCGTAGCGGACTAAGGCAATTCGTGCAGTGCGGTTTGGGTCGTATTCGATAGTTTCGACAACGGCATTGATACCGATTTTATTTCTTTTGAAATCGATAATTCTGTATCTGCGTTTATGCCCACCGCCACGATGGCGCGAAGTAATTCTACCGGTATTATTTCTACCACCAGTTTTTTTGAGTGGTGTTGTAAGTGGCTTATAAGGTTTATCGGTAGTGATTTCAGCGAAATCTGATACCGAGTAGAACCTTGTCCCTGGTGTTATTGGTTTTAATACTCTAATTCCCATTTTAGTTTCATCATTAATTTAATAATATTATTCTTCAACCGGTCCGGAGACTAATTCAATTGATTGTCCCTCTTTCAATGTAACGTAAGCCTTTTTGATATTAGGCGTACGACCACGCATAAGACCGCGACGAGTTAGACGAATTTTATTCTTTCCTTTAATATTCACGGTGCGAACGCTAATAACATCGACTTCGAACATTTCTTCGATAGCTTTTTTAATTTCGATTTTATTAGCTTTGGGATCCACAGCGAACACGTATTGTCGAGCGCTCGCAAGCTTCATAGCTTTTTCCGTGATAACCGGTCTTTTTATTATCTGCAACATAGTTAATCGTTTCCATTAATTATTGAATGTCTTTTGGATTGGCTCAACAGCGCCTTTAAAAAGAACAATCTTTTTATGCTTCAAAATATCGTAAGTAGATATTTTGTCAGCAGGTGCGATTTCGATCTTAGGTATATTCCGAGCGGACATATATAACTTATAGTCTGGCTGCGGTAGAAGGAACAAAGTCGAAGCACCGTCTAATTGCAAATTTTTGAGAATTTGAGCCATTGATTTAGTCTTAATTTCGTCGAAGGAGAAATCTTCGACAACCATAAGATTATTTTCTTTTGCGCGCAAGGACAGAGCAGACTTCCTTGCAAGGCGTTTAATTTTCTTGGGCAGTTTCATTTCGAAAACAGTTGGTTTCGGACCGTGGATAGTGCCACCGCCAACCCACAGAGGAGAGCGGGTCGAACCAGCACGAGCAGTACCACGACCTTTTTGTCTCCAAGGTTTTTTGCCGCCGCCGGCCACTTCTGAGCGAACCTTAGTTTTTCTTGTACCTTGACGATGGTTTGCAAGATATTGAACAACTGCAAGATGCATTGCGTGTTCATTTGGTTCGACAGCAAACACATCATCGGGAAGTTCTATCTGCCCAGATTTTTGACCATCTTTTGTATATACATCTACAAGCATTTTACTTTAGCCTTATTGCTTTATAATTTCTAATAAAGTTTTTGGAGCGCCCGGAACACTACCTTTGACAAGTAGCAGATTTTTTCCCGGGATAACATCAATTACTTCTAAGTTGCGAACCGTAGCACGCTTACCACCCATACGACCGGCCATTCTCAAACCGCGGAATACGCGTGATGGATATGATGATGAGCCGATAGAACCGGGGTGGCGAACTCTATCTGATTGACCGTGTGTTGTCATACCGACGCCGCCGAAGTGATGGCGTTTAACAACACCTTGGAAGCCGCGACCTTTGCTTGTCCCGCTGATGCGAATTTTATCGCCTTTTACGAATTGCTCGACTGTAAGGACATCGCCGACGTTAAGTTCGCGTTGAAGTTCGCGAAATTCTTTAAGAAATCTTTTAGGTTCAACGCCAGATTTCTTGAAATGACCGAGCAAAGGTTTATTAGTTTTATTTTCTTTTTTATCAACGAAGCCCACTTGAACGGCTTTATAGCCATCACGTTCGGGGGTGCGGACAAGCACCACAGGGCAAGGTCCAGCTTCGATAACGGTAACCGGTATTGATTTTCCGTCCTCTGTCAATACAGATGTCATTCCGAGTTTCATTCCTAAAATTGCTGATTTCATCCTAAACTCCTACATTAAACCTTAACTTCAACATCTACACCAGCAGGTATTTCAAGTTTCATAAGAGCGTCGATAGTTTTTTGAGTAGAGCTAAAAATATCAATAAGTCTCTTATGAATTCTTGTTTCGAATTGCTCACGAGATTTTTTATCAACGTGAGGGGAACGATTAACTGTATAGACAGTACGACGGGTAGGCAGTGGTATCGGACCTGATACCACTGCACCGGTCTGTTTCACTGTACGAACAATTCTTTCCGTTGATTTATCAATCAGATTGTGGTCAAATGATTTTAGTTTTATTCTTATTCTTTGTGTTGCCACTTTACTATTCCTCAAACTATCCTAAATTAGGAACAAATTATTCAATAATTTTAGTTACAACGCCAGCACCAACTGTACGACCGCCTTCGCGGATAGCGAAACGAAGACCTTCTTCCATAGCGATTGGAGTAATGAGTTCGATTTCTAAGTTATCTAAGTTATCGCCAGGCATAACCATTTCAACGCCAGCTGGCAGATGGAGCGAACCAGTTACGTCAGTTGTACGGAAATAGAATTGTGGGCGGTAACCATTGAAGAATGGAGTATGACGTCCGCCTTCTTCCTTCTTCAATACGTAAACTTGAGCATTGAATTTGTGGTGAGGAGTAATTGAACCTGGTTTTGCAATAACCATACCGCGTTCGATTTCTTTCTTTTCGATACCGCGGAGGAGAAGACCAACGTTATCGCCAGCAACGCCTTCATCAAGAAGTTTGCGGAACATTTCAACGCCGGTGCAAGTAGTTTTCTTGTGCAAACCGAAACCAACAATTTCAACTTCTTCGGAAACTTTGATAATGCCGCGTTCGATACGACCAGTAGCAACAGTGCCACGACCAGTAATCGAGAACACGTCTTCGACAGGCATCAAGAATGGCTTATCAACATCACGTTGAGGAGTTGGGATGTAGCTGTCGACAGCATCCATAAGTTCATAGATACATTGCAAGCGTGGATCATCTGCACTAGCACTTGAATCTGAACCAGCTTCCAAAGCTTTCAAAGCAGAACCGCGGATAATAGGGATTTCGTCGCCTGGGAATTCGTATTGCGAAAGAAGTTCGCGAAGTTCCATTTCGACGAGGTCTAAAAGTTCTGGGTCAGCAATATCAACTTTGTTAAGGAAAACAACTATTTTTGGAACACCGACTTGGCGAGCAAGCAAGATGTGTTCGCGAGTTTGAGGCATAGGACCGTCAGTAGCAGCACAAACAAGAATTGCACCGTCCATCTGAGCGGCACCAGTAATCATGTTCTTTACGTAGTCAGCGTGACCAGGGCAGTCCACGTGAGCATAGTGGCGCTTTTCAGTTTCGTATTCAACGTGAGCAGTAGCAATCGTGATCCCGCGTGCACGTTCTTCTGGTGCGTTATCGATCGAATCGAAGGTACGAACTTCGCCTTTGTTAAGTTTTTTGTAGAGTGCCATTGTGATAGCAGCAGTAAGAGTAGTCTTACCGTGGTCAACGTGGCCGATTGTTCCTACGTTTACGTGTGGTTTGGAACGATCAAATTTTTCTTTAGCCATTTTTTAGCTCCTAAAATTTTGAACTACATTTAGTTAATAAATTTATAAAAAATCAATAGCTTCCATTTTTTTGCAATGCCGGTTCATAGTGCGAAAACGTCATCGAATAGACTGCGCGTCCCTGACTGAGAGAACGCAGTTTGGTTACATAACCGAACATTTCAGAAAGCGGAGCTACGCAATTGACCACCTGCATTGTCCCTCTTTGCGAAATGCCTTCGATTCGTCCTCGCCTTGAGTTCATATCTGAAATAATATCTCCGACGTATTCTTCTGGAGACATCACCTCAACTTTGAACACCGGTTCGAGCAATACGGGGTCGGCTTGACGAACTGCATCTTTAACTGCGATAGAAGCAGCGATTTTGTATGCAACTTCGGTTGATTCGCCTTCCACGTATTTTGAATCGATTAGCCTTACTTCAACATCAACCATCGGGTAACCGTTAGGTCCGATATTTAGCGCTTCGCGAGCGCCTTGTTGAAGTGCGATTGCGTATAAATCGTCAAGGGTTTTCTTTGGTATTTCATTTTTAACGGCAATACCAGAGCCTTGACGGCCTGGGGAAACAATCAATTTAACGTAACCGAATTGATTTTTGCCGCCAGTTGATTTGTCGAAAAGTCCTTCTTGCTCGACTTCTCTGGAAACAGTTTCGCGATAAGCCACCATTGGTTTGCCGACGCGGGCTGCGACGTTGAATTCTCGAAGCAATCGGTCAACAATAATTTCCAGATGGAGTTCGCCAACACCGCTGATGATAATCTGCCCACTTTCTTCATCAAATTTATATCGGAAAGTAGGGTCTTCGTCGGCAAGTTTCTCGAGTGCTTCGAGCAGCTTATCTTGGTCAGCAAGTGTCTTAGCTTCGATGGACTGATTAATAACAGGCTCGGAGAAACGAATTTTCTCGAAAAGAATAGGCTTTTGCTGGTCGCAAAGCGTATCGCCTGTTTTAGTAAACCGAAGTCCGGGGATAGCGATAATATCACCTGCTGATGCCTGCTGGATTTCTTCACGGCGATTGGCGTAAAGTTTGAGAATTTTTAGAATTTTTTCCTTTTTATCTGCTCCGGGATTGTATCTGGTTTCACCAACTTTAAGCACGCCGGAGTAAATTCTCACGATACATACGCGACCAACGTATGGATCTACCAGCACTTTAAAAGCAAGAGCCGAGAAAGGTTCGTCATCTTTCGGAAGTCGAACGATTTTTTTATCAGCATCTTTGATGTCGAAGCCGTGAGCCGGTTCAATTTCATCAGGTGATGGGAGATAATCAATAATCGCTTCGATAAGAGGCTGCACACCAACATTTTTAAGTGAAGCACCTACCAAAACCGGCACACCTTTAAGCTCGAGGACGCCTTTTTTGAGAGCTGCTTTAAGTTCGGATTCCGAAATTTCATCACCGTTAAGATATTTTTCCACAAGCACATCGTCCAACTCGGCAATTTTTTCGACCATAATTTGTCTCATTTCTTCGGCTTTTTCTTTGTATTCATCAGGGATTTCGCCTTCTGTAAAGACTGAACCGTGAGACTCATAGTCGAAGAAGACAGCTTTCATTTTCATCAGGTCGATAACGCCCGAGAAGCTATCTTCGGAGCCGATTGGAATTTCAACTGCTATGGGGTTAGCGTCCAAGCGTTGCCGCATCATATCGAGAACGCGGTAGAAATCAGCGCCCATACGGTCCATTTTATTAACGAACGCAATGCGCGGAACGCGATATTCATCAGCTTGGTGCCAAACCGTTTCACTTTGTGGTTCTACGCCGCCGACAGCACAGAAAATTGCAACAGCTCCATCCAGAACTCTAAGTGAGCGTTGAACTTCGGCAGTAAAATCAACGTGCCCAGGAGTATCGATTATATTAATAATATAATCTTTCCAGAAGACAGGAGTACAAGCGGACATAATAGTAATGCCGCGTTCTTTTTCCTGCTCCATATAATCCATAAAGGCAGTGCCTTCGTCGACTTCACCGAGTTTATGCAGGTAGCCGGAATAGAAGAGAATTCTTTCGGTAGTAGTGGTTTTACCTGCATCGATGTGAGCCATTATCCCAATGTTTCTGATTTTTGATTTGTCGGTTTCAGTCGGCATAGTTACACGCAATCAGGCTAACAAGTTGACAAAGAACGAAAATAGGATTACCATTTAAAGTGGGCGAAAGCTTTATTAGCTTCTGCCATTCTATGAGTATCTTCACGTTTTTTCACAGCGGAGCCTTCTCCACGAGAAGCAGCCATAATTTCAGCAGCAAGGCGTTGAGCCATAGAATGATCGCGGCGAGCTTTAGCATAGGTTTTAAGCCAGCGGATAGCCAAAGCGATACGACGTTCTTCGCGAACATCCACGGGCACCTGGT
This sequence comes from Eximiradius sp., assembly GCA_937127445.1. Taxonomy (GTDB): domain Bacteria; phylum Bacteroidota; class Ignavibacteria; order Kapaibacteriales; family UBA2268; genus JAKIZO01. The sequence continues at coordinate 195,282 of CAKZLY010000014.1, read as the reverse complement.
ATGTTGCACCGCCGACGCGACGGGAACGCACCTCCACCAGAGGGGCCACATTTTGCATAGCTTTGTGGAACACTTCGAGTGGATTTTGCTTGGCTCGTTCTTCGATAATATCGAAAGCATCATAAACGATGCTACGAGCTGTGCTTTTCTTGCCCTGTAGCATTATGCAATTGATAAACTTAGAAACGACAGGATCTCCAAATTTTGGATCCGGTACCATTGGACGTTTTTCTGCTCTTCTTTTTCTCATATTAAACTCTTAATAAACATATCCATTATTATTTTTTACCTGCAGCAGCGGGTCCTTTTGCTTTCGGTCTTTTAGCACCGTATTTAGAGCGACCTTGCTTGCGACCATCAACACCTTGTGTATCGGCTGTACCACGAATAATGTGATAACGGACACCGGGCAAGTCCTTTACTCTACCACCGCGAACGTAAACGATGGAGTGTTCTTGAAGGTTGTGTCCTTCGCCTGGGATATAGGCAGTTACTTCAATTTGATTGGACAGCCTAACACGTGCCACTTTTCTCAATGCTGAATTAGGTTTTTTTGGCGTTGTTGTATAAACACGAGTGCATACGCCGCGTCTTTGCGGGCAAGATTGCAAAGCGGGCGATTTACTCTTGTAAATTACCTTTTTACGCCCTTTTCGTATTAACTGACTTATTGTTGGCACTCAAAAGTCTCCATTTTTTATTACTTTTTAACAATTTACTCTCATAGAGCTGACAAAACTATAAAAAAAAATATTTCTTTCCAAATAAATTTTTGATTTTTTTAAATTTATGGGGATTTTTCACGGATTTTTTTTAATGTTAATAACTATTTCCCATTCAGATAATTTTTTTTGTATGAAATAAATAATTTATAAAATATATTTATTGTTATTTCAATTCAAAAACTCAATATTTAAAGATAATGACAAAAGGCGAATGTTTCATTATATATTGTATAATTATAATGATTATTCAGGTTTATTTAGTTATCTTATTTGCTTTGAATTTTTAAACACGAGCTTTTATGAAATCAAGAAAAAATGAAAAGGTCTTGCTTTTGGGACAGTGCGCTGAATTGCAATTTATATGCAAACGGGAGGAATAAAACAAAAACCTTCGGAAAGGTCGAGAATCTTCCGAAGGTTATAAGAAAAACCATTGCTCATTTTTATGTAATTATCAACATTTCTTTTTATTTGCCGATGAACATCATAACTGAGCTTTTCGCCCAGAACACCAGCGGCGTCCAGAATATACCATAATAGAGTGTTGGAATAACGAATGCATAAACAAGCAATTGAGCATAGATTGAGTATTTCAAAGGTGCTGAATTGCTATCGACGCCACGTAACCACATATTTCTGAAAACTTTTGCGTAGTATGCAAGCGACACAACCGAATTTAGCACGCCTACGACAGCAAGCCAAATCATATTTGAATTAATTACAGCTTGGAAGATGTATAATTTACCTACAAAGCCAGCAGTTGGCGGCAATCCAGTTAGTGAAACAAGGAATATAGCCATTGCTGTTCCGAGCAAAGGCGAACGATAGCCGAGTCCGTTATAATCTTCGAGTTCTTCGCTACCGATTTCATTTGCGATAAGCTGAACAACATAGAAAGCACCGAAGTTCATCAAAAGGTAAGTAAAGAAGTAAATCATAACAGCAATGTATCCGCCCTCGGTCATAACGGTAACGCCCATAAGCATATAGCCAGCGTGAGCGATACTCGAATAGGCAAGCATACGTTTTACGTTTGTCTGCCAAAGAGCGACAAAATTACCAATAGTCATCGAAAGAACAGATAGAACGGCAACGATGAACTTCCAATCAATAGATGAAACCATTGTCCAAACTTGTTCGCTTGCATTTGTAGGATCTATAAATCCAGCTTTAAGAAATCGCATAAATACGGCAAATCCAGCAGCTTTGGAGGCGACAGACAAGTAAGCTGTAATTGCAACTGGGGCTCCTTCATAAACATCTGGTGTCCAGAAATGGAAGGGGACAGCTGAAATTTTATATCCAAAGCCTACCAATACTAAAAGAGAAGCAACAACGAGGGGAAAAACCGGCCCCTGATATTGAGTAAGGAATGCGTTAATCTGGAATAAGCTCAGCGTGCCGGTAAGCCCGTATAAAATGGAAATGCCGTAAATCATCAACCCCGAAGCTAATGCGCCATAAATAACATATTTCAGGGAGGCTTCACTTGCACGTTTTATTTCTTTTGTGTAGCCGGCAAGCACATAGGAGCTTAGCGACATAGTTTCGAGAGCAAGATAAATCAGGATTAAATTGCCGGCACTCGAAATAACGAACATACCGAGCGTCATACCAAGAATGAGCGTGTAATATTCGCCCATAGTACGGTCGGATTTGTTTAGTTCATTCGAGAAGAAGGAAATAAGCACAACCGCAAAGCCAGAAATTAGAAAAATATATTTAAAGAAATTGCTGAATGGGTCGAACACATACATTTGCCAGAAGCCAAACGAAGTATTTGCCGGGCTAACAATCATAAAGATAGTCGCAACAGCAAAACCGAGCAAGGCAACTACACCGGTAATGTATTTTGACTTCTGAAAAATCAAATCAACAATAACAAGCAAAACGAAAGCCGTTGCCAGGACAAGTTCGGGAGCGAACAAGGCGAGGCTGCGCTTTAAATCTGCTACGTATTGTCCGATAAATAAAGAAAGTAAGCTGTCCATATATTTGTCTTAATTATTATTACTCAAACGAAAAAATTACATACCGGCGAACTGACCACCGATTTTAACAATTTCAATAAGATGATTAACCGATGAAGTCATCAAATTAACGACAGCACCCGGGAACACACCGAGGAAAATCACAACGATAGCAAGCGGAACAAGAGCTGCCAGCTCGATGCCATTGATGTCGTCGTGTTTATATTCTTTTCCGGTGGGGTCCCAAGGACCGCTCCAACGTTCAGGTAGTTTGCCGAAGAACATTCTTTGAAGAGCCCAAAGCATATAAGCAGCACCGAGGACAACACCAAGAGCGGAAATTACAGTAAGCACAGGATAAGTAGCAAAAGCACCGAGGAATACGAGCGCTTCGCTGATAAATCCGCTCAGTCCGGGCAATCCAATAGCAGCGAAGAAGGCAATAGCCATAATTCCTGTATAAACGGGCATTTTATTAGCCAGACCACCGAATTCATCAAGGCCGCGGGTGTGGGCACGATCGTAAATTACGCCCACAATCATAAAGAGCATTGCAGTGATTGTCCCGTGATTGAACATTTGGAAGATTGCGCCGGTTAGCCCATTAGAATTAAGGGCAGAAATACCGAGCATAACGTAACCCATATGGGAAACAGATGAGTAGGCAATAAGTTTTTTCAAATCGCGTTTCCCAACTTTATGTTGCCCCAAAGCGCACAACGCACCGTAAATTATGCTAACCATACCGATAAATGCGATATAGTTGTTGAAATAAGCTACTGCTTCGGGGAAGATAGGCCAAGCAACGCGAAGCATACCATAAGTTCCCATTTTCAGCAATATGCCAGCCAGAATAACTGAAATTGGCGTAGGCGCTTCAACGTGAGCGTCCGGCAACCAAGTATGGAACGGGACGGTAGGGACTTTGATAGCAAAGCCGACAAACAAAGCCACGAAAGCAACAAGTCGCCAAGTCGTCTGGAAACCGGTAAAAATTTCTCCGGGCTTGAAATTTGCTGGGTTCATCATATCCAGCAGGTTGAATGAACCTACGGAGAAATACAGCCCTATCATTACCAAAAGCATAAATACCGAGCCGAACAAAGTATAGATAAAGAACTTAATGGCAGCATATTCTTTGCGTGGACCGCCCCAGATACCGATAAGGAAATACATCGGCAGGAGCATAAGTTCCCAAAAGACGTAGAAAAGGAAGAAGTCCAAAGCTACGAAAACACCCATCATTCCTAAATCGAGAAGCAGATACATCATAAAGTATCCTTTGTGGGCTTTCTTGATGCTCCAAGAGGAAAAAGTTGCTACAAAGCAAATCAGGGCAGTAAGGAGTACCATCGGAGCACTTAATCCATCAATACCAACAAAGTATTCGATATTTAAGTCGCCGAACAGTGGCAAACCTTTTACGCTAATCCACTTGACTTTTTCGACGAACTGGAAACTATTTGGGTCGTTTACTCCGACTAAATCTGTTCGGAAATTCGCATAAATTAGCAGAGCAACTACTAATTGGATAAAAGTAATTCCAACAGTAACCCAGCGTAATAGATTAATTGATGTTTCTTTTGTTTTTTCATCTTTGCCCGATGGAATAGCAAGAAGAATCAACATCCCAAGCAAAGGCAGAAATGTAATGAATGTAAGCGGACCTATTCCGAAAATAGTGAACATTAATCCTCCGGACTAAATTTATTTATTACATACTATTCAAATTATAAAACATAATAGAGCAATACCATAGCAAAAATAATTGTCATAACAATATATGCTTGAATTCTTCCAGTTTGGAATTTTCTAAACACCAAGCCGAAGAAAGCAGTAACATTTGCTGTAAGATTTACCAAGCCATCGATAACGTACAAATCGAACCAGCCGATGAAATGCCCAACAACTTTTGTGAACCACCCTACTAAATTTACAATTCCATCTATAATGTACAGATCAAACAATGCAAGTAGCTTAGCAAATGTAGTTGTTCCCCAGATTACTGAAGCGTCGTATATTTCATCGAAGTACCATTTGTTGTATGAAAGCAGATAAAATGGTTTGATTAATTCAGCCACGCCATCTGGATTAAATATTTTGAACTGGTAGAAAGAGAATGAAAGGAAAATACCAAGTCCGGCAACAATAAGCGAGATAATCATTGCAGGCAGGTGGGCGTGGTGAAGAGCTTCTTCGAATTTATTTAAAGCGTGATGAGTGTCTTTTTCGTGAGAGTGAGAATGTTCCTCAGCAGGGCTGGTAATGTGTTCGCCACAACAAGCAGAAGAATGAGAGTGGCTGCTTTCGTATGGGACGAAAAATCCCCATTGATGTTCAGCTTGGACAACGGTTGCAGGTGTTTTAATTTTTTCGTAGAACCAGCCGCTACCACCATCGAATGGGTTGAAAGAATAGAAGAACCAGAAAGTTAATATTGAAAGAACAATCAAAGGAACAGTAATAAGTTTATTACTTTCGTGAGTATGAGCAGCAATATGTGTTTTGGGTTGCCCGTGGAAAGCAGAAATAAGAAGACGGAACATATAGAAAGCAGTCATAGCAGCGGAAGCAAATCCAGAGAAAGCAATAAACCAATGTCCCGAAAGCTGGCCAAACGCCATAGTACCGGCAAGGATACCGTCCTTGCTCAAGAAGCCGGAGGTAAATGGGACGCCAGAAATTGCAATAGTCGAGATTAGGAATGTTAAATAGGTAATTGGCATTTTTTTACGCAAACCGCCCATATTACGAATATCTTGTGGGTCCATATGGTGTTCGCCGGCGTGATGCATAGAATGGTGCATAGCGTGAATAACCGAACCACTTGCCAGGAACAAGCAGGCTTTGAACCAAGCGTGTGTAACTAAGTGGAAGAAACCATAAGAATAAGCACCAACGCCGATAGCCATAATCATATATCCGAGCTGGCTAACAGTTGAATAAGCCAGTATTCTCTTGAAGTCAGTTTGAGTGATGGCAATTGTTGCCGCAATGAAAGCAGTAATAGCACCGATATAAGCAACAAACAGCAAAGCATCGGCAGTAAGCATTGGGAAGATACGTGCAGTAAGGTAAACACCGGCAGCAACCATAGTTGCAGCGTGGATTAAAGCGGATACAGGAGTTGGACCCTCCATAGCGTCGGGCAACCAGACGTGAAGCGGGAACTGAGCTGATTTACCTATTGCACCCATAAAGAGAAGAATACCAGCGAGAGTAAGCATTGTTCCGCTATCGAATGGTATATGCCCTTCGCCAATATGAGCAAATATATCATCGAACATAAAGGTGCCATAGGTGAAGAACAGTATCATAATGCCAGCAAAAAAGCCGAAATCGCCGATGCGGTTGGTAATAAATGCTTTTTTGCTTGCATCGGCAGCACTATCTTTTTCGTACCAGAAGCCAATCAGAAGGTAAGAGCTAATTCCAACAAGTTCCCAGAATATATACATATTTAAAAAATTATTGGCGATTACAATTCCCAACATAGAAAAGGTAAACAGCCCTAAATAGGCATAGAACCTTGGGAAACGAATATCTTCCCGCATATATTCAAGCGAGAACACATGAACAAGAAAACTAATTAAATTGACAACAATTAGCATAATTGCTGCCAGATTGTCTAATCCAATACCAATGGTAATGGGATGAGAACCAAGATTTAGCCAATCGAATTTCCATTGCAGCATACCAGCATCGCTATAGAAGGCTAATTTCTGGTATGCGACAAGCAAGGACAGCAGCAAATTAATCCCCAAAATTGACGAACCGATATATCCCGCTGCTCTACCTAATTTTTTCTGAAAAAATATAATTCCAGCAAATCCTGCAAGCGGCAGCAGCAAGACAATTGATGATATTTGTAGCAATGTTTCGTGTGTCATAATTTTATACTATAATTTAACTTCAATACTGAAACTACTCTTTAAGTTTATTTATCTCATCAACATCAATATGATGATAATTTTGATAAATATTAAGGATAATTGCAAGTGCAACGGCAACTTCGGCAGCAGCCAGAACAATAACAAACAAAGTAGCGATGTGCCCTTCGATGTTTAATCCTTTGAACTTAGAGAAAGCAATAAAATTCAAATTAGCAGAGTTTAAGATCAACTCTAATCCCATAAGCACAAGGATAGAATTTTTTCGAGTAACAATACCGAAAACGCCAAGCGAAAAAAGCAAAGCACTTACAACAAGGTAGTGAGTTAGTCCAATTTCCATCGCGAGCCTCCTATTTTCTTCTGGCAATTTTTGCTGCACCGATGAAAGCAACCAAAAGCAATATCGCTGCAACAAAGAATGGCAATAAATATTCGGTGAATAATCCAAAACCAATAAAGTGTGTTGTCGTTGGCACTTCAATCTGGAACTGAGAGGTAATCCATTCAACATTTAAGTAGGTATAGAGCAAAATAATGGCAACAATTACTGATGTAATTGCGCCAACTATAAGCTGGATTTTCCCGATAGTCCCAGTTTTAATGTCCACTCCGGTGATTTTGCTTGTAAGCATCACACCAAAGACAATAAGCACCAAAATACCACCGACATAAACCATAATCTGAGTAACAGCAACAAAGTCTGCACTAAGCAGCACATATAAGCCCGCCATTCCGAAGAAAGTAAATAGCAATGAGAAAGCCGAATACATCATTTTCTTCGAGAAAACAACACCCATTGCTGAGACAATCACAATAACGGCGAACATATAAAAGACAAAATCAAATAGCATATTAATTTATCTTAATTGTGATTAATTACCTGTTTCATTTTTCTGACTTTTTGCAGCGGCATCAGCTTTTTTCTTTTCTGCTTGATAAGCTTCCCATTTACGTTTCTTTTCTTCTGCTTCTTCTGGGGTGAGCCGTTCGAAATGGTAAATTAATTTTTCGCGCTCATATTCAGAATATTCAAATTCAGGCGTCATTCTATTAGCCTGAGTAGGACAAGCTTCGATACAAAGCCCGCAGAAACAGCATTTAGCAAAATCTATTGTGTATTTAGTAACCCAAGTCTTAATAGGTGTTCCGTCATAAAACAAAGGGACATCGTCGCCGGGTACAACCCGAACCATTTCGACCTCGATAGCGTCAACTGGGCAAGCACGGACGCACGAACCGCATCCGTTGCATCTATCCATATCAACATCTATACGGTTACGTTCGGTTGGCGGAATAAGTCCATCACGGATAGGATGAACTAAATCAGGGTATTGCATAGTAACTTTTTTTTCGAAAAGGTGCATACCTGTAATTTTCATCCCGACAAAAATCGTATAAAGAGCGTGAAATATATTTTTGAAATATTCCATTTTTTACCTCAGTAAAAGAAAACAATTTATTTTATCATTGCCCAGAGAGCAACTGCAAAAAATGCAACAAAAGCGATAGGCAACATTACTTTCCAGGTTACATACATCAGTTGGTCGACACGCAAGCGTGGGAGAGTCCAGCGGAGCCAGATTTGCAGAAATACGAAAAGCATTGCTTTGCTAACAAACCAGAAGGCTTGCCAGACAGGACCATTTAAGAAGTCGCCGAAAGGAGACTGCCAGCCACCAAGGAAAAGAATAGTGATGATAGCAGAAACGATGAACATATTTGAATATTCAGCGAAGAAGAACATAGCGAATTTCATACCGCTGTATTCAGTATGGTAGCCAGCGACGATTTCGGATTCGCCTTCGGGAATATCGAACGGGACGCGATTAGTTTCGGCGAGCGAGCCGATAAAGTAAATCAAGAAAAGTGTTACAGTAAATGGAATAACCCATAATTTCGTAATTGAACCGGGACCACCGAAAATGTTCCAGTTCCAGAATCCGCCACCTTGCTGGTAGATAATTTCCTGCATATCGAGCGAACCAGCAAGAGTAGCAATTGCCAGAATAGCAACAGCTATTGGAATTTCGTAGCTAATCATTTGAGCAGCTGCACGCATACCACCAAGCAATGAATATTTATTGTTCGAAGCCCAGCCGCCCATAACAATTGCGATTACACCGAAGGCGCTAATAGCAAAAACATAGAACAAGCCAATATTAATATTGACTGGGACAAATTTCGAACTAAAAGGAATTACTGCATAGGCAGCATAAGCACCGGCAAACATAACAAAAGGTGCTAAATTAAACAAAGGCTTGTTGACAGCCGCAGGAGTGATGTCTTCTTTCTGCAGAAGTTTTACAACTTCTGCAATTGGCTGCAAAACGCCTTTCCAGCCGGTACGCATAGGACCTAAACGTTCTTGGATCCAAGCAGAAATCTTCAACTCACCAAGAATGGCAACTAAGGCATAAGGAAGAAGAAATGCCATTGGTAGCAACGCAAGAAGGATATAAGCAACTATATTTTTCCCAAGCAAATCGTAAACAAAATTTACCGATTCCATTATTCTTTTATATTTAGTTAATAATATTCATTATCTATCAATTTCTCCAAGAACTATATCGAGCGAACCTAATATCATAATAAGGTCAGCAATCATATAGCCTTTGGAAATTTCAGGTAAAACGCTAAGATTAACAAAGCTTGTAGCGCGAGCACGTACGCGAGATGGTTTCGGGCTACCGTCGCTAATAATATAGAATCCGAGTTCGCCTTTGGGGTTTTCTGCACGGCAGTAAAATTCTCCAACAGGAGGTTTGATTCGTTTCGGGATTGCTTGACGAACATCACAAGGTTCTTTTGGCATTTGTTCGATTGCTTGCTCGATAATTTTGCAACTTTCGTAAATTTCGCGAACGCGAACGATGTTTCTATCCCAGCAATCGCCAAGTGTTCCCATTTCGCCTTTGCCAACGACGGCATCGAAATCAAATCTATCATAAATCGAATATGGCTCGACCTTACGCAAATCATAAGGGACACCTGAACCACGCAAGACAGGACCCGAGCAGCCGTAATTAATAGCTACATCAGCAGGTAGAATGCCTATATTAGCAGTTCTTTCAATGAAAATCTTATTATACATCAGAAGGTCTAATGCTTCATCATTGGTTTTGCGGACTTGTTTTACTATTTCGAGACAATCTTCGACAAATGTAGGATGCACATCGTGCATAAGCCCGCCAATCCAGAAGTAGTTATAGAGCAAACGACCGCCACTAAGTTTCTCGAACAAAGTAATAATCATTTCGCGATCGCGGAAATAGTAGAGAAATGGAGTAAATGCACCGGAGTCCAAGCCAAAGGTAGCAATTGCGATTTGGTGGTTAGCAATACGGTTCAGTTCGGCGCAGATAACTCTAATATATTGCACTTTTTCGGGAACTTCAATACCAAGGAGTTTTTCCATACCCAGAACGTATGGGTATTCATTATTCATAGACGAAATATAATCCATACGGTCAATGTATGGAATAACTTGAGGGTATGTTACATTTTCAGCGTGTTTTTCGAAGCAGCGGTGAAGGTATCCAATGTGTGGGACAACATCGGTAACTACTTCCCCTTCGAGTTCCACTTCCAATCGAAGAACGCCGTGAGTAGATGGGTGCTGCGGACCTACATTCAGCCGCATTCTTTCTGAATATACTTTTCCAAAATCAATTTCAAAAGTTTTTGTCTCGCTCACTGTCGGACCTTTATATTATAATTAATTTTCTTATAATGGAACTTTAATACTTTTGTAATAATCAGGTGTTTTGTAATCTTTTCGCAATGGATGGCCTTCCCAATCATAAGGGCAAAGGATACGTCGCAAGTCGGAATGCCCATCGAAAATAATCCCAAACATATCGTAGGCTTCACGTTCGTGCCAATTAGCACTTCTCCAAACGCGTTCGACAGTTGGGACATGAGGATTTTCTCTATCAAGATAAACTTTTAGCACAATTCTGTGCTTATGTTGTAAAGAAAAGAGATGATAAACAACGACAAATTTATCTTTATCATCAACGCCGGATAAATTAACAAGGTAATCAAAAAGGGTGTTTGGGTCGTCTCGAAGGACAAGGCAAGCCTCCACAATTGCGTCGGACGATACAACAATAAACGGGTCGTGATGCTCTTTTTCGACGAGTTCAAGAGCTCTGTCACCGATTTCTTTTTTTAGCAGATCGAATATTTCTTTTGGGTTCATTTTACTTACAGCTAAATTTAATAAAATATTATTTACCTTGTTTCTTGTTTGTTATCTGCGAGATGCAAAGCATTGCATCTCTACAAGATTATTAAATCATTTAACTTCTTCCCAGCCGTGCGGAAGATGGATATTGTTGCTTTTGCCATTTTTAGCATCTTCTTCGGCAATGCGAGCGCGTTTTTCGAAAATTTTCTGTTTGTTTATTTTTTCTTGAAGTTTAATCATACCGTCGAAGAATGCTTCTGGGCGTGGTGGGCAGCCCGGAACGTAGACGTCAACGGGGATAATTCTATCAACGCCTTTGAGCACGTGGTAGCCTTCTTTCCAGTAAGGACCGCCACAAATAGAGCAAGAGCCCATAGCAAGGACGTATTTAGGTTCAGCCATTTGCTCGTAGAGCCTTTTGATACGTTCAGCCATTTTAAGTGTTACAGTTCCGCTAATAATAATAAAATCAGCCTGACGGGGAGAAGTCCTTGGAATACAACCGAAACGCATCAGATCGTAGTGGGAAGCATTAAGCGCCATAAACTCAATCGCGCAGCAAGCAAGCCCGAATTGGAGATACCAATCGGAACGAGCGCGTCCCCAATTGAGCAAGTCTTCCATTGTCCCGAGTATAATCCCCGGAGAAATATCATAAGGATTGTCTAATCTATTCAAAAGTCCCATTTTCTCACCTATTGTTGTTTTTTCAAATCTTCACGAGTAATAATTAAATCTTTCAATCTTGGAATATATGGCTTGGGTTTATCCCATTCGAGATAGCCTTTTGCCCAGTCGTAGGCAAGACCAAGTATTAAAATGAGCACAAATATTACCATAGCAATAAATGCATACCAACCCAACGTTTTAAATACAACTGCCCAAGGAAACAAAAACACCAATTCTACTTCGAAAATTAGAAATGCAAGAGCTATTATGTAGAAACGTATATTAAATTGCACCCAAGGACTGCCGATAGGTTCTTCGCCTGATTCATATGTGGTTAATTTTTCTGGTGTTGGATTGTGAGGTCTGATGAGAGCTGCTGCAAAGATACTGATACCAACAAAAAGAGCACCTATGATAAGAAATAAAAGAATAATCCCAAATTCTGTTACCATATACTACCTGTCTATTTTGTAGATTTCTTTACGTGCAATTTAATTAATTGAGAAAAAATAAAAAAATTATTTACCAAAATATTTTTAAACTTTAATCGTTTAGTCGTTCCTAAAAATCTAATAAATGCTAAAAAAAATAACATTTTTCTTCGCAAAGTTTTATTAGTTTTTTTTAATTCATTAGGTATATCGCAACTTTTTGTATGATTATCAAGTAGAATTATGAAAGCATTCACATTCTGGAAAATTAATTATTGTTAATTCAAATTTTAGTAAAAATATAATAATTTTTAATGCGTCTACTGGTGGTATTATTTAATTTGAAATATTAAATGTAATTAATATATAAGTAGTTATGAGAATAACAAAGCAATACACAAACAGAGAAAGTCAATCATTAGATAAGTATTTGCAGGAAATTGGGAAAGTTGAGCTTTTGTCAGCTGATCAGGAAATCGAATTGGCGAGAATAATTAAAAAGGGTGGTCCTGAGGCAAATTTGGCTATGGAACGATTAGTAAAGGCAAATTTGCGATTTGTGGTTTCTGTTGCGAAGCAATATCAAAATCAGGGTTTGTCGCTCGGCGACTTAATTAACGAAGGCAATTTAGGGCTGATTAAAGCAGCAAAGCGGTTCGACGAAACTCGCGGGTTTAAGTTTATTTCCTATGCTGTTTGGTGGATAAGGCAGTCGATTTTGCAAGCATTAGCTGAACAATCAAGAATTGTAAGGCTTCCGCTTAATCGCGTAGGAGCATTAAACAAAATCGGCAAAAAGTTTAGTGAGTTGGAGCAGGAATTCGAGCGTGAGCCGACCGCGGCCGAGTTGGCTGAGGAACTGAATATGTCGGTTGCAGAAATTGCCGAAACGATAAAAATTTCGGGTAGACACTTATCTGTTGATGCTCCGTTTGTGCAGGGCGAGGACAATCGTTTGCTCGATGTACTGCCGAATGAAACTCAGCCATCTCCCGATCAAGAACTAATGCGCGAATCATTACGTGTGGAAGTACAGCAGGTTCTTGCAACTCTTTCGCCTCGCGAAGCCGAAGTAATAAAATTGTATTTCGGACTGGACGGTAATCAGTTAACACTTGAAGAAATAGGCGAAAAGTTTAATCTAACACGTGAACGCGTTCGTCAGATTAAAGAAAAGGCTATTAGAAGATTACGCCATGCTTCGCGTTCGAAGTCGTTGCGTTCTTATTTGGGATAGAATATTCAAAAATAAATAATTTACCTGTGGCGTTTTGACGCCACTTTTTTTATAAATTTATTTTGAATAATTATGAAATACAAAGATATTGAAATAGCTGCGCAATATATTCGCGAGGGTAAAGTAGTCGCATTTCCCACTGAAACTGTTTATGGGCTTGGGGCGAATGCATTAAATTCAATGGCAGTTGCTCGTATTTTTGAATTGAAAGAGAGACCAAGGTTCGACCCATTGATAGTACATATAGCTGAACTGAACGATATAGCAAATTATACTTATGCTGATGATGAGAGAATATACAAAATAGTTGAAAAATTTTGGCCTGGACCTCTTACTATTGTTTTAAAGAAACGACCTATAATACCTGATATAGTTACATCTGGACTTCCAACTGTTGGGCTACGGATGCCGAAAGAAGAAATTGCTCTTGAACTGATTAGACAATCGGGTTGCCCAATAGCCGCACCGAGCGCAAACAAATTTGGTCGCATCAGTCCAACGACTGCTCAACACGTAAGAAAATATCTTCCAGATGTCGATTACATACTTGATGGCGGTAAAACAAAAGTCGGTATAGAATCTACAATTATCACACTTACCGAAAAAGGCTTTGTAATTTTGCGAAATGGATTTATCACTCGTGAAGACCTTGAAGCAATATTGCCATTCGACAAAGAGTATGTTGAGAGTAATTTAGCTGCACCGGGGATGTTAAAATCTCATTATAGTCCAAGAAAGCCGATTTATATATTATCAGAAAAAGTTAATACTGCGATAGATAAATCAAATGCGGGCTTACTATCGTTCAGTGGGCAATACGATAATGAATATAAAGTTGTATTTAGACTAACAGAAAGCAAATCGCTCAAAGAGTGTGCTGTCAATTTGTTCTACGGTATGCACTTGCTCGAAGAAAGCGAGGTTGGCTGCATTGTGGCAGAACCCGTCCCTGAAATCGGTATTGGAATAGCAATAATGGAGAGATTACGAAAGGCAGCATATGATTACGAAAGTTTGTTGTAAAAATAGCAGAATTGAAGAATTTGAAATATGAGAAATGTACGTTAAAGAAAGAGGCTGATTGTGTGTCAGCCTCTTTCTTTATGTCATTAATATAGCACTTGCGGATTAATTTTCGTCGCTCGGATGAGCTTCATTATGTTCGTGTTCGTGGTCGTGATGGTGTTCGTGGTTGTGAGTCAGATTATGAGCAACTGCTTGATAATAAGAAAGGTTTGTAACAATCATTTTTTTAACTTTTTCTTCAGCATCAACATTGTTAGTAGTAACAACAGATTTCAGATAACCAATAACTTTATCGGTAAGAAGCTTATTAATAAGATTTGTGCGTTGCTTTTCATCCAGATTTTTTAGAATTTCGAGCGAGCCCATTTCACGTGGCAAGCCAACTTGCTCGAAGTAATCAGCAACGTCTTCATCTTCCAAATTAAGTTGCTCTTTTTTGATTATTTCAGCAGAGACAATTTCAAAGATATATTGGCGACGAATTTCTTCTTTGAGTGGGGTTAAGAAGTCTTCGTTTCGGGAAAGTTCGTCAGGGTTTAAGTTGTGTTTCTTTGCGTGCATTTCGATAGCATTTTTTATGCTTTCGTTGAGCAGATTTTGAGGAATTGGAATTTCTTTATACTGCTCGACAATTTTTTTGTAAACATTATTTTCAAAATCAACATTTTCGTAGTGGTCGAAGTGGTTTTGAATAAATAGAGAAATATCTTCGCGTAAGTCTTCGATAGTGCTAAACCTACCGCCGCTAATTTCAGAAATTTTATCTTCCGTAAGTTCAGCAGGCTCAATTTTCTCAATTTTGTTGATTTTCACTTTGAAAATTTCATTTTGGCGAAGTGGGTCAACTTCTGCAAAATCAATTTCAAACTGGTCGTCAACTTTTTTATTTAAGAAAAATTGTTTGAATTGCTCAGGGAAATCGTATGAGAAGAGATAAATCACATTATTTGGCATATTTTGAAGGACATTTCCAGTTTCTTTTTCGACAGACTGGAAATCGCCATAGATGATAACATCAAAATTTTCAACTGTGTCGGCTTCGGATTTATTGCCCAGTTCGAGTCCAAGTTTATGCAAAACGTAGTCAATATCTAATTCATCTGGAACATAAACGACTTGGTCAACAGAGAGTTCTTTAAAATCCACTAAATCGAGCTTAGGGTGTTGCTCAAATTCGAGAACAGCACTAACGTTTTCCTCGTCAATTTTGAAATCTTTCAGAACAGGGGAGGAAACAAGTTCGAGTTTTTCTTGTTCAACATATTTGCTAAAAGCATCCTGTGTGTGATCGAGGCAAATATTATAAAGGACTTCGTTGCCAAAGCGTTGTTTGACTAAATTCATTGGCACTTTGCCTTTGCGAAAACCTTCAATTTGGTAGTTGCGTTGAAGATTGTTCAGTTCTTGTTGAATTTTGTCATCGACTTCACTTTTCGGGAAATTGACTTCGAAGGAGAAAAGGGTATCGCTCAATTTGTTGAATTTTGTTTCCAATTTGTGCTACCTTGTTTATTAATAAAAAATGGTGCGGACGGAGAGACTCGAACTCTCACGGGTCGCCCCGCTAGATCCTAAGTCTAGTGCGTCTGCCAATTCCGCCACGTCCGCAATAATAACAAAATGCAAAGATACACAAAAAAATCTAATTGAAAAAATAAAATGATACATAATTATAAATAAGTAAAAAAGTTTAAAAAAAATAAATGGTAAATCAAAAAAAATTTGTTTTTTACAAAAAAAAATTTTATATATGAGCATAGAATAAGAGTATAAGGTCTGATTTAAGGTGAAATATGAATAAATTTTTCGAAGTGATAAAGAATCTAATGCCACCAAAAGGCTGGAAATTGCCCGTTGTAATTAGTCTTGGGGTACTTGCAGGACTTTCTGCAACTGCTTTTCATATTTCGAATGCGACTTCATATTTATCGGACGACCCGAGAGCTTGTATTAATTGCCACGTAATGTATCCACAATATGCGTCCTGGCAACATAGCAGTCACCGTGAAAGGGCAAATTGTAATGACTGCCACGTACCGCACGATAATTTTCTACGAAAGTATTTTTTCAAAGCATCGGACGGAAGGCGCCATGCAACGATTTTCACACTAAGGATGGAACCGCAAGTAATTCGGATAAAAGAATCGGGGAAAGCGGTTGTTCAAGAAAACTGTATGCGTTGCCATTTAAACCAAATTAATCATGTTACAGCTGTGCAGGTAACAGGGAAAAATTATAAAGAAGGGAAAGGGCATTTATGTTGGGATTGTCATCGTGAAGTGCCTCACGGAAGAGTTTCGAGCCAGGCATCGACGCCAAACGCAATAGTCCCATCATTGCCAAAACCAGCACCTGATTGGTTAATGCAACTAATTGAATAATTCACAAAATAGATGAGGTAAAAATGAGTGAAAATTCTACAAAAAAAATGAAACCTTGGGTATATTGGTTGCTATTTGCAATCACATTCGTTGTTGTATTCATTATTGGAATGCTGACAGCATCAATAATGGAAAGACGAACAGAAACAGTTGCACGGGTCGATTTAGTTAAGAATCTACCTGAATACGAGCCAAGAAACGAGGTATGGGGGGAAAATTTTCCACGACAGTATGAATCATATTTGAAAACGCTTGATACATCATTTAGAAGTCCGTATATGGGTTCTGCTCATATTGATTATTTAGAGGAATACCCAGAGCTGGTAATAATGTGGGCAGGGTATGCATTTTCACGCGAGTATAATCAAGGGCGCGGGCACGCATATGCCGTAATAGACGTACGAAATATATTAAGAACGGGCGGTATTGAATGGAGTCCTCAGCCAGCAACCTGTTGGGCTTGCAAAAGCACAGATGTACCAAGGCTAATGAAAAATATGGGTGTTGCTGAGTTTTATAGCAAAAAATTCACGGATTTAGGGAGTGAAGCAGTAAATCCGATAGGTTGTCAGGACTGTCACGATCCTAAAACGATGAACTTAAGAATTACACGACCGGCTCTTACCGAAGCACTTGCTCGACGTGGTTTCGATATTAAGAATGCAACACACCAGGAGATGCGTTCGCTTGTATGCGCCCAGTGCCACGTTGAGTATTATTTCCAAAAACCTACGAATTATCTTGCTTTCCCGTGGGACAAAGGATTTTCAGCAGAGGAAATGGAAGCATATTACGACGAGATTAATCATTATGATTGGGTACATCCACTGAGCAAAGCAAAAATGCTCAAAGCACAACATCCTGATTATGAATTATATATGACAGGTATTCACGCTCAACGTGGAGTTTCTTGTGCAGATTGTCATATGCCATACAAAGTAGAGGGAGGTTCGAAGTTCACCGACCATCACGTTCGTAGCCCGCTTGCTAATATTGCAAATTCTTGTCAAGTATGTCACAGAGAAAGCGAGAAGCAGTTGATGGAAGACGTTGTTTCACGTCAGAATAAAGTGATGGAATTACGTCGACTTGCTGAAAAGTCCATTGCTGCGGCACATATTGAAGCGCAAAAAGCGTGGGAAGCAGGAGCAACTGAACAAGAAATGGAACCCATCTTGAAATTAATACGAAGCGCTCAATGGAGGTGGGATTGGGTTGCTGCTGCAAACGGCGTAGGATTTCACGCACCTGTCGAAGCATTAAGGATACTTGGGACAGCGATACAGCGTGCAGAACAAGCTCGCGGGATGTTACAGGTAGTTTTTGTACGTCATAATGTACCAATCCCGCTAAAATTACCGGATGTTTCAACGAAAGAGTTAGCTCAGAAATACATTGGGCTCGATATGGATAAAGCACGCAAAGACAAAGAAAACTTTTTGCGAACAGTAGTTCCCGAGTGGGACAGGATAGCGAAAGAAAGGCAAGGGACATTATATAATTATGAAAAAAAGAAATAAAATAAAGGATTTCCAATAATTAATGATTAAATCGTAGAGAGATGCTCTCTACGATTTTCATTTAAGGTAAATTAAGGATATATTTTGTAATATTATTAAGCTAATGTTTTTCTTTTATTATTTGCAAAAAATAAATAATAATTTTGTATGTAAATGTGCTAATTAACTGTTAATTTGTAATTATGAAACTCTTAATTGTAGAGGACGAAAAAGGATTATCTGCATCAATTGTAAAATTTTTAGCAAAAGATAATTATGCAATTGATGTTGCTTATAATTTTGAAGATGCTGAATACTTGATTAATACTATAGAATATGAGTGTGCGTTAATAGATTTAATGCTTCCTGATGGATCGGGTTTTGATCTGGTTAAATTGCTGAAAAACCAACAGCCATCGTGTGGCATAATAATTCTTACTGCCAAAGATACACTTGATGATAAACTACAAGGATTAAATTTTGGAGCCGATGACTACATAACAAAGCCGTTCCATCTTGCAGAATTAAATGCTCGATTAAAATCGCTGATTCGCAGAATGTATTTTAATGGGAAAAATGAAATTTATATCAACGAAATTTCAATTATTCCGGGAAAAAGAGAAGTGAGAGTAAACGACCAAATTGTTCACCTAACAAAACGCGAATATGATATATTAATGTTTCTAATAAGCAATACGGAAAGAGTTTTGACAAAAGAGACAATAGTTGAGCATATTTGGGGCGACGATTCGAACACTTTTGACAATTTTGATTTTGTTTACACGCACATAAAAAACTTGAGAAAAAAATTAATAGACAGTGGAGCGAACGATTATATAAAGTCCATTTACGGTATTGGATATATATTCACAACAAAATAAGATGAAATATTTAATTAGCATAATAAACCGCTATTTTATTATTAGCTCATTAATTCTTTTCTTAATAATCTATATAGTCATTTATTACTTAATAGATATTTCCATAAGAAAAGAATCAGACCAACAACTCAAAAATATTACGAAAAAAGTCGTCAATGAGTTAAAGAGAGGCGGAGTGGTAGATTATCCTCCATTTATAGAAATTGAGCGTGTAAAAACAAATACTATTTCAAATTCGCATAACTATTTTGAGGACGTTTTTATAGATTTTGAGGAAAGCGAAGACGAACCATTTCGTCAGATGATTTCGTACGCGCAAATAGATGGAAAGCACTATAAAATAATAGCTCGCATTTCAATGGAAGCGAAAATAGATATGTTTAAAATTATTTCTATAGTAATTTTTTCAGGAATTTTTACATTTTTAATTACTATGTTCTTTATAAATAGAAAACTTTCTGCTTATGTTCTATCAGATTTATACATTACACTGAAAAAAATTAGTGAATTTTCAATTACAGGCAATAAAAAATTAGAATTGCAATCATCTCAAATTTATGAGTTTAATAAATTAAATTCAGCTATAGATTACCTTGCAGAAAAGGCACAGAAAGAATATAATCTACTAAAAGAGTTTACCGAAGAAATTAATCACGAAATTCAAACTCCTCTTTCTGTTATTAAATCCAAATTAGAATTGTTGGTGCAAAGCAGCATTAAAGATGAGAACGATATTGCTGCTTTAGATTCAGCAATGAAAAGCTTACATAAATTAGAGAGAGTAAACAAATCTCTTCTTTTATTAAATAAATTGGAAAATCCATTATTATTTGAAAATTCATCAATAGATATAAAAGAAGAGATAAATAAAATCTTAGATAATTTTAATGATTTTATTAAATACAAAAGAATTAAATTAAAATGCGAATATAACACAAAGAATAAGCCGATATTTTTAATGAACCAATCGCTTCTAAATATATTATTGAGCAATTTGCTTTCAAATGCAATTAAATATTGCTTAGAAAATGGAGAAATATCGGTAAGTTTAAATGATTTACAAGATAAGCTTTGTCTAACCATATCAAACTCATCAACTGAACCTACAAATATTGATAATTTTTTCAATAGATTTTACAAAGAATCTCTTTCTCCTGAATCGACAGGACTTGGTCTTGCTATCGTAAAAAAAATATGCGATATCTATCAAATAAAAATCGCAAATAACTACCAAAATGGGATATATACGATAAAATTATTCTTTAATACAAAAAAAAATCAATAATCCTTCAAAATTTCTTCAAAATCACTTTATAATTTTGTTCTGTAATTAATTGCAAATAATAAAAAACTGATTTGCAATTAATTGCAAACGAAAAAAATGTTTAACAAATTTATATGAGGTTCGTATGAAACTCAGAGTAATGTTGATCGCTCTATTGGCATTATCGATGACATCATTTGCTCAAACAACAAAACCAGAAGTAAAGCCAACTGCTCAGCCTACTAAGCAAGTCGAAAAAACAACTGATGTAAAATCTACTGTAACAAAACCTGAAGCAAAACCAACTACTCAGCCTACCAAGACTGAAGTAAAGCCAACTGAAACTAAATCTACTGTAACAAAACCTGAAACAAAACCAATTACTCAACCTACTAAACCAGAAGTAAAACCAACTGAAACAAAACCTACTGCTGCAACAGGAAATAAAGAAATAACACCGAATAAATCGAAAACAGTAAAAAAAGTAAAAACACAAAAATCAACTTCTCAAAACAAACAATAAGTTAAGTAATAATAAAAAACAGGCTGAGAGCAACAACTCAGCCTGTTTTTTTATTTGAGGGATCGATGATTAATTTTTCTCAGCAAAGAAACCTTACTGATGGAATAATATCGTTCGGCAATGATTTCGAGGTTACCAGGAATAAGTAAACTGTTGGCAGTGCCGTATTCAACAGAAATAATAGCACCGTCGGGGACAAATTGGCGGTACTTATTTGAGATTAAGAAATTGAAACAGATATTCAATCAACAGAACAACACAGGTTACTAAGAAGCCTGCGTTTTTTATTTATGGGAGCACATCGCAAGAATCTTTAATTATAAACCCTTCATTAAATACGAAGTTAATAATTTATTAAAATAATATCTCAAACAAACAAATATTCCGTTCGTCTTATTCATTATGAAGTTTCTAATAATATTCATA
The DNA here is from genome assembly GCA_937127445.1 of Eximiradius sp. Taxonomy (GTDB): domain Bacteria; phylum Bacteroidota; class Ignavibacteria; order Kapaibacteriales; family UBA2268; genus JAKIZO01. The sequence goes on along the minus strand of CAKZLY010000014.1, from coordinate 174,168 downwards.
ATTATTTCAAAAATAACACTAATAGGTGCATCTAATATAGCAGCTAATACAGCACCTAAACTGAAATATTATAAAGTTTCAGGCAAAGTAATATCCGAAGAAGATGGGACACCATTAGTTGGTGTAACTGTACGTGTAACTGATAACAGAGGAACATATACAAACAGCAAAGGTGAGTTTGTATTACAACTTTCGCAAGGAGTGCACCATCTTGTACTTACAATGATAGGAATGGGAAAAAATATTGCTACAATCAACGTAAAAAATGATACATCAGGAATTATAATTAAAATGCGGACAAATCCGACAATATTGGAAGGAGTTGTGGTTATTGCCGAGGATCCGGGTATAAGACTTATGAGAAAGGCAATAGAAAGAAAAGCGAGTCAAATTAAAGAAGTAAATTCGTATAAATATCTGCTCTACACTAAATTTGTTGTTCAAACAGATACTATAACAGCAGGAAGAACTGACAAATCGGCAGACAGCACCATTTTTTCAATTTTCGAGTCATATTCAATAGGATATTTTCAAAAACCAAACAAATATTATAACAGAATCATTCAGCGAAGGCAAAGTGATAATGTCCCTCCGCAAGCAAATTTTGTGGCATTTGGGACAAATTTGAATATTTACGACGATTTCATTACAATATTAGGCGAGGAGATATTCACACCATTTCACCCGAACGCTCCGGATTTTTATGATTTCATTTTGGACACAAACTATTTTGATATAGACAATCCAAAAATTAAAAGAATTATTGTAAATACAACCTCAGATTTACGAAGAATGTTTTCGGGTTATATTTACTTGAACGATGAGACACTGATGCCATCAAAGGTAGAACTCTATCCGAACGTCGCAGTTCGATTGCCGTTCAACACAAAAATGAAGATTGCTCAAACCTATCACAACGATAAATATACGTTCCCAGCTATGCTGGAAATCACAACAACTTCACAGGCAAATATTTTTGGAATTATTCAACCAAGACTTGATATAAATTTAGTAACGTATGCAACGAATTTTGAAGTGAATGTTGAAATTGATAAACGAATTTTTAATTCGAGAAGCGTCGATGTTGCACCCGATGCAGATAATTTCGACACAACATTTTGGGAAGTGAACAGTTTTGTAGAACTGACAAAAGACGAAATTGAAGCTTACGAAGCAATAAGAAGGTTCCGGGAAGCACCCGACTCGGCAGAAGGAACAAATATATTCACAAAATATCTTCGTCCAATAACAAGACAGCTGGAAAAGTTGGAACGGAAGCCTTTTACAGGTTGGGAAGATATGCTTGTCTATAATAAAGTGAAAGGATTTAACCCAACAATTTCATTAAGAGATGATTTTTGGTCGAACTACCGTTTTGGAATAAAACTTGGTTACGGGATTTCGGACAAAAAGCCAAATTACGAATTTATGTTCAGCACAGTTTTCGACGAACTGAAACAATATAGGATAAACGTAACTTTATATAATACATTGAAACGCTCGGACGAACATCACTCAGTAAGAACCTCAACTATAACGCTCAACAGTTTGCTAACGGGATTTGACTACGGCGATTATTATTATGGGAAGGGGTTGGAAATTGTCTTCTCTGCTGGATATGGTCAATTGCGTTTTATAAGGAGGAATGAGTTTGAGCGTCCAATCGTTTACAAATTGTTTTTCAGAACAGAAAAGCACACTAATGCGAGAAGAAATACTAATTTTTCAATATTCTCAAACAAAAAAAATAGAATAAACCCGTCCATTATCGACGGAACTTCGAATATTGTAGGATTCGAGGCGAATTGGAATTTTCATAGGGCGAGGAGGCTATCCAATTTTGGATTTTCTATCGGAGGTGAGCTTTCGTCAAAAAAATATCTAAATTCAGATTTTGATTACTCCAAAATAGAATATCATATGAATTGGCGGCAGCGGACATTTCCGCTTGCAAGAATAGATGCAAAAGTTGGTGCAGGATATATTTTTGGTGAAGCACTACCACACAAATTTTTTAGCATCGAATCATCTTCATCATTTATATCGGGAAACACTGCAATGCGAGGGACAGACGAAAAAGAGTTCTACGGCAGCAAGTTCGTTTCGCTTTCGCTTGAACACAATTGGGGAGAGATTATCCCGGGTCTTATTAGAATACCAAACATTGCTGAGTTTGGGTTGGAATTTATTAATTTTGCAAATGTATCATATTCAAGTTTTGACAAAAACGACATTTTCGCAAAATACGTGAATAATATGCATATTCCCAATTCAACCGCTGCTACAAAAGACAAATGGTATTACGAAATAGGTCTTGGTGTAAATAGACTATTAATTTTTTTCCGCACTGATTTGACTATTCGATTAAGTCAGGTGGAGCGTCCTCGTTTTTTTTTCACATTTACAACAGCTAATTTTTAGGTATTATCCTTTATCGGAAGACTTTCTCAGCAAAGAAACCTTACTGATGGAATAATATCGTTCGGCAATGATTTCGAGGTTACCAGGAATAAGTAAACTGTTGGCAGTGCCGTATTCAACAGAAATAATAGCACCGTCGGGGACAAATTGGCTGGAAGAGATACTCGAAACAATTTCATTAATCACGTTGTTTTTGTAAGGTGGGTCGATAAATATTAAATCGATATTGCGATTAACTTTGTCAGAGAGCAGGAATTTTTCGGCACGATAGAGCGAAATCTGGTATTTCTGGCGTTCAATTTTGAAAGCATCGATAATATTTTTCACAAAATCGAGCGACTGCCTGGAAATATCCACAAAATAAGCAAACGAAGCACCACGGCTCAGTGCTTCAATTGCCATAGCACCTGTTCCACAGCATAAGTCGCAAACAACAAGGTTTTCGAAGTCAATAAAATTGGAAATAATATTGAAAATAGTTTCGCGCATAGCGTCCTGTGTGGGGCGTACATTTGAGGGAACTTTCCCCGGGATATTTCTACCTTTGTAAATGCCGCTGATAATTCGCATCAGTATAATTTAACTCTTTGGTGATAGACAGGAAGAGCACCGCCAACGCAAGGTGGGTAAATTTGGAAAGTGCGTGAGCAATACTGGCGTTCGCGTTCAGCAAGCTGAGTGCGCATCATACGGAATGGGTTCAAGCGTTTGGCTTCGAGCCCTAAAATCATAGCAGTTTCCCAACACATCATAAAATTGTCTTTTGTTAGGTTTGCACCGAAGAAAAAGGCAGCATCAATTGTTTCAGCTGCTTCGGTTAATATTTTTTGCAGTTCTTTCTCGATAATCTCACTAATTTGCTCGTTGCTCGAAAAAGAAGCAAGGTTGTAGTAGCCAGGAATACCATTTTTGCTTAAACTAATATCAATGAATTTATTCTGTATGCTTGCAAGAACAACGTTTTTGTCCCACAGTTCAGGATAATTATATCGGAAAGCGTTGTGAGCATTAATTTGGCTAATATCTATACTATTGACAAAAGGAAGATTTAAATCTTTTAGCAATTGAGTGGCAGTGCTTAATATGTCATTCGGCACAATAACACAAAGAAGCATCTTTTTGCCGTTGAGCATTGGAGCAAGCGGCACAACAGTTGTGGAAAAATCGTCGAAAGTAAATTGGGGGAAATTCTGCCTGATTTCGAAATTTACAAGTTTCTTGACGTCCTGCACAGATAAATTATCATCGCCGGGAATTTTGCTGATAAAGACGTTATCGGCTGGCAAAGTTACTGAAACACGGTTAAAATCTTCGCCAATTTCATATAATATCGAAGACAATTCTTGAACACCAAGCATTGATTCGTCTGATTCGATGTTCTCGAGGTCAATTCTGTTGTCGGTTGAGTTCAAATAGAGAAGTTCGAGACCGTTGTCCTTCATTTCGACTAATGTAACGTAAGTCCTGTCAATATTATAGAAAACCGATACTGTTCTGTTCATAATAAATTAATATTTTTGAATAATTGAGAAGTAAATTTACAAAAATATCAAACATTCTTAAATAAAATTTCGGCAATTTTTTTCAAACCTTGAAGTTTTTTTCTTTTTATTGGGCTTTGGCGAAATCGCTGAGAAAATTCTTCCTGCGACATATTCAACATTTCAGTCAAATTCAATGCAGTCTCGCCATTTCGAGGATAAAAGCGTATCTCTCGTGTAAATATATTTTTTTTATTGTATGGGCACACTTCCTGGCAAATATCGCAGCCGAAAAGACGGCGGCCGAATTTACTTGAAATTTCTTGCGGGACTTCGGCATCTGGTTTTGCTTCGATATTCCAAAATGAAAGGCAGCGGCAGCTATCAACTACTTTCGGTTGCACAATAGCACCAGTTGGACAGGCAAGAATGCATCGCTGGCAAGTCCCGCAATAGTCTTTGGCAGGGATGTCGGGTTCAAGTTCGAGCGAGACAAGCGCAACGCACAAGAAAATATAAGAACCTAATTCAAAATTTATAATGTTGCCGTTTTTCCCTTGCCATCCGATACCGCTACGCGCTGCCCAGACTCGTTCAAGTATAGGACCGGTATCAACGTAAATTTTATAGTCGAAATCAATTTTTTCACTTAATTTTTGCATAATTTGGGTTGCTTTTTCTTTCAGGACGTCGTGGTAGTCGTCGCCCCAGGCGTATCGGGCAATGTAGCCAATAGGTTCGCTTGCGTCGGGATATTCAAACGGCGTTTTATAGTTATGGGCAAGCACTATTATGGTCTTTGCATTGGGCAGAATTTCGAGCGGGTTTTTCCTTTTATCTAAGTATTTGCCCAAATATTGCATATCGGCATCGAAACCGAGTTCAAGCCAGTGAAGATAGTTTTGGAATTCTGCACCGAGCGGGCGTGCCTCAGCAAATCCGCACTGCTCAAAACCGAGTTCGTTTGCAAGTTGCTTTATGTATTGCTTCAAATCGTTCAAATATTAGCGACGAAATTTTTTATAATGATTAATCAAACCGTTGGTAGAGCTATCGTGCGTCGAAACATAGCCATCGCCCGAAAGTTCAGGCAAAATTCTTTTGGCGAGCTGCTTGCCAAGTTCTACTCCCCACTGGTCGAATGAATTAACGTTCCAGATAACACCCTGAACAAAAACTTTATGTTCGTAGAGAGCAATAAGTTTGCCTAAGGAAGTAGGGTTAAGTTCATCAAGCAAAATTGTATTAGTGGGACGGTTTCCTTCGAAGACTTTGTGAGGAAGAAGTTTTTGAATTAATTCCTCGTCTTTATATTGCTGGCGAAGTTCTAAAAATGCTTCGTCGCGGGTCTTTCCTTTCATCAAAGCTTCGGTTTGAGCAAAGAAGTTAGCCAGCAAAATTGGGCGGTGTTCGCCTATTTCGTTAGAGCTATTGATAGTAGCAATGAAATCGGCTGGCACCAATCGAGTGCCTTGATGCAGGAGTTGGAAAAATGAATGTTGAGCATTTGTACCGATTGTTCCCCAGATGATTGGACCAGTTTTGTAGCTCACTTTCTGACCGTCACGATTGATGTATTTACCGTTGCTTTCCATATCGAGTTGCTGCAAAAATTCTGGGAAACGAATTAAATACTGGTCGTAAGGAATAATTGCATAGCTTTCCGCACCGAAGAAGTTATTATACCAGATGCCGAGCATAGCCATAAGGACAGGGATATTTCTATCAAAAGGATCGTTGCGAAAATGGCAATCAATTTCGTAAGCCCCGCGAAGTAGTTTTTCGAAATTGTCGTAACCGATATACAAAGCACAGGAAAGCCCAATTGCGGACCAAAGAGAGTAGCGACCGCCAACCCAATCCCAGAAGTGGAACATATTGTTTGGGTTGATACCGAACTCGACACAAGCTTTTTCGTTTGTCGAGAGAGCAACGAAGTGCTTTTCTATGTCTTTTTCTTTTGCTCCGCAGTGTTTTAAGAACCAGTTTTTTGCTGTATTTGCATTTGTAAGAGTTTCCTGAGTTGTAAAAGTTTTAGAAGCAATAACAAATAAAGTAGTTTCTGGATCTAATTTTTTTAATGTCTCGACAATATCGGTGCTGTCGACATTCGAGACATAATGAACGCTAAGGACGTTCCCCGAGAAAGGTTTCAGTGCGGTCGAAACCATAGCCGGACCCAAGTCGGAACCGCCTATACCGATATTGATAACGTCGGTAATACGTTTCCCGGTGAGCCCAAGCCAGGCACCAGAGCGGACTGCTTCGGTGAATTCTTTTATGTGGTGTAGCACACTACGCACACCTGGCATAACATCCTGCCCATCAACATAAATAGGTTTGTCGGAAAAATTTCTCAAAGCAACGTGCAGAACTGCTCGATTTTCAGTAAAGTTTATTTTTTCTCCGCGAAACATAGCATCGATATTGTTTTTCAGATTTGCCCGATTTGCGAGTTTAATCAGCAGTTCAATAGTTTCGTCAGTAATAATATTCTTTGAGTAGTCGAAAAGAATGTCATTGAGTTTAATTGAATACTTATCGAAGCGGTTGCTATCAGAAGCGAACAAATCGCGTAAATGAAGCCTGCTCATAGTAGAGAAGTGATTTTCGAGAGCTTTCCATTCGTCAGTTTGGGTAATGGGCATAGGACACCTTTATTTTTATTGAAAAAATTCGGGAAAAAGTAATTCTTCGATTGCTTCACACCACAGGTGAGCAATAAAGATGTGAGTTTCCTGAATTCTTGCTGTATTGGAAGAAGGGACAATTATTGATAAATCGCATTCGTTTTTGATTTTGCCACCGTCTTTGCCGAGCAAGCCGATAGTGCGGATGCCCATTTTTCGAGCAGTGAGTGCCGCGCGAAGTACATTTTCGCTGTTACCACTTGTAGAAATTGCGATAAAAGCATCACCCGAGCGGGCTAATGCTTCCACTTGACGGGCAAAAATATTATCAAAGCCAATATCGTTGCCCCCAGCTGTAAGAATAGAGCTATCAACTGTAAGAGCAATAGCAGCAAGAGCAGGGCGATTGATATGGCTGCGCAAGCGAACCACAAGTTCAGCAGCGATGTGCTGGCTATCGGCAGCGCTTCCACCATTGCCGCAAATCATTATTTTGCCGCCGTTGAGTAAAGTATCTGCAAGCAAATGAGCTGATTGTTCAATTTCTGAACTACATAATTCGGCAGTTTTTTGTTTTGTTTCAATTGTTTCGTTCAAGCTATCGAATAATTTTTTCCCGAAATCAAGCATAGAAAACTCCTTTAACCTAAAAAACGTTTCAAAATTGCAAGTAATTCTTCCCGTCCTTGCATCTTAACAGAGGAATAAGGCAGCACTTCAACGGCAAAGTGGCATTGAGAAACCAGATGTTCGAGCTGCTGTTTGCGTTGCTCGACTGCATCTTTACTAATTTTATCGCACTTGGTAAGCACGATAAGATAATTTCTTTCGGCAAATTCAAGACGCTCGATTGTTTCTAAATCTTGTTCCATCGGGTCGTGCCGGGAATCAACAAGGACACAAACAAGTTTGAGATTTTCTCTTTTTTCGAGGTAGTGCCAATTGAGTGCTGTCCATTTAAGCCGTAAGTCTTTGCCAACAGCAGCATAGCCAAATCCGGGCAAATCAGCAAAAACCCACTTTTCGTCGACAAGGAAAAAGTTTATCTCTTTGGTTTTCCCTGGCGTGGAACTAATTTTTGCAAGGCGATTATTAAGGACAATACTATTGAGCAGGGACGATTTCCCAACATTTGAACGACCGCAGAAAGCCACTTCGGGAAGTGCAAGATTGGGAAACTGAGCGACATTGCTCGCACCTATTATAAATTCTGCATTTAGTTGTTTCATAAATACATCAGTCTTTAAAGTAAATTAAACGATATAAAAAAAGTATTATTCTAAATTATGTAATATACTAATAATAATTTAATAGAGTTTAATAACAGATAATTAATAAATGAATTTAAGGTTAATAAATATTAATTTACACAATATAGGCATATAGATTGCGTTTTCGTAAGAAGTTATGTTAAAATTCATTAGTAAATATGGTAAGCAATTAGCGATTATCACAATAATCGTATTTTCTCTTATAGTCGAGACCTACGCCAGTCATTCCCACAACAAAAAAGTTTTAATACTGCATTCTTATCACAAAGGATTAAAATGGACTGATGAAGAAGACCGCGGCATACGTGATAAAATTACATCTATAAATTTCACAGAAATATTTACAGAGTATTTAGATACAAAGAGGCATTTTAGCAACGATTATTTTGAGATAAAAAAGAAAGAATTTCTCCACAAGTTTTCCGATGAAAAATTCGATGTAGTTGTTACTACGGACGACGATGCTTTTAATTTTGCGTTGAACAACCGTGATACAATATTCAAAAGGTCGCCAATTGTTTTTTGTGGAGTAAATCATTTAAATCAAGAAACAGAAGAAAGAATTAAGGGGATTGCAACAGGAGTATCCGAAGCTTTCGATTTAGCAAAAACCTTTGATATAATGCTAAAATTGCATCCAAAGGCAAGACGAATACACATAATAAACGACACAACAACAACGGGCAAGGGGAATAGAGTAGTATTGGATGCAGTAATTCCGAAATTTTCGCAAAAAGTAGAATTTAGATTTCTGGATAATTTAACCATAGAAGACGTGTTATACGAAGTATCGCAAATTCGTTCAGATGAAGACTTGATTTTCCTAATGACATTCAATCGAGATGCAGCAGGCAAGGTAATATCATACGACCAAAGCATAGAGTTAATCGCGGCAGCTTCGATAGTTCCAATTTATGGAGTATGGGATTTTTATCTTGGGAAAGGAATTGTTGGCGGCTGCTTGACGAGTGGATTTTATCAAGGACAAGTTGCAGGCGAGTTGGCAAAACAAATTTTGGAAGGTAAAAAAATCGAGAATCTCTTTGTTCGCCATAATGGATTAAATCGCTATATGTTTGATTACAACTATTTAGTAAAGTTTGATATAGCTCCGGACTCGTTGCCAACCAATAGTATAATAATAAATAATCCGAAATCCTTTTACGAAATGAATAAAACCATAGTGTGGTTTTTGTTTATAGTGATTTTGCTTTTGTTGGTAATAATTTCAATACTTATAAGAAGCCATAGGGTGCAGAAGCAATTGAATTTGGAATTAATGACAAGCGAAGCCAAATACCGTAACTTATTTGAAACTATGCCCGATGGATATTACCGCTCAACCCCGAATGGACGGTTTTTAGATGCGAACCCAGCATTTGTTAAGATGCTTGGCTATGATAGTTTAGAAGAACTCAAATCGATTTATATTCCCGAGGCTTTATATGTAACGCCAGAAGAAAGAGATGAGATTATTCAGAGAAGTACAATGTTTAGCAATGAAATAGATATATACAGACTGAAAAGAAAAGACGGGACAATGATTTGGGTAGAAGACCACCCAAGATATATTAAAGATGAAAGCGGCAATATTATTTTTCACGAAGGAATTTGCAGAGATATAACAGACAGAAAGAAAGCAGAGGAAGAAATCCTTGAACTAAACCGAACTCTTGAAGCAAAGGTTCAGCAAAGAACTTTCGAATTAAAGCAAGCATTGGAAAGCTTAGAAGTTTCGAATTATGAATTGAAAAACTTGAATGAGGAAATTGCTCGCGAAAGTATGCGATTATCTGAACTAAATGAAAAGCTTATACGCTCGGAAGATGAACTGAAAAAGATTAACGACACAAAAGACAAATTCTTTTCCATTGTAGCTCACGACCTGCGCAATCCAATAGGTTCGTCAAGAAGTCTATTGGAAACTATACTGTATTATTTCGATGAAATGAAACCCGATGAAATAAAAAATATGCTGAATGTTATGTATGAAACCTCAAAACGCACTTATGAAATGCTGGAAAATCTTCTTACCTGGGCAAAAGCACAGATGAGAAAAATAGAATTCATACCATTTATCCAGCCTTTATTTGGAGTAGTTGAGCAGAATATTAGACTCTTTCAGCAAACAGCGAAAAACAAAGAGATACAAGTAAATAATTTAGTTCCTAACGAGCTATTAGCGTATTTCGACATGAATTTGATTGATACAGTAATAAGGAATTTAATAAGCAATGCGATAAAATTTACACCTCATTATGGGACAATTTTAATTGGAGCAGATGATAATTTCGACGAGAACTATATCGTTGTGTTTGTAAAAGACAGCGGCGTAGGAATTGACAAGGAACGGTTGGAGAAACTGTTTGAAATGTCGAAAGCTCGATCTACACAAGGCACAGCAGGCGAACGGGGTTCGGGGTTAGGCCTGCTGCTTTGCAAAGAATTTGTTGAAATGTCTGGCGGGCAAATTTGGGCTGAGAGTGAACCAAACAAAGGCACAGTAATATATTTCACGCTACCTAAAAATGGTAATATTTAATTGAAATTTTTGGCATAATATTTTCTATGAAGTCGTATAATCTAAATATTCACCTATTACGACTTGAAATGAAAAAGAAGAAAGAATCTATTGTTTGGTATGTTGCAATAATTGCTGTTGCATTAATTGGAATATTTGCAGTATATAAACTTTTAATTTATGAAGATAACAAGCTGAGGCAAAATCATTTAACAAATGCACTTTTCATATCAAAAATAATACAAAACGGGGATATACTTCTACTTTCTGGGACAAAGGATGATGTAAACAATCCCTATTATAAGCAAGTAAAGTCGCGTGCTTATGAAATTTTCAAGATAAACAAGAAATATAGATATATTTACGCTTTCAATCGGAATGAAGAAGGCGCAATATTTTTCTATTTCGATTGCGGCAACACAAATAAATTGAGGGAAAAAGAGGCAAACCCCGGGGACATCTACAAAAATGCTCCGCAAGACTTTTTTAATTTGTTCGAGGAGCAAAAACCTGTTGTTGTTGGACCTTATAGTGATGAATGGGGGACATTTGTGAGTGCCGTAGTGCCCATTGTCAATCCAAACACAGGTGAGATAGCAGGAGCAATAGGGGTTGACATTGATGCAAGCACGTGGTATTTTGATGTAATCAGTAGTAGTGCGTTGCCAATTGCAGTAGTATTTATCTTCGTAATCTTGTTTTTATACAGGAATATGAAAAATCAAATTAAAATAACAAATATCATTAAAGAAAACGAAGAAAAATACCGCCAATTGGCAAACAATATTAATGATGTAGTTATAACTATAAATTTAGACAAAAAAATTACCTACGTTAGTCCATCTGTTTTCAAGACATTTGGTTTTACAATTAGTGAATATAAAAACAAATCTTTTAACAATTTATTTACAGAATATTCCTGTCAAAAAATTGAGAAAGCATTGGGAGAGCTGCTTGAAGAGCGAAACGGGAAAAACCGATTTATTGAGGTTGAGCATTACAAAGCAGATGGCTCTAAAATTTGGGTTTCTCTTAATATTTCATTGTTGTACGACGAGGACAACGAGGTTATGGGATTTATTGGAACAATTCGCGATATTCATAGCAGAAAAATTGCCGAGCAACAGCTTCAAGAAATAAACAAAAATTTGGAAAATATTATCAAAGAGCGAACAAAAGAATTAAATGATACTTTGCAGCAACTTGAAGAATCAAATTACGAACTTAAAATGCTGAACGAAAATCTATCGAATGAATCAAAAAAATTAGTTGAATTGAACGAAAAATTGATGGACTCGGAACAAAAATTGCGTTACGCAAACGAAACAAAAGATATGTTCTTTTCAATAATTGCTCACGATTTGCGAAATCCGTTTGTAACGCTAATAAACAATGCAGAGCTACTGGATAGGTTTTACGAAAAGATGAGCGACGGTGAAAGAAAAAAAGCGATACACAACTTGAAGAATGCTTCGAAAAACACTTATCACTTGCTGGACAACTTACTTGTTTGGTCCCGCTCGCAGATGGGCACAATTGAGTTCGCACCGTATGAATTTAATCTGAAAAATTTGCTTTTGGAAGTAAAGCTGATTTCGCAACCGCAAGCAACTGCAAAAAATATTGAAATAAATATTGAAGTGCCTGATGATATTATGGTGTTTGCCGATGAAAACATGCTTGGGACAGTATATCGCAATCTTGTTACAAACGCAATAAAATTCACACATCGTGGAGGACAGGTTCTGCTTGGTCAAAAGCCATCGAAAAAATCTGAGATATGTTTATTTGTGAAAGACACGGGAATTGGGATAGATGAGGACAATTTGCCAAAGCTATTCAACCTGGATAAAAAGATTTCTCGTCCTGGAACGGAAGGAGAAATGAGCACCGGGCTTGGGCTGATTGTTTGCAAGGAGTTCATAAACAAGCACGGAGGGAAAATCTGGGCTGAAAGCGAAATTGGCAAGGGGACAACTTTCTATTTTACCCTACCGGTAAAAGATATTTCAAGAAATTAATTTGCTTATAGGTTCAAGGCGTAACCACAAAAACCTATGATCAAATCTTTTGCAGAGATGCACTGCGAGCGTTTCTGCAAATTATTTTTGATAATGCAATTATTTTTTAATGTCTAAACAAATAAATCGTCATTATAAATAAGTTTTGAGTTACAATTTTTTGCAATTGTCAATAAGAAAAAGATGAATAAGAGAATAACAATCAAAATATTGATATTGCTATTAGTGCTTTCGTTTAGCTTAAAAGCAGAGGAAGATAAATTCATCCCATCGATAGAGCCACTGCTGTGCGGAGTTCGAATATACGGTGATAACGAAACTATGCCACCTATACTTGTCCTGAACAATAGTTCAGGTTACTCGACCAATATTGGGAGCGAGAAAATAACTGTGGAACTCGATATTTTTGCAGACGTACCACCGAACTTATACGCTCGGTTTGTCCATTGCACTGCCGACTGGAAGGAAACCGGGAATATATTCTATCAAGAATTATACCACCGCCGATTTAGCAATATTCGCTGGGATGTGGCGGGATATACCAACCCATATTTTTCGCATAGAGGATATTTCACATTTCCTGATTTTAATATTCCGATTAAGTATTCTGGCAATTGGAAAGTGAAATTCTACAATTACGACGATGATAAAGAAGAATTTGCAGAAGCAAAGTTTTTTGTAGTTGAGCCGAGAGCCCAAACAGCGATGAGCATTTGGAATAGTATGTATTCGACCAAATACAATGTTTCATCAACAAGTTATAATCTTGATGTGCAGGTTTGGTCAAAATTGAACCTGCTGGACAATAATGTACATACTTGCGTGCTTTATAAAAACAATCGTTGGGAAGAACCACTCGTAATTTCCGACAGAAGCAATATAGACGACTATTCATATTTATATAAATATCATTATCGCAGAAGCGTTTCGGGTTTTATCGGAGCAAGGAAGTTTTTTAGAATTGAGGGTGTGCCTGCCGAAAACGAGTATAGAGTACTGGATTTGACCAATCTTGGTTATTTCCCACGTGGAGTAGCCGAACAGAGATTACCGCTATCGGATTTGCGGCGCAACGGCACCTTCAACGAGTACGATAACGAAGGGATGATGATTACAAATCGCGTCCCAAATTATGCAAATGACTATATTTATTTGGAGTTTCTGCTTGAACCCGACGGAGTAATTACGAACGAAGATGTATTTATAATCGGCACTTTCAACAACTGGAAGCCGGATTTTCGCTGGATTATGCACTTCGACGAAGCCGATCGCTACTACAAACTGCGGGCATGGGTGCGTCGCGGTGTTCACAATTATCTATACGCCACGGGTGAATTCGACTTTTACCGAAACCGTGCGGTGCGATATTCAACCGACCAATACGAAGGCAACACAAGCGTAAACGACCATTCGTTCATTGCGTTTGTTTACTACAAAGATGTTGCTTTCGGAGGTTACGATGCAATTATTGCAGCAACAAGGCAAAGTATTAGTAGAAGTTACTGAGGATAAAATGAAAAAGTTAGCATTATTATTGATTACGCTTGTTATTATTGGGTGTTCAAGCAAGGTTGAAAAAAGAAAGATTATGCTTGGCCACTACATTGCGGGCAGGAACATAACGACGGAAGACATTTCCGAAACAAAGGCGGACGCTGCTTTGTCCCTTGCGACAAGGCTAACGGGCAAATTCGATTTCATTGAGAAACCCGACCGCGACACAATCGCTCAAAAATTCTACGACGAAGGCAAAAAGCCTATTCTGCTCGACATTGCCAAAATTGCAGGCGCAGATGAAGTTGCTTTTATGCGAGCAGATAGATTTATCAATATGCTACGAGTGGAACTGGTGCTTATCGATGTTGCCGACACAACGGAACGTCAGATTGGCGAAGGGTTCGCCCATCTGAACTATCGCCAGGCTACTACTGAAAAAGCTCTTTTCGATCCGTCACTGCTTACTGCCACTCAAAGGGCATTCGCAGATGCCAAAAACAATAGCAAATTATATTCAAATCAAGTTGGGAACTTAAATGTGAAACCTGTACCAACGCTAATTCTTACTGGGATTGGCTTTAGTCTGCCCATCGGCATAAGCCCCTGGAATTTGTATGATGCACGAGTAACGTCCTCGTTTTCCGCATTGGAAGCAATTTTCGAAGTAACAAAAAAATCAAAGGATTTCGTTGCTTACGACCTCGAAACGCGGGACAGTTTGTATAGTTTGTTTAATCTCTACGTTGTAGAAAATTATAATTTACCTACTTTAAATGAGATAGACGCACTGCGAAAATTCAGGGTTGGATATTTTATTGCTGGAAGCTACGAACAATTGCCCGAAGCAGCAGAAATTTCGCTTACACTTTATAAAATTAACGAAAATGATGTTGAGAAAATCAGAACAGTTGTCGATATAATCAACGAAGATAAAATAGAAGAAATGAATAAAGTCGTAGCGAATTTGGCAAAAAAGTTGCTAAATATTGATAGCGATTGATATTTCTGGCATATCAATTGCTAAGTAAATTGATAATGAAAAAAATTATTTACATATTAACTTTAATATTGTTGACTGCAACAGGCTTGCACTCGCAATCGCTTAACTTTGTGAGACGAGATGTCGATACGTCCCGAAGCAAGTTTGTTACGGCTACCTACTTGTTCAGCATCGATGTAGTTGCCGAAAATATCGAAAGATGCACCAATGTATCGTTCGAACTTCGCTACAACAAAACGCAATTTATTCGCTTTTCTGAGTGGGAACGTGGCAATTTCGGTAGTACAACGAAAACGCTTGTGCTTTCGTTGCCCGACGCTTCGACTGATATCGGCAGATTGGTTGTAACCTCCGGTATGGACTATACTCGCGACACAAACGCCCCCAATAATCCCAAAGTAGTTAATTTGAAATTTGTTGTAATCCCTGCCGCACCACACTTTGATGTAGTTACATTTAATTTAATTAATCCACGAATAACAGTAGTTAGCAATGGCCAATTGAAACTCATAGACTTGCCTACAACAAGTATTAGCTACACAATTCATAGTTTTGTCAATGTGTGGCCCGGTGATGCAAACAACGATGGGATAGTAAATCATCTTGATTTTGCTACAGTTTCGTATTATTTAGGCTTGGGTCCGAACACAAAGCAAATGCGTAGTTTTAAACGCGAACCTGCAAGCACTCTATGGGCGCCTCAACCTGTTATTGCGTGGGACACTGCAGCTGCAACTTATGCAGATTGTGATGGCAACGGTGAAGTCAATATGATTGATAATTTAGTCATTTCCTATAATTACGACAAACAGCATCCAGTTGGCAGTATTATCAATAATACGAATTATGAAATAAAGTTGCCGAAGGTAGTTGTCCAGAAAACAAGTAGCAGCATTGTTCATCCAATTTATGTAAGTACTTATCAGCCGTATTTATCGCTTGCGGGAACAATTGAAATTCCTGAATTAGAGGACTTTGAAGTCTTAGGAATTGAGCCGACAGGACTTCTGGACGGGAACGAAGCAACTTTTTCAATTTGGAAATCAGATGCTCGTTCGATTGATTTTTCGATTGGCACTGTCGATAGAGCTAAACAAATAAACAGTTCAGGAATTGTAGCAAATTTAGTATTAGAACCGAAAAAGTGGCGTCTTTCAGTTCCAAATGTTGCTATCAAAAACCTTAAAGGAATTTCTTCCTTTGGTTATATTTTCGAGCTATCTGCCTTGACCTCTATTGATGATAAATCTGAAAATCAAGAGATATTTTTTGCGAATAATACGTTTTATTTGAATAGTTGCTTTGGGAAATATGATAATTTAGAGATTTACAATCTATTGGGAGAACTTGTTTATAGAGCAGATATAAGGAATTCTTCTGTGGTAGAGACACTCTCGAAAGCCGCAATGAAAGGTTTTTATATTGCAAAATTTAGCAACTCAAATAAAGCAAAAACACAAAAGATAATTCTTGAATAGTCTATTCCGCAGGATATTTAAAATCAGTTACATACCACTGACTATCGATTTTTGCAGCAACAAAGTTAATTTTCTCTATCCAGTTAAGTTCCAGGCTCACAATAGAAATATCATCAGCAACTGGATTTGCTTTATATTCGGTAACTTTTTTGTTTTGCAAAATGCGGCGAACACGTGTAATATCGGTAATACGCTCGTAGCGTTGTTCTGCAAGGTATTTAGTTTTATCGGGCGACGCAATAAGCGACATAGCACCAAAAACATTGCTGCTATCGAGTTCGGCTTTGAACAGCATCACAACGCTAAGCGGAGCTCGCTGGGAAAGTTCTACACGCTGGGTGCGTTCCTTTGGTGGTGCTTTGATAACAATTAGTTCGCAGCTTGCAAGCAGCAGCAAAAGCAACAATATATAAGGTTTGTTCCTCATTTTTCTTTAATGAAGTTAACTACTTCAACAACAAGCATTTCAAGCATTTGGTTTGTTCCATCGAACGGGTGAGCTGAATTAAACCCGTGTCCAGCTTTGTCCAGCAACAGGAAACGGAGATGTTCTTTGTTCTTAACATTATGAGCAAGTTCGTATGCCTCTTTTGTGGAAACAGTTAAATCCTGCTTGCCGTGAATAATCAAAATAGGTTGTTCCACCTCGGAAATTGCTTTTGGCAAGTTGAATTTATCGGCATTGAGCAAAATATCTTCGAGATAAGAGTAATTAAGACGTAATTTTTGTTGTGAATGAACGAGTTTGAACTCAACGTAACCACTACGTCTCCATAAATCTTTTTGGCGGTCAGAATATCTATCGAACGAAGCAATGGGCGAAAGCAGAATAAGTTTCTTGATCCGAGGGGAAAGATTTGCTGTAAGAATTGCAATTGCAGCACCTCGGGAATGCCCGCAAAGGACAATTTTGCCGTCCCAGTTATTATAATCTATTGGTATTTGCTGGCTTTCGAGCGCTGAGATGAAATCCTGAACATCTTGTATTTCACGAGAAACAGTGTTTTGGGCGAAGAGTTCAGAAATGTAAATCAAGCGTTCGCCATCAGCAACAGCAGAAAGCGAGAAATCAAACCGAACAGAAATGAAGTCGTGTTCGGCTACTTTTTCGCAAAGGTAAGGATAAAAGCCCCAGTTTCGGAATGCTTTGAACCCGTGAAGGAATAGAAACAGCGATTTTTTCGTTCTATTGCTATTATCAATTATTTCTAAATTAATATCCAGCCCGTAACTATTTTTGAACGAGCTAATAATAGTACTCATTTTAACTGACTGTTGTTAATATTCTGTTCCAGCGAATATTTTTAATTTTTTCAATTAAGTTGTAGGGACGTTCGTAAGCATCTTTAATTTCCCAGGACCAATAGATAATAAGAGGTTTGCCAAGAACATTGTCGTAAGGGATAAATCCCCAATAGCGGCTATCGAGACTAAAATCACGGTTGTCGCCAATTCCAAAGCAATAGTCGCGTTGAACAATGTATTTATCGGTTGGTTTGCCGTTTATAATAATTTGGTTGCCTTCCATTTTCAAATCATTACCTTCGCGTTTGATGAAAATTTCCCACTCATCTAAATTTTCGAGCGAGAGATTAATCACGTCCCCTTTCTTGGGTATGCGAATTGGACCGTAGTTATCGTGTGTCCAGTTTTGTCCTTTGGGAAAGGTACGAAGTGTTTCCATTGGGTCGCGAAAAGCGTTGTTGCTAACAACTGCATTAGGTGGCAATTTTTGCTCAACACCATTGACGTAAAGCACATTGTTGATAATTTGCAAAGTATCTCCGGCGGTAGCAACACATCGTTTCAAATAATATTGAAATTCAGATGCTTCGACTTCATCACGATATCCGGGGAAAATAAATACAATAACATCATTTTTCTCGGGTTTGCGAAGTCCCGGGAATTTATAGAAAGGCAGAGGAATATTCACAAACGGAATTATCTGAGGAGTTGATGGGCCGAAAATCAATTTATTGACAAAGAGGAAATCGCCCGTAAGAACGGTTTTTTCCATCGAACCGGTTGGCACAACAAACGAAGCAATAAGCAACCCGTTGATTATCATCACAAAGATAATTGCACCTACGATTGTTTTAATCCACGAAACAACGTGTTCGGCAAAAGTTTGAGGTTTCTTTTTATTTGCTTTGTAGTTTTTGTAGCTTCGATAAGCAGAAACAATGAAATTTTTCATAATTTATTCCAATTAATTAATCTTTATCAATACTTAGAACAGCAAGAAACGCTTCTTGTGGAATTTCGACATTCCCTACTTGTTTCATACGTTTTTTGCCTTCCTTTTGTTTCTCCAAAAGTTTGCGTTTTCGGGTAATATCGCCACCATAACACTTTGCAAGAACGTTTTTACGAAGTGCTTTGACATTGGTTCGAGCAATAACTTTCGAGCCGATAGCCGCCTGAATAGCAACCTCGAACATTTGGCGAGGTATAAGGTCTTTCAGCTTTGTGCAAAGTTTTTTGCCCCATTCATAAGCTTTGGAGCGATGAACAATTGAGGAAAGGGCATCGACCTGGTCGCCATTAATCAAAATGTCGAGTTTTACAAGGTCGCCGGGCTTATAATCGTGAAATTCGTAGTCAAGCGAGGCATATCCACGAGAAGTAGATTTCAATTTATCGTAGAAATCGAAAACAACTTCGGCAAGTGGCAATTCCCAACTCATATCAACGCGGTCGGCAGAAAGATAATGAGTGTTTATGAGAGTGCCGCGTCTATCCATACATAGTTTCATAATATTGCCGATATACTCGCTTGGAGTAATGATTTGCGCTTTGATATACGGTTCCTGAATTTCTTCAATTTCAACCGGGCTTGGTAATTGAGCGGGATTTTCGATGAAAATTTCTTCGCCATTGCTTTTGATAACTTTATAGCGAACGTTTGGAACAGTTGTAACAATGTTCTGGTTAAATTCGCGTTCGAGGCGTTCCTGAACAATTTCCATATGGAGAAGCCCAAGAAAACCGCAGCGGAAGCCAAATCCCAAAGCGCTTGAAGTTTCGGGTTCGTATTGGATAGCCGAATCGTTAAGCGAGAGTTTAGCCAGCGACTCACGTAAATCTTCGAAATCATCGGAATCAGCCGGATAAATACCGCTGAACACCATTGGCTTGACATTTTTGAAGCCAGCTATTGGTTCCGAACAACGATTTTTGAAGAGAGTAACTGTATCGCCAACTTTAGTGTCGTGCAAATCACGAATATTTGCTATAAAATAACCGACATTCCCGGCGGAAAGTTCGCTGGTACGGTGGCGTTTCATATAAAGAATTCCTACTTCTTCAACGTCGTAGGTCATATCGGTTGCCATAAAGTAGATTTTGTCGTTTTCGCGAAGGACACCATCGAAAACGCGGATATAAACAATCACACCACGATAAGAATCGAACACGGAGTCGAAAATCAAAGCCCGGAGTGGAGCCGATGGGTCGCCTTTCGGCTGGGGAATACGTTCGACAATAGCTTCCAAAATTTCGTCTATACCGATAGACTTTTTAGCAGAGGCAAGCAAAATTTCTTCTTCTTTGCATCCGATAAGGTCGATAATTTGCTGTTTTACTTTATCAATTGTGGTTTCGGCACTCGGCAAGTCAATTTTGTTAATTACGGGAATAATTTCCAGATTGTGTTCAATAGCAAGGTAGAGATTGCTAATAGTTTGGGCTTCGATGCCTTGTGTTGCATCGACCACTAAAATAGCACCTTCGCAAGCAGCAAGCGAGCGGGAGACTTCGTAGGAGAAGTCAACGTGTCCGGGAGTATCGATTAAATTGAGAGTGTATTGCTTGCCGTTGCGAGCTGTGTAATCCATCTGAATAGCGTGAAGTTTGATGGTAATACCGCGTTCTTGTTCGAGTGGGTTGTCGTCAAGAATTTGGTTTGTAACCATTTCACGTTCGGTAACTCTTCCGGTACGCATCAAGAGGCAATCGGCAAGAGTAGATTTACCGTGGTCTATATGAGCAATAATGCAAAAGTTGCGAAAATTTTCCATTTTTTAAATTATAGCCTAAATTACAAGCTACAAATATACTAAATTAACTTGTGAAATAATAATAAATTAGAATAAATGTAATCATTACCCGATTAAGAAGCGTAAGTGCAAAACGATGTAAAAATAATTGTTGATGGAAACAGCCAGGCAAATATTTAGCATTTTTGATAAAAAAAACTGTCTTTTGTAGAGACGAAAAGCATATTGTCCTCCAAAATCCCCCAAGTTTCTCTCCGAGATGTCGTTATATTGAAAGCACCTTTTTGATTACACTTTGTTGTTTTTTAATTACGCGGGGATGTAAGCGGTGCGTCTCTATTTCGGGCGGTGAAAATATATACGAAGAGGCACGCGATGGCGTGCCTCGACTGCAAAAGAATTGCATATTTTGATGTTTATTACTATTTGCCGAGTTTCAAAATTAAATCAGCAATGCGGCAGGAATAGCCGAATTCGTTATCATACCAACCCACGATTTTAACAAAATTGCCTTGAACATCTGTCAGAGAAGAATCAAAAATACAGGAATGCGGATTGCCCACAATGTCAGTTGAAACAAGCGGGTCAGTGGAATATTCCATAATTCCTTTCAAATACGTTTCTGAAGCTTTTTTCATAGCTGCGTTGACTTCTTCAACTGTAACTTCGCGGAAAAGCACAGCCGCAAAATCAGTAATCGAGCCATCGGGAACAGGGACGCGCACAGCGTAGCCCTTCAGTTTCCCTTTCAATTCAGGAATAACAAGACCCACAGCTTTGGCGGCGCCGGTTGTTGTAGGAATTGAGTTAATTGCAGCGGAACGAGCGCGACGCAAATCTTTGTGTGGCAAGTCCAGAATTCGCTGGTCGTTTGTGTATGCGTGGATTGTGCACATAAAGCCGCTTTGAACGCCGAAATTATCGTGCAGCACTTTCACCATCGGGGCAAGGCAGTTTGTTGTGCAGGAAGCATTAGAAATTGTCTTTTCGTTGCCTGTCAGAATGCTATCATTAACGCCTAAAACTATTGTAGCATCGACATCACCTTTTGCAGGTGCTGAGAGGATAACTTTCTTCGCACCACTTGCAGCAATATGGCGTTCGAGTGCTTCACGATTTGTATAAACGCCCGTCGATTCGAGCACTATATCGACATCTTTCCAGGGAATGCTTTCTATTGTTTTTTCTGCTGAAATTAATATACGCTTGCCATTAACAATTAATTCATTGCCTTCAACGGTAACTTCGCCCTGGAAGCGACCGTGAACAGAATCGTATTTGAGCAAGTGAGCCAGTGTTGCAGCGTCAGTTAAATCGTTGATGCCGACAAATTCAACATCTGCATTTCTTTTTACAAGCTCGCGGAAAGCCAAACGGCCTATTCTTCCAAAACCATTAATTGCAAGTCTAATTGCCATTTTATTTTCCTTTTTTTTAATTTGAACACATTATTAGTGTTTTAATAGACGCAATAATTTCTTATTATTTTCTAATTAACAATTATTTTTGATTAACGAATAATTAATATTTTTTTATAAATTACTTCATTTGATTGCGTTTGCAGAGTAACAAAATAAACCCCGTTCGGTAGGCTTGATATATTCCAAGTGTAATTGTTAGTCCCATTTTTAAGAGTGAATTTATTTTCGGAAATTTTTTCGCCGATAGAAGAAATTATAGAAATTTCGGACGTCTGTTCGCCGAAATGCTCATAATCAATCACTAAATTATCATTGGCAACGCTCATAGTGATATTCTTTATGTGCGGCAAATACTGAATGGTTGTGAAATTGCGGGCACTGCAATAACCTGCAATTGTAAGCGAGCCGTTTATTGCAATTGGAGTTACTTGCTTGTCGGAAAATATTGAAATATTTTCGAATTTAATAGGGGTTTGGGTTGGTGTCGAAAGCAAAACAATACCTTTGATTGCAAACAAAGTGCCGGGTTTTTGGAAAATTTCTTGTGCTGCATCTACCTCGAAAAATATTGTGTTATATTTATATTCGAAGCTCAATTTTTGATAAGTGTCGTATGTTGCTGTAAGTGCGAGCGGTTCGAAAAGAAGTCGCGAGAGACTGATTGCGAACCTGACCTTTTCGGGACGCAGTTTAGGCAGTGCTGTATCAAGACGAACAAGAATATTAAGAGTATCATCAGGCTTTGCTACATAATCATCAAGAATAAGCACGGGAAAATACACTTCGGGCGGGACGTCTGCATTCAAACCGATGCTCACAGTGTCCAAACAATTTGTGATTTCCTCAATAAGCAGGCTCGCAGATTTGTTGCCAACTGTTTTTGCTGTGAATGCAACTTCATTACTTATTCTATGACCTGGCTCTAATTTATAAACTGTGGTATCAAATTCAAATTCAACGCTTTCAGGAACTATGCCGATAATTCGGAATTGTATTGGCTCGTCTGAATTATTCGATACTTCAAAAGATAATGTTTTGTTTTCGCCCATCCACACTGACGCAAAATCAAGCACTGCTGGGGTAACCGACAGATTCGCTTCGATTTTTCGGCAAACAAAATTTATGTCGAATGAAGTATTACAGGATTTGCTCCGAATTGTGATGCTCGATGAATAAAACCCCACTGTCGACATAGCAGAAATATCGAGTTCAACCGGAATAGTTGCAGTTGAGTTCGCAAGTATTGGTATTTCGTTCTGGAACAACACTTTTATTATGTTAGAAGTCGGCGTAGAGAGAATAAGAGTATCCTCAAGCAAGCCATAATTAGTAATAACAAGAGTATCCTGTATATTCGAGAAGCATTTTTCGACTTTTCCGTAGTCGATAAAGGCACGATTAGTTGCCAGAATGCTTTTGCGAAATTCAGCAACAATAGGTATTTCAATTGTTTGTGGGTTAATGCCTTGCGTTCTAATTACCAGAACGTTTTCAAATCGTCCTTCCGCTGCTGGGAAAAATCCTACGTTCAGCCGCAAAGTTTGATTTGGTGCTAATAAAACAGGCAAATTGGGCGGCAAAATAATATAGAAAGGTGTATTATCGAAAGCAAGCGAAATAGAAGCAATTGTGTCTATGACAGCTGCTTCGTTTTTCAGTGAAATTTGCATACGTTCTTCTTTAGGGTTGCAGGTTGTTATGCCAAAATTCAGCGTATCAGTATCGGCAGAAATAAAATTTAAGAAGGAAACAAACTCAACCTGCACGCAAATATCAGTCGGGCAAACGCCTTCGGTCGCCAAGCAAATTGTGAAGTCCCATTTTCCTTCTATATTTGAACGAATTGCAAAAGGCAATATAAGTTCTTCGTTCTCTTGGATAAATAAGGGAAGGTTCTGAGAAAATTCAATTTCAATTGGCAAGTCTGGCGGTAAAATTTGTATTTTACTAATTTTTTGCGGTATGTTCGACAAAGATTTGATGATTAATTCATTTTCTGATTGTGTTCCGACTAAATTAGCCAGACGAATTTCGTTCGGAGAGGCTTCGAGATGACTTTCGACGGCAAGTCCTTGAACTATCAGCAAAATTTCTTTTTCGCAGGGTTCGTATTTAATCGAAATTGTATCCGAAAAGAAGCCTTTCTGCTTTATTATGGCATTAAGCACATAGGATTTCTGCTGCGACGGTGCAATTTCGAGCGTTTCAGCCGATAGAGAAATTTTATCGTCTTCTGAAGAGATCCCTTCTAATCGAGCAGACAAATTACCAGTATTGTGCAATATAAATGTTTTTTGCAGAGACGAGCCAACGCAAACTGTATCAAAATCAATAAAAATTGGGCTCGGCGAAATCAAAGGAGCATTGAAATTTGCTCGCAAATTCACATAATAAGGGTTTTTCTGTCCAAAGACACGAGTGCCATCGTTATTAAGAATTTCAAGTCGAGCGGTATTGCTACCACCGAGAGTTGCATCGTAGGCAACAATCAAAGTGTCGCTTTGTCCGATGGCGATTGTAGCAGGAATAGCCTGTCCGCTTGCCAGCCCTATTATTGAGAATGATGGGTTCGAAACAGTAAAATTAATACTCGAAATAATAAGATTAGAATTGCCCAAGTTCTCAATTGGAATGCGAAATTGCGTATTTGTGGCACAATCGATAGACCGCAAGAGTTCGATCGGTGCATTTATTATTGGAGAAACAGCATAAGCTCTGATAGTAACGAACTTGACATTGTCGCAAAGTTTTGTTCTTACCTCAAAAGTAGCATTATACCAACCGGTGTCGGGTGGATTAATTGAGAAGTTTGTAGTAACAGGAATTTGGGACAATCTGATGGGCAAACTAGTTGCCAGCTGTATTGCCGGATTACCAGAAATTTGCTGTATTCGCTCTAATGTGTCGATTGCTGTGCTTGTCCAGTAGAAAGTTGCAATAGTCGGGAAACCGCAAGCGATTGGATTTAGCAAAACTTCGTATTTGTCTGCCTGTAATTCAGAATAAACAGCGTTACCTTCGAGCGGAACGATGATATTTTTGCCATTTAGCTGTATATTTAGTTGGGCGTATTTAGTTCCAACCGAGCTAGGTTTGAATTGAATAATTATCGGGAGATTGCCACACGAAGTGAGATTTTCTTCTGTCGAGTATGGCGAAATTATTTCGAAATCTGCAGAATTAACCCCGGAAATATAAAATTGTGCAACTGATGAATAAAAAGATAGGTTCTTAACCCACACCGTATCGAGCGGGGAGTGCCCAAGGCAAACATTGCCGAATGAAACACTTTGCGGATTGGCAGATGCCGAAGGTGGTGAAAGTTTATAAATGCCTTCGCCTACAACCCAACCGTTGGAAGGAGTTATGAACCAAATATCATCAAGATTGCCTTCGTCAATACCGCAATTGTATTCAGCCCAGGTTAGTCCACCATTGCTTGTATAATACACCTGACGGTCGTAACCGCAAGCCCAGCCCGTCGTTGTCGAAGTAAGAAAAGTGCCAAATAACGGAGCTCGGACAATTGTCCTATTCCACGAAGCGCCATCGTTGGTGGAAAAGAGTATTCCGCCGATATTTCCTGCACCCGAGCAAGTAGTGCCCGCCGCCGGAATGAGGAAGGAATTTCCCACACGAGTTATTTCTTCGTGCCACACTTTTGAACCGGTGTAGGAATGAACGAACCAACTTCCGCCCATATTAGTTGTTTTCCAAATAACGCCACTGCTTGCTGCATATCCACTGCCATCGGGATAAACAATGAGGTCAGTCATACCCGAATTTGGTTCGTTTGCAAGAAAGAGTATCCAAGAAGCACCACCATTAGTTGTTCGATAGAAACGCTGGACATCATCGGCACATCCACCGCCCACCACCCAGCCCGTATCGGCATTCAGAAAGCAGCAGCCCCAATATGTTTGGAGTTGGTCGGGGGTAATATCATACCAGGTAGCACCACCGTTTACAGTTTTGAAAATACCTTCGACTCCAGAAGTGTATCCGATTTGCAAGGTTGGGAAGTGAATATGTTCAAGATGATAAGCGCCTTGAACCATTGAACCAAGCCAGGTTGAGCCTCCGTTGGTTGTTCGCACAACCATGCCATTAAATCCGCAAGCCCAGCCATATTGAGGATTATCAGGGTAAAAATATATGTCAAGCCAATAGTTTGAATTATATGGAGGTGGCAAATTAACCTTTTCCCAATAACCAAACGGGAATAGATTAAAAGATGTTGATAAAAATATTATAACAAGCAGAATTTTTTTCATAAAAGAAATAAAATTAATTATTTGTTAATATAGAAACATAAATCAAAAAAATATTTGATTTTTTTCCAAATGTTAAATATATTTACAAATAAAAGCGTTTTTTGAAACGTCCTAAATAAGCACACTCAACCTAACTCAAAAATTAGTCGAGGTTTCTATGAAAAAAGCAGTCATTATGGCAGGTGGTTTTGGCACAAGATTACGTCCGCTTACAATGAACATCCCAAAGCCGATGGTGCCAATTGTTAATATCCCAATGATGGAGCATATAGTTAATTTGTTAAAAAAACACGGAATTAATCAAATTGTTTCGTTGCTATATTTTCAACCGGAAAAAATAACAAATTATT
Source organism: Eximiradius sp. (assembly GCA_937127445.1). GTDB lineage: Bacteria > Bacteroidota > Ignavibacteria > Kapaibacteriales > UBA2268 > JAKIZO01. The sequence continues at coordinate 147,805 of CAKZLY010000014.1, read as the reverse complement.
TCGAAGATGGTAGCCGCTTCGATGTAGATATGGATTATGTTCAGGCAACAGCAGACTATGGAACAGCCGGAAGCGTAAAAAATGCCTACGAATTCCTGGATGAACGTTTTATTATTATCAGTGGTGATGTGCTTACCGATTTTGATTTGTCGAAGGCAATTGAATTTCACGAAAGCAAAAATGCCAAAGCAACTATTTTGCTAACCCGCGTCGATACCCCGCTCCAATACGGAATTGTAATGACCGATGCTGAAGGGAAAATCACCCGCTTCCTCGAAAAACCTTCCTGGGGACAGGTGTTCTCTGACACCATTAATACGGGCATCTATATATTAGAACCCGAAGTACTCGATATGATACCATATCGTGAAGAATTCGATTTCAGCAAAGATTTGTTCCCCAAAATGCTTGAACTCGGAATGCCGCTCTATGGCTATATAGCCGATGGTTATTGGCGCGATGTCGGCAATTTAGATGAATACATTATCGGACAATACGACGCTCTTATAGGAGTAATAAACGTTGAGAAAAAAGGCGTCGAGCAGGGCAACCTGACACGCGGCAGTAACTGCAACATTGCTCCTACTGCTAAATTTGGTGGAAAAGTGCTCGTTGGCAACAATGTTGCCATTGGCGAATACTCTGAACTCATCGATTGCACTATCGGGGATAATTGCGTAATTGGCAACGGAGTTAAGTTAATCAGGGCAACACTCTGGAATAATTGTAAACTTGGCGACTTTGTCAAAATGACCGATGATGTGGTTTGCTCCCATGTTGAAATTGGCAATTCAGTTGTTGTCGGCGAAAATGTTTTCATTTCCGATAATTGCAAAATCGGGGACAATGCAATTTTGAAATCCAACATCAAATTGTGGCCCGACAAGCACGTTGAGGAAGGTGCCTCGGTTTCGTTTTCGTTAATACAAGAAGAGAAATGGCAACGCGAGATATTCACGGATGCAAGAATATCTGGGATATCAAACATTGAAATACATCCCGACTTTGGAACAAAATTAGGTGCGGCATTGGGACTTGCCTTCGGGACAAAGGCTCGGTTGCTTGCTTCGCGCGACGCATCGAACATTTCGAGAATTATGAAGCGCTCGATTACTGCTGGAATTGCGTCTGTCGGGGTTAATATTAGCGACTTGCAAACTACTTCAATTCCACAAACTCGTCAGGAATTGCGAACAGGGCGTTACGATGGTGGTCTCCACGTAAGACGTTCTCCACGCGATCCCGACCAAACTGATATAATAATCTTCAACAAAGATGGCAGGGATATTTCTATCAATATGGCAAAAAAAATCGAGCGTTTCTTTTTTGGCGAGGACATTAAGCGCGTTCATTATTCACAAATTGGTAAAATATCTTATCCCGAAAGGACTAACGAAATTTACATAAATCGTTTTCTCGATTCCTTGGACGTAGAAATAATAAAAAATCGAAAATATAAATTACTTGTTGATTATTCATACGGGCTTGCCTCAACTATCTTACCAAGTTTGCTTGGCAAGCTACGCGTCGAAGCGATTTCGCTGAATAACTATGTAGATTCGACTATGTTTCATCCCGACCCATTGTCGCAGCATTCAGCAACAGATGAAACTGGGAAAATAATGCGATCGCTTGGATATGAGCTCGGATTCAGGATAGAATCTGGTGCAGAAAAAATTTCTATAATAGACGAAAGAGGTACCTGGTACCATCCGATGCGTTTGCTTTCGATTGTAACAAAGCTCTTTCTCGAAACAAATCGTCATCGTGAGCCATACAAGATAGCGGTTTCTATTGTGGCTTCGCAGGAAATCGAACTAATTGCAAAAGATTACAATGTTGAGGTAGTCCGCATCAAAAATTCGCACTCCGCAATGATGGATGCAACGCTCGACGATTATGTTTTGTTTGTTGGTGGAGTTTGGGGTGGCTTTATTTTCCGGGATTTCCTTTTCGCTTCTGATGGTATGTATTCGCTTGGTAAGATACTGGAGATGCTTGCACAAACAAATTGCAAGATTTCCACGCTCGACGAAAAATTACCGCAACGGTTTGTTTTTAGCAAAGATGTGAGTGTCCCTTGGAATGCTAAAGGCACCGTGATGAGGCACGCGATGGAACATTCAGAAGGTATGCAACGCCAGCTGGTCGAAGGAGTAAAGGTATTCGACGGCAATATCTGTGCATTGCTGCTGCCATCGAAGGAGCGCCCGATTTTCACTGTTTACGGAGAAGCGGACGACTACGAAACAGCAGTTTCGCTATGCAACAAATACGCTAATCTGGTCGAAAAATGGAAAGAAGAATAAATTTTAATTTGGGTACGGCAAATGTCGTGCCTATTTTTTTTAGAAATTTATAATAAAATAATCGATATTATCACAAATGATTTGACTATGTTAACCAAAAAATCAAGTGAAGTTTTGTAAAAGGTATATTAAATGAAAGCAGCAACAGACCCTAATGAACGAATTGCTAAAATGACTTTTGCCTCGGTTTATCCGCATTACGTAACAAAAGTCGAAAGCAAAGGTAGAACTAAAGAAGAACTGCATAAAGTCATTGAATGGCTAACAGGTTTTGATGAGAATAGAATTAACGAATTAATTCAACAAGAAGCAACTTTTGAAGAGTTTTTCAGGCAAGCAAAATTAAATCCAAATGCACATCTAATAAAGGGCGTAATTTGCGGTTATCGCATAGAAGACATAGACAACGAACTAACGAGAAAAGTTAGGTATTTAGATAAACTTGTTGACGAATTGGCAAAAGGAAAAAAGATAGAGAAAATTTTAAGGGCAAGCTTATAAAAACAATGGTGATTAAAGGTTCGGGCAGCAATCGTGAGATAATTGCAGACCAAATACGCATTCGCTATGCTCAATTAGACAAAACAGTTTGGTATTCGACGGGCATATTCAAATCATACAAGGGCAAAACAATCTACCTTCCGCCACCCGCCGACGACCAACCACGCCACTATAACTCTGTTAATCTCACGCTCAACCGACTGTTTATGCAATGCAACACTGGGGAAAAATCAAACAAGTAGGAACTTGCAAGAAATTATTGAGAATCGTATGGAAACAATAAATAATATTGAACTGAGAGATGAAAATATTTATCCTGATGAAATTGTGCTTAATAGCATACTAGGTCAATCATATGAAAGTTATCTTGAATTGCTCGAACTTTTTCAAAAATACGAAATGAACTATGAATGGCTATACTATCACGATGGTAAGGCTTGGTTATGTAAAGTCCAGAAAAAGAAAAGAACAATTGTTTGGATGTCTGTCTGGAAAAACTACATTCAGGCAACAATATATTTTCCTTTAAAATTATTAGATACAGTTTTGGCACTTGATATTTCTGAGACAACAAAAGATAAGATAGTAAGTACTAATAACGTTGGTAAATCAAAACCGTGCATATTTGAGATAAGGTCAAAAGAAGCACTTGTTGATTTTGAAAAAGTAATGAAATTAAAGATAGCGAGCAAATAAATTCTGAAATAAATGTGCGAATTAACCATTCAACCGTTTCCAAACAAGATTATTTAATATCGCAACCTAAATAAACGAACCACACCTCCGTAGGTATGGCTCGTCTTAGCAATTGTAAAGACCTTTGAGTTGTGCGCAACCTCACACCTCTACACATTTAATTCACGCAGGAGTGCCTGCCGCTCTATTTCGAGCTGACGGATTTTTCTATCGATGTTGTCCAGTTCTTCAGGCATAGAATCAATTTCCAGTCGCAGTTTGCTTGCGGCTTCGTCGATAAGGTCAATTGCTTTGTCGGGTAGAAATCTATCGGTGATGTAACGGTGCGATAGCTCCGCAGCAGCGACAATTGCTCCGTCTGTAATTCGTACGCCGTGATGAACTTCGTATTTTTCTTTCAGACCTCGCAATATCGAAATAGTATCCTCAACATCTGGTTCATCGACAAATACTTTCTGGAAACGACGCTCCAATGCTGCGTCCTTTTCAATGTATTTTTGATATTCATCCAAAGTGGTAGCGCCAATGCAATGCAGTTCGCCACGTGCAAGTGCCGGCTTCAAAATATTCGCAGCATCCATACTGCCGCCCGATGTTGCCCCAGCTCCAATTAGAGTGTGCAATTCATCAATAAACAGGATTATCTCGCCTTCGCTTGCTGTAACTTCGCGTATAACAGCCTTCAAGCGTTCTTCGAACTGTCCGCGAAAACTTGTTCCGGCAATTAATGCCCCCATATCGAGAGCCACAATCTGTTTTGTTTTAAGGGTTTCGGGAACATCGCCTGCAACAATACGTTGTGCAATGCCTTCGACTATTGCTGTTTTTCCAACACCTGGGTCGCCAATCAAAACGGGATTATTTTTTGTGCGACGCGAAAGCACCTGCAAAACACGCCGTATTTCGTCTTCACGACCAATGACGGGGTCGAGTTTGCCTTTCATCGCTTCTTCGTTGAGCACACGACCGTATCGCTTCAAGGCTTGATATTTATCCTCAGGGTTTTGATCGATTACTCGCTGGTTGCCACGCACATCGCGAAGCACCTTCAACATGTTTTCTTTTGTAACGCCTTGCTGGTTCAAAAAACTACCGAGTTCGTTCTTTTGCTCGGACAAAGCAATTAAAATATGTTCGGTGCTTACATATTCGTCTTTCAGTTCGGTTGCCACTTTGAAAGCAATATCGAAAGTTTGATTGAGTTGCGGCGACACATATTGGTTGCTTCCGCTCGCACCGCTAACTTTGGGCGTTTTATCCAGCAACTCTGTTATCTTTACTTTCAGGTAAGTTAGATTAACACCCAACTTTGCAAGAATATCTGGGACAATCCCGCTTGAATCTTGCACCATTGCAGCAAACAAATGAATTGGCTCGATTGCTTGATTGCCGTTACTTTCGGCAATTTCGCGAGCCGCCTGCACCGCTTCCTGTGCCTTTAAAGTTAATTTTTGTAAATTCATATAAAGCTCCTTTATTTTTATGTATAGACGAAATGAATTATGAAAAAATTTAAATTTTTTATTTTACTCAAATTAAATGTGTGTTTGTTTCGTCAAAAATCATAATTAGTTACAATTAAACAAATTCATAATTAATTCAAGGATAAATAAAATGAAAGTTGACGTTGTAATGCCGAAGATGGGCGAATCGCTACAAGAAGGCACAATAATTCGCTGGTTTAAGAAAGTAGGCGACGCGATTGAACGCGATGAAATGATACTGGAAATCTCAACCGATAAAGTAGATACCGAGGTCCCGGCACCAGTGGGCGGTGTGCTTTCGGAAATACTTATTCCAGAAGGCACTACCGTAGAGGTTGGAACTGTTATCGCTCGTATTGAAACAGAAGCATCCGCAACTCCGCAACAAACAACCGAAGTTAAACCTGCTGCTGAAATACCTGTCCCAGCTCCACCCGCAACGGCTCAATCTGTTCCACAAACTGCAAGTGGAAACCTTGTTGACGTTGTAATGCCGAAGATGGGCGAATCGCTACAAGAAGGCACAATAATTCGCTGGTTTAAGAAAGTAGGCGACGCGATTGAACGCGATGAAATGATACTGGAAATCTCAACCGATAAAGTAGATACCGAGGTCCCGGCACCAGTGGGCGGTGTGCTTTCGGAAATACTTATTCCAGAAGGCACTACCGTAGAGATTGGAACTGTTATTGCTCGTATTTCAACTGGTGGCGTAGCAACGGCTCCTGCTGCGGTTACTGCAAAAGCACCGGAAATCAAGTCGGAACCATCTTCAACTGTTCAGCAGCCTGTTTCACAGCAAACGGCAAGTGTTCCAGCAGTAGAGGCAAAAACATTCGAGATACCTGCTCGTGTGGGTGATAAGTTTTTCTCGCCGCTTGTTCGCGAAATTGCAAAGCAGAACAAAGTTTCGCTTGAAGAATTGCTCTCAATCAAAGGTTCGGGTGTCGATGGCAGAATAACAAAAGACGATTTGCTGAGATATATAGAAAGCAGAGGTAAAGCACCAACAACAACACAACCTACCCCATCTGTTGCTGTGCAATCTAAAGCACCGGCAACGCCTGTCGTACGCGAAACAGTTACTGTTGCGGAAACTAAGCAGCCAGCAAAACCAATCGTTTATAACGATGCAGATGTGGAAATTATCCCAATGGATCGTGTTCGCCAATTAATAGCAGAACATATGGTTCATTCGAAGCATACTTCCGCTCACGTTACCAGTGTTGGCGAAGCTGATGTAACTGGCATAGTGCGCTTCCGTGAAAAATTCAAGCAAGAATTCGAAAAGCGTGAAGGTATAAAACTTACATATACACCTTTCTTCGCTCTTGCTGCAATTGAAGCGACAAAGAAATTCCCGATGGTAAATGTTTCAGTTGATGGTAAGAACATTATTCGGCATAAGCGAATTAATTTGAGTTTTGCAACCGCACTCGATGATGGTAATTTAATTGTGCCGGTAATCAAAAATGCTGATAGTTTGAATTTGTCAGGATTGCAGAAAGCAATTACAGATTTATCAACTCGCGCTCGCAGCAAGAAACTACTTCCGAATGAAATTGAAGGTGGTACAATTACAATTACAAATGTTGGCACATTCGGTACGCTTTTCGGTACACCTGTAATAAATCAGCCGCAAGTTGCAATTATGGGGATTGGTGCAATAAAGAAGCGTCCAATAGTGAAAGAATTCGATGGCGAGCATCTTATAGTAGTAAGAGACATGGCTTATGTCTCGATTACATACGATCATCGTGTAATAGACGGAATGCTTGCTGGTATGTGGCTTGCCGAGGCGATTAGAATTCTCGAAAATATGACCGAAGAAACAATTATGTTGTAGATTGCTGCTTTATGAAAAAGAAAACCTGCGAAGAAATTTACTTCGCAGGTTTTTTATTTGTTTAATAATCGATTATACCCAGCCACGAAGTTTACAAGCTTCAGCAACGCGTGAAATTGCAATCATATAAGCAGCATCACGCATATAAATGTTGCGAGTGCGGGCAAGATTTGAAACAGCGTGGTATGCTTCTGTCATCTTGCGGTCTAATTTTTCAAGAACTTCTTCTTTGGACCAGAAGTAGTTCATATTGCATTGAACTTGTTCAAAGTATGAGCAAGTAACACCACCAGCATTAGCCAAGAAGTCTGGGATAACCCAAATATTACGAGATTTGATAATTTCGTCTGCTTCCGGAGTAGTAGGACCGTTGGCGCCTTCAGCAATAATTTTAACGGATTTAGCCATTTTTGGAGCAGTTTCAGCATTGATTTGGTTTTCAATAGCAGCAGGCACTAAAATATCGACTTCTTGTTCGATCCAAGCTTCACCAGGAAGAATTTCGTAACCGAGTTCACGAGCTTTATTGACGTCGATTTCGCCAAAGCGGTCAGTAATTGAAATCAATTCGTCGAAATTAATACCGCTTGCTTTTTTGTAAGTGAATGATTTTTGTTCGTGATGGTTCCAGCAGGAAACGCAAATAGCGGTGCCGCCAAGTTCAGTGTAAAGTTTTAGTGCGAACTGGCTAACATTGCCAAATCCTTGGAATGCAGCAGTAGTTTTGGCAATATCTATATTCATTTCTTTCAAAGCTTCGCGAACAGTGTAGATAACGCCGAAACCGGTTGCTTCTGTTCTGCCGAGCGAACCACCAGCGCCAAGAGGCTTGCCAGTGATAAAGCCCGGAGCTTTGATTCCAGTAATTTTTTCGTATTCATCAAGCATCCAGATCATATGCTGACCTGTAGTCATCACGTCTGGTGCAGGAACGTCTTGAAGTGGACCAACAAGCGGAGCAACCGCGCGCACCCAACCGCGGCAAATTTGCTCTTGTTCTCTCATTGATAAATTGTGTGGGTCGCAGATAACGCCACCTTTACCACCACCAAGAGGAATATCTACAACGGCAGTTTTCCAAGTCATCCACATTGCAAGAGCACGAACTGTATCAATTGTTTCGTGTGGATGGAAACGAATCCCGCCTTTTGCAGGTCCGCGCGCATCGTTGTGCTGGCAGCGGAAACCACGGAACACTTTGTAAGAACCATCATCCATACGAACAGGAATATTGAAATGAATTTCGCGGTTGGAATTTCTTAACAAATCGCGAGTTGCTTGATCTAAACCTAATTTTTCCGCAACTTGGTCAAATTGTTGCTGAGCCATTTGAAACGGATTGAATGAACCAGTAGCCATAAATTCCTCACAATTTTTTAAATAATCGGGTAATCCCGTTTATTAATTATAAATTAACAAATTTGTTTATTATAGTATTGCAATTTATGTAAATTTTTGATACGAAAAAACAAAATTTGACTTGAATATGAGAAACGGAATTTAAAATATTAAGTTTGTGCTATTTTGTTCATTTTGTTTTATTGGGAAGTTTCATAACCTTCGAAAGGTTATGAAGTAATCTTTTTTGTTACTTGTTGGTTTGTCTTTCATAATATAAAACATAATTATTGAACATTCGTTTGCTTTATTTGGAATTACTATGTTTTGTTTTTGCTCATTTTTCAAAAATAATGTGCAGAACAATATTATGAACTGAACTTAACAAAATTATTAGCCAAAATTAATTTTAATATTTAGGAATATTTCATATTTTCAGTGATAATTTTGGGGAAGGGTATTGCATTTCAAATTAAATTTATAAACTATTATATAATTAAATTTAGTTGTATTCCTAATAATTGGAGAAAACTTATGAAACTATTTTACAAATTCTCATTTTTGGGCTTGATAGCGGTTACTTTAATTTTTCCCTCATTAAATATTAAAGCGCAAGAAGAAGAAAATACAACAGGATTTGAATTTACTTATGGTGCTGATTTAGTCAATCGATACGTCTGGCGAGGCTGTGAACTTGCTGGCAAGAACAACCCTCAGTTTCAGCCTTCCCTTAATTTCAACTATTCAACGGAAAACTATGGCTCCTTTGGCTTTGGTATCTGGTCGTCATTTGGACTTAAAAAGAACTATATTGAAGCCGATTACTCATTATCTTACGGTATTTCTACCGATTTTGGCGAATTTGGTATTGTTGTTACGGATTATTACTTTCCCTCAAATAAACTAAAATTCTTCAATTTTAAGGACAAAGGCGAAGGAGCGCACACGCTCGAAGCGGCGTTTTCTTATGTGCCAACGGAAGTGTTCCCAATAAAACTTTTGCTTGCAAATAACATTTTGAACGACTTGCCGAACGATAATTCGTTGTATATAGAGGCAAGTTATCCATTTGAGCTGGCGACGCTTTCATTTAACGCTTTTGTAGGAGCAGCAAAAGGGAAAAGTGCGTATTATGGCGTGAACACTGAAAAATTTGAACTAATCAACACAGGCATTTCGGTTTCTCGTGGAGTTAATTTTACTGATAACTTTGCTTTGCAATTTGGATTGGACGAAGTGTATAATGCACACTTAAAGAAAAACTATATAGTGTTTAAAATATCATATTATAATTAAGTATTTGGCTGGTAAGCTATGAATGGGTTCATAAAGAAAATATCTGTTCAAAAAATTAGTATTTTGTTAGCAATAGTAACAATAATTGAGCTCTTTTTGTTGCAATTTTCAACAAGTTCTACGGCAAGAATAATTGCTTCTAATATTGCTACAATAGGTGGCAATTTGTTTGCTATTTTTATGATGATGTTAGCTCTGAAAGTATCAGCAACGAAACCGGATTATTACAGGTTCTGGCTGCTGCTTGCTTTTGCCTTTCTTTTCAATTTAGTAGGCGAAGTGATTTATAACTATCTTGAAATTGTATCACACGAAACCCCGTTCCCATCCATAGCAGATCCATTTTATTTAGCATTTTATCCCCTAATACTCATTGCAATGTTTCTTTTCCCAACAGGAAAACATAGCAAAGAGAGAAAATACATAGTTTTTCTTGAAATGCTTGTAGTTCTGATGTCGTCTTTTTTGATTTTTGCTGAATTTATGTTTGGTCCGATATTGAATAATAACGAAAGCTTGTTAGAGAAAGTATTATCAATATTTTATCCTGCTGGTGATTTTATTGTTCTGTGGGCAATAATATATATACTTTTCAGTAAAATTAACAAAGCCGATACAAAAGTAATTTTACTTTTGGCAATTGGGTTATTTGTTATTATAATTGCTGACACTATTTACTCATTCCTGAATGCTGATGGTTTATACTACACAGGTCATATTTCTGATATTACATATTTTATTTCCTATCTCTTTTGTGGGCTTGCAGCAGTTGCTTATGTTGAAAACACACAAAAAGAAACTTCTGATGAAATAGTACCTGAAAACATTCAATGGATGGCGTACAGCCCGTATATTTTTCTTATAGTTGCTGTTTTTTCATTTTATTATGTAATGCGAAACGATACTTTTTTAAATCCGGGCACAATTGGAATTTCTATTTTAGCAACTATTTTCTTAATTATGCTTCGGCAGATAATATTTTTCCGGGAATTTCAAAAAATCAACTTTGAATTAGAAGAGAGCGAGAAAAAATACAAATTGATTGCTGAAAATTCTACAGACTTAATTTATGTGTATAGTTTATTTCCAGAACCTCATTTTGAATATATATCCCCATCCTGCAAAGTCTTAACAGGATACGACATTGAAGAAATATATAATGAACCTAATTTCTATCCGAAGTTAGTATTTGACGAAGAAAACATTAAGTATTTTACATCTGTCATAAAAAATCATTTCTTACCATCAAAAATTGAAGAAAGATGGCGAAAAAAAGACGGGTCGATTATCTGGGTTGAGCAACTTATTACCAGAAATTTCGATGAACGAGGCAACTTGATTTCTTTCCAGGCAACAGTGCGCGACATTACCGCCAGAAAACAAGCAGAAGAGCAAATTCGAGGAAGCGAAGAAAAATTCCGTTCTATAGCTGAAAACTCGTCCGAGCTTATTGCTATTATAGATAGCCAGGGTGTTATCACATATGTTTCCCCAGCTTCTAAATCAATCTTCGGTTATGAGCCAAATGAAATGATTGGCAAAAAATTCACGGTTTTTCTTGACGAATCTTCTATTCCTTTGGCTCTTGGAGAATTCCGAGTTACATTAGAATATACGGGAAAGACTAAGAATCTAGAACTATTAATGAAACGCAAAGATGGTTCTCGTTTTTATGGCGAGCTCAACGGCGTTGTTTATCAAACTTGTTCATTTTTGGGCACACTTGTTACAATTCGTGATATAACTGAACGCAAAGAAGCAGAAAAAATAGTGCAAAGTAGCCAAGCAATGTATAAATCAGTTTTCGAGGCAACTGGAACAGTCACAATGGTTGTAGATGAAGATGGGACAATTCTTGAAGCAAATTTGCAATGTCTTCACGATACTGGATATAGCCCAGAAGAACTTGTCGGCACTAAATGGACGAATTATGTTGCCAAAGAGTCGCTCGATATTATGCTTAAATATCATACCCTTCACCGAATTGACCCCAAAATGGCACCTAATAAATACGAAGTAAAATTAATTAACAAAAAAGGTGATGTCCGAGATGTATTGCTTTTTGCAAACGTCATTCCGAATACTAAACGTAGCGTTGTCTCGATGCTCGATTTAACTGATCGCAAGCGATTAGAAGAATTGCTCCGCAAAAGCGAGCAGCAGTACCGCCTTGTTATAGAAAACGCTAGCGAACTGATATTTCTTGCAAGAGATGGCAAAATTATTATGGCTAACCCGAAAGTGCTTGATTTTTTGGGTTATTCGATGGAACGAATAAAAAACACACCATTTATTGAATATATTCATCCAGACGACAGACAAATGGTTTTAGAACGCCATTTTAAGCGATTACAAAGACTTATTCCTGAAAAAGAAACATATGAATTCAGAATTGTTAGAAATACCGGCGAAATTAGAAATGTTGAGATAAACACATCTCTTGTTGAATGGGACGATAAGCCCACTACTATTAACTTTATGAGAGACATAACCGAATGCAAGCGCATCGAAGAAGAACTCCGGGAAAATAAAGAATATTTATCTGCTGTGTTCAACTCCGTTACTGATGCAATTTTTGTCGACGATGCCGATACAGGTGAAATAATAGACGTCAATCAAGCTACTTGCGAAATGTACGGATATTCGTACGAGGAGCTTTTGCAAACTCCTATTGGCGAACTCAGCCAGGGCGAACCACCATACTCTCAAGCAGACGCTATCAAATGGCTTACTAAAACACGCCAGGAAGGTCCGCAAACTTTTGAATGGCTTGCCAAAAGAAAAGATGGTAGCCTTTTCTGGGTAGAGGTAAGTTCTCATTATATTGACGTTGGTAATAAACACCGCTTTGTTGTTTCTGTTAGAAATATTTCTAATCGCAAAAAAATAGAAGAAGAATTGAGAAAAGCATATGAAAGGTTCGACCTTGCTATCAAAGGGACAAATGATGGGATATGGGATTGGGATATTTTGGCTAACAAGCATTATCGTTCTCTGAGATGGAAATCTATATTAGGTTACAACGAAGACGAGTTACCAGACAATGAAGAAACCTTCCATAAATTAATCTACGAAGGCGATTTGCAAAAAGTTAATAAACATTTGAATGATTATCTGGAAGGGAAGGTAAATGATTACGAAATTGAATTTAGAATGAAGCATAAGGACGGCTCTTTGAGATGGATTCTATCGCGTGGAGTAGCAGTTCGAGACAAGGACAATAAACCAATTCGTATGGCTGGTTCGCATACTGATATTACTCGACGCAAGCAAGCTGAGCAAGAACTCTTGATGGCGAAAGAAACTTACGAAAGCATTTTCAATTCAGTCGCGGAAGCTATATATATACAAGATGAAAATGGAACATTCATAGAAGTTAATTTAGGTGCTCAACTAATGTACGGTTATTCCCGAAAAGAACTTATCGGGAAAAATCCTGCTGATGTATCGGCACCGGGTATGAACAATTTGGATGAAGTCCGCCGAATATTTGAGCAAGTAAAAAAAGATGGCGTTTCGCGAAGTTTCGAATTCTGGGGAATTCGTAAAAATGGCGAAATTTTCCCCAAAGATGTTTCTTTGAACAAAGGCAAATTCTTCGGCAAAGACTGTATTATTGCTATTGCTCGTGATATTTCTGAGCGCAAACAAGCAGAAAAACTTCTTCAAGATACCAAAAATACTTACGAAAGCATTTATAATTCCGTTTCCGAAGCAATATATGTAATAGATGAAAATGGGGCTTTCCTTGATGTCAATCTTGGTGCCGAAAAAATGTATGGATATTCGCGAGAAGAACTCATTGGTAAACAGTTTTTTGAAGTGTCAGCTCCTGGAATGAATGATTTAGAATTCCTACAGAAAATCGGTTTTGAGGTAATTACAACTGGTACCCAAAAACACCTTGAATTCTGGGGTATTCGTAAAAACGGTGAAATATTCCCCAAAGATATTTCAATCAACAAAGGAAACTATTTCGGTAAAGATTGCTTAATTGTTTCTGCTCGCGATATAACCGAACGGAAACGAGCCGAGCAAGAACTTATCAAAACAAACACAGAGCTTGAAAAAGCTAATCGTGAAAAAGACAAATTCTTCTCGATTATTTCTCACGATTTGCGATCTCCATTCAATTCGTTTTTGTCTATTACAAAAATACTATCAGAACAATTCTATAAAATTAAGATGGCAGACGTTCAGCAATATGCTAAGGAATTGTATAGTTCGGCTGAAAACTTATTTAAGCTGCTCGAAAATCTCCTTTCCTGGTCGCGATTGAAACGAGGCGTGATTAATTTCAAACCTGAGGAACTTTACTTGAAAGAAGTTGTTGACGCTTGCGCATATATGCTCAAAGGACCCATTGAACAAAAAAATCAGGAACTTCACATCACTATTCCCGATTATATTTTTGTTTATGCAGATAGACCTATGTTAGATACTGTATTGCGCAATCTACTTTCTAATGCATCTAAATTTACCCCGCGCGGAGGTTCAATCCACATAAAAGCAGAAATTGACGGCAATATGGTTGTTGTCTCTGTCAAAGATAATGGCATTGGTATGCCAGAAGATTTAATTGATAAACTTTTCGATATTGGCGTCAAAACATCGCGCAAAGGGACAGAAGACGAACCAAGCAGTGGGCTGGGAATAATCCTTTGCAAGGAGTTTGTCGAGAAAAACGGCGGCAATCTCTGGTTAGAAAGCACCGAAGGCGAAGGTACTACGTTCTATTTCACAGTCCCGTTAATTAAAGTTTAGTTTTGCACGAACTTGCTTTTTGGTGAGCAAAAACGCTACATCTGAAATAACAAAAAAACATCTCTTACTTCTTTAAGGAATATCATTGCCGATATTCCTCTTTTAATTGTAGTTTTTATTATCACATAATCGCAATGCATAGTATCTCTACGATTATACGATTATAAATAAATTAATAATAAATTCCTGTAATTTATTATTTTTGTTCTTTTTGTAAATGTAAAATTAATTTTTCGTATAGATTATGAAGTTAAAATTAATTATCGTTTGCTTTGTGTTAATTATAATATTTACAGGCAAATTAAGTTCGCAAGAGACGCGTCGCTCTCCAGCAAGCTTCGATTTTGATGAAGCTGGGATGCAATTTATTGCTCCCGATACTTTAACAAAAGTAATACTGAGATTTCGTATTCAAAACTCAATTACGTTAAATACAAAATCTGAAGATGATTTTGAAATAGCAAACTCCGAGTTAGGTGTTCGTCGGTTGCGTTTGCGTTTTGGTGGGTTTCTCTACGAACCGCGTCTTACGTTCAATTTGCAACTTTCGTTTGCTCGTGGAGATCTCGACTACGAAGACACTCAATATCCAAACATCATTCGCGATGCGATGGTATTTTGGGCTTTTTCGAAAAATTTTCAAATAGGAATCGGGCAAACCAAGTTACCAGGCAACCGCCAACGTATTGTTTCGTCTGGCGATTTGCAATTTGCTGAACGTTCGATTGTCAATTCCAAATTTACTCTCGATAGAGACTTTGGAATACAAACAAATTACTCAAATTCTATTTTAGGTATGAATTACAATTTGCGGACAGCTGTCTCCACCGGCGATGGGCGCTATGCACCGAAAATGGATGGAGCTAATTTTGATTACATCGCCCGGCTTGAGCTACTGCCTTTTGGTAAATTCACAAATGGCGGCGACTATTTCGAAGGTGATTTAGCTCGAGAGAAAACTCCAAAGCTTTCGCTTGCTGCAGCATATTCTGATAATAAGAAATCTACTCGCACCCGCGGGCAACTCGGCAAAAAGCTTTACGAACCACGCGATATGACAGGTACTTTTGCCGACTTTATGTTTAAATACAACGGATTTGCTGTTTATGGCGAGTATGCTAACCGCCGCTCGAAAAACCCAATCACAAAAGACCAAAATGGTAATATTCAGTATGTTTACGTTGGTGATGGCTATCTATTGCAAGCATCATATATTTTTCATAATAATATTGAACTTGCAGCTCGATTGGCAATTGTCGAACCACAAAGCAAAATCTACGGTCTGAAAGATGCTGAATGGAATAGACATATAACATTAAATTCTACTTATTATCTGCATTCTCATCGAGCAAAATTTCAATTAGAAGTTACACACAACACAGCTGAAAACAAGCAAACGTCAGCTGTTTCTAAAAATTGGTTGTTTAGATTTAACACAGAAATAGGTATTTAACTAAAAATAAAAAATGAATTTTTTTAAATAATCCGTCTCCATTTCCGTCTTTAGTAAAAAATGGAGGTGTTATTTTTATGGATTCAAAGGAAGTTACGAAAAAACGGCTTGAAGAAATCGAGCAGGAACTCGAGCAACTAAAAAAACAAAAAGCAGAACTCGAACAGCGCTGGAAAGCCGAGAAAAATCTAATTTCCGAAATTAGAGCAATTAAAGTCGAAATCGAGAACGTCAAGCACCAAGCCGAAGAGCTCGAACGCAAAGGTGAGCTCTCGAAAGTTGCCGAACTTCGCTATGGGAAGCTTTACGAGCTTAGCCGCAAACTTGATGATGCAAACCAGCGACTTGCTGAATTGCAAAAAGACAAGAAACTTCTCAAAGAAGAAGTTACCTCGGAAGATATAGCCGAGGTGATTTCGAAATCTACCGGCATTCCTGTCCAAAAAATGCTCGAAACAGAAAAAACCAAGTTAATTAAGATGGAGGAGCGAATTAAGCAGAGAGTTGTAAGCCAAGACGAGGCAATCATAGCAATAGCAAATGCAATACGGCGCTCGCGTTCGGGCTTGGCTGATGCAAACCGTCCAATCGGCTCGTTTATTTTTCTTGGGACAACCGGAGTTGGCAAAACAGAGACAGCGCGTGCATTGGCAGAGTTCCTTTTCGACGATGAAAACGCGATGATTAGAATAGATATGAGCGAATATATGGAGAAATTCTCGGTTTCGAGACTAATTGGAGCTCCTCCGGGTTATGTAGGTTACGAAGAAGGCGGTCAACTTACCGAAGCGGTGCGTCGGCGACCATATTCAGTGATTCTGCTCGATGAAATTGAAAAAGCACATAGCGACGTGTTCAATGTTCTGCTGCAAGTATTAGACGATGGTAGGCTAACCGATAGCAAAGGAAGAACCGTCAATTTTAAGAATACGATTATTATTATGACGTCTAATCTCGGAACTGAGATAATCCAGAGCAAGCTTAATGAGCTTGAATACGGCAATCGGGAAGCAATTATTGCGGACCTTAAAATTAAAATATTAGAATTGCTAAAACGTACGCTTCGCCCAGAATTTTTAAACCGCGTCGATGAAATTGTTATGTTTAATCCGCTAACCCGGGACGATATTAAAAATATCGCAAAATTGCAACTTAATTCGCTGTTTGACAAGCTCAATAAGAACGGAATAAATGTGGAGATTACTGATGCAGCAATAGACTGGTTGGCAACACTTGGTTTCGATATTCAATATGGAGCACGTCCACTGAAAAGAGCAATTCAAAAGCATCTTACCGACCAACTTGCTGTAAAATTGCTTTCAGGTGAATTTACTTCGGGTGATACAATTTTGATAGATTGCACAAGCGACGGGAAGTTTGTGTTTCATAAAAAATAGAGGAGCCCACCTCATACAATCGAAAGACTACCTTGAGCAAGATAGTCTTTCTTATTTTTTTGTCCTGCCTACCAAAGATGTAAAAACACCAACAACACAAAGCAAAGCAAAAACAACAAAAATTACTTTAACGCTCTTCATATATTCATCAATATTTTCATAATTGATAATTTGATTGCCAATAAAAATATATGTAGTCATTGCTACAATCGCCATACTAAACATCATTCCAACAGATCGCATCGTACTCAAGGTAGCGGATGCCACAGCATAAAATTCACTACCCACCGAACTCATTGCAGAGTTTGTATTGGGAGAAGTAAACATACCAAACCCAAAACCAAGCAATAATAAACATAAAATAATATACAAAGATGAAGTACCGCTGGATAGAAAAGTAAATAAAAACAAGCCAATAGAGATAAGAGCCATCCCAAATGAAGCTAATATACGAGGATCTTTCTTATCGGACATTTTTCCAGAAAAAAACGATACTATGGTCATCATAATTGGCTGGGCAATCAATATTAGGCCGGCATTTTTTGGTGTTAATCCTCTTACATTTTGCAAATATAAGCTCAATACAAATGTTATTGCAAAAGTTGAGGAATAGTTAATTAATGCAGTTAAATTCGCAAATGAGAAGGTTTTGTTTTTCGAAAATAAGTTAATATTTAAAATTGGATTTGTTTTTTTTCTTTCAACATAAACAAAAATAACAAGTCCAAATATTCCAACAATTGCAAGCAAGATATTAAGAATCTCAGGTATTTTGGACAAACCATACATTAAACTTGTGATTGAAATGAGTAATATAATAGAACCCAAAAAGTCAAAGTCGTTAAGTTTAATCTTTGATGACTCAGTTTTAATTTTAGTTATAAATCCGAGAAAAATAAATAAAGTAATTATTCCATTCAGCAAGAAAACGCTTCTCCATCCAAAGGCTTCGGTCATAAGACCGCCTAATAGTGGAGATGAAGCCAATCCTAAATAAGTAGCAGATACGCTATAGCCCAAGATCTTGCCTCTTTCATTTTGTGGGAATTCAGATACTAATAAGGCTGTTGAAGTGCTCACCATCATTGCGCTGCCAATACCTTGAATCAGCCTTGAAATTAGAAGCACTATGCTTGAATTTGCGGCTGCTGAAATAAACGACATTATCATAAACAAACAGTTTCCGAAGAAGAACATTTTTTTTCTTCCGAGCATATCAGCAGCTTTCCCAAACGGAATTAAAAAAATTGCAGAACTTAAAAGAAAAGACATTGCAACCCAAGCTTGTTCAACTGAATTTAGATTTAATTCGATTGAAATAGTCGGCAAAGCAACATTTACCGCAGCTAACATCAAAGGATTTGTAAAATTAGAAACAATAATTACAGCAAGAAAAAAGAAATTATCTCTATTTTTCATAATATTAAAGTGAATGTTTTCATATTTCAAAATTAAATAAAAAAACACAATTATGGAGTATTTTAGAGGGGAAGTCGGTTAGCATAGGAAATATAGGGGCGATGTATTACGCCCCTACATTTAAATTATTATTTTTTTACGAAGATTTCTTTATAAGTTCTTCCGTCCTCGAAAACAATTTGAAGATAGTATGTAGAAATAGGAAGTTTAGAAATATCAATAGAACAAGCATAGTCAAAATTGCCTGAACCGGAATAAACAGTTTGCCCGAGATAATCATAAATGTAAATGGAGCAATTACCAAGTCTTGCTTGAGAAGTAATATTCAAAAAATCGGAAGCAGGATTTGGTGCCAAATTAATCAAGGAAGAGAAGTTGTCTGGAACACCGAGAGAGCCGCTTCTCAGAGCAACTGCGAACCCCATACCTGGAGCAATCATCACCCAATCGGAAAAGATGTTTATTCTTTGAGGCATGTTTTTGTCTTCGTTGTTGCCAATTCCGAGCTGCCCATAGTCATTTAATCCCCAAGCCCAAAGCGTTCCATCTTTGTTAATTGCAAACGAGAAATAATCGCCGGCAAATACTTTTGCCCAGTTAGTATCGTTACCTATTTTAGTTGGGACAAGGCGATCCTCATCATCGCCAGTGCCTAATTGACCAAAGTGATTATAACCCCAAGCCCAGAGCGTTCCATCTTTGTTAACTGCAAGGCTGTGGTAAGCACCCGCAGCAATCGAAACCCATTCTTCGTTGCTAAGCAAACGCGGAGCGGCAACAGGTTCAGCAGTTCCTATGCCGAGTTCGCCATAGGAATTTCCGCCCCAAACCCATAATGAACCATCTTGTTTCAAACCCAAAACGTGATAATCGCCTGTTGCAATAGTAAGCCAATCGGTAGCATTGCCAACCTGAGTTGGGACGTTTCTATTGGTTTTGTCGGGCAATCCAAGCTGATATGAACGATTATCACCCCAAGCCCAGAGCGTTCCGTTGTCTTTAATCGCAAAGGAATAATCCCTTCCTGCGAAGACCTCGACCCAATCCATATCATAACCGATTGTATAAGGTAGCCTACGCGTAGTATTCCCGCCATCGCCCAATTGACCGTAGTCATTGCTACCCCAAGCCCATAATGTTTTGTTAGTGCGAATACCCAAGGTATGATAGTGTTTTGTTGAAATAGTAACCCAGTTCGATGCGCCTGAAAGCTTAGTTGGAATAGAATACGGATCGGTATTCCCAAGACCCAATTGCCCATACCAATTCAATCCCCAAGCCCAAAGCGAACCATCGCTTTTAAGACCGAGAGCATACGACCTGCCAGCTACAAGCTTTACCCAAGAGTAATCATAATCAGCTTGCAATGGAAAATTAGATTGGGATACCCCAATAGTACCACACTGGTTATCAGAATTTTTCCCCCAACCGTAGAATATTTTTGCATAAGAATTAATAGATGAGATTGACACAAAAATTGCAATAATGAATGAAAGTAATAATAATCTTCTCATCACTACTCCTGATGATTATAAATAAAACTATATTAATAACACCGATTCTATTCGTAAGTTACAAAATATTATTTATGATTTCACGGTAAACTGCTAATGCTTCAGGGAATGGAGAAAGAGCACGTTCCAACACACCTTGTGTCATAGAAATTGCAACACCATAATTAGTAATCGGCACACCCGCTTCTTTGGCTTTCATAATACGCACAAGTTTTTCATTGCGAGTTAGCATACAACTGCCGCAATGAATGATTAATTTATACTCCCTGAGGTTTTCCGGAAAATCCCGACCAGCGACGATAGAAATATCGGGATCGAAACCAAGATAGTTTCTAAGCCAACGAGGAATTTTGATACGCCCAATATCATCAATAGTTGGATGGTGAGTGCAGGCTTCGGCAATGAGAATTTTGTCGCCAGGCTTTATATGTTTAATTGAAGCAGCGCCTCGAACTTCTTCGAGCAAATCACCTTTATAGCGTGAAAAAAGTATTGAAAATGTAGTGGTTTTAATATGCGGAGGAGTGTCTGCCATCATTTTATGCACAACTTGTGAATCGCAAACTACAAGGTCAGGGTTGCGTTTCAAAGTGGTGAGCGAAATCGGGTACTCACTTTCTTTCACAACAAGGCAAATTCCGCTGGCGTCTAAAATATCGCGAATTGCTTGAACCTGTGGCAGAATTAACCTCCCTTTTGGTGCTTGCAAATCGATAGGAACAATCAAAATACAAAGCCCTTTCTGTGGGAGTAAATCGCCCAATAGTGGTGGAGGAGTGATAAAATCATCAGGCAATTTCTCAACAATTGAGTGCTTTATTTCTGAAATATATTTGTCGCGGTTTGCTAAATCAACCGAAGAAACAGATACATAAGTTGATTTGTAGTTCTGCAATTTTTCCAGAACATCGTTAGAAATTGGTGTTTTGTCTGTTTTATTGACAATTACAATATATGGCAGTTTCCTTTTATGGACAAAATCAATTAATTCTTCTTCATAATGAGTGAAATTGTTTGGTTCGATAACAATCAAAACGACATCGGAGCGGTCAAGCGCCCGTTTTGTACGTTCAATACGTTGCTCGGAAAGAAGTGAAACATCATCAATGCCCGCAGTGTCGAGCAAATTAACCGGACCTATTGGCAGAAGTTCCATTGATTTTTCCACAACGTCGGTTGTTGTACCGGGAACAGATGAAGTAATAGCGACATCTTGATTTGCAAGCATATTCAGCACGCTCGATTTACCGACATTTGTTCGTCCAAATATCCCAATATGAAGGCGAAGAGCCTTTGGTGCGGTTTGCATTTTACTACCTTGCTAATACGACAAATTGTGTTCTACGGTTCTTTGCGCGTCCTTCTTCTGTTGCATTAGAAGCAACCGGCTTGGCAAATCCAAATCCACGATAACGCAAGCGGTTGGGTTCCACCCCACGAGCAATGATTGCATCATAAACCGCTTTTGCTCTATTTTCTGATAGTTGTAAGTTATATTCCTGAGTACCGATGTTATCGGTATGTCCCTGAATTTCCAGTCGTAGCCGCGGACGTGTTAGCATTGCATCAACTATTTCTTCTATTATCGGGATAGCATCTTCCTTTAAATTCCATTTGTTGAAATCAAACAAAATTGGACGAACAAACTCATCTCCAACATCTTTCCACAAGTCCGAAGTATCATATTCTCCCATTGCTATCAAGCTATCATTGCGATTTGGCAAATTCAAGTAGCTAAAAACAGTGTGCCATCCCCAGTATTTTGGTGGTTTATAGGTAATTAAATAATAATAACGAAGACTATTATAAATATCGCGAAAAACATTTATCATCTGCTCGCGCGAATACACTTTATAGAATTTCCCTCCTGTGTAGCTGGCAAGCATTTTCATCTCTTCATCTTTTGTATAACCGAAAGCAACGCAAAATATATTTACGTTACGTTCTTTTGCAGCTTTAATAATTTCGCCTATTTCTTTTTTTGAGTAGTTTTCATCTCCATCGGTGAATAATACAATTACGCGTGGGGTTGTTGGGTCGGTGCCTTCGAAGAGCTCTATGCTGTTGTAGACTGCTTCGCGTATGCCGCTAAATAAGCCGAATCCCTGATTGCGTTTTGCACGAAACAAATTCAAAATTGTAGATGTATCACGGCTAAACGGAACTTTTAAATCGAAATCTCTATTAAAAGTTGCAATCGCAATTTGGTCGAACGGGAATTTAAGTTTCACAAACATTTCGGCTCCTTGATGAATTGCTCCCATTATCGGGTCCATCGAACCGCTATAATCAACTGTAAGAACTATATTGTAAGGAATAGAATCCATCGAACCAAATTCACGAACATTAAAATTTGGTATTTCAACATCTCTTGTATTATAAACTTTGCCGAGAGTTTCGCTCATCCGGACAAAGTAGTTTTCCTCAGACTTCTTATAAGGCTTAGCCATCTGAGTAATAAATCGCCCGAGTGAATCATATACACGAGTATAAAGTTTAACTGTATCAGGATACTTGTCTATCTCAATTCGGAAAATATCGTAGATTATTTGGTTGGTGTTTGCCGAATCGATTGGTATAGTCGATGTAATATAAATAGGTTTTTGAGCTGTATCGAGTGGGTCGTCAATTGATTTAATAAAATCAAAATCTGTCGGTCGATACGAACGACACGCCGATAAAATCGTAATAAAAATAATCAACAGCAGAAATTTATTTTTCATTTTATCCCAAAAAGCATAAACCAAGTAAAAAATGCAGAATTAACTCCTGAAAATTTTTGAAGCAATATCACGCGCCTTTTGCCGGTGCTCCTCCTTTACATGAATGGCGACGACTGCGAGAGCGCTTAGCATCATTGCGAGGTCGTCCGAGAACCCAAGCATTGGAGCAAAGTCCGGTATTGCATCAACTGGTGTGATGAAATAACCAAGCGCCCCTAAGATTACCGCTTTTGCCCAGTTCGGAGTTTCGCTATCACGAAACGAAAAAAAAAGTTGAAGAGCAGTTTCAACAAGTTTTTTCCCGGCGCGTTGCCAGCTTGACTGAATTTTGCTTTCTAACTTTTCTTGTGATAGTTCTAATTCTTTTACTTCTTGATTTTCCATAAACATCTCAATTTATTGTATTTTCAAGACTATTAATTAGCCAAATTATTGCTAATCAATGTTTTCTTCGAACTTTGCTTTGCAATGTGGGCAATACAGGTATTTTTCGAAGCCCGAAGATACTTTCTTATAGCGAATTTCGAGATAATAATTGCCGCATTCGGGGCATTCTTTTGCAACGGGTTCGTAATTTGTTATATAATTGCACTTTGGATAAGTCGAGCAACCCCAAAATTTTTTCTTAGATTTTGGGCTGTATTTTTCCACAAGATGTCCATTTTTGCATTTCGGACAGGTAACACTGGAACTTATTGGTTTAGTGCCGTCGCATTTCGGATAATTTGTGCAGCCGTAAAAGTTTCCATATTTACCTTTTCTAATTGCCATTGGACTACCACATTTGTCGCAAGTAACACCTTCGGCAATTACTGGTTTTGTTTCTTTTTTCAAGGATTTTGTGAAGGTGCAATCAGGATAGCGAGTGCAAGCAAGAAAACGCCCACGACGGCTAACTTTTATCACCATCGGGGCACCACACTCATCGCAAAGAACGTCTGTATAGTTACGTTCTGCTTCGCTGAGTGCTTTGCTAAATGGTTCGTAGAATTCTGTCAATACTTGGACGTACGTGCTTTTGCCTTCGGCTATTGTGTCGAGTTCTTCTTCCATTTTAGCAGTAAACTCGACGTTGAAAATATCTGGGAAATTGCTGATTAATATTTCATTAACATCTTTGCCTAAATCAGTTGGGGAAAATGCTTTCCCTGATTTTTCAATATACTTGCGTTCAAGCAAAGTTGAGACAATTTGAGCGTAGGTGCTTGGGCGGCCAATACCCAATTCATCAAGTTCTTTCACCAAACTTGCTTCGTTGTATCTTGCTGGTGGTTTTGTGGATGATTGCTTTGCTTGTGTTTCAATTAGTTCGACAATTTTATTTTTCCCAATATTTTTCGGCAGCAAAGCATCATTTTCTTCCTCTTTTTCTGTATTATCTTGCGTATCTTGATATACTGCCATAAATCCATCGAATTTCACAATTGTTCCCGTTGCACGGAAGAGAAAACTGCCACCTTCTATTGTTACAGTTGTTTGTTCCAAAATCGCTGCTTCCATCTGCGAAGCAACAAACCTATTGTAAATTAATTTATAGAGTTTTGCCTGGTCTTTGCTCAGGTGTTTCTCGGCAATTTGTGGAGTAATTTCGACAAAAGTCGGGCGGATTGCTTCGTGAGCATCCTGAACGTTTGCCGATTTTGTCGAAAAATGATTCGGCGAAGCAGGCAAGTAGTCTTTCCCGTAAGTTTTTTCAATGAACTGGCGAACAGAGGCAATTGCTTCGGGGCTAATTCGGACAGAATCTGTACGCATATAAGTAATTAAACCAATTTGTCCTTCGCTGCCGAAATTGACGCCTTCGTATAGTTGCTGTGCGATTTGCATTGTTTTCTTGTTCGCAAATCCGAGCTTTCGCGAGGCTTCTTGTTGCAGTGTGCTTGTTGTAAACGGTGCCGAGGGTCTTTTTTTGACTTGCGAAGTTTTAATATCAGAAATTTTGAACTGATTCTGTTTGATTTCGGCAATCAGTTGTTCGGCTTGCTCCTGGTTGCGAATAAAATAAAGTTTAGAGAGTTTCGCCTGAATCTTTTTTGTTTCTTCTTCTGTTTTCCCTTCGGCAGAACCTTCGGGATTTTTGATTGTTTTATTATGAAAAGCGATAAGTTTTGCTTCGAACGGCGCACTATTTTCGACTGTGAAATCGCCGAAGATGTTCCAATATTCAATTGGCTTAAATGTTTCGATTTCTTGCTCGCGTTCGCAAATTAGTCGCAGGGCAACTGACTGCACTCGTCCCGCAGATAATGGGTCGGTGGTTTTTGACATCATTGCATTCGAAACAAACGGCGATACCTGAAAACCGATAAGCCTATCCAGCACACGGCGAGCCTGCTGCGAATCTACCATACGCTCGTCTATCTGGCGTGGTTGAGAAATACCCCTTTCTATGCCGGACTTAGTAATTTCATTGAAAACAATGCGTTTAATATGATTATTTATTGGCTTAATCTCCTCGGCGATGTGCCAAGCTATTGCTTCGCCTTCGCGGTCCGGGTCGGTGGCAATTAGTACTTCGGCAGCTTTTTCAGCCGTCGACTTTAGTTTATTGATTACCTTCGACTTCCCTGAAATAACAACATATTTGGGAGCGAAGCCGTTTTTGATGTCAATTCCAAGATTGAATTTGCTCAAATCTTTAATGTGTCCCACTGATGCTTCGACAATATAGTCTTTTCCCAAATACTTATTTATCGTTTTTGATTTGGTGGCAGACTCCACGATTACAAGTTTTTTCTTAGCCATATTTTTCAACTGAAATTAAAAATAATGATAAATTAAAGAGATTATAATTTTAAATCAAACAAATATAATAAAGTGCATTTAAAATTATTTAAATTATTTTAACATATACGATATCAAATCTTTTGTTTTTGCAAGTATTACAACGTTTTTTAGATATTCACTAATTTTATTTCTAATTCATTTCAAATTTCTATTAACTTAATATTCACACCATAATTTTGCCATATCTATTTGTTCAATTATAGAGGAAGAGAGCGTGAGAACAATTTTTAAACGCAATTTAATGCTTACATTAGCATTCTTCGCTTTTATCTTAAATTCCTGCACCGAAGCAAAATCCACTACTGAACCAACAGATGACAATCTAATCACAATTTCAATCTTTTCAGACCCACATTTTTACGACAACTCGCTGGGTACAAGCGGTGAGGCTTTCGAGAACTATCTGGAATCTGACCGAAAAATGATTGCCGAAAGCGAAGCTATTATGAAATCAATTGTCAATATGATTTCCGGAGACAATTCTAAAATTGTTATCGTTACGGGCGATCTGACAAAAGATGGCGAACTCAAAAGCCACCAACTTTTCGCATCGTATCTAAAACAACTAAAAGATAAAGGTAAAAAAGTTTATGTTGTTCCGGGCAATCACGATATAGATAATCCAGCATCTTATTCTTATCCGGGTTCAACGCCTGTAAAAGTGCCAAATGTAAAAGCAGACGAATATAAAGCAATTTATGCTGATTATGGCTATAAAGGCGCTATTGCCACTGATCCAAATGGTTCGCTCAGTTATATTGCAGAACCTATAGATGGAATTTGGCTGTTTTGTTTGGATGCTTGCCGTTGGAGAGAAAATGCAGGCAAAACGCACTCGGTTACTGGTGGCGTTTTCAGCGAGGCAACATTCAATTGGATAAAAGAAAAACTTGCAGAAGGAAAGCAAAAAAATAAATTAATGATAGGAGCAATCCACCACAACGTCGTTGAACATTTCGTAGGGCAGAAGATGATGTTCGGCGAATATGTTCTGGACAACTGGGAGCAAGTTGCAAAAACATTTGCAGAAAATGGATTAAGTGTGATTTTCTCGGGGCACCATCACGCACACGATGTGAGAATTTACCGTTCTGGAAGCAATTTTATGGTTGATTTGCAAACAAGCTCAACAGTTACTTGGCCTTGTGCAATTCGAAGAGTAAGTATAGATAACAATCGTGTAATGCAAGTAACTTCCGAAAAAATAACAAGCATTAATTACGATACCAAAGGTCGTTCTTTCCAAGAGTATGCTCAGTATCAATTTACAAACGGGCTTTCTTCACTTATTCAGTCATACTTAAAACAAATGGGATTGCCTAACGAAGCAGTTAATATGCTTTTGCCAGTTGTTTTAGAAGCATACAAAGCGTACTCCCACGGGAACGAGGACCAATTTTATACTCAGGATATTCAGATGAAAATTGCGCAGGCAAAAGCTGCATTAAGTTCCAATCCACAACTTGCGGCTTTGCTTATGCTTATGGAGGGAATGTTCCAAGATCTCGACCCAGACGATTATAATTTTACTCTTGATTTAAAAACGGGCGAAATCGGCAAGAAATTTGTTGAAGTAACTAAGTAATTTCAAGAATTAACTTATTTAATAAAACAAAGGCTGGCATTAGTGCCAGCCTTTTGCTGTATAAAAGTGTCGAAAGAATTATTCAACGCAATCAAGCAAAATTTCTGCAATATCGCGAACGGCAACGTTTTCTGCTTCTTTAGCTTTCGTTCCGTCGGTAATCATTGTTGTGCAGAATGGGCAGTTTACAGCAATTTGCGAGCAACCAGTCGCCAATAATTCTTCGGTGCGTTCGATGTTTACACGCTTGCCTTCAGTTTCTTCCATAAACATTTGGGCTCCGCCGGCACCGCAGCAGAAACCGCGGTCGCCACTGCGAGAGACTTCGTTAATTTCGTATCCAGCTTTGTTTAGCAATGTTCGTGGTTTGTCGTAAATTTCGTTGTATCTACCTAAATAGCAGGAATCGTGATAAGCAATTTGTTTGCCGTTGCCATTTGGTTTCAATTTCAACTTACCTTCGTCAATCAAATTCAGCAGAAATTCGGTATGGTGAACAACTTCGTATTTGCCACCAAAGTCAGGATATTCGTTTTTCAAGGTATTGAAGCAATGTGGGCAAATAGTTACGATTTTCTTGACGTTGTAACGGTTCAAAGTATCAATATTAGCTTTGACAAGCATATCGGCTAAATATTCGTTGCCAGCGCGGCGAGCAACATCACCGGTGCACTGCTCTTCTGTTCCCAAAATTGCGAAGTTTACACCTGCTTTTTGCATAAGAGTGGCAAAAGCACGGGAAATTTTAATAGCGCGGTCGTCGTAGCTACCGGCGCATCCAACCCAGAAAAGGACGTCAAATTCGGGGTGTTCGGCCGCTTGGCGAATGCCAAGGTCTTCCGCCCAGCGAGCTCTATCAGATTGCGAAAAAGCCCATGGCGTTGCGTTTGTCTCTAAATTTCCGAAAGCATTTTGCAGAAGGGACGGGAAATTGGCTTCCATCATCACAAGCGAGCGACGCATATCAATAATTGCCGGGACGTGTTCAATCATTACAGGGCATTCTTGCATACAGGCGCCGCAAGTGGTGCATTGCCATAATGCTTCGATATCTTCGTACTCGCCGACAAATTTTTTGTCCAAAATCGCTTGTTCTTCGGACGAAATCTCAGCGCTTTCTTTTTGTTTTCGCAGCATAATTGGTGCAACATCAAACGTGCGATGGCGAATTTGCATAATAATTTCGCGTGGGTCTAATCTCTTGCCAGTTGTATTGGCAGGGCAAACGCTTGTGCAACGCCCACAATGAGTGCAGGTGTACCCATCGAGCAATTGTTTCCATGTAAGGTCTTCAATATCGACAACGCCGAATTTTTCGACACCTTCGGCTTCAAAATTTATTGGTTTAAGTTTATTGACAGGCGTGAGTGAACCTAAAAATACGTTTGGGACAGAAGTCAGAACGTGAAGATGCTTCGAGTAGGGCAGATAATTCATAAAAGCAAAGATGAAAAGAATGTGTACCCAGAAGGCAATCTCGTGAATTGTCGAAGCCGATTGAGGCGAAAACAGCGGCGCAATTGCCGCCGATATTGGACGGAACGCATTGCTTGCATCTGTGCTTGTAAGTATTGCAGTCGCATTTTCGATTAAGAGCGAGCTAACGATAACAAAAATCATCATCAAAATAAAGCCTGCTTCGAGTTGCTCGCCTTCTACTTGCAGACGCTTCACTTTCATCACATATCGGCGCAACAAAGCCCACACAACAGCAATAATTATCAATACACAGAATAAATCGATAAAGAAAGTTATTGCAGAATAAATTGGACCAAGGAAATTGTAGAAATGGTGAATTCCAAAGCCGGTGAAAACCGAATTGGATGCAGCGAACAGCAGAATAAGAAATCCCCAGAATATCCAAGCGTGAATTGTTCCGCCACTTGCTTCACGCAAAATTTTAATTTGAAAAATTGCCACTTTCAAAGCAAGCCATGTGCGTTTGGCAATGTTGTCTGTTCTGTTTTCGGGTTGTCCGAGCTTCAAGTAGCTTATGAGCCGAACGACATTTTTAGTAAAAAAACCGAATGCTGCTAAAAAGATTAGAATAAAGATTAAATTTTTTAAACCAAATTCCATAATTCTCACAATTATTTTTTAACAAAAACACAAAAAACAAAAATAAAGCAAATTTAAGTTATTGCAAAATAAAGAATTATTAGGATGAACTAATAAAGTAATTTTTTGATTAAACCTTTCGCAAAATTTATAGTCAAATGTATGTAATTTGTTTCAAAAACATAGAATGGAGAAAAAATGAAATCAAAAACATTGATTATGGCGGCAACAATATTATTAGCAGCAATTTTTCCGATGGAGGATTTGCTTGCTCAACGCGGTGGTTTCGGCGGTGGTCGGGGCAAAGGAGCAAACTGCCCAAATCCAGAACAACGCAAGCAAATGCGTGAATATTGCCAAAATGAAATGCTTCCTAAATTGGAAGAACTCAAAAAAGAACTCGACAGCCGTCTGAGCAAAACTGAACTCGAAAAGCTAAATGAACTTCGCAAACGTGCCTCTGAACTTCGCGAAGAAGCAATGAAAAAACGCGCCGAAAAGCCTCGTCCCAACCGCGACAGCAAACCAAGCTACGAAGAACGCCAAAAGTTCCGTGCCGAAATGGAACGACACCGCCAAAAAATGCAAGCAATTTTTGACGAAGTAGATAAAATCATCAAAAACAACAACTGGATTTTACAGGAAATTGAGCCTAAATTGGATAAAATTCAGCCAGAGCGCCCGAATTTTAACGATGAGGAACCACGTCGTCCTAATGTTGATGCACCAAATCCAGACTTCGGTCCTATGCCTGATAGAATGAGGCTGCACAGAGGATTTGATATAGAAAGATTTATGCTCTGGGACGGTAGCAATTTTATTGAAAGAGCGGAACGCCTTCGCCCCGATGCTAATTTGAACACTGTTACTAACTACCCAAATCCATTTTCCAACCAGACAAAAATTGCAATCAATTCCGAAAATGAGCAAAACGCCCGCATAAATTTGTATGATATTAATGGCGAATTCGTCGCAGAAATTTATAATGGGAAATTGAGCAAGGGAAAGAACGAAGTTTCTTTTTCGGCAAGCACAGTGAAAAATTTGAAGCCTGGGACATATCTTTATATCGTGTCGCTCGACGATGGCAGGAAGTTAGAAGGCAAGATGATATATTCGAAATAATTGGGAATTTGATTGAATAATCTGATTGGCTGCCTTACAAAAGATAAGGCAGCCATTATTTTATGTATATTATTATCGTTCTATAATAAATAATAATATGAAAGACTATATTTTGTGTATCCAAAACGAAATAAAAACAATTGCCCCTCTTCAAGAATGTGGAGTTGCATCTTTGATTAAAATATTTTATTGATAGGTCGGAATCAATTTTGATTAACTTTTCTTTGAGTTCTTCGATATTAAACGACATCTTTTTGTCAAGATAAACAAAATATTGATAATCACAAAGATTGTCAAAACGATAAATAATGCTGTCGTTAACATATGATACTCTTATTTTGTTGGTTTCGTAGTCTTTTAGCAAAGACGCTAACGGAAGGCAGCTATGTGTCGTTTTGATTACTTTTTTTAGATTTCCAATACCAGACTTTCAGAATAACCTCTAAATCCATTTTTCTTCCAGAATCCTTGTGAAATCTGATTTTCTATTGCTACTTTGCATTCCACTCTTGTAATACCATTTTCTTTAGCCCAATCGATTACATCCTTAAGCATGGTCTCTCCAATTCCATTTCTTCTTTGATCCTTTCGGACAACCATTTCAATAATTTCAACAAATCTCTTAATCGGATATATTGGTGGATACTCTATAATGTCTGCCAAAACATATCCAACTATTTCATTATTTTCATCAAGACATACCTTGAAAAATTTGCTTCCGCTTTGAATGTTCTCTTTAGCATAATTCTGATATGCCTGTTCTGCTTTTTCTCCCAGGCTAAAATATCTGTCATAGTTTTGATGTAGAAGCATCATATCTTTCCATAGTTCTGTTACTACATTTATATCTGACAATACTGCTTTTCTCAATTTCATGTGTTTATCCTCCAAATCATACTAAGTATTCAATATGCCACACATAACTACTTTCAAGTAAAATTTCGCCTAACGTTTTGCGTGTATGTGCAGTAGCGGCTTAGAAGCACTTACCTGCCCGTTAAGCACAAAGTTTCTAAAAAGCACAGACCTTCGATTTATCCCTTCACCTGCTATTGCCAAATACATGCTGTTGGGTGTTGTATTTATTCTTTCCATTCTTTATCTTGTATTGAATTGTAACGTCCCCAAAATTTATAATGTGTTAATGATGTTAAGGATATTAATTTTGACATAATCCTATATTTCATCAATAAATGCTGTAAGTAATACATAATCCACAAAAGTGCTATAAATATAACAGACCATACTGTCAGTCTAATAAATGAAGATTTTATCTCAAGTTGCAGAACACTTTGTAATAATATAGTAAATCCAATAGAATTTAATATGCTTACCATAACAATTAAGCCGTGTGCTGTTTCAATTGCTCTTTTGTGGCAGTTATTCATACAATGCATACAACTTTCACATTTAAAAGTCCAAAATGGATGATTATTAACCATTTTAATTGCTTTTACAGAGCATTGCTTTATGCAAGAACCACATAAATCACAATCTGCCGAAGCATAAAAAGATTTGGCGAATGCAAAGCGGCCTATGCAGTAATATGCCAATGCAATGGGTGAAATTAAAATATCTTGAATCAAATCCCGGTATGCAAGAAAATCACACTGACCTGAGAAAATCTTATCAGAGTGTTTTTTTACTCTGCTGTAGTTTTTTCTATGAAGGTATTTTACTGTATTTTCATTTAACGAAGGATGAATTGAAAGCCAATTGGAAGGCATATCAAAAGGAATCTGTCCGACAATTTTATAACCTTTACTTTTCATGATAAGAGAGGAAAGTATAAAAGCAACACCTGTCAATCCAGGAGTTATAAATTTCCCAATTTTCATTCCAGCCCGTGTGTTCATCAATACAACACGATTGTTTCCTTTTGGAAAATTACGAATAAAGTCTAGTGTTTTTTTGGGGAAATTAAAACCGTGTATTGGAGAAATTATCAGTATCAATGCATTATCAATCAATGCGGATACATTTTTGATATCACATTTTGCAATATCATAAATTTTGCAAGCAATTTTCTTTTTTGCTGCAAATTCTGATAACCATAAAGCAATTTGTTTTGCATTTCCGGTCCCGGAAAAATAAAATATTGTAACTTTTTGAATGTTATTCATTGCCTGCTACTTGCTCCGTAATAATGTACCTAACGTTCCGTCGGTATGAAATGAGGCATACTGCGTAACTCAAATTTATTTAGTCAATTTTCACGAAGGAACCAAGCGTGCTGAAACGCTTGATATCACTGCTAATTCTGCCATATTTTATACCGGCTATTGCGCCACCTTGTTTTTATAATTTTTTTAAGAAAGGTCTCAAACTATGTGACCAAACTTTATAACCATTATCATTTAAATGTATCTTATCTTTTTTAAATAATGATTCTTTGGGAATACCATTAGAATCAACAAACTCAATAGTGTTGTCAATATATATTAGAAAATCATTGGTTTCACAATACTCTTTAATCAATGAATTTGCTTTTTGTATTTCACTCCAATTTTTCCATCTTGTTTTTGCAGGGCTTGGAATTATAGGTAAAAAAATCACTGGCAAACCAGGGATGCTTTTATGAATTTTATTTGAAAATTCTATAAATCCTTGTAGTACTTGCGTAGAAGTTCTGGGTTTGTTCCCTTGAATATCGTTTGAACCAGCATAAAGAACGACAGCTTTGGGTTTATATTTAATCACCAATTCATCCACCCAATAAACAATCTCGTTTATTTTTGCTCCTGCTAAACCTCTATTTAATACATAAAAAGGGAACAAATCCTTTTCTATTGTTTTCCAGAATTTTATCACAGAACTTCCAGTAAATACTATAGAACCAGGTTCTGGAAAATTTATTTTATCTTGTTTCGAATATCTCTTAATGAAAAAACCGAACAATCTTGGATTATCATATTGTCCAAGTTTTATAATTCCAAAAAATATAATTGCAAAAGAAGTAATTATTGTTAATAGAGTAATCATAATTTTTACTAACTTTTATTCATTTTTTACATCCAAGTTTCTTTTCCAATATGTGGCACATAACGTTCCTTGGCTTGCTGTTTTTTCTATTATTCTATTTCGTTGCAAAACCGCATTGTAAAATTAAGTTAAATTCAGAAATTCGCAAAAATATTATTAATATTTATAAATTGCATCAAGTCGTTTTTAGCTTTATGGATTGGTGTTGTCTAGTAAGAGATAGTCTTTTGGCTGTCAAGTCAAAAAGTTGTTGTTTTTGTTTTTGTTTTTCTTCTTCTTATTTCGCTTGTATTCTTTGAATGTTGTCCAGTTGCCTCTTTATTCTTCAGAATATTATTTACTAACAATCTTTAAATTCATAACTTTTTCAAAATCAACGATTACCTCTTTTGAACGTATTTCAAATATACACGGCTTTGATTTCCCAACATTTTTAGTATTTATGATTTTTTCTTTCATTTCTTCAGAAATATCAAGTGCCAAAACTGCTTCTAATGCCTTTAAAGGGAAATAAATAGTTGCTTGAAGCAGCCACTCCATGCGGACATCCATGCAATTGTTTTCTTCTTTTTTTGAACTTTGCATAACCATGCTTTACCATCGTTGTAATATCGCCATTGACAATTCATCTCGTAATTTTGAAAGAGATTGAGTAAATCCAGATAAGCTTCATATGATTGACCAAGAACTCTTCTAAGCACAATTTCGTCAGGATAGATGTGCTCATCTCTCAGTTCTATATTATTGATTGTCAAAATCTGTTCCCCTTAATATTATTAAATGCATTCATACAGGTTACCATTATATATAACTTTTGCAAGTTTCTATCTACTTAATTTTTTTCCTGGATTGCACTGCATAAATATTCTATCGAGCGTTAGGTTCACAGAATTAATGTGGCGTTGCTGGTCTGCCTCGGGAGGAGTTAGGTAGTTTGCTTTGCCCTTGTAGGATTTGAAAATACCAGTTGAGTACCAAACTGTTCCGTCCAGCATTGAATAGCGAATACGTATTTGGTCCGCTGTTATTTCGCGATCGTTAGCAGAACCCTTGATAGTAATGTTTTTTTGTAAAACAAGCAAACAATTGTTGTTGTTTGTATCCAATTCAGCAACAAAGAAGCCTTCGAGTTGGGAGATAGCATTTATTTTTTCCAGAAAATCATTTATCGGCAACGAACAACCAAAAGAACGCATTTGCGGGGCTCTTTCGTAAATACTTTTACAGCCAAAAGCCAGCAAGAGTGCGAGTATAATAAAGGCTTTTTTCATATCCAAACCCATTTATTTATTTTTCAAATTGCTCACAATTTCGTATAGTTTAATAAAATCATCAAGGCAAAGTTGCTCGGCTCGCGATGAAAAATAGTCAAGCTTATTCTGTTTCAATTCTTCTTCCAATAATTTTGGGGGGATTTTGCAAGCATTCAAATAGTTTTCGAGCGAGTTGCGAAGCATTTTGCGGCGTTGCGAAAAAGCACTTCTCACAAGCGACATGATATCTTTGAAGGCGCTTAAATATTTTTGTTCTTCGTAGAAATCAAGTACAAGAACAGACGAAGTTACTTTCGGAACAGGGAAAAACGAACCCGCCGCAATATCGAAAGCAATGCTCGGGGTACAAACCAAATTAGCAGCAACCGAAGTTATTCCATATTGTTTGCTTCCGTGACGGCTGCAAATGCGTACAGCCACTTCTTTTTGCACTGTAAGAACAGCTTTTGATATATATTGAGCATTCTCAAATAGCAAAAAGAAAATTTCCGTCGAAATATTATACGGTATATTACCGACTATCAGCAATGGTTCGTTATTTTGCTCAAAATGCCTTTTAATATCGAAGTTCAAGATATCTGAATGGATGATTTTTAATTTGTGGTTGAATTTATTTTTCAGGTAGTCAATTGCACGTTCGTCTAATTCAACAATAGCAAGCAAAGGTTGCCGCTCGACCAAAAATTCAGTTAGGGCACCCATTCCGGGACCAATTTCGAGAACGTGTTTTCCCGAGATATCTCCAAGCAACGAGACAATCCTCGAAGCAACGGTCTTGTTTTTCAGGAAGTTCTGACCTAATGATTTTCGTGGCAAGATATCTTTCATTTTGGACTGAGAATTTTTCGCAAATCGTTGTAAGTCTCTTCGATTCCGATAGAAACAACTTTTGTATCGGAAATAGTTGATATGAAGCTTGTATCGCCAGACCAGCGTGGGACAACGTGAAAATGGAGGTGCTCGGGCAAACCGGCGCCGGAAGTTCTGCCGAGGTTTGCACCTAAATTGAAGCCATGCGGCGAGTAAATTCCCATTAAAGCAGCAACGCATTCTTGCATAAGAGCAAAGATATCGCCCAACTCATCTTTTGAAAGTTCAGTGAAATCTCCGATATGGCGATATGGAGCAATTAATGTGTGTCCGTTGTTGTAGGGATATAGATTTAGCACAGCAAAACAGTGCTGGCGACGAGCAACGACATAAGTTTCGTTGTCTGGTTTGTCGCCGCTTGCAGCAACGCACAGGAAGCATTCTTCTTTGCTTTTTTCTTGTTCGTCTTTGAAAGTGCCGATATATTTACTTCGCCAGGGGGACCAAAGAGTTTCCATAATATGAACCTTTTTAGTGCAAAAATATCTAAAATTTTGGAATAAAGAAAATAAAGTTACTAAGGCAAAGGGAAGCTTGCTTGGGGAATAAAAGTGCATTGGGTCGCAAAGCTGGATATCAATATCTATATATCAATATAGTTTGTTAATTTAGAATTATAGCGGCAAACAAAGAAATCGTTTTAATTGTGCCTCGAAAAAATAAGGGGCGATGATGTTTTGCCCCTTATAGTTCTATTTTATTTCTTCGCAATTTGGCTGATGTTCTTTGTTTCGATTTTTACGGGGAATTGCTTGCGAAGGCGGTTAAGCCATTGCTCTGTGAGGTTTTTCTGAATAATATCTTGAATTTTTGGTGCGATATCAGGTATTGCTTCTTCGAAAGTCTTTCGGCGGGCGCCCTCGATAGCGTTCACTTTAATTATGGAATAGCCTTGCTCGAAAGCAATTGGCTCGGAAATATCGCCAGGCGACAACTTATGCTCGGAGGCAAGTTTTGCAAGTTGGTTGCGATCGAGCGGAAGCGGCCCGTGATAACCGTTTTTCCCACGCATTCCTATTCTCTGGGTATGCTTGTTTGCTGCTTCGTCGAAACTTATAGCACCGGCACGAATTTGCTTAAAGACGCTATCAGCATCTGCCTTCTGCAAAAAGTAAATTTCGCTTATATCATACATCACCGGTCGGGTCAAATCAATTGAAGTTGTGTCATAGTATGCTTTTGCTAATGTGGAATCGAACTTCATTTTGTCCCATACTTCGAGCGCTTCGACTTTGAAGAGCAAGATACCATCGCGAAATTCTTTCACCAAATCGTTGAATTCCTCGTATTCCTTTTCTAAATTGCTTGTAGTATAATCAAGAACGCGAGCCTCGACAATCTTTTTAATTGCATTGCTAAGTCCGTCTCGATTTAGCGGAGTGCCGCGAAGTTCCTTCGAAGTAGCAATTTCATCAACGAACTTGCCAACCGTTGTATTTTCGTTTCGCAATGTAAATATTGTCTGCTTCTTGATTGGCTCAGTAATTGCCATTTGCCAATCGGGATCGATACTTGTTTTTGTGGTATCAAGGACATTCAGCAATGCTTCAAGTGCTTGCTCGTTCTTTTTAAAGCCGAATTCATTTTCAAGTTTTTCGATATATTTAATTTTATCTTCGGAAAAATAAAGGCGTTTGTAAGTTGCCCGAAGTTCGTCTATTTCAGCAGCAATATTTATCGGCAAAATAGAATCAACCTTGAAAATATGGTAATAGTTTTGAGTGAAAATTGGGTCGGAAATTTCCCCTGCTTTCAATTTATAGATAGCGTCTTCGATTTCAGGGATGTATGTTTCCTGCGTGTTGTTCAAGCCACTCGAGCGGCTATAGTAGCCATCGACAACACCACCTTGCGGAGCGGTGCGAGTATCGATACTATGCTCTTTTGCAATATCGGCAAACGACACTTTGCCCTGTCGTATAATTTTGACCAAACTATCAGCTTTATGTCTGAATTCTTCATCGCTTAACTTATTATTTTTATTTTCGAGTACAATCGAACGAAGTCTCAGGTAGTTTCGTGGAGCTTCATCCAACACTTTGATAAGAAAATAGCCGAAATTCGTTTTAACTGGGTAATTTGTGTATTCACCTTTTTTTAATTTATATATTTCTTCTTCCAGAATTCGATTGACGCGTCCAACAGTTATGTAACTACGAACAACGCCACCGTTTCGAGAAGTTTCAGGATCGTCTGAATACTTTTTGGCTACTTCTTCGAAAGGAACGCCTTGCCGCAACTCGTTCAGAGCATTGTTGATCTTTTCGTATGCGGCTGTTGTATCGGCATTCATCCCAACAATCGCAATAATAATTGCAACTTTGTATTCTTTTTCACGCATTTTCTGCCATTTCTCAAGAGTAGGCTCTGTAAGTTTCTTTTCGAAGAAAAACGATTCGGCAAGCAATTTTCTATTCTGCACGATATCGTCTATCACTGATGAGTCTTTGTCAAATCCACGAGAGATTGCATCCTGAACTTTAAGCCTATAATTAGCATATAGAGTAACAAAATCAATAATGCTATCTTTGGTCAAATCGGATAATTTTTGATGCTTGCGGTTCATATTTTTCTGGAATGCGCGCTCAACTTGCTTATAGGTAATGTTCTCTTTGCCAACAGTTGCCAGCACAATGTTCGAATAGTCTGTTGGTTTCTTCTTCTGCGCAAAAGAAACAAAACAAATTCCAATTAGCAACAACGCAACGATAATCCATTGCTTCATAATTCCTTCCCTCTATGAGAATTAACAATTTGCATGCAAAATATTAAGTAAATTACTATTTTTTTTTGGAAATACAAAGAAATCGAGAACTATGGGATCGTAATAAAATAAATACCGTTTAAACTTAATATGGTAATAAATCGTCTAATTAGTTAATTACCAAATCTTTTATTTCTCTTCTGTATGAATACGGCTTCGGGGCGGCATAGCCATATCTAATAAGCAACAATGGATGGTAATCTGGCACGTGAAGTGATGCCGCTAATTTGCTCCGAACAGAAATTTCCTCGCAAGGCATATTCAAATGAGCAATACTTATACCTAATTTGCAAGCGTACAATCCAAAACGCTGAAAAGCACGTCCAACATTGATCCATGAGCGAATATTGTTTTCCTCGGCAACAAAAATTGCAATTCCTGCTGTATGTTGTAAAATATCAGATATTCGCTTTGCTTCGCTTTCGGCAGTAACAAAGTTTTTCATGACAAAATTGCCAATAATTTTTCCCATACTTGGCAACCCCATTGAGGCTGTCCATAGGCCGTCTTTGGTGAGTTCGGCTTTGCGTTTAGAATATCGAAACCAGCTTGTAAGCTCATCGACAAACTTTCTGTTGCTAAATTGCAGATTGTTTCCTTCAATAATGTAGGGAATAATAGGTTCGAATTTTTCTCTCCCATTGAATAGATAAAGATGAACTGATGGAAAATCAAACGACGATTTCAAAAATTCTGTATCCGCTTCGTCGACCATTTTGTCGGAATATTTACTTCTATTTGATTGGCGCGTAGAAATATAATCAAACAAATCATCATTGCCAGTAGCAGCATTAGAAATAAGTTTAACGCTGATTGCTCCAGATGTATCTTCTGGATACTCGATTTCACATTCGTAACCTAAGTTGCTGGCAGCAACGACGATATTTTCCAGTGCACAGCCCAAACTAATATACAAAGCGTGATTGTCTTCATCCACAACTGGCAATGCCCGAAAAAAATCAGGGTGAAGGATCACACCATCAGCAACATTTTCGAATTTCCAAGGTTGAGTATTATGTCCCGATGGGGCTTTCGAGGCTGCTTCAACGAGAAAGATAAATTCTTGATTTTTCAAAGTACTACCTTAAATATATGGAAACGCTATTCTTTTTTATATTGTAAAATATTATAGCCAAATACAAATATAGCCAAAATTAATTGATAAAAAAAAGGCTACCAAAAAGGTAGCCCATTTAACATATTCAGCTAAAATTATTTAACAATTACGAGTTTTTCGCGTGCCTGGAACGGACCGCTAACCATATTGATAAAGTATACACCCGAGCCAAGTTCGCTTGTGATGATTGTTGCTTTGTAGTCGCCAGCACGCATTTCACCATCTTGAAGCACGCGAATTACTTCGCCTTGTGCGTTGATGATCTCTATACGAGTATAAACATTGTCCAAACCAACACTGAAATCAAGCGTTACCGAACCACCAGAAACAGGATTTGGTTTAATCGGGATCATCTTGAATTGGTTCTTGTTAATCACAACGTTTCGCAAATCTTGCACACAATGCTGCAACGAAATACGACCGGGGACGTTCACCGAGCTTACGCACTCGTCGCGATCGTGGAAGGTGATGTTTCCAAATGTAGGAACAAACGAGCTGCTATCGGAAAGCAGAATTAAGAAGTTCGGATTGAAGAGTTTTCCATCCTTATCAATTGGCAATCCACCCTTGCCGTGAACAAACAGCGAAGCTGAAGTTTCGCTATGGAGCACTTCATGTGCAGTGAGAACCCAATTTCTCAGGATTTCGCCAGGAGTAACAGAGCCATTGTATTTCATCCATTTTGGATTGTATTTAATCTCAACAGTAAACTCTGTGATTTTAACTTCGGGCCAAGTGCCAATGTGTCCTGCATCTGGAGCAAGTTTGATAGAAACAGGGAATTCTTTATATTTATCGGTAGTAGTCATACCAGCTGTCATTTGGTCTATGCGTGGAAGAGAAAGCTCGACATTGCTAAGAACACTCATAGCTGCAAGTTCAGCTTCGTAAGTACCGATTGAGGTTTCAACGTAGAATTTTGCTTTAATTTTGTTGCCATTATCGTGGATTTGTCCAGTGCGTGCAGACGGTTTGAAACGAACGTTGTAGACTTTGTTACTTTGTGGGTCAACCTGGTCGCCAGGAGTAAATCCAACAACTTCGAAAATATCAGCGTAAGCATCCTCAACATAAATATTGTTAATTTCGAAGGTGCGAGTAGTGCCGGTATTACGGACTTCGAAGCTCAAAGTAGGTTCATCACAACGAGTTCTGCGTTGGAAATCTATGCTTGTAGCTTCCAATCCAAGGTCGAATGCGTGACCAATAACATTAATTGTAGTAATTTGTATGCTATCGTAAGCTGGGAAAGCATCGTTGTGGATATCGAGAGCAATTTCGCGGCGTAGAGTGCGAGTAGGAGTAAATGTAACAGGAATTTCGAGTTCTGTGCCACGAGGCAATACAAAGTCTGCCGGAAGTGGTTGCAAGAATTTGAAATCCTGGTTGGCATTAGGCGTAAGCGGACGAATGCGAATTTCTTTGATGAACAGGTCGGCTGTGTTGCTCAAGGAACGGATTTTGATGCTACCAGTTACAGGATGAAGTTCGCCAACTTCAACCTCGGGAGTAAACTCATAGCCAATTGCTTCTATCTGCGGCAGATATGCAGAACCTTCCAAAATACCATATATGCTACCACGAGGCACATTATCGCTTGAAGCAAATATTGGGTAAATTCTAACATTAGTAGCAACATTGTCAGTTATTGGTTTAAATCTTAAATTAACGCGAACTGTCTTGGTTTTGTTCGGGTCGGTTTCGGTTTGAGGCCAGACTTCAATTTGGGTTTGACCAGAAGCGATAAAGTTAGGTTCATAACCAACAATTTCGTAGCTACCGTCGTTGTCGTTATTATCGATTTCAGCACGAATGAATTTAAGTGGAGCAGTTCCTGTATTATAAACTTCTACATAGCCCTGGTAAGCATCTATCATATTAACTTTTGCGTCTAATACGCGGCGGCTACCCCAGTTGAAGCTGGTAATTTGAGGTCCGGGTTTAATAGCACGTCCACTAATATCGGACCAATATTTGCCACTGGCAGCATTAGAGTTAAAATCAACTCTTGCGATATAGTCACCATTGTCAGACGGAGTAAAGCATATGGTTCTAAACCAAACTCTTTGACCAGGTGGAATTATTACCGGAAAGGCTGGTTCGATTGGATCTTCTATTGTATAAGCTAAATTCGCCGGGTTCCAGTTAAATCCATCTATTACTAAATCCATACTACCTGTATTACGAATAACTATGCCACCAGTATGGCATTTCTTATCACCAACAACAACTACACCAAAATTATAGTCGGTTACATCAATTTTTGGTACAACGCCCCGACCAGTTATTGGGAAGGAGAATCTCAAGCATCCAGTTTCAATTTGAACCGAATCAATATCCAAATTGAATTCGTTTGGCGATTCATTAACAGGTGAATAACGAACATTTATTGGTAATTCAGATTTCTTTGGAATAATAGTTGGAATTTCTGGTAGGTCAACCAGTTGATAATATTGCCCTCTCCACAGTTTAATAGATTTAATTGCGACGTCGTTTCCACCCTTGTTTTGAATGATGTATGTCAAATCTTTTGAAGTACCAACCCGCACAGCTCCAAATTGCAAGACATTTGGATTGCTTGCAATATTGTCTGCGAAGTATTCAATTTTAGTAACAGATTCTTTCCCTGCTCTATCTGTAACCGACAGGTATGCAACAGCGTCTTTTGTTATGTCTTCAACTTCTAACAAGAAAGAAAAGTCCGTTTTCGGAGGGAACGGAGTAAATGGAGTAGGGAAGATAGGATCTTTGAAATTAACGGTTCCTTCGAGCAAAGTAGGCTGATCGGAAACACCCAAATCTTGCTGAAGTGGGTCGTCGCCTTCTTTTCCATTTCGAAGTTCAGTAAATTTAACTGTATATTTGCCGCAATTTCCTTCCACGAAAACTTCCGGAGGCAATGTATCAACTACATCCGTTACTTTAAATTGCATTGCCGCAGGCCAACCATATGAATCCACACTTGTAAATCCATAAACATAACCCCCAAAAGGTGTTTCGCCAGTAATATAATGAGCACCTGCTCCAACCCGAACTCTTGCAAAAAATAGATCTGTATTTGGAATTCTATTCATTTTAAATTGAGGAACGGTCTGGTAAATTGGCTTATTATCAAGTTTGATCGACTCAATCAGCTGTTTGTGTCTCATTGGATCATTTGTATCGCCTATAGCAATAATATTAAACCAGTTATCGTTAAATTGTCCGGAAGGTGTTTGGAAAATAGTTAAATTTGTAAATTGCTCGACCGCAGTTGTAACAACCATAAATGGATCATAGTTATTATTCCCATCCCAACCCGCAGAATAAGAATAGTGCAAAACTAAAAACGGTTTTTCAGATGTGAAAATAGACACACCTCGAACTGACTTCAAATCATTTCCTGGGGCACCCATTATTTCGCTTATGTCTGCAAAATCACCGGAACGTTTCAAAACAAGCGATCTTCTTTCAATTAATTCCCCTGTGTTTTCGTCGTACCAGGAAACATCAACTTTAGTCATATTCTCGGCAGCCACTATACGAAAGAGGTCACCTTTGTAGGGTGGTCTCTGTAACTGGACAGTAGCGTATCTTTTGCCCCAAGCACTTACTGGTGGGAGCATTTCAATTAAATGGTCTCTTGAAGAACTAATTAAAGCAGGAAGGTCCGCTCTTTGATGATAAGAAAGAAGTCCTATTGGCTTATCACTTTTTATTCTGGAACCTGAAATATCAAATTCTCCATCCTGATTGCCCATACCGCGCACACAATAAACCTGACCACGATTAAGCGTTACAGACCATTTATCACCAATTCTACGACCTGATGTTGTTGTGGAAGATGCTGCACCTGCCCCCTTGAGTTCAATATTAACAGTGGTATTGTTTTCCGAAGCCATAACCACAAAGCCGCTGCCAAAGTATGGGAAGTTTTGGTCACCCGAACCTTCATTATTA
Source organism: Eximiradius sp. (assembly GCA_937127445.1). GTDB lineage: Bacteria > Bacteroidota > Ignavibacteria > Kapaibacteriales > UBA2268 > JAKIZO01. The sequence continues at coordinate 104,564 of CAKZLY010000014.1, read as the reverse complement.
TCATAATAGCAGGCGTGAATGTAGTCGGTTCCCCACGAAGCAACTGGTATTGCCATATAGCCGTCCGAAGTTGTAGATTTAGTATTCAGGCAGTAAACCGAAATCGGACTTGAACTGGAGACTATTCTAAATGCTTTGTTATCTTGTGGTGTTTCGTAAGGAACACGAATTTCATCGCGTGCCATATTGAGCTCAACAGGCGTCCTGAATGTTATAACACTATACGGTTTTGTAATAGTTTTTCTTGCGATAGTGCCATTAGTACGAGCGTTTTGAAGTTCGACAACCGTTGGTTTTGCCGAGGAAACGAAAATAAACAAATCCCCGCTCGTCCAGGTAGCAACCTCGTTCTGAGGGAACGCTACAATAAACTCGTAGCCCTGAGCGTTAGAGCCCCCTGTTAGCATTTGATTGCCAAAGCCCTGCTTGATTTTTTCTATGCGCGTGTTCTGTGCATTGGCAGTCATTGCCAGTGCCACTAAGCACAGTGCAAGTGTTAATGTAAACAGTTTTTTCATTTTAACCCCTTGTATAATAATAGTTTATTTAAAATATTTCTTTCCCTTATTTGTATTAACAAACAATATGTTAAAAAATCACAAAAAAAATTGAATAATAATTCATTACTATTCACTTTAACTTTCAAAATACAAAAAATCTTATTAAAAAACTAAATAATTGTTTTATTTGTATATTACATTACTTAATTTACTTAATAACATATTAATGATTGACTATGCGAATCCGTATTACCATATTACTATTCCTACTATCATTTGAATTTACCAATGCTCAAATTTTTCTAACCGACAAAGGCAAATCACCATCGAACTTTCTCCATTTCAACAGTAATATAGAAAGAAATGCCCCACCCAATTTCTACAAAACGAAAGGACATAAACCTATCGAACGCCTTCGGCATAGACTTTCAATGCGGACAGATACAACTGGGCAACTTCCTGCTACAATTCATTTCTTTGGTGAATACAACAAATTTTTCAAACGCAATAATGAATACTTAAATCAAAATACAAATGCTTGGCAGGAAATTGGCCCGCGACTGCCACAAAAAGGCTCGGATAAGCGGCTTTCGGGCAGTGGACGAGCCAACGTCGTCGCCTTCGACCCGCTTGATAGCAACCTAATTTGGCTGGGTTCGGCTTCGGGCGGATTATGGAAAAGCACAAATCGCGGGCAAAGCTGGGATGTCGTGCCTTTCACAGAGTTTCTTTCGATGGGCGTTTCCGATATTGCCATACCAAAGCAAAGCCCGACCACAATTTACGTTGCAACTGGTGATGCCGACGGTAGCAGTTTCTTTGGTTGCTTTTCGCTCGGGATTATTAAATCAACCGACAAAGGAAACACTTGGGAAATTTTACCAACAGGAATTGAATATAGCAGCGGCAAGTTTATTTCAAAATTGGTCGTCCATCCTGAGAATCCACAAATTCTTTATGCAGCAACAAGCCATTCTATAATAAAAACTACCGATGGCGGCAAATCATGGCAAGTTCTTATCGACGGGTTTAATTTTCGCGAACTCCGCTTCAAAGAAGGCAATCCCGACGTCCTTTTTGCCACAACTTATAGTCTGGCTGAGGGTGCCTTTTTACTGATTTCCGAAGATGCAGGCGAAAATTGGTTCTTCGCTAATTACTGGCGCGATGCAAGCCGCGTAGCACTCGCCACCACACCGCTCGAACCCCAACGTTTACTTGCTTTGTGCGTTTCGAAGTATACTAATTCGTTCGGTGGGCTATATCTATCCGATAGCGATGGCTACTTCTGGCAAACACTCACCGAAGACACTGTTGAATTCAGTAAATTAGTGCAAGCACAAGGCTTTTTCAATCTTGTGCTTTCGTTTTTACCTAACAGTAAGAATGAATTCTTCGTCGGTGGAGTGTGGCTCTATCGTGGTCGCTTTCACTCGAACGAATTTACTCCAATTGCTAATGAAGTTCACGTCGATATGCACGACCTTAAATATAATCAATATGATGGCAAAATCTATCTTGCTAACGATGGAGGAATTTACCGATTTAATCCCGATTTTACTGAAATCGAAAACATAAGTTCCAATCTTGGTATTACGCAATTCTACCGCATCGGACTTAACCCATATAACCCTCAATTGTTCTATGGAGGTTCGCAAGATAACAACGTTTTCGAATATTTCTACGATAAATGGCAGTTTTTCTGGGCTGGCGACGGAATGGAATGCTTTGTTGCACCGGAAAACCCTTCGCTTGTGTATTTTTCTACTCAACGAGGGAATATCTATAATACAGAAATCGGGAAGATGGAAATCCCATCAAGCGAAAAACGTCCGTGGGTAACAGCTTTTGGCTACCATCCGGCAAAACCCACAATTGTCTATTGCGGATATGAAAATCTCTGGACTACTACTGATAAAGGTCGCACTTGGCAGAAAATTTCGGACTTTTCTGATAGTTCTACTATTAATGCAATTGCTACCTCGTATTTCGACGAAAATGTGTTTGCTGTTGCCAAAACAAATAATGTGTTTTATACACCTGATTTTGGGGACAATTGGACAAAAATATTGCAAATAAATAGCCCAATTTCTGCAATTAAGTTTGACATTTACGACAATTTGTGGGTTGCTTGTGGCGGATTTATCGGGTCAGAGAAAATCTTTCGCTGGAATAATTCCAAATTAGAGAATCATTCATATAATCTACCCAATGTTCCCATCAATTGCTTAGAAATTGATAGCACAACTGACATAATTTATATTGGGACAGACTTTGGAGTATTCCACAAGAAACTCAACGATACATTATGGCTACCTGCTGGCGATGGCTTGCCTGCCGTAATAATTAACGATTTGGAAATTCACTATGGCACAGGAACCCTTTTTACAGCAACTTTCGGACGTGGCATCTGGTCTTTGCCTCTTTGGGACTGCGCCGCCGAAAAGCCGATAATCGCCGTCCCAGAACGAGTTGTCTTCTGTCCCGACGAAGAAGTAACCTTAGAGGTGCTAAATCCGATTTCGGACTATACTTACATTTGGAACAACGGGAACAAAGGCACATCGCTAAAGGTTTCGAAAGCAGGCAACTACTACGTTTCGGCAGTTCGGGGGAATGGTTGCGTTGCAGCAAGCGATACAGTTTATCTATGGAAGCCCGCAAGCCCAGAAATTAACTTGATCTTGCTAACATCAAATCCAATTTGTGAGGGCGATACCGCTCGGATACTTGCGAAAATTCAAAGCGCTCAGAAAGTGCTGCAAAGCGGATGGTCTAATGGTAGAATTGGCTTGCTCGGACAATTCACACAGGCTGGGAAGTACTTTTTCTGGCTCGTTGACGAATACAATTGCCGTTACAACAGTTCGCCATTCGAGATATTTGTAAATCCGTTGCCGCCAAAGCCGGCAATACACAAGATCGGCTATTGGCTGGAAACCGATGCAGCCGGCACGCTTTCGTGGTATGCAAACGATTCATTACTTTCTGGCGAAATAAGTAATCGTTGCTATGCTTTCGCACCCGGTCGGTATTACGTAATTGTGCAGGATACAAACTACTGCCGAAACACCTCCGACACTCTGGAAATTAGATTTGATGGCAACGCTGTTGCAAATATGCAGGTGCGACTCGCGCCAAATCCAGCGAGCGAATATATTACGCTCGAACTAAATTTGCTCGAAGAGACTGACGTCGATGTAGAGATATATAATTTGCTGGGGCAGAAATTATTTTTTCGTCGCTTTGCAAAACGGAGCGGATACGTTTTCGAGCAAATAGATTTGCGGCAGTTTGCCCCTTCGGTGTATTTTGTGAGCATACGCAACGAGTTTGGGCGGCTCGAAAAAAGCTTCGTTATTGTGAGGTAGGTTCTTCGATTCATCCATAAACAATCTAATTATAATATATTAAAAGGTTAATTAGATGGATTATATTAAATTTGCATCGAAAATTAGCTTTTTTTAATTTAACCAAAAAGAATTTAAAGAGCATAGTTTCAGACGTGCTGAATACAAAGAAAAGATTAATCTAATTATATAAACCAAAACGAATACATTGATTTGAAAAACACTATCGACAAACACTATCGACAATTTTAATATTGAAAATAATACAAATTTTAAATTTATGTGGATCACCGATGGCAACTATTGGCTTTCGAAAGATGGCGAAAATAGATATAGAACCTTAAAAGAAAATCATTTCAACAAGAACTATGAGATGCTAAATTACAATTTATTAAGAGAATACTTAAAAACAATTATACCATAGCCTTTCGTGTGTCGAAAACTCTTCTTTGCACAATATTTATTTCTTTCATATTTTTGCTAAAAAATCGAGGAATGAATGATTAAGCACGATAATTGGGCGCGTATTCTTCTGACAGTGGCATTGATTGGTTTTGCTGCTTGGTTTGGGGGAAATTTAGCTCGAACAGCAATTGGTTATGATATTTTTAAACCCGAAGCAGTGCTGTCGCTCAAAGATAATTATACGGACGCGATCAGAATGCAGAATATATATTTATTCGCCGATTTAGCGATTTATACCGACGTAGGTTATGGACTTTTCGCAATATCTTTGATTATTTACGCTTTGCGAAACAGAAAATACTGGAAGCAAAACGGCTGGCTGACGATGTCGCTTATTATGCTTTTGCTTGCTCTGCCGGTGCAAGGATATTTGTTTTATATGGATTGGCGGCTAGCTAACTCGGTTGTTTTGCAAAATGTGCGAGATTTTTACGATTGGGAAGTACAAGAATTCTTCTACAATAGATTTGTCGGGAATAATTGGACTGTTGTCAGCAGTTTGAGTTTTCTAACAACTACAGCATCTGCTTTGTGTTTTGCTTGGCTGCCATTAATGAGAAAGGAGAAAGCAAATGACAACTAAGGAATTACTCAAAGAGCTCGAATACATCGCACAAAATTCAGGTGTGGTTGTCCGACGCGAAAAAGGCAATTTCAAAAGCGGCGCAGCAGTGCTAAAAGCAAAAAAACTTGTGTTGATCAATAAAAATGCGACACCCGAAATTGCAGCGAGCGCTATTGCTCGCGGCTTGCCTGAGGACGTTTTGCAGCATAGTTTCATCAAGCCAGTTGTCCGCGAATTTATCGAAGCGGAAGCAGCTCTCGAAAAGCCCAAGTTCGAAATTGTAGTGAAATATTGAGTTCTATCTCACGCTATCTCTTATTAGTGGCTTTTTCTGAATTGGTTCGGAAGGTTCTATTAGCTTTATTTGATTACCTTTCTTTTTGTCTTTATTATCATTGTAGCGGCGAATGTTTTTCGGAACTTCCTCGACTGCATCAACACGGCTGGTGGGGTCGTCTGCCCAGGGATTTGCATTCAGCACTTCGGTGGCAGTTATTCTAATGTTCTTCACCACAGTGCCACGTTTGCCCGGAATATCGAGCAATTCATCATTTCGATAGAAGCGTATTGCCCCAAAATTGCCCTGATGCACTATTGCAAATTCGCCCACGTTCCAGCTACGCTCCATTCCTGGATACATCAGCAATTCCTCTCTTCTGGCCCCATCAATTTCTATGCGCAACCAGGCTGTATCGCGAGCAACTGCTTTGATAACTATTGAATCACTTTTGTTGAAAAACTCTGTCAATTTACTTTCAATGTTACTTTCCGATTGGTTGTTTTCTACTGTATCCTGCACATATCGCTTTTCTTCGAAAAACTTTTTCGTATCGAAAAAGAACACAAAATAGATTACAAGCAACAAAAAAATCGCAATTACTGAAAAAATTATATAATTTACAAAAACAGGATTAAGGCTAAAACGCACTTTTCGCTTCTTGAAAATTTCCGTATAGTCCTTGCTTTGCAGAACTTCGGTGGAAGTAACGATTTTTTTCGGCTTTTCCTTTTTCTTCTTGAAGGATTTGGCAGCGAGATTCTCTTCGTGCTGAGCGTCTATTTCCGCTGGTGCTTCCTGGGGTTCGGCGATTATGGACGGTTCTTCTGTCTTCTGCTTATGTCCGGTTGACTGCCCTGCCTGCTGAATGCTTAAATCAGAAATTTCGTAGAAATTGCACAATTTCTTGATAAACGATTTTATATAGACCTCGGGCAAAACGTTATATTCCCTATTCTCGATTGCTTCGATAACATGCACACGAATGCTCGTTGCTCGGCTTACTTCTTCGATTGAAAGATTGCGCCGCAGACGCTCTGATTTGAGTATTTCGCCCGTTTCTTTCATAAATTGCTTTTCTCTAATTTAATATTTATTTTGTATTTATGAAATTTTTTTTATTTTTTATTATATGAATTATCAATTAATATGCCAAACAATACAATAATTTATTCAAAAATCTTTCGTTTTATATATGTTTACAATTATTTTGGGGAAATATGGCATTTATAATATTAATAGCAACTGTGGTTATCTCGCTGTACGCAATGTATCGCAACCAAAATATATACTACCGATGGATGTTTTCGCCGTGGCGTGTCCGACGCGAAGGTGCCTGGCATACTTTCATCACAAGCGGTTTTTTGCATGCCGACCTTACTCATCTTGCGTTTAATATGATTACTTTTTATTTTTTTGCATTTAGATTTGAGGAAATTGTTGGTGCGACCAACTTTCTGATAATTTACTTAGGAAGTATGATAATCGCTGATATGGGCTCGTTTTTCAAGCACGCAAACAACCCTAATTTCCGCTCGCTTGGAGCTTCGGGAGCTGTTTCGGGCATTGTTTTCGGCTCGATTTTATACTTCCCGACAAGCAAAATGATAATTTTCCCGCTGCCTATACCGATTCCTGCGTATATTTTTGGTGTGCTTTATCTCGCGTGGTGCTTCTACGCCGAACGCCAGGCACGCGACAACATAAACCATTCGGCTCATATGTTTGGGGCAATAGCCGGAGCTGTGCTAACTGTGCTGCTCGAACCCAGAGTGGTTCAGCATTTTCTTAATCACTTTTGATTAAACTTGCTTTTTTGCGTAATCTATTAATTTATAGACGGCTTCGATTAGTTGCTTCATCTCTTCTTCGGATGTAAAGTACCCGGGGCTTACACGTATTGTGCCATACGGTTCGCTACCTAAATATTTATGAATAAGCGGAGCGCAATGCAGTCCACCACGGACAAGTATTGAGAACGAATTCGCTAAAATGAAGGCAGCTTCTTCGGCTTCAAGATTTTCTATATTGAACGAAACGAGTGTGTAGCTGCTTTTTGTTTTGCTGTGATATAGTTTAATTGCAGGGTTCCCTTCGAACTCATCAACGAACATTGAAACGAGTTTCTTTTTGTGTTCTTGGATTTTTTCCAGAGTTTCTTTTTTAATAAACTCGACACCAGCCGCCATAGAAGCAATACCGGTATAGTTTTGTGTGCCGGCTTCGTATATATGCGGTTCTTTGCGAGGGTATTCGAGTTCGCGGCTTTTGTAGCCGGTGCCGCCTGTTTTCAGCGGTATCACTGAAATATTTTCCTTTATATAAATTCCGCCGGTGCCTGTTGTACCAAATAATGATTTATGACCGGTGAAAGCAAGCATATCAATGCCCTGCTTATCTATTTTAATTTCCACATTTCCCACCGATTGAGAAGCATCTACCAGCAATTTCACGCGGTGCTCACGTGCAATTTCGGCAATTTCGGCTATGTCCTGCAATGTGCCGGTTACATTAGAGCAATGATTGATTACTATTAATGCCGTTTCGGGCTGTATTGCTTTACGAATGTCGTCTGGAGAGACATATCCGGTCGAATCGCAAGGGACAATCGTTGCATCGCTCATATTAATACGAAGCCGGTGGTGCAAGGGGCGTAGCACAGAATTATGTTCCGTTGCTGTTGTTACGATATGGCGTCGGCACAAATCGTAGCCCTTCATTATCAGGTTTATCGCTTCGGTGCTACCTGAAGTAAAAAACAGGCGCTTGTAGTTTCGCGCACCTAAAAATTTTGCAATTCGCTTGCGATAACCGTCCATCTTATCCTGAAAAAACAGTCCGCCGCGATGGACATTCTGCGGTAGTTCTCTTATGCTTTTCAATACTGCTTTCTCTACTTCGGCTGGTTTTGGATATGTAGTTGCAGCATTATTTAAATAAACATAGTTTTTTTTCATTTTCAATTTAAATTTTGATGAACAAATTAATTAAAAAAATGTTAATTTAATTTTTTGTTTAACTTGTTTGTTCTGTTATGTTAAAAAGAATAATATTGATTTTTATTTTATACATTTGTTTAGTAAGCAATGGTTTCTCGCAGGGTTTGCTTGTCCCATATAATTTAAATTTCGAAATGGGCGCAGTGGGCTACGAACCGCCGCAATGGGACGCAAGCAATTCCGCACAAAAGCAAGGCTACATAATCATTACTACCGACTCACTATCGCACTCGGGACGCAAATCGCTTGTAATAAATTCGCCCGACAGCAAGGACACTTCTACTATTGCGTTTGTCAAGCAATCCATTTATGCCTACAACTACCGTGCCAACAAAGTAAATTTCGGTGCTTATTTTCTTACTTTTATGGATAATGAACGCTCTTTCGCTTTTCTCTGGGCTAACGTCCGAGACAAGGACGGTAATATTGTTGCTTCTTTCAGCACACAGGAAAAGCCAATCTCTTCCGCCGACTGGACTTATTTCTCGATTACGCTCGACATCCCGCAGGAAGCCGAAATAATTAATTACGGCTTTGCCCTAAAAGGTAGCGGCACCGTTTTCATCGACAATGCCAATTTCGATTTAATTTTATCTGATCCAAAATACTATGCGCCGCAATCGAAATTGTCCGAAACCGCTCTCGATAATTTAGTTGCGTTTGCAGAAATTTTTGGACTGGTCAAATATTTTTATCCAAATTTCTATTTTGATAAAATTGATTGGAACAACTTTCTGATTGCAGGAATAGAAAAAGCCGAATCAGCAAAAAATTCAAACGAATTTGTTAAATTGATAAGCCCTCTGATTAATCAAGTTGCCCCAGAGGCAAAATTAAACGAGAAATCAAACTACAAGCCCGACGAAAAATTCCCCGAATATGCTTGGCTGCATACCGGTATTCCATCGAGTTACGCCAACGCTGTTTCGAACAGCAAAATGATAAATCTTGCTCACACTCGCCGCACAAGCACCGCACTTGCCATTCAACGCACGCCAATCAGCATTGGCAAAATTCACCCTACAGCAATTGAACTTTCAGCAGATTGTTCGATTATTGCAGGAAATAATTCTTCTTTCGGCAATATCCTTGTCCGCTTCGAAGACGAAAACAATCGCATAATCAGCTTCACCTCGTTCGAACCGCCATTTGTGAAATCTGCCAATCTAAATACATACTTGATTAAAACCAAAGTGCCCGAAAACACTAAATTTATCCGTCTGGCTACCAATCTTGATGGCGAAGGCACTTTCTTGGTTAGAAAAATTGAATTGAAAATATATGCGAAAACCCTCAATAATCCACGAAGACTAATCTTCGACTTCGAAAAAGAATCCCCTCTCCATTGGGAACTGCTCGAGGCATCTGCCCGTGCGGGCTACCAATTTTCAATTGAGCATAGTTTTTTGAAATTATTCTCAACCAACCACAATAAGATTATTATCCCTAAGAATACTTTTTCTATTACTTTGCAGAATTCTATTGAATATGCTCAACCTTTAATTCTCAATATTGATAGCGTCGCAAATTCAAATTACAGCATAAATTTCCGCTCGCAATTACAAACCAAACCTATTGACTTTGTTCCTACGGCAGCAGACCGCCATAGCAGGATTGCACTTGTGATTGATTTATGGAACTACCTTGCTCATTTCGCCTCGACGGAAAATGAACGCTCGAAAATGCTGAACTTGCTGCGCTCATCAATTGCAAGAGTTGCCGAACAATCCGATAGCCTTGAATTAGAAAAATGCCTGAATGAACTTCTTCTTCCAATAAACGATAATAACGCGCTCATCGAGAAATATAACCCGAGCGTAACAAAATTCTTGCCTGTGCTGCTTAAATACATTGACGGGAAATTAATTGTAGCAAAAAATCATATGTCCTCTGTTTTGCTCGCAGGCGACGAAATCACCGAAATTCAAGGCAAACCTGCCACCGAGGTATTATCGCAAATCGAGCAATTTATTACCGTTCCAAACCCAGCGTATAGAAGAATTATTGCAATTAACAAGCTTTTGAAGGGCGTACCTGATAGCAAAGTGGAAATCACCGCCCTTCGCAACGGCAAACCCATTAAAGCGATTGAAACTCGTTCACTGCTTGCGGGCGAACTCTTCGAGGAACGCCCCGAGCGATACGAAATTTTCGGCGACAGCACTATTTATTGCGACCTTACCCGTACCACCGACAAAGAGCTGAACGAAATCGCAAAATTTATGGAAAAATACCCCTGCTTGATTTTTGATTTGCGAGGGAAATCGCAAGTTTCGGAATATTTTTTGGGCTTGCTTGCCGAAAGTGCAGTGCAATCCTTCCCAATTGTTACTACGACAAACACCGAACCTTTCGGCAGAAGCAGAAATTCATACACAATCTATACAAATATTAAGCCATATAAACGTTTGGCAAATAAGCAAGTAATTTTTCTGTGCGACGAACGCTCTGTTGGACTTTCCGAAACAATTTTAGCAATTGCAAAGCACAATAAGTTAGGCACAATTGTGGGACGCCCAACTTCGGGCTCGGCTGGCGAAATTTGCACAATTGCTCTGCCATGCCAATATTACCTGACAGCAACAGCGGCAAAAGTTTTCTCTCCCGATGGCGAAGAAATATCAGGACGCCCTATCACGCCTGATATTTCTGTCGATTATGATTTGAATTTTATCAAGAAAAATATCAACGAAATTTTATTCAAAGCACTTGAAATTATCAAAAATTCAAGGAATAAATAAATGATTATTAAGAAAATTGAACTTACCAACTTCAAAAGTTTCAAGGAGCTCAAATTAGAGCTGGGGAAGTTCAATGTGATGATTGGCCCAAACTCGGCTGGAAAATCGAACTTAATCTCAATATTTCGTTTCCTTCGCGATATTGTGCAGTCAGGCCTGGACAACGCTATTTCTATGCAAGGCGGAGTGGAATACTTACGTAATTTGAGTTTGGGCAATAGCGAAAAATATATGTCTCTGAAAATTGAAGTTGAACCATTCAAAAAAATTCGTCCAATCAAAACGATGCCTCACGGAACAATAGGAATTAAGCCAAGCTGGTTCGAACACGAGTTTGTACTTGAATTTTTCGACAACAACGAGCAATACCGCGTTGTCCATAACGTTCTGAAACAGAATTTCGACTTCTTTTTGATGCGCGACAGCTCGAACACTGAACATATTATCGGGCATAGTGAACTCACAATCTCGAACAATAACGGAAATTTCTCTATCGATTATACAAAAGACGGCGAAATCCCTCTTTCGAAAGAAGATTTGCTGCCATCCATTTATCTTGATATTAATTCATATTCAGAACAATCGAAGCTGAACGAAACACTGTTCATCGAAAATCAGTATTATATGCCACACCCCGATAGCGTCCGCAAAGCAATCGGCGATATTTCTATTTACGATTTAGACCCAAACCAGCCCAAAAGCGTAACCTCAATCGCAGGCAAAGCCGAACTCGAAGAAAACGGAGAAAATCTTGCCATCGTGCTTAAACGCATACTTTCCAATCCTGAAAAAGCTCGCACTTTGTTCAATTTGTTGCAGTATCTTTTGCCATTTATCGAAGAATTCGAAGTTGATAAATTTTTAGACAGATATTTGCAGCTGAAAGTGAAAGAATCCTACGTCAAAGATAAGTTTCTGCCTGCCTCTCTTATGTCGAGCGGTTCGCTCTTCATTATAGCAATCGTAATTGTTTTGTATTTCGAACATAAAAAATTCGTAATATTCGAAGAACCCGCGCGACGCATCCATCCTTATTTAATTTCGAAAGTTATCGAAATGATGAAGGAATGCTCGCAACATAAGCAAATTTTACTCAGCACACACAACCCCGAAATAGTTAAATACGCTGGAATAGAGAATATTCACTTTGTTTCGCGCGACGAACAAGGCTTTTCTTCTGTCGTTAAGCCTCACGAACGCGACGAAATCAGAACTTTCCTGCAAAATGAGATTGGAATAGAGGAACTCTACATTCAAAACTTGCTTAAATAATTATGGCTCTGCGTAAATTATATATATTTGTCGAAGGAACAGACGACGCCTTGTTTTTCAGCAAGGTTTTCCTGCACTGCTTTAAAAAACTTTACGACGATGTCGAAATTATTCAATACGCACAGATGAAAAAATCGAAAGTCGATTTGTTTATTCTTAGCATTAATACTTTGAATTTCGATTATATTATGCTTGCTGATATGGACGAAGTCGAAACAGTTTCCGAAAAGAAGCGAATAATCAAACACAAATTCGAACTTGTCGATATAGAAAAAATACTGATAGTAATAAAAGAGATAGAAAGCTGGTATCTGGCGGGAATGACCGACGAATTTGCTCGTTCGCTCGGTCTTGAACCAATTACAGCAACCAACACAATTACGAAGGAAGATTTTAATCTTTACTACATTCGCACCTACCGGTCGAGAATTGATTTTATGCAAGAAGTGCTGAAACATTTTTCTGTTGAGGCAGCTTGCCATAAAAATCGTTCTTTCGATTATTTTTACAAAAAATTTTTTTTAAATAAACAGAATTAATATTTTTGGTATGATTTTTACAATATCTGAGTGAACTTATAAAGTAGTATAATGAAAAATAGACGTGATTTCATAAAGCAATTAGCTTCGGGTGCTATTGCGTTAGGTGCGGCAAGCAATTTAACAGCACGAACACTTGAATTCGAACCATTCAAAGGTTTAGAACAAAAAATTAACGGCAATGAACAAATAAGAAATATAATATTGCCACCAGCTCTCAAAAGCGGTTCGCTTATTGCAATTGCCTCACCTGCAAGTCCTGTAAGCGCCTGGAATTTATCGAATACCGTAAATATACTGAAAAAACAAGGCTTTACTGTTGAAATTGGGCGAATTGCCAAAAACCAGAAAAACGATAATAATTATTTTGCAGCAAGCGATCAGGAACGAGCAGATGAACTTATGCAGTTTTTTGAGTGTCCTGAGATTTCAGCAATAATGTGTGCTCGCGGCGGCTATGGCGTTATGCGTGTTCTGGATAAGCTCGACTACAACGTAATAAAGAAAAATCCGAAAATCATTATAGGATTTAGCGATATTACCGCTCTGCTTAATGCAATTTATGCAAAATGCTCGCTTGTTGCTTTCCACGGACCCGTGGCAGTAAGCAGCTGGAATGATTTCTCGCTCAGCAGTTTCAAAAAGACTCTCACCGTTGGCGAACTTTTTTCTGCAAAGATTGACGAGATGCAAGTAATAAACGACGGAATAGCCGAAGGCGTCATTCAGGGCGGCAATTTACGAATTATTTCCAGCACTATGGGAACACCTTACGAAATTCAAACTGACGGTGCTATTTTGTTTCTGGAAGATGTGTCTGAACACGCCTACGAAATCGATAGAATGCTCTCTCAACTACTCCTTGCCGGTAAAATGAAAAATATCAAAGGAATTGTTTTCGGCAAATTCAAAAATCTACATACTCGCAAATCTTTCTACCCAAACCGTGGCAAAACTATTTTCGAAGTAATTAACGAAATTTGCAAACCACTTGGTGTTCCGCTTGTTTATGAATTTCCATTCGGGCATATCACAAACAAAATCACTTTGCCCATTGGAATAAAAGCACGAATTGACACAAAATCAAAGACTTTTTCGCTGCTGGAACAAGCTGTCTGCTAAGCAAGGTAGCTCAGGCAACCAACTCCTACGGGTTCCACCGACAAATACGCTTCTGCATAATGAACACCTATAAGACTTCCGAAGTATTTGGCTCGTGCAATAAGTTCTTCTTTGAATTCCGGGCTAGAAAGTTTAGTTTGCGGTTCGTTTGTGTTTTCGTTGCCCGTAGCGTAAACTTGTGAGGCAAACGCTTCGATTGCCTTCATCTTAATATCCTGAAACTCTGAAATATCAACGTAGAAATCGGGTTTTCGCTCGAACTGGTAGCTTTGCATAAAGCAGAAAATTTTACGAGTTCGATAAATTTCTTGTTCTTCTCCTTCGAATTCGGTGTGAATTTTAGTAAGTCCGCTTTTGAAAAGAGCGTTTCTCACAAGACGATGAACAGCTTCGTGGTCGGGGTGGCGTTCGAACGGAGGGTGAGTAAGAACAATTCGTGGTTTAAATCGACGAATAATAGAAATCACACGATAGAGCGATTCTGGACTTTCATCGATAAAGCCATCCATCATTCCTAAATTTATGCGGTGCGACACTTTCAGAATTTTAGTTGCTTCGAGCGATTCTTGCAGACGCAAGTCTGGATTGCCGCGGGTGCCCATTTCTCCGCGAGTGCAATCAACAATCGCTACTTTCTTGCTTGCAGCTGTCATTTTGGCGATCGCCCCGCCTGCTGAAATTTCAGCATCGTCCGGGTGGGCGTCAATAACGAGCAAATCAACTGTTTTAACTTCAGTATCCTCGAAAATAATACGTGTTTCCATTTAATTGCCTGTAATTGAGTGAATTTTCTCAATCCTAATCATATGGCGACCGCCTTCAAATTCAGTAAAGAGGAAAGTTTTCACAATTTCCTTTGCGAGCGATAAATCTGTTATTCTTGCACCAAGAGCGAGCACATTTGCGTTATTGTGGCGGCGTGCCATCTCTGCCATTTCGACAGATGTGCAATTTGCCGCACGTATTCCTACTACTTTGTTTGCTGTTATTGCCATTCCAACTCCTGTTCCGCAAATCAAAATTCCGAAGTCTGCAATGTTTCCTGCAACTGCTTCCGCTGCTGGAAAAGCAAAGTCTGGATAATCAACTGCTTCTTCCGAAAAAGTCCCAAAATCCAGCACTTGTTGCTCTAATTCTTTCAAGAATATTGATAATTCTTTTTTATAATTATATCCTGCGTGGTCTGATGCTATCGCTATTTTCATAAATTCTTTATTCCTATACTATTATAATTTTTATAACTTTTTTTAATAAAATTATCAACAATTTTTTAACAATCTACATTTTCTTCTGTTAATAAAACGAACTTTTCCACAAATTTATTTAGTCCAAATAATTTTTTTCACATAAGGACAATTTTTTGTGAATATTTTGTTAATAAATTCTATAGTTTTATACACACATATCAATAATTTTCAATTTTCTAATCCAAATTATTTCATAGTTTTAGATGTTTGTCAAGCATTTTTTTTACACTTTTCCACAAACATAATAAATAATAATAAAGGAATATATAAATATATAATAATATTATTAGAAGAATTATCAACATAAGATTTAATAAAAACTTCGTGATAATTCGTAGCGATATAAAATAAACAAACCTTTGCAATTTGTGTGTGACTTTACATCATTTCGAATTCATCCCTTCATTTATAATCTCATTTTTTTGTAAATTTGCATTTTAACAAACTTAATTGTATATTAAAAGTTAATTTTTTTCAATAATTATTCATTTATTTTAATTAATATAGATATAGATTTTTATCTGGAGAGTTAATGGAATTAAATGAGATAAATCAAAGTGGGAATAACCACGCAAATAACGGAACAAACGGCGACAATAGAATCATCGAAAACGTTCAGAATATTCAAGAAATTCTTGCAAATGAGGATATTGTAGAAGTTCTTTTCAAAGGCAATAGGCGTGGCTTTTATATTTCTACGGGCTTCGATACTATTCAGCCCGACGATAAAATAGTTGTAGAAGCCGAAAATGGCGTTGATTTAGGCATTGTTACCTATATTGGTGCTTCGGCTAAAGCTCGTGTTCGCTGTTGCCACAAAGCACGTTCGATTAAATACAAAGTAGTTCGCGAAGCAAGCGACGAGGACCTTGAACGCTACTTCACAAATACTGCCGAAGAACCTTCGGTGGTGAGAAAAACTCGTGAACTTGTTGAGCAATTTAAACTAGATATGAAGGTTACCGAAGCTGAGTGGCAACTTGACCACCAACGCTTAACTATTTATTTCACTGCACCCCAACGCATTGATTTTCGTGAACTTGTTAAAGAACTTGCGCGCGTTTTCAAAACTCGCATTGAGCTGCGTCAGATTTCCACTCGCGAAGAAACTAAACGTATGGGGGCAGGCTTCGGTCCGTGCGGGCTAAACCTTTGCTGCACTTCGTTTCTGGCTGATTTTAATCATATCACACTCGAACACGCCCGATTGCAGCAACTTTCTAACAATGTTGCAAAACTTAGCGGCTACTGCGGTAGATTAAAGTGTTGCCTTATTTACGAAATTGAAACATACAGCGAAGCATTTAAGCACTATCCACAACTACAATCTCGCATTAAAACAGAAGAAGGTCTTGCAAAACTTGTAAAAGTTGATATTTTCAAGCAGATTTCTACTTTATATTTCCCCGAAGAAGGTAAATACAAGCAAATCACATACGATGAACTTAAACAATATATGGATAATAATAAAGTATTGCCACCGGCGGAAGAAGATTTACGCAATATTCTTGGTGATGGCAATATTCAGGTTCGCCGCGATATTCACGGCGAGGAATATATTGTAGAATAATAACAGAAGTAAGTTAAGCAATTTCGAAGTGTTTCCCTTGGATTAAGTTGTTGAAACGTCGAGGGCTATTATGGTGTCAGCAAAAATAAAATTTACCGTGTTTGGATTGGTACAGGGCGTTGGATTTCGCTATTTTGTGGCACGAAACGCAATGGCTTTGGGCTTGCGCGGCTATGTCCGCAATGAATACGATGGAACCGTTTCAGGTGTTGCAATTGGCAACCCCGCAAGCATAGATAAACTGAAATCGCTGCTTCGAAACGGACCGTCGCGCAGCAGAGTTGAAAATGTTATCTTCGAGGATTACATTGGCGAGGACAATTTTGTAACATTCGAAATTCGCTAAGTGAGCAAAATAAGAAAAATATTAACCGCATTTACACTTTTTATGATTATTCAATCAGGTGCTTTTGCCGAAATAATAAAAATAACATATCCATCACTTAATGAAATGAGCCCACGAATTGCATTGGTGCTAAGCGGTGGTGGTGCTCGTGGTGTGTCGCAGGTGGGTTCGCTCGAAGTGCTCGAAGAAAATCGAATTCCTTACCACTATATTATCGGAACAAGCATTGGTTCTATAATAGGCGGGTTGCTGGCGTCTGGCTATTCCCCTTTTGAACTCGATTCGCTTATTAATTCAATCAATTGGAATGATATTTTTTCGCTCAAAGAGCAAAGCAATCGCACTGACCTATTTTTAGACCAGAAGATAATAGAAGACCGCTCGCTTATTACTTTTCGCTTCAAAAATTTCAAGTTCATCGTTCCCGAAGCAATTTCTGCTGGCGACCAATTTAATATTACGTTACAAAAAGTATTTTGGAATAGTTTATATAAGCCGCACGGCAATTTCGACAATTTGAAATTTCCATTTCGAGCGGTTGCAACTGATATTGTTTCGGGCGAGTCAATTTCGCAAAAATCGGGCAATATTATAACTGCGATACGTGCGAGTGCAACTGTTCCACTGCGATACACACCAATTCGTTCGAACGGACAAATACTTGTCGATGGTGGTATTTTCGCAAATATTCCCGCCGAGCAAGCACTCGAATTTTCGCCCGATTTGATTATCGTAATCAATACCGTTTCTCCTAAACTCAATTCGGAAGATTTGAACACACCCTGGAATATTGCCGACCAGGTGATTACAATTTCGATGGATAAATTCACCCGAAAGCAGAAAGAATACGCCGATTTTATCATTACTCCAAATATAGATTGCCACAAAAATACTGACTTTTCAAATTTAGATACACTTATTAGAGCTGGGCGTTATGCTGCTGAAAATATGGTAGAGAAAATTCAGCAAAAATTTCGCTACAAATTTTATTCAAGAATCAATCGATATCATCAGAATTTCTCGATTGACTTGCTTAAAGGTAAAGCAATAGTTCCAATTAGTTTCGATAGCACCGAAGAAAATTTCATCAAACACACAGTAGTATCGATAAACAGCATCGAAGAATACAACGACTTGATAATTAAACTGCTCGAAACAGATAAATATAAACAAATAGAGTTGGATATCTCGAGTGATACAGTATATCTTGTTGGGAAGAAGTTTCCGCAGCTTACTTCATTAAATTTAAATGGTGTAAACAATCCAAATGTTGCAGAATTTGCAAATAAGTATGCTCAGAATAATTCTAATATTCCACTTTCTCCAAATGGAATTACTCGCATAAAAGAAGATTTGCTGAAAAAATACCGCTCCGAAGGATATTCTTACGCGATTATTACAAATGAGAGGGCAGATAGTTATGGCAACCTATTCTTCACTATAGACGAAGGCACAATAGGCGAAATTTTAATTATTGGGAACGAAGAAACAAGCGATTTTCTTATTCAGCGCGAACTTAAATTCAAAGTTGGACAGGTGCTTAATGCTGAGAAATTAGTCCGAGGATGGAATAATTTAGTTAAAACTGGACTTTTCTCCAATGTAGAAATTGACATTGAGGAAAATTTAGAAAATGCAAAAAAAATTGTTATCGTAAAAGTAACAGAAGGTGGCACTCAAACACTTCGCATTGGCGGGAAGGTTGATAGCGAGCGCTATGGTCAGATTGGTATCGACGCCATTCAAGAAAATTTGTTCAATGCCGGGATTCGTTTATCGGCTCGCTCCACAATTGGCACTCGCAATCAGGATTACGCATTCTTGCTCGAAAATCCTCGCATTTTCAAAACTAATTTTTCTTTGTCGGCTTCGATGTATTATTCCAGTAGAGATATTAATAATTATAGTTTTCAAAAAACTTCGCTTTACCACTTTAAATATAATAAAACAGGCGAAAGCACAATAGAACGGTTCGGCGGCATTGCTAATTTCGGTCGCCAGCTGGACAAAAACGGAACAATTTCTTTTAGTTATCGATTGGAGAAACAACGCTTTTTTGAAAAAAATTCTGCTAAGCCGGAATATTCAAATGTATCCACAATCAAAGTGGCAACAATATTCGACAGCGAGGATCGCTCATTTCTTGCTCGCAATGGGCAGCGTATCGAGCTTTATCTCGAAACCGGGGCAATTGCAATCAAGCCATCTGTAAGCTTCTCCAAAGCATATTTTTATTACCATCATAATTTAACAATTGAGAACGTTACTTTTCGTCCGGCACTTTCGTTCGGTGCGGCAGACAAAACGCTTCCTCAGGCAGAATTTTTCTCGCTCGGCGGGCAATCAAGTTTCTATGGATTGCGAGAAGACACCAAACGCGGGCGGCAAATTTTTACTGCATCGCTCGAAGCCCGTTATAAACTTCCATTCCAGATATATTTCGATACTTATTTATCAGCAAGGTATGATTTAGGAAACGCTTGGTTGCAAACTGATGAAATTGCGTTCAAGGATTTCTTGCACGGTGGTGGTCTTGCATTCGAGCTCGATACACCGCTGGGTCCCGGCCGGTTCGCAGTCGGTAGAAGTTTCTATTTCAGAGAAAATGGTGAAATTGTGTTTGGTGAACCAGTTTTATATTTTAGCATAGGTATGAAATTATAAAAATTAATCAATGCTTTCGGCAGTTACTGATTGCTTCAGCTGTCTTTTTTTGTAAATATAATTGACAAGCTCACCAGAAAACAGCAAAATAAACGAAGAATAATAAATCCAGATAGCCATCGAAATTACAACTGCAAATGTGCCATAGAATTTACCATAATTACTTATTCCGCTGATATACCACCCGAAAATGTGCCGAGCGATTTCTATTAGTATGACGCAGCTTAGTGTGCTCCAAAATATTACAAAAAATGGCATTCGCTTCGTCGGTATAAATGTGTAGATAAAGAAAAATATCACAAACGAAGAAACAAGCGAAATTAGCGTTACAAGCGCCCCGCTTATTATTTTATGTATGAAATCAGGAAAGAAACTCTCTAAAAACGAAATAACAAAGTTGCCAATTGGCACAAGATACGAATAAATCAGAATTAAAATTGTAATAATAATTGTGAGCAGAATATCATATAAACGGTAGATGATGAAATTTTTTTTCGCAGGAATATGAAAAATCGCATTTAGCCCAGACCGTAAAGACGACACAAGAATAGACGAAATCCACAGCAGCGAAACAAGCCCGATAATTCCCGCTGTATTGCTATGAAGGTTTATCTTCTTTACTTCTTCCAGTACAGTGTGAATGATCTCTTTTGAGGATTGTGTCGGTGGCAGGAAGTCCGAAAGCATTTTTTCTATTACATTCGAGAGCTGATTAATATCAATAAAAGCGTTTACAAGATAGATTGAGAGCAAAAATAGTGGGATTACGTATAGAGCAATATTGAAGGCAATTCCAGCGGCGAGTATATAAGTGTGGTTGTCGTCCAGTTGGTCGAAAAACTCCATTATCTGCGTGTAAACAGTTTTCAGTATTTTGAATTTGCCTTTGTCCATCAATATTCTTGCTGTATAATTACAGAATAACCTTTTTTCGAATTGCCCGCGAAAATTATCGTGTATGTTTTGTTGAAAGTTAAGAATAAGTCATCAATTCGAGCAACTTGTTTTTTTGTGTCTGAATTTAAAAAAGTTAAGCTGAATTTTCGTTCTTTGTAGATACGTTCGATAGGTGTACGTTCTCGATAAGCAAGATTGGGATAAATCAACAAGGAGTCGCCCCAATTTATGTCGATTTTTGGAATATCAGAAACATTTACAAAACGCCGCACATAATGGTCGGATGATGCAAAAACAGGCGGCTCGATGAAATCGACCAAATCGAGTGCATCTTTTGAGCCTGTGGCAATAAGCATAGCTCGGAGTTCAGGTCTTGCTGAAAATGAGAATTGCTTGTCGGAGATACTAATTTGAGTTTGACCGTTGGCAAGTATTGTTGCGAGAGCACCGCTATAATTAAGCCGTGCATCGGAAAATACGCCCGGAAGAGCGAAGCTTACAAAATCAGCATCAGCAATTGTATTAATAAGTTGTGCAAACACTCCTTCGCTTTCAGCAACTATTGGATTGGCTGCTGCATTTTCTTCCACAAGCGAAACTTTTTGCTCGCCCGATTGAGTTGAATAAACAACAATAAAATAATTTTTATTTGCTTCGAGCCACAGACGCGTTGTTGTGATTAGACGAGCGGGTTCGGTTGCAGTGAAGACGGCAATAGGCAAGGTTCCGGCTTCGAGCAGAAGCGGACGGGAAATTTCGCCGAACTTCAAGGCACTTGCAAGATTGTCGCCCGAACGGAAACCGCGCGATTTGTCCTCGCCCGTTGCATTTGCAATTTCGCGAGCTCCTGCCGAGACGGACACACCACTTTGCAAGTAATTGCCATTGACCACACGAACAATAGCTCTATTTTTCAATTCTTCTGTAATATATGTGGGTTCAGCAAATACCAGCTTTTTTGCTTTCGAATTTGCACTATCGAATACAAAAGCAGAGTATTTTTGCAGAACATCTATTCCAACGTCGAGTTTTGCTGTTGTTACACTATTCAACTTAACGCTTAAAGTGTCCTTCGCAGCTGTGCCGCAAGCTTCAATTTCCTTAGCTCCATCAGAAAACATTGGGAAAACATTTGCCACATCACCTGAACTATGCAGGTGAAGACTTACCATTTCAGTTGAGAAATTCGTAATTTTAAGATAGGCGTCGCGATTATCAATTTTCGCAGGTTCTCTAAGAGCCTGCACAGTCGAATTTTTCTCGTCCAGAAGCAGAACTTTTTCCGAATTTCCCTGGCGAATTATAACAATTGCGTACTGTCCCAAATTCTCTAAAATTAGATCGAAAAGCCCGATAAGTTCGTCGCCCGTATGCTTATGGCGAACAATTGAAATTGCAACTTCACCCGAACGGACAACCGAGTGGGCAGTTGCCCTCCTGTATTGAACGTGGCTTGCGATTGTAAGTCCGCTTGGGCAGCCAATCATCATCGAGTAGCTAACAGTAGAATCAGGATTGCCGTTAAAAAGTTTTAGATATGCTTCTTTCTGGCTTTGTGCAACAACAATTGAAGTGGAAAAAGTGATTATTGTATCGACTTCACGATGTTGTGAGGCTCCATCCGCCGACGGCAGAACAACAAATGTATAGTTCATATTTCGCCCGAAGCGAACTTTGTTGCTCGATTTAAGTTCGCTTGTGCCCTGGCGCCTAACTTCAAGAAATACAGAGTCCGCGGGTGGTCGCACAAAAGCTGAGACCATACCATAAGGCACGTCAGCGATTTCAGTTTCACCGTTTAGCACAATCGAACGGCTTTGCCCGTCGCCCGCAAGATTGAGCAGCCGCACATTTACAGTTTCGTATCGTGGCGGTGGATTGACAAGATATTCATTCTCCGAAGCACACGAAGCAATAAGCAAAACGCTTAATATTACAAGTATTTTTTTCATTTTCTCATTTACATTAACAAGAATTAACAATATTAATAAAATTTACAATATAAATGAAATAATATAAACGATTGTAAAACAAAAATGATATGAGGAGAGTATAGAATGTGAGAAATGCGAAGAAGTTGAGCAAATAAGCCGCGAAAGGCTAAAGGCTATTTGCAGTTTCATCTCTTCGGTTCCGATATTAATTCCTCTTTCCTCCTTCTATACGCCTTTCTAATCATTTTATAATTTATTTTCTAAACCTGAACGATTTAATTTTCTTAAATTTGTAGAAAACAGAAGGTGAGGAATGAATATCCCACAAATTAATCATCTCCAAGAAGCGCACAAGCGAATTAAGCCGTTCGTCCACCGAACGCCAGTGTTAACTTCACACTATCTGAACTCATTGCTTGGTTGCGAAGTTTTCTTCAAGTGTGAGAATTTTCAAAAGGTTGGTGCTTTTAAATTTCGTGGAGCGACTAACGCCCTGCTTTCACTTCCGCCCGAGCAGCTTCGCAACGGAGTTGCTACTCATTCCTCGGGCAATCACGCACAGGCTCTGGCTTTGGCTGCCAAACTGCTTGGCACAAAAGCAACGATAATTATGCCGAACAATTCCCCAAACGTAAAGAAAAATGCTGTCGCCGGCTACGGTGCCGATATAATTTTGTGCGAACCCACGCTCGAAAGCCGCGAGCAAACTCTGCGTCAGTTCGTTAGCAAAAGCGGGGCGATATTTGTCCATCCATACGATAATTTCAATATCATCTGCGGGCAAGGCACTGCGGCAATTGAACTTATCGAGGAAGTGGGTTCACTCGATACTGTTGTAGCACCCGTTGGCGGTGGTGGACTACTTTCGGGCACTTCCATTGCTACGAAATCGCTACTTCCAAACTCAAAGGTCTTCGGTGCAGAACCATTGGGTGCTGATGATGCTGCTCGTTCGCTGCGTTCGGGCGTTCGTGTTGAAAGCATTATTGCGAATACTGTTGCCGACGGGCTTCGCACAACGCTTTCTGAACTTACCTTCTCAATCATCAAGCAAAATGTTCAGGATATTATTACCGTCGACGATCAGGCAATCATTTCCGCAATGAAATTAATTTGGGAAAGGATGAAAATCATTGTCGAGCCGTCCTCGGCTACTGCACTTGCTGCTGTTGCTGCCGAAAAAGAAAAATTCGCCGGTTGTCGCGTCGGTATTATACTTTCGGGTGGAAATGTTGATTTGGACAATCTTCCTTGGTAGCCAATGACTTTGCTGGAAATTTTTTTTCTCTCGTTTGTGCTTGGACTGGATGCGTTTAGCGTTTCGGTTGCCGCGGGTGCGTTCTTCTGCAAAGCAACAAAAAGGCAAAAATTTCGCCTATCCTTCCATTTTGGTTTTTTCCAATTTATTATGCCAATTGTTGGCTGGACAATTGGCGTGAATGTGTTAAAATTTATCGAAAAATTCGACCATTGGGTTGTTTTCGCAATTTTATTTGCTCTTGGGCTAAAAATGATTTGGGAAGGGCGGAAAGTTGGGAGCGAAATTGTAAGCAAAGATATTTCGAAAGGTTTCTATTTAATCACTCTTGCTATTGCAACAAGCTTGGACGCTCTGGCAATTGGTTTCAGCCTTGCCTTGATAAACGAACACATATTTTTCGTAAGTTTAATTATCGGAATTGTTGCTGCCGCTATGACACTTATCGGCATACGCATAGGCGAACGAACATCTTCGATATTCAACACAAAAGCCTTTATTTTCGGTGGAATTATTCTTATTTTACTTGGAATTAAAATTTTATTTGAGCATTTGCTATAAAATGAAAAACGAACAAGTTTCTGATTTGCAATTTCTCAAAGGTGTAGGTCCGCGGCGAGCAAAAGCACTAAATGAAAGTGGGATAATCACAATCAAAGATTTGCTGTATTATTTCCCACGTTCGTATATTGCTCGCGACGAAGCGAAAACCATCAGCCAGATTTTTCAAGAAATTGCAAACGCACAGAACTCTCAATCTCAACAGATTTTCGATTTCACTTTACGCAAAGAATACACTTTGATTTGCAGAATCACTATGAAGCAAATGCGTCAGTTTTCCCGCAAAAAACTGCTTCAACTGACTATCTACGACGGGTCGTCCCGATTTGCGAAAATTAATTTCTGGAATAGAACCGAATTTTTTGAAAAAATTTACCAATCAGGACAGTACGTAGTCGTTTCGGGCGTCCCCGAAATTGATTATTCGGTGCTTACTTTCACTCATCCGGAAATTGAAATCATCGAGCCCGACGAAATGGAACACTTCCAGAAGGGTGCAATTCTTCCGAAATACAGAATTACCGATGCTATGCGGCGAGCAGGATTGACAATGAACCAGATGCGTTCAATTATTCGCAATGCCATCGTAAATTTGAACGAATTGGAAGAAACTTTGCCTTCAAAATATCTTGATATCCTCAAATTCCCTTCGATTTATGATACAATTCGTGCTTTACATTTTCCTAATTCGCCCAAAGAACTTTCCGCTGCTCGTTATCGAGTTAAATTCGAGGAATTTTTCTTCTACCAGCTTCTGCTAAATCTGAACAAAAAGAAAATACAAACGTCCGAGCGCGGAGTTGTAATCCCCGCAAAAAGCGCTCTTGCTCGCACTCTCTACAACTCATTGCCATTTACGTTGACGAACGCACAGAAGCGAGTGATCCGTGAAATTTGCGATGATTTTGCATCCGTACGTCCGATGAACCGCTTGCTTCAAGGCGATGTTGGCTCGGGAAAAACTATTGTAGCGCTGCTCACGATGCTAATTGCAATTGATGCTGGCTACCAGGTGGCAATTATGGCACCAACTGAAATATTAGCCGAACAGCACTTCCTTTCTTTCAAAAAATTTATCGAAAATGCGTCGCTGAATATCGAAATTGTTCAAGTCGTTAGCGGACAAAAATCGTCGTTGCGGCGTAAAATTTTCGAAGATATCTCCTCAGGCAAAGCAAAAATTATTGTCGGCACACACGCACTTTTCCAGAACGATATACCTTTTAATAAACTTGCATATGTGATAATCGACGAGCAGCACCGTTTTGGAGTTAGCCAAAGAGCCGAGCTTATCAATATTGCCCGAAAATCGCTTGACAACGAAAACATAAGCCCCCATATTCTTGTTATGTCGGCAACGCCAATTCCTCGCACTCTTACTATGACCGCCTACGGAGAACTCGATGTGTCCATTATCAACGAGCTTCCAAAAAATCGCAAGCCAATTCTTACGAAAGTTGCTTTCGACGATGCTCGCAGCGAAATTTATTCGTTCGTCTGCAGCGAAATCAACAAGGGACGCCAAGCGTATATCGTTTATCCACTTGTCGAGAAATCGGAAAAGTTAGAACTGAAAGCTGCAACCGAACATTTTGAGTATATTCAAAAAAAGGTTTTTCCTGAATTTGCTTGTGGTTTGCTGCACGGTCAGATGTTCTGGTACGAAAAGGAAGCAGCAATGCAAAAATTTGCGACTGGGTTATTTCAAATACTTGTTGCAACAACAGTAATTGAGGTTGGCATAGACGTACCAAACGCAACAATTATGCTAATCGAAGATGCCGAACGCTTTGGACTTTCGCAATTGCACCAGCTGCGAGGGCGTGTCGGGCGCGGAAGCGAGCAATCTTATTGCATCTTGCTTACAAAAGATAAATTTAAAAACAAGATAAGAAATGCGGACGATAGCGAACGCCTTGCCGCTCTTGTTCGTTTGCGAACTATGGAACAAACTAACAACGGATTTGAAATTGCAGAAGTTGATTTGAAATTGCGTGGACCCGGCGATATTCTTGGCAAGCGACAATCGGGATTGCCCGAATTCAAATATGCGGATTTGGTCGAGGACCGCGAAATACTCGAAGCAGCCAGAGCTTTTGCTGCTAAAATTATCCAAGACGACCCAAATCTTTCAAAACACGAAAATAGCATTTTAAAATATCAAGTAGAGCAAAAATTCATCGATATGGGAAATTACTACGGAATTGCTTAACGCAGCAACCATTCTTTGATTTTTGCGACGTAAGTTTGCTCGTCGAAGGAACAGTTGTTGTATTTGCCGGCTGCCAGCCGTTGGCGAAAGGCTTCGTAAACACTCACCGCACAAGCAACGGAAATATTCAGGCTTTGTATCATTCCCACTTGTGGTATGAGAAAATTGCCATCAGCAAGCGCAACCGCTTCCTCGGACACTCCCGAATGCTCATTGCCAAATACAAGAGCAACCTTTTGTGTTAAATCAAGTTCATATAGCGAAACAGCATCTTTTGCAAGATGAGTTGTGTAAATTTTGAAGCCGTCCTGCCGCAAAAATTTATAGCATTCTTCGATAGAGCGAAATTTCAGGGTGTCGACCCATTTTCGGGCACTTGCCGAGCTTGCTTCCCCAAGCATTGGGAAAGGCTGCCCTGAATGATAAACAAGGCAAACACGATAAATACCCACAGCATCGCAGCTTCGCATCATAGCCGAAAGGTTGTGCGGGTCGGAAATGTTCTCAGCGATAACAGTTAAATCGAGTTGGCGACGTCGAATAACGTCTGCAATTTTTTTTACACGTTGTTCAGTCCCGAATTTGTAAGCTTCCGAAATGTCCATAACCCTTGAATTAGAATTTCGCACATAAATCGTTTATATCGAATTTTTGTCCGTAGGACGATTTGCGTATCGTCTCTGCCCGAAAAAGTTCAATAGCGAGCAAATATGAAGGCCGATTTTTTCGCAACCAAATCAAAAAATTCATTCAAAATATATCACTACATAAACGAGTGTAGGGAGGTTATATTATATTAGATTATTGTCTGATATATTTTTTCTTCGGAAGGTTCTCCATACAATTTCGATACAATTTCACCTTTTCACGAATTCCACTTCGAAGTAGCTATGCCAGTACTTGCCGGTGAGAATAAATGTGCGGCTATGGGGAATGAAGGCTATTCCGTTCGAAACTTCGGGCGAATCACCACGAACGACAATTTCACGTAGTGGCGAAATATCAATAATTCCAACCACTTTGCCTGCTGCGGTATCTATTTTAACGATTTTGTCCTCCTGCCAGATATTTGCATAGAGAAAACCTTGGTCATCGAATTCCATCTCGTTGATATTATACACCTGCCGCCCGTTCAGGTAATGCACCTGCTTGGTGCCAACTTGGGAAAAATCTTGCGGATTAACGTATTTCAGCACAAAGGAGCCATCGGACATAATCAGGCGGTTGCCATCGGAGGCAAGCCCCCAGCCCTCGCCGTTATACCGAAAAGTTTGCTCAATTTTGAGCGACTTCGCATTATAGACGTAGCAAGTATTTTCCAGCCAGGTGATTTGATAAATCTTGTTTTTCCATACCGCAATACCTTCGCCGAATTTATCATTGGGAATAGACGTTTTCGCAATTACTTTGCCCGTTTGCGGATCAATTTTGTAAAGTGCGGAATGACCGTGCTGACCGGTGCTTTCGTAGAGAACGCCATCATAATAGAGCAGCCCTTGCGTGTAGAAATCTGTATTGTGCGGGAATTGGCGAATAATTTTAACAGTGTAATAAATTGTGCTATCAGTAGTTGTGGCATTATTTGCCTTAATGTATTGAAATTTTACTTCTTGCTTTGGTTCTTGCTTGCAGGACGCCAGAAACGCAAGCAAAATCAACAAAAATGTACTAATTCTCATCACTCAATTTCATTCTATTAATAATATTTGTTGTAGATTTGCCTTCGACAAATTCGATGGTAGCAACACGCCCGCCGTAGCTTTCCACAAAGTCTGCCCCAACGATGTTCTGTCGCTGATAGTCCGCTCCTTTAACAAGAAAATCAGGTCGCACCTGATTTATTAGTTCCAGCGGGGTGTCCTCGTCGAATAGAACGACATAATCGACTGGTTTCAAAGCATTTAGCACCTCTGCCCTATCTTGCTCATTGTTAATCGGGCGAGCACTGCCTTTCAATCGGCGAACCGACGCATCGGTATTCAACCCGACAATTAGCACATCGCCTAATTTTTTTGCTTCCGTCAGATAATGGACGTGTCCGGCGTGTATGATATCGAAGCAACCGTTTGTGAAAACAATTCGCTTGCCTTCGTTTCGCAATTGCTCACAAATCTCGGAAATATGTTGTCTATCAACTATCATATTATTTAGAAAAAATATTGACAGCATTAATTAATTTATCGGTTTGGATGGATACAATACCGGGTTCTTCGCAAACAACGCCAGCGGCAAAATTAGCCATAGTTGCGGCTTCTTCCACTGTTGCTCCCGCGGAATAAGCCGCAGCAAGAGTTGCAATAACGGTATCGCCTGCACCCGAGACGTCAGCTACTTTTCGTGCACGGGTAGGCACAGATTTAATTTCGCCGTTGCTTTTGAAAAGTCGCATTCCTTCCGAACCAAGAGTAATCAATATGTTTTCAGCTTTAAGTTTTCGCAGCAACTGGTTGCCCGCATCGTTTAGAGCTTTGTCGGACTTAATTTCAAGGTTCAGAGCTAATTCTGCTTCGCGTTTGTTCGGCTTGAACAGAGTAACTCCATTATATTCGAAGAAGTTAGCGAATTTGGGGTCAACAAATACGGGAATTGACTTCGATTTAGCAAATTTAATAACCGAACGGATAAGTTCGGCAGTGATGGCGCCTTTGTTGTAATCTTCGAAAATAATAGCAGAGAAATCATCAGTTTCTTCGAGTTTCTTGATTATGAAATTGATGGCGGATTTATCGATTGTTGAGCGGTTTTCCAAATCCAGACGCAAAAGTTGCTGATTATTGCCAATTATGCGAGTTTTGAGAGTTGTTGGACGGTCTTTGTCCTGAAACAGTCCCGACGGCTCAATCCCAATTTTTTGAGAAATATTAATGAAAATATCGGCGAATTTATCGCAGCCGAGCACACCGAAAAGATAAGGACGCGCCCCAAGCGACTTCAAGTTTGCAGCAACGTTGGCAGCACCACCAAGATGATAGGTCTCGCTTTCTAAATCAACTACGGGAACAGGTGCTTCAGGGGAAATTCGCGAAACGCTACCCCAGAAATAGCGGTCCAGCATCACATCGCCAATGACTGCAATGCGACGATTAGCAATATTCTGGATTATTTCCTTTGCCCTATCTACTGATAAATTTAGCATATAAACAATTTTCCAAAATCAAATAGACATAATTCTAAAATTTGTATCCATATTGTATTTGATAACCAGCAAAGCATTCTCGTATTTGGTGAAATCAATTCTCAAATCAGTTTGAGCTTTGAGATAGACCAGCCCTAATTTTTTAATTTCAGGTGCGTCCTCTGCGTTAATATCTATATCGTTAAAACCGAACACTTTGCTAATTATTCTCACTTTATCTTCGTCGGTCAAGAAATCGGCACCACCTAAATTATACAAGCCGAATTTTTCCCGTTCGAAAGCATTTATTGCGGCTCTTGCAACATCGTTATTCCAAATGGGGTTCGAAATAAAGGTGTTTTTCACTTCCACATCAATGCCCGTTTGCAAATATACATAAATTTCGGATACTTCATCTAAATTATCATAGTTGGAATAGCCGAAAACTTTTGTAGTTCGGAAAAGAGTAGTCAGGTTTAAATCCTGCTTGCAAGAATTTTCCCTTGCAACAAGGCTTTTGGATATATAATCGGTTGGGCTGACAAGGTCGTCTTCCGCATAAGGTCCGCGTTTACCGTCGAAGACAAGTTCGCTGGAAAACGTAATATAGTGAACGTCTGCGATTTTTGCAGTGGTAATCAGGAAATCGTTCAATTCAACATTAATATTCCAGATTTGCTCCTTCGGCAGATTGTCTTTGTTGTTTGTGATTAAGTAAGTATTTATAATAATGTCGGGTTTTTCCGAGAGAATAGTTTTTCTGAGCAATTTTCTATCAGTAAAATCAAGAGTATATTCCCAATCATCGTTTGTCGCGGATGGCTGACCAATCTTAATACGGCACAATTGAGCGTTTGTCTCTCGTGGAATTAGATTCTCGAGAGCGTCGCCGATTAAAGTGTCGGGTTGTATCAGGACAATTTTCATAAAATTCCAATTATCTTAAATATACAGAAAGAACAGAGACATCAGCAGCCGAAACGCCTGCAATGCGGGATGCCTGACCAAGCGAACGCGGGCGAATGCGGCTAAGTTTCTCCTTTGCTTCGTTAGAAAGCGAAGGAATAGAGAAATAATCTATGCTTTCAGGGATGTATTTATTTTCGTTTCCCAGAAAATACTCAATTTCGCGTTTTTGGCGTTCTATATAGCCGTCGTATTTTATTTCAGTGCGTAGTTGTTCTATCAATTGCTTGGATGAAAGCACTTTTTGAACCACTGCATCATCAAGCGAGGCAATTTCTGCCAGTTTTAGGATGTCGGTATTTTCCCTTTTAGCGAGAATAAAGATAGATTGAGCGTCGTTTATAGGATTTTCGCGATTAGAAACAAGATAATCATTGACTTCATTAGGTTTCAGTTTTGTGTTCTTGAAAAATTCGAAAGCGTATTTCAAAGCATTCTCTTCTTTCTGAAAACGCTCGAATGTTTCACGTGGAACAAGACCGAGCTGAGTGCCATATTTCATCAAGCGATAAGCAGCATTATCTTGTCGCAGCAGCAGCCTGTATTCTGCAAGAGAGGTGAATAGCCTGTATGGTTCTTCCGTATTTTTGTTAATCAAGTCATCTATAAGCACGCCGATGTAGGCTTCCGAGCGACGAAGGACGAATTCACCTTCCCCGCGAATTTTCAGAACGGCGTTTATCCCGGCGACTAATCCTTGGGCTGCTGCTTCTTCGTAGCCCGAAGTTCCGTTGATTTGCCCCGCGAAAAAAAGTCCGTCGATTGACTTGGTTTCCAATGTGTATTTCAATTGATATGGATAGAAAAAGTCGTACTCTATAGCATATCCGTAGCGAAGAATTTCGCACCTTTCCAGTCCAGGAATAGTTCGCAAACCTTTTTCCTGAACGTCTCGTGGCAAACTTGTAGAAAATCCGTTCACGTAAACGCTTTCAGTGCGAAGCCCTTCGGGTTCGAGCAAAATTTTATGAGACGCACGCTCAGCGAAGCGGTCGATTTTGTCCTCGATAGATGGGCAGTATCGGGGTCCAACTCCTTCAATTCTTCCAGTAAACATAGGTGAACGCGAAAAGCCCGTTCGCAGAATTTCGTGAGTGTGTTCGGTTGTCGCTGTTGCGAAACACATCAGGCGGTTCTTTACCTTTTGTGTGCGGAAAGAAAACGGCTCGGGTGGTTCGTCGCCGCCTGCTAATTCGGTTTTACTATAATCAATAGACTTTGCGTGAACGCGTGGTGGGGTGCCTGTTTTCAACCGCCCTTTTTCTAGTCCGTAAGCAGCAAGTAAATCAGACACACGGTCCGAAGCTGGTTCTCCGTAACGACCACCGAGGGTTACGTCCAATCCGGTGAACATTTTGCCATTGAGAAATGTTCCGGCGCATAGAATAACTGCTTTTGCCTGTAAATATTCGTTTGATTTGGTTTTTATTCCTACTATTTTATCTTTTTCGATTATAATTTCATCAACAGTTCCATTAATCAATGTTAAATTCGGCTGTTTCAGAAGCAATTCGAGAGCATATTTTGGATAAAGGTCTTTGTCGATTTGAGTGCGTGGGGACCAAACGGCAGGACCTTTTGAACGGTTTAGCATTTTAAAGAGGAGTCCACCTTTGTCGGCGAGGAGTCCCATTGCGCCACCCAATGCGTCGATTTCCTTGACAAGATGTCCTTTGGCAGTGCCGCCGATAGACGGGTTGCAAGATGGGCGACCGATTGTATGGAAGCTCATCGTTACAAGTGCAACCTTTGCCCCCATATTGGCGGCGACAAAGGATGCTTCTATGCCGGCGTGACCGCCACCGACAACGATTACATCAAATTTGTTATCTGTATGTTTCACGTGAAACATTATTTGCCAATGCAGAAATTAGAAAAAATTTGATTTAAAACGTCCTCGCTCCATTTCTTGCCTGTGATTTCGCCAAGTTTTTCGGCCGCCTGGCGGACATCTATTGCTATGGCAACGTTATCGAAACCCGACTTTATAGAAGCGATTGCGTTTTGCAAAATGTTTGCAGCTTCGGCGAGCAGTTTCGCTTGCCTTTGATTTATCAAAGCGTCCTGCTCTCGCGAGAAAGACACTTTTGCCTTTGCGGCAATCAATTCTTTGAGATTTTCAATCCCTAAATTATGTTTTGCTGATATGCCCTCTACTCTATCGTATTGCAACAAATCAACTTTGTTCTGCACAACGATCACTTCCCTATCGGGGTGCTTGCGGCGAATTCCTTCGGCTAATTCATCGGAATGGTGTATCCCTTTTGTGGCATCATTTATCACCAGAATTAAATCCGACATTTGAAGAACATTCTCGACAAGACGAATTCCTTCCACCTCGATAATATCATCAGAGGATCGAACTCCGGCGGTATCCACAAGTCGGACGTGAATATCGCCAATATAGAGCGACTCTTCGATGTAGTCGCGGGTTGTCCCCGGAATTGGGCTAACAATTGCTCTGTGCTTTTGCAGTAATGTATTGAAAAGAGTAGATTTGCCGGAATTTGGAAATCCTGCGATGCCTACATAAAATCCATTTCTCAATATTTCGGCACTTCTATGGGATTCGGCAAGCGAAGAGCAGTACTGAACAACATTTTCGAGCTTTTCGATGATTTGATGCTTTTCAACTAATTCAATTTCTTCTTCGGCAAAGTCCAACTCCAATTCGAGCAAACCAGCAATATTCATAAGGTTTTGTATAATTTCGTCAAGGCGTTTCTTGAAATTTCCAATTAGTTGTCGCGATGCAGTTTGAGCTGCCAGTCGTGTAGTGGAATGAATTATATCGGCAACGGCTTCCACCTGCGAAAGGTCGAGCTTTCCGTTAATGAAGGCACGGCGGGTGAATTCGCCCGGCTTTGCGATCTCGGCACCGTTTTCAATGCAAAGGTCAATGATTTCGTTTGCCACGATCATCCCGCCGTGGCAGCTGATTTCGACAACATCTTCGCCTGTGTAGGAATTCGGCTTGCGAAACACCGATACAGTGACGGTATCGACTACTTCGTTGTTGTGAATAATCTTGCCGTAATGTATTGTGTGGCTGGGCGTTTCGCTTATCTTAGTGCGTCCAACAAAAATTTTATCGACAATTTCAAATGATTTCTCACCTGAAATTCTTATAACAGCCAGCCCACCTATTCCCGGCGGTGTTGCCAATGCTACAATTGTTGATGCCATTTTTCATCTCAAATATAACTACTTAAAGACGATTTATTATACTGTTTGTTTTAAAAAAACACAGTTAGATAAATTACAATTTGTTGTATTTCTATATAATATTCGGTTAAATAAATTAGATGATATATTCTTGTAGCAAAATATTTTAAAATTATACATCTATTATATTTCATTATGATTTGAAAAAAATCGTTATTTTTGTCTTTTGTATTTGTTTAATAAATAATAATATTAATATGGCTGGCTATCCTTTCAAAGAAATTGAGCAAAAATGGCAAAAGTTTTGGCAAGAAAATAATGTTAATAAAGTTGTCAAAAATAAAAATAATCCTAAATATTACATTCTTGATATGTTTCCGTATCCGAGCGGAGCAGGGCTACACATCGGACACCCCGAAGGCTACACAGCAACCGACATTATTGCTCGCTACAAGAGAATGAAAGGCTTTTCCGTGCTGCACCCGATGGGATTTGATGCGTTCGGTCTGCCAACTGAACGCTACTCGATGACTACCGGGATTCATCCTGTTGTTGCAACTGAGAAGAATATAGAAAACTTCAAACGCCAGCTTAATATGATTGGGCTGGGCTACGATTGGTCAAGGTGCATTAATACTACCGACCCTAAATATTACAAATGGACACAGTGGATGTTTCTGCTGATTTACAACTCTTATTTTGACAAAGAGATGAACAAAGCACGCCCAATCCAGGAATTGCCTATTCCTGAGAACATTACCGATCCAATTGAAATAGAAGAATATCGCGACCGTCATCGCCTTGCTTATATTGCAATGATACCTGTTA
The DNA here is from genome assembly GCA_937127445.1 of Eximiradius sp. Lineage (GTDB taxonomy): Bacteria > Bacteroidota > Ignavibacteria > Kapaibacteriales > UBA2268 > JAKIZO01. Next base: position 69,971 of record CAKZLY010000014.1, on the reverse strand, counting down.
ATTGGTGTGCCGAGCTTGGAACAGTGCTTGCCAACGAAGAAGTTGACGAATGGAAAGAAAAAGGCTACACAGTGGAACGCCGCCCTATGCGTCAATGGATGATACGTATAACCGAATACGCTGAGCGCTTGCTTAAGGATTTAGAACTTGTCGATTGGCCTCACTCTACAAAAGAAATGCAGAAAAACTGGATTGGCAAAAGCGAAGGTGCTTTGATTAACTTCAAAATTGATGCAAGCGACAAACAAATTACCGTGTTTACTACTCGTCCCGATACAATTTTCGGCGCAACTTATCTTGTGCTTGCACCCGAACACGAACTCGTTCCCAAAATAACCACCGAAGAAAATCGCGATGCAGTCGAGCAGTATATTAAGCAAGCTGCTGAGAAAAGCGATCTCGAACGAACCGAACTTTCGAAAGAGAAAACTGGTGTGCCAACTGGCGGCTACGCAATTAATCCTGCAAATGGCAATCGCATTCCAATCTGGATTGCTGATTATGTGCTGGTTCACTACGGAACTGGCGCGATAATGGCTGTCCCGGGTCACGACACTCGCGACAACGAATTTGCTCGCCAGTTCGGTTTGCCAATTGTGCAAGTGGTGGCTCCTGCGGACGGCTCGCCCGTGGATGTCGAAAAGGAAGCATTTGTTTCGTATGAGGGAATTGGAGTTAATTCATCTAACGACGAAGTATCGCTCAACGGCATACCAACTCGTGAAGCAATAGAGCGTATAATAAATTGGGTAGAGAATCGAGGTATCGGACAACGCAAAGTGCAATATAAATTACGCGATTGGCTGTTCTCGCGGCAACGTTATTGGGGCGAACCTATCCCGATAATGTTTTTCGAAGATGGAACAAAGCGAGCGTTAGAATCTGACGAATTGCCACTGCTGCTGCCCGAGGTGAAAGATTTTAAGCCCGCTGGCACAGGCGAATCCCCGCTTGCAAATGTTCCCGAATGGGTCGATTTCATTGACAAAAAGACGGGTAAACGCGCTCGCTACGAAACAAACACAATGCCACAGTGGGCTGGTTCGTGCTGGTATTATCTGCGATACATTGATCCATACAACGACGAATTTTTCTGCTCGAAAGAAAAAGAACAATACTGGATGATGCCCGATGGAGTTGACCTATACGTCGGAGGTGCCGAACACGCTGTCCTGCACTTGCTTTATGCTCGGTTCTGGCACAAAGTCCTGTACGATTACGGCTACGTTTCGACACCCGAACCATTTAAGAAACTGTTCCATCAAGGATTAATTCTTGGCGAAGATGGACGTAAAATGTCTAAATCGCTCGGAAATGTAATTAATCCTGATGAAGTAATAAATGAATACGGTGCGGATTCGCTTCGTTTGTTCGAAATGTTCCTTGGTCCGCTCGAAGCCTCGAAACCCTGGTCTTCGAAAGGTATCGAAGGAGTAAATCGCTTTTTAAATCGTGTTTGGAGAATGATTTTGGACGAGGACGGCAACCTTTCCCCGACAGTTGTCGATGTAACGCTAAACGACGAACAAAAATACGTGCTTAACTATACTATCAAAAAAGTACAAGAAGATATTGAAAATCTAAGCTTCAATACTGCAATTGCACAAATGATGATATTTGTCAATGAGTTTTATAAATACGAGACAAAACCTAAGGAGGCGATGAAAAAATTTGTGCTTTGCCTTGCACCATTTGCACCTCACATTGCAGAAGAACTTTGGCAGCGTCTTGGCGAAACCCAAAGCATTGTCTTTGCAGAATGGCCTAAGTACGACGAAGCGAAAATTGTGCGTCAGACAATTGAGTTTGTTGTTCAAGTGTGCAGCAAAATTCGTGCTCGACTGCAAATCAAACTTGATGCAACTGAGGACGAAGTCAAGCAAATTGCTCTCGAAAATGAACAAGTGCAAAAGCACCTCGACGGCAAGCCAATTAAGAAAATTATCTTTGTCCCGAACAAATTGATTAATATTATTGTGTAAGCCAAAAGAAAGCAAATAAAATAAAAAATAAGGGAAATTTGTGTTGCCTAAATTAAAACTTGCACAAATTTCCCTTATTGATTTCTATTCACAGATGACCCTCTCAAATGAATTGCGAAATTCATAATTAATTAATTTTAGGTTTGGTTAAAATCGAGTTGCTTGTTAAATTTGATTATGTATAATGTCCATTTTTGGGATTTTCTTTGGAGAATAGAATGAAAAAGATAGCAGTTCCTGTAACAAGCAATGATTTAATAGACGAACATTTTGGTCATTGCGAGTTCTACAACGTTTACACAGTTTCTGATAATAATGAGATTGTGGAAATTCAGAAAATTAAATCTGAGCAAGGATGCGGATGCAAATCAAACATTGCATTTACATTAGCTCAAAGCGGTGTATCGATTATGCTTGCGGGTGGAATTGGCAGTGGAGCTGTAAATGTGTTGAATGATGCAGGCATCGAAGTTATTCGAGGCTGCTCGGGCAATTCTACTGAAATGGTCAAGCAATTTGTTGAAGGACTGGTTAATGATAATGGCACGATTTGCCAGAAACACGAACATCATCACGGTGGCGGGCATCGCGTTTGCAATAATTAATAGTGCTGTAAAATAAAAAAGAGGCTGTATCGAAAGGTGCAGCCTCTTTTATTTATATTCAATTTAAATTATTGCTTTTTCTTCAATGGTTTTGGCTCAATCATATTTTCAGGTGAAAGAATTTCGTCGAGTTGCTCTTTTGTGAGCAAGTTTTTCTCTAAAACAAGTTCATAGATACCGCGATTTGTTTCGAGTGCTTCTTTTGCAAGAGCGGAACTTGCTTCGTAGCCAATGTATGGGTTAAGCGCTGTAACTAGTCCAATACTATTTTCAACGTAGGCGCGACATCTTTCCACATTTGCAGTAATTCCGTCAATGCAACGCAATTTCAAAGTTTTGATACCGTTTATCAGCATTTCCATAGATTCAAAAATACTTTGAGCGATAACTGGTTCCATTACATTTAGTTGCAGTTGTCCAGCTTCGGCAGCCATCGTTACAGTCAAATCGTTGCCTATCACCTTGAACGCAATTTGATTGACAACTTCGGGAATAACCGGATTAACTTTTCCCGGCATAATGGACGAACCTGGTTGCATAGGAGGAAGATTGATTTCGTTCAATCCTGCACGCGGACCGGAACTAAGCAAACGCAAATCGTTGCAAATCTTCGATAATTTTATCGCAAGGCGTTTCACGGCCGAAGAGAAAATCACAAATGCACCAGTATCTTGCGTTGCTTCTACAAGATTTGAAGCAGATTTTACAGGTAAACCGGTAATTTCCCACAAATATTGAATAACCAATTCTCGGAATTTAGGGTCGGCATTGATACCAGTTCCAATTGCTGTCCCGCCCATATTGACTTCGAGTAGCAAACGAGCATTTGCTTCGAGACGCTGAATCTCTTCTTCCAGAGTGTCAGCAAAAGCACCGAATTCCTGTCCAAGTGTCATTGGGACCGCATCTTGAAGTTGGGTTCTCCCCATTTTGATTACGTTGGAGAACTCGTTTGCTTTGTTGCGGAACGAGGCAATAAGTTCTTTTAAAGCTTCCACTAAATTCTGGCTTTCATAAATAATAGCAATGTTGAGAGCCGTTGGGTAGGCATCGTTTGTAGATTGAGAAAGATTAATATGATTATTTGGGTGACAATGTTCGTAGTCGCCGCGCTCATACCCCATTATTTCGAGTGCACGGTTTGCGATTACTTCGTTTGCATTCATATTTGTGGAAGTGCCGGCACCGCCCTGGATAACGTCAACAATAAAATGAGTGTGCCATTTGCCGTGAATGATATCTTCGCAAGCCTCGAAAATCGCTTCTGCCATTCGTGGAGGGAGCAATCCGAGCGCAAAATTGGCTTTGGCAGCAGCAAGCTTGACCTGGGCAAGAGCTTTAATCAGCAAAGGATAATGCGATATTGCTACGCCAGTAATATTGAAATTTTCATAACCACGAAGAGTTTGAATACCATAATAAAATTCATAGGGAACTTCTCGCCATCCGAGCAAGTCGTGTTCGCGGCGCGTGCGGCCGGAAATATATTGAGCAGCAGCGTCAGCCACCTGATTTGTAGTCTGTCGCATACGGCGGGAAATCACTCTTGCAACGCGCGACAGGATTTTGATAACTGCTTGTGCCTGCGATTGCATAAGTTCGTTTAATTTTTCGCGGTGAAGCTGGATGATTTTGCTATCCTTTGATGCTCTTGCTGATGTAGAATGGGGATAGTCGTCCATTAAAGCGCCTTCACCTAAAAAATCGTACTTACTGAACACAGTCAAAATTTTTTCATTTCCGAATGTTGTATTTTTGACAAGTTCAATTTCGCCATCGGCAATTATATATAGATGTGTGCGTGGAATATTTTCTTCGAATAATTTTTCGCCTTTTTTGATGTTACGTACTTCTGCTTGGTTTGCAATCAGCGATATTTCTTCTTCGCTAAGGTCCTTGAAAAGCTCTATTTCCTTGATAAACTTTTGAATTTCTCCAACTTTCATAATTTTCTCCAATTAAATGAAAATTTAGCAAATTTAAGTATTTATTGTTTTTTTTCAATAAATTTTCAATATATTTACGAAATTATAATTGATTGACGAATATATTTATAATAATTTTCGATTGTATTTGAATTTATCGATAAAAACATATCGAATGAGCTTTTGGATTTGAATTTTTATCATAAATTATGTTGAATAATTATGAATGATTTGGCAAAAAGAGTAATTGTTGCCGCTGTTGGAATCCCATTTGCATTGCTTATCATTGTTTTAGGCGGTTTTCCATTTTTCATTACAGTTTCGTTTATTTCGTTGCTCTCGCTTTTGGAATTCTATTCGCTTGCGGAGAAAAAAGGTTATGCCCCGCACAAAATCAATGGAGCAATATTTGGGATTATCATTCAGTTGGTGTTCTTTATACAGTTTAACCATTTTGGGAAGCTTAGTCCGTTTATGTCGGCAATATTGATATATCTAATTTTTGTGATAATAACGCTGATTTGCGAAATGTATTCGAAAAACCCAAATAAAATAGCAAACGCTGCTGTTACAATTCTTGGAATGTCATATATTTCGATATTTTTTATAACTTTTTATATATTGCGAGAACTTAATTATTTCCTGTATTTGTTCGATATTCATGTGAAATCGTATGCACTTGGGCGTGATTTCACACTACTTTCGCAGCTTCTTAAAATTTCACCCGATAGATGGGCATATTTGATTATTACTTTGCTTGGGTCTATTTGGGTGTGCGACAGCGCCGCATATTTCATTGGCAAAGCAATTGGCAAGCACAAACTTTTCGAACGCATAAGCCCGAAAAAAACAATCGAGGGCGCAATTGCAGGATTTGTGTTCGCTATTTTGTCGTTTGTCGGATTGGGAAAATTGTTTCTGGCGGAAATACCGATTGTGCATTTTATAGTCGGCGGAGCAATTGTTGGACTTTTGGGTCAGTATGGCGATTTGGCTGAATCAATGTTGAAACGCGATGCCGGGGTCAAAGATAGCTCGAACCTTTTGCCTGGACACGGCGGCGCTCTTGATAGGTTCGACAGTATTTTGTTTGTTTCTCCGTCTTATTTTATATATTTAAGTTTTGTAATATTTTTTGATTTGGGAATATGAGTAGAACAGCGTTAATTGCGATAGCGCAAGGAACAGAGGAGATTGAAGCGATTGCACCAGCAGATTTATTGCGGCGGGCAAATTTCAACGTAAAAATTGCAGGTGAAAATGAGATTATCACTTGTTCGCGCGGTGTGAAAATAATTCCTGATTTACTTATTGAGCAACTCAATAGCGACGTTGAATTCGATATTATTATTCTACCGGGCGGTCGCACCGGCACTTTGAATTTGCTAAACAACGAAAAACTGGAAAAGCTACTTCGCAAGCACTACGAGCGTGGCGGCTGGATTGGAGCAATATGCGCCGCACCGACAATTCTCACACAACACAAAATTTTGCCCAAAGGTTCTCCCGTGACTGCTCACCCATCGGTGCGTGAAATGCTGGTCGAGTATGATTACTCAGATGCTGCGGTTGTTGTGCACGAACGTTTTATTACAAGTCGTGGGGCGGGCACAAGCATAGATTTCGCCTTGAAAATCATCGAATTTTTGCTAAGCAAGGAAACCGCCGACCAAATAAAAAGCGATATAACATACGGAAAATAGTAGTAGTATTGATTAAACTATTGATAAAAGATATTAAATGTTTGAAGGGATACAATGAATTGTATCCCTTCAATTAATAATTATTTCACTTTTAAATTCATCATTTTATTTCTTTTGTTATTAGCAATGCAATGAGCAATATTGCTTGAAGTAGTATAATTACAGCTCCGCTTGGTAAATCAACAAAATAAGATAATATCAGACCGCCTATACTACTAACTATTCCAAGTAATACAGATAGCAAGGTCATTTGAAAAAAAGTTCGGGAAACAATGCGTGCTGTTGCCGCTGGAATCACTAAATATGCTCCGAGCAACAGCATTCCGACAACTTTTATAGAAACAACTATCAGAAGGGAAATTAGCAGCGTGAGAATATATTCGTCTGTTTCTACGGGCAATTTGCTTGTGCGGGCAAGTTCCGCATCGAAAGTGGAATATGCCCAGCGTCCCCAGTATATTTTCCCGACAATTGCAATAATTAACGAAAGTGCGGCAACTATTGCTAAATCAAACACCGAAACGTTCAAAATCGAACCGAAAAGATAAGAATATGCATCTGCTGAATAATTTTCGTTCAGTGCTAAAAAAATTATACCAATTGCCATCGCCACCGAAAACAGTATCCCAATTGAAGTGTCGGCGGAAATATCTGCTTTCTTTTTCAGGAATACCATCAAAAATGCAATCAGTAACGTAAATGGAATTGCCAGAAACATTGGCTCTATGCCTAAAAAAATACCCAATGCAACTCCACCGAACGCTGCGTGGGAAAGCCCACTCCCTAAGAAGCTTATCTTTCGTTGAACAACAAAAACTCCTAAAAAACCACTTACTGCACCGAGCAAAATTCCTACAATCATCGCTCGCTGCATAAAAGCCAGGCTGAATATCTCACTCATAACTTTTCAATCCAAAAGTAACTTTATGTTTGTGCCCAAGATGCGAGAATGTTTTCATTAAATTGAGTTCGGTGAATGCTTCGCCTGTATTGCCAAAATAGATTAATTGCTTGTTCAAGAGCATCACTTTATTAGTGTGGTGGTAGGCAGCAGTCCAGTCGTGAGTAACCATAAGCACTGTAACGCCTCGCTCTTTGTTGTATTCTTCGATAATTTCATTAATTGTAGCCTCGCAAACAAGGTCTACTCCAGTTGCCGGTTCGTCCAAAACAAGAAGTTTTGGGTTCGACGCAAAACAACGTGCCAAATACACACGTTGAAGTTGCCCGCCCGAGAGCTCGGAAATTTGTTTCTTTGCATAATCTGCTGCACCGACAAGCGTGAGCATTTGAAGTGCTAATTTCTTGTCTTCCCTGGATTTCACTCCCAGCCAGCGATTACGCACTCCACTCAAAACAAGTTCAATTGCGTTCGCCGGAAACGAGCGGTCGATGGTTTTGATTTGCGGGACGTAACCTATATCACCCGCTTCGATTTCATCTAAATTTTTGCCGAAAATTTTAATTTCACCTGCCGTGGGCTTAATAATGTTTAATAATGCTTTGAGAAAGGTTGTTTTGCCGGAACCGTTCGGTCCGACAATTGCAACAAAATCACCTTTATTAATTTCAACATTTATATTATCGAGAATAATGTTGTTCCCAATTTCAACAGTAAGATTGCTTGTTTTAATAGCGAAATCGGGCATAATTAATCTCCTGCAAGTGCTTTTGCAAGAGTTCGAGCGTTGAAGAGTATTAAATCCTGATAATTTTCTCTCCCGCTGGAGCCTCCAACTGGGTCGAGCAAATAAACGCTAACTTTTGCTTCATCGGCAATGCTTTTTACGGGTTTATCGGATAGTTGCGGCTCATTGAAAATTGCCTTTGCACCGCTTTCTTTAATTTTCTGTATAAGCGAAGCAATGTATTTCGGGGTTGGTTCTTTGCCGGGTGCTTCTTCGACCGAGCCGCCATAAATTAAACCGTAGCGGTGCAGCAGATACATTATTGATGGATGATGAAGAAAAACAATTTTTCCTTTCACATTGTGCAAAATATTGTCCACCTGACGATGCAATAAATCTAATCTATTCGAAAAAAGTTGGGCATTTGTTCGATATGTTGCTGCATTCTGTGGGTCGAGCTTCGAAAGAGTGTCTGCAAGAGCAGGAAGTATTGCCTTTACAGCTAAAGGATCCATCCAGAAATGAGAATCAATATTTTTTGTTGTGATGGTGGTATCGTTTGCCGCAACTTTTTCGCCGCGATAATTAATCCAGAAATCACGCGGGAGCAAGTCAATTAATTGCAATAAATTTCTGCTGCCGGGAAGTTTTGCAGCCCAACCATCGTTATTGTCTGCTACGTAAATAAGCACATTAGCCGCTTGCGATTTATAGACATCGGACGGCTTGGGTTGGTATGTATGCGGCGATGCCCCGGGTGGGATAATATACCGAACATCGACCTTTGGTCCGGCGATTTCCTTGGTTATTGCATATACTGGATTGCTTGTTGTAACTATTATGGTTTTTGTGTTTTGCGCTCCGCAGCTGCCGAGAGCAAGAATTATCGAAAGTAATAATAATAGTTTTTTCATATTAATGTTGTAATAATGTTCATTTTTTTTGATAATAGACTATTTATTTCTCTATTTATTTGGAACTAATTTATTGAGTAAATCGTTTTAAATATAAATATATTCATTTCGGGTGTGGCTATGAAAAAAATCGGTTTGCTTTTCGGAATTGGTACTAATTTCCCACTTGATGTGCAGCATTACATTAATTCTAAGAACAATAATGAAGTAACTTGTGAGGAAATTAAGATTGGCATATTGAGAAACAATGATTTTTATGATTATGATGTTGTTCTCGACCGCATTTCTGAATTTGTGCCGTTTTACCGTTCTTTTCTAAAAACGTTGAAGTTGCAAGGGAAGAAAGTGATTTCTAATTGTCTTACTGCGTGCTACGATGATTATTTCTTTCAGGCGCAAATTGCAAACAATTTGGGACTAAAAACGCCAAAAACTTGCTTAATTCCAACTAAATGGTTGCCGAAGAACACTACCCCCGAAGCTATGCGAAACTTAGAGTATCCTCTCGACTGGGACAAAATGTTCGACTACGTCGGTTTCCCTGCTGTGCTGAAATCTAATGCCTACGATGAAAAGCGTTATGATTTCAAGGTTTACAACAAGACTGAATTTTTCTCGGCATACGAGCTCACTGGTTCGAACTTGATGATTTTGCAGGAATCTATCGAACATGATGAATATGTTCGTTGCTTTGCTGTTGGTAGAAAATATTTGAAAATCGTAAAATATAACCCTACAAATCCGCTTCACTTGCGGTATTCGAGGTCTGCCCCAAGAATTGACGAAAATATTGAGCAAAAAATCAACAGTGCTTGTCTGAAACTACTCGGAAATATGGAGAATCATTTCAATGCGGTTGAATTTGCAATTAAACAGGGTGAAGTTTACTGTATGGACTTCAATCGTCCGATTTCGAAGCTTGAACGCTTCATTCTTGGCGACGAGGTGTACGACTGGCTCGTAGAAAAAATTGGCGACTATTTAATCGAGCTTGCTCTTGGCAATTAATTGATAGGTATTTTAAATTTAAAGGTTGTGCCAATTCCTTTTTCGCTTTCAACGGAAATCTCGCCGTTGTGAAGCAAAACAATGTGTTTGACGATGGATAGTCCAAGCCCGGTGCCACCGGTTTTTTTGGAACGTGATTTGTCCGCAATATAGAAACGCTCGAAAATTCGTTCAGCGTCTTCTTTGGAAATGCCCATTCCGTTGTCCTTCACCGCAAAGTAGGCAAAACGGTCGTCATAGGAACAGATAATAAGAATTGTTCCGTTATCGGAGTATTTTATTGCGTTATCAATGAGATTGATGAAAACTTGTTCCATTCTGAACACATCGACGTTGATTTTGGGGAAATTGTCCTGGTATTGAACTTCGATATTTAGTCCTTTGTCTTTGAGTTTAGGCTCGAATATTTTCAAAACGTTGTCTATGATAACTCGGGCATCAACTGAGCTTTTAATTAGCTGCGTGTTCGGGGCTTCGAGTTCGGATAGCATAAGCAAATCTTGCACAATGCTAATCAACCTATTTGTGTTGCGTTTGATTATGTCTATGTAATTATAATATTGGGCGTCGATTTCGTCTTCAAGAGTTTCGATAAATCCTTTGATTGCAGTCAGTGGTGTGCGAAGTTCGTGAGAAACGTTAGCAACGAAGTCTTTTTTGAGTTGTTCCAATTTCTTTATTTCTGTAATATCGTGGAAAAGTAGCACGACTTCTTTTTTTGAATCGATAAAATTGGCACTGCAAAGATAGAATTTCTTTTCATTGGAAATTTCTTTGATTGTGCTACTTTTTTCGTTAAGAGTTTGATGGAAAAGGCTCAAAATATCTTGATTTTTAGTAATTTCATTAATATTTTTATCTAAAATGTCAGAATTTGAGATGATTTTGCAAAAGCTTGCATTTGCGACAAGCACTTTGCCGGTAATATCGAGAGCGACAAGTCCCTCTTGAATAGCTTTGATAATAGTATTTAGTTCTTCTTTTTGCTTGGTAACTTCTGCGAAAAGTGCTTTAATTTGAGCCGTCATATTATTGAAATTTGTAGCTAATTCATATATTTCGTCGCGTCCCGAAATATTAACTTTAATATCAAAATTGCCGCCGGCAACTTTGCGGGAAGCTTCGGAAATCTGATTGATTGGTTTTGTGAGGGACCGAACAAATATTAAAGCACCGATTAGAGTAACAAGCACAAAAATTGAAGCGATTTGCAGAATTTGGAGAATTAACTGGTTGATAAGTTCTTTTGCCTGGTTTCTGAAAATGCTTGTTCTTATTGCACCAAGAAACCGTCCGTTGATACCAAAAAGACCGTGAGCAACGTAGAGCATTTCTTTATGGACAGTAGAGCTGAAACGTTCAGATTTGCCAACTTTTTCCCCTTTGAAAATTGGTTCGAGTTCGGGACGATGCTTGTGGTTCTCCATTTTTGTCGGGTCGCTTTCTGAGTCGGCAAGCACACGCCCCGTGCTATCAACGATAGTTAGCCTGATATGTATCTCTTTCCCAATTTTTTTAACGTATTTATCAAGTTCAGAGAGATCCTCATTTTCGATAAAATGAACAATTTTAGTTTCGAGAATGGTATTGATTTTATTCAGGTTATCGGTGATAGTAACAACGTGTTGGTGGCTTACATTGCGATAGGTAAAGAACAGTATAAGCCCCGTAAGCAAAAAAATCACGAGGAAATATCCGGCAAAAATTTTCGATGATAGATGTTTCATTAATTTTCTTCGATTTTATAGCCGACACCGCGAATATTCTTAATGAATTTGCCAGCGATACCTAGTTTTTCGCGTAAATTTTTAATATGAACATCAACAGTTCTATCGAGAACACCTTTTTCCTGCGCCCCAAGATAATCCAAAATTTGCTCGCGCGAATACACCCAGCCGCGACGGTCGCTAAGCAATTTCAAGATACGGAATTCAGTAGATGTGAGTTCAACTTTTTCACCATTTACGGTAACTTCATATTTCTGGTGGTCAATTTCAAGAATATCGCCAATGCGAGTTTTCTGCGTTTTTACAACTTTTTCGTCGCGACGAAGCACAGCTTTGACGCGAGCGACCAGCTCACGTGTGGAAAACGGCTTTGTAACGTAGTCGTCCGCCCCGAGTTCGAGACCTAATACTTTATCCATTTCTTCTGTACGAGCAGTAAGCATAATTACAGGGATGTGGGAAAACTTTTCGTCTTTTTTCAAGTATTTGCAAATTTCGAAGCCATCGGAATCGGGTAGCATCAAATCAAGAATAACAAGTTCAGGAATATTTGTTTTGAGATATTTGAAGAGGCTTTCGCCGTCCTCGAAGGCTTTCACCTTGTAGCCAGCTTTTGTGAGGGCGAGCGAAACAAGTTCGCAAATATCTGCTTCGTCGTCGACCACTACAATTGTTTTAGCGTTACTGCTTTGCAAAGGAGGCAAATTTTCGCTGATTTGGCGATTTTCTTCTGACATTTTATTATGCCATAATACTGAAACAAAATATAAAAATACAAATTTTTTGTTAAGCAAGCGTTAAATTTCGTTAAGGTATTGCTTAAATTAAATAATTTGTGGAGATTGTGAATAATTTTTTCAGTTATAAGCGTCCCTACTCGGGAACTAATTTATTGTCCATTTCGTTAATTAATTCATAATTATTTTTCGTATTTTTGTAATTAAATATCTGAAAAATATACTATGACAAACGATGAATTAATAGCATATTGTCAGAATTCAATCGAAGAGCGTAATTACATACTTTTCGAGGAGCAGGTGTTTTCGGAGATCGCTCCCGAACAAGCTCGAATGCTTGCAGGACGTTATTCGAGCGACACGCTTTTTATGCTTCCGCAATACGAAATCGACTTTTTCGAGTGGCTGCGTACGGAGGATGAAGCGATCTGGCTCGATTTGTGGGAAGATGAAGTGGTGGCGCCCTACCTTGTGGGTATGTATTTCCTACCACGTCTGGTGGAACGCGATGGGCGGGGCTTTCCGATTTGCGATCTACTCGATAACGATAATTATTTCTTCACTTCTGTTCAGATGCAGGACGAAGAGGGCAAAGCCTTTGTTGAGTCCGCTCGGAACCGCTTCGAGAATAACGAGCCGCTTACAGTGGCTCAGCTTCTTGCTCTCGAAATTTTCGCTTCGCCGATTGACATCTGGCATTTTGCTTACAAGCACAATATTCCGCTGCGAGACGCAAAAGCCGCGGTATCGCAACTTGTTGATGACCACGCACTTGTTCATATAACTGATGCAGAACATTTAGCAAGGTTCATTAATGTATAAATTTCTGTTTGCTGCGTTCTGGTTGCTTCCAATTCAATTGTTTGCGCAGCAGCACAATCTTGCGGTTGCTTCTTTTCTTGCTGATAGCATTGCTCGGCGGCTTCCGTTTGTGGCAGACACCGTTTGCATAAGCACAAGTCAGACCGACGCTCAAATGCTTATTTTGCAAGCAATTGCACGCAAATCGCCGGTAAAAATCATCTCGTCAAGTTCTGATGCGGCTAATTATATTTATCTTTCGCCTGCAATTTTTTCTGTTGATTATTCGCCAATTTCTAAAAATGAAATAAAACGTACAATTTCTATTTCACTTACATTTCAAAAATATAGGGATAATGTGCTTTCCCAGCCCGAAACTTTTGAACTATCTTCGAGCGACACTCTTTCTTACGTTGAGGTGGAGCAGATAAATGCTTCGTCGCCGGACTTTTTGCGGAAGCAATTGCCCGAACCAGAAGAGAGCATGTGGGAGCGGTATCTCCGGCCGGCTGTCGTTGTTGCAACTCTTGCTGCGACTGTGTGGTTGTTCTTTTCGGTGCGTTCTCGATGAACGATGTGTATATATTTACAGATTTCGATGGGACAATAACGCTCGAAGACCTTGGAGACAAACTTTTCGTGGATTTCGGGCAGTTCGAGCCGTATCATTCAGAGCTTCTTTCTCACAGGTTGAATATTCGCCAATATTGGGAGCATCTTTTTGCGAGCCTGCCGGACCATGTTGGCGAGCAGTTTATAAATGGATGGGCTGTTGCACAGCAAGTAGATATGTATTTTAAAGAATTTGTTGAATTTTGCAGGGGCAATGGTTTGCCGCTGTCAGTAGTAAGCGATGGCTTTGATATTTACATTGACCCGGTTTTGTCGAATATCAACCAAAGTGAATTAAAAGTATATTGCAACAAAGCAAAAAGGCAGGCGGGGAAATGGCAACTCACTTATCCGCTTGCAACTGAAAGCTGCGGCTGCCTGGTTGCTTCGTGCAAACGCAATGCAATCTTGAAAGATGTTCCTACGGACGCTTTCGTTATCTACATTGGCGATGGATATTCAGATTTCTGTGTTGCACAATATGCTGATATAGTTTTTGCCAAGAAGTCGCTTGCTCGGTATTGCTTCGAGCAAAAGATGCCTCACCATAATTGGCGATCGTTCTTCGATATCCTCAGCGTTCTGCGAAAAATACTTCACAGCAAGTTGCTACGTCCGCGTCATCAAGCGCGATTGCGGCGAATGGACGCATTCAAATGCGAATAGGTACACCTGCATAAATTTAATTCTGGTTAATATTGTTCATTAGATGAACTGAAAATTAAGAAAAGGATTAATTTTTGTTCATTGGCATTGTATTTGTAAATACTTTGTTTGCTAAATGCTTATGTTTAACAATGTTTGACAGGAATTTTTATTTTTTGAGCGCTAAAACGAAAATTAAAATTATATCTAAAGTTTATTTGAAAATAGCCGAAAATGATAATCGAGGTAGAAGTATTTTTTAAAAAAGGTGTGTATGGTTTGACTAAATTACGCTTCCTGTTCCTAATTAATTAACCAATTAATTGCATATAATATAGATATATATTGAGTTCTTTACTATGATTTATGTGATACAATTTATGGAGAAACTTATGAGAAAAGGAATTTCTAGTTTTTCCGATACTTCTTAAATTGTTCGGCAGGTTTTTATCTGCTTTCTTTACGCTTTGCAATGTTTGAAATTCGACTTTAATCAAACTTAGTTTTATAAACTTTATTAAAGGTCAAAATATGAAAAAGAAAAACCGATTGCTAAGATTAAGCCTTATTACCGCAATCTTAGCCTTTTTAAGTGCAGGGATGCTCAACTCTGCAACTATAACATTCGTTGGATCCGGTGCTGACTGGAACACTGCAAGTAACTGGTCGCCGGCATTAGTTCCAACAACAAGCGACGACGTAATTATTCCAACGGGCTTCAATGTAACCACATCAGGTGCAGTAAATGCAAGAACAATTAGCATTTACGGTAATTCCACTTTGACAATAACACAAGCAACTAATATTGCTACTACTGGAATTGGTGGTATTACACTGAATGGGACATCATCGCTTATAATTAATGCGGCAGTTACAGTTAATATTGGTAATGCAACTTATCGTGGCGATATTGTTCAAAATGACAACTCGAACATTACTTTTAGTACTGCTGCTGCAACTGTTACATTGAGCGGTACTTGGACAAAAGCAACAAATGCTACGATTACTAACACAACTCCTCCTATCCTATCTGTTGTTGGTACTACTGCAGTAGTTCTGCCAACTGAATTAACCACATTGAACACATTTACAATAAATAAACCGGGGAGTACTTGCACTTTATCAGATGATTTAACAGTTTCAACAGGTGCCTTAACGGTTACATCAGGTACTCTTATTGTAGGAAACAATAATTTAACAGCTTCTTCAACAACCTCTATTGCACTTGGTGCTACTTTAAATGCAGCTTCAACAGCAACCAAAACCAGAACCTTTACCGGTGCAATAACGCTCAATGGTAATCTTATTTCCACTGGTGGAAGTGTAACAAATACATTTACGGCAGCTTTATCCATTCCTGCAACTGGTGTATTAACAATAAATAATTCTACCTCAACATTTGCTTCTACCATTGCTGGTGCAGCTTCTGGTGCTACAATTAATGCACTTGGCTCGACTGTGACATTTACAGGTACTGTTACATTTACCAATCTCACGCTAAATACTAACTCGAATACAAATTTGACATTCAACGCAAACCAGACTGCTGCTGATGATCAATTGCCTGCTCTTACAGTTCATAATTTAACAGTAAATAACAATAGTGTTACAATGGCTGGGAATATAACAGTATATGGTAATTATGTTAGAACAGCAGCTGGTACAACAACTATTGGATCTAACACATTTACTGTATATGGGACCTTTACTAATCCTAATGGTGGCGATTTTGTTGCAAGTGGTTCTACTGTAATTTTATATGGACCTGTAACTAACTGGGGAACCGATGAAACCGAGTTTGTTACAACATCAGCTACAACATTGCAGATTTTAGGTTCTGGCAATTTGCCAACATTTACAATTGCTGGTGCTAATAACTTTGGCAATTTTACATTGAATAGACCAAATACAACGTTTACTGTTTCAGGTGCATTTGCAGTAACATTTAATTCATTGACAATAACTTCTGGTACAGTAGCGCTTCCTGACGAAGCACATACAGTAACAACAACTACAACTATTGGAGCAAATGGGATTTTAGATTTGTCCGCTGTAACAACAGCAAATAATGGAATAACATTTACAACTGGTTTATCTGGCAGCGGAAGTATCATAGCTAACGGAGGGAATGCGGCAGATGAGCCATTAATTGTAATAGCTGCTGGTTGTAATTATACTTATACTGGAAGTATAACAACAAATCAATATACAACATTAAGAATTCTTTCAACTCAAACATCTGATATAGAGCTTCCATCGAGCATAACTCAACTGAATATGTTGCGAGTTAGCCGTGGTGCGCTTGCAAGGAAAGTAATCTTAAACAACGATTTAACTATTACCTCCAATGTTGATGCAACAGAATTTGCACAAGGGACGTTAGTAATCAATGGTAACACTATTACTTTTAGTGGGACATATACTTCTGCTGCAGCAACAAACTTTATTATGGATGCAACAAGCGGTTCGACAGTTGTATTTACTGCCGCTCCAACATTTGTTGCAGGTGCATTAACAACAGATCAAACGACGAATTTTAGCATAAATGCTAGTACTACGGGTTTTAGTTTTACAACGCTAAACAACTTAACTATTACTGGTGGTACCACTCTATTAACAGCAGGTATAACATTATATGGCAACTTACAAGTTTCTTCCGCTGCGACATTAGATAAAGCGACATATAACCTAACTGTTTATGGTGATGTTTCAAATGCTGGGACATTAACACTTGATGGTAATGGTGGAACGATTTCTTTGCGTGGACAAATGATAGGAAATGGAACATATACCACTGATGCTTCGACAATATTATCAATTCAAGGGACATCATCGCAGTTTGTTTTGCCTGCGGGTGTAACAACTTTGGGCAGACTTATTTTAAATCGCCCTACTGGTATGAAGTTGATGGTCGGCTTAACTGTTGGCGATGGAACTGCCTCCAACAACGATGTGGACATAGTCCTTGGCGACTTAGATTTGAATGGTTTCAATCTGACGCTGGCTGATGTGGATGCTCAAATATCGGAAACAGCCGGCAATACAATAATAAACACAGGGTTGAGCACATCTGGGACTGGATACGTTACTACGGCAACAGCAGGTACGACTGCTGCTAATATTGGTACAAGCGGTATAGGTGTGCCATCAATAACTGCGGGTGCAGCTACGAATATAGTTGTTCGCCGTTATCCAAGAACAGTTCCAATTGCGGGTGTTGGTCTTGCAACGCATAGAGTATATTATATTACAGCTGGTGCGAATGTTACGGCTGTAACATTCGCTTTCGACAACACAGAATTATATAGCAATGCAGCAGATTTAAAATTGTATTATACAACTGATTATACTTTTGTTACAAGTCCAACTGAAGTAACAGGTACGGTAACAGAGAACACCCCAGTAACAGGGAAAGGGCAGTTGGCAGTAACAGGTGTTAATATTGCAACAGCAAACTATTACGCATTGGCAGCGGCACCTGGCGATGGAGGTGTTCTTCGTACATTTGTAGGAACAAGCGGCAACTGGGGCAACCCGAATAGCTGGTCGCCTGTGGGCGTTCCAACAAAAGTTGACCAAGTAGTAATAGGTCCAGCGACAGTTACAGTAAACGGTAATGGTTCTATATACGAATGTAAAACACTTGTACTTAACCATGCAAATGCAACAGTGCAACCGGCAAATAATACGGTTAATGGCGATAATGTGTCGTTGCGTGTAATGGGTAACATAACGCTTACAGCTGGATCTGAAATTCTGGGCGCCAACGGAACAGGTCGTTTGAATCTTATTATTGGTGATGGCGTTACAGCAGGAGTGAGCTCGACAATTACTTTAAACAATGATTATACAACTGGTAGCGGTATATGGGTTAATAATTTCACTGTAAATGCTGCCGATGTAACAGGTTCGGCCAATAGAATTCGCATAAGTGGCGATGTATCGCTTCTTGCAAATAGTGCGGTTCAAGGTATGAACGTTGAGTTCTGGGGCGGTTACGACCCAATGCAAACAATAAGCGTTCCTCAGTCCGCATTCTTAAGTTTCGGAACAATACGTGCTGATAATAATGCAAACGTTGTAACTCAAAATAACTTTACGTTAACTAATCAATTAGATATTCGCAGTGGCTCCACATTCAACGCGACAGGTGGGACCGCATATTTCACAACAGCAGTTGCTGGAGCTGGCGACCCTTGGAGCGTTCAATCCGGCGGAACACTGAAATTATTTAATGTTGAACTTAATTCGTCGGGTGGTACTCAAACATTTGTTCCACTTGGGACGGCTTATATACAAGGTAACTTCTATCAATATGGTTCAGATGCTTTTTCGCCGACATCCGGTAAAGTAATATTCAGCAACCTCGGACAACGCGAGATAATTAATACGCAAACTGCATCTGAGCTTGAATTTTATGAATTTGAAGTTTCTGAAGGATCTAAGGTTGTAACAAGCAACGACTTTAACGTTAAGAAAGAAATTAATGTTAAGGTAAATGGTTCGTTCATTGCAAATAATGGAACAATTACATTCACAGGTAATGGTGATATTTACAACGCATCAAACCAAACGCTTGTATTTAACGATTTGACTATTATTGGAATAGTAAATACCTCAGATAGCTGGAAGATAAAGGGGAATTTGGTAGTTAGCGGTTCGTTGCTAGCCGATGGCGGAACTATTACATTCGAGAATATACAGGAAAAATACATTAATAATGCAGGGACATTGCGTTTCTTTAAGATTAAAGTTGCTAATGGATCAAAGCTAACAACAAATACAAATCACAATTTTACAATTCGCAATAATGCTACTAATCCGCTTGGTGCAGGTATCGAGGTGGAAGGCAACGGTGAATTCTACGTTGGTAATGCTGCATCGGTAATTACATTTGATGTTGGTGTAGGCGTTTCGGCAGGCAATCCAAAGACGATAGTGAAATCAGATGCGGGTCGTCTTGAATTTGGAACAATCACAATTACTGCTGCTGCAAATAACGAAGTCGCAACATCCTCGGATTTCACAATTACTGGTACAGGTGCAAGTACTTTCCTTAATTCTGGTGCTGGTGGTAAATTTACTGCAACAGGTGGAACTGTTACATTTACCGGGGCTGCTCCGCGAATTTCGAGCATCTCACCTGCTTCTACGCAATTCTATAGCATTCGTACAACTGGTCCAACTGCATTAGTAGTTCCAAACCAAGCACAAGAATTATTTGTAGCTGGTGATTTGGTAATCGATGGAACATCAAGTATGGACTTCACAGCGAATGATGCAAGTAGAGTGATATTCAACGGAAGTTCGTTGCAGAAGATTACAGGAGCGACTACGGCGATTACACCAATTCAATTTGCAGATGTAACTTTAAATAAAACAGGCAACTCAGAATTATTGCTGGAAATTAATACTCAAATTGCATCAAATGCAAACCACGAACTAGTGCTTACTAATGGTATATTGAATCTTGGCAGCAGGACATTTACAGTGGGCGCTGGTCAAATAAGCCGTACCAATGGTGTTATCAATGGTGGAACAGGAACTTACATTGTTGCAACTAACCACGTGACACCATTGTTAGAAGATGCATATTTCGCAGTTAGTGGAGTGCCAACTCTATATAATTTAACAATAAACGCTGCTCACACAACTGCAAACGACCTGACAGTTAATGGGACATTAGATCTTGCAACTGCAAACCTGACAATTGGTTCTGGTGCAAGTGCTGTAAACCCAATGAAACTTATTCTTAATGGCAATTTGACAAGAACGACAGGTTTGCTTGCTGGTAATTTAACTGCGTCCCGCCTTGTATTGCAAGGGACAGGAACAGTTACCAACGGGCTTAGCAATTCGTACTTTGTTGGTACTGCTGCAACTACTGTTCAGCTCGAAGTTGCACGTCAGGAAACATTGGGCGGTAATTTGAACATTGCAAATACATCATATCTGCGCATTAATACAGGAATAAATGATTTCGATTTAGGTACTTACACGCTGACATTCAACACATCATTCAACCTTGTAATGATTTCTGGCGGAATAAAGGCGGGGACAGGTTCATCGGTTGTATTGCCAAACATTGCAAATCTTACCATTCCTGCAACTATGTTCAGAAATAACGAATGTAACAATTTAACAATAGCAAATACAATCATCCTTGCAGGAGATTTGAGAATAAATGGGACACTTACAGGTGCATTCAGCATCACAACAAATGACAATATTTTGACATTCGGGCCGAATGCGGTATTGCCGGCATTTACTCCAACATCTTATGTTATTGGAAACTTACGTCGTTATGTGAAGAATACAGTAACAAGATTTGACATTGGTAATGGTGGACAGTATATACCTGTTGAGTTGAGATTTTCAAAACCAATAAGCGAGCAAGCTGTTGTGATTAGACCATTCTACACTAATCCGACAGTAGGCAAAGGTGGCGATGCCAAACGTGCATTGCTTGCTTTGTGGAGAATAACTCCCGAAGGAACAGCGATTAACGATAGCATAAAAGTTAAATTCGAATGGCCAAGTACTATACACAATAGTTTAACTCCTGCAAGTGGTACTACATTTATGGCAAAATGGGGAGGCACTTCCTGGGTTGATTATCGTAACAATTTAACATATTCAAGCCAGACATTAACAACTTCTGCCTACCCAATAAAAGGTTCAACAGCACTTTCGGGTGATTGGGCAATATTTGTAGCAACTGCTAATACAGATGTTGCAAAAGATGCCGCAATCAAGGTTACAGGCAATAAACTTGTAATCACAAGCATTGAACCAACGCCAGTTGTTCTCAACCAAGCATTTAATGTAACTGTGCAGTTACAGAATGAGTATGGGCAAGCAGTTACAGTAAGTTCTCCGTTTACATTCGAGATAGACAAGCAAATTGGTGCCGGTATATTCAATGGTGGCAATGCGCTCGCTGGTGTAATACCTGCTGGCCAGTCCTACGTAACATTGCAAGGGCTTTCCATCACAACATCTGCTGGTAAAAACCATCAGTTTGTTGTAAGTGCAGTTTCTCCAAGCGAAGCATTGTCAACTGTTAGCCAGTTGTTTGATGTGCTTCCTGCTGCCCCAACTAGTCAGGCAACTGCTTTGACGTTTACCAATATCACTGCAACAACTGCAACTATCAGCTGGACAAACGGTGGTGGTAATGCTCGAATTGTAATCATAAAGCCTGATACGTTGCTAAGACTAACTGAATATCCAGCAAATGGTGAAACTTATTACGGCAATACTATTGTTGGGTTGGGCTCTAATCTTGGTAGTGCAACAGTTCTTTACAATGGAACAGGCAACAGTATCAATGTCGTTGGGCTTGCTCCGAATACTAAGTATTACGTATATGTATTTGAATACAACGGCACAGATGGAAACGAACATTATCGTACAATAGCTGCTGCTGGGAACCCGAAATCGTTCGAAACAACCGGTAGCTACGACGATGATGTAACATTCGGCGTAAACAATACAAGAGCACTATCGAAAGCAATCGGCACAAACGTTCCTGTTCGCGGAACTGTTAAGAGCTCGACCGACGAGGACTGGTTCAACTTCTCAGTTGCCAGCACAACACCGAATGTAAGAGTAAAACTTGGCAATCTTGCCGGTGATTATACATTAGAATTCTATGATACAACAGGACGCCGCATCAGACGTTCCACATTGAACGGAAAATCAAGTGAGGCGGCAGTAATAAACGGTCTGCCAGCCGGTACATACACAATACGTATCTTCAGTGCCGACGGTTCTTATTGGACTAAGTCTGGCGAAGAATACATACTACAAGTATCGACCTATGGTAGCGAAATATATTCGGTAACACCGTAAGGGCATTGGGTTGGTTTTCGGGAAGTGTGCCTCCCCAATGAGTTGGAGGCACACTCGAACCGAGGAAGAAAAGTTCTTTGTAATAACAATTATAAATGGAATTACAATAAGTGCTTGGATGCTATGGCAACCCATAGCCCAAAGCCAAAGCAAAAAGAAATTGTGTTTATAAATATAAAAGGAACAAATTATGAAAAAAGTAAAATTCTTGAGTGCATTTTGGCTGGCGTTGTTACTCATTGCAGGAGCCGCCGAATCGCTTGCTCAAACTTACAACTACCAGATGACGCTTACCCCGCGCAGAATGGGTAATCAACTGGGAGTTGAAATTTGGGTCCGCTCTCTTTCGCCAAATGCTGGTCCGCTCGGAGCAATGAACATTGGTGTTTCGTATAATGGTGCTAAACTTCAAGCTGCAAACTTCTCGCTTGCTAATCAACCATCATCGAAAACTGATGCAATTCAGTTTGATGTTGATGCTCCGGAGCCATTACCATATTATATTATTGAATCAGAATTCCACAACAAACCTGCTCGTGGTTTTGCTGCTCTCAGCGGAACAAGCGTTTCTGGTTTGGTTGGTGGGACAATGAGATACGTTGCAGTTTTGGACGTTAATGTTACAAGCACATTAGGTCCTGGTTTTGCACCTGCTTCCACTGGTCGCGGGTCGTTTATTGGACTTCTTCGCTTCAATATTCTAAATGCAGATGCACTAACTGATGCTGATTTGGCAGAATTTCGGTTCAATCCGTACACTTCGCTCAACACTACTGTTGTAATGAGTGGTGATGGACTTACTAATGTTACAAACCAGGTTGAATTTGTAAATCCTACACCATTTACAATTCGTGGTATTACAGTTCTAAATCCTAATCAGTTGAATCAAACTGTTAACCGTTATCCAGAAAGTCCTTATCTATCAATGCGTGCTAATCGCGGTTACCCAATTTATTTTGAACGTTCTGGTCTTGCAACTCCAACGCTTGCAGATCCTTATGGTACTCGTCGATTTGCTTATCGCCTTGAGTATTCGCTCGATGGAGGCACAACATACACTGAGTTTGGACGTGTAGCAGAAAGCCGCGACAAAGCTTCGCTCATTGCTACTGCTGATCTGCCAACATACAGATTAGGCTGGATAGACAGTCTTGATGTAACTGACGACTACTTTGTAACTACAGGTAATGTCGATCCTATTCCAACAGATGTAGCTGCTGCTTTCTTGCAAGACGAACCCGATGGTCCTGGTTTACTTGGCTGGGGCTATGGTGGAGTTCTTCGTGTTATCTGGAAAGCAGATGATAATTTCCCATTCAGAAGCGAAAACGCTAAAATTAGAATTACTCAACTCGATGGCACAAGTGGTAGCCTTGCTGAAAGCAACCGTCCAGCTTACACAAGCCCAACCAGAATGGACGAATCGGACGAAACTTTTATTCTTGGTCGCTTGTTCTTTGTTCAGTTTGACGGTGCTACTACTTACTTCCGCTCGGTTAGAAACTTCTCCACTCCAAACTCATTTACAGTGGAAGCGTGGGTGAATTTGAATGTTTCTAATGGAGTAGGAACTAATCCGGGTATTGTTGCAGCAAGTTCAGGGAATGCATCGCAAGCAGATTATGGCTGGATGTTATATCTTCGCGATGGCATTTATCCAGCATTTCGCGTAACTGCTGCTGATGGGAGTGTGCTTGGCGATGTTGTGTGCCCAGCTCCATTGGTTGCATATGGCAACAATCCTAATTTGACAGACCAACACTCACTATCCTGGACACATCTTGCAGGCGTTGTTTCCAACAATACTGTGATTCTTTATGTTGACGGAGAAGAAGTTGCTCGCTATGTGAATAGAAGTGCTCCGAATATCCGTCCATTGAACGTAAAAATGCCTATTTGGGTTGGCGTCAATCCGAACAATGGGATGCAACCACAAGATTACTTCTATGGCGGTATCAAAGAAGTGAAAGTTTGGCGTGTTGCATTAGAACAAAGTCAATTGCGTCGTTATATCCCCGGAGTTTACGATCCGAATGGTTCGATTACTGCGATTACTGATGGTCCAAACGATTGGCGCACCGGGCTTGAGCTTTACTTCCCATTGCAAGCTTCACGTTTGGATAAAGCTAATGAAAAAACATATCAACAAAGCAATAACGACTTGAATTTCTTTACAACTCCCGGCTTGACTTCAACGCCAAATAACAACTCTATTCGTTATCGTCCAGATCGCTCTCATATAAAGCTAACTTCACCAAATGGTGGCGAAGGTGTTAGCAACTTAAAAGGTAAAATTTACGAAATTCGTTGGGTTTCTTATGGTATCGGAAGTTTAACTCCAAAACCGACTGCAACCTACGGTGATGTAATGATCCAAATCAGTCGCGATGGTGGTAATACGTGGTTCGATGCATTAGACAACCAAACTCCGGCAATGCCTATAGACAATGCTGAAGTCGAAGATGCTTATGCATACTGGGAACCATACAACAACGTTACAATTTCTGGATTAATGAATGATTTGCAAGGAGTTATTCCATTTGTTGGGAACTACGAAAAAAATGTATTGATGAGAATAAGTGGTTCCGAAGCCCGCAACCAGCAAGATATCTATTATATCTCACAACCTTTCAAAGTTGCTCCTTGGTTTGCTTACAAAAATGGTCAGAATTCAATTGTAAGCATTCCAGCAAATACTAAACTTAATATTACTGGCGAAACTTTCTTCCTTGAAACATGGATTAAGCCTTATAGCTTCCCACAAAATACCGAAGGGAACTACTATCCTATCGTTGCTAAGAAGAATCCTAACGCTGCAACAGAAGCCGAAGCTTTGCAATATGCTTTGAGACTTCTTTCGACGGGGCAGTTGCAATTTGTAGTTTCCTCGCTTGATAATGGAACTCGTACTCTTCGCACAGCTGTTAGCGATCCAATTTATAGAATACTCAATCCTAACACTGTTGAATTTGATTCCGTTTGGATACACGTTGGTGTTTGGGTAAACATTCCATCGGTTGGTTCGCAATCACAAATTCTATTCTTCGTTGATGGTGTTCCTCAGCTAACTTGGACTCGCAACGATGCATTAGAAGCAACTAATCCAATTATGAGACAACTTGGTACAGGCATAACTGTTGATAAGACTAATTCTTCACCAGTTTACATTGGCTATGAACCAGTTGTTGGAACAAATGTTGCTCGTCGTTTTGATGGAGAATTCCGTGAATTGCGCTTCTGGGGCGGCAATCCTGGCGGTGTTCTTACAACAGACGAAATGATTAAGTTTGTTCAAGGCGCTACTAACGTTCGTGCAAGCGAGCTCGGTGTGTTTGGCGGAGTGGACTACACGAAGAACCTCATCGCTGCTTACTCGTTCAACGGTAATAGCTGGGTTAACTACGGCAAAGCTCGTGCTTTCGAAATGACACCTTATGATGCAGATTTAGTTGCTCGCATTAATCCAGATCCAACTGCAAACTACGAATCGACAACTCCATTTATTAAATTAGTTGAACCTGTTTATCTGCAAGCAGTTAAAAATACCGAAACAGCTCTTAAAGTTCGTTGGGTTGGTTTCGACTATAATCGCAATGATGGTGTCGCATTCTCCTATGGAACTTCGTCAAAACAAGCTGATTTAGAGTTCTCAACTGGTGGTGGTGCTGGAAATACTAACGTTCCTTATCAATTTGTTTCGAGTGTGTACCAAAATGCTGGTTATACAAATGCTCTTACTCTGCCGACAGCAACTTCTGAATACGAATTTATGGGTGTTGCTTCTAAACCTCAATATGCAGGTATTCTCAACTGCTCAATTGCAGATCCAGACGCTAACAAAGACGGTGTTTACAATGACCAAAGCGTTATTGGTGCTGCAATGACAAACGGTAGATTAAGACTTCGTGCCCGCGCTAATATCAATACTCCTTATGCATTTGAATACGATAACGGTTCAGATGGATTTATGCAAACTCTTATCACTGAGAGTGCACAATTTAACATTACTCCTCCAAGTAACTTTACTGTTCGCGTTCTTTTAGATGGTTACCACGGTGGATATGCAAGCGGTATTATAAATAATATTGGGACAAACTTTGCGAACAAAGGCTTGAGAATTCGTCTGTTCGAAGATAATTCGGGCGTTCCGGGTTCGTATGTCCCTAATAGTACTGTACTTTCGACAGACAAATACTACAACTTTACTCAATCGAAGCTTATCATCAACAGAAACGGCGGTGCTAACAACTTTGCTAATGTCCCATTTGTTCTCACAGACGTTGCCGACGGTCGCTACTTCGTAGTTATTGATCACTTGAACTATTTGCCTGTGATGTCTGCTTACGCTGCTCCATTCTATTATGTTGGGGACAATTTGTCAAGCTGGGATATTGAATCAGGTTGGGATTTCCAAGCTTGGGATGGAACTGACAACAACTTGATTACTTCGACCGAAGCTCGTCAAGAACCACCTGCTTACGGCACTCGCTATACTGCTTATGCTGATGAGCAAAACTATACTCCTGACCGTTACAATTCCAAGTGGGCATCAACTGGCTTGAACTTCAACGATGGTGGCGCTGCCAATAATATAACAAGTCCGAATTCGTTGCCTGCTATGGTTGGTGGCGACGTCTATCGCGATGGTCAAATCAATGCTGCCGACCGTGCAAAGGTTCGCGTCAATGCTCTCTCGACTGATGCATCGAACGACGTAAACGGCGATAACGTTGCAAATGCTATCGATAGAACTATTGTTGATAACAATACAAACAAGGTTTCATCACTTCGCAACCTTGCTTTGAACACTCAATATGTTTATCCACAAACTCCTAATTCTATCGAAAGCAATCCATTCTCTTACATTTCAGACGCAGATCCAATGAGCGTTTACTATCCACTTGCTCCTGAACTTTCAAAACGCTTTGTTGTTGATGCTAAATTATATCTCAATGAAGGCGGTGAAGTTCATTCTTCAACTATCATTAGCAAATACGACCAAACTCTGTCTGGCGGATTGTCCTACCGTGTTATTGCGATGCCACAACTCAACGGCAATTTTGTGGATGTTCCAATCTACATTCGCAATACTGGTGCTGATTTTGCTCTTGCGAATGCAACATTTGCGATTAACTTCGACCCAACAGTTGTTCGTTTTGCTGAGCTTGTAAAAGTCAACGAAGTAATTTTCGATAATCGTTTCGATTTGGGTTATGGCCCGATTTACACTTCACCAACTAATTTAACTGATATTCCTGTTCCAAACACACGTTCGATAGAAGTTGATTGGGATGCATATACACGTCGTCCAGGTCAAATTGTTCCAAGAGTTAATACTTATCTTGGCACATTGAGATTTGAACTCTTACGCAAAGACCAGAGCATATTCTTTAACTGGAGTAATACTTGCGCTGTATTGTCGACCGACGGCAAAATTATTACAGGTGTTGGCGTATTCGAAGACATTAAACCGATCATTATCACTAAAAACTTTGCTGTTGTTGCACCTAATGGCGGCGAAGTTTGGGAAGGCGGTTCGATGTATACAATTAACTGGACTGCTCCGCTCGATGTCGAAGGCGTATCACTCTATCTCGAATATTCAGCCGACAATGGTGCTTCCTGGGTACGTATCAACCAGGCACCTGTTGATGCTCTCAAATTAGGCTTCAATTGGATTGCTCCACGCCTCAATTCTGGCGAAATGCTTGTTCGCTTGCTCGATGCTGCAACTGGCAAAGAACTCGATAGAAGCGACGCTGTATTTACTATATTCTCCGTTCCGGCTGAAATTACTCGTCCTGCTTCAACTGATCCAATCTACACAAGCGGCAAGAAAGACTTCATCCGCTGGACTTCGAAGGACAACGCAAATGTTCGTTTCGAATTCTCCGCAAACGGCGTTGATGGCTGGACTGTTGTTACTGGAACAGTAAACACCAACAAAGAAGAAGTTGAATGGACTATCCCAGCTGCAAATACTAAGAACGCTGTTGTTCGTATGGTTGATGTAGCAACTGGCAAAGTGCTTGCAGTTTCCGAACCATTCAGAATTCTCTCTGGAACACTTGTAATTACTAATCCTCGTGCAAACGATAAGTTGAACTTCGGCGAAAAACGCCCTGTTCGCTGGGTACACGAGAATGTTAATACATTTACTTTGCAATACTCTATCGATAACGGCGCTACCTGGAATACTCTTGCAGGGGATTTCAAAGCATCTCTCCGCTCATTCGACTGGATGGTGCCGAACGTCAATACAAAGAACGCTTGGGTTCGCGCAATTTACGCTAATATTCCTGAACTCGAATACCATCGCTCTGGTCCATTCGAAATCAAAGGTAGTGTAACTGGTATCGACGACCCGGTTGCTCTCGGCTACAATGTTGAAGTTGTTCCTAACCCATTTGCAGACGAAGCAAAAGTTACATTTACTATCCCAACGGATGGTAATGTATCTGTAAGCCTCTACAACACAATGGGTATCAAGGTTGCTTCGCTTATATCGAGCAAGTTTTACTCGGCTGGCAGCCATACTCTCAGCTTGAGCGGAATGAATCTTGCTTCTGGTATGTATATAGTTCGTATCGAAGCTGGTCCATACGTTATCACTCGCGAAGTTGTAAGAGTGAAATAACACTCTACGTTCATAACAACACTGAAGCAGCCCCTTATTAAAGGGGCTGCTTTTTTTTATGATGTTATAATATTGCAGATGTTTTGCGTATCTGAAAATATTCCTTATATGTCAAATTTGTATATTTTATAATAGATTTTGGATTATACTTTTGATTGTGCTTGTTAATAAATTTATTACTTTGTATATTTGTAGATTAACTTTGTAATTTCTTTTTTTTATGAATATTTATGGAGTTTCTATGGTAATCAAGCCTTTTGCAAATCAAGTTCCATTTGATTTTACTCTGGAAGAAAACATTCGCAAGCAAAAAGAAGCAATTGAATATGCTCGTAAACAATTAGGCAAAGAATATCCAAATATTGTTGGTGGAAAAGAAGTTTTCACCGAACGCAAAACAAAATCAATTAATCCTGCCAACCACGAGGAATTAATTGGGACATTCCAGAAAGCCGGGCAAAAAGAAGCCGAAGATGCTATGCAAGCAGCTTTAAAAGCGTTCGAAACTTGGAAATATACTTCACCAGAAGAACGTGCCGCATATTTATTCAAAACTGCCGAAATTATTCGCCAGCGTCGTTTTGAAATCAATGCGTGGATGATATTGGAAGCAGGTAAAAACTATACCGAAGCTGATGCGGATACCTGTGAAGCAATCGATTTTCTCGAACTTTATGGCCGCGAAGCTCTCCGCTATGGTCAGGACCAACCGCTTACGCCTTATCCAGGCGAAATGAACAAGTATTTCTACATTCCGCTCGGAGTAGGTATTTGTATTCCACCGTGGAACTTCCCATTTGCTATAATGGTGGGTATAACTTCGGCAGCTATTGTTACTGGAAATACGGTTATTTTAAAGCCATCGAGCGAAACACCAATGATGGCGTGGTTGTTCCAGGATATTATGCATAAAGTTGGCTTGCCTGCTGGCGTGCTTAACTATTTTGTTGCTTCTGGTGCCGAAGCTGGGGACTATCTTGTTGATCATCCAAAAACACGCTTTATTTCTTTTACAGGGTCGATGGAAGTAGGTTTGCGTATCATTGAACGTGCTGCAAAGACTAATCCTGGTCAAATCTGGATTAAACGCGTTGTTGCAGAAATGGGCGGCAAGGATACTATCGTTGTCGATAGCGAAGCAAACGTTGATGATGCAGTTGCCGGTGTGCTTACTTCTGCTTTCGGTTTCCAGGGTCAAAAATGTTCTGCTTGCTCGCGTGCAGTAGTTGATGAAAAAGTTTATGATGAATTTGTCCAAAAACTCAAAGCAGGTGTCGAGAAAATCAAGCAAGGACTGCCCGAAGAAAATTACCAGATGGGTCCGGTCATCAGTGCGAGCGCCGAAAAATCAATTCTCAATTATATTGAAATTGGCAAAAAAGAAGGTAAATTGCTTTATGGCGGCAACAAATTAGACAGACCGGGCTTCTTCATTGAGCCCACAATTATTATCGATGTGGACCCGATGGCTCGCATCTCGCAAGAAGAAATTTTTGGTCCTGTGCTTGCAGTGATTAAAGCTCGCGATTTCGATAACGCTCTCGAAATAGCTAACAATACAATTTATGGGCTAACTGGTGCCGTTTATTCAATGAACCGCGAAAAACTCAACCGCGCTATACGCGAATTCCACGTCGGCAATCTCTATCTGAACCGCAAATGCACCGGCGCAATTGTCGATGTTCATCCATTCGGCGGATTTAATATGAGCGGAACTGACTCCAAAGCTGGCAGCCGCGACTATTTAGCTTTGTTTTTGCAAGGTAAATCAGTTGCTGAAAAAATATAAATCTGTGATGCTTGGAAATTGGGCGGGAGAGGCAGTTTCCCGCCTTTTTTGTTTTTACGAATTTGGTTGATATAAGTTATTTGTAAAGGCGAATTCCATTGCGCTACTACAAAAGAAATAAAAAAAAATTAAAAAAAAACTTGTTTAGAAAAAAAATGTTGTAAGTTGTTGAAAAACTTTATATATTTACAACGTGATTTTTGCAAAATGTAGTGAAATCCTTGAAAAATAACGTTATAGAGAAAAGTGATGTTTTTTTAACTAATTTCTATTAGTTCTCTCTTTTTTTTTTCATTAATTAAAGGTGTTTTATGAACAAAACAGACTTAATCAAAGCAGTAGCAGAAACCGCTGGTATGACAAAGGTTGATGCTGAAAAAGCTATTAGTGCAACTTTTGATTCAATCAAAGGTATTCTCGTAAAAGGCGAGAAACTCACCTTGGTTGGCTTTGGCACATTCGAAGTTGCTGAACGCAAAGCTCGTACTGGCAAAAACCCACGTACTGGCGATACTATTAAAATTCCTGCTACAAAAGTTGCAAGATTCAAGCCAGGCAAAAATTTAAAAGAAGAAGTTGCTGCAACAGCAAAAAATAAGAAGAAGAAATAATTTATAAGATTGTAAAAATTGCCGTTCATTATGAACGGCTTTTTTTATATTTTTGCCTAATTTGTTTTATTCAATTTTTAAAAAATTATGAATAATGACTATTTACTTAGCAAGCCATACCTAATCAACTCTGAAGATTTAACATCAGAAGATATTGCAGCAATTTTCGAAAAAGCTCGATATTTTTTGGAAGATTATCCGAAACAGAGAAAATTTACAGATTTGAAAGGGATAACAGTGGCACTTGCTTTTTTCGAGCCGTCCACACGAACAAAGCTTTCGTTTGAATTGGCTGCAAAACGGCTCTCAGCCGATACAATATCGTTTGCGTCATCATCATCGAGCCTGACAAAAGGCGAATCTCTCATAGATACGCTACGCACAATCGAAGCAATGGATGTTCAGATGTATGTTGTTCGCCATGCAAATAGCGGAGTGCCAAAATTTTTGCAGGAGAACACTCGCGGTGTAATTCTAAATGCAGGCGATGGCAAGCACGAGCACCCCACTCAGGCATTGCTTGATAGCTTCACTCTTTGGCGTCATTTCGGGCGTGTGGAAGGGCTCAAAGTATGTATTGCCGGCGATATTTTGCACAGCCGTGTGGCACGCTCGAACATCAACGTGCTGAAAACACTTGGTGCGGAAGTTGCTCTTTGCTCGCCGGGGACATTGCTGCCAAGATACCTTAATCCCTGGAATGTGAAATTAATCGAAAGCATCGACGACGCTATTGAATGGGCTGATGTGCTGCTTATGCTTCGTTTGCAAAGAGAAAGGATGGAAAGCGGTATCCTCCCTTCTATTCGTGAGTTCTCTAAATTCTATGGTGTTTCCTTGGAACAGTTCTCACGCAAACCCGACCTTGTGCTTATGCATCCAGGTCCCGTCAATTACGGAATTGAACTTGATTATAGAGTTAGTTCGTTCCCCAATTGCCTCATACAAACGCAAGTAACACACGGCGTTTTTATTCGTATGGCTTTGCTATCTCTTCTTTCCAAATTTGTTGCAGTATAGGCAGGTTTTCCACCTGTCTATACTCTATTTTTCTCGCTTTTCATTGTCCAAACTAATATGAAGAAAACAACTATATTGGATATAATTAATAGTGGCTCGGAATATCTGAAACGACATAACGTAGAAAATCCAAGATTAAATGTAGAACTCTTGCTTTCGAAAACGCTGAATTTGCAAAGGTTGCAGCTGTACCTAAAACACGATATGCCACTCGAAGAACGCGAACTCTATCAGATGCGTCGATTGCTTCGAAAACGTGCCTTGGGCAAACCACTGCAATACCTGCTAAACAAAGAACAATTTATCAATATTGAAGTTGTGCTTAATAATTCTGTGCTTATTCCGCGTCCCGAAACTGAACTTCTTGCGAAAAAAGCCGAAGAATTAATCCAACAGCGTTCATACAAAAAGATACTGGATATTGGCACTGGCTCGGGGTGCATTGCTGTCTATCTTGCAAAGTGCTTTCCCAATGCCGAAATTGTCGCTATCGACATTAACCAGCAAGCGCTCTATACTGCAAAGCAAAATGCTGAGCTGAACAAAGTAGCAAATATTACATTTTTTCAGTCGGATATTCTGAGGGTTGCACCAAAACAGAAATACGACCTTATTGTTTCAAATCCGCCGTACGTTTCACTCGACGACTACAACCAACTCGAACGCGAACTCTACCACGAACCGAAAGAAGCACTAACAGACGAAGCGGACGGGCTTACTTTTTACCGCAGATTTGCCGAAATTTTCCCTTCGTCGCTAAGTAGCAATGGAGCATTCTTGCTCGAACTTCCGGCAAACAAAGAAGCGGAATTGAAGGCGATTTTCAGTCGGTTCAGGATAGAATTCATCAGTGATTTTAACGGATTTGCAAGAATTTTATTCGGAGTAAAGTAACTAAATTAAACATAAGTTTGTCTTATGACAAACTTATGTTTATTATTAAGAAAATATTAAGAATAAACAAATTTGATAATAAACTATTAATTTTTATTTAATATTGACTGGGATAAACAAATTATTATTATAAGTATGTTTTTTTTATTATTTTTGAAATTACGCATAATAAAAGGAGTTAATAGATGTCGCAAGTAAAAGTAGAAGAACAGATAGGCGGAGTGATAGTCCATCTGCGTGGGCAATTCATCGGTGGCGAGGAAACCGATGTACTTCGCGATGTATTGAAAAAGTATGCCGAAGAAAAGAAAAACAAGTTGATAATTGATTTTGAGAAAGCAACTTACCTGAATTCAACTGCTTTGGGTGTGCTCATTGCAGCACATTCGAATTTTGTAAAGCGTGGCGGAGAAATAATTTTATGCAATTTAGATAAATCACTCGAAAATATATTTATCATAACAAAATTGATAACTGTATTTAATGTTGCGGATGATTTGCAATCAGCAATAAAAATGTTGTAATAATATTTATTTACTTTTAACAAATTATGGAGTTTTTGTATGAAAAATCTGTTTAATGTAATTGCCATTTCGATAGCAATTGCAATTGCGTTTGCATTTTATTTTGTTGTAATGGGAAATCCATCAAACTTTGCGGACGCTGCAAAACACGAACCGATAAACGTACTCGGTATGATTTACACAGGTGGTCCACTTGTAGCATTACTTATTTCGTTCATAATTATGGCTATCACTTTTACAGTAGAGCGTTTCTTATCAATCAACAAAGCAAAAGGAAAAGGCAATCCGGTTGCTTTTATTCGCACAGTAATCAAACATCTTGAAAGCGACAATTTAGACTCTGCATTGGCTGAATGCGATAAACAACGTGGCTCTATTGCAAACGTTCTTCGTGCTGCAATTTCTCGCTTCAAAGAAGTAAAAGAAGACGATAACTACGGCCCAGAAAAGAAAATCGCCGAAGTTCAACGCTCAATCGACGAAGCAATGAACCTCGAAACTCCACTACTTGAAAAGAACCTTGTAATTCTCTCCACAGTTGCATCTATCGCAACAATGGTTGGTCTTTTAGGAACAACAATCGGTATGATTCGTGCATTCGCAGCACTTGCACAAAGCGGAACTGTTTCGGCAATCCAGCTTTCTATCGGTATCTCGGAAGCATTGTATAATACAGCTGGCGGGCTTGCTGCAGCAATTATTTCTATCGTTGCTTATAATTTCTTCACTACAAAAGTAGACAATTTCGTTTATATGATAGACGAAGCAATTTTGAACATTACTCAGATTTTCACTATAAAAACTAAAAAATAATTTTTCTAATTAGCAGAAAAGGAGTCTGCAAGTGGCTAAAGTTAAAAAGAAAAGGATAGGTTTTGTAATAGACATGACCCCACTGGTCGACATTACATTCCTTCTGCTAACTTTCTTTATGTTTACTGCAAAGTTCAAGACACAAGCGGAAAGCGAGCAGAAATTTGTAATCAAAAGACCAGCTTCGACTCCTGTCGATACAGCAACAATGCCCGACAAAGATTTAGCGATAATAAAAGTTGCTATCGATAGCGCAACAAACGACACAATGTATTATTACGAAGTGCTAAACGAGGCAGACCGTCAGGCTGTTTGGCAGAAGATCCCAAACTTCACACCTGAATTGCTCTCGAAGCACCAATTGCCCGTAGATAAAGATTTGCTTAACGAATTGGTGCTTGCAACTCGTGTGGTTCGTCCTGCGACAAAGTTTGCTATCGATGCTGATAAGAAACTAAAGTTTAAATGGATAGCCGATGCGATGGATATTCTTCGTCGCAACCGTGCTACTATGTTCAATTACGTTACTGATAAAAAACAGTAACTAATTTAACTAACAAATTGTTATATTTATTAGAATACTAAGGAGAAAATAAATGGCTGGTGGTGGTGGTCAATTAAAAGTAGAACGTGCCAAAAGAGGAAAGGCGTCTAAAAGAAAGAAGATGAAGCGTATCGGCTTCCATATCGATATGACGCCTCTGGTAGATATTACCTTCCTGCTTTTGACGTTCTTTATGTTTGCAACCACTTTGGCTGCTCCACAAGTAATGGAGATGTCTATCCCACCGGAGATTGTTAAGCAAGTAGAAGTGCGAGAATCGGAACTTTTGCAAATTTTCATTCGCGACGACAATAAATTGTTCTATGCAAAAGGCAACGACGACCCACAACCGATTGAGCTCAAGGAAATTCGTGCCTTAGCCGAACGCGAAAATCTTATGCCAAATGTTCGCAATCGTCTTATTACTTCATTGAAAATCTCCGATGATGCTACTTATGATATGGTTATCAAAGTTCTTGATGAATTAAATCTTGCAGAGGTAAAAATTACCGAAGAAATTGCAAAAGAACTTGATGAAAACGGGCAGCCTAAAAAACGTGAGCGTAGATTTACTATTGCTCCAATGCTTGAAGAAGACATTAAAAAATTAGCGGAGTTGTAGTTATGGAAGCAAAAGTTGGAAATGTTCCTATCGATGAAATACCACTGCCGTGTCCGTATGGCGCTGCGGAACTAAAAGCATTTATCCGCCGCTATACTATTCGCGGGCTTTTGGTATCTATAGCTCTGCTTGCTATATTTCTAATTATTTTTTATATTTTCCAGAAAATCGAAGAGCAAAGAAGCAAAGCTCCGAAGTTGGCGCCGATGGTTAGGCTTAACCTGGAGAACTTGCCACCTCCGTCGGACGAAACTTCTA
Source organism: Eximiradius sp. (assembly GCA_937127445.1). Lineage (GTDB taxonomy): Bacteria > Bacteroidota > Ignavibacteria > Kapaibacteriales > UBA2268 > JAKIZO01. Next base: position 34,118 of record CAKZLY010000014.1, on the reverse strand, counting down.
TGGATGCTCCTCCTCCTCCAACTCAAACTATGTTGAATACTGGTCCGGCTGCTCGCGCGGGGACTCCTGTGCCAGTTCCTGATGCACAAATCTCTCCTGATTTGAAAGATTTTGCAACAGTCAAAGATATTGCTCGTGCTTCTGCTGCTGGTGGCGATGGTGTTGATATGGGTGGTTTTGCTGCTAATATTGATTTCGACGCTTCAAAAACTACCGTAAAAGTCGATATTAAAGAAAAAGAACCTGAACCGGACGAATTTATCGCTGTCGAAAAAGAACCCGGTGTGGATTTAGCAAAACTTCAATCGCTTGTTACTTATCCAGAACTTGCACGCCGTGCAGGTGTCGAAGGAACTGTTATTGTGCGCGTGCTGGTATCGAAGGACGGGAGTGTTTCTCGTATGCTTATTGAATATTCGGACAATAAACTTCTTGATCAAGCTGCCGAAGATGCTATTCGCAAATACGGACGCTTCACCCCTGCTATTCAGAACGGTCAGCCAATTGCTTGCTGGGTCTCTATTCCAATTAGGTTCAAATTGAGATAGTTTCTTACGAAATACATTCAAAAAAGGTTGTCTGAATTTCCCAGGCAACCTTTTTTATTATTGGTAAAAAAGGGATGCTAAAAAATAGCATCCCTTAATTATTTATTATTCAGAAAAGAACAAACTAACTGCTGGCTACATTTTGGCTTTTTGAATTTTCTCGGTTAATTTTGGCAAAATATCGAACAAATCGCCTACCAGACCGTAGTCGCAATTTTTGAATATTGGGGCGTCCTTGTCTTTGTTGATAGCTAAAATGTATTTGGAAGCATTCATACCGGCAAGGTGTTGAATTGCGCCGGAAATACCACAGGCAACGTATAAAGCGGGCGATACAGTTTTACCAGTTTGTCCTACTTGTTCGCTATGTGGGCGCCAACCGGCATCAACCACAGCGCGGGAAGCACCAACTGCTCCGCCGAGTGTTTTCGCTAAATTTTCAATCAAGTGATAGTTTTCTGGACCTTTGATGCCACGTCCGCCCGAGACAACTATATCAGCTTCTAAAACGTCCAACTTCCCTTCGTTTTTAGCAATATTTGTAACTTTTGCGGATAAATCGCTATCGCTCAAATCGAAGGACTTATCTTTTATTTCAACATTAGTTGGGTTTTCTGCGGCAACAAATACATTTGGACGAAGGGAGAGCACTTTAACAGGAGTTTCGCATTTGATTTTAACGACTGCTTTTCCTGCGTAAACAGGTTTTTTTGCAATCAGGTTGTTGCCATCGGCGGCAAGTTCGATGCAGTCGGCTATATAGCCTGCGTCGAGTTTTATTGCAATGCGTGGAGCAACTTCGAGACCGATAGAATTAGCGGGGAAAATAATGCAATCGGCGGCTATTTCTTTTGCTGTATCGGCAATTATTTGGGCCACAGCAGTAGAAGAATGGAGTTCAATTTTGGGTGCAGCAGCAAGGATTACTTCTGAGACACCGAATTTTGATGCTTGGTGGGCTATATCAGAATTTGAGTTAATCAAAATTCCAGTTACTTTTGCTCCATTAGCGATTTTACAAGCGGCGGTGGCTATTTCTGTCGAAACGCGTTTTAGATTATTATTTGTAGATTCAAGATATACTAATATATTTTTCATTTTCATCCTCCTTAAATAACTTTAGCTTCTTCTTTCAAAAGGCGAACTATTTCGTCAATGTTTGCGTCAGATGCTTCGAGCACTTTGCCAGCACGTGCCTTGGAGGGGATTTCCATACCGATGATAGATGTCTTCGGTTCAGTTTTTTCGGCTTCGCGAGTGTCTATTGGCTTCGATTTTGCTTTCATAATGTCGGGAAGTTTGGGATATCGAGGTTCATTTAATCCTTTTTGTGCGGAAATAATGCAGGGTAGCGAGCAAGCAACAGTTTCTTTACCGCCTTCAACGTCGCGTTCGGCTGAAACTTGACCGTTTTCGATTTTGAGAGCGGATACTACCGAAACAGATGGCATTCCGAGCATTTCAGCAAGCATAGAAGGCAATTGGAAAGAGTCGAAATCTATGCTTTGACGACCTAATATGATTAAATCAGGATTAATTTCCTTGGCTATTTTTGCAATATTATAGGCAACATAGTAGGAGTCGGTTGGTTCATCGCCTTTGACAAGAATAGCTTTGTCAACGCCCATTGCTAATGCGGTGCGAAGAACGTCTGTAGCAGCATCTGTTCCTACTGTAATTGCTGTAACAGAGCCGCCATTTTTTTCACGCAAGCGCAAACCTTCTTCCAGAGCGAATTCGTCGTAGGGATTAACTATATACTTAACTCCGTTTTTGTCTATGGATTTGCCGTCGCTGCCGACAATTATCCTTGTGGCTGTATCTGGAACACGTGAGACACATACCAGAATATTCATTCTCTCTCCTTTAATTTGTTGAAAACAACATATCTTACAAATATAATTGATTTTTTGCTTTTTTAGAAAAGATTTTTATTGATGGCAGAAAATGATTTGGTTTTAGCTACTATATACATTACAAATATATAGAGTATAGAGACGAACGGAGTAGATCTCTATGCGATGTAATTTTGTTTTGTATAATCTACTTTCACACAATTATCTCTTCGTTTGTAACTGTTGGGGTGATGTCCTTAGGAATTTTTATATAAAATGTGGTGCCTTTGCCGAGTTGGCTTTCTACCCAGATGTCGCCATTGTGGAAATTGATGAATTCCTTACATAGAATGAGCCCGAGTCCGGTGCCTTTCTCTTGGTTTGTGCCAAGAGTTACAACCTGCGTATCTATATGAAAAAGATTCTCAATATTTTCCTGCGGAATTCCAACTCCGGTATCCGAAACGAATAATGTAGCATATTCATCTGTTTCCTCTTTTATGCCAACTGTAACTGTGCCTTCATTGGGAGTGAATTTTATAGCATTGGACATTAAATTTCGAATAACTGTCGTAATAAGATTTGGGTCTACCACCAAACTATAGTTTTCAGGAATTTTGCAATTTAAGGAAATGTTTTTTATTATTGCTTGGTTCTTTAGCACAAAACAGGTCATATCAACAAGTTGTTTAATGTTGGTTACGACGGGGATAAAATTGATTTTACCACGCTGCGAACGCGACCATTCGAGTAAATTTTCGAGCAAAGAAAATAAACTATCAGAAGACTCTTTAAGCATATCTATAATTTCTTTTGCTTCTTTCTTGGAGAACTCATCATAGGATTCGCTCAACATACTGGTAGTCATTCGAAAACTTCCGACAGGATTTTTCAAATCGTGAGCAACTATCGAGAAGAATTTGTCCTTTTCTATGTTTGCTGATTCAAGCTTGCTTTTCTGAATAGACAATTCTTCATTTTGTTTTTTCACAATAATGTTGTTTTCAATTAAAATATTATTGAGCTTTAAAATCTCTTTATTTCTTCGTGCCAATGCAATTAAGGAAATAACAATAATAGAGAGTATCAAAATAAATGACACAACGATTACAATTGTAATTTTTTTGCTGCTTTGTAATTGGTGTTCTTTTCTTGCTAAATTATTTTGATATTCGACAACTTGAATACGTGCATCTAATTGATTGCTCGTATGCTTAATTCTATAATCCTGATATTTGTTTAAATATTCATTTGCAGTCTTATAGTCACCCAACAAAGAATAAATTTTGTAATAAGAGAGTGCGGACATAGCCTTAAAAATGAGGATATTTGCTTTTTCGCTAATTTCTGTTGCCATTTTAGAATATTCGAGGGCTTTGGGGAAATCTTTGTCGTCGGCGTAAGCAGCTGCAAGCGAGGTGTAAAGCAAAGGCAAATACATTTTGAAATCTTCCTTTTTTGCCACATCGAGAGCTTTATTCAATAATTCAATCGCTTGTTTTCGATTGCCAATGCTAATAAGCAGAGCACTTTCTATTTGAGATGTATTCACAAATAATGCGGGTGAAGCGGGGAATTTCGCATAATGATATGCCAGATCGATATACTTAGCCAAAGAATCATAAGTCATCTTCAATAGTTTGTCTTTGGAAATAGTATTAAAGAATTTATCAGGTGTTCTTTGCGTTGGGTCGTCTGTTCTGAAAACGTGGAATTTAAGAGCAGTGTTTTCATAGACAAAATGAAATTTTTCGAACATTATTGCTGCCAACCTGTTGTAAGTTTGAGCCAGACCAGTGGTATCGTTGAGCTTCAAAAAAATATTTTCGGCTTTGGTCGCACTTTGCACTGCCAAATCAAGAAAGTTTAAAGAGCGATAAGTTTCGGCAATAGTTCGCATAGTCTCGGCGTAATTACGCTTATCGTTGAGTTCTTCGTAAATTTTCAGAGCAGCGTAAGAAAATTCTAAGGATTTATTCGCATCGCTCCAAATTCGCCAGACTACACCTCTATAATATAGTGTTTTTGCTAATAGGGGTAGAATTTTTAAAGAATCTGCCAGTTTATATGCAATTTCAGTATTCAACAATATTTCTGGTTCGCCTAAATCTATTTGTTTATCAAGTAATTCTAAATACTTTTCTAGTCGTGTTTTCGGATTTTTTTCTTTCTGGATTTGTGAATGCAAAACTTCCAGGTTCTCATTGCACAAAATGCAACAGGAAATCGCAATTAAAAATACGCTAGCAAATAAAATAAATCGTACTGGGTTCATATATATTCTTTGAGATTGTCCAATAAACTTGACGTATTATAAATATTATTAGTGAAAAAATAAAATTAATTTTTGTTAAGTAACGTAATTTCTAATTGCTTTACTTGTTTATCTATTCAAGAGAGAATTCAATTTTATTTGCTGAATTAGTAAAATAATAGTAATTTATAAATTGTTAAATACTTGTAAAGTATAAATTAAAATAAGTTTCTGGGTTGGATGGAAACACTGACACTCATAGATCTGACGAAATTATTAAAGAATGAAGCAATTAGCTACTCGTTTGGGAAAAATACTGTATTACGTAAAATTCTTGCAACTTTATTATTTCTGCTGTCTGATATTTCTATGCTAACGTTTTCAATTCTTGTTTCATTTGCTGTGTCGAATTTTGCTTTGCAAGCATTCACAATTTCTTGGAATCATATTTATTTATTGTGTCTTTCGTTGCCGTTTTTCCCGATCGCTTATGCTTTGCGGGGACTTTATCCCGGGTTTGGGATAGATATTATTGAAGAGCTTCGCTCAATTACATACAGCACAACCATAGCCTTCATAATTTTTTCTCTATTAAGCTATCTTGCCGAAGGGATAGAGAGCCAATTCAGGATTTCTGTATTTGGGTCGTTTTTTATAGCGTTGGCGATGGTCCCCGTTGGTCGCTCGATAGTTAGAAAATTAGTGTCGAAACGCTCCTGGTGGGGCATACCTGTTGTAGTGATTGGTGCTGGGCGCGCTGGCGAACGCGTAATCGGTTCGCTTAGCAAGCAGAAACAGCTCGGTTTGCGTCCCATTGTTGCTGTCGATGATGATGTTGACCGTTGGGGGTATATTCACGGCGTGCCTGTCATCGGTGGGCTGGATATTATTCCCGACCTATCCCAACGCCTTTGCAACGAACACGCAATTATCGCAATGCCGCGCGTTAATATTGAACGCCAGAAGGAAATCATTAATAAGTATTCCAAATTTTTTGCTCATACAACTATTATTCCTGACTTGTTCGGGCTGTCGAGCTTGTGGGTTTCCGTGCGTGATTTCGGTGGCTTTCTCGGGCTTGAATTGCAGCAAAAACTGCTTTCTTCGTCTGCTCGGTTTATGAAACGCCTCTTTGATATAGTGCTGGGAACGATTTTGCTTGTGCTATCGGCTCCGCTTATGCTAATTATTGCTCTGCTTGTTAAAATTGATTCTCGTGGTAAGGTGCTTTTCAAACAAGAAAGGATGGGCATAAACGACACTCGTTTTAATATTATTAAATTTCGCACTATGCACAACGATGCAGAAGAGCGTCTTTCGACAATTTTGAGCTCCAATCCCGAACTTCAAAAAGAATATGAAATCTATCACAAACTAAAAGATGATCCGCGGCTTACTCGTGTCGGAAAATTCCTGCGTAAATATTCACTCGACGAGCTTCCTCAATTCTGGAATGTTATCAAAGGCGATATGAGTTTAATCGGACCGCGAGCCTATATTCCTTGGGAAAAAATCAAAATGAACGGGCACGATGAAATGATTTTGAAGGTGAAGCCTGGTATTTCGGGGCTTTGGCAGGTAACCGACCGTAATAATTCCAGCTTCGAGGAACGCAATCAGATGGACGTCTATTATATTCGCAACTGGTCTATGTTTTTGGATATATATATTGTTGCAAGAACTATTGCTGTGGTGTTAACTGGCAGGAGCGGTTGCTGATGCATTATATTGCTGTCTATTGTGGCTCGTCGAAAGGGAATAATCCAATTTATGAAATAGAAGCTCGAGGTTTTGCCCGAAAATTAGCACAATCAGGCTTTGGATTAGTTTATGGCGGCGGTGCAGTTGGTATTATGGGTGCGATTGCAGACGAAATGCTGGACTGTGGGGCGGAAGTCATTGGCGTTATTCCGCATAAATTGCTTGAAATGGAAGTCGGACACAGCAAATTGACAAAACTTCACGTTGTCGAGACAATGCACCAACGCAAAGCACTAATGAGCGAATATGCTTCGGGTTTTGTAGCATTGCCCGGAGCTGTCGGGACGATGGAAGAATTTTTCGAAATTATAGTGCTAAATCAATTGAATTTTATTGATAAGCCGCTTGCTTTCTACAATATTAATAATTTCTACAACAAATTAATCGAGTTTCTTCGTCACACTTTCGATGAGGGTTTTCTTTGGGAGAACACTTACCGTAGTTTATTTTTCTCTGATAATTCCGATGAAATAATTAATTTCCTAAGCGAAAGAATTTGTTGAACATTCTTTTGTTTATTTCGTATGTAGAACAATAGATAAGAAATATGAAATCTATTTTTGGGAATGAATATTTAATTTTTATTGCTCGATTGATTGTCGGAGCAGTATTTATTGTTGTTGGAGTTAGTAAAATCGCCGACCCAAATTTATTTGCGAAGGAAATTGCAAATTATCGTATGTTGCCAGAGATATTAATAAATTCTGTAGCGATAGTGCTTCCGTGGATTGAACTAATTTGTGGGGTTTTGCTTATTCTGGGAGTGCGTTTGCGCGCAAGTGCTGCAGTGATATTTGTTTTGCTTCTGCTTTTCAACATAATGGTTGCCACAGCCTGGGCAAGGGGGCTTAATATTGATTGTGGATGTTATTCTCATATTGCCAGGCAAACAGTTGGTCTGCCAAAACTTCTTGAAAATACAGGGCTTATGTTGCTTACGTTTTTAATTTATTTATTCCCGAAAAATAATTTATCTTTGGAAAGTTTAGTTTTGCAAGAAGCAAATTCTACTGAATAAAATAAAGACGAACGGTATAATGCTTGGGGATGAGGATGCTAATTCAAGCATCTTACGACAATGGTTAAGTTTGCCATTATACCGTTCGTCGTAATATAAAAAGATCTATAATTCTTGAATTACTTTACGAATAATTTCAAATCCTTCGTCTATTTGTTCGCTTGTAATATTAAGCGGCGGTCTGAACCGAACAGATTTTTCGCCGCAAGGCAGAATAATCAATCCTTCATCGAAACATTTGCGAGTAAATCGGGTTCTATTTTCTGGGTTATCGAAGTCAAAGGCAGCGAACAACCCACGATGACGAACATTTGATATATATTCAGGGAACTCATTTTTCAGATTGTGTAGTTTTGCGAAAAGTTCTTTTCCTCGTTCTGCGGCATTTCCAACTAATTTTTCGTCGTGAATAATTTCAAGGTAGCGTGTTGCGCGAACCATATCCACGAGATTGCCGCCCCAGGTAGAATTAATTCTGCTCGACACTTTAAAGACGTTCGTTTCAATTTCGTCAACTCTATCGGTAACGACAATACCGCACACTTGCATTTTCTTTCCGAAAGCCATAATGTCGGGTTTGACGCCCAGCTGTTCGTGAGCCCACATAGTGCCGGTAAGCCCGACACCGGTTTGCACTTCGTCGAAAATAAGCATAGCTTCGTTTTCGTCGGCGAGTACGCGCAATTGTTGCAAAAATTCGGGACGGAAGTGGTTGTCTCCACCTTCGCCTTGAATTGGTTCAATTATGATAGCCGCGATATCGTCTGGATTATCTTTGAATGCTTTTTTTATTTCGTCAATTGACTTGCGTTCCAAGGCAATTACTTTTTCTAAATTTTCATCACTGAGAGGAAAAGTAATTTTCGGGTTTGTAATTCTTGGCCAATTGAATTTAGGGAAATACTTGATTTTAACGGGATCAGTGTTCGTTAGCGACATAGTGTACCCATCGCGTCCGTGGAATGCTTCCTTGAAGTGAATTACTTTTGATCCAACTTCTCGTTGATAGCCTTTACGGAAATTTTTCTGCACTTTCCAGTCGAATGCAACTTTTAGGGCATTAGTAACGGCGAGGGCACCGCCTTCGATGAAAAACGAATATTTAAAATAATCTGGGACGGCATATTCAAAGAAAGTTTTGACAAATGTTGCCATTGCGTCCGTGTAAATATCCGAATTTGCAATTTTATTTACAGCAATTCTGCCGATATAATTGATAAAAGCTTCGTCCATCATTTTTGGGTGGTTCATACCAATTGGCATAGACGCAAAGCAGGTGAAAAAGTCAATAAATGGTTTGCCGGTGCGGGCTTCGAGTAGTAATGTTCCGCGGCTCTTTTCCAAATCGAGAATAAAATCGAAACCATCCGCTAAAATATAGTTTCTTAATTCTTCTAATGCCTTTGTTGGTTCAACATAAATTTGTGGAAAATACCCCATATAAAAATACTCCTAATTAATAAAGAACAAGTAATAATAAGTAAAGTTAAGAAAAAATCTTAATTTTGAGTAGTTCTTTATTATAAGGGTATTCCTGCGGAAAGTTTTATGGTGAGCATTAAGTCTCTTTTGAAGCGACAAAGAGAAAGGAACGAGCCGCCACGAATTGTGCCACGGCAGGTGATGTTTGCGTTTGCTATTAATGTTGTCGCTCTCATAAGCGCTAATATAATATTTATATGTAATAATATCAAAGTTTTTTTTTTGTGTTTTTTATTGGATTGTAAAAAGAAAAGCCGCAAGTATAATTAATACCTGCGGCGTACAGCCTTTCCGAAAAAGTCGTCCTATCTTTGTCCGCTATCTGTGGATTAAAATCTGTTTGTTTTTTATGTTACCTTTATTTGTTGTGATTCTAAGCGTGTAAGCTCCGGCCGGTAAATTCGACACATCGATTGCTTGATTTAATGTAGGTGCATCGAGAGCAATAATTTTATTGCCAAGTAAGTCAACCAGTTCTAAGCTTGATATGCTTCCATCGGAATTGATATTTATATAATTGTTTGCAGGATTTGGATATACATCAAAATGAATATTTTCGCCTGCAACAGAAGTATTTGCAACTCCCATTCCACGTAAATTTACTATATTGTTGCCAAAGTCAGCATTTGAATTTAAAACTAGGTTGCCAGAATAACTTGTAGCATATTTGGGTGTGAAATTAATTATTATCTCTGCTGATTTGCCGGCATCAACAGTGATAGGGAGTTGTGTTGCAAGCTCGAATGCTTGAGGTACGTCTGCCGAAGTGATTGTCAACGGCTTGCTCCCCAAATTATTTACGTAAAAAGTCCTCTGAACTTTTATTCCAACTGGCGATTGGTCGAAATAAGCATTCCCCGAAATTGTGATAATGGAATTATTTTCCTTGATTGGCTGCATGCCGTAGAGAAGTTCCTGATTTTCGTTGAAAGTGCCAGAACCACTGCCAATGCCGCCTGTCCCCGGATTTAGAGCCGAAAGCGAATAATATCCATTGTAGGCACCGCCCCAGCCCCAGTTCATCGAGAAATAATTATCTTCGCGGAAACCGTCGCACACCCAGGCGTGTCCACCTTCCTCACCAGAACCTGTATAAATCAGAGGTCTTCCTAAAATGAGTTCTCTTTTTATAATGTTTGTCCATTCTGCATCGGTTGTATCGCTTTTACGAATTCCTACTATAAGATTTGGGTCGTATTTCCAGTATGTTTTCATAGCATACTCGGAACAGTGCGTTTTTGGTGAAGATTTAGAGATAACGAAAGCACCGCTTGCGTCCACTCCATAACGCATTTCCACACTAACCCCAATCAAAAATATTGTGTACGCTAATTCTTCGTTTTTTGTATATGCTTGATTTGGGAATAATTTCCAGTTTATTTCCATTTCATCAAAACTTGCTGAAATTGTTCCTAACTTATAGTGGTTGTATGAATGAGAGCTTCTGCCCAATGTAGGATATGCCCAATATCTCATTACTTGTGCCATAGCAATTGCAACGCATCCAGCCACAGTACGAGCTTGGCGGCTGTCGTCATATGGACAAAAATCGTTATAAAGTGGTGCTTGGTTCCACTTGGTTTTAGTTAGTGGAGAAACTGCCTCAGGCGTGCTTGTAACGAAATCGTAGCCACCAGAGAGCACCTTTGCCCATTCTTTTGCAGTTGTTGCTGTCGTTTGTATATTATTTTCGCGGACGTATCGAATTTGTTCCTTATAATAATTTAGCCAGTATTCCACATTAGGCGGAATAAAATTGGGGTCGAACTCAGAATTGAACGAAAAGCCCAGAACCGGACGAGTTGCGTCGTCGCCCGAGACGATTAAAAATGAATTATTGTTTGATGAGTATACGTAATAATATGGTTCTTGTGTAGCATCTTTTGTTGCTGGGGCATCATCTTTGGCTACATAAACTAATTGAATTTGGTTAGCAGATTGGATGGCGAGCTCGCTACGAAGGAAAAAGTTTTCTGCTACTTGATTTGCAGTGCTGATGTTTATTGGTTTTGCTTGTAGCTGAGAAGCAAAAAGCGTTACAATTAGCGATAATTTAACAAAAAATTGTTTCATAATATTAAGACTACAATAATTATACATTAAATTCAATATAAATACACATTGATTAAAACAATAGTTACATTTTTTATTATAAGATAAATAAATATATATATAAATCAGTATTTCTCGAATTAAAATAAAAATCAATGTAAATAGTTAATAATAAATAATACAAGTTATTAAATTAACGAAAATTTTTTTAATTTTGTATTCTAAATTTTGATTTGGTTGAAAAATGGAAAGAATTTTCTTAAAATCAAAGATACACAGAGCAAAAATCACACAGGCTGAACTTCATTACGAAGGTAGTCTTACAGTGGATACCGAACTATTGAAGGCAGCTGATATTGCTTTATTCGAAAAAGTTTCCGTTGTCAATATCAACAACGGCGAACGCTTCGAAACATATGTAATACCGGGCGAACCGGGCAGCGGCACAATTTGCTTGAACGGTGCAGCTGCACGCAAAGGTCAGGTCGGCGACCTGGTTATTATAATTAGTTACTGCCATCTGAAAAATGATGAAATTGCAAGCCACAAACCAACTGTTGTGCTTGTCGACGAAGATAATAAGATAAAAAGTATTACAAACCCGGAAATTATGTAGATGACGCAATTTTCGATTATTATCCTTGCTGCCGGAAAAGGCACCCGAATGAATAATCCCGAAACACCAAAAGTTTTAGCACAAGCAAACGGAAAACCACTTATTGCTTATGTTTTAGATACTGCTTTGCAACTTGAACCGACGCACATTTATTTAATCGTTGGCTACAAAAAAGAACTTGTTATAGATTGCGTTACTGAAAAATATCGAAAATGCCTTGACAAGATTAAGTTTGTTCATCAACAAGAGCAATTAGGCACTGGACACGCTGCAAAGCAAGTTGAGCCATTTGTCGAGCAGCAAACCGATGTTGTTATACTTGCCGGTGATGCACCTGTAATTAAGCCCGAAACATTGCAAAAGTTTATCTCAGAACACACGGCAGCGGGTGCTGATTTATCTGTGCTTTCTGCAACTGTTTCCGATCCAGCAGGCTATGGGAGAATTGTCCGTGCCGTCGATGGTGAATTTATACGCATTCGAGAAGAAAAAGACGCTTCTCTGCAGGAAAAAGCAATAAATGAAATCAATAGTGGTATTTATTTTCTAAATACAGGCTTGCTTTTCCCGGCTCTCGACAAAGTCAAGCAAAACAATGCACAAAAAGAATATTATCTTACCGATATAATTGAAATAATTAAGCAGCAAGGCAAAAAAGTCGTAGCAATCAATTGTGCTTCGTTCGAGGAAATTCAAGGGGTCAACACCTACGAGCAACTTCGAGAAGTAGAGAAAATACTATCATGCGATTAATCTTTTCTGAAATAGAAATCGCTCTGGTCGTCGAATTTTATGTTGATGATAACCCAGCCGTTTTCAGGCGAATTGTAGTAAGTGAAAATCCATCGCATTGGATAAAGTGTATGCAAGCCTAAATAGCGGCATTTTATCATTGAGTTTGATGCAACTTCGCTATCGACAGCTTCGAAACCGCGCATAGCGCCATAAATTTGTGTTGCTTTTTCAGTTTGCTCAATTAATCTGTTTATCTCTTTTTCTTTTCGCATAAGGGGGCTGCCTTGCAGCAATTGACGATAAGCCTCTTCGTAGCGAGCCTGAATTATCAGCTTGAAAAAATCAGATATTCTTGTATGAAGCTCTTTGGGGACGTTCGGTTCGTAGTATTTAACTGTTGTTGATGATTTAGGCAGGCTTTCGTCCTGTGAGTATGCACTAATGCAAACAAAAGAAATCAATAATATGGTAAAAATTACATATTTCATAATTCGCACCGAAATAATTCAAATGAACTTAATTAAAATAAATCAAAAGTTAAATAATTCCAACAAGTTTTTTCAGATAGAGAACTTCTTTGCGGGTAAGGTGGCGGTAGCGGCCTTTTTCGAGCCCTTTATAAGTGATTCCGGCGTATGATTTTCGGTCGAGTTGCTTCACCTCGTAGCCAATAAATTCGAAAATTCGCTTTACTTCGTGATTTTTCCCTTCGGTGAGAGTGACAAACACTTTTGTTTTGTCCTGCTGGCTAATGATAATACTGCAAGGAGCCATTTTTTCGCCGTCAATTTCAAGACCGTCGGCAATTTTTTGAGCGTCTGCTGGTTTGAGGGCTTTGTCGAGCTTTACAGCGTATTCGCGTTGGATTTCGTAGCTTGGATGAGTGAGTCTGTGTGCAAGTTCGCCATCGTTTGTTAGCAAAAGCACGCCGGTTGTGTTTCTGTCGAGTCGCCCAACCGGGAAAATTCGCGTTTGCTTGCGAACAATATCGAGAACGGTTTTGCGGCTTTTTTCATCAGAAGTTGTTGTAATTACATCCTTTGGTTTGTTCAGCACGATATAAATGTTATGTTCTTTGATGCTTACGGGGTCGCCTTTGATAGTAACGAGGTCGGAAGGATGTACCTTTGCCCCTAATTCAGAGACAACCGCGCCGTTAACTTTGACCACACCCGATGAGATGAGTTCATCGGCTTTACGGCGACTGCAATAGCCGGCGTCAGCGATAAATTTATTAAGTCTAATTAAACCGCTTTCGCTTGAACTTTTCTTGCGAGTAATTTTTTTAGGTTTATTTGTGTTCATTGAAATTCCGCGATGTGTTTTAGTGGTCTTTGTCGGGGTAGAGGGATTTGAACCCCCGACCCCCTGGTCCCAAACCAGGTGCGCTAGCCGGACTGCGCTATACCCCGAAAAAGAAATACAAAAATAAAAAGAATTTTTTATAAAAACAAGTGTAATTTTCACTTAGTTTTAAAATATGATAGAAAAATACAACCTTCAACGACAATCGTAGATATGCAGGCATTGGGTCTGTGCATAGGAGAAAGGGAAGAAGTGGTTGAAGAGGGTTAGTTGGTAGAAATAGTGTTCGAGATTGTGTTGTTCGTATATTTAGCATCTATTAGGCGTATTCAGTTTATAGGTGTTTTTTCCATTCGATACGTCCGTTGATGGCAAACTTTTCATAAGTTTTTAAAATTTCTTCACAAAATTTTTGAGTTTCCTTATGGCCTATTCTTTTAGCTGTTTTCCATAATCTTATAAACATTCTTTTGCCACTTTCGGTTTGATTATAATTTTTCTTTCTAAAATTACATATTGAACAAAGTGTTTGCTCATTTTCTAATGTTGCTTTTCCGCCTTTATCTTTCGGTAAAATATAATCAACCTGAAGCTCATAACCTTCTTTTTCTGTTCTACCGCAAATAACACATTTATAACCATCTCGTTGAAAAATTTGTTCTTTAAGCTCAGGTGTGAAATGGTTTATTTATTTTAAGCAAATTAGGATCATATTTATAAATACCTTTTTTTACTTTAATTAAAAACCTTGTTGATGCAACATTCTGATTGCTCGTCAGGTATCTCTTATATGTTTAGTTTGTTCACTTAAAATTTAATTGATTTTGCTATTTCAAGGATTTCTTCTTTTGTGAAGGAACCGCTCAAGTACATTATCAAGCTATTGTATTCTTCTGCGGTTATGGTCATAATGAATTCGTTGTCGCTGCGTTCGTTCTTTTTGTAGTAGGACCGCAATTGATTGGAACCCTGGCTCAGAGACATTATCTCTTCGTAGTCGAAAGCACGGAAATTTTTTACTTGCTTGTAAAAATTTTTCCCATCTTTCATTGCTTCGGCTTTTTTGTCCTCTTTCAATTCCTCGGTAGAGAACCTGATTAGTGTGATTTTTTTGACTGATTTTATTGCTTCTTGGGCTGATTTGCTCTTTACAAGGTCGCGCAGGACAAATCCAGCATCATTGAGGTTAAGGATAATAAACCCGTCTTTGCCTGCATACAGCTCTGTTAAGCTGGTGATTGAAAACGGCTGAGCAACAGCCGAACCGACAATTATCAGCAGAAAGAATATTTTGTAGAATAGTTTCATAATTACTTCTCTTAATCTGTTATCAATATTTCTATATAATTATTGACTTCGTTTAATTTTTTCAAATTTAGCAAGTTCTCGTTTGCAATTTTTTGGGAATTATTAAGCTGTCCGAATGCCTTTTGAAGTTCAAGCACGGCGATTTCTTTGTTTTTCACAATATTTTCGTCGGTTATGACGATGCCCGATATATATTGCTGTTTGTTATCACCAGCATTAAATTTAGAGAAAAAGATATATGAATTAATTGCAAGAATAATAATTGCAGCAATCGAAGCATATTTCCAAAATGTTGGGAAGCGGCTAATCTTTGTATTATTGATTTTGCGGAGAAGTTCTTTTTCGTCGAATTCAACGTCGCTCAAAACATCGCTTTCGTTCGAAAAATATTCGAACATATCTTTTTCGGGCGATTTTTGTTGCGTTTCAGCAAAATGCTTTCGCAGATAGGCTTCTTCGGCAGGTGTTGTTTCGCCGTTGTAGTATTTTTCTATTAATTCATTAATGTTCATAATTATAACCGTACTTGTTAATCAAAATATCACGAATTTTTTTGCGGGTACGTGATAATGTAACTTTCACAACATTTTCATCAATACCAAGTATTTGAGCTACCTCTGGGTTCGAAAATCCGTCAATATCACGAAGCTGGATGATTTGACGGGCTTTTTCGGGCAATTCCTCGATTATTTTGTATATAAGCGCTGCTGCATCCTTGTATTCAGCGTTTTTGTACGGTGAAACGTCGCTTGTTTCCAGAATGTATGAGTAATCATCGATATCGCTTTTTTTATGCTTGTAGTGCTTGGATTTGAATTTATCGAGGCAAATATTTCTCAGCACAACAGTTGCAAAGCCGTCAATATTTGCATCTTTGTTGATAGTTGAGCGTTTTTCCCATATTTTGATAAATGCTTCTTGCACAGCTTCCTCGGCATCTTCACGATTGTTCAAAATTCTAAAAGCCAGCCTTAGTAACCTGCTTTTCATCCTTTTTGCGTGAGTTATAAACTCGTTTTGTTCCATCAGTTAATATAGATAACGAAATAAAAAATAATTAGTAACAAAAATAAACAAATGAGTTAATCATAAAAAATATATTTTTTAAGAATTAATTAAATTGGAATTAATACGATAAAAATATATCGATAAATAACTAACGAATCAACAATTTTTCTTGCACTTGTTTTTAATTAAGACTAAATTGCATTCGAATTGCTGACGCAATTCAAGTTTTTTCAACAATAAAAGAGTTTGGTATGGCAAAGAAACTCATAGACGTAATGGATACCTCCTTTCGGGACGGTTTCCAATCGGTTTTTGGTGGCAGAGTGCTTATGCAAGATTTTCTGCCCGCTCTTGAAGCAGCGGTTGCTGCTGGTATCACTCATTTTGAATTTGGCGGTGGCGCTCGCTTTCAAGCACCAGTGTTCTACTTGAACGAAAATCCATTTGATATGATGGACAAATTTCGTTCGGTTGTTGGTCCTGATGCTAATTTGCAAACTCTTGCAAGAGGAGTGAACACTGTTGCATTGGATACATCTCCGAAAGAAGTTATAGATTTGCACGCCAAAATGTTTAAAAAGCACGGCACTACAACTATACGAAATTTCGATGCTCTCAACGACGTAAACAACTTGATTTTTAGCGGCGAATGTATTGTTCGTCACGGTTTGCGACACGAAGTTGTCGTAACTCTTATGGATTTGCCTCCGGGATGTACAGGAGCTCACGATGTGGCATTTTACAAAAAGACATTGAGGCAGATACTTGATGCCGGCATTCCTTTTCATTCGGTATGTTTCAAAGATGCAAGTGGAACTGCAAGTCCCAGGAAAGTGTATGAGACCATCAAGATGGCTCGGAAAATGTTGCCCGAAGGCACTCACATCCGTATGCACACACACGAAACAGCCGGTGTTTCGGTTTCGTCCTACATTGCGGCACTCGAAGCCGGAGCTGATGGAATTGATTTAGCTGCTGCACCTGTTTCTGGTGGGACAAGTCAGCCTGACATTATAATTATGCTACACGCCTTGAAAGGTTCGGATTTCGATTTGGGGCTGGATATAGAAAAAATTAGAGAATACGAAGAAGTATTTACCGAATGCTTAAAAGACTACTTTATTCCGCCCGAAGCAGTGCAGGTTTCGCCTATGATACCGTTCTCACCAATGCCTGGTGGTGCACTGACGGCAAACACTCAGATGATGAGAGATTTCAAAGTGCTGGATAAGTTCCCGCAAGTGATAAAAGAAATGAGAGAAGTTGTCGAAAAAGGTGGATTTGGCACTTCTGTTACGCCGGTTTCGCAATTCTATTTCCAGCAAGCATACAACAACGTAATGGCAGGCAAATGGAAGCAAATTGCCGAGGGCTATGGCAAAATGGTGCTTGGCTATTTCGGTAAAACACCGGTCGAGCCAGATCCAGAAGTTGTTAAATTGGCAGAAGAGCAACTTAAATTGCCGCGTACCACCGAAAGTCCGCTTGTTCTTGCTGAACGCGACGAGAAAAAATCTATTGCTTACTGGAAAGAGCAACTCCAGAAAGAAAATATCGAACTGACGGAAGAAAATATATTTATTGCTGTATCCTGCCAGACAAAAGGTATTGCATTTCTCAAAGGTGATGGGAAAGTGAACGTTCGCAGAATCTCAGATGAGAAAAAGAAGGAAGAGGCAAAAGCAGCACAAACTAATGGTTCAAACAATAATAATGTGTCGAAGCAAGATTACATTCCAAGTAATATTCTCATTTCGAATATTCCCCCGGGCTTTTTGGGTGCACCGAATATGAACCCAACAGGTGCTGTTACAAACTACAAAATTACTGTCGAAGGGCAGAGCTTTAACGTTCAAGTGAAAAATCTCAACTAAGAAAGTTTCATAGGGACATAGAAAACAATCCACGACCTTTTAGGCGAAGGCTTAAAAGGTCTTTTTTTTTATTTTAATTTTATTGATAATATTCCGATATTTGTATGTAGAAGTCCATTCGCGTAGTAACAAAATGAACAAAAACTTTGCTGAATACTACATTTTGCTGATTAATTTCACTTCTGATGATGAAATTTTCAACTATTTTGGCGATATTAAAATCAATGTATTGGTTGCAGAAAATTTATCTGAGCTTAATACGACAGAAATAGAACAGTGCTGCGTAGTAATTATCAAATACGAAGCAAATTGGATTTTGTTCGATAGTTTCATCGAAATTTTAAATAAATTGAACAAGCTGGATAATCTTATAATTTTTGCTGAACTGAAAGATTTGCACAGACTTGCTCAAAAATATCCGAATGTTCTTGTTTTGATAGATGACGAAAAATTGATTGAGTATAATAAAGACAAAATTCTGAAAAAACTCAATTATTGTAGTTCAAAACTGTCGGAACATGAACTTGAAGAAAAGTATAAGAAGTTAGAAGAAAAAACAGAGCTCTACCGCACTATCCTTAATTCTTCGCCCGAGCCAATAATTATGATTGACGAGGAAGGTACTATTCTTGGTTCGAACGACTATGCAGACAACATAATGATAAAGCGATTGGACAGCTATCTTGGCAAAAATCTCTACGATTTGATTTCTATTGGGTTGAGTTCGATGCTACGTGTTTATGCGAAAAAAGCAAATCTTACGAAATTGCCATCTAATTTTTTGTTTCGTCATTACGATTATGTTATCGAATATATGGTTGTGCCAGTATTCAGTGATGAAGATAATTGCAGATATATAATATTTCGTAATGATCAAACCGAGCGTGAATTTGCTGAACGGGCATTGAAATTCAATATTGATTTGCTTACAAAAGTGCTGAATAGCCTACCGGTTATGGTTTGGCACCTGAACTATAATTTTGTAATAAAACTTGTTTTAGGCAAAATTGAAAAAGTAGAACTACTTCAAAATATGCAAGTTGGTGAGCAGGTTGGGGAAATTCTAAAATCATATCCGCAGTTTTATAAAAATATTCTGGAAGCATCACGAAACCGTACGAAATATTCTATCGAACAAATTGGGGATAAATTTATAGAAAACTTTTACTCTGCGAGATACGACGAACTGGACAAATTTAGTGGGCTTACAATTGTGAGCAACGACATAACCGAAAAGGTTAAAGCAGAAATAGAGCTCAACGAAAAAAGTCGCAAATTGCAATTTGCTTTCAGCATGTCATTCGAATTATTTTGGGAATTTGATTTAAGAACAAATATGTTTACGATACATAAAGTTAACGAAGATAAAGTGAACAGCTTCCCGCCGCCAGTACTTTCGGGTAAGGAATTTATGAAATATTGTTACGAAGACGAAATCCCATATTTGAAAAAATTATATATTTCATTTAAACGTGGAGAAATTTCTCAAAATGATTTCTTTTTAAAATTGCACGATTACGACGGGAACCAGCTTTGGTTCGAAAATAAAGTATCGGTCTTTGAATATGATGATTTTACAAAGAAACCGATTAAATTGCTCGGAGCCTCGCGAGATGTATCCAATATAGTAAAAATTGAAAACGAAATACATAAATACAGGGATCTTCTCGAAAGTATTATCAATAGCGGTAATATTTATTATCTGGTTCTCGATAAAGAAATGCGGGTTGTAACTTTCAACAAAAATTCGTTCGATAAGCTGCTATCAACATTAAACATATATCTCAGGCAAGGTGCTGATTTTAGGCAATTCTTGAAAGAAACAGAACTTTCGAAAAGAATATATAGTTCATTCTTAGAGGTTTTGGCTGGCAAAGAAATACATTTTGAACACAACTATGCTGATTATGTCGGTGGGGATTATTGGGTAGAGCACGTATTCAGTCCGATCTTTTCGCTTGAAGGAGAAGTTCAATATGTTAACGTAATGGCTCGACCAATAAACGAGCGAAAGGAAGCAGAAGCAAAGCGTCAGGAATCGATTTTGATGATAGAGAATGCCGCACGTATTGCTTCTATAGGTGTAATTGCGGGCGGAATAACTCACGAAATAAGCCAGCCGTTGAATGCTATCAAAGTAGCTGCTGATGGAATTATCTATTGGAACAAACAAAATGAGTTGATCCTCCCAGAGCAAATTACAAGACTGATTCATAGAATTTCTAATGCTGTTTCGAAAGTCGAAGATATTATTCAGCATATGCGTTCATACTGGCTCGAATCAGCCAGCCAGGAACGTCTTGAAGTGAACGTCTCAACTGTTATTCAGCGTGCTTTGAGCCTTATTATGCAAAAAATCAGAGCACACGACATTTATCTTAAAATTGAAGAGCAAAAGCCTGATTTAACACTTCTTGCAAATCCTTTGCAGCTAGAAATTATCATAAATAATCTCATAATAAATGCAATACAAGCAATTGACGAAAAAGAACAAGAAGAAAAAGTAATTGTCATTTCCTATGGTATCGATAACGATAAAAAATTTATTTCCGTTGCCGATAGCGGAATTGGATTGCCCGAAGGTGTCACGATTGATAAACTTTTCGAACCGTTCTTCTCAACAAAAAAGCAAGGCAAAGGAACTGGTCTGGGGCTTGCAATAGTGAATGTGTTCACTCAAAGAATTGGCGGGACTATCGAAGCATACAACAACGATATGGGTGGTGCAACGTTCAAAATTTTATTCGATAAATAATTTAGAAACATTTTTCCTTGTTTTTCGTTTATATCTTGCATAATTAAGATATAATAATATGGATTTCGGTGGATTTAAAAATCAGTCGCAAAAAATTTCGACAATAGCCGCAATAGTTATTGGCTTTTCATTTTTTGCTGCGTATTTATACGTTACGGGACTAATTGCTCAACCTATTGTTTTGCTTCTCATTTCTGTTTTTATTCTCTTTTCATTCCGAAAGAAAGCACCAATTATCGAAAAATTATTGATTGTAGTAGCGATATTCTTTGTTTATAGTTTGCTTCGAGTAGTTGGTTCGTCGATTGTGCCGTTTTTTATTGCGTTTATGGTAGCTTACCTGCTTGATCCATTTGTCGAGAAGCTCAAAGAAAGATGGGATGTTGCCCGATGGCTATCGTCCCTTGTGTTTATTTTGTTAATTATCGGTATTTTTTCTGCTGTGGCTGTGTTTGTGTTCCCTATAATATTCGACCAACTCGACAATGCACTAAAAAGTCTAACAGCATACGTAGATTCAGCCAGAAAATATGTTGAAAGCGAAAACTTTTACCGAAAGCTGCAAAAATTAGGTTTACCCAAAAGCACTATTCGCGAAGCAGTACGCGATGAACTTATTCCTCGTATCGAAGGCATTGTAAATATTATTTTCAGCAGTTTGCTTAATATTCTGAGCAGTTTGTCGGTGATTTTAACTCAGGTTGTAAATGTAATATTAACACCGATTATGACCTTTTATCTATTGAAAGATTTCAGGAAATTCAAAGATTATTTAAAAGATAATCTAAAAACTAAGAACAAGAAGCTTCTCACAGACTTACGCAAAGTAAATATAATTGTAAAAAAATATATCGGTTGGCAAATTGTTGCAGCGATTATAGTTGCTACTTTTTGCTCTATTAGTTATTCGTTTTTCAATATTCCGTATTCGATTGTTCTTGCCTTTATAGCAGGGATACTTAATCCAATCCCGTATTTTGGCTCGGCGATTTCGATGATTATTGGTGCGTTTGTTATGCTACTGGTCGATGATGGTAATTTCTTTACAAACTTGCTAGTAATAGTTGGTTCAATATCTGCAATACACTTTATCAATGCATATTTAATCGAACCGAATGTGCTCGGCAAGCAAGTTGGTTTGCATCCGGTAATACTCATTATTTCTTTGTTTGTGTTTGGTGGGCTGCTTGGGTTGATTGGTTTACTAATTGCAGTGCCAACTACTGCAGTGCTGATGATGTTCTACGAAGAATGGCGAAAAACTGACGTGAATTTAGAAGAAGAATTTAAAGACGAGGTGGCAAAATGAATAAAATAGCAGTTGTGCTTATGAGCGGTGGTATGGATTCCGCACTATGTGTGGCAATAGCACTCAAAGAAGGCTACGAAGTTGCGGCGTTGCATTTGAACTACCACCATAGAACGCAAGCCCGCGAAGAACGTGCCTTCAACGATATTTGTAATTACTATGGAATTAGCCGCAGGCTCATAGTTGATGTAGGCTATTTCAAGCAAATAGGCGGTTCGAGCCTTACTGATTTGCAAATTGACGTCCCAAAAGCTAAATTCGACAAAAATGAAATCCCGAACACATACGTGCCGTTTCGTAACGGCAATATTTTAGCAATTGGGGCAAGCTGGGCTGAAACACTTGGAGCCGAAGCTCTTTTCATCGGTGCTGTCGAGCAGGATTCAAGCGGTTATCCTGATTGCCGTGCGGAATTCTTTCGTGCTTTCGAACAAGCACTTAATTACGGCACAAAGCCCGATACTCACATTAAAATTGTTACGCCAATTATTCATCTCTCGAAAAAAGAAATTGTTCAGCAGGCAATTTTGCTCAACGTACCACTTTACTTAACCTGGAGTTGTTACACAAATGAAGATGCAGCTTGCGGCGAATGCGAATCGTGCTTGCTTCGCCTTCGTGGATTTGAGCAAGCAGGATATATAGATCCAATCAGGTATGTTAATAAAGCAAACGAGTGATTTATAGCAAGATTTTTAAGACTTATTCGTTTTTTCTTTGTAATTTATAGGGAGGTTTGGGATATGTTGAATTCAAGCAAAAAAACTGTTTTGCTTTATTCTTCTCTTTCGGTTTTGAGCTTTGCTTTGTTGGTTGGCTTAAGCTTAATGTTTTATAATTCCTCGTTTGCTCAACAAAAAAATGTTAAAATAGGTGCGGAGAAAGCGCCCGTAGTTCCGTCGGAAGCGGCAAAAGCATTCAACGATGCTCTTGTGGCAACATCCGAGGCGGTAAAACCAACTGTTGTTGCGATTAGTGTCGAGACAAAATCACAATCAATGAATCAAATTCCTGGCTTCGAAGAATTTTTCAAATTTTTCGGTTTCCCCGAAGATGAACAAAAACAGGAAAGACGCGGCCGTGGTGCAGGTTCGGGTGTAATTATTTCCGAAGATGGCTATATCGTTACTAATAATCACGTTGTCGAAGATGCTGTGGAAGATGGGATTAAAGTCATTACCGTCGACCAAAAAGAATATAAGGCAAAACTAATTGGGCGAGATCCGTTAACTGATTTGGCAGTTATCAAAATCGAAGCCTCAGGGCTAAAAGTTGCTCATTTTGCTAAAATCGAAGATGTGAAAATTGGGCAGTTCGTTATTGCTGTTGGCAATCCGCTCGGGCTAAACTTTACAGTAACCAGCGGAATAGTTAGCGCTATCGGGCGTGGTGCGATGGGACTTCGTCGCGACCCATACGCAGTTGAGTATTTCATTCAAACTGATGCTCCGATTAATCCGGGCAATAGTGGTGGTGGGCTGTTCGATATAAATGGCAGTCTGGTGGGTATCAATTCAGCAATTGCTACTCAAACTGGCACATATATTGGCTATGGTTTTGCTATTCCTGTTGATTTAGTCCATTCTGTTGTGATGGATTTAATCGACGATGGGAAAATTGACCGCGGCTATGTGGGGGTGGTGATTTCCACTGTTGATGAGGTTACCGCAAAAAATGTTGGTTTGCCAGACGTTCAGGGCGTAATGGTAAATGATGTGCTTAAAGATAGTCCTGCGGATAAAGCTGGGATTGAAATAGGCGATGTTATTCTTGAATTAGATGGCAAGCAGGTAAATAGCTCCAACCAATTGCAAAGCTACATTGCTCAAAAACGTGTTGGTGACAAAGTCAAAGTTGCTATCTGGCGCGACAAAAAGAAAATTACAAAAACTGTAATTCTCGAACGTCGCAAAAGTAATGATTCAGATGAAAGCGTAAGCGAAGATAGTTCCTCCGGTAAGAAAGGTGATACTTCTTCTAACGAACCAGTAACGTTCGACAAGTTTGGTTTCTCTGTTACTCCGCTTACTTCCGAGCAGAAAAAAGAGTTCGACGTTAAAAATGGAGTATATATTTCGCGTGTACAGCGATTTTCTTATGCAGCCGAACGCGGGCTCTCCTCTAACGGTGTGATTGTCAAAGTCGATAGAAAAGAACTTAAAACCACCGGGCAGCTCAAAGAAATACTCGATAGCAAGCAGAAAGGCGAAACTGTTATGTTTCAGGTGAAATATAAAGAACGTAACCAAATTGTTGCATTAGAAATACAATAGAGGCACAAATTGTCGTAGAGACGCAATGCATTGCGTCTCTACGAATGCAAATAAATATTCAATGAAATTTATTAATTCGGTATTTGTTATGACAAAATTTCAAAACAAATATCGTATTGAATCCACACGTTTGCAAAATTACGATTATTCCAGATCTGGTCTATACTTTGTTACTATTTGTACGCAGAATAAGGTAAGTATGTTTGGCGAAGTAATTAATGGCGAAATGCAATTAAATAAATACGGGGAGATAATTAAATCTGGATGGTTGAAAACACCAATATTGCGTCCTGATATGAAAACTGTTTTTGATGAATATATTATTATGCCAAATCATTTGCATGGAATATTATATTTTGAAGATGAAATTAGTAGAGGCGCAAATTGTAGCAGAGGCGCGAATCATTGTGTCTCTACGAAAAATAAATTTGGTCCACAATCAAAAAATTTGGGTTCAATCATACGAGGATTTAAAGCAGCATGCACAAAACAGATAAACGATAAGCGAGGAACTTATGGGACTAAATTATGGCAAAGCAATTATTACGAACATATCATTCGTAATGAAACAGGATTACAACACATTCGACAATATATTCGCAATAACCCAATAGAATGGGCTATTGATGAATATTATAATCCGTAGAATTATGAAACAAGATATTGTTGAAATTATATTTAGATTAATTAGTAGAGGGCGCAAATTGTAGAGACGCAAATTGTAGCTGTAGAGACGCAATGCATTGCGTCTCTACAGCCTGTTATTTATCGGTAGAATGAAAAAATACTATCTATATATATTGCTTGCACTTGCGGCGGTACTTTTTCTGAGGTTTAACCGTCAGGATCTGCTAATTAAAGATATTGTTGGCATTGTAGGCGGGGACCATCACCAGTATTATGCTCTGGTGGATTATTTTCGTGGTGAAGCGCCCTTCTGGTATGCAGACGCACCATTCAACAAAAGGCTGCTGGTGCCGCTGTCGGCTTCGATGTTGCCATTCGAGCGTGGATTTTCGTTAAATTTGACAAACGCAATTATATTATTTTTAGGATTTTCATTTGCATTCAGAACTTTATACAGACATTTTGTAAAGCCGAAGATTGCATTTTATATAGTGTTGCTACATATTTTTAGCTTTCCTGTGTTCTATTATAGTGTAATTGGATTTATAGATGCTGCACTTGTAGGATGGATGATGATGTCGTTTGCTTTGCTTGTAGAACGTCGCTACGGATGGTTTTGCTTTGCTGTGGCGGTAGGTGTGTTTTTGAAAGAGAGTATAATTATTTTATTTGCTTGTGGTTTGCTTTATTTTGTGATCGTGCGAAATTGGAAACAAGCAGCATTGCTTGTGCTGCTTTATGCCGCTGCTTACCTTTTGCAACTCGAAATTATGCAATTACTGAATTATGGAATACCGTACACTTACAGTTGGTCAATTGAAATAGAAACATTACAGAAAAATCTCGCACGCCCTCGCACTTATCTTTCGTTTATTCTATCTGCATACCCTTCGTTGCTCATTTTTGCATTTGGAATATACTATTATTTTAAGAATAAATATATCGAACAAGACAAAACAATAGTTTTAGTTTGTTTAGCTGGAATTGTGTTAGTGCTTGGGATGTACGTTTATTCACTTTTTGTGGCTTATTCTGATGGCAGGTTTCTCTATCCAGCGATAGCATTTTCTGTATTTCTTTTCGGAATAATAGCAAAAGAAAATGCTCCCGATAGATAAACTAACAGGAGCATTTTTGAAAATATAGATATAATCAATTATTTTTTATTCTATACCCATTCTTTGCTTTAAAATCTTCTGTGTGTAAGGTATTAACCCGCCAGCATCAACTATTGCTTGACGAGCTTTTGGAAGTGGAACAACAGCAAACTCTTTCCCTTGTGTTTTGTTAATTACTTTGTCGTCTGTGATTTCGAGATCGTCGTCGACTTCTGCTTCGATATCAGGACATATAACTGTTCGCAAGCCTAAATTTATACTATTTTGCAAGAATATACGAGCGAAATCCTTAGCAACGATCGTTAGGTTGTGGCCTTTCAAGCAAGATGCTGCTTGTTCGCGAGACGAACCACAACCGAAGTTTTTGCCAGCTACAATAACCCTTGTTTCGTTTGTTTTTTCACTATTGAGCAATTTGTTGAGTTCTTTTATATCGTCAAAAGCAAATTGTGGCGTTTCTGTTGGAAGAACAGTTGCCATATAACGTCCGGGATAAATAATATCGGTCGAAATATCATCATCAAATTTATAAATCACCTTAGCCATATTAAAACCCTCCTTTTTGCGGATTTGTTATCATTCCAGTAATTGCTGATGCTGCGGCAACAGCGGGCGAACACAGATAAACATCAGATTCGGGATTGCCCATACGCCCTTTGAAATTGCGGTTTGTTGTTGCGAGAGCTACTTCTTTGTCGCCTAAAGCTCCCTGGTGCACACCAAGACAGGGACCGCACCCGGGGTTCATCACTACCGCACCGGCTTTTACAAGGTCGTTGACATAACCGAGTTCGAGCGCTTTTTGATATATTCTATATGAGGCAGGGAAAACAAGCATACGCACACCGTGGGCAACTTTTTTGCCCCGAAGTATATTCGCAGCAGTTTCTAAATCATCTAATCGCCCATTTGTGCAGGAACCTATCACAATTTGATCTACTTTCAGTCCTTCGACCTCGCTAACAGGTTTAACGTTATCAACTGTGTGTGGGCAGGCAATTTGGGGAACAAGTTTCGAAGCATCAATTTCGACTACCTGACAGTATTTAGCGTCTTCGTCAGGTGCGATAAGTTCAATTTCACCTGTTATGTCGGCTTCTTCTCGCAGGAAGCGAACAGTTTCTTCGTCGGGCGGGACTATACCGGAAGTTGCCCCTGCTTCTACTGCCATATTACACAGGGTCAGTCGTCCCGAAGTGCTCATGTTGCGAATAGTCGATCCGTGAAATTCAAGCACTTTGAAATTAGCCCCTTCTGCAGAAATTTTCCCAATCAAATGCAAAATTATGTCCTTCGGTTGAACAAATTTGGGCAGTTCGCCTTCAACAACAACCTTGATAGTATCGGGAACTTCTACATTTAGCACATTACCTAAAGCCCAGACGGACGCCATTTCTGTTGCACCAATACCGAAGGCAAATGCCCCCAATGCACCGTGTGTGGTGGTGTGGCTATCGGTCCCAACTACAACATAACCGGGAAGAACGTAGCCGTTTTCGGGAAGGATTTGGTGGCAAATACCGCCTTCGTCTCCACGAATATCGTGAAATTTGGTAATTCCCTGTTCGGCAACAAAGGTACGGATTTTCTTCTGGTTGGTTGCTGTTTTCTTGCTTTCTGCGGGGACTCTGTGGTCGAAAATAATAGCAATCCGATTTGGGTTCCACACTTTTGCGGGGCGCCCCAGACCGGCGAAAATTTCCTGAAATTGGTTCATCACAAGTGCCGCATTCTCGTGCGACATTGCTGTATCGACGGCTGGTTCGAGCACTTCGCCAACTTCAACGTTTGGGCGAGAGGTTGCGCGAGCCAGTATTTTCTGAACAATTGTTTGACCCATTTTCTCCTCAATTTCTGTGTTAGAAATGAAATTTTAAACACATAATTTATAAACAATTTTCTAAAAAAAGAAGAAATTTTGATTTGAATTGGAAAATAATGTTGGAGTTAACAATTTCAAATAAAAAAGAGATGTTGTAAGAGCATCTACTGATACATTGAAATAACCGTATCAAATCAATAATGAACAAAGGAGCAGTAACTTATTCGTTGTCATTTATTGTTTTATAACACTCGAAATCTTTTTTGTCGCTTCAATATTGCCCATAGATTGATAAATATTACTTCTTATCCGATAAACGTAAGGATTAGTTTCTCCCTTATTAATTGCTGTGTTTATATCTTCAAGTGCTGAGTAAAGCATCTCTACATACTCCTTCTGGTCAATCATATTTTGATATCTCAAATAATTTGCATAGAAACCTTATTGAGATTTTCCAGTGCATTTTCAAAATCACTTATGTCATAATAGATATTTGCTTTTATATAATACGGTAAATCTTTGTCGGGTTGAGTTCTATTGCTTTGTTTGCATAATATAGAGCATCATCATAGTTTTCTAAGAAATAACTTGCAGTAGCAGCACCAGTAAAAGCTGCCTCATAATTTGGAGTAATTTCAATGATTAATTTAAAATTGTTTAGGGATTTCTCAAATTCTCCTAACATCTTATATGCATCGGCACGGTACAAATATAAATTTAAATCTAAGGGAAAATAATGAATAGCCTGGTTGCAGTATTTAACTGCATCTTCGTATTCCTTGTCAAGAAAACTTATAGATATTAACTTTTTGTAGTCTCTAATATCCATAGGATTTACTTCGATTGCTTTCTCGAGTAATTTCAAGGCATAAAAGAATTGTTTGTTGTCCCAAGCCTTTGTGCCTAATTTATAATAGTCGAGTTTTGTTTGGTTTGAAAATAAGGTTAAAAATGTTATCATAGCAAACAAAAAAATGAAAATCTTTTTCATTTTATTACCTCATAACTTACTATGTTTTTGAAATAATAATTGAAAATAATTAGCAGTATCGCGTAATTAATTTAATTATATCAAAGAATCTGATATTATAACAATTTGAAGTCTAAATTATACATAAAAACATACATAAAATGTTAAAAAAAAAGATAAATTGAAATGCACAAAATGTTTTTTTAGTCATCACATGCATTTAACATTATATGTTCATTTATATCGACGTGAATTATATCTATAATATTACGATGGGAAATTGTTAAATTATATATTTAATTATCATAAATTTTGAGGTAAAAATGGCTCCCACAATTCAAATATTTGGCACTAAAAAGTGTAAAGATACTGCCAAGGCAATTCGGTTTTTCAAAGAACGTGGCGTGAAAATTCAGTTCATAGACCTTGCTGAAAAAGGTCCAAGCAA
>CAKZLY010000013.1 GCA_937127445.1 Eximiradius sp. | reverse complement strand
AATTATATAAATGTTATTAATAAAAGGCTGTCTCAGAGAGGCAGCTTTTTGTTATTTATATTTATTTTAGTACAATTTTGGTAGCTGCGGTGGTGCTCCCGGCGTGGATATTTCGTCAGTTAACTTCATACTTTTGAGCTTGGTAATTAGATAGTATGTTATATTTTTGTCGTCAGTTTGAATTTCTTTGCCGTCCTCAATTTCCGCAACGTATGTTTCTCCATCGGTTAAATTGTCAGGAATGATTTTCTCAGATGTCCATTTGCGAAGATTCTCGGTTGAAATCAAGAATGCATAATTTTCTTCGTCAGAATCAAGAGTGAACATATGGTATTCTTCGCCTGACTTTTTCCCGGATATTTCACCATCGTCAGTTACAGTGCCTGAATAAGTAATGTAGAAAAACGACTTTTGAATAGAAGTGCTCTCTGGCTTCTGTGGTTCTACTTTTTCAACTTCTTCATCATTCTTTTGGTTAGCACAACTAATAAACAATGCTGCTGCTATAATAGCAACAAACAAAGTAAAATACACTTTCATTATTTTGCCTCTTAAAAAATGGAAGAAAGAACTACTCTTCTAAGTTATTAAAATAAAATGAGAAATACAAGGGTTAAGAAAATAAATTACATGCTTTTCTTTGAAATGAATTTTTCTGATTTTATAGAAATATAAAAGAAAACCGCACCTGCAATAATATCAATTACGTAATGATAACGCAAATATACTGTTGCAAAAATCAGTCCGCTACCTATTATAAGAAAAACATAGCGCAACTTTGATTTAAACTTGAACGATAAATATATGTTGATAAGTGTCATCATTGTGTGTCCGCTTGGCATACAGTCGCGATGTACCTGTATTTCTGGAGGGATTGCTGCGCTTATTATTCCACCGCCAGTATTGACAACCGAACGGAAAAATTCAGTGAGAAACAAGCCAGGTAACTCGTTCGAAAGCGTAGAAAAATCGTGCAAAGTAAAACGCGGTCCAACCGCCGGCAGGAAAAAATACAATAAATATGAAAGGTAAAAACCAAAAAGAATATTTCGTAGCAATGTATCAAATTCAATTTCTTTTTTGCGAATATGCAATTCTATTCCGTGAATAATTGGCATAAAAAAGAAAGTCATATAGCAGAATTGCAAGAACTCTGTTAAATATGGATTCGCAAAGCGAAAAGTAAAGTAAGTGGGGTCTGTGCCGCAGATTACACGGTCGATTTTAATTAAGAGTTCATCATAAAGATTTGGGTTGATTAAAGTAATATATGTGTTTGTCTGATTATATATAAAATAGACAAAAATCAGCAGATAAAACTTTCTAATTGCAATCGAATATTTATTCTTTTGTTTAATACTTGAAACTGCTAAAATAATAGCGAAGAAAAACGCATTCTGGGCGAGATTTATCAGATAAATTTTTGAATGAAACGAAAAAATCAGCGACAGTAGCGTGTAAAAAAGCAATATGCTTATTGTATATTTTTCTGCTAAACTAAATTTATCTAAAAGTTTTTTTATTGTCATCAGCGAAGGAGATAATATCAAACATTTTTAATTAACTCGTAATTTTTGAATGAGGAAATCTGTCGCCCACCTAAAAAGTTATTTTCAATGAAAGAAAGAAACCTGTATTTAAAGCGTTCGTGTTTGTGTGGTTCTCGGTTCGGGTTAGGTTTGCCACTATATTGCAATTTATCTTGCCAGAACATTTCGCTAATTCGCTTCTGTATTACTTTCGGATGAGTTTCTTTGAACTGGGCAAGTCGATTAAGCGGACCATAGTCGAATTCAGCAGGTTTATTGCGGTAAATTTCTTCGACTTTTGCGGCACCTTTGTGGTTTGTATCGATAGCTTTGCTTTTGTTTTGCATAAGGTGAGGCGGTCGCACCCATCCGTAATGATAAATATGAGCATTGACTTTTGCAACACGAAGTTTGCGGGTGCCTTCGCGTTGGTGTGGGCGTTCGTAATAATCAAAATAGCGGAATGATTGAGCGCTCTGCCAGGAGTGGATTTCGGGCAAGTTTCGAACAATTCTTATTTCATTTTTATACCATCCGTGTGAATTATGATAATGAAAATAATCGCCCCAGAAGTGATAATAATCGAAAAGCAGTCCTTCAATTTGCGGGTTGTCGAGTAATTGCTCGCAACGGCGGCGAATTTCTGGCACATCTTTTTCGTGAATTAGTTCATCGGCTTGCAGGTATAGCAGCCAATCGCCCGAGCAAGCCTTCATTGCTATATCAGTCTGTATTGCGTGGATTGCACCACGCACCATATAGCGTTCGTCCCAGACAGTATCTATTATATGGATTTTGTCGCTCCCAATTGATGCAATATCTTTGCGAGAAGTATCATCGGGGTCGCCTTTGCCCACTGCTACATATATTTCATCGCACAAAGGTAACATCGATTCAATTGATTCCCGCACGGGATAATATAACTTGCTTCCATTGCGAACGAAAGAAAAACCACTAATTTTCATAAAATTAACAAATGGTAAAAAAATAAAATACAAATTTACTTTAATTATGATTATTATTAAAGTAAAATAAAACGGTATTGCCAAAACAAATGGGTAATTATTAAATAGAAATGATATTTATAGAATACTAATTCGAATTGGGATGTCTTAGAAAAATTGAATAATTTAAATGATTGTTTGAGTAGGCGCAAATTATCATATGTTCCTACAACTTTATAAATATTAAGCACGGATTTTATGAAAATCCGTTGGAAAAGAGAATTTTAATATTTTGAAACGGCCCTTGAGGGCAAAGCAAAAGAAACTTACTCTGTTGATTTAGCAGGTAGAGTGAAAGTAACAGTAGTTCCAATCCCGACCTCGCTTGTAATGCTAAATTCACCGTCGTGTAATTCAACAAGTCGCTTGGCAATAATAAGCCCAAGGCCAACGCCTTGTTGTTCGTATATTTGTCGCTCGAACTGACGATATGCACCAATGTTATCGATTTGCTCTTGGGACATACCACGTCCCTGGTCGGTAATACTTGCGTAGAATTTATCTTTGTTTGCAGCGATTATGATTTTGATTTTTTTGCCTTTTTCAGAAAATTTGAAAGCGTTGTCTATTAATTCATCAATAATTTTATGAAAACTGTCTGTTGCAATTTCGATATAAATGTTTTCTGCAAGTCCTTCTATATCAATATCATCGTATCTATCATATTTAGCGGCAAGAAGTGAAGCGATATCAACAAGCATAGCGGCGGGTTCGTCTGTGCGTGCTTCGCGCAGACGGCGTTTTTTTTCTGGATTAGAAGCAAATGACTCTATCCGGATGAATACAAGGAAGTTTTCTGTGATTTTCATCAGTCTTTGTGCTGAATGAATTATATCATTGCCGAGCTCTATTATTTCATCCTTTGTTATGTCATCTGTGTTTGTGGTTAAATATTTTGCAGAACCAATCACCTGATTTAGTACTGTTCGGAATTCGTGAGGAAGAGCATAGTTCAAGTTCCTACCAACTTCTTCGATTTTTTCTTGAACTTGACGCTCGATATTTTTGAATTTTTTCCATTGTGCTTCGAGAGCGGATATTAGTTCGTCACGTGTATATGGCTTAACTAAATAATCGTCAGCACCTTTTTCCATACCGAGTCGCATATTTTGTTTTTCTGTGAAAGCGGTAAGGAAAATGAATGGAACGGTAGATATTTCTGGCGTTTCTCTTATTTTAGAAAGCACCTGAAACCCATCAATTCCAGGCATTGAGATATCGCAAAGGATTAAATCTGGCTTCACTTCGAGAGCTGTTTGGATGCCGCTTTTCCCATCAGATGCTGTGTAAACTTCGTATCCTTCGAACCTTAGCAATGTGGATGTGCTTTCGAGGATGAATTCTGCATCATCTATTATTAGAATTTTTTGCATATACTATATTTTAATATTTTACAATTATTTGTCTTTAATTTATTAAATTAGATTAAATATTACTATTAAAATACATTAAATTTTTGATTAATTTAATTTAATTTTTGCTCTACTTTGTTTTATAACGCGTACTTTTGAAATTTTATGTTTTTAAAATAAGGAAAAACTATGAAAATTTTAAGTATATTTTTTCTATTAATAATAATTTCGAATGGGATACTTGCAAAAACTTCTAATTTTTCCTTTCTCGGATATGTTGGTGCGTACTATTGCACAGACAATTTAGATAAAGAATTTGACCTATTTTCTTCAATTAATCATCGGCGAGAAACTTTTGCTTTGAACATAGCGTATTTGAAATTTAGTTTTGCCGATGAGAATTTCCGTACTACTCTTGCTTTACAAGAAGGCGATATACCTAAAAATATCTACTATCAAGAGCCCAAAAATATCCAACAAGCAAATATTGAATATCGATTAGCCGAAAAATTATGGCTTGGCGCAGGTATATTTTCCACTCATATTGGTGGAGAAACAACTCACCCGCGCAATAATTTCCTTGCCTCTCATTCGGCGACTACATTTTTCGAACCAACTTATCAGACTGGAATTATGCTTCAATACGAGCTGGCAAACAATTTTTCAGTTGCTGCATATTTAATAAATGGGAATCATCTTTTCGAAGATAATAACAAAGATAAAACAATTGCTTTTGCATTTAGTTACGCTTTGGATAATTTTTCGGTTGCTTACAATAATATGTTTGGCAACGAAGAACCCGAAGGGCGTAAAAGCCGCCTGCATACATATCATAATGTAATAATCAATGCTAAATTAAGCAAAAAACTTGATTTACTCGGACAAATTGATTTTGCCACACTCGAGAATTCATACAAAGGAACAAATGGCACAATGAAAAGCGGATTTTTATCTTATTGTTACTCAATCAATGAGAAAATCAGCAATTCTGCAAGAATTTCGTATTATTCAGAAATTGAAAATGTATATAATCTCGACGTCGAAGGCTTTGATCTTACCGTCGGTGTTGAATACAAGCCGACAGAGAACTCATACATTCGGTTCGAGAGCCGTTACTTGAAAAACAACAATGGCGACAATAAAAATGCGTTTATTCGCAATGGTAAGCCTTATAATGAATTGACTGAATTTTCAGTAAATTTCGGTGGTTGGTTCGATTTTTCTTTTTAATTTAAATTTTTTCAATATTATTCGAATGAATAAATTGTTTGTAATATATTGTCTTCTATTATTTACCGCTACGCATGTTAAAAGCGAAATAGTATTAGATCGGTTTACGGAAGATAAGTTTAAGCCAATTATTTTTGTTGGGATAGGCTGGGATTTAGGACAAAATGCGGATAAATTTATCGAACTCTACAGCAAAGGATTTGGCGGGAACAAACAGGAATTTTCGGCAAGCCCAACAGTGCTGGTTGAATACAAAAGCTGGATTATGTCCAAGATGCGGCTTGCAATTGCTTCGAGTTTTGTCAAATATTCATTTTTTGATGAATTCTGGACTTTGGGAACATATATCACACGCAGCCACACAAACGAAATTTCGTTTAATCGTGTGCCGATTATGTTGAAGGTGGAGTTCATTCCGCACGATAAGCAGTTTCGCTCTTATGCTGGGGCGGGTGTCGGTGTTTTGCTTCAACATACAAAGTGGCGAGAAACAATTCGTTCGAGCTTTGCTCTGGACAAGCGGGTAAGCTCTACGCATTATAATGAGTTGGGAATTATTCATGGACTTAATATTTATAGTGGTTTGGAACTCGGTTTCGATGAATATCCTGAATCTTTTTTTCTTGGTAGCCTGATTTTTCAATTGGATTATTGCTACTTCCCGAAAAAAATGGATATTTTCAAGAATGCCAAAAAAGTGCTGGACGAACCATCGCCACTGTTGAATAGAAAAGTTCGGATATTTGAGAGTTATTTTAACTTTTCGGTTGGGCTATCGTTCAATTTGCTTAATATTTCAAAAAGTCAATAAGATAATTTTATACTTAATTTTGTTTTTTTTATCTATTTAACTATCTTTGTAAGACTTATAAAAATATAAATATATAATTAACTTATTTTTGTAGTTTTTTATTTAAAGGAAAAACGATGAAATTTACACGCAGACCCTGGGCAGAACCTTACAAAATTAAGGTTGTAGAACCGTTGAAGGTTACTACTCGTGAATACCGTGAAAAATGTATTCGTGAAGCTGGTTACAACACATTTTTGCTTCGTTCGGAAGATGTTTATATCGATTTGCTCACCGATAGCGGTACAAACGCGATGAGCGATTATCAATGGGCTGGAATGATGCTTGGTGATGAAGCTTATGCAGGAAGCAAAAACTTCTATTATCTCGAATCGAATGTTCAAAAATTTTATGGTTATAAATATTTAGTCCCCACTCATCAAGGGCGCGGAGCAGAGCATCTTTTGTCGCAAGCTTTGATTAAACCGGGTCAGTATGTTCCAGGCAATATGTATTTTACAACAACACGTTTGCATCAAGAACTTGCGGGCGGAACTTTTGTTGATGTGATTATTGATGAAGCTCACGATTCTCAATCAGCTCATCCGTTCAAGGGTAATGTTGATTTACAAAAATTCGAGGATTTAATCAAAAAAGTTGGTGCCGATAAAGTTGCTTATATTACTGTTGGTGCAACTGTTAATATGGCAGGTGGTCAGCCAGTATCGATGGCAAATATTAAAGAAGTTTATGCACTTGCTAATAAGCATGGAATAAAAGTTGTTCTCGATGCAACCCGTGCTATGGAAAATGCTTATTTCATCCAGCAAAGAGAAGAAGGCTACAAAGATAAACCTATTGCAGAAATTTTGAAAGAATTCTGCTCTTATTCTGATTGTGCAACAATGAGCGGCAAAAAGGATTTGCTTGTAAATATCGGCGGTTTTGTTGCTGTTAATGATTGGGATTTATTCGAAGAACTTCGTAATATGGTTGTTGTTTACGAAGGTTTGCATACTTACGGGGGACTTGCTGGTCGTGATATGGAAGCAATGGCACGCGGTATGGAAGAAGCAATCCAAGATGATTATATGGCTTCTCGTATTAAACAAGTTCATTATCTTGGTGAGCTTTTAGATGAATATAATGTCCCAATGGTTAAGCCATTTGGCGGACACGCAATTTTCCTTGATGCAAAACGCTTCTACGAACACATCCCACAAGAGCAATATCCAGCGCAATCGCTTGCTGCCGACCTTTATGTTGATTCAGGTGTTCGCGGTATGGAACGCGGTATTGTTTCTGCTGGTCGCAACAAAGAAACAGGCGAAGAATACAAACCGAAACTCGAACTTGTTCGCCTTACTATTCCACGTCGTGTTTATACTCAATCTCATCTCGATTTGGTAGCTTATTCTGTTGCTGAACTATATGAACACAGACAATCAGCAAAAGGTTTGAAGATGGTTTATGAACCACGCTACCTACGTTTCTTCCAAGCAAGATTCGAAAAATTAGCATAAGAAATAGCACCTTGTAGAGACGCGAATTGTAGAGACGCAAAGCATTGCGTCTCTACATGGTTATATTTTTTTCCCAATATAAAAAACATATCCATAATAATCTTTGTATTTATCATAAAGTGAGGCGTGAAGTTTTTCGTAATTGATAAATTCTTCAACAGATTTATTACCTTTATATTTTTCTAAAAATATTTTTTGAGCTGATATTGCTGGTGTGAAGAAATTATCTGTCCAGCAAATCTCAGGAAGTATGAATGACGCAACAACAACATAGCCTGCCTTTTGCATTTGAGCAATTTTATTAGGTATAGTGTCTATTTCAGGATACGCATTGTTCCAAAAATCAAATATTTCCTTTGGACGCTCTTCTGTGAACCAAGATGCTTCTGTAACTGCAACATAGCCACCTTTTTTCAAAAACTTCTTCCAATAGTTCAAGCCTTTTTCAAAACCAATATTATATATTGCGCCTTCACTCCAAATGATGTCTATTTCATTTTCTTTATAGTCAAGATTATCCATTGAACCAACTACGCCTTTCACCCTGTCTTGAAGGCTCAATTTTTTTATGTTGTTGTTCAGTTTGTCGATAAAAGGAGGAAATAAATCAATTGCTGTAATACTTCCGGCGACAGTATTTTGTGCCAAAACAATAGTTTGAGCACCAGTACCACAACCAAGGTCAACAATTTTTGATTCTTCTGTTATATTATCTATAAAGCTTAATGCTTTTAGTGTTGCTTCTGTACTTCCAGGTCCTTGCCGTTCCATACTCGAAAAATATTCGCAAATTAATGCAATATCGAAATCGTGAATAGTTTGTTCTTTGTTGCTCATTTTTTATCCGAATAATTAATAGAAAGAATGATAATTTATTGTCAAATTAATCCAAAACAAATAGCAATAAAACTCGGACCATTTAATCCGCCGTGCATTATCACACCAACCCACGAGTTTTTGGTCTTTTGAACGATATATGATTGAATAAAAATTAAAGGTATCAAAGTTATCAATAATTGCCAACCAAAAGCAATGTGAAATATTCCCCAGCCAAATCCGTGAATTATCCACGTATATTTCCCAAATGCAACCTCCTGCCTTGGCAACATTACACCTCTCCACAAAAATTCTTCCCCAAGTATATTCAATAACCAATACAGTACCCAAACTAATAGCAACCAGTACCGCCCATTAGTTAATGGTTCAAACGACATAAATGAAGGAGAGTGGTCGAATTTACCTATAAATAATTCCAGTCCTTTTATTATTAGTCCACTGAGTATTCCAACTAAAATTAAACCAACAATGCTCCGAATTATTTCTTGTTTTGTTAATTTTCTAAATCGCAATCTCTCTGTCCAGGTGCTTTTTGAGAAGTTAAAACCTTCACTTTTCAAAATTAACAATCCTGTAATAATCAAAGGCGTAAATACTACTAACCCAGCTACAATGAACCAGCATAGTATAACTTCCATTCCGGTTGTGTCACTCAAAAAAGGAATTAAATATTTAGTCGAAAATAGCATAATGATAGAGGCAGAAATATAAATAGCAAAGGAACCTAAAAGTCCAAGTTTTTTTATTTGTCTATTTGTTGTTATCATAATATTACATAAAGACTACATAAAGAATAAGAACGCTGAATGCGTTCTTATTCTTTACTTTCTGTTTATATTCATTTATTATGTTGCAAAATAATTATTATTTTATTGTGAATTGCCAATATTTTATCGTTTACTTTGATGTTTCGTTGTTTTTGGCAGGTATATTTTTCTTTACTAATGGTTGCTTAGCAGGTATTGGCAACAATGCTTTTCTGCTTAATCTATATTTACCGTCAGGAGAAATCTCTATTAATTTTACTTCGAATTTGTCGCCTACTTTAACGAAATCTTTCAAATTGGTTACACGTTCGTGTGCAATTTGCGAGATATGCAGCAATCCCTGAGTTTTTGGCAGGAATTCGACAATTGCACCCAATCCTTCGCGCACTTCTTTTACCGTTCCTTTATAAATTTCGCCTTCTACTGGTTTTTGAACAAGCGATTGAATCATCTTGGTTGCGTCCTCGGCAGATTGGCTGTTAGTTGCTGCAATTAATACAGTTCCATCATCCTCGATATTTATTTCAGTGTTTGTTTCTCTACAAATTGAACGAATAACTTCCCCGCCTGGACCAATAACAGCACCAATCATATCAGTTGGAATTTTAATTGCTGTAAATCTCGGAGCATAAGGGGACAAGTCCGGACGTGGCTGGCTAATCACTTCATTCATAATCCCAAGAATATGAAATCTTCCTTTGCGAGCTTGTTCGAGAGCCTGACGCATAATTTCGACAGACAGTCCTTCGATTTTAATATCCATCTGGCAGGCAGTAATTCCGTCGTATGTTCCTGCAACCTTGAAATCCATATCGCCAAGAAAATCCTCGTCGCCAAGAATGTCACTTAATACTGCAATTTTATCGTCTTCCTTAATCAATCCCATTGCAATTCCCGCAACCGGCTTTTTCATTGGAACGCCTGCATCGAACAACGCCAACGAACCAGCGCATACTGTCGCCATCGAGGACGAGCCATTCGATTCAAGGATGTCGGAAACAACACGAATTGTATATGGGAATTCTTCCTGTGGTGGTAACATTTCTTTCAAAGCACGCCAAGCAAGATGACCGTGGCCAATTTCTCTTCGGCTTGTTCCCAAACGACCAACCTCGCCAGTACTAAACGGTGGGAAATTATAATGAAGCATAAATCGTTCGGTACGAACAGGCTCTAATCCTTCAATTAATTGTTCGTCGCGGTTGGTGCCTAATGTAACAGTTGAAAGGCTTTGTGTTTCGCCACGAGTGAACAAAGAAGAGCCGTGAGTGCGTGGAAGGAGTCCTACTTCGCAGGAAATTGGACGAATGTCAATTGTAGAACGTCCGTCGAGACGGCGATTTCCTTCGACAATCATTCGCCGCATTAATTTTTTCTCAATGTCCGAGACAATATTGCCTGCGTAGCGTTCGAGTTGTGGTTGAAGCTCTTCGTTTTCACCAAATTTTTCAGTTACAAGTGCTAAAGCCTTTTCATAAATTTCATTTCGTTTTTCACGGCGTTCTGATTTTGAACTCTGGCTATGAACATATTGATTTATTTCGTCATAAAGCGATTCTTCGATAGTTTTAACGATTTCTTCGGGAATTTCTTCGATTGTATATTCGCGTTTTGTTACTTCAAGTTGTTCAACAAGTTGAAGTTGAAGTTGGTTGAGAATTTTAATTTTCTCGTGAGCAAACAAAAGAGCAGCAACAAAATCTTCCTCGGATATTTCTTTAGATTCGCCTTCGACCATGGTAATTGCCTGACTTGTGCCGGCAACTGTTATATCCATATCGCTATTTTCAAGCTGTTCGAGCGATGGATCAACGACAAATTCGCCATTAACTCTGCCAATGCGAACCTCAGAGATTGGACCGTGGAAAGGAATATCAGAGATAAGCAGAGCAGCGGACGCCCCAACAGCAGCAAGAGTGTCAGGATTTACGTCTGGTTCGGCACTGAAAACAGTTGCAATAATTTGAGTTTCAAAGTGCCAGGTCTTCGGTATCATTGGTCGGATTGGTCTGTCGATCAACCTTGCCGAAAGTATTTCTTTGTCAGTCGGACGTCCCTCACGTTTGAGGAAACCGCCGGGAATTTTTCCAACTGCCGATATTTTTTCGCGGTATTCAACTTGTAGAGGTAGAAAATCAACGTCTTTCAATTCGCTTTCGCTTGCAACTGCTGTAACCAACACCATTGTGTCGCCACAGCGAACCATTACAGCGCCGCTTGCGAATTTAGCAAATCGCCCAGTTTCGAGCGAATACTCTTTCCCGTCGAAATCTATTTTAACTGATTTTATAGACATAATCTATCCAATTATATTAAAAATAAAAACGGCGACCCATTCGCCGTTTGATTTACTTACGCAATGATAATGCTGAAATTATCTGGCGGTATCTGGTAATGTCTGTGTTCATTAGATAATTTAGTAATTTACGGCGTTTTGCAACAAGTTTAATCAATCCACGGCGAGTGTGGTTGTCTTTTTTGTGCATTTCCAAGTGCTTTGTTAAGTCGGCAATTCTTGCAGATAATATTGCAATTTGAACTTCTGGTTTGCCAGTATCATTCGGAGTTGCACCGTATTTTGCAACAAAATCTGCTTTCTGTTCTTTTGTAATCATTCCGATTGCTCCAAATATATATAATTTTTTACTTTTGAACGAATTACAAATATAAGAAAAAAAAATTTTTCTGCATAAAAATAATTTTTCCCGCAGATTGCTTAATTATATTTTTGTTAGTTTATTCTTCTGGTAGTACTTCCGGTAAAATAACTGTTACAATTGTTCCATTGTTCACTTGGCTTTCTACTTCAATTTTACCGTGATAAATATCTATGCATCTTTTCACAATAGATAGCCCCAAACCACTACCTTGGATAATACCCGTATTGGTAGCCCGATAGAAAGGTTCAAAAATGTAGCGAATTTGTTCTTTTGGAATACCAATTCCATGGTCTTTCACAACAAAAATTAAATTTGAGCCCTCTTTCCTGTGCAATAGAACTATATCACTATCAATGGGTGAATATTTAATAGCATTGGAAAGAAGATTTGAAAGTATTTGCTGCAACAAAGTTGGGTCTATGTAGGCTTGTTGTTTGATGTCGTCGGTAGTTTCGAAATAAATATTGTGATTATTTTTGTCGATAATTCTGTATTCATCAACAAAGCTATGGCAAAAATCATAAATATTTGTCAAAATTGGTTTAATTTTTTGTTCGCCCGCATCAGATTTAGAAATTGTAAGTACTTGGTCGAGCAAATCAGTCATACTTTTAACTGAGGCTTGAATTCTTGAAATAAATTTTGAAGCATCAGAGAGGTTGCCGGATTTTATAAATGTGGCTACAAGGTAAGATGCGGTCATTATTGTGGTAAGCGGAGTACGGTATTCGTGAGAAACTGTTGAGATAAAACGTGTTTTGAGTGAGTTTAATTCTTGTTCTTTTTCTATTGCTCTCTGAAGCTCGGTTACATCAACGCCGCTACCTATATATCCATGGAAAATCTCATTATTTATTATTCTTGGTGTAGCGGTCAATAAGACATATCGGTAACCTTCGAGTTTATTGACCAACCTAACTGTAATTTCAAATTTTTCTTTTTTATGAAAAGCTTCGTTATATTTTTCTATAAAGAGAGGCATATCTTCTTCGTAGATAAATTCTTGCCAGTTGTCCGTTAGTCCGTTAATAATTTCTTTGCCGGTGAAATCAATCCAGGTTTTATTTGTATATGTGATACGACCAGAATAGTCGTTCATCCAGATTAGCACAGGTGCCGAGTCCGCCATCAATCGGAAACGCTGTTCGCTTTCGCGAATTTCATTTTCTATACGCATTCGCTCTTCAACTTGTGCAATGAGTTCTTCGTTTGCCTGACGAAGTTGGGTAGTGCGCTGTTCGACACGTTCTTCGAGCAATTCATTAGCTTTGATGAGTTCTTCCTGATATCTCTTTTGAGCAATTGCCATAGCGATTTGGTTCGACACAAAACTGAGAATATTCTTGTGCTCGTTGGTATAGCGGATACCTTCTGTGTATGATTGCACAACAATTGCGCCAATAATTTCTTCATTCACTTTAAGTGGCACACCAAGCCAATCAATAGACGGAGCTCCAATGCTCTCGACAACTCCTTTTTCGATCAAACTATAAAATTCGTCAGGATCGACCAGCCAGGCTTTGCCAGTATCTATAACGAGTTCGGTTAACCCTTTGCCGCGTTTTCTTGGTGGCGGTGGTGGGTCGTATTCATCTACAAAGTATGGATATTCAAATAAATCTTCTTCTTTGTTGTGAAGTGCGATATATAAATTCTGTGATGGCAACAAATTAGAAATTATGTTGTGAATTTTCTTGCATAGAGAAATAAAATCAGGTGTGCTGATTGCTGCATCGGATATCTGGAATAATGCTCGACGAAGTAATTCTTCGTTTTTCTTTTCGGTAATATCACGAGTAATGGCGAGTATGCATTTTTCTCCGTTTATTTCAATCAACCTTGCAGAAACTGATGCATAAAAAATATTTCCATTCATTTTTTGAAATTCAACATCTTCGATAAATGCCTTGCCATCTCTATTAAGTAGATTTATTAATTCATCTCGCTGTGATTTATGTTTCCATACATTTATTGAGGTAAAATTCGGATTTAATAAAACATCGTTAATATTTGATGCTCCTAAAAATTTCAGAGCACTATCATTTATTTCTAAAAACATTCCGTCGCTAACTCTTGTAATAGAAACTGCATCGGGCGAAGTTTTGAAAATATTAAAGAATTTT
Organism: Eximiradius sp.; assembly: GCA_937127445.1. Lineage (GTDB taxonomy): Bacteria > Bacteroidota > Ignavibacteria > Kapaibacteriales > UBA2268 > JAKIZO01. Next base: position 126,297 of record CAKZLY010000013.1, on the reverse strand, counting down.
TCTTCTGATTCCTTAATTTTTCTGAAATATCCATTTTTTTCTGTATTATCAACTACTGCACAAAAGATAAAATTCCCTTCTTTTAGTTTAACTACTGATGCCGAAATAGATACCTCTCGGCATTCGCCAGATTTTGTGTATTGAATAGTATCAATAGTGAAGGATTTATTGTCTTTCAAATCGTAAATGTACCTTTCGAGTGCTTCTATATTATTTCTTGAAAGATCTCTTATTTTAAGCTCTAAAAATTCATTTTTTGAGTATCCATAAAAATTCTCTCCAGCTTTGTTTATGTCAGTAATCTTCAGGGTGTTTGGGTCGAAAATAAACATTGGAAGTTGTGTGTTTTCGAAAATGCTCCTTAGGATCTCTTCTGAGCGAACAATTTGCTCCATTAGTTTTTCTTTTTCGGTTACATCTCGCATAATTGCGAAAACGTATTCTTTCTTATCAAACTCGAAATAGAATATATTTCCTTCTACTATTAAGTAGCTACCGTTTTTTTGTCTTTGTAAAGTTTTGTAGTGGCTGAACTCACCTTTTTTGATAAGTTCCCAGTATGTTTCTTCCCATTTATCAATTTTAAATGAGCTATCTATATCTTTGACAGACATATTAAGCAATTCTGCTCTCGAATAGCCTAAATATTTAATAACAGCATCGTTTACGTAAATAAACTTTGATTTTTTATCAATCCCGAAAATCATATCAATAGAATGGTCGATTACAAATTGTGCCATTTTGTGCTGTTGCTCTAATTGAATGTGTTCGAGGAATTGTTGCTCGAGTTCTTTTGTTTTGGATTTAACTTGTTTTTTCAGCGAATAGTTCCACAGCAAAAACAAAACAACTAATATGGAAATAGAAATTACAAACGGTAGCCAATATTTTGAGATAATAGATTCTTTTTCATAGAGGGTTTCTATATCTCCGAACCATTTTTGATAAATTTGAAGATAGCGGCCATTATGGTGAAGCAAATCAATACCTTCGTTGATTTTTTGGATGAGCTCAATATTATCGTGGTGTGTGCTAAATGTGTATTTATTACTAAATACAATGATATCAGAAGAGACAAGCAAATCGTGTTTGTTGATTTTATTAGAATAATATGCCATAAATTTTGGAAGAACGGCATATTTATAACCTTCTTTGAGCATCAATTCGATTGCTTGCATTGGATTGTCGACCGTAACGATTTCTGCATCAGGAGCAATATTTTTGAATAGTTGCTGAATTAATGGGCTCACTTCGACCAATACTTTTTGATTTTTTAAGTCTTTGGGATCTGTTATTGCTTTCGCATCCTTACGATAAAATACATTAAGAGTAACATTAGTTAGTGAAGTCGATAGGCTGTATTTTTGAGCTCTTTCGTGGGAGTAATACATACAAATAATATCAAACTTACCTTCGTCGAACTGCTTTAAAGCTTCGCCCCACGGCATAGACTTCATTTCGATTTTTATGCCAACTTCTCGGGAGATTTCTTTGAGTATATCAACTAAAAAGCCTTTGCAAGTATCATTTTGGGAAAATTCATATGGATAATATCCATAATCAAATACTGCTTTATATACTTTTTCCGCTTTTACACAATTAATAAATGTTAATAAATAGATTAATCCAATAAAAGTAAAAAAACGCATCAATTTATAGCTCGAAAATTTTAAACAATACCAGAACTTTACAAAAATTAAATAAAACTTTTTTAATTTCAAAAAAATAAATAATACAAATTCATAGAATTTTTAATACTAAAAACTTAATCAAAATAGCTTAAATAATGGTATGTTTTTTGAGTGTAATTAATCTTTAAAAGTTGCAAATGCTTTGAATGAATGGGATTATACCATATATCAGTATTTCTACTTAAAATTTATGATATTATTAGACGTATTTTTGTAGTGGTGGAAAAGAAAATGAATGGAGGAAATAGATATGTCTAAAAATCTTTTTCGGTTTATTAAAATTTTTGTTGTGTTCTTTTTGGCAATAAATTGTCTATGGTCACAACCACAAAACGTTGGGATTGGGACGGCTAATCCGCACAGTTCGGCATTGTTAGATTTAGACGTATCTGCTCCATCGTTCACTACAAAACTTGGTTTTCTCGTCCCAAGAATGACTCTTGCCGAACGAACCGCGATCCCATCTCCTGCTACGGGATTACTGGTGTATCAAACTGATGCAGTTGCTGGTTTCTATTATTACACTGGTACTGGCTGGATTAGAATTATTGATGCCGGAACAAACAATTTGTTCCTTTTGCTTTCCGGCGGCACTATGAGCGGCAATATTAATATGAACAATAATTTAATTACTAATATCGGCAACTCTGGAACTAACTTTTTGAACAACGGCGGTCTAAACCTTGCAAACACTTTAACTGTTTCCACAGGCGGTATTAATATTACCGGAAATAGCACGATTTCAGGAACTCTTTCTGGGCTTACAGGGCTTACTTCGTCTGGAAGTATTACTTTTTCGTCTCTCGCGGCTAATAGCATTGTTAAAACTGGTAGTGGTGGATTACTTACTACTGGTACAATTGATTTAAGCACATCTGAAGTATCAGGTACTTTGCCAATAAACCGAGGCGGAACAGGGCTTGCTGCAGCTCCTTCTAATGGACAGCTATTAATTGGCAATGGGACTGGGTTTACTTTGAATTCTCTTACCGCTGGTTCTAATATTAATATAACTAATGCCGCTGGCTCGATAACTATAGAAGCAACAGGTGTCGAACAACCTTTGACGTTTAATGCACCTCTTACAAGAGCTGGCAATGCAGTTTCGATTGAGCAAAATACAGTTACATCGGCTGGGGTTGTTGCAGCTGGTAGCGGTAATCCAAATAAAGTCTGGAAAACAGATGCAGCAGGGGTTCCCGCTTGGCGAGACGAAGCTTCTGCTTCTGGCGGTTATACTGCGGGAACAGGTATTGATATTACGGGCACTGTTATTTCTAACACTGCCCCTGATCAAATCGTTACTTTAAACCAAGGTGGGTTAATAAATATTACTGGCTCTTATCCAAATTTTACAATTTCTACGCCAAACTTTGGACTTACCTCTGGAACAATTGCCGAAGGGAATCACACACATGCAATAACGGCCCTTAATGCAAACAACTGGAAATTATTTTATTCTAATGGTTCCGGACAAATTACTGAACTTGCATTTGGTACAAACGGACAGTTCTTGCAGTCTACAGGCGCAAACTCAGCTCCACAGTGGGCTTCGCTGCTATTGCTACCAAATGGTTCGGACAACCAGACTTTGCGTTATAGTGGTGGCAGCTGGCTTGCTTCGGGCTTCCTAAGAAACACAAGTTCAGGAATTGCAATAGGCAATTTTACTGAAAATCCTACTGCCGCACTTCATCAAGATATGGGAACTACAGCAATGAATTTGCATAAATTTACTGGAGGCACACTTACCGGTAGAGGTGTAAATGATGGATTTGATGTCGGAATAGAGCAAAATGGGAACGCAATTCTTCGTCAAAACGAACCTCTTAATATTCAGATGTATACAAATGGTATTGAAAGGCTTAGAATTACTGACAACGGTAAAATTGGGATGGGGCAAAATGTTAATGTTACGCCTGACTCGATTACAGCGCAGGTTAATGGGGACTTGCGAGTAACCGGCGACTTGGTTGTTGATGGCAATATTGACCCAATCGCAATAATTCTTCAGCCTCGCAACACTTCTCCGGGCAGTGTTTTCGAAGGAATGATATACTACGACAATACTTCTAAAAATATTAGGGTGAGGAAAGGTAATAACTGGACAGATTTAGTTTCTTCAAGTGATACAACTTCATCCATAGCGGTAGGGAATCTTGCTATTGGGAAACAAAATCCAGAAGTATCTGCTGATATTAACGGTGCTTTGTCTTTAAATCCACCAGATGTAGTTACTTCCTCACCTATTCAGGTTGGAAATCGTTCTTACGTTAAATTTAATTTATTGGGGAATTTTTCTATTTCAGATGGGAATTCACCAGGTCAAATTTTGATTTTACATAAAGTTAATTCAGCTAATTCAACGTTACAAGGCTCAAATCTTTCATTAAAAACTTCTACTCCAACTTCCTGGCAATCGAGCAAGATAGATGATACTATTACTTTGATTTGGAGTGGAACAAAATGGATTGAACTATCACGTCAAAATCCATAATTGCTAATTTCATTATTAATTAACTTATGAACAAAATTTTATATTATAAAATACTGAACTCGGGAGGGAAATTGATGAGGAAGACTTTGATACATATGTGTATCATTGCTTTTACCTTTTTCAGTTCAATTTCTACTCATTCGCAGATATTGTATTTGAAAGATGGGGCTGTATTTTATGTAAATTCAGGTGCTAATGTTTCTGTCAATGGTGGTGTCGAAATAGCATCGAATGCTACTTTATCGCATAGTAATTCACAAGCAAGCAATTTATGGATTTCGGGAATTTTTAGAAATTTAGGTAACTACAACCAGAACGGTTTTGGAGTGTTGCGTTTTTTTGGAGCGTTGCAAGATTCAATTGCTGGACTACCAAACCAGACATTCGAGCGTATCTGGGTAATGAAAAATGGCACTTCAATGGTAAATGTTTCGCCTTTGCTTAGCAGCCTTACAATTTCAAACTCTATACGGCTTATTTCGAATAATATTTTTAATATACACCGTTCAAATCTGATAATTGAAGTCGGTGCAAATATTTACCCAGATTCAACATCGACTTACTCAAACGATCCGATAGTCGATTTATTTAATTCGCAAAAATTTGTAATGACAAGTGGCGAACGCCAGCTAAGCGGAGCAATTATTAAAAAATTGCCTGTTATTACAAGCTTAACCTCCGATTTAAACGTTCGTTTCCCTATTGGGACACCACTCGACACATCAAATCCAGTTGTTCGCAATTATTCATCAATTAGATATGTTTTCGCAGCAGGCGAGATGACAACAACTGCAAACGCAACCCTATCAGTTCGTTGTATCGCTGCGGAACACCCAAATGTGGAAGTGCAGGGCGTTTCATTGCGAAAGTACTGGAAAACAGATTTTGCTAATATTTTCGTTCAGCCCGGCGGATATAGTTTAAGATTTAATTATAACGATAATGAAGTGCAGGGATTAGAAACCCAATATTTGATGACTCTGTTTTACAGACCATACGACGGTCCGAACGGGACATTTTATATAAATCCCGGTGCTGGCTATGGAATTGAACCTGTCAATAATAGGTTTTATATTGATGAAGTTAATAAAAAAGACACTGTAAGTGGTGCCTACCTTTTGCTTGATGGAGAATGGACTGTAGGACAAGAAGAAACAATCAGCACATTTTATTACAGTCGTGCTGATGGCGATTGGTTCGACCCAAATACTTGGTCTAAGCAAGGTTATTTCGGTGCTCCTGCTGGAAGCTATCCCTCGACAATAAACGACAAAGTATTCATCGGGAACGGGCGAAATGTCTCTGTTTCGGCGGTAACTCCTGTTATCAAAACCATTCAAGTGCAATCGACAGGTCAATTGTCTTTTCCAGTTTTTAATGCTTTTGTGCAAGGCGATTCTCTGTTTGTCGAAGATGGTGGTAAATTAAATATTTCGAGCCCCGATGGTATTACACAGAATGCAAATGCGGGCAACATTCGCACTCAAAATAGGTCATACTCGCAGAATGCAATTTATGAATACATTGGTGGTTTAAACCAAGTGACCGGTGACGGATTACCTGATATTGTCCGAAGTCTTATAATAAATAAAACTAATCCTACCGATACAGTTTCGCTTACTAAATCTATTTTGATAAAAGACTCATTGGTAGTTAATGAAGGCACATTCCACCTCTTCAAAAATGGGAACTTTACTGCAAACGGCGAAACAGCAGATACAACCGTTCGCCAAATTATTATGCGTGGTGGCTATTTTGTTATGCAAACATATCCAACTAAATATAAAAATGCAGTATTCACTGCGGGAACCCTTATTTTTGACGGTTCAGGTTCGTTTCGGTTGCCAAGTAGTGGGAGTCCATCGCCTGGCGAACCTGCTGTTACTCAATATCACAATATCAGAATTACTGGCAATCGTGCTGCAAATACCTATATTACATTAGACCCAACCGGTGAAATTAGAATTGGTGGCGAACTTGATATTTCTGCTCTTACATTTCATCCAACTCCTATTGCTGATAGATTTATTGTAACTGGTTCCACTGTTGTTTTCAATGGGAATGGTAATCAAAATATCAACACAGGATATCCCACACCAAGAGATTTAGTTTATAGATTAAAATTCCATAATTTAAATATTGCCGGTACGGGCAACAAAATTGTAATGCCGCCAAACGATGCCAATCCTTCGAATAATTTCCTGCTTGTTCGTAATAATATTAATCTTATCTCGGGGCGACTTGTTGCTAACGACCAACATATTAAGTTGCTGCATTCGTGGGTAACTCAGCCTGGTGGGCAGTTCGACGCTGGAAACGGACTCGTTACATTCGAAGCTGATGGCAAAGTTACGAGTATTCTTTCGAATGGAATCGTCTTCAATAACGTTCGTATTATGGGAACTGCAATAAATGGTGTTGTAAATTACTTAGATAGCATAACAATTAATGGTAATTTGACTATCGACCCTGCTACATTTAGAGACTTGAATAGCACTGCTCTGGCAATTCGTGGTAATTTTATAAATTCTGGCACTTTTGCTGCTCAAAATGGACGTGTTTATTTCAACGGCGTAGGCAACCAAACCATCATAAATAATGGTAAAGGTTCATTTTATAATTTAACTGTAAATAAAACTTCTGGCAATTTGCTTTTAGATGGTGACTCACTGATTAAAGTAACAAATAACTTAGCGCTTATTCAGGGTAATATCAGTGGACGCAATGCTACCTCTCTTCCAAACAAACCAATAGTGGTGGATGGAACAATTACTCGTCCCGGAGCAAATCCCGGGCATATTGATGGACGTTTGCGATTGCCGTTTGGTGAAAACTCTGTATCAAAACTATTCCCAATTGGGTTAGGAAATCACTATGCGCCAGTTAACCTATCGATAAATGGCTGGGGCGGTGCTGCTGGCTATCTTGATGTTTATGTGCTTGTTGATACCGCTGCACCAAATATAACTCGCTCAGTTATTCAAACTCAATTGCCAAATGGTCCCGAATTGGATACCACTCGAAATGTTCGTAAAGTATGGGTGATTCACGCGGATACAACCTCACAAAATAGATTTACTCTTGCTTCCACTCGAACTTACGACGCAGAGTTTTTCTTTACTCCCGTTGATACCATAGGGCGAGGCAACCCGCTCAATTTTGAAATATATCACCGTGATACAACTATTAACACGGGGCGATGGAGACGTGTTGAACTTGGTGTTCGCAACCCGCTCTCGACTGTTATGATTAATAACAGTGATTTGGACAACAATTCTCCGCATTACTTCATCATTGGTGAGCCGCGTGTCTTCACTTTCTACTCTATTGCCAATGGCAATTGGAACAACCCAAATACCTGGTCGACTGCAAGCTATACCAACACCGAACCATCATCCCGAGCTCCCGAAAGCCGCGACAATATTCGCATAGGCAACGGAAAAACAGTAATTCTAAACGTTAACCATAGTGTTGATGCAGGTAGGTCAGTTATTGTAGAAACAGGTGGTAGTGGTTTCCCCGGCGGCAATCTCGAATTTGCTGACGGTTTAATCCTACTAACGGGTGCTGGTACATTCAGATTGGATAGCGCAGGTGCGCTGACTATTAGGCATGCTCAAGGTATTACCGCATCAGGCAACACCGGCTGTATTCGAACAACCACTCGCCAATTTAATTTCAATAGTCATAATTCGGGCCATTTTATCTATGCTGGCACCGGTGCCCAAGTTACGGGTAATGGTATGCCACTTACAATGAGAACTTTCAAGGTCAATAAGCCCTCTGGAACACTTTCTATAACAGGAACGACACCAGTAATTTTATATATTACGGATAGTTTGTATTTCCAAAGTGGCAATATTGACATTAGCAATGCTATCACAAAGGTTAGTGGTAATTTTGTTATAGATAATGGAGCTACTTTTAATCCTGGGAGATTCAGACCTGATAGTATATCAAATTTCAATTCTCTTACGCCAGCACAAAGGAATGCAAATGATACAACTCTTTGGCATGGTGTTGTTGTCTTTAATGGAAATGATAATCAATTCATAAGGGGGACATTCGATACTACACAATTCCTTGCTTTTAATAGAATTAGTCTTTCGAAACGCTCTGGGAATGTTATTTCTCGTTTTGATATACGTACTCCTGTGTTTTGGTTTAAAATTGGGAACCGCTCTAATTTTGACGTATTTACAAATAATAAAAGATTATTGGTTTATGATTCTACGGGTGGATATTATGCGTTATTCAGATATGATTTAAGTCTTGCAGATAGTGCGTACTATTCAAATGTTGGTTATGTCCTTGGAAGATTAATAAGATTTATTGGTGCAAATGAAACAGGTTCTAATAGAATTTTTCCTATCGGTACACGTACTAAATATTCTATGTTTGTAATTTTAGCTGGTCAAAGGCAACAAGGAGGACTTATTGAAATCATTGCTGTTGACGGTAATCATCCACAATTCAATCCAATCAGTATAAACCCAAATACTAATATCCAAAGATACTATGAAATTACTTTACCGTATGGTATGACACCTCAATATATCCAAGGTAATTATACTTTAAATACGAGATTGTTTTTCACTCAAGATGAACCGCGTGGAGGAATTAATCCTATAAATTATAGAGGTTTTAGACTTCTTACAACTGGTTTTTGGACAAGAACATCTAATATCTCTACAAGTGGGAATACAACTACTCAATTAGATATCGCTCTCAATAATCCTTCTTTAGGTGGGAACAATATCTTTAATGTTACTTCACAATTTTCACCTGCTTCTTCTATTGTGCTTATGATTGGCGAGGACCCACCGACTGTTACTGAACGTATTTTCTATTCTCGTAATTCCGGCAACTGGACCGACCCAAATACATGGGCTTACGCTACTGTTCTCTACGAAGACACCGAACAAGGTTATGCTATCACAACTAACACTGTCAATGACTATCCAAGATACAATAATTCTTCTTATCGTGATTACGCTATTATCGGGGATGGCGATTCAGTTTATTTCAATCTTTCCAATGTTGATTTGCGATATGTACTGCTCGAAAAATCTAATAATGGAGTTGGTAAGCTCGTTATGCCGGGGGAAAATTATATTCGCACCGACCAATTTGTTATGAAAAATGGTGGGAAACTCTACATCGGCTCTGTTCAAGGAATTGTGCAGAACTCTACTACACAAGGGAATATTAGGCAGCTTACATCTTCATCGATTATTAATTTCAACTGGAATAATTTAGGTAATAATAACTTTGCTTATATTGGTGCGGCATCAGATGCAGTTCAAGAAACAGGTTCAGGTCTTCCTTCAACAATTGCATCTCTTGAAATCAATTATAATCGTAGTGCAGCAGATCGATATGTTAACCTTACAAACAATGCACCGCTTACTATTCGCGATAGTATTGTTTTCCGTGGGGGGCGTTTCCGTAACCGTGATGGAGCACGAGAGATTAACATTCAAGGCGATGTAGTTAATTACTCAAATGGTGTAGGTTTTCATAACCAAGCTAACCCATCTAATCGCCGTATTTACTTTATTGATGCTATGAGCCAGAGAATTCGAGGTTCAGCAAACTTAACCGCTTTTCCTTCAACAGTTAGAATTGATAAACCTTCTGGTAATATTACTTCTTCTGTAAATATACAGTTTAGCGATTCTGTCCAGTTCCGGACAAACACAATTTTTGCACTGAACGATAATACAATTACAACATTTGGTGCTAATTCAATAATCGATAGCTTGAATTTGTTTAACGCTTCCCGTTTGTTTAAAGTAAGCGGCGGTTCTAATACTGCTCGCATAAGAAAAATATATCCAGTAGTTACAAACCAAACATATACATTTACTTTCCCAATTGGGGAAGACTCATTAGGGTTGCGTCCTGTCCGATACAGCGAAGCAAGAGTTACGCTTACCAACCAAACATACAATACGAACAATTTTTTAGAAATCACTCTTAGAAGCGCTTATTCTCATCCTCAAGCTCCAGGGTCCAATCCTAATATGTTAAGAAAGTATTGGAGCATCAGCACAAGTAATATTGTTTTGAGTAATGGAACATCTTCACTAAGGCTCAGATACAACGATGCTGAGCGTGTGGGCAATATATTGAACTATAGACCGCTTATTTACCGTCGAGCTGATGTCGAACCTAACGACCCGGGCTGGGGCTTTGCTATTTTCAATGCTTCAAACCTTCAAATAGATACAACTAACAAATATATTATAGTTGATAATGCCTATACTCTGCCCAACCATGACTGGACAGCTGGCGAGCCCTCATCTTTTGAACGACCACGAATATATTGGAGCCGCCAATATGGTTCTTGGGAAGATCCGCGCTCTTGGACTAATTTTTTCAATGCAGGGAATCCACATAGTAGTAACGTTGTAGCTCTAAATACGCCAGGCTTTTTCCAGGGCGATACTGTCATAATTGGTTCAAATCATCTCATTACACTCAATCAAACTCCTCGTTTCTCTGTCGATAGTGTTCAGATTGCTACGTCTGCACCGAATACCTCAATGCTTGATTTTGGATACTTCAATAATAAATCTCTTCGCGTTAGAAACACTATTCGTGTCGGACCAAATGGCTACTTGCGTAAAATGCAGGGACCTCCTGTAAAAAGCATCGATACTTTATATGTTGAAGGCGTATTCCAAAATGACGCATCAAGTCCTGCTGGCGTTAGATTATTTGCTAATGATACAGTTAACGCTCGATTGATATTCTTAGGCAGTAAACATTCTTATATCAGAGGTGAAGGAAACTATACCTCGATTGGTACTGTTCGAGTTGTTAAATCCGACTCTATCTATAACTTGCATAACGAATCTCAATCGTTTTCAAATGCATTTACTAATGCAGTGCTCACTCGACCGAGTGTGGATTTCATTCTGGATGCAGGAATGTATTACCACGATAATGCTGCTAACATAACGCTTTCGACCGACGGAGATGGTGATGTCTTTTTGGGTGATTTAGTCGGGCTTGTTGTTCGAGATGGTAGCGTAACATATAGTGATGGATTAATTTGCGGGCAAAATGCTTCCGTGTGGCTTCTCAACGGTACAATGAATATAGGTAATCAGAAAGATGAACATTTCCAATATGAAAGCGTTACAATAATTGATTTCCAAGGTGGTAGCAAACTCAATGTAGCTGGTTCGCTACGTCGAAGATTCTTAACATCAGCTGTAGATTTCCGTTTGCGTGATAGTGCAGAAATTCGAGTGATGATTAAAGGTTCAACTACCAACAGTTCACAACGCCGTGCTGCTTTCGATTTTGGCGAAGCTAATTCAAAATTTACGATGACAGGAGGTCGAGTTGTTGTTCTTCGCACGATGGATACAAGTGCAATTGGAGAAAAGGACCCCGACTATTTTGTTAACACCACCGTAAATACGGTAACTGGCGGTACTGTTCAGATTGGTCATCCAGATTCGCTCTTGTCAAATACTCAGAATTTTGATATCATCTCCTCTGTCCCTTTCTGGAATCTCGATATTGCTAATACTTACGGAAAAGAGCTTTTGCTCGGTAGTCCAATCATAACCATACGAAACGACCTTACCATTCGCGATAATTCAATCTTTAATATGAATGGTAATACGGTCAATTTAGGCGGTGATTTAACTATTGATGGACTTTTCCGAACGGGGAATACTGGTACGCGGCGATTTGCTTTTGTTGGGAATAGCAGTTCAAATCCACCTACAAAGCAAATTCAGACTGTTAAAATAAAACGCAGTGACAATATCCCATTCTTTGATTTAGCTATCAGTAAGTCTAACGGTGGTTCCGTTGAATTGTCGAACAACGTAAATTATCCAAATTCCAATTTGATAATTAAAAACACTCTCGAATTTTCTATTGGAAATACTGGAATTGTTAATACAAATAATAGATATGTGCAGGTTGGGACTTCATCAATCGATCTGGCTTCTATCCAGAGATTTAGCCAAGGACACGTCAATGGTGAACTCCGACGCTGGATTAATAATGGCTCACAAAATATTTTATTTACTGTTGGTTCGTCCGATGCATATACTCCTGTTCAATTAGATATATCCTCTGGCTCAGGAACGCAAGGCTTGCTATCAGTTACTGCCTATGGAGTGTTACATCCAGATTTAGCAAATTGCGATCTGCATCAACCGAATACTCAGATTGACCGCTACTGGAGGATTGTTCCGGCAGGTAGTCCACAATTTGAATTAGGTTCAGGCAGAACTTTTGCGTTAACAACATTTTTCAGAAAAGGTTATCAACCTTCGGGCGACCTGAAAGTTGGTACTTCTTTTGGTATTATGGAGCACTTCCGCCGTACTCCTGCCTGGAATGCTCCTGGTGCTTGGTTTACAACTGTTCCAGATTTACGAACCGATTCCTCAACTACAACTAGGAATAACGTTGAATTTGGTGATTTCTTTGTTGCTGAAATTGCTGGCTTGCGTTTCTATTCTCGTCAATCAGGCAATTGGAATGATATTAACACCTGGTCAATTGAGGGCTATAATGGTGCAGTTGCTCCGAGATGGCCAAATCTTGAAACAGACAGAGTTTTTATCGGTAATGGGCGCGTTGTAACAGTTAATCAAAGCAATCCGCGGATCCGCTCGCTTACGGTTGAGAAAATCAATGGCTTGCCAGGTAAGCTTGTCCTTCTCGACGAACGCTATATTCGCGGGCTTTCTTTCGAACTTCGTGATAGTTGTTATATTGCTACTGATGATGCCTATGGGTTTAATTCTCTTACTGGGCTTTATCCCAATATTGGTTCTATTAGAACAGCTAATATTCGTTCTTACGGCAAAGGTATTTTCGAATATGTCGGTTCTTTAAATCAGGCTACTGGCGATGGCCCGACTAACCCAAAAACTGTAATTGTAAACAACTCTGGTACATCTAGCAAAACTGTTACTTTCTCGCCTACCACATTTACCATTGATGACACTGTTCGCGTTGACCTTGGTTATTTGTCCTTTGGCAGTGCTAATGTTAATTTGCTTGGAAATCTTATCGCAAATAATGGGACACAAGTTTTTGGCGGTAATTCAAATGTTACAATCAATGGGAATGGTAATCAATACGTTGTAATGAACGACACTTCCGGTGTTAATTTCTATAATCTAACTATAAACAAAAATAACGGGAACTTAATTTTGTCTGGTTCAATTGATTCAGCTGAAATTAAAATCGAACGTCGTCTAACATTTGCAAATACTAATAATTCTGTTATCAATGCAAGAACCAATAATAAAGTTGTCAAACTTTTGCACGACACAACTACTATTGTTCGAAACGGTAGCGGGCATATTGATGGATTGCTTTTGCGTCCGTTTGGTACGGGAGCAGGCTCATTTAAATTTGAAGTTGGGTTTGGAAATGTTTATACTCCTGCCGAATTAACCTTCACTTCGGGTAGTGGCAATTCTGGTTTTGTTTCTGTTATTGCAAATTCTCATCCGAGCATAAATTCAGCAAGAATTCATGAAACTCGACGTGTAAATTATTGGTGGCAAATTCGAAACAAAAACAATTTTACTCTTGGCACAAGGCAATTTAATACAAAATTCACGTTCCCTGCTTCTGAAGTTAATAATTTTCCAGGTGCGAATGTATCGAATGCATATCTGCTACGTAAATCATATCCTGCCGAAACTCCTCTTTGGAATTTACATCAATATTCTCAACTTAATTGGAATACTTCTGTTGCATCTGTTGAAATTGCAAATTCTGCCGATTTTTGGAGCGGTTTTGGTGATTTCTACATCGGTGAAAAGAAAAATCTTGCCTTTTATAGCAAACAAAGCGGATTATGGAACGACCACAACACTTGGGCTCTCAACGAAAGCAGAACAATTTTTGCTCCCGAAGGTGAATTCCCAAGCAACGTAAATGAGTTTGCAGGAGATTCAGTTATTATTGGTTGGAACGATTCGCTTCATAATGTTAGGTTGAACGTTGCAAATCCTTCTGTTGGTGGTATCACGCTACTCTACAACGGTCGCCTTGATTTGCACAACCAGGGCACAATGTTAGCAAACATCATCAGTGGAAGTACTTCATTCCGTTTGCTTGATAGCTCAACAATTGCTTTTGGTGGCAATGTAAATCCAACAACAAGTGTACTATCAGGTTTTGCTAATTATTTGCTTGGGGAGTACTCAAATATAGAGTTCTATGGCACTCAGACACTTATCCCAAATCCTTTTGGATTAGCGAATTATCCAAATAATGTTATTCTTTCTGGGAATGGCACAAAATTTGTTAATACCCCAATAGTAATATTAGGAAATTTATTTATCAAAGATAACGCAACTTTGAATGTTAACGAGATAAATGCTCTTACAGTTAGGAAAAATGTGATTAATAATGCTACTATTCAAAATCAAGGTGTTATTCAAATAGGTGAATAAACGTTATGTTACTAAAAATTAAGTATTTCTACTTAAAAATTTATTGCATCGAAAACGTATTTTTGTTATAGATGAAAATTATTATTATGAATACATTATTGGGTACCAATATGAGAAACAGAATGAAAAAAAATTGGACAATTTTTCTTGCAGCAATAGTTCTGAATTTAGTCGGAATAGAACTATTTGCTCAAGGCTTTATCAACAATGGAAATTATAATGCAACCTGTGGTGGAGTTATAAAGCTGAAAGCTACAAATGCCACTATTACAGGTTCGGCTAATTTAGGTCAAAGCGCGGCTAACGCTATTCCTGGTGTTGTCGAATGGGCTTCAACGACAGCTAATCAGGTCGTTCAGCCTTATTACTATCAGAGACTTGTTGTGTCGGGTGGCTCCAAGGTGATGCAGGACGGTATTCGCGTTATCGGCGAAGCTTGTCCTACTCCTCTTGCAGGCTATGCTCAACTTTCCACTTATCCGTTCTATTCGACTGCTTCATCGCTAAACTTTGGAACAGGCACATTCTACTATGCTGCTACAGGTGGTTCGCAGAATATTTATCCAACAACTGATCCATACTATATTATCAATGCTTCAAGCCAAGCTACAGTTGTTGCTGCAACTACTGTAACTGCATATCAGGTTAATGCAACAGACGATTTTGCAGTTGCTGGTACTTTGAATCTTGGTGCTGGTGCTTCTACCTTTGCAAGTGGGGCTCCTGTTACAGTTCAAGGAACTGGTACTGTTAATACTGGTGCCGGATCTGTTACTTTCAGCGATGCAGTTACTACGCAAAATGGTTCAAACTTTAATGTAACTGGTACTGGTGCTGTGAATTTCAATGGTACATTAGCTCTCAACGGTACTTTAACTGCTAACGATGGAGGTGCTGGCAACCTTGGTACAGTTACATTTGCAGGTGCTACAACTATCGGCTCAACAGGTGTCCTTAATTTAGGTACTGGTAATAATCTTGTTATTTCGAGCAGCATCGCAAACAATGGCGATGGTACAAATCTTAACTTTGCTTGCGGTTCGAACATTACTTATAACGGTGGTGCTCAAACTATTCTCCCAACTTTGAACCAGGATGGCAAACGTTATGGTAATTTGTTCCTCTCCGGTACTGGACTTAAAACTGGTGGAACTGCATCTTATGGCAACGATATTAACGTTTGCGGTAATTTCTCGCTTGATGGTGGCAATCTTGATATGGCAGCCAATAATGGCACCTTCCGTATGAACACTCCAACAGCTACCGCAACCTACACTAGTATGAACGAAGTTGTTGGTCTATTCTCGCGTGTAACTAATACAACTGCTCAAGCATATACTTTCAACAATACTAACACCATCGTTACTTTGGTTGCCGATGCAGATAACCCAACTTCGATTACATTGAATGTTCGTCCTGGTCAAAATCCATTCGATTATAACTCAACTACTGATGTAAATAGAAAAATCAACCTAAGCTATGCCGGCAATACAGGTGCTTTTGCAATGACTGTTCGTGCTGCTTATCGTGAAGACGAAAGAACAAACTGGACTGCTCCATACACTCAAGCATCACTTCGTATGTATGAAGCATCCAACCAGCCAGCTCGTGAAAAGGTTGGTACTGGCCAAATCCCAACAAGAACTGCTGCAACGGCAGCTTCTCTTGGTTATGTTGAACTTGCTGGTATTGGTAATACCGCAACTGCTAACTTGCCTAACGGCATCGGATTGTTCGCAAGCGGAAACGACATTGTTCTTGCTGCTGGTCCGACTACTTTCTACTCAATTACAGACGGTCGCTGGACAAATCCGAATACTTGGGATGAAGGTACTCGCCCATCTGAAGATGACAATGTTGAAATTCGCCATATGGTTTATGCTGGTATTGCTGGTCCATTTGCAGGAACTCCTGCTACTGGCAACACTACATCTGAAGCAAGCGTTTATGGTACAAATCCAGCCGCAAATTCAATTGTTGTAGCTAACTTAACAAATGCTGCATTTATCCTTGGCAACGAAGATAACGGAGCAACTTATGTATTCAAGACTAAATCAGCTCTCGGAGTTACGCTGCAGAACTTGAATACAAATACAATGCAACCAGCATTTGGAACAGGTATTGCTGCTAAATCGTCGTTTACTACTAATCCTGGATTTAATGGTATCTGGATTACTCCTTATGGTCCAAACCCAGCAGTACTTGAAACTAATGCAATTCAAAATAATGGTACTATTAACAACGAAGGCATTATTGAAATTAATCAATAATTTCTGTTAAATAATTGTTCGTAAAAGCCCGGTGTATCGAAAAAAAACACTCAAAACCTCGAGAAACCGGGCTTTTATAAACTAAAAGAAAAAATGAAAAGAATACTAATACATATTGTTGTAATGATAATATTAGCTACCACACAGATGGCAGCTCAATATGTATTGGATAATTCCGGTGGTAAAATCAACAACAAAGGAACTATCAAAGTTAAAAATGGGCAGGTAAATGCTTTGCCCGATACATTGGGTGGTCGTGTCGAATTTTTGCAGCAACGCGAAGGTTCTCAGCAAGTAGTCCCGAATATCGTTTACAATCAACTTGTGCTAAAAAACAATGCTAAAAAGATTGTTGCCGATTTTAAGGATCAGAACAATCGGACTCGCAATTTGATTGTTTTGGATTCGTTGATAATTGTCGATGGCGCCGATTTTACTACTCGCTGGATTGGACTTCAACCCGAAGACGTTATAGCACGTTCAACTGTTGTCAATCGCGACGCACGCTACGATGGTCCACGCGATTTGCGCTTGAGCAACGATAATGCACCGCAGAACATTTTAGCAAATGGTCAATTTTCACGTCTAAATATTGATAATCCTTTTGGCGTGAATGTAGTCAGCGGTGGGTTTCAGATTACCGAAAAACTAACACTTACTCGCGGCACTCTCAATAATACGGAAGCCGAGAATTTCGCAATGGCAGATTCTACTGAAATCGAACGTTTTACCGGTAGCAGTTTATCAGTCGAGCCAATTTTTGAAGGGCGCGTAGATGTTCGCTATTCGGGTAATGGCTCAATTATTGCAAGCGGTGAGCTTCCATCAAATGCAAATTCATTGCAAAAACTAATTCAAGCAAATTCAGGTGACTTGATTATTGATAAAAATGTTGCAGTAAACGATAGCCTTTACGTCGGTGGCAGAATTTTTTTGCAAGATACACTGACAATTGCATCCACAAAAAATCCTGTCTATAATGAGAACAATCCAAATGCTGAAATTAGCGGAACATTGCGGCTTACTCGTGTCCGTACCGGTGGCGAAAGAATGCTTTTGCACAATCCATTCACTTATGCCATTTTCCCTGACGAAAACTCGGCTAATGGTATAACTGAGTTGATTGCTACTGTTCGTCCAGCAACTTTCCCGATGCAACCTTTGGGCAATACAAAAGTTCGCCGTTTCTTTGAAATTCGTGGGAAGAATTCCTCAGGCGAATTTGTTGATGTCGGAACAAATATGCTTTTCGGTTATGGATGGCGTCGCTCACAAACTGATACTCTTGATGAACAAAACAATTTACAATTTGAGCTCCTAAAATTGCAAAGTTGGTTCGCAAATTCCTGGGTTGATCTGCAAACTTCTGCCGAACCGCAATGGGACACAGCTCGTGGTTGGGCATTTAGTTATGCAACAAACATTAACAATTTAGGTTATTTCGCAATAGGTAGTACTGCGGCTGCACTTTTTCAGATTGCGGGTAAAGTATTCTTAGAAGGTGCTTATCGTTTTGGCTCGATGGCGGACGACCTTCGTCAGCGAGGCTATTTGCCGGTTCCTCCACCTGATATTTATCCGTATAACCTGGACCCGATGAGGCAATTCTACGTTACAACGCAGCTTCCTGATTCAGTAGTTGATTGGGTGGTTGTAGAATTTCGCAAAAGCTTCACTCAACCGGGTATTTTTCGCACTTACCTTGTCAAGCGAGATGGTCGTTTAGTTGATATATACGGTAATGAGGTGATCGCAGTTGCAAATTATAGCCAGACAAACCGATTGGATAGCAGCGATTACTATGTTGCAATTCGCCACAGAAACCATTTGGCAGTAATTACCAAAGAGCAGGTTTCAATTATGCCCGGGGTAACCCGCAGTTTAGATTTTACCTCACCTGATTTAGTAATGGGTGGTGTTTCTTCGCTGAAACGTGTTGATAAAAATCTTGATGGAAGTTTTGTTTATGCCTTGATTGCCGGCGAAATGAACGGCAGTATTTTCGAAAACGGTCGAATTGATGATAGAGATTTTTACTCTATCATCCCTGATGCAAACATTTGGGAATATAATTTATTCAATGGCTATCTTGTCGGCGATATGAATATGGATGGAATTATCACTACACGAGATTTTAACATTAGCTTCAACAATAGAAATAGAGTTTCGGCTATCCCATAATGAAATATATTATATCAATATTAAGTGTTTTCATTTTATCGCTTATTTCACTTCAATCTCAGGTGCTTATAGACGACACACTGGCTGTTGCATCTGTTAGAAATTCATATAAAGCATCTCCAAGCACTTTTGAATTTGATATTTATATGCAGCGAACAAGCGATATCTGGCGGTACTATGCTAATTCTACATTTCAATTTGAATTTGCTAATATGCCAGATTATGATTACACTAATTTGAAACTTGAAATGATACCTCAAACAAGCGAATTGCCCGTTGTACTTCCTGGTGGTCGTCCATATAAAATTTTCACTGGTACTCTGAAAGATAGGATTCAAGTAATTGTTTTGGGTCCCGAAACACTTAATGATGTGCTTCTAATACCACCTGATACGAGTGTGAAAATTGGTCGTTTTCGTCTTTCAACACGGGATGGTTCGCCAATTGAAGAAAAAATTTATTGGAAGCGTCCCACGAATTATTATCAGGCAGTTGCTTTTAAATATCATGATGGAGATCCTATTCCAATAGAGATTTTAGATGTTGAAACAGATGATAACATTGAAATGGGAGATGTTTCTACTTCTCTTGTATCATATAAAGACGACCCCACCAAACCACCTGCAACATCGCTTGATTACTTCTTTGCTCACTACGTCGGAAACTTAAAAGTGGAACTCTGGTTCAAAACCCACTCTGAATACAAAACCAAGGGCTTTATTATCAAGCGTGCAGTGCGTGTTCCTTCGGCAGATATGAATTTGGAAGATATTCCGGACGCTGCCTTTACTGTCACTGTTGCTGATTGGAACGACCCGAAATTTTCCAGTATGCTAACTGGTCTATACAGTTCACCAACGGGCAAAGAATACGGCATAATTACAGATGATATTGAATATCGTGGTGTGGAGTACATTTACAGACTTTATTATCAAGACGAGAACGATAGAATTATCAAACTTGCTACTCGCCTGGTTCCTGTTCCAAATGCTGTTATAGAATTTGCCCAAGCAGACCCAAACCCTTTTGTTTCTGAAACAAAAGTTCGCTATTTTGTCCGCGATGATGTTCGGCTTTCCTGCTACGTTTACGACCGCTCAGGCAAGCAGATAGCAACTTTGCGTGATAATTCTTCGAACGATTTGCTCGAATCGCGCATTACTCCTCGCGGCTGGCACGAAACTTACTTCAAAGCTTCGGAGATTACTTCTCAGGGAAGCTACGACATTGTTTTTATTGCATATCCGATTAACGATCCGGGTGTTGAACTCTCTCGCGCTATTGTTAAAGTACTGTATGTTCGGAATAAATAAACTTAATGAAATCATTTCTTATAATATATTGTCTTTTGCTGATACATTTAAGTATCCTGCATTCTCAAAGTATTATTGTAACCAATCCTCGTCCTATCTACTTCGTTGATGATACAGTTTATTTAAATTTGCAGCCTAATAGTTTCAATTTTGTTGATATTACCGGTTTCGATGATTCCGTAAGTTACTTTTTTGGAAGAATTCCATCGAAAGATGGTTATTTTTTGTTTCGAGTTCCCTATGTGAAATCTAAAAATTTACAAATTGTTGCAAATTTTGAAAATTATTCCAAACCGGTTGTGCTCTGGCACAGAGAAAATGCACATACTTCGGAAATACGTTCAGTTTTTTTTGCAGTACAAGATTTTGCACTTGTTACCGCCAACGCAAATGAGGTGAATTTCTGGGATATTGCAAATCGCCGACTTATTAAAACAATAAATCTGCAACAATTTGGGCAAATTCGTTTCGTTCTGCCGACACCATCAGCGGACACACTTTTTGTTGGTACAGTAAACGGGATTTATATGTTCGATGCTGCTCGCATAGAAAAAAAAGATATTGGGATAGGTCTTTTTTCCGGTAATGTGCGAAGAATTGCCCACCATCCAACAAAAAAAATCATTGCTTTCGGTGCAGATAGTGGATTTGTCGGTGTTTTCGATTATCAGAAGTTTGATTTTGTAAAGACTTATCGGGTTGATTCGTCAGCTGAGGGAAATGAGATTTATAGCATCGCATTCTCTCAAACGGGCGATAGCCTACTCTGCGGTGCATACAACGGTTCGCTCCATCTAATAAATACGGTTACAGACGATATACGTAAGTTCGGCTCGCACGGTCTGGGCAATCAAAATACTGTTGTATTTGATGTTGATTTTGCTGGTGGCGCTCCGTTGGTTTTATCGGCAGCAGCAGACGGAAAAGTGCGTTCGTGGCTGATCCCAGATTTGTCATTGTCCCGCGAAATAGAACTGCATAGTGGGCACGTTCGTTCGGTTGTTGTACCGAAAAACGGGAAGTATTTTGCTTCTGGTTCTTTGGATAGTAATTTGAATTTCGTGGATTTGCTCACAGGTTCGCTTTTCTACCAACATAGATACAATTCGCAGTTCATTTATTCTACAATTTCAAGTAATGGAAAATATCTTGCTGCTTCGGCTCGTGATGGCTCGTTCATTTTATTGCAATTACCTGAAATAACTTCGCAGCAGGACACTATTTCACTGAATTGTGGGTATAAGTTTGCTGTCCATCTGCAAGATATTCAAGCCAAATTCGGTGAAAAGAAAATTGTTGAACTTAAAGTAAGTCACAATTATCAACCGAGTAAAATGCCTCGCAATAGATATTTCTTCGAACTTCACGCCAATTACCCTCACAATTTGCTCTACTGGGATAATGAACTAATACCCGGCAAAATACAGTATAATATGAGTGGCGAGGTGTCTAATGGAGTTTCTGAAAAATTAAATTTTCTTGCCTTAGGTTCGCAAATTGGTAAGTCTATCATTACAATTGATACGATAATTCCAACTAATCCCGATTTTTACTATTTCTTCGGTGAATCATCGATTGTTAAGGTCATCTCTAATTGTTTCTGGGATAGCGACAAAGAAATTCTGGTTTTCGATAAACCTAAGATTAATGCAAAATATTCAAACAATATTCTTACTCTTAATTTGTTTTTAGTAGAAGAAGCAATGTATAAATTGCAAATTTTCGACATAACTGGAAGGCAAATTAGCGAGCAGGAAGATATATATTTACACAGCGGGACTACACAAATTTTACGAAAAATGAATTTGTCCGATGGCATATATTTTGTTAATTTAATTTCTGATAGTGGATTTATTTTAAACACAAGATTTATTACAAATAATTAATGATAAGAAAAAAAATACAATATTTGCTAATTACTCTATTTTCGATTTCATTCTCAAATGCACAAATTCCTGATGGTTACCTGCGAGAATTTTATACTTTGCCTTCGCTGGACACCTTGAAGGTAGAACGCTACTACGGTGATTGGTGGTTTGGAGTGTTCGGCGGACCGAACATTAATTTGTTTTTCGGCGATTTATACAGCAAGATAAATCCACTTATCAAAGACACTTTATATAATCCACAAATTAGTTTCAATTCAACTTTCGGCGGGGGCTTTTATTTTGGTGTAATGGCCGAATATAAGCCCAGAAATGAAAGATTAGCCTATTCGCTTGGCATTTCGTTGCTCGACCGCAAAGCCTTTTCCACTCGAACAAATCAAATGGACGATAGTTTGAGGACCAGGTATGAATATAGATCAGTTCTTGATTATATAATCCTATCGCCGCAAGTAAAGTATTTTTCAGATATTGGCGGTTTGTATTACTACGGTGGACTTGATATCGGATTTAACCTCAGTGCAACAGCAAAGCAAGCAAAGCGTTATATTAATTCTGGAATAATTGATGAATTTGTCCGCGTTCCGGGCATAAAACCTAATGTGCGTCTGGAATTTAATTTAGGTGCGGGTTATGAGTTTCTGCTTGCTGATTATGCAGGCAAAGCACGTTTTATAGGCAATCCATACGTTGCTATCAATGGCGGAACAAAAGCACTATCGCAACTTAATTCTTCATGGAAAACTCTTGGCTTTAAAGTTGGTTTTGCAATAAAATTTGGTAAAGACCACCGAGAATTTGATACACTGCGATTTGATGAAACTTACGTCGAGCCTCCGCAGTTCTTAGCTCAGGTTTCTGTGAGTGGTGTGGAATTTACTGGTTTTCGTTCGCCCGAGCCGCTTGTAGCAGCGTGGTTGGCAATG
Source organism: Eximiradius sp. (assembly GCA_937127445.1). Lineage (GTDB taxonomy): Bacteria > Bacteroidota > Ignavibacteria > Kapaibacteriales > UBA2268 > JAKIZO01. The sequence goes on along the minus strand of CAKZLY010000013.1, from coordinate 103,082 downwards.
GTTGAATTGCCTGAAATAATTGAAGAAGTTGCAGAAGTTACTACTCCAATTTTTCAGGAAGAACTTCGCCAACGTGAAATCACTGGGCAGGTTCGTCGCAGGATTATCCCGAATCAGATGGTTGCATTTAGTTTTGATAAGCCAGAAACAACAAATCTAAGCCCACAGATTATAGAATATCTGGACCTGCTCGCCGATTATTTGCGAGCCAATCCAAACTTTGAAATTCGTATTACTGGACACTCCGACAACCAAGGAACATTGCCACAGAACACTCAGCGTGCTGCTACCCGCGCAACTAATGTGCGAAATTATTTGGTTAATCAAAAAGGAATACCGGCAAATCGTGTTCTTGCAACAAGCCGAGGCGCTCTCATCCCTGTTGCTCCGAACGATACTCCTGCTAATCAACGTAAGAATAGGCGTGTCGAAATAATTGTTGTTCCAAGATAAATTAATTGGAGATAATTTTTATGAATGTAGAAAAATTGATTTGTGTAATCGAAGACAATACTCCAATCCGGAAGCTTTATTGTACTTTATTGAAACGTGCTGGTTATGAAACAGTAGATTTTGAAGAAGGCAAGCCCGCAGTTGAGTGGTTATCGGCTAATCTTGTGAAAGCGATTATTATGGATATACTTTTGCCAGATATGAATGGCACTGACCTTTATTATCAAGTGCGGCAAATTGATATTCATTCAGCAACTCCTATTATTGCTATTACTGGATTTGCAACTACTCAGGATAGACAGAAATTCGTTAATATTGGCTTTACGGGTTATATTCCTAAACCGATAAACACAACTACCTTTGTTTCTGATGTTGAAAATATTATTAAACAAAAATAAAAGTTTTGCAATATGGCAAATGATACATCTTTTGATATAGTCGTCAAGCAGGCGGGGCAGAAAAGGAAATCTATCCTGTTCGATTTTCGGCGAACTTATGTTGCTTATATAATTTTGATAATTCTTGTGGCTGCAAGCTTTGCCATAAGGGATTTTGTTAAGCAAAATGTTGAGAGCACTCGCCGTCAGGAATTCGACAAAGCTGTAAGCTCTATCGCTACTCGTATTGAAAACTACCTCGACCGTCAAAAGCAAGTGTTGCAATCTATTCACGGTCTTTATTATCAAAATGTTGAAGTTGTTCGCGACTATTTCGAACTATATGGAACAGTTCCCGCGAAGACCTACTCATCTATTTTGAGCTTATCCTACGTTCCTTATGTTGATGGTAATAATATTGCGAATTTTGTTTTTTCTGCTCGCTCTCAGGGGTATTATGATTATGAGTTGAATCCACCCGGCAACAGAAAATTCTACTATCCAGTTCTACATTGTGTAGATTACAATAAAAACATTCATCGAATTGGGTTCGACTACTCAACTATTCCAGAAATTTCTTCGAGTATAGAACTTGCCCGCGACGACAACCAATTGATAGCTACAAAAGTGTTCCCCATCAGGCAGGATACGATGGGGTTCTGCCTTATTCTACCTATTTATCAGCAAGATGCAGACGTCTCAACCCTAGATAGCCGACGTTCGAAATATTATGCTTCGCTTGTAATGGAAATAGACGTTAAAAACTTTTTCAAAACAGCTCTCAAAGGTGAAAAAGACGATTTTTTCCCAACGGATACATCAGTTATTTTCAAGTATTATCAAATTGATGATAATAAGCAGGAAGAAATTTTTGCTTCCGACAATGCTAAATTGCTTAAAACTGGCTTCAAGCCAATATTAACCGACGAAGTGAAACTCAACGTAGGGAATAAGCAGTTCGTTGGTCATTTCTATACTATTCCGAATTATGGCGGGAAGTTACAAGAATATTTGCCTGAACTATCATTTGCAGCGTCATTTTTGCTTAGCTTCTTCCTGTTTGGTTTCATTATCTCGGTTCTTACAAGCCGTGCCCGAGCCGAAGATATTGCAGAACGAATTACGCGTTCGCAACGCAGAATTCTGGAAGCAACGAAAGACGTTATCGGCGTTATTGATTTTCAGGGGAAATGGAAAACTATCAACCCCGCTGTGCAAGGTATGTTCGGCTACTCGATTACAGAATTTCTAGCTTTGAATTTCGCCGACTTGTTTATGCAAGAAAAAGATTTTAATCAACTAATAAACATTATTAATAATTCCCAAGATGAACACACCGAAAAAGCAGACTTCCAGATGAAAAACCGTTCTGGCGAACTTGTTTGGGTAAGCTGGAACCTGACAACATCTAAATCTGATGGCTTTGTCTATGCAATTGGCCGTGATGTAACGCTCGAAAAACTTGCCGAACAAGAAGCAGAAATCAAACGCAAGCAAATCGAAATTGCTGAGCAATACGCTCTCGAAGCAAGCCACGCTAAATCGTTCTTTATGATTAAGCTCAGCCACCAGCTTCGTAACTCACTTACCGGTATTATCGGTTACCTGCAACTTCTCTCGAACAAATTCTATGAAACAGAAGATGAAATGATGTCTTACCTGCAATATGCAGAGCAAAGCTCGGAGGAAATATTCACGTTTGTTTCTGATATTGTCGATGCTGCTCTGGACCAGGGCGAATCCTCGCTCGATAGATTCGTTACAACCAAAATAGAGCCAGCTCTATACAATGCTCTGGAAGTCTATAAAAAGCAAGATAGAAAAGAAAAAATATTCCTTAATATTGATACATCGGAAACAACTTCAACTGCTGTGGTTAGCCCGTCTCTTCTTGAAAAATCGCTGGTATTAATATATGATGCTTTAACTACTGATATGGATAATGTTTCGTTTGATGTAGTTGTGCAGGAAAATACTTACGACGGTGCCGTCGAACTTCAAATCCTTGGACCCGGCAATAGAGATATTGCTGAATTAATCAAAATTTACAGAGACAATCAGAATAATATTATAAATGTGATAGGCTTGGACAAGCAAGATGTAATTCTGAACTTTGCTAAAGCATCATCTATAATTCGTCGGATGAATGGTGCAATGAGTGTCGAAACTTTTGGCGGCGAAGAGGGCAACTTAGTAATGCTCACTCTTCCAATGGTTAAGCGAACATAGGGGAGTGAGCTTTATAAATATTTGGGGCTGTATCTACAGCCCATTTTTTATAAAATGATAACATCTCTTCCTTTTTCTCAAATCAGTTAGTTTTAATGCATATTAAATTATTGAAAAATCATACGGTCATTCATATTAAAGAATAGAATAAATTTTACGATAATCAGTCTAAGAATTATACGATATTAAGAAAATTTATCGTAAGGGTTATTGATTTATATTTCTACAAAAGGCTTCTTTATGAGAACAATAATAGTCTTGCTTGTAGCAATTTTGGCTTATAATCAATTGCATTCAGGTTGGATAGTCCAACAAAGCAACACAACAGAAGAGCTGAGAGATGTGTTCTTTTTAGATTCAACTATGGGTTGGGCTGTCGGAAATGCTGGTGTAATCCGTAAAACAACGGACGGAGGAGCAAGTTGGATTTCGCAGGCAAGTGGGACAAGCAACACACTTTTCAGTGTTTGTTTCGCAAATGATCAAGTAGGTTGGGTTGTGGGTCAGAATGGCACAATCCGCAAAACAACGGACGGAGGAGCAAGTTGGATTTCGCAGGCAAGTGGGACAAGCAACACACTTTTCAGTGTTTGTTTCGTAAATGATCAAGTAGGTTGGGTTGTGGGTCAAGGTGGCACAATTCGTAAAACAACTAATGGTGGAAGCAGTTGGGTTTCGCAGACAAGCTATGTTAATCTAATCCTTCTAAGTGTTCATTTCGTTGATGCTAATTTCGGTTGTGTCGTCGGGCAAAATGGAACAATATTATTGACTTATGATGGTGGAACAAACTGGTTCAGCCAATCAATAGGTGGGACCTTGCCACTTTATAGCGTTCATTTTGTAAACTACAACTATGGATGGGCAGTCGGTGGTGGTGGTGTAATATATAAAACTACTACTGGGGGCACTTATTGGTTCCAACAAACTTCGAATACAAGCAATTGGCTTTATGGAGTTCATTTTCTTGATATAAACAGAGGTTGGGCAGTTGGTGATGGAGGAATAATTCTTGCAACAACAAATGGAGGTTCGCAATGGTTTGCCCAAAATGTGAACTTGCAGCAAGCGATAAATTTTAATAGTGTTAAATTTGTTTCCCCGCAAAAAGGTTGGGTAGTTGGAGCCAGTGGCAGAATTCTTGCACAATATACTTTATCGCCACCTACTTTAATTTCACCCATTGATGGAGCAACAAATGTTTCTCTTTTACCTCAATTTATCTGGTCAAATGATCCTTATGCAGCTTATTATAGGATTCAAGTCTCTAAATTTAGTAACTTTTCTATTCTGGCGTTTAACGACACTGCTAATAACTCATCGAAAACTATTCTCCTACAATCAAAACTGGATACTAATACATTGTATTATTGGCGTGTGAAATCTTACGATTTGAGTGGTGATTCCTCTTTGTGGGCTGGTGTTAGAACATTTACTACCGAACCCATTTTGCTCCCGCCTGATTTAGTCTCGCCTGCAAATAATTCTACTTTGCTTTCGAATACTGTCAATTTCGTTTGGAATACTTCAACTAATGCTGAAAATTATATTATTGAGATTTCCACTGATAGTTTATTCTCAACTGTTTTAATAAATTATACCACTAATTCAACAAACTATTCGATAAATACTCTTTCATTTGCAACAACATATTATTGGCGAGTGCGAAGTGCCAATCTGTCTCAGATAAGTGCCTGGTCTGCTAAGAGAAAGTTTTCAACGCCTGTGCAGCAACTTTATCAAATCGAAGGTACAATAAAATATGCAAATACTGCTCAAACTCCTATGGACAACTGCGTGGTTCGCTTGTTAAATTCATCAGGGCAGCAAATTACACAAACCACCACAAATTCTCTTGGCTACTTTATATTTACAGGTTTGTCAAATGGGAACTATTCATTAGATATTACAACAACAAAAAATTGGGGAGGTGTTAGTATAGTCGATGTTAACTTAATCCGGTTACATCTTAATAATGTGCAATCGTCGTTTACACCACTGACTGGTGTCAGATTAATTGCTGCTGATATAAACGTAAACAATCAAGTTAATATAGTCGATGCAAATCAAATAAGAAGGCGATTGAATAATTTGCAGCCATATACTTGGACCGCTCCTAATTATGTTTTCTATCCTACTAGTGTTGAAATAAATGGTGCAAATGTTACTCTCAGTATTCAGTCGCTTTGCTCTGGTGATATTAATGGGAGCTACACTCCATAAATAATTGAGATATGTTCAACTAATAATAAATTTCAACTATGAAAAAAATTGTAATACCTCTGCTGATATTATTTTACTTGATGCCGGCAAATCTGTTCTCGCAGAATACAATTACTCTTACAATTGGAACAATTCAAGCGGCGCCGGGGCAATTAATTTCAATTCCAATAAGTATTAGTGGTGCTAATGGTACAAATGCCATTGGTGTGGGACAATTTTATATTTTTCATACCAGCGGTATTACTAAAACAGGCGCAAATGTCGGTTTTTCGTATGGTTCATTAACAAATCCTAACGAGTGGCAGGGTAATTTGGAGTACGATCCAACTATCATTAGCAACACCTGGATGGTTTCAAATTTCAACGATGTTAGTTTTCCAAACGGTTATGTTTTGTTCTACATCAATGTTTATTACAATAGCACAGGTACAGTCCCTCTAACCTGGGGAACATCTGGGCTAACGGAGACCCTAGTTGATAATAATTTTGGCACATTGTATGGTTCTGTTAATTTAAATTTTATCAATGGTGCAATTATTCCAGCTCCTCCACAACCAGGTGTTCCAAATTTGCTGTCTCCAGCAAACAATGCAAGCGGTGTATCGATATCACCGACATTAGAATGGCAGGCTTCATCGAATGCGACAAGTTATCAGGTGCAGGTGTCAGCAAGCAATACGTTTAGCACAACATTGATAGATGAACAAACAACAGGGACAAGCCGGCAGTTGAGCAATTTATCGTATAGCACGACGTATTATTGGCGAGTGAGAGCATCAAATTCGAGTGGCACATCAGCTTGGTCTTCGGTGTGGAGTTTTACAACGCAGCAAGCACCGCTATCGGTGCCGGTGTTATTGTCTCCAGCGAACAATGCAAGCGGTGTATCGATATCACCGACATTAGAATGGCAGGCTTCATCGAATGCGACAAGTTATCAGGTGCAGGTGTCAGCAAGCAATACGTTTAGCACAACATTGATAGATGAACAAACAACAGGGACAAGCCGGCAGTTGAGCAATTTATCGTATAGCACGACGTATTATTGGCGAGTGAGAGCATCAAATTCGAATGGCACATCAGCTTGGTCTTCGGTGTGGAGTTTTACAACCCTTTCAATTCCGCTTCCGGATAATTGGAATTATACTAATAATACGGGCAATTATGCAGTTATTGGATTAAACCCAAACGGAGTATATAAAATTGACGATAGGAACATTTCAAATGGAGATGCTATTGGTGTGTTTTGTCTTGATGAAAGCGTTGAGAAATGTGCCGGATATATGATATGGAATGGACAAAACTTTGGTATAGTTGTTTGGGGAGATGATGATTATACGCAAAATACAAAAGAGGGTTTTTCTTCGGGCGAAACATATATTATTAAAGTCTGGGACGCTCAAACATTATCCGAACACTACGCCGATTTCAATATTACATCAGGTTTGAGCACTTACCAACCGAACGGTATCACTTTGATTGATACCATTCGTGCAATAGTAAAAATAACGCACAATATTTCCTTAAATACTGGATGGAATATGATTTCTAGTTATGTTTTACCTGATTTATTAAACATTTCATACTTAATGTCCCCTATATCTCAAAAATTGCAGATAATGAGAAATAACTATGGACTTGTTTATTCTCCGCCATTTTCATCATCACTTAGCCAGTGGAATAGATTTCACGCTTATCAGCTTCGTCTGTCCAGCCAGGCAACATTGCCAATATATGGAATTAAGATTACCCCCCAGGCTTTGCCAATATTTTTATCTACGAATTGGTATTGGTTGCCTTACCCAAGGACTTCTTCGATGTCATTGACATCTGCATTATCAAGCATATTAAATAAAATATTGCAGGTGAAGTCCATCTATGGGCAAGTATATCATCCGCCATTTTTCAATACTTTGCAAACATTAGAGCCAGGAAAAGGATATATGATAAAAATGATACAAGGTGCAAGATTAGTATATCCAGCTAATTCAGCAACTAAAACAGTTACATCAAAGAACAGTTTTATTGAGCCATCCGTATTTATCCGAAAAAATCATATCACAGGTAAAACCGCAGTAATTCCGATGGAAATTTCAAATATTCAAGATGGCGACGAAGTAGGCATTTTCACTCGCGATGGCTTGCTTGTAGGTTCAAGTGTATGGCAGGAAGGATCGCGTGGTGTGGTCGTTTGGGGCAACGATGATTTTACACCAGAAAAAGATGGTGCTTACGAAGGCGAGGAACTTATTGTAAAGGTATGGAGCCGTAAAGATCAGGCAATAGGCAGTCTTCAAATTGCAGAAACACGTAATTTATCAGTTGGAGAACTACAACAAACTCTTAGATACGAAACAGATGCAATTCTTATGCTCAAAGGTGTTGTGGAATATGAAACTACTTCTCTGACAATCACTCCACAACCAGCAACGGAAGAACTGTTTATTTCATACGGTGAACTTTCAGGCGGGACCGTAGAAATTGAACTCTACAACCAAAACGGAGGTTTGCTTGTTCGCCAGGTTCACAATTCACCAGACAGCGTAATTAAACTTGATATAAGTAGCATTCCGAGCGGTGTGTATTTTGTTGTTCTTCGCAATGGTTCTTTCCTTGCGAACAAAAGGGTTGTTGTCGTCAGGTGATTTATAATTTAAGTAATTCGGCAGGCTGCACTTTTTGCGTGTAGCTTTTTTTTTTGAAAGTGGTAAATCTTTTCTTTTTTATTTTTTTAGTAATCTATTATCAATTATTCTTTTTTATTTCAATTTTTTAATCTATTAATTTTCGGTAACTTTGTAAATATTTTTTGTGAATTTTTATTGACTTGGTGATTTATGAAAGATATTAAAATCAAACCCGCGAGTAAAACACATAATGTAACTTACGCAATTCGTGATATTATCGTTCTGGCAGAAGAAGTAAAGAAAAGTGGCAAGGAATTGCTTTATCTGAATATTGGCGACCCAAACGTTTATGATTTTGTTACGCCAAAGCACGTTATCGAAGCTACTTACAAAGCAATGCTCGAAAACAAAAACGGCTATGCTCCATCGAGCGGTATCAAACCTGCTATTGACGCTATTGTTCGCGATGCTGAACGCAAAGGAATTAAAAACATTTTAGATGTTTTCATTACAACAGGTGCAAGCGAAGCAATTGAAATTTGTTTGACTGCATTGCTCAACCCCGGCGAAAATTTCCTTATGCCGACTCCCGGCTATCCGCTATACACAGCAGTCCAAAGTAAGCTTGAACTTGTTTCCAATCCCTACTATCTTGACGAAGAAAACGGCTGGCAACCCGATATTGAAGATATTAAATCAAAGATTAATGATAAAACTCGTGCTATCGTTCTTATTAATCCGAACAATCCAACAGGTTCGGTTTGCAAGAAAGAAACATTACTAAAAATTATTGATTTAGCTTTGGAACACAATTTGGTTATCATAGCTGATGAAATCTATGATAAATTAATATTTGGGGAAAAAGAATTTATTTCGATAGCATCTCTTAATCAAGAGGTTTCTTGCATTACATTCTCGGGATTATCCAAAAATTATATTGCTCCTGGTTTTCGTTTAGGTTGGGGCGTTGTCAGTGGCAACCGTTCAGTTCTGAGCGATTATATTGATGCTATCAATAAGCTACTTCGTGCACGTGTTTCGGCTAACCACCCCGAGCAACACTCAATCATTGCGGCTTTGGACGGCGACCAGTCCCATCTTACCGATGTAAATAACCGACTGAAAAATAGGCTCGAAATCACAATGAACAAACTTGCTACTATTCCAGGTATTTCGCTTGTTCGTCCTGATGGTGCCTTCTATGCTTTCCCGTCAATTGAAGTTGAAGATGATAACGATTTCTGTAAAGAATTGCTCAAAGAAACAGGTGTTGTAGTTGTTCCGGGAAGTGGGTTTGGCCAGAAACCTGGTTCGCATCACTTCCGAATTGTTATTCTGCCACCCGAAGAAATTCTGAACAAAGCATTTGATCGCATTGCAGAATTTTATGCAAAATATAAAGTATTATAAGTTTGATTTAAATTGAGGCATTTTTGAAAATTTTGCAACTTGCACCTCGTTTTCCGTTTCCTTTGGATGACGGTGGGAAAATAGGCATAGCTAATATATTTATCAATTTGAGCCGTTTGGGATGCGAGGTGCATTTGTTCGCTTTCGAAGATGTCAAAATTAGCGATAATGCCTTAGACGAAGCAAAACAATACGGGAAAGTTACTATTTATCCGCATATTCCTAAAAATTCATTGTTTGGAGCATTTCTTGCATTTATAACTAACTCTTCACTGTATTTAAACAAGCATTATTCGGCAAAAGTACTGGAATATTTATCTGCTCTTTGCGAACAAGAGCGCTACGACGTTATCCATTGCGACCACACAGCAATGGCAAGACTTGGGATTGTCCTTGGTCGCAAATTTGGAATACCCGTTGGGCTCCGTCTTCATAACATTGAATTTATGATATGGCAGCGCTATGCTGAAAATCTTAACGATACAAATCCCAAAAAATTGTTCATTAGACAACAAGCAGAAGCACTCAAAAAAGCAGAAATCGAAATTATGTCTGCGGTAGATGCTTGCTTTGCCATTACTGAAAACGAAGCAGAATTAGCTCGCCAGCTTTCGCCCAATGCAAATATTTTGTGTGTTCCCGTTGGTGTCGATTGCGAAAAATTTAAATACGCTGATATGAGCAATCGCGAAAGCAAAACGCTTGCTATCGCAACCACTTATAAGTGGCAGCCTAATGTAGATGGTTTGGTCTGGTTCATCGAAAATGTTATGCCAAAGCTCAAAAATGAATTATCTGGTGTTAAACTAAATCTCTACGGAAAAGGTTTACCCGAAAAACTTCGAAACTATGCTCGCCTGGGTGTTTGTCCAATAGGCTATGTCGAGGATATTGTCCCTTGTTTGCAAAAAGCAACTCTATATATTGCACCGTTGTTTGTTGGGGCAGGTGTTCGTGTCAAAATTCTGGAAGCGATGGCAACAGGTTTGCCTGTTGTTGCAACAGATATTGCTGCACAAGGCATTTCTGCCGGGAAGGCACAAGGACTTGTGCGTGCAAATTCTGCCGAAGATACAACCAATAGCATTTTGGCTTTGCTCCGAAATAAGCAAATGCTCTCTATTCTTGGCAAGTCTGCCGCTGATTATATACGTGCAAATTATAGTTGGAAAACAAACGTTAAAATTATTCTCGAAGAATATCAAAAACTCATCTTTTTAAACGTCTAAATCTGACATAAATAATAATTTGATTATTTCTTAAGATTTACTTAATTTATCGAATATTATTAGTATTTTTCGAGCATAAAGATGGAAACAATTCAACTTATTGGGTATCAGACAAGTTCAGGTGAATATAAAAAGCTTCCTTTATATTTGATGAGTGTTTCGGCAGGAACTCCGACACCAGTCGACCAGACAATCGAAAGCGAAATTGATCTTAATGAATTTCTTGTTCAGCATCCTGCTGCAACATTTTTCGCTCGCGTTAATGGTGAGTCGCTTCGCCATTTCGGTATTTGTGATGGCGATATTTTAATTGTAGATACCGTTATCGAGCCAACCGACGGAAAACTTGTTCTATCCTCTATCAGCGGCGAACTAACAATTAAAGTTTTTCGTAAATTTGGCGATGTTCCATATTTGCAATCAGCTGATAATCAATTTCTTCCTCTAAAAATAGATGGTTACGTCGAATTTATATTGCTCGGAGTTGTTACAAAAATTATTCATTCTCTATAATTCGGCATAGTAATTGATTATTCGGAGATATTGTTTTGTTATTATTTGGATAAATGAATTATTATGCGAGCAAAAAAATTACCGGAAATAAAAGAAAAATTCTATTACGAAGCTCCTGTTCTGCCGGCGCAGTTTAAAGCCGGTGGCAAACCAGTTGTTGCAGAAAAAATTAATTCACTTGATTTAGTTCGCTTGCTTCTTCCAAGTAAAGGAAATTATTATATGGTGCAAGTTTCTGGCGAAAGTATGATAGAGGAGAACATTTTCGATGGCGATATTCTGATTGTTGAAAAAAACAACTACCCAAAAGATGGTGATATTGTTATAGCTTCGCTAAACGGCGAAATGCTTGTGAAAATTTTTCGCTTGATTAATGGGAAAGTGTATTTGTTTTCGGCTAACAAAAGATTCTTCCCTATAGAGATATTTCCAGATTGGCAGTTCGAGATTCTTGGTATAGTACGCCATTGCATTCATAATATGGTGTAGCAATGAATATTTCAGAAGATACTCGGCGTGTGATTGATTTTCTCGAAGCTTATTCTGAATCGGGGCTTCGAAAAAAGAATGATTTAGAAGTGCTTCTGGAAATTTCTGCAAGCCGTGGCGACTTTGCTTTTGCTAATAAGCTTATTTTCACAGGAAAAAGCGTTTTCCAATTATACAAGACTTCCAAAAAATCTATAGGCAATAGTGCCGATTCTATAAAAACTCAGTTTATTTCTTCAATCGAAGAATTGCGGCATCTTCTGCGTACTGCCGTAGATGATGCCGACGAACAAATCAAAAAGCGTTTCGACGAAACTTATTTCGTAGATACCAATGGGGCAGTGGCAAATTTAATTGATTTGTCGCACGATTTGTCCATTCTCAAAGACCTGCAAACTGATAGGAATCAATCAATTAAGCAGCAAGGCAATGACTTGTAGCGAATTCAAAATGCAATTTGCCGGACGGGTAATTTTAGCTTTTGTTACTGACGAAGTAACCCATCTTTTTAAATTCGAAGCACGCTACATTACTTTTTTTATGAAGCGATTCATTGACGAAAAACTTCCAATGTGGCGGCATATGTATTTTTATGAAGTCGATAATCTTAACGTAGAAGTAACAGAGAACGGTAAAATTTGCAAGTTCGAGGATAAAGCCAAATTCCTCTATCTCTGGGCAAAACGTTTAGACCAAACGAGTGGTGTCTGCGTTATACGTAGCACTTTTCTGCCGCCCGATATGTCCTTGCTCGAAGGAAAACGTGCAAAAATGTTTACTTTAAGGTTCAATAATGATTAATCTTTCAAAATTTGAGTTTTCTTCTTCAAAAATTGCAATACTGCGTAAACAATAATTGCCGAAATTGTCAAAAAGAACCATATATCAAAATGATCGAACGCCTTAACTCTTCCGTATTCCTGAATAAAATTAAAAATAAACACAATCAAAACAACAGCAACAAATCCATCTTTTTCTTTTCGTAATACTTTTTTAATTCTAAATTTAGTGTCGGGAGGCATCCAATTCCGTAAATTTGGAACAAAAGCTGGTACCTTCGATGCCCAATTAATGTAATCATCACCAAATTTTGTGCGCAAAAACATCTCTTCTGCAAACATTATTCTTTCATAATACAACCAGAAACCTAAAATAAAAACAACCACGAACCAAACACTGTTACTGAGCATTGCCAGTCCGAGCCACATAAAGAAATTTCCAAGATATAGTGGATGACGAACAAGTGAATAAGAACCTGTGGTGTTCAGCCGGTCGGCAACCTGCTCTTTTGTGTTTCTTCCAGATGTCCGGTCGGGTGTATGTCCAACAGTATATACACGAATTGCAAAGCCTACCATACTTACTGCAAAGCAAGATAGTATATACAAATCGCTTAATCCTGTAAGGTTCGGCCTTGAATATATTTTGTTGAAGATGAAAATACCCAAAGCTGTTAAAAAAGCTACTAACGGAAGCATACTCCTATATCGGAAAAGAAAATTCCCGTGACGATTAAATTCTTCAATTAAAGGCATATTATTGCTGAGCAAAATAATACATATATTAAAATATGAATAAAACAAAATATATAAAAGCAAAATTACACTATTTCAATAATCATAGCGTTTGCCTCTCCTCCACCAATGCAAAGCGAGGCAATACCAAGCTTTTTATTGTTTCTCCGAAGTGCATAAATAAGTGTTGTAAGAATTCTCGCACCCGATGCCCCTATTGGATGACCAAGAGATACAGCTCCACCGCTAATGTTTATTTTTTCTATCGGGATATTCAAAGATTTTATTGCATATAGCGGAACAACAGCAAAAGCTTCGTTTATTTCGAACAAGTCAATGTCGTTTATATCAAGATTTGCCTTTTTTATCGCTTTTTTAATTGCAGAGGCTGGGGCAGTGGTAAACCACTCGGGTGCATCAGAAAAAGAAACGTGAGCAATGATTTTTGCCAGAGGCTTCAAATTATTACTACGGACATATGTTTCTGATGCGACTACCAATGCTGCAGCTCCGTCGTCAATTGAGGAAGCATTTGCAGCTGTTATTGTGCCATCTTTTTTGAATACAGGTTTTAATTGAGGTATTTTATCGAATTTTACTTTTTCTGGCTCTTCATCTTTGTTTATTGTAACCAATTCTTTTCCAATACTTGCTTTGATTGGTATAATTTCGTCTGCAAAATAGTCATTTGCTTGGGCTTCAAGTGCTCGCTTGTAGCTTAATATTGCGTATTCATCTTGTTCCTGACGTGAGATATTGTATTCTTCGGCACACTTTTCAGCCAGTAATCCCATATGCGATTGGCTATAAATATCCCAAAGTCCGTCATAAATCATCATATCAATGAGTTCAGAGTTTCCCATTTTATAGCCCGAACGAGCCTTTTGCAAAAAGTATGGTGCATTGGACATAGATTCTTGCCCACCAGCCACAATTACATCGGCATCACCGCAACGGATTGCCTGTTCGGCAAGCATTACAGATTTTAGCCCGCTACCACAGACCTTATTGATTGTCATACACTCGACCGAATAAGGCAAATTTGCAAAAATTGCTGCTTGCCGGGCTGGTGCCTGACCAACTCCACCAATAAGCACATTCCCCATTATCACTTCGTTGATATCTTCTTTCCGTACAGCCGATTGCTCTATTGCTACTTTGATTGCTTCAGCACCCAGCTGAGGAGCTGTCGAGTTTGATAATGCACCCATAAATGCGCCTATTGGAGTTCTTTTGGCTGAAAGAATATATGCCGTCATTTTTCTATTATCCTCAAATTTTATAAAATAATTAATTAAAACGAAAAATACTAATTAATATTAGATTACTGAAATATAATTATTTAATAAAAATTAAAAAATTAAAATAAAATTATAATTAATTAATTTTCAGATTTTTTGACATAAATAACTTATTTTAGTGTATATCTTATTGATATTTTTTGCATAATTTATTAATTTTGATAAACTTATATTTGTGGCGAAGAAGATGGAAAATATTATTGAAAAAATCATTAAAGAGGATTTTTTAGATATCCTTCCTTTTCAAATTGCGTTAATGGATAAAAATTATAAGGTTGTCTGGGCGAATTCTCATTTCAAAAAATTTTACGGGGACGACAACATAAACAAAACTTGCTACTCTATTTGCAAGAAAAATCAGTTCCCATGCCCATATTGCAAGGTGCCGGAAGTAGTGCGCGGTGGCGAACCAATGGTTGCATACGAAGTTTTGACTGATGCGCTCGGAAGAAAATTTAACTATTCCGTCTTCTTTGTTCCCGTCAAAGACGAAAGCGGTGAAATATCATATATTCTCGAAATATCAACTGAGCAAAAGGATTTAGGTTGGCAAAAGGAATATAATTTATTGTTCGATTTAGTCCCTTGCTATATAACAATAATTGACAGAAATTTCAATATTATTCGAGCAAATGATAAGTTTCGCGAAACTTTTGGCGATAGCCGAAACAAAACTTGTTTCGAAGCATACAAAAAACGCCGTACCGAATGTCCGAGCTGTCCCGCTGTTATGACTTTCGAAGATGCTCAGTCACACACTTCTACTCAAATTGGTTTCAGCTCTAGTGGCGATAAAACATATTACCTTGTTACTACTGCTCCAATTACTTCCGACGAAAAAGGCATTTCGCTTGTGATGGAAATTGCTTTGGATATTACTGAAATTAATAATTTGCAAGAGCAACTTAAAACTGCTCACGATTTCTATAATTCTGTTATTCAGCATTCCTCGGAAGGAATAATTGCTTTCGATGCCAAAGGAAAAATTCAGATTATTAACAATGCTTTTCGTAGAATTCTGAACTGGCGGGAAACAAAGAAACCAAGCGTTAACTTAATTAACAGAATTCTTCCCGAAGAATTTTTCCGCTATACCGAGGGAGAAGAAATGCTAATGAAACCTCGCGAAATTGAAATTTTGAATATTGATGGCGCAAAAGTGCCCGTGCGATTTTGGGCAATTGAACTGCACGACAAGAAAAATCCACTCGGAAGAGTTGCTTTTATGCAAGATTTGCGCCCTCTTAAAGAAGCTGCTTACGAAAAAGATCTTGTCCAGCAAGATGTTCGAGATGATATTTTCAGTTCGCTTGGCAAAGCTCTGGATATTTTGCAGGATGTTATTGAATCGGAATTCAAAAGGCTTGAGGATAAAATTGCAAACAAGGACGAAAATGGAATTAATGAATGCCTTGCGCTACTTAAATTTAAGTTCGAACATACTCGTAGAGTGAAAGATGCCTTTGTCGAATTTTCTAAACGCCATAAAGTTCAAAAAGAGAAAATAAACGTAAATAATCTTTTAGATGAAATATACAATGATTTCAACGAAGCTGCTGTGCTTCACCACCTTGATTTCTTTGTTGAAAAGTCAAAAGATAATTTGTTCGTTGAATGCAATCCGAAAGGAGTTAAAGCTTGCATTGATATTATGATACTCAATTCGTTGAATGCACTTTCCAAAGTAGACAACGATGGATATATTAAATTAAAAGCATATCAGGATTTAGGCACTGTAGTTATCGAAGTGCAGCACAATGCCTGCCGCAAAAGTATTGCTCCGCCAGCGAGCGTTATTAAGGAAGATTGCTTCGGGGTCAGCACAGCCGAATCAATATTGAAAGAAAATTACGGGGTTATTGACATTATTTCACGAAGCGGGGTTTGCACCTTTAAGATTAAGCTTCCGAAATAACTTTAAAGCCATCTATATAATTCAGAATAAAGTGAATAACCATATTTCGAAAAATTCTCGAAATATGCAGAAAACCACTGAAAAAGATTCACTCCACTTTGTTGGGAATTAATAATATCAATCGGCGAACTAATTCCGCCAGTGCGAATGACATAAAACTCTTTTCTTAAATTTTTCCCACTTATGTATTTCGCAGCGTATTTGCTCTTTTCGAAGGAATTTTCTTTTAGCAGTTTCCCACTTAATCCACCGCCAAAAGTTGCAGTAAAATAATCATAATTTTTAATGTCTTTGCTGCTTACAAATTGCCTATAATAATCATATTTTGTAGATGTGTTGCCTATATTTATCCCATCATATCCGAGTTCGACAAGCAAATCAATCATAGACGGGATTGCTTCTATTTCAATATCATTCGAAAATTTAACAATAACAGGTAAGTTGCGTTTGCGTTTTTTCAGATACTTTTCTGAAATAAACACTAATCTATTTGAAATATCTCTATCAATAATATTATGTGTTGTGCTATGATGAGATACATTTGGACAACTTTCGTTTAGTTCGATAAAATCGACCCCAGCTCTATCGTATAGCTCAAATCCTTCAAGTATTCCAGTAAGAATTTCATTTGCATTCGCACCCGTATCGGCAGCAATCGATGCTCCAATGGGGCAGCCTTTCTGCTTCTGCACCTGCGATAACCTTTTGGCAACAGCCGAGTGCCCTTCGTTTGGGAGCCCCATCCAATTCGAAGCGCTTTCTGTTTCTGCATACGGAACAAATGGGTGCAATATCCCATTTGTTATGTTTCCCGAGCGTGGTTTACTTGTTGTTGTGCCGGCAAGAAAAGCTCCCGCACCTTGCTTATAGACAGTGTCATAGCCAACACCTTTTTTGAACACACCTGCCGCATTGAAAATTGGCGAGCGAAACTCAATATTCCATAGCATTTGTTTTAAATGCTCGGGCGGCAAAGTTTGCTCGAAATTCAAATTAGTTTCGAATGCTTTTAGAAATAATTTGCGAGAATATGAATAAAGAAAAATCGGCACAGCCGAAGGAAGTTTCAAAATTTGCTTTCTTATTATTTTATCAAAGCGAGCTGCAAATTCAATGAAATTCAATTTTTTGCTCCATTATAGTTCCTTACGAAGTCGGGCAACCGAGATTTTAAGTTGCTCACGATATTTTGCAACGGTGCGGCGAGCAACGTTGTAGCCACGTTCTTTAAGCAAATCGCTGATTTTGTCGTCGCTGTAAGGCTTATCTTTGGGTTCTTGGTCAATGATTTTTCTGATTTCTTCTTTAATAACAGTAGTGGAAACTTCTTCTCCTTCGTCGTTTGGCAAAGATTCTGAGAAGAAAAACTTCAATTCAAAAGTGCCAAATTGAGTTTGCACATATTTACCGTTTACTATTCTGCAGACTGTGGAAATATCCAGTCCCGTAGATTCTGCAACGTCTTTGTAAATCAATGGTTTTAGTGCAGAAATGCCGTAATCGAAGAATTCTCTTTGGTGGTGTGCAATTGCTGTCATCACTTTCAGCATAGTTGCTTTTCTCTGGCGTATTGCCTGAATTAAAAACTTTGCGTCTTCATACTTGGAGCGTATCCACTCACGCGTTTCTTTGTTTACTTTTTGTGATTTTACCTCTCTTCGAAGTCTTTCGTAAGCAGACGATAGACGAATTTGCGGCATATTCCCATCATTTACGATGATTGTTAGTTCGCCGTTGTCGTCTTTGACAACAATAAAATCAGGAATTACTGTGTTCATCTCAACTACGTTGTCGCCACCGCCGGGTTTTGGGTTAAGCCGTTTGATGATGTCGAGCGCTGCTTTTAGTTGCTCTTCTGTTATGTCGAATTGCTTAATCAAAACGTGATAATGTTTCTTGGCAAAAGCATCATACCCATCGCGCAAAATGTCTATGGCAAGTTTTTGTGCATCGTTCGGAGTCTGAATATGCTCTAATTGTGATAATAAGCATTCCTGAATTGTGCGAGAGCCAATCCCTGGTGGATCTAATGATTGGATGATCTTTAAAATTCTTTCGGCTTGTGCTATATTTACTTGATTTAGAATTTTTTCGCCATTATTTTCATTTTTCTTTTGCAAGAACTTTTTGTAAAGTTCCATTTTGGGTATGTTTTGAGCGATATCGGGATGCTCGTTGATGACATTCGAGAGCAATTGGGCGGCTTCTTCGCCAAGAGCATACATTCGGGCGGGGTTTTGCTTGTAGAAATCTATCGGTTTGTTGTTCTTTCGCTCAAATTCGCGTTTTTGAATTTCAAAATTATGATTAGCGATAAATGAATTTGTTTCATCGACAATTTCTTGAAGTTCACGACGTAAATAGCCATCGTCATCTATATTTCCCAAGATGTGCGAACCCAGCAATAATTCTTCTCCTGTTAAGTTATGAACACGCAATTGCTGGAACAAATCTTCCACAATTGAGGTTGGAGCATTTATTTGGTATGGTTCATAGTTTTCGTATTCATCGTAATCATCGCTTGATTTCCGGGAAACTTCGCTTCCGTCCTGCCAAATGGCTTCGTAATATTCAAATGGGTCGCGTTCATCAATTATCAACTCTTTTTCTTCTGCTTCAAATTCACCATTGCTATCGATATTTTCAAAGTCATTGCTGGGAATAGGCTCTTCAATTATTGTATCGTTGAAATTTTCCTGTTCGCTTGGGAATAGACCTATTTCTTCGGCATCTAATAAATCGTCTAATTCTGAAACTTCTTCAAGCATTGGGTTGGATTCTATTTCCTGACGTATCTGCTGCTCAAATTGCAAAACGGGTAATTGCAGCAATTTCAGATATTGAATTTGCTGCGGAGTGAGTGTCTGTGTTAAAGTAGTTTTTAAATCTATCGATAATTTCATACAAATATATGTTTATGATACATCAGTAATAAATAACGAATTTAGTTTAAATATTATTTTTGCAATTGTTACAAAAATCGATAAAATGGCATAATTTTTCCTTGCCAAGAAATCTTTCGAGCGGTTCAGTTAAAAAATTAATCATAAAAATTCTGTTGCTTTTCCCGTTTTCGATTGCTGGGTTGCATTCTTCGATTTTTTCGTAATATATATATTTTCCGCCAAAATTCCCGACGCGAATTGGGAACAGATGGCACGAGAGCGGTTTTTTAAATTTTGTTTTGCCTTCGTTATATGCTTTTTCGAGAGCACACAAGGCAACATCGCCATCGTAATAAACAAAGATGCAGTCTCGCTTGTCTATGCAAACAGTTGTGTATTTCCCCGGCTTCCCTGCGTAAAAGCCATCTCTTTCGAGCACTTTCAGCGAGCGCTTTGATAAATGTTTTTTTGTTTCTTCAAGGCAGTTTTCAATTGCTTCGATTTCTTCGTCCAAAAGCGGTGCCCCATATTCACCGGGGAAAGTGCAACACGCACCTTTGCATTTTTTCAAATTGCAGGCGAAATAGGTAGAAACTATATTTTCGTCAATTAATAAGTTGTCAAATTGATACATAAGCAACCTATATATTAATAAAATCAACAAAGTAAAAATAATTAAAATAAATTCTAATAACAAATTACAAGTTTTTAATGAACATATCTTCATAATTCGTTTATTAATTAAAGAGTTTTTTTATAACTCAAAAAAATGAAAGACAAAATTAGGACATCTATAAAAAAACAATTAAAATATCTTGTGTAATTATCTGAAAAATATAGAAATTATACAATCTATATTTTGTTCTTTATATTATTAACTTATATGAATTATTAAAAAATAATTAAAAATACTTTTGCGATATTTTCGATTAATAGTTATATTAATAAAAAATAATTATGAATGGACAATTAACTTATTATGTATAAAAATTAGGAGTTAAATATTGAATATTATTTACTCAATTATCAAAATCAGGAGGGAAAATGAGAATTTTAGTTGTTGAAGACGAACGAAAGGTGGCAAACTTCATCAAACACGGACTTGAAGAAGACCGCTACGTTGTCGAAGTGGCGGGCGATGGAGTTGCTGCTATCGAAATGGCAATGAACAATCATTTCGATGCTATTTTGCTCGATGTAATGCTCCCCGGCAAAGATGGGTTTACTGTTTTGAAAGAATTACGTGATAGTGGTGTCTCGACACCAATTCTTATGCTTACTGCTCGTGGAACAACCGAAGACAGAGTAACTGGTCTTGATTTAGGTGCAGACGATTATTTACCGAAACCTTTCAGCTTTGAGGAACTTGCTGCACGACTACGCTCGATTTTGCGTCGTAGCAGCCCCGAGAAATCAACCAAATTGCGCTGCGGCGATCTTGTCCTTGATACTGTTTCGCACCTTGCATATCGAAATGGTCGCGAAATTGAACTCACCACAAAGGAGTATTCGCTTCTGGAATATCTTATGCGCAATAAAAATCGTATTCTCAGCCGTTCCACTATCACTCAACACGTATGGAAACACAATTTCGACCCGGAATCGAACATTATCGACGTATATATTAAACGTTTACGTCAAAAAATTGAAAAAGATGACGGCAAACCCTTCCTTCAAAGCATTCGTGGAGTTGGTTACCGAATGAGAGAAACAAATCCCGACGACTAATGGTGCAGTTTTCTGCGAAAAAAGGCGTTTGACCAAGTCAAACGCCTTTTTATTTATTGTGAACGAAATAATTATTTATTCAAAAAAATTATTCTATTCCTTTGCCCCAATCAGATAAATAAAAATTCTCGTTCAGTGGACGACGGCTGCGCTCTGCTTTTTCAGTTTTTTGATACTGCTCTGACAATTTCTCAATCTCAGATTGATAACCAACTGCTATTACTGCCATTGGTGTGTGGTCGTCTGGTATCGAAAATTCTTTCATTAGCTTTTCAGCATCGAAGCCCCCCATTTGATGAATTACAAGTCCTTGATTAACTGCTTCATAGGCTAATGTTACCGCTGCTGCGCCGCAATCATACTGTGCCCAACGATTTTCTTTCCCATTAAATGAGAAATTATTTGTTGCAACAACAGCAATCAAAACAGGTGCATTTACTGCCCAACCTTGATTGAGCTCTACAAGACAGCTGAATAGTTTATCGTAGGCATCTTTGTTTGTGAACTTATCGCAAATGATAAATTTCCACGGCTGGTCATTGTAACACGATGGCGCCCATCGCGCAGCTTCGCACAAAGAAAGTATTTGCTGGCGGCTTACCGGACGATTTGCATCGTACGAACGGGGGCTCCACCTCTTCTTGCTTAATTCATTGATTTCTATGCTTGTTTGTGCTGGTTTCTCTATCATTATTCGCCTCATTATTTTTAATTATTAATGGCTACATCCACATGTTTTTTCGTGGTAAGGATTATCGAACACAAAGCCTTTGCCGCGTTCATCTTCGATGTAGTCGAGTGTAACGCCCATTAGGTAAAAAATACTTTTTCTATCGACGATAAATGTATGATTACGAACCTTGTAAGTAATATCGTTGTCGTTTTGCAGAGTATCAAAGCCAATGATGTAGTTCATACCGCTGCAACCTCCGCTTTTTGTAGCAATTCGGATGAACATATCATCTGGGATGTTGTTTTCGATTTTTATCTGCGATATTGCCTCGATGGCTCGCTCTGAGACAAATATATGATCAGATGTATCTATTCCCTCAATATCAGGGATAATTCTTTCGCAATCTGTGCGAATTTCTTCCATTTGTTTCTCCTTTAATCATAATCAATAAAACAATTATCTTCAAGTGGGTGAGCACGGCAAGTAAGAATGTAGCCGTTTTTCTTTTCTTCTTCGGTAAGCGCTTCGCATATATCCATATAGAAGCTTCCGCTTACTGATTTTGCACGACAAGTCGAGCAAGCCCCAATTTGACAGCTATACGGTGGCATATATCCTTCTTTTTGCAAAGCACTTACAATCGTATCTTCTGGCTCAACATTTATCTCAAACGTTTCGCCGTATAGTTTAATTTTTATGCGTCTTGGTAATATTTCGACATCGGGCTTTTTCGCCTCATTATGGTAAATGCTTTCCTCGGCAGTGAAAGATTCTTTGTGAATTCTCGCTTTGTTCACTGCGAGTATTTCCAGAGCATCGAGCACCTGTCGCATCATCCCCGATGGACCACACAGAAAATGCTCACGCTCTCGGAAATCAGGGGCATTCTTCTGCAATAGTGCAGTCAGATTTAGCGTTGTAAAGCGACCTTTATGGCCTTGCCAGTTGTTGTCGTATCGCGTTAGCCCAAAAATCATCTTCAATCTACTGCTATATTGTTGTTCAAGTTCAAGTAATTTCTTGTGGAAAATTATTGATTCAAGTGTTCTATTCGAATATAGCAATAGAATCTTAGATTTTTCTTTTACTTTCAAAATTGATTTTAATATTGAAAAAATAGGTGTAATTCCACTTCCGGCGGCATAAAGCACATAGTTCGCATTCGGTTTTGTTTCGAAATCAGGTACGAACGCACCAAGCGGCGGCATAACATCTAAATAGTCACCAACTTGCAATTTCTCATTTAGATATACCGACAAATTACCTTCTGGAAGTTTCTTGACTGTAATCATAATTGGCTCGTCCCAGTGTGGCGAACTCGAAATCGAATACGCTCGGCGCTCTGCTGTATTGCCATCAGGTAATTTTATTGTAAGATATTGACCCGGCTTGTAAGTGAAAACCGATTGCAATTCCTCTGGCAATTCGAAAACAATAGAAACTGCTTCTGGCGTTTCTCTGATTATTTCACTAACTCTTAATCTATGAAAATCAATAGCCATATTATTCACATTAATTGTTAAAAACCAAGTTCGAAACGAGCAATTTCGCTCATCATTGATTTGTCCCAGGGTGGATCGAAAGTTAGTAGGACTTTCGCATCTTTGACACCTTCGATTTGCTTAATTCGTTCCTGCACTTCGGCAGGCAATCCAATCGCTTCGGGACAATTTGGAGAAGTAAGTGTCATCAGCACAACAACTTCGTTCTGTTCAGTTATTGCAATATCATAAATCAACCCTAAATCGTAAATATTTACAGGTATTTCAGGGTCGTAAATACCTTTTATTTCATTAATTATTTTTTCTTCTAATTCCTGAGGTGAAATGTAGCTCTCGCTCATAATTGCTCCGTGCTAACTTTTGTAGTAGTATGATTATCCAGTGCATTTAACATTGTATGCCAGGCAAGGCTTGCACATTTTACACGTGCTGGGAACTCACGTACCCCACAAAAAACAGCAAGTTTCCCTAAATTTATTACATCTGTATTAGACGATGGGTCTGAGGTTACAACTTTATGAAATTGTTCGAATAATTTCCTTGCTTCCTCGATTGTCTTGCCTTTCAGCAGTGTTGTCATTATCGAAGCTGAGGCTTTCGAAATAGCACAGCCCGCACCTTTGAACCTTACGTCTTCAATTTTGCCTGTGTCCTCATCGACCAAAATGAATACTTCTATTTGGTCGCCACAAAGCGGATTGTGCCCTTCCGCGTGGCGATTGCAAGTAGGTAATTCCCCAAAATTACGTGGATTCTTGTTATGGTCTAAGATCACCTGTTGATATAATTCTTTTAATTCTTCCATCACAAATCCTAACTAAACATTTTTATTACTTTTTGAATTGAATTGGCTAAAATATCAATTTCTTGTTTTGTATTGTAGAAAGCAAAGGAAGCACGAGTTGTTGCAGGCACCCCGAAGCGCCGCATAATTGGCTCCGTGCAATGATGTCCCGTCCGAACAGCAACTCCATCTACATCGAGCATTGTTCCGACATCGTGCGGGTGTACATTTTCAAGCACGAACGAAACAACACTTGCTTTTCGTGAAGCAGTACCAATTATTTTTAGTCCATCTATTTCTGATAATTTTTCCTGTGCGTATTCGAGCAATTGATTCTCGTGTTCTATTATAAAGTCGAAGCCAATTTGATTAACATATTCAATTGCTTTCCCAAGCCCAATTGCCCCTTCTATATTTGGCGTTCCTGCCTCGAATTTATATGGTAAATCGTTGTAAATAGTTCGCACGAACGAAACAGATTTAATCATATCGCCGCCTCCCTGATAGGGACGCATTTTGTCAAGATGCTCATCCTTGCCGTAGAGCACTCCAATGCCCGTTGGCCCATAAATTTTGTGCCCCGAAAACGCCAAAAAATCGCAATCGAGACGGCGAACATCGATTTTCATATGCTGTATTGATTGTGCGGCATCAATTAGCACAGGAATCCCCTTCGAATGTGCTTTTTTGATAATTTCCTCTATCGGATTAATTGTTCCGAGCGAATTCGATACATACACAACCGAAACAAATTTAACTCTTTCAGTGAGCAATTTTTCAAACTCTTCGAAAATTAGTTCCCCAGCATCGTTAATTGGTGCAACGACTAATTTTGCACCGGTCTCTTCGCAAACTATCTGCCACGGAACTATGTTCGAGTGATGCTCCATATAAGTAATCAGTATTTCGTCGCCTTTGCTCAATCGAGGACGCACAAAACTATGAGCAACCAAATTTATTCCTTCGGTTGTGCCACGAGTGAAAATTATTTCATTTGTATTATTAGCATTGATAAATTCTTTGATAATTTTACGCGATTTTTCGTATTCATCGGTTGCTTCTTGGCTTAGCCTATGGACACCGCGGTGGATATTGCTATTATAGTTCAAGTAGTAATCAGAAATTGCAGAAATCACACATTTTGGCTTCTGTGTTGTTGCTGCATTATCAAGATACACCAGCGGTTTGCCATACACCAACCTATTTAGCACAGGAAAATCCTGACGAATTTCTAATAATCTTTCATCAATATTGCTCATTGTAGTTTTCCTACAAGTTTGCTTTCAAATAGTTCTGATAGCATATTTTGTATCTGCGGTATTTCAATTTTTTCAATAATTTCTTCGCCAAAAGCTGCAAGTAGCAAATTTCGAGCATTTTCGTAATTGATTCCGCGGGAACGCAGATAAAACAACTGTTCTTCATCGAGTGTGCCAGAAGTTGCACCATGCGAACATTTCACGTCGTCGGCATAAATTTCAAGTTCAGGTTTTGCGTTAATTGTTGCATTGTCCGATAGCAATATATTTTTGTTAGATTGATATGCGTTCGTCTTTTGTGCATCGGGCCTGACCAAAATTTTGCCGTTGAACACAGCAGTTGCACTATCGCCAACTATGCCTTTGTATATCTCATTGCTGAAGCAATTTGGAAATGCGTGGTCCATAAACGTATGATTATCAATATAATTGATTTTATCCGCAAAATAAAAGCCATAATAATGTGTTTCGGCATATTCACCAACGAACTTTGTATTTAGATTATTGCGGATAAATTTCCCGTCCAGAGTAAAAGTAATATCGTTGAATACTGAATTTCTATTCTGCTCGACGTTTGTTTGACCAAAGAAAATGTGATTATCAGGCAAAATTTGCGTTCTCACAAAGTCAAATCGAGCAAACGCGGCAATTTTAATTTCAGTCAAGCTTGCTGAAAGAGTGTCGAATTCCCCAATTTTTTGGTAAGTTTCAATGAATTTTGCCTGTGCATTTTCTTCTACTGAAATATAAGTCCTCGGAAAAATTGAAGTTTGCGACAAATTTCCATCAAAAATTTGCAACAGATGCACAGGATGCTTTATTATTGCGTTTTTCTTAATTCTGATAAAGGTAATATCTTCGAAAAATGCAGCATTCAGATTTGTAAATACATCGCTTACAAGTTCGAACTTTAAATTATTTCCTACAAATCCATTCGACAAAGCTTGCGATAGTGTTTCTATTTCCAGAGCCTCGTCAATAATTATAGAAAATTCTTTGCAAAATTTACCATTGTTGAAAACAAGCACATTTGCCTTTAAGCCCTGAAAAATAAATTTATCCACTGTTTTACAATCAAGGGTTGGCAAAGCTGCTAAATCAAAATTAAATTTGTTCAAAAATGCAAGATTGGTGTATTTCCATTCTTCCATTTTTGGAGTGGGGATCTGGTCTAATAGAACACGCTCGAAAGCCTTTGCTTTGAATTGAGTAATTTCTTCGGGTAAATTGGACACTTTCAAATATGTGTCGAACTTATTCGCAAAGTTCTCAATAAATTTACTTTTAATTTCCATTGTTACACCCGTGTTAATCTTTAATCCAGTCATAGCCTTTCTCTTCGAGTTCGAGAGCAAGTTCTTTACCGCCAGATTTCACAATACGCCCTTTGTATAGAACGTGAACGTAATCAGGGACAATGTAATTGAGCAAACGCTGGTAATGAGTAATCACAAGGAAAGAGTTGTCCTGGCGACGAAGTTTATTTACACCGTTAGCAACAATACGAAGAGCGTCAATATCCAGCCCTGAGTCTGTTTCGTCCAGCACTGCAAGCACAGGATCAAGCATAGCCATCTGAAAAACTTCGTTGCGTTTCTTTTCGCCACCAGAAAAACCTTCATTGACTGAACGGTTCAGAAACGATTGTTCTATTTCAACCATTGCTGCCTTTTCTTTTATCATCGAGATAAAATCGAATGCGTCAAGTGGTTCTAAATTCCTATATTTTCTTATTTCATTGACAGCAGATTTAATCAAATTTGTATTCGAAACGCCCGGTATTTCCACGGGATACTGAAATGCCAGAAACATTCCTTCGCGTGCACGTACTTCTGGTTGCATTTCAAACAAGTTCTTCCCGTTGAACAGCACTTCGCCTTCTGTTACTTCGTAACCGGGCTTGCCCGCAAGCACCGACGCAAGTGTGCTTTTGCCCGAACCGTTCGGACCCATAATTGCGTGAGTTTCGCCCGGATTAATTTCTAAATCGATACCGTGCAAAATTTCCGTATCGTTGATTTTTGCTTTTAAGTTCTTTATTGATAACAATGCCATTTTTAAATCCTTTATACTAATTGTTAATTAATTATCCAACCGAACCTTCCAAACTAACTGAAAGCAGTTTCTTTGCTTCGACAGCAAATTCCATAGGAAGATTATTTAGCACTTCTTTTGCATAACCGTGAACAATCAATGCAACAGCGTCTTCTGTCGATATCCCGCGTTGGTTGAGATAAAAGATAATATCCTCGGAAATTTTCGAAGTTGTTGCTTCATGTTCTACTATCGCTGTTTGATTGGCAACTTCAATGTATGGGAAGGTGTGAGCACCGCACTTATCGCCCAGCAGCAGAGAGTCGCACTGTGAAAAGTTGCGAGCGCCGTCCGCCTTTTTGCTTATTTTAACAAGACCGCGATAGCTATTATCACTGCGTCCCGCAGAAATACCTTTCGATACTATTCGGCTTTTGGTATTTTTTCCTAAATGTATCATCTTTGTGCCTGTGTCCGCCTGCTGAAAATTATTTGTCAGAGCAACAGAATAAAATTCACCCACCGAATTATCGCCTTTGAGAACGCAACTTGGGTATTTCCAAGTAATAGCCGAACCTGTTTCGACTTGTGTCCAGCTTATTTTTGAATTTTCGCCTTCGCATAGTCCACGTTTTGTGACGAAATTGTAAATTCCACCTTTGCCTTCTTTATCGCCGGGGTACCAGTTTTGAACGGTTGAGTATTTTATTTCAGCATTTTTATGGGCAATTA
Source organism: Eximiradius sp. (assembly GCA_937127445.1). GTDB lineage: Bacteria > Bacteroidota > Ignavibacteria > Kapaibacteriales > UBA2268 > JAKIZO01. The sequence continues at coordinate 75,205 of CAKZLY010000013.1, read as the reverse complement.
GCTCGACCACTGCTGCGTGAAGTTGGTTTTCGTCACGCATTGGTGCTGTACAACCTTCTAGATAACTTACATAACTGCCCTCATCTGCAATAATCAAAGTTCGTTCAAATTGCCCAGTCGATGAAGCATTTATACGGAAATAAGTCGAAAGCTCCATCGGGCAACGCACCCCTTTCGGGACATACACAAACGAACCATCGCTAAACACTGCTGAATTTAGTGCTGCAAAGTAGTTGTCAGTGTATGGGACAACGCTTCCCAGATATTTTTCTACAAGTTCGGGATGAGTATGTACTGCTTCGGAAATTGGGCAGAAAATAATCCCCAACTCTTCCAGCTTTTCCTTGAATGTTGTTGCAACAGAAACACTATCGAGCACAGCATCAACTGCCACTCCTGCAAGCCGCTTCTGCTCTTCAAGCGGAATACCCAGTTTCTCGTATGTCTTCAAAATTTCAGGATCTACTTCGTCCAAACTCTTATATTTATTGAAGTTTTTGGGTGCTGCATAATAATGAATATCCTGGTAATCAATTGGTGGGTATTTTACCTTAGCCCAGTTTGGTTCTTTCATCTTTTGCCAATGGTGAAAAGCCCGCAACCTCCATTCGAGCAAGAAACCCGGTTCATTCTTCTTTGCAGAAATGAAGCGAATAATGTCCTCGTTCAAGCCTTTTGGAGCAAGTTCCTGCTCAATGCTTGACACAAAGCCGTATTTATATTCATTCTCTGCTAAATTGCCCAGAATATTATTGTTCTCTTCCATAACTCTTAACCTATATATTTATATTGTTCTTCAAATTTGCAATTGTAGTATTTTTAAAAATGTTATTTATTTGCTCTTGCAGGGTCATAATCGGACTGCGAATATCACAAATTTCAGTGCGCGAGCAGCAGTTGCTGTCACCATCGGCACAATCAACAATGCTTGAACGCTCGTCGAGTGCGTTCATTAATTCTTCTACTGTAATTTCACTTATTTGTTTCACTAATTTATAACCGCCTTTTACCCCCAATTGAGACACCAGCAAGCCTTTTTTCATCAATGTTTGCAAAAGCTTGGACAAAAAATCGTAGGGCAAAGATAATTTCCCAGCAATTTCTTTTGCTGTGTTTGTTTTCGAACTGTTTTCTGCAATGTATTGCAATGCCAATATTGCATATTCAACTTTTTTTGATAATTTTATCATCGTTTCAAACTTATTTTATCGTTCAATTGAGTTTATTGACGTTACAAAAATACGATTATTTTTATCGGAATTTAATGAAATTATACTATTTCAATGAAAAATACGTTTAAGATTTAAATTAACCTAATATTTTTTCAAGGAGAATTTATGAGCACTGAACTTCCAAAATTAGCAATTATTGGCTATGGAACTATGGGGCACGAAATCGAGAAGGCCGCTTTGGGCAATGGCTTTGAAGTTGTTGCTAAATATGATATTGATAATCCAATAGTTGAAGAAACAAAATTTGATTTTGATGTCGCTATTGATTTTTCAATTGGTCGAGCTGTTTATGATAATGCTTGTGTTCTTGCAAAAAACGGTAAAAATTTTGTCATTGGTGCAACCGGTTGGTATGATAGTCTGGAATTAGTTACAAATATAGTTAAGAAATATGACGTCGGGATGCTATGGAGCCCAAATTTTTCTATCGGAATGAACATTTTTATGAAAATTGTCCAAGTTGCTTCGAAATTGATAAATTTGGCTCCTGGTTATGATATTTTTATAGTTGAAACGCACCATAAACGTAAAAAAGATGCTCCGTCAGGTACTGCAATCTCGCTTGGAGAAATAGTATTACGTGAATTCAAGCACAAAAACCAGCTTCTATTTGGAAACCCCGAAGGTGCAATTTTGCCCGAGATGCTTCAAATTTCGAGCATTCGAGCCGGGGATTATTTAGGCAAGCACACGGTTACAATTGACTCACCAGTGGATACCATCGAACTTACCCACAATGCAAAAAACCGCGAAGCATTTGCTGCTGGTGCACTGCTTGCTGCTTCGTGGATTAACGGCAAAAAGGGTGTTTTCAAATTCGATGATATTCTTGACCAAATCTGGTTCGCCGAACGCGAATAAATTTATTTCATTAATTCACTTAAATATATCAAATGTAGGTGCGTATTGACATACGCACCTACATTTTTATAAATCACACAGGTATGCACTCCACTTTTTCTTTGCTTTTGACTGAATTATTCTCAAAAAATTCTGATTTTTTCTTTGATTTCGCAAGGACTGTTTCGAGCATCCCGAGCCCCAAGCAGTTGAATTCACCAATACCGCACTGATATGCTATTCGTAGAATTTCGGGTTCGCTACGAATTGTAACAGGTGCGATAAATCCTTTGAGCTTATATTCTTCATCGGAACCTTCTCGTATTGTTACAAGCTTGCTAACTCCTTCGCTTCCGCCTTTTATTTCAACATATTCGCTATCAAACTCTACCTCAATTCTTCCCTTATATTGTGCTTTGTGAATTATTTCGTATTTTCGGCGTAAATTATAGGCAATTGCTCCTGCTGTTTCGCTTTCGTTTATTCTGTAAAAATGCAAAATTTTATTCCCATTGCTGAACATAACTTTTGAAATTATTGTTGGAGAAAGCATTACGAACTTCCTTTCGTCTTCAAATTCAGGTTCCGGCAATTGCTTGATGCTTTTGAAATAAAATTCCGAATACCCATTGTAATTCTCAATTTTCAACACTTCGCGTGATTTAAAAGTTGATATAATAACCGGGGCTAAATCGTCTTCAATCGGTGCTGAGAAAAGTAGTTTCACGTCTCCAAACCCTGAATATGAAGTTTGAGATACTTTTGAGTTTGGACATATCAATTTGGAAAAAGTGAAAAGCTTATTGTTGGGCAATATCCGAGTGGCTTTTTGGTTGTCGGAAACCCAGGGATGAAATTTTACAGGCGAATAGTAAAGAATATTTACAATTGAACTAAAAAGCAAATAGTTGTAGTTGATTGGGATGGAAAATCGCAACTCTTTCGGATTAAGTATAAATTCTAATCTCATATCGTACCACTGATTATTAAACAAGTCAATTAAATAACGCGGCGAAAAAGTCGCTCGACGACTTTGAATGAAGAAAGTGAGGAAAAGAACTCTTAAAAATAAGTTAATAAAAAATAATCATATATGCAAATATATTTTAATAATTTTTTCATATTTTTTTATGTTATTTTGTCAATTAGGATAATTTTATTTTTTTTATTAATTTGTAAAGACTTATTGTAATTAATTGAGCAAGAATAATGAAAAAATTCAAATCCGAAGTTAAAATTACTTTACGCGAAGGTATACTTGATGTTCAAGGCAAAACTGTTGAGAACGCTTTGCATTCTATGGGCATTCCCGAAATCGCCCACGTGCGTATCGGACGATTCGTTACAACTGAAATTTCTGCTGAAACACAAGAGCAAGCCTTCGAAATTATTGATAAAGCTTGCAGGCAACTTATTGCCAATCCCATTATCGAAGATTATTTTATTGAATTGAAGGAAATTTAAGTAATGAAATTTGGCGTAATTACTTTTCCTGGTTCAAATTGCGACCACGATGCAATTTTTGCTACTCAAACCTGTTTGGGCGAAGAAGTTGTTAATCTTTGGCACAAGGACACACAAATTCCAAACGATATAGATTGCATTGTTATTCCCGGTGGGTTTTCCTATGGTGATTACCTGCGATGCGGTGCTATTGCTCGATTTTCGCCGATTATGAAGTCGGTCGTTGGTTTTGCTAACCGTGGCGGTCTTGTAATTGGTATTTGCAATGGATTTCAAATTCTTACCGAGGCTCAACTTTTGCCCGGTGTGCTTCTTCGCAATACAAATATGCGATTTGTTTGTAAGGACGTCTGGCTTCGCGTGGAAAACACAACGACTCCATTTTCTAACTTAATCGAAAAAAATGCTGTCCTGCGTATTCCAATTGCTCACGGCGAGGGCAACTATTTTGCTGATGCTGATACTATTAAACGCTTAGAAGACAATAATCAAATTGTCTTTCGTTACTCAAACGAGCAGGGCGAAATTACCGACATGGCTAATCCAAACGGCTCAATCAACAATATTGCCGGCATAATTAACGAAAAAGGCAATGTATTAGGTATGATGCCACATCCCGAACGCTATTCCGACGAAATTCTTGGTTGCGACGATGGACTTATTATTTTTAAATCAATTGCTAATTATATTCATTCTAAATAAAGGTTGTTATGGAGGCATTGGCTTTTATGGGTTCTCTGGGTTTTTCTGAAATTCTGATAATTTTGCTCATTATTGTTGTGCTGTTCGGCGCAAAAAAAATTCCAGAGCTTATGCGTGGGCTTGGCACTGGGATTAAAGAATTTAAAAAGGCTTCGTCAATTGAAGAAGATGAGAACAAGGATAACAAAAAAATTGAACCATAGGGAGCATCGTTGTGTTTGATGTTGGCGGCGGCGAACTTCTGCTAATTTTGCTCGCTATAATTATTCTTTTCGGTCCGAAGAAAATTCCGGAAGTCGCTCGATTTCTGGGAAAAGGTATTCGGCAGTTCCGTCAGGCTCAATCCGAAATTCAAACGCAAATAAGCAAGATTCAGCAGGAAGTCTCCGACGAAATTAATGTTGTTAAAAAAGAAATTGTAAATAGCAGCAGCGATGCATCTGTTAAACCTGAAAATTTAATTCGTCAGGAATTACCTAAAAATCAAGAAAATCAAGGGAATCAGGGAAATGATAAAATACAGTGATTTTTTAAAGAAAATCCAAAATAAAGAGACAACTTGTGTCGATTTTACTAAGGAAATTCTCGATAAAATTTGGGAAAATAGGCATTTAAATATTTTCATTACTGTTTGCAACGAAAAAGCACTTGCCCAGGCTGCTGAAAGCGATAAACGCTTCTTGGATGGAAATCCCCGCAAGCTCGAAGGTATGATAGTTGCCATTAAAGACAATATTTCGACAAAAGGCATACGAACAACTTGTGCCTCGCGAATGCTTGAAAATTTCGAGCCTATCTATGATGCTACTGCTGTGGAACGCTTGATGGCTGAGGGCGCTATAATCATCGGCAAAACAAATTTAGACGAATTTGCTATGGGAAGTTCCAACGAAACCTCTTATTTCGGGAACGTGCTAAATCCAATCAATAACGAATACACACCCGGTGGTTCGTCGGGTGGTTCGGCTGCTGCTGTCGCTGCTGGGCTTTGCCACGTTGCACTGGGTTCAGACACAGGTGGTTCAGTGCGCCAACCTGCTGCTTTTTGCGGTACTTTGGGACTTAAACCAACCTACGGACGTATTTCCCGATGGGGACTTGTTGCTTTTGCTTCATCTCTGGATCAAATCGGTATTTTGGCTTCGAATGCAGATGATACTGCTCGTGTGCTCGATGTGATTTCAGGTTCTGATGCAAAAGATAGTACCTGTGCGAATATTTCACCATCGCAAACCTTCGATAACTTACAGAATTTGCCCGAAAAATTTACTTTCGGAGTAATAAGCAACAAATTATTAAATAATTGTTCCGAAGATATTGTTAGAGCTTATGATTTCTATGTAGAAAAATTAAAATCTCTCGGTGGTCAACCTAAGGAAATATCATTTACAAATCCAAATATTTGGATACCGACTTATTATATTTTAGCAACTGCCGAAGCTTCGTCCAACCTGTCGCGCTATGATGGAGTTCGTTATGGTTTTCGGGCAGAAGGCGAAGGCGACTTTGTTACTCGTACTCGTTCCGAAGGCTTTGGTATGGAGGTCAAACGCCGCATTATGCTCGGCACCTTTGTGCTATCGTCTGGCTATTATGATGCTTACTACACAAAAGCTCAAAAAGCACGACGCTTGATTTATAACGACTATAATAGAATATTTAATGAAGTAGATGTTCTACTTATGCCGACAACTCCAACTCCACCATTTAAAATTGGAGAAAAAATAAACGACCCAATTGCAATGTATTATTCCGATTTATTTACAATATCTGCAAATCTTGGTGCAATACCTGCGATTTCGTTCCCTGCTGGGTCGCCTTCGAATGGTTTGCCGATTGGCTTGCAATTGCAATCAAAACATTTTAACGAGGATATACTATTGCAATTATCAAATGCTTTATTAAAATAAAATTATTTTGATTGCAAACAGTCTAATAACTTTTTAACAATCGTGAATTATGCGAAAGAAACTATTTTTCACAAACGGTAATGCTTTGCAAGCAGGCGTAGCATACTGCGTTGGACAAAACTATGCTACTCACGCTCGCGAAATGGGTTCGGCTGTGCCAACTTCTCCAATTATTTTTATTAAGCCACCTTCCTCAATTGTATATGATGGTGATAATATAATCCTTCCAAAGATTTCCAGTAATGTCCATTACGAGTGCGAACTTGTTGCCGTCATTGGCAAGGATTGTCACAATATCGCGAAAGAACAGGCAAAGGATTACATTGCTGGCTATGGTGTGGGCATTGACGTAACTATGCGAGATCTTCAAGCCGAAGCAAAACGAAACGGTCATCCCTGGGCTATTGCAAAAGGGTTTGCAACAAGTGCACCTATTTCGAAAATTGTTCCTGCAGCCGAAATTACATCAAACTTTTTCGATATTGAGCTCTACCAGAACGGCACTCTTCGCCAAAAAGTAAACACTTCGCAAATGGAGCGTAGCATTGAAGAACTCGTAGCTTTTCTTTCGTCAGTTTATTATCTCGAAGAAGGCGATATTATCTTTACAGGTACACCCGAAGGAGTTGGACCAATTGCTGTTGGCGACAAACTTAAAGCCATACTATGTGGTTATGTTGAATTAAACGTTGGCGTCGAAGAATAAATGAATGACTACCGTAAGTATTTAGATCCGAAAACCGTTGCAAAAGTTGGGAATTTGGAACTTATTGCCCGTCTTGTAGTTGAAGGGTTCATCACCGGATTGCACCGTTCGCCTTACCACGGTTTCAGCGTAGAATTTGCCGAACATCGCGCTTACCGCCCAGGAGACGAAATTAAATATCTTGATTGGAAAGTATTTGCACGCACTGGCAAATATTACGTTAAAGAATTTCAGGAAGAAACAAACTTACGTTGCACAATTGCAATTGATGCGAGTCGTTCGATGGCTTATGCTTCGAACGGAAATATTTCGAAATATGAGTATTCTGCATATCTTGCAGCTGCTTTGTCTTTGCTTATGATACAGCAAAGAGATGCCATTGGACTTACTCTTTTCGACAACGGTATTCGCACTTTTCTTCCACCGAATTCGAAGCCTTCTTATATGCGTCAAATTCTGAAAGCCTTAGAGCAAAATACTCCTGCAAACGATACAGGAACTGCTTCCGCTCTGAACTTGCTCGCCGAGAAAATTCGCCGACGTGGGCTTGTTATTGTCTTCAGCGATTTCTTCGATAATCCTGACGAAATTTTAACCGCTCTGAAACACTTCCGCCATAAAAAACACGAAGTAATTGTTTTCCATGTTCTCGATCCTCGCGAAATTGATTTTAAAGTTGGTTCTCCAGCTAATTTTGTCGATATGGAGTCGGGAGAAACTATGCTTACTAACCCTTACCAAATTCAACTTGCTTACAAAAATGCTGTCAATGATTATATTCATTTCCTGAAAAAAGAATGCTTGAACCACCAGATTGATTATAATCTACTCGATACCTCTTCAAGCTACGACTATGCACTTTCGAGCTATCTTGTGAAGCGCAAGAAAATGTAGATTTGTTTATTCTCGTTTATTGTTGTATCACAAGTCAATTACCTGAAAAGTATGCTTTAAATTAAAAAGGAAGTTATCTCTATTAATTTGAGAATAACTTCCTTACAACCGATTATTCGTAGTAGATAAAATTATTCGACTGTTTATAAATTTGGTCCGAGCATTTTTTCAGGGCGTACGTATTTATCAAATTCTTCCTCTGTGAGAATTTCAAGTTCGATAGCTGCTTGTTTTAAAGTGAGTTTATTTTTATGTGCGTGTTTAGCAATTTTTGCAGCATTGTCATAGCCGATATAAGGATTTAGTGCTGTAACAAGCATTAATGTATTTTGCACGTAGTAGTCGATTTTTTCTTTGATTGGCTCGATGCCTTTGGCGCAGTGCTCTTCGAACATCAAGCAGGTATCTGCAAGCAAACGGACACTTTGCAAAAAGTTATAGATTATCACCGGCTTAAACACGTTCAGCTCGAAATTGCCCGAAGCACCCCCAAAATTAATTGCAGTATCATTGCCAAAAACCTGAACGCATACCATCGTCATTGCCTCGGATTGAGTGGGATTGACCTTCCCCGGCATAATCGATGAACCAGGCTCATTTTCCGGTATGCTAATTTCGCCTAAACCACAACGTGGACCCGAAGCAAGCCAGCGAATATCGTTGGCGATTTTCATTAGCGATGCGGCAAGTGTTTTTAATGCACCGTGAGCAAAAACGAGTGCATCGTGTGCAGCAAGTGCCTCGAACTTGTTCGGTGCCGAAACAAATGGCAATCCCGTCAGCTCAGAAATTTTTTTTGCAGTGCATTCTGCAAATTCGGGATGTGCGTTCAGTCCCGTTCCAACGGCAGTCCCACCAATTGCAAGCTCGTATAAATCGGGTAAAACTTTGTTTAGTCGTTCCAGAGCTTTGTCTAATTGATGAACATAAGCAGAAAATTCTTGTCCAAGTGTCAGAGGAACAGCATCTTGCAGGTGTGTCCGCCCAACCTTAATAATGTCTTTGAACTCTTCGGACTTCTTTGCTAACGTATCACGCAATTTTGAAACGGCAGGAATAAGCCTTCGAACAATTTCCTCCGCTGCGGCAATGTGCATTGCGGTTGGGAAAGTATCGTTAGAGCTTTGAGATTTATTTACATCGTCGTTTGGATGAATAGGTTTTTTGCTTCCGAGTTCCCCACCAGCAATTTCAATGGCGCGGTTGGAAATCACTTCGTTTGTGTTCATATTGGTTTGTGTACCGGAACCTGTTTGCCATATTGAAAGCGGGAAATGCGCGTCAAGTTTTCCTTCGATTACTTCGTCTGCTGCTTTTACAATTAGTTCTGCTTTTTCTTTTGGCAGAATTCCCAAATCAGAGTTCACAAGTGCTGCTGCCTTTTTTAATATACCCATTGCGCGAATTATAGGGCGGGGCATTTTTTCAGTCCCAATTGCAAAATGGATTAATGAACGAGCTGATTGAGCCCCATAATAAAATTCATTAGGGACTTCAATTTCGCCCATTGTGTCTTTTTCGATACGTGTTGCCATTTTTCTTCCAAAACAAGTTTAAAAATTAAAAAACGTATTTTTCTCAACTATATTATGATACAATCGAGAAGTTCAAGTTTAATTAAACTTTTGATTTATTCTATTTTTTCTTAATTTTAAAAGTTTGTATGGAGTTGCTATGCGTAAATTATTGTTTTTTGGAATTTTATTGATTGTGACGTCGGCTAATCTTTTCCCGCAACCTTTAAAAGTGCAGCGACCAAAGCAAAAAGAATTGCCGAAATTTGAATTATCGTTTGATTACAAGATGAGTAATGCATCTACTTATTTCAGCAGCAAAGGAAATATTGTGTCTCGAGCAGTTGATACTGTGCCAATTATCAAAAATGACACAATAATTGGATATAAAAAATATACATTTCAACTTTCAAGATATTATTTTATCCCTAATTTCAAATGGAGAGCAACAAAAAACTTTACATTAAACGCTGAATTATCTTTTGTTTATTCAAACTATAATGAAAAATATACTTACGATTCTAACTATAGACAGGCAACCAAAGCCGATTTCAATATGTTTCAAGTGGAAAATTTGAAGCTAACGGGTGAATATGCGATTATAGATGGTGAAACAGCCGTGTCTTTGGTTGGTGGTGTATATGTACCGTTTGGATATTATCGTGGGCAAGACGACCCCGATTATGATTTTCTTTGTGATGGTGCTTTCGAACTCATTGCCGGTGCTAATTTTAAGCAAACTATTGATAATATCAATTTCGAGCTTGGCAGTTTGTATAACTGGCGCGACGAAGATTTAAAACCAAGATTTATTTTTAATACAAAGCTTGGCATTGTGTCTGTTCCTGGCACTCAACTTTTGTTCTTTGGGCATTATTTCCTCCCGCTCGGCGATAATTTAAAACTGCCCAAATTTAATCTAAGGCGCCGTCCGCTAAACGAAGAAACTTTGCAAGTGGGTGCTGGATTTAATATATTGTTCGATAACAATGTTTTCATCAATACTGGCTATAATATTAATATTGTCGGCAAAAATGCTTTTGGCGATGGTGTTTTCAATGTAATGCTTGGATATCGCTTTTAACTATGAAGTCCGATGAATACTATATCAAAGAAGCAATCAAGCAAGCAAGAAAATGCTCGGCATCGGAAGATGTACCCGTCGGTGCAATAATTGTTCAGGGCGGCGAAATAATCGCTCGTGGATATAATCAAGTGGAGAAAAGGAATAATTCTACTGCTCATGCTGAAATTATTGCAATAGAACGCGCTATTAAAAAAGTGGGCCACAAGCATCTACTCGATTGCGATATTTACGTTACTCTTGAACCCTGCCCTATGTGCAGCGGTGCAATTGTCCTTGCCCGCTTGCGAAGGCTTGTTTTCGGTGCGTTCGACCCCAAAGCAGGTGCAGCCGCAAGCCTTTATAATATTACTTCTGATGCAAGACTTAATCACAGGCTTAATGTCCTTGGTGGCATATGCGAAGAAGAATGTTCGCTATTGCTGAAAAACTTCTTTAAAAAATTGCGGGAAAGGAAAAATGGATAACTCGATTGCTCCTGCTTTGTATATTGTGCCTACTCCTATTGGAAACCTTGAAGATATTACTTTTCGAGCTGTGCGAGTGTTGAAACAATGCGATATTATTGCCTGCGAAGATAGCAGAACTGCATCTAAATTGCTGAAATTGCTCGAAATTGAACCGAAGTTGCTCATTAGCTACTTCGAGCATAATGAACGAGCTCGCGCCGGCGAATTAGTCGATAAAATCCAAAGTGGAAAAAGCGTTGCACTAATTAGCGAAGCTGGCACTCCAATTATTTCTGATCCAGGTTGGGCTGTTGTGCGAGAAGCAATTGCAAGAAACATTCAGATTGTATCTCTCCCCGGTGCATCAGCATTTTTGACTGCAATTGTTGCAAGCGGAATTGCAGCGGATAAATTTGCTTTTTTCGGTTTCCCGCCTCACAAAAAAGGACGAAAAACATTCCTTCAAAAAGTTGTTGATTTAGATATGACATCTGTGATGTATGAATCTCCTTATCGGATTCATAAATTGCTTGATGAATTACATGACATAGCAACTGCTGATAGGCAGATTTGCTTGGCTCGCGAACTAACTAAGATTTACGAAGAGTTTATTCGTGGATCTATTGCAGAAGTTAAAGAAATAATTAAAAATAAAAGTAACTTCAAAGGTGAATTTGTTGTTATTTTAGAAGGGAAAAAATAGGTTTTCTTATGCTCATAACGTTCGAAGGAATAGATGGTTGTGGAAAAACAACCCAGATTAAGTTGCTAAAAGAATATATTGAAAGCAAAGGTTTAACAGTTGTAACTATGCGCGAACCAGGTGGTAGCGATTTCTCGGAACAATTACGTAAAATCCTGCTTTCTTCCAAGCATAAAGTTGGAGCTCGCTCGGAGCTATTGTTGTTCGAAGCCGCTCGTGCAAATCTTGTGGATACAATCATTAAGCCTGAACTCCAACAAGGTAAAATTGTAATTTGCGATAGATTCTATGATTCTACTACTGCATATCAAGCATTTGGGCGAGGTTTACCTCTCGATTTGGTGCAAAAGCTTAATTTATTTGCAACCGGCGGGCTTATACCAAATCTTACAATTTACCTATCCATTTCCCTCGACGAGTCAAAACGCAGAACTTCACGTCAGGAATTCGATAGAATTGAAAAAGCGGGTGATGAATTTTTCTTAAAAGTTATAGAAGGCTACAACTATATTGCCAACCAAGAACCTGATAGATTTATCCTTATTGATGCAAGCGGTTCTCGACAAGAAACTGCTCGAAAGGTATGCGAAGTTTTCGACAATTTTTTCGAAGGTTTTTCAAAATAGTGGATTTATGCTTATCATCAATATGTTTGAAAGAAAATTTCGGCTCATTTTATGTTTAATTTTTTGTATTCTTCCATATTCAGAAATTTACCCACAAGATAATATAGGTATTAAATTCTTTGGTCTGAGCATTCATCCAAAAGGTGAAAAGGCGAATGCCAAATTAATGCCCAATAAACTTGACAAAAATGCATATTTAGTAATGAATCTCGGTGGCGAATTAATTTACGAGAAGTTTATCTATAAAGATTTTCTCTCTTTAAAATTAGTTCAAGCTTTGTATGCTGATTGTGCCGAAAGATTAGGAGGGTTTTCGCATATTGGTCTTAGGGCGAAAATTTTTAAAATCGATAGACATAGTTTATTTGGTGGAATTGGTCCAACCTTTGTTTACAGAAGGAATTGGCTTGAATTGGATGGATACGTTAATCCTCATTTTTTTTTAGGGGATGCTAATGACAAATGGCAATACATATTTTTGTGGTACGGTGGCGAGTTTGAATATAAATATACTTTTTCTGAGCGTTTAGATTTTGCTGTATCGTTTGTCCCAGGGTATCCTCACTTAATGAGTTTAGCAATTGGTGTAAACTACAAGCTTAATTATTCAAAGTAATAATATATACAAAATTGATATAATTCCAAGCAATCCGGATTACATCTTATTTGTGATTAGTAATAGTGATAATTTTATTGTAGGTCTCTTCGTTAATTTTGCCTTGTTTCATCAAAATAGATGCTAAAAAGTGAGTCAGTAATCTGTATTCATCAGCATATTGGCTATTACTTCTCAGGCTTTCGAGATGTATATTAATACGTTCGGTGTCTCCACGAGCAACAGGTCCAGTTATTGGTACATCTCTGCCTTGCTCTAATGCCGAGACTGAATTTTCAAATGATGTTCGAAGTATTGGGAGAAGTACTTCTGATGGCAGAAGTGAAAGATTTTCGCACTGCAAGCGTGCAAATTCGATAACTCCTTGCAAAAAATTCGAAACTGATACCCCGATAGCGTGATATAAAGGTTTGTCGCGTAATATTTTTTCATCAAGCAGATGAGCAATCCCACCAAGATCTGAAATTATTTGTTTTGCAATTTCAAAGTCACTCACAGAACAATCACAACCCCAAAAAATGCCCTCGAAAATATCCTCGCGAAACCTCCCAAAAGTTTGCATTGGATGAAGCGATAATATTTTTATACCAATTTCTAATAATGGTCGAAGTACCTCGCGAGAAGTTGCACCACTAAAATGAAACGCCATATCACATATCTTTCTTTTGCCGGAAATCCTGCAAATATCTTTTACAATCTTTTCGAATACCCCATCGCTTGTTGCAATTGCTATAACCGAAACAGGTTCTTTCACCTGTTCAATTGATGAATATATTTCGACACTACCAGAAAAATCAATTTCATTTGCCAGTTTGCTCGTTACAACCCATTTTAGTTGCCCATTGGAAATAAGTTTACGACAAACAGCATAACCAACTTTTCCTAACCCGACAACTCCATATGTGAAATTATTCATTTTCTTCTCCAAATAGTTTTTTATATTCTTCAATTTCACGTTTGCTTGGTGCAAATGGCTTCTCTTTAATTGTTTTATGCAATTTATTATTTTTTTGAGGTGAATCATCTATTAATTTAAGAAAATTTTCTGCTGTCAGCACAGAACAAAGGTTCGCTTTTGCATACGAATACACTTCAAGGTCGGAGCTGACAACAACAAGATTGGTTCTAACTGATGCTTTATCAATTATTTGCTTGATAATTGCGTCTGCGCTCTGATTGCCCGAATTAATAATTCTGATTTTTCCGACAAGATTTATAGGTTCATCAGTACGACCATCGCAAACTAATGTAAATTGATATGATGAATATCTATTTTGGTAATTCTTGATAAGTTCAATCAATGCTGAAATTGCAGTGTGAACATCTTTTTTGTGCGATTTGCTCAAATTGAATTTATTGATTACATTGAATGTATCTAAAATGTAATGTTTCATAATATTGCTTGAAAAATGAAAATAATGGGAATAATAAACACAACTCCCGATAGTTTTTCTGATGGTGGAGATAACGAAAATCTATCGGTTGTATTGGAAAAAGTTGGGCGTTGGCTTGAGTTGGGAGTTGACATCCTCGATATTGGAGGCGAAAGCACTCGTCCAGGTTCCGACCCCGTTCCCGTAGAACTGGAAATTAGAAGAACTATTCCCTTAATTCAGTTTATAAAAGAGCATTATCCGCAATCCTACATATCAATCGATACAACAAAATACGAAGTTGCCGAGCAGGCGATAGAAAGCGGCGCTGATATGATAAACGATATTAGTGGACTAACTTTCGAGCCACGGCTTGCCGACCTCGCTGCGAAGCATAAAAAGTCGCTTTGTGTGATGCATCTGCCTGCTCCACCAAAAATTATGCAACAAAGCATACATTACGATAATTTGCTTGACGATATTTATACTTTTTTGGAGCGCCAAATAGCTTTTGCCCGAAGCAAAGGTGTTGAGGAAATTTACGCAGATATAGGAATAGGCTTTGGCAAAACCTTTGAGCAAAATTGGGAATTGCTCCGTAATATAGATTATTTCTGTCGTCTTGGGGTGCCGCTATTGCTCGGCATTTCACGAAAACGTTTTATTGGTGAATTCCTGCAAATACCCGAACCAAAGGAAAGGGATTTTGCCACTATGGTAATACACGCTCTGCTTTGGTCGAAGCAAATAGAAATTATCCGTGTCCATAATGTAGAGATGGCAACGCAAATGAGGCGAATAACAGAAAAATTGAATGCAGATAGTTAAAATATCTCTTCGCTTTTTTTGCTTTTTTTACGAAATTTGCAAGTTATTTTTATTTACTTTATTATTGTGTAGTTATGAGAAAAGAAATTAAGAAAATTTTAGTTACAGGGGCTTTAGGTCAAATTGGTAGCGAACTGGTGATGGAACTTCGCCGCCGCTACGGTAATAGCAACGTTGTCGCATCTGACATCCGTCCAAATCCTCCGAAACATATTGCCGAGAGCGGTCCATATGAGGTGGTAGATGTTACAAAAGCTGACAATATACGTCAAGTTATTATCAAATACGATATTGATACTGTTTTTCATATGGCTGCTATTCTTTCGGGCGTTGGCGAAAAAGATCCCCAACTCTGCTGGAACGTCAATATGAACGGCACTATGAACGTGCTCGACCTTGGCGTAAAATTCGAACTTGCTCGTGTTATAGTTCCAAGCTCAATGGCAGTTTGGGGACGTGGCATCCCAAAAGAAAACGTTCCACAAGATAGTGTACTTCATCCAACTTCAATGTACGGAGTTACAAAAGTTGCTGGAGAACGTCTTTGCGATTACTATGTCTATCGTTACGGGCTCGATTGCCGCGGTCTTCGCTATCCTGGAATTATCTCTCACGAAACTTTGCCTGGTGGCGGAACCACCGACTACGCTGTCGAAATTTTCTACGAAGCAATCAAAAATAAAAAATATACTTGTTTCTTGAAGGAAGACACTATGCTTCCGATGATGTATATGCCCGATTGTATCAAGGCGACCATAAATCTTGCCGAAGCTGACTTCGATAAATTAGTTCACCATAGTGATTTCAACGTTGCTGCTTTTAGCTTCACACCAGAACAACTGGCTGACGAAATTCGTAAATTTATCCCTGATTTTGAAATTAATTATAAACCTGACTTTCGTCAAGCCATAGCCGACTCGTGGCCCCATTCAATCGATGATAGTTGCGCTCGACGCGAATGGGGTTGGCAACCAAGCTACGATATTTATTCTATGACTAAAGATATGGTTGAAAAACTAACCGAAAAACACAAAAAGGGATTAATCTAATGAATAAATTGGATGTTCTTGCTATTGCTCGTGAGGTATTCGATGACGAAATTGCCGAATTGCAAAATGTTTCCCGTAATCTTGATGAAAATTTCATCCGTGCAGTTGACTTCATCTCGAAAGCAAACAAAATTGTTTGTTCAGGTGTAGGCAAAAGTGGAATTATAGCAAAAAAAATTGCTGCAACCTTTTCCAGCTTTGGTGTTTCGGCAATGTTTCTTCATCCTGTTGAGGCATTGCACGGAGATATTGGCGCTGTGCAAAAAGACGATGTCGCTATTCTTCTCTCCAAAAGCGGAAATACAGAAGAACTTATCCGCCTTGTCCCATATTTGAAAATATCTTCCGCTTATATAATTTCAATCACGGGTAGTTTAAATTCCTATCTGGCAAGACATTCAGACGCTGTGCTTAACGGACAGGTTTCACGAGAAGCCTGCCCGTTTAATTTAGCGCCTACTTCAAGCACAACCGCCGCCCTGCTGCTCGGCGATGCCCTTGCGGTCGCTACAATGAAGGTGAAAGGTGTTACAATTGAAGATTTTTCCCGTTTGCATCCGCTTGGTCAAATCGGTCGTTCCGTTACTTTGCGTGTTAAAGACGTAATGCACACCGGCGAAGATATCCCAATTATTAAAATTAACTCTACTTTCAAAGAAGCATTAATTGAAATGTCTCGCAAACCACTCGGTTGCGTTTGTATTTGCGACAGCCAACAGAACTTGCTTGGGATTATAACCGATGGCGATGTCCGCCGCCTGCTTAATAGATTTGACAACCTAAAAGATATTGTTGTTAGCGATGTAATGACGCGCAATCCAATTGTTATTGATGAAAACTCACTTCTGCTTAACGCTCTTGCTTTGATGGAGAACCGCCAGAGTCAAATAAATGTCCTTCCCGTCGTCGAAAACGGGAAACTACTTGGTCTTATCCGCTTGCACGATATTGTTCGTAGCGGGCAATAAAATGCCCAAAAACTAATTTAGCTTTCGGGCTTTTCTATTAAATTTATTTTTATTAAGAAATTATTTATATCTACGAAGGAATTCAAGTCTATCTTGCAATTGAGCAATGGGAACGAGTAATTGTTCTTTGTTCATAATTGCTGATTCTTGACTTGCGAATACAAGTTCATAATCTTTGCTCATTACAATTGCTTCTTCTGGGCAAACTTCTTCGCAGAAACCACAATAAATACAGCGTAACATATTAATTTCAAATTTTGCAGGGAAGCGTTCTTTATCGTCCGGTGTTTCTGCTGCTTGCACTTCGATAGCAAGAGCCGGACAAACGCGCGAACACAAACCGCAAGCAACGCATCTTTCTTTGCCGCCTTCTTCCACCAAAACAGGGCGACCGCGATAAGAACCAAGCGGCTCCCATCTCTCTTCTGGATACTGACGCGTCATTTTTTGCCGAAACATACGTTTCAAAGTAAGCCCTAATCCTCGTGCTATTTCGGGAAGATAAATCTTCTCCCAAAAAGTCATCCTGTTTTTTTCTATGTTTTCTGTATTTATATTCATTTTATTATCTCCTTATTTGAAAATAAGAACTCCAATCGAAGTCAAAATCACGTTTAGTATCGATAGCGGTAGCAAAACCTTCCAGCCTAAATTCATCAGTTGGTCATAACGAAAGCGAGGAATTGACCATCGCACCCAGATAAAGAACAATACAAAAATTCCAACTTTTATCATAAATGTTGTAAACTGTGCCAATGCGAGCCCAATTGAACCTTCCTGCAATCCCAACCATTCAGCAGGGAAAGGAAGCTGCCACCCACCAAAATATAGCAAAGTGATGAAAGCAGATGAAGTTGCCATATTTGCATATTCAGCAAGGAAGAACATCCCGAACTTCATTCCTGAATATTCTGTGTTGTAGCCTCCGACAAGCTCCGGCTCAGCTTCGGGCAAATCAAATGGCGCACGATTGGTTTCGGCAAATGCTGAAACAAGGAAAATAAGAAAACCCAATGGTTGCAGAAATACATTCCATTTCCAGCCGGACTGCTGCAAAACTATATCATTTAACGAAAACGAGCTGCTGATGAGAACCACTCCAATGAGCGATAGCCCCATAGAAAGTTCATACGAAATCATCTGTGCCGATGAACGCAACCCGCCCATTAATGAATATTTGTTGTTGCTCGACCAACCTGCAAGAGTAATACCATACACACCAACCGAAGTCATTGCGAGTATGAACAGAAAACCGATATTCACATCGGGAGCAATTCCTAAATAATACTTTACACCATTAATTTCTACATAATGGGCAAATGGAATTACTGCATAAACTGCTATGGCAACCCCAAGCGAAATAACAGGTGCAAGCGCGTGAAAAAGTTTATCCGCTGCTTGTGGAACAATGTCCTCTTTGAAAAACAACTTAAATACATCCGCAAACGGTTGTAAAATACCGAATGGTCCCACACGATTCGGACCAATTCTATCCTGTATTGCTGCTGAGACTTTGCGTTCTAAATAAACTGATGCAGCAGCTCCAAGCAAAACTATATTTAATATTACAAATGCCTTTATCGAAGCCTCTAACAAAATCCAGCCTAAATTTTCCATAATTTCCCAGAAATTAATTCATAAATCAATTTGGTTTCATATAATGTGATTCATAATTATGAATCACAGGGTCGGGATTATTTGCTTTTCCGAGTACTATTCCTTGATGCTTTTTAAGTAATCTATAACTCATGCCATTGAACGAACCGACATTGTGCGCGATATCGTTGAAAACATCTTCAGCTTTGTTATAATTGAAATTAACTGAAAAATGTGATGCCAGTAAGCTCAATACTTTCCAAGTAGGACGACAGTTTCGCAGTTCTTTTTGGGTCCATCGGTCATTGTGGGCACCAAACTTATCCAATCGACTCATTTTCATTCCCATACGGTGAAGATTTTCCGTCGTAATAAGAGCAGGCTCGAAGTATTGAACGCGTTTGTCTATATTAATGAATGTTCCTTCGCTTTCAGCAAAATACGAAGATGCAAACACAACATCCGCAATTTCAGTTAGCTTCGAGTGGTTCGTAGAATGGATAATTATTGCTTCTGTATTGCGCAATGCTTGAATATATTTATCATCTAAATCAAAGTCTTCGTCCATAATGTAAACAAGTTTAACCGAGCCATTTTTTATATTTTCAGGTAAATTTTTCAGGGAATATTTTTCAGATGAAGGCATTACACCAATGCTGCGACATCCAGCAGAGTTAGGATTTAAATCGTTTGTCCTTAAAAAATTATCTGCAAATGATTGATCTATCCGCTCATAATAATCTATATTCGTTGACTTTGCAACATTTTTTGCAAACCGGACTAATGCATAGTTGTTTTCAGTGGAAGAACGACCCGAACCAACAAACATTATTTCAGAAGGCTTATATTTACGCAAAATTGATGCAGCATAGGAAATTGCTTCTTCCCAGGATACTTCCGTTTGAACGCCGTTTTTCTTTATTGTTGGGCTAATTACGCGATTCCCGTTAATTTTCTTGTAGTATGACAAACGCCCGTAATCACACATCCAGTATTTATTCGCATACATATTAGTTTTGGGTTCTATACGTAAAATTTCGTTGTTTCGTACCCCAATTTGAATGTTGCAACCGCGCGAACATCCCATACAAATTGATTCATTAAAACTCATATCCCACACACGCGATTTAAATCGGAAATCAGGGCTTGTGAGCGCTCCAACCGGACAAATATCAATAACATTCATAGAATAATTATTATCGAATTTTGCACCATCTTGTACTTTGATTGTTACGTGATCGCCCCGCTGAACAAACGAAAGCACATCTTGATGAGCAATTTCTTTAGCGAAACGTATACATCTGGAACAAGAGATGCAACGTTCTGCATCAAAAAGCACATTCGGACCCCAAGGAATGCGTTTATCTTTGTGATTTTTAGTTTCCTCAAATCTGCTTTCTCCGCGTGAGTGATTGAACGCATATTCTTGCAATTTACATTGCCCTGCTTCATCGCAAATTGGGCAGTCGAGCGGATGATTTATTAGAAAAAATTCCATTACAGCTTCTTGTGCTTTGATTACTTTATCGTAGTTTATGCGAACGTGCATACCATCTGCAACCTGTGTAGCACAAGCAATTTGAAGCTTTGGCATATAAGAAACAACTATATTACCGTTGCTGTCGGTTTCGAATTCCCCATTGGGAAGCCTTTTGGGCAAGCCAACCTCCACAAGACACATACGACAATTCCCCGCAACCGAAAGTTCCGGATGCCAGCAAAAATGAGGCACATATAAACCATTATCGTATGCTGCTTCGATAATTGTTTTACCGCTTTGCGTTTCTATTCGTTTCCCATCTATATAAATATGCGGCATTAAATACTCCAAATGTTAATTGTTCGAAAAACAATAAAAAATATGACGAAAAAACTTTTATATATTTTAGATAAAGCTTGTTTCTTTCTTACAAAATATTAATTATTTAGGTGGATTCTAATAATCGAACTTTATCCTTTGAAAATTTGTCCTTTCCAGCGGACTTTTTTAGAAAATAGTGTAAAAGGAATTATTAACTCAATTATCAAAAAAAATAGTATTGATGGGATAAGATACAGAAGTAATTTATTTTGTTTGAGCTTGACTGCGCTTGGAAAAA
Organism: Eximiradius sp.; assembly: GCA_937127445.1. Taxonomy (GTDB): domain Bacteria; phylum Bacteroidota; class Ignavibacteria; order Kapaibacteriales; family UBA2268; genus JAKIZO01. The sequence continues at coordinate 54,552 of CAKZLY010000013.1, read as the reverse complement.
TTATCGAAAAATCACCAGCAAATCTCAATAACAATAGCAATATCGCATATATGTAGTTCGCTGTAAATAATGGTGCTACTATGCCAACCCACATAAGTAAGCTTGATAGAACAAAAACAACAGCTTTCCACCCAAGGGTTAATCCGCCCATTGCCCAACGGCGGTGCTGGCTTATGTATTCGGCGAAAGTTCTGCAAGGTTTTGTAATAACTGTACCCCTATAATCGGTTACATAATGCAAGGCGTATCCATAATTATGAACTGTTTTCAGCAATGACAGGTCTTCGGTTACAGAAAATGGGATTTTTTTGTAGCCGCCAATTTCTTCGTATACTTTTCGGCGAACAGAAACGTTGTTGCCATAACATCCAAGTGGTATATCAAATGCAATACCAGCCGATGCCATTGTATTCATATAAATCCACTCGACAGATTGAATAATATCGAATAGTCGCTTCCCATCGATTAGTGTGAATGATGCAACCAAGCCAATATGCTCGTTTGCATAATTTTTTGTAATAGTACTAATCCATTCGGGATGGACTATACAATCGGCATCGGTCATCAATAATATTTCTCCTTTGGCTACTTCTGCTCCGAAATGCAAAGCACCAGCCTTGCCACGTAAATTTTGTTTTTGTTGTTCGTCTTTGATGCTCAAAACTTTTATGTTATCATATTTTGCGGCAACTTTTTGCATTATCTGTAAAGTAGCGTCGCTTGAGCGGTCGTCAATGGCGATGATTTCAAATTTATCTTTTGGGTAATTGCTCGATGCAAGTGCAATCAGACATTGTTCGATTGTCTCTTCTTCATTACGAGCTGGGACAAGCACACTTATAGCTGGGGTAAAGCTGATTTGCCCAACACTTTTTCTTCTGATTTTACTTGCTCCAATGAACATAAACAATGTTCGAGCAAGATAAGCAACAACAGCAGCAGCAATAATATATATCATACTTTTATTCTTTTTTAACAAAATTAACAATTAAAGGATAATTTTTAGTTAAGATTAGGGAAAAAATAAAAAAATATTTTGTAATTATTGAATTAATATAATGTTAATTACATTAGAACAAAAATTGTTAGAATAGTTGTAGATAATTAAATAATGAATTTCTTTAATAACTGAGGAAAAAGTTCTAAACAGTAGAAAAAATATTTAAAAAATGTAAAAATTTGTTAATTTTATTTGGGATAGGTTTCTATTTTTGTTAAATTAATACAATGAATAGAACTAATAAACCAAATAATTTATTAACAAAAATGGACGAGTTATGGAAATAAAAGGCTCAAAAGTATTAGTATTAGGTGGTTGGGGGCTTGTTGGTTCCGCAATATGCCGCAAATTAATGGAACACGAACCTGCACAATTAGTTATATTGTCTTTAAATCAGTGGGAAGCAGAAGATGCTGTTGCTCAATTGAAACGTGAATTCCCATCAGCCGATCCAAATATGTTCATCCCAAAATGGGGCAATATCTTTGCTCGTTCGGAATGGAAAGATATAAATTGGGGTGATGTTATTGCTGATGATGCAATGCGTGGTGAATTCCTCAAAGATATATTTTTTGATTTGGACGATAAAATTCTTAAACATTCTTTCTTGTATAATCTCATAGTCGAAACAAAACCAGATTTAGTAATAGATTGCATAAATACAGCAACTGCAATTGCTTATTTAGATATTTACAATACTGCAATCAATGCAATAAAGAAAATCGACAAAGGCGAATTAGACAAAGCTCTTATCGAAAGAGTTATCGCAAGCGCTTATGTTCCGCAACTTATCAGACATATTCAAATACTTTACCGCGGTTTGCTCGATGCCAAAACTACTATGTATTTCAAGGTTGGCACAAGCGGAACAGGCGGTATGGGTGTGAATATCCCATATACTCATAGCGAAGAGCGTCCATCGCGTGTACTGCTTTCGAAAACTGCTGTTGCAGGTGCTCAGACTTTATTGCTTTTCTTGCTTGCTCGCACTCCGAATGGACCAATCGTTAAAGAAATAAAGCCAACTGCGGCTATCGCTTGGAAAAAAATTGCTTATGGAGAGGTAAAACGTCGCGGCCGTGCTATCCCACTTGTTAAGATGAATTTTGATGATGCTCGCCCTGCCGAAGGGAAATTTGTATTCGATGATGCAACTGGTGTGGTTGATACTGGCGATGTATATAAATCAGTATTTATTGATACTGGCGAAAACGGCATTTTCTCCAAAGGTGAATTTGAGGCAATAAGCGCACTCGGGCAGATGGAAATTGTTACACCTGAGGAAATTGCTGAATATTTAGTTTTTGAAATTCGCGGTGGCAATACGGGGCGTGATGTAATTCAAGGGCTCGATGCTTGTACATTAGGTCCAACATATCGTGGAGGTATGCTAAGAAATATCGCTCTTGATAAAATCAAGAAGTTAGAAAAAGAATATGGCGTAGATTCTGTCGCTTTCGAGTTGCTCGGTCCTCCAAGACTATCGAAACTTCTCTATGAAGGCTTTATTTTGAGAAGAATAGTTGGAGCGATGAAAGATATTTCAAAATTCACTCCTGAAGAACTCTCGCAAAAAGCACTTGAACTTGTGAAAAACGATGAGAAATTATTAGCAGAAATGCTTTCGATCGGATTAGTTGTCCTATTGCCTGATGGTAAGAAATACCTTCGTGGAAAAGATGTAAAAATCCCAGTTCGCCGTGGAGAAGCGCAGCTCGATATGACTCCAGAAAACATTGAACAATGGTGCTACGAAGGATGGGTTGATCTGCGTCCGAAGAGCTTCTGCGATTGGCAGGAACGTTGCGAAAAAATTATGGAGCATGCCCGCCAAGTACCAGATGACGAAACGGGTTCAAGATACTCATATACATTAGATTATTGGAATCATTTCGAAACATTCGAAGAGGGCAAAATTGCTGGTTGGCTTTTCGAATTCGAAGATAAAGGTTGGAGATTTAAACGTTAATAATAATAAGAGTACATTATGGAAATTAATTCAATAAATAGAATGTTTTTAAATACACATTTGGAGTTTACAATGAAGAAATTTATTCTTATTATCGCACTGTTTATTGGTTTGCTTGCAAATAATGCACTTGCAAACAATGATAAGAGCGATGAAATTCAACGCAAGAGCGGGCTTACTATTCCTGCTGGTCCAAATACTCCTACCACATATCCTATCCAGTTTAATGAAACTAACACGGATAGGCAGGGAGTAAATCGTGCAGCATCCACGGGATATTACTTCGTCGATAGCGACGACCGTTCTGTTGGATGGGGTCCAAAAGACGATTTCGTTGATACTACTTTCCAACCAACAACCTGGAGAAGAATCCTTCCAGGACCCAGACTGGTGGATTCCACATATTGGCAAATTAACAAGGAAGAAGGTTTGAGATTTTTCCGTAATCCTGCTCAGGTAAACTTCTTCCGTCATCGTGATGCAAACAACAACCCAATTGTAGTGGACTCGACAGATAATGCTATTGCCGGTCCAATTCCAATTGGTTTCGGTTTCTATTTTAACGGCATTCGTTACGATTCTTTCTATGTTTCGACTAACGGTATAATTGCTCTTACAAATCGTCGCTATTATTATAACTCAGCTGGGCAAAGGACAATCCCACCGGGTGCTACTACTGCCTACGACCCAATGAGTATGGATTGGTATGTTCGTACAAGAACGGGCGATGGCCTTACCGACCCAACTCCAGATGATTTCGGATATAGAGTATCTGTGCTGAATAATCAAATTACTACGGCTACTGCAGGTATTCGTGCAAATGGTGGTGGTCAGCTAAATACTCTTTCGACAACTACTAACCGTGGTGCATATATTGCACCGTTCTGGGGACCAATGCACCTTTCACAGTGGAGTGTTAGAGACAACCGTCCCGATGACCACGGACGTGTTTACTATAAGAGAGAAATTGATGGAAGTAAATTAACTATATATTTTGTTAATATTGCGCCTCAAGCTGGTACATATCAATTCCCACAAGGAACATATAGTGCACAAAGCAACCGCCGTCCCGGTGATGTTGGGTATGTTGTAGCAAACGCTCAAGTGATTTTAAATAGATTGGACTCGTCAATTACTATTTATTATGAAAGCTTTACAGGAATGTATCCAATTAGTGCTATGTCGAAAGTTCCTGCTGCTACTGCTTTTGGTGTATTGGCAACAGCTGGTGTTACCGGTTGGGCTCGTGATGCAGCTTATGATACAAAAACTGGAACAGGTTCATTCCCATGGGGCCCTACCTCAGCTTCTGAATATCAGCAGACTACACACTATTTCGATAGAGTTACTCAATCATCTATGAGCTATTTATGGCCCCACAATAATTTGGGTGTTCGTTTTAAACAATGGAAAAATACACTAAGAGTTGTCGATATTCAATGGCGTGTTCGTGACGAAAATACAGCTGCTTCTGATTTGTCTTTTAGCAAGCAAATCACAACCGAAGAAGCTGCCAGCTACGAATTGCTTGCCGGTGAACCCAAATTGGGTGCTATTCAGCCTGTTGCTTTAATTCATAATGTTTCCAACGATATTCAAGGTCCTTACGGCGTGAACTTCACTCCTCAGGATGCTATTTTTAGAGCTCGCTTTATGATCTATAACCTTGCTACTTATACTGAAAATCCTGTTACTAAATTCCGCCAGCCAATTCCAAGAGTTGTATATAACCGTTTGATTAGAGTTACTCAAAAATGCTTGAATTTAGCAGCTCAAACTGCCGACCCAGATTGTGGCGACGATCCATACACTATGGTTCGTTTGTCCAATGTTACAAAAACTGGCAATAACTATACCGCAACACATGTCTATCCACTTCCAACGGGTGTAAATGGTGTTCCTCCATATAGATTTGTTCAAGTTTTCTTCCCACCTTTTGAACCAAATGAGTACATTCCAGATCACATTGGTAGAATGCGCGCATTTATCATTGCAGATGCTAATACTTCACCCGATCCATCATTGCCACCTCTTGGCGACAGCTGGCCTTTCGACGATACAACCAATGTTGACTTCATCGTAATGAAACGTTTACAAGAATTCAACGATGATTTCAGTGAATATCACAGTATATACAAAGTTGCAATGCCTTCAGTTCACAAATGGGTGAATATTGGTGCTATTGTTGCCGATGGTGAACAAAACTCACGCTATCCACTCCCACCACGTGGTGTTTTCTCAGCTGTCAACAGCACTAACGATCAACTTCGCTCACCAGTTCTACATGTAAACAGAAAGAATCTTGACGGTTCAGATTGGAGCCCAAATCAGAATACTCCAGGTGGCGATATTGTAACATCGTTCCCAATTGACCTACGTAATAAACGTGGTGCTGTACTATCTTTTGCAGTTCAAAGAACTCTCAACGGACCTGGCACTACCTGGGATCGTGGTTTTTCGGATCAGCAAATCGTAGGTGTCGAAGGACGTCTTGTCAGTGGTCTCGATAGGGCAACTTTATACACAAATGCTGCTTCTGTTACTCGTCCCGATGGCGACTCTATTGTAATTGAATTTATGCGCCCAAGTCCTGATGGTATTAGATTTGTTACAAATGTAAAAGACTATAATCGTTGGCGTTGGCATCCAGTTCCAAACTCAACACCTTATTATGGTATTCCGGCTTTTGCTTTGTTCGGTATGGGCGGTTACTTTATGGGCTGGGACGAAAAAAATCCAAATATCCCATTAAGGCGTGACCCAACCACTAACTCGAATGAAAACGGATTGCGTTTCGACCAATTTGATGATGGTATAGACTGGGGCTTCCGCCGTTTCCAAATTCAAATCCCTGATTCATTTATTTTAGCTCCAAATGATGGTGCTAAAAACTTCCGCTTCCGTATTCGTGTTGTTGCTCGTAATCACTGGAAAGGACTACCACCAAATATCCAAGATGACGACGATGACTTCCTTGTAGATAACGTTCGCATAGTAATGCCATCGAATAAGCCTGACCTTGAAGTTACTCAGGTTAGACCTTTGTGGCCTTACACCCTTGCTCCTGCTTCGCAAGCAACTGATATCCCAATATTAGTTAATCTTAGTAATAACTCTGATATAAACGCTTCTTCTTTCAAAATTAAAGTTAAAGTATTCCGTGGAGCTGGTTCATTCGGCGATCCTGTTTACTGCCGTGTAATTGAACTTGCTAACCTTAATGCTCGTCGTTCAATTGAAGTATCCATGCCTAACTGGAATGCAAAAGTTACTGGCGAGGGTACCTATCGCATACAAGCTATCTCTATATTTGAAGGCGGCGATTCATACATAAAGAACGATACTACTTACACTGATTTCCAAATTAAGTTTGGCGACGTCTTTGCTTATGACAATCCTAATAGAGAAGAAAACCAACTCCCGGAATTTTCTGGCACTGGTGGAAGCGGCCTTTCTTCGTTTGGTCAAGCTTATGGTGGTACCGGAGCTGGACTCGGCTCGTATACTAATCCAGTATATGTAATGGGTGGTAATGGAGCTGGCTCTGGAAGTGGTTCAGGGCAATTTGCTATGAAAATTACTTTGTTCAATGCTGATACTCTCTATGGATATAAAGCCTTGTTCGGAAGTTTGAACCAAGCTATGAATGACATTGCCTTCTCAGTTTACACTGGCGACCCGAATGTAAATACACCGATTTCTCTCTATCCGAACTCCAATATTGTTGCTAAACGTGGACTTGGCAGTGGTATGATATTCCCACAGTTTGATAGATACGTTCTCTATAGAATGACCGATTATGGACGCCAACCAGTAATCCTTAACAAAGGCACATACTGGATTTCTATTGCTCAACTTGGTCTGGAAGGATTGCATCTTGGCGCTACCGGCTATCGTATGGCTATGAGAACAACATCTCAATATGTTGATCCTCAAACTAACCTCGCTGGTACTGCTCTTGCTTGTAACTTGATGATTGATAAACAATTCCGTAAATGGGTTAACAACGAATATATCAACGATAATTACTTCTGCTACGAAGACTTAGCTGGTTCTGGCCAATGGACTGAATTTATGAAAACTTATGGAAACCCAGCATTTGCTCATCTGCACCACTGGGGTATTCCTCCACAGGATGGTACTACTCAAACATTCTCTCGTGGTACTTTCATTCCGATGCTTCGTCCATTCTTCGGATTTAAAGTTTATGAGCCTGAAAACGTAGTGCAAATCTGTATTGACGATATTCCTGTCGAATTGCTCGATTTCCGTTACGACATTCGTTCTAATGTTGGTATAGATCTTTTCTGGGAAACTGCATCCGAAATAAACAACTACGGTTTCTATATCGAAAGACGCAAAGCTGGCGAAAACGAATCCGAATGGAAAACTATTGGTTTTGTTCACGGTGCTAACAATTCCTCAACTATTCGCCACTACAACTTTACTGATAGAAGTGTAAAACTGAATGAAACTTATCAATACCGCTTGCGTCAAACTGATTTGGACGGTACTCAGTACTGCCCAACAAGCGAAGTGCTTACTGTTACTTTTGATATGGTTGATGAACTGAAAGTTGCTCAAAACTCACCAAATCCATTCAGGACCGTTACTAATATCGATTTCAATATGCCTGCTACTCAAAATGCACGCATAGAAGTTATTGATATGTTCGGTAATTTAGTTAAAGTTCTCTACGATGGTCAGCTACAACGTGGATTGAATACTGTTTCCTGGGATGGAACTAACAGCAACGGTTCTACAGTACCAGCTGGAACTTATATCTACAGAATTTTCTCCGGAAATGAAGTAGTAACTGGCAAAATGTCATTCGTTAAGTAATGATTTCTATTGCGAAAGAAGATGCTTGCTTATGCAGGCATCTTCTTTTTTATTTGAAATCAAGGAGTTCAATTATGGATACAATTTTTGGAAAAATCATCAAACGCGAAATCCCTGCCGATATAGTCTACGAAGACGACGATATCGTCGCTTTTCGAGACATCGACCCCAAAGCACCAATTCATATTCTTATTATTCCCAAAAAGCCAATACCGACTATAAATGATATTGAAATAGAAGATGCTGAGCTAATTGGCAAAATATTCATTGCTGCAAAAAAAATTGCGAAAGAAATGGGAATTGACCAATCTGGTTATCGACTCGTTATGAATTGCAACAAAGACGCTGGCCAAACTGTTTTCCATCTGCATTGTCATTTGCTTGGTGGGCGCCAGCTTCTATGGCCACCTGGATGATGATTAATATAATATTTTTATGAAGCACATTTTCACTGAAAACTGAAATTGTGCTTTTTTTTTAACGCCATCTTTTTTATCTCTTTTTTTTTTATTATCTTTGTATTTTAATGCATTATTGGATAAATGTATACATTAAAAATATCATATTGTCATTTTAGTACAAAAGAGCGGCGAAGAATTTCCAGACCGCCCTTTTCTCTTCCCACATCTCGTGCTGGCAAAATATTGCAGTTTCGGCACTACCAAACTGATGCTCCCGTTTGATAGAACCTTTCTTCTCATACATTTTTGTTTAATTTTTGTTTTTAGGAGATAATTATGAAAAAAGACTTCCTTTCAGTTTTGGATTTTACAACAGATGAAATTCTGGCTTCTTTCGAATTAGCAAAAGATATGAAAAAAGACCGTAAAAAATATTCGAAAGCATTAGAAGGCGAAACTCTTGCTCTGATTTTCGAAAAGCCATCGCTTCGTACTCGCACAAGTTTCGACGTTGGTATCCAGCAACTCGGTGGATATTCCTTGTATCTTTCGCCAAACGAAATAAATTTAGGCAAACGTGAATCTGTTTACGACGTTGCAAAAAATTTGGAACGTATGGTACAAGGTGTGATGATCCGCACTTTCGGACACGATATTGTTGAAAATTTCGCCCGCTACGCAAGAATTCCTATCATCAACGGTCTTACGGACTATTCACATCCTTGCCAAGCTATGGCAGACTTCCTTACAATTTTAGAACACAAAGGAAAATTCGAAGGTTTGAAACTTTGCTATGTCGGTGATGGCAATAATGTTGCTCACTCGCTCATGGATGCTGGTGCTCGTCTTGGCGTCAATGTTACTATCGCTTGCCCGAAAGGCTTCGAGCCGAACTTGATTGCTTTCCAGGAAGCTTCGGAAGCTGCAAAAGCAACTGGCGCAAAAATTGAAGTTGTTCATTCACCACAAGAAGGCGTCAAAGGTGCAGACGTTGTTTATACTGACGTTTGGGCATCTATGGGTCAGGAAGCAGAAACTGCAAAACGCCGCCAGATATTTATGCCTTTCCAGGTTAATGCTGAACTTATGAAACATGCAAAAGATGATGCTATATTTATGCATTGCTTGCCTGCTCATCGCGGCGACGAAGTTACAGACGAAGTTATCGATGCTCCATATTCAGTTGTTTTCGACGAAGCTGAAAACCGTCTCCACGCTCAAAAAGCAATTATGTATCAATTAATGAAAAAGTAAAAGGAGTTTATCGTGGCTTATACAGCTTTGATTGCCATTGGCGGCAATTCTTTAATTAGAGCTGGGGAGCGCGGCACTATCGAAGAACAACTTGCTAATGCACACGCAACTGCAAAATCTATCGCCCAAATGATAAAAATGGGCTGGCGTGTGGTTATCACTCACGGCAACGGTCCGCAGGCTGGCGCCGCTCTGATTCGTTCAGAGCGCGCCGCCGGCGAAGTTTATACTCATACACTCGATATGTGCGTCGCTACTACTCAAAGTGAAATTGGTTATATGCTTCAAACCGCTTTGGAGCACGAATTGCGATTGCTCGGCTTAAATAAATTAGTTACCGTTGTGCCTACTATGGTTGCCGTCGACCCAAGCGACCCGGCTTTCCAAAAACCTACCAAACCAATTGGACCTTTCTATTCAAAAGAAGTTGCACAGGAGAAGAAAGAAAAATTAGGCTGGGACATTGTCGAAGATGCTGCCCGTGGCTATAGACGTGTTGTCCCATCGCCTGAACCTATGGAAGTGCTTCAATTAGAAGTGATAAAGAAAATTATTAATTTGGATATTATTACAATTGCTCTCGGTGGCGGTGGTATTCCCGTTGTCAAGCGTGAAGATGGCTCTATTGTCGGCTGTGAGGCTGTCATCGACAAAGACCGTTCCTCTGCTTTGCTTGCTAATGGACTAAACGTAGATTTATTCATTATTTCTACTGATGCGGACCAAGTTTATGTTAATTATAAAAAAACCGATATGAAAGGTCTGCGTTATGCAACAACTGACGAACTGCAAAAATACTACGACGAAGGGCATTTCCCCGCTGGTAGTATGGGGCCAAAAGTTGAATCTGTGATTCGATTTATTAAAAATGGTGGACAAAAGGCTATCATTACATCTTTCGAATGCTTGATGGATGCTCTCGAAGAAAAAGCAGGAACACACGTTTCTAATTAATTTTTTTTCTTATATTTGCAAAAACTACTTCAAGGAAAAATATATGCGTCATATTGTAGAATCCCAGCAGTTCACCGTCCCAAAAATCCTCGAATTGTTCGAACGAACCGAGCTGATGAAAAAAATCGTTGCTCGTGGTGGTACTCGCGACTACGAGAATAAAATTATGGCTTCGCTTTTCTACAAGCCGTCTACTCGTACTCGTTTTTCGTTTGAATCTGCTATGTTTCGGTTGGGTGGCAAAGTTCTGTCCACCGAGCAAGCAATGGAATTTTCATCAGAAATCGAGGGCGAACGTTTAGAAGACACAATTCGTATAATCGCAAACTATTGCGATGCTATTGTTTTGCGGCATCACGAGGAAGGCGGTGCAAAACGTGCTGCGGCTATCTCGTCGGTGCCTATTATCAATGCTGGTGATGGTTCCGGCGGTCAGCACCCAACCCAAGCTTTGCTCGACCTTTATACTATCTATAACGAATGCAAAACGCTCGACGGGCTGTCCGTAGCATTTGTTGGTGCGCTCGATTATGGGCGAACAGTTCGTTCGTTGGCTTATCTTTTGAGCAAATTCGAGCGAGTGAAACTATATTTTGTGGCTCCAAAAGAAATTCAGATTAAGCCCGACATATTAGAGCATTTGGACGAAAAAGGTGTAAATTACCAACTTTTGGATAATATTGGCGATATTATCGGCAAAGTCGACGTTGTTTATCAAACCCGTATTGAACGCGAACGTCTCGAAAACAAGCATGTTGACTTATCTCAATACAACATAAATTTAGATGTTTTGCAAAGAATGAAATACAATTCAATCATTATGCATCCGCTCCCGCGTTCTGTAGAAATAGACCATTCGGTGGATGCGGACCCGCGAGCAGCATATTTCCGCCAAGCTGAAAACGGCTTGTACGTGCGAATGGCGCTCCTAACGATGATTTTCGATAAATAATACTTTGCCCCGCCAAAAAGAGCGGGGCAATTTGCAATATTTATTCCTGCTTTTTTTCATTAATTTATCTAAACTCTTTAATAATATTTTTTCAGCTAAATGAAATTAATTAATAATTAAACGTTTATTAATTTTAAATATAAATATAATTAATTTTTTGTAATATTTTTGTTTGATATTGAAAACTGTGTAAAAAATTACACATACTATTTTGATTTTTAGGTATATTTTATTAATTTTGAATTAATTGAGTAAATAATATGGTTAAAATTGAAATATCGTTGGACCTTTAAGAATGAAGACGATACAGCAGTACATTATTTAGCAAAGCAATTAAAGATACCGGTTAGTCTGGCACGCGTTCTTGTTGCAAGAAATTTGAAAACGGCAGAAGAAGCTGAAAGCTTCTTCGAGCCATCTCTCGATAAGCTTCACGACCCTTTTATTATGAGGGATATGAGAAAAGCAGTCGAGAGAATTCTGAAAGCACGAGATAATGGTGAGCAGATTTGGGTTCACGGTGATTACGATGTTGATGGTACTGCAAGTGCGTCTATGGTGTGCCTCTTCCTAAGGGAGATAGGGGTACACGTTGATTATTATATCCCTGATCGCTTCGAAGATGGCTATGGTCTTTCTAAAAAAAGTATTGATTTAGCCCGCCAGAAAAATTCTAAAATATTAATTACAGTTGACGTCGGTATTACTTCTTATAGTGCCCTTCGCTATGCTAACGAAAGTGGCTTAGACACAATTATTTGTGACCACCACGAGCCCGGCGATGAACTTCCGGATGTTTTTGCTATTTTAGACCCACTTATTCCTGGCTGCGAATATCCTTTTAAGCCTCTGGCTGCCTGTGGGGTTTCTTTTAAGTTTATTCAAGCTATTTCGCAAGAAATTGGTAAACCTGAAATAGCCTACAAATACCTTGACTTCGTTGCTATTGCCTCCGCTGCTGATATGGTGCCGCTTATCGGTGAAAACCGTATAATGGTTTATTACGGTTTGCAGCAGCTTAATACAGAACCACGTCCGGGCATCAAGGGGCTTATCTATTGCACCGGCTTGAAGTTAGGGCATATCACTGCATCAAACATTGTTTATGCAATTGCTCCTTTGATTAATGCCGCCGGACGCCTCGGCGATCCGCGCCGTTCCGTCGAAATGATGATACAACAAGATGAATATGCTTCTTTCCGTATTGCTCAAATGCTCGAAGACGAGAATCGCAAACGCCGCCTCTTCGATCAACAAACTTTCGACGAAGCTGTGCCAATTGCTGAACAACTTATTGCCGAAAAAGATAGACGCAGTTTAGTTATCCACGGCCCTAACTGGCACGCTGGTGTCATCGGTATCGTTGCTTCGCGACTTGTGGATAAATTCCACCTTCCGACCGTACTTCTGACTACTATCGATGGTATTGCCAAAGGTTCTGCCCGCAGCATAAACAATTTTGATATTCACTCTGCTCTGAAAAAGTGCGAACATCTTCTAATTGAATTCGGCGGGCATAAACACGCTGCCGGACTATCGCTTAAAATCGAAAATATTCTTGCTTTCCGCGATGCTCTCGACGAAATTGCTCACCAATTTATTACTGAGGATATGCTTGTGCCGAAAATTGAAATTGATGCCGAACTTCAATTCAATGAGCTTTCCCCGCAATTTTTAAAAATTCTAAATAAATTTGCTCCATTCGGCTTTATTAACAACAAGCCTTATTTCTTTACTCGTGGCGTAAAATCGCTAAACGGCGTTAAAATTGTTGGTAGCAATAGCATCAAATTCCGGGCTATTCAAAATAACTTTGTCATCGATGCCATCGGTCCAAATCTTGCTCATAAAATTCATCTTTGCACCGGTGGCAAATCGTTTTCTATTATTTACAATCTCGAAACCCATAATATGAATGGGCAAAAATCACCACAAATTTCTATTAGAGACATTAGACCCGATGAATGATAAACAACGCTTTTGCCAAATACTGTTTTGAACGGATAAGCGAAATCTATCTTAGCACTGATTTAAATAATCGTCAAAAAATCCTTGCTGCTTTCAAAGTGTTCAAGGATTTTTTTATTAAATTAGATGAAGATAATTCGCAGATTTTTTCAAGCTTCTATCAACGCATCATTTATATCATCAAAAAAAATAATTTCGACAGCAAACTTGCGAAAAGAATTCACTTTGTTCGATACGTAGCAAATCAATCGCGAAAGAACAATGACAAAATTACTGAAATTCATTTCTTTACCTACTTTGCTAATTTATTTTTGATACTCCATTTTGTTGCCAAACAAAAATTAGCCTTTCCAGATAGCCAACTTGCAAATTTTACTAATATTGAACTAATTTCAGACAAACGCTCCAAATCCCATCCTTTCATAAAGTCGAGCTTTCGAGCTTATGTCAAACATGTAGAAACTGATAACGCAAGCGATTTCTGCTTGCTTACTATGGAAAATGATGACGGCACAATATTTAAAGTTAAACTTAATCATCATTGGCAATCGCTCAAAAGTGAACTTTCTGAAAACACCACTCTACAATTTCATAATCTTTCGCAAAATGGAAATATTTTCGAGACAAATCGCTATTCTCTCGTTGTTTACGAGCCTGACTATTTAATCGATGTTACTGATATAGCTGAATGCTTTTCACAAAACGACTTTAATCCTTTTCTCTATTTTGTCAAAAAAATTGGCGAGCGAACTACAAACCCCGCAATGTTAAAAGGAAATATTGTTAATACCCTATTTGACGAACTTATTCTTGATAAACAGACAAACTATCAAGAATGCTTTCAGAAAGCACTCAAAAGCAAGCCAATTCAGTCAGTTGCAGCAGTTCGTTCTATTGATGAGCTGAAGGACCTATATTACGAATTACTCAATATTTTTGATATTATTAAGCAAAATGTTCAAAAAATTTCCTATGATCGCGCTTATATAGAACCTACATTCATTGCCCCAGAATATGGAATAAGCGGGCGTTTGGACTTGCTTGCCGAAAATTCAAAAGAACTATTTGCTGTGGAACTGAAAAGTGGGAAGTCCCCAAATTCCAATTTATACTACGCAGACTACGACAAATCCTATTCGCTTGCTATTTGGAAAAACCATGTTATTCAAGCTATGTGCTATATTATACTGCTCGAAGCAAACTTTAGCGATAAAACAGTTTTCGCAAGCATACTCTATATTGCAGCAGCCCAAAACCAACTTCGTAACGTCCCAAATACTTTGCTGCTTAAACAGCAAATTATTCGTTGCCGAAATGCTATTACTATTCTTCTAAAAAAAATAGCCGATAACCCTGAAATACAACTGCATAAATTTTTTTCAGATGAATCATATTCTTCGAATTTGCCACCATACATTATTGCTGATTTCGACCTGTACAAGCAGCTTTACAATTCAATCTCGAAATTGGAACAAAAACTTATTGCCAATATGATTGGATTCATTGTTCGATTGAGTTTTCACAACAAAATTGGTGATGAATTTGGATCAACCAGCGTTTCATCTCAGTGGCTTGAATCAATCGAAGAAAAAATCGAAAAAGGCACAATCATTGCAAATCTTTCGCTTATACCTGAAAAATCTGATTTTATCAAAATGCATCTTACTTTTGCAAAAAATGAAATTAGTTCTAAAATTAACATTCTTCGCAAAGGCGACCTTTGCATTTTAAAAAAGCAAAACTCTGACGCTGCTTCTGACAATAATAATCAGGTGCTAAAAGGTATTGTTTCGTCAATTTCTAATTCTGAAATTACCATAAGTTTAATTAACAAACTTATTAACTTTAATTTTGATACCAATCATAAATGGACAATCGAACAAGAACAAAGCGATGCAATTTCGGGCTATCTATATTCATCTGTGTCCTCGCTTTTGAGGTGCTCCCCGCAAAAACGTTCGCTTCTTCTTGGACTGAACAAACCGCAATCTAACCAGCATCCCGAAATTTCATATTCCGAACTTATTTCTGAACAAAATCAGTTGCTAAGAAAAATCATTGCAGCTAACGATTATTTCCTTGTCCAAGGACCGCCCGGAGTGGGAAAAACCTCATATTTGCTTCGCTTTTTAGTCAAATATTACTTCGAGAACACAAACTCGAATATATTGCTTGTTGCATACACCAATCGTGCTGTTGATGAAATTTGTCTTACTCTTAAAAAAATATCGCCCGATTTTCCATTCTTGCGGCTTGGTAGCAAAGAAGCGACCGAAATTGAAGAAAATTCTATTGCATTTTTAGGTGAAAAACTTCGTTTTTCGGATTTATTCCTGAAAATTAAAAGTTGCCGTGTTTTTGTCAGTACTATTTCATCAATTCTTACTTCAAACGAACTTTTCCAAATAAAGAATTTTGATATTGCAATAGTCGACGAAGCAAGCCAAATTTTAGAAGCTTATATTTATTCATTGATTACGCAGGTGAGAAAATTTGTGCTTATTGGCGATGAAAAGCAACTTCCTGCGGTTGTTCCATTGCAAAATGGACGTGCAAAAATCAAAGACGCTGAACTTTCGCAAATAGAAATGTCAGATTTAAGCATTTCATATTTTGAACGCTTGCTAAAAATTGCACAGAAGAATGGCTGGGATAATTTCTACGGTATGCTTTCCTATCAATCACGAATGAAGCAACCTATAATGAATTTAGCAAATTATCTGTTCTACGAAAACAAACTTCAACTCTCTGCTTTTGTAAATCGCATTCCCACCGAAGTACAATTTTGTGACGATTTTGAGATTTTAAATGCCGACGATATAATTTTTATTAACACGCCGACAACAAATTCCAGCAAAACAAACAAAATTGAAGCAGAAATTGCCTCTAAAATTGCAAAATCTCTTGCTCAAAAATCAGGTAGCTGCCTTGATAATTCCGATATAGGAATAATTGTTGCTTTCCGATTGCAGGGCAGCGAGATATATAAAAATCTGGGTGAACTTGCCCGTATAATTGATGTCGATACAGTCGAGCGTTTCCAAGGTTCCGAGCGACGAATAATTATTATTTCCTTTGCTGTTAATAAGCAAGTAGAAATTGATATGATTTCTAATATTTCGACGTTCAATGGTAGAATTATCGACCGCAAACTGAATGTTGCAATTACCCGAGCCAAAGAAAAACTAATTATTATTGGCAATGCACAGATTTTAATGCACTCACCTGTGTATTACAAATTGATTAATTATATTAAAGAAAGGCACTTATTTATAGATTACAAGAGAATTCTATCAGATGGAAGTGATCACAAGTCTTAATACTTCAGACCATTTTGTAAAAAATAACAGTCGCCAGCCTAATATTCCACCGAAACTAATAAATGTTATTCCCGCAAATTGCTTGACACGAATGATTAAATTATCTGAAAACTTGCTTTTCAGTCTGAACACAATATTCGATAAAGTATAGAGCCAGACAAAATTCCCTATCCCGAAACCAATCGAATATATAAAATTATTGAATGTTGTAACTTCAAATAAACCAAACTTCTGAACCTGAATGCCTACATACCCGATCGATGGCAAGAAAGTCGGATTTGCAATATTTGCGATTGCCAACCCAAAGCCTAACAGAAACGGTCCTTTTTCTTTGAAATGACGAACGAAGTTGTTTTTGTTTTCTATATCGGCATCTTCAATTTGCTTGTCAGACTGAGATTTGCTTTTTAAACTATATAATCCGTAAGCTAAAAAGCCTATTATTAAAATTGTCTGAAACAAAATAGAATAAATAGGATGACAATCTAAAAAACTATGTAAAGCTTGCACAACTGCAGTAGCAGCAGTAATTGCGATAAAGCAAATGATAAAGTCAGCAACTCCTGAACCAATTGCGACATACATCGCAGGTCGTATCTTTTTATTTAGTCCCATCTTAATTGATAATACGCCTATGGGACCCGGTGGCATAGCAAGAATAAAACCTACAATTAATCCTATAAGAAGAGCTGTTATCAAATTGACACTAAATAATTATACATTTGCATAAATATAAGAAAAAAAATTTTTTTTTCAAATTTTTAGTTTGATTTTCGTCTTACCAAATAATATATTTGCAATATTAATTAAAGTATTATTAACAAATTTAAAGGAACTGCTTGAAATCTGCATTTGTAGTTGGAAACCCAAATTTTGGGAAACAAAGTCAAACAAAAGAACCACAAAGAAAGCACAGAATTAACAATGAAATCACTGCAAAAGAAGTTCGCGTTGTAGATAGTGACGGCGGTATGCTGGGAATAATGAATATCAAAGATGCTTTGAAATTAGCAGAAGAACGTGAAATTGATTTAGTAGAAATTGCCCCACAAGCCAATCCACCTGTTTGTAAATTAATCGATTACGGCAAATTTTCTTACGAACTCCAAAAGAAAGAGAAACAAATCAAAAAGAATTCCACCGCTTCTCAGATGAAGGAAATTAGATTTAAGTCGCGTACTGCTTCGCACGACTTTAATTTCAAGCTCAAACACGCTCGCGCTTTTATCGAAGAGGGCAGCAAAGTCAAGGCTTCTGTTATTTTCCGTGGTCGAGAGATTGTTCACACTGATATTGGCAAAGAACTTCTCGAAAAATTTATCGAAGAAATGTCCGATATTGCCAAAGTTGATTCACCTCTGAAATTCGAAGGGAAAAACCTCTCGGTTATTCTCTCACCGGCAAAAACTAAAAAAGCAAAACCAACGAAAGAAGAAAATAAATCTTAATATTTTTATTGAATTCAAATAAATCCTAATAGAGGCTGTTTTTAACCTTCCGAAGGTTCCAAGCCTTCGGAAGGTTCGTGTTTTTATTATCCCGTTTACATATAAACACCATTATATAGTGCAGTTAGGACCCGTTCACTTTGTTGCCGGCTTTCAAAAAGCCTGTGGTTGTTTTTTTGAATTAAAGATGATAATGAGATTAATAGTAAATGTAGCTGTATTGATATTTTTCAAGCAAATTCCCATTCAAATCTGCAACTGTTTCGATTGAAATAAGCCCGTACTTGTTATAATAGAATGTTCTAATTCTCTGGATTGAGCCGTTCTTATCATAATTTATGATTTGCAAGGCTTTTTCCTCTTGCTTGTAGTTCAAAGATTCTTTCGTAATAATCGTTTCGCTGGAATTCTTTTCGCTTACTGTTCGCTCAACTAAACTTCCATTGTTGTACAAATAAGCATATTCATAGTGTAAAATAGTCCCAACCTGTAAATTTTGGACTTCCTTTCTCAGCACATTGCCGTGAGCATCATAGGTATATATTTCTTTCGATATGATTTTTCCATCGACAGAAATTTGTGTCTTTTCTTTGATTTTTCCGTTTTCATCTACAATGGATAGCACCCGCGAAATACCTGTTAAATTCCCACTTTCATCAAAACTTTTCTGCTCTTCTGTTGTTTTTGTTTTATCATATAAATATTCGGAATAAAATTTAACTTTACCGTTTGAATAATATTCTGTATAATCTATAATTTTCTGGTCGGTTGAGTAATTTTTCTTGTATAAAATTTGTTTTTCTGACTGATTAGATAAATTAACTTTGTATTTTGTTTCAGTTTTAATTTTAATCGAAGTTATGTCTTCTACAGGGTTATCTACAACTCCACAACTTGTTAGTAATAAAACTATAAGGGAAAATATTGGTAAAACTTTTTTCATAATAACCCTTGAAACTAATCAAATAAACTTAACAAGAAATTTTCAAAAAATCAATAATTTTTTTACTTATTTTTGTATTTTATTTAAATAAGTATTGCATATGAACAACGAACAGATACAGGATATAGAAGAAGAAGGTGGATTGGGCTTTTGGGACCACGTCGAAGAACTCAGACAGCGAATAATTTTTTCTGTAATAGGGATAATAATCGGTTGCATAATTGCGGGTATATTTATTGGCGATATTATGGATTTAGTATTGCTAAAGCCAGCCGCAAGTGCTAAACTTGATTTGCAAAATCTAAAGCCTTTCGGACAACCATTTCTTTACTTTAAAGTTATTCTTGTCGTTGGGATAATCTTTTCGTTTCCATTTACGCTCTATCAGCTCTGGGCTTTTATCAAACCTGCACTTTACGAACACGAGAAACGATGGGTGTCGACGATTACTTTTTTTACTTCGCTATGCTTTTTCATAGGTGTTGCATTTTCTTACTTTGTGATGATACCTTCTATGCTTTCATTCGCAGCAAGCTTCGGTAGCGAAAAAATAAAAAACATCATTGATATTAATGAATATTTCAGCTTTTTAACAATGATTCTTCTTGCTTCTGGAATATTATTCGAAATGCCGATGATTAGCTTTGTTCTTTCCCGATTTGGAATAATTACTCCCAAAATGCTCAGAAAATATTGGCGTCATTCTGTTGTGGTTATCCTTATTCTTGCTGCTGTGATTACTCCGACACCTGACCCCATTAGCCAGCTGATATTTGCTGCACCCCTGTTTTTACTTTACGAAATTAGCATTTGGGTGGCAGCCTTTGGCTTGCAAAAGCGGCAAGCATCGGAAGCCGCAAGCGATAATCAAAATGCATAACCTATGCCAAAGTGATAAACTGTGTGGGAAAATGCTTTTCGCCTTCCTGTCGGGTCGTACAACGGAGTTGCAACATCAAGTCGGAACGGACCTATTGGAGTGATATATCCAATGCCGAACCCTGCCGATACTGCTAATTTTACGAAGTAATCTGCAAATTTCATTTTGTAGTCCTCCACTCCGACAAACCAATCAAACGCATTCCCGAAATCGGCAAATGTTGTAAATGTAATGTTGCTTAAATGTTCTGCAAGGAATTCGTTCAACCAGCGGTAATAAGAAAATCTATATCTAAATTCCAGACTCCCTTCGAGTAATCCTGCATTCCCGATGAAATTTTGCATATATTGGTAAGTTCTATTCGACCCGAAAGTTTGCGAAGTGATTTTGGTGTAGCGTAGTGTACGCGACGCCCATCCACGAACGCTATTGCTTCCACCTGCAAAAAATTGACGTTCAATTGGGACATATACATTTGCCTCCTGCATCAATTTTATCGCTCCAAATCGTCCTTTTGCTGCAAAAACTAAATTATCGCTTATCGAGAAATACTGACTATGCAGAAAATGCACCCGAAAGTACCTTGCTATACCCGAAATTGATGGGTGCGATAAAAATATATTCCATCCATCAATATTTATCAATGTATACGAACCTTTGCTCGGATTGAACACATCGTTCTTTTTATCACTAACTAAATTGATGCCCATAGTATTAGAAGTCCAGAGATGAAAATCTGGTTCGTTTAGATATTGATACAGGTTGTTGTATAAATAAAATGATTCGATAACGCGTAATGAATCTTCTGGGTTTGTTGTCCGACGCGATGCCTCGGCTATTGCTGTATTGTAATTTACCGGATTTTCACGTTCAAACGTAAAATCTATACTTACTGAATTAAAAAATGTTTTCTTTGGCAATACAAGCGAGAAACGTATAGGAAACTGCAAAGTATTCAACTGAAATAGATTATATACCTTACGAATTGAATAATTCAAACTTGTTGTAGCTGCAATGCGTGTTTTGTCCACTATCCACAGCAGCGGCTGGTAAAACCTGACACCCACAAGCATCTCATAATCTAAATTATCAATATTTTGCAGCGTTTTCCCTACATCTTTGAACGAAAAGCTCGAATAGAAAGAACCATTTTGAGCATTACCAAACAGGTTTCGATGGCTTATGTTCCCTTCGATACCCGCATTAAAGTTTGTCATAGGTGTGCGATTCGAAAACAATGCCAAACTCCATTCCTTTTGCTTTCTATATACTGTTTTCAAACAAAAATTTACAACTGAATCCTTATCGCGATTATTGCAAGTATCAATTTCAACAGATTCGAAAGTTCCAAGAGTAAGCAAATTTTCAATTGATGAATTTACTTTGCTACGGCTATACCAATCACCTTTATATATTTCAAATTGCCGACGCTTCATTTCGTGAGTAACAATATGCTGTTGGCGTGTTGAATCGATAAAATACAAATCCCCAAAAATTATTCTTTTCCCCAAATTAAAAAATACTGTAACGCTGTCTTTCTTTTCAAGTGTGTCGATATCTACGTTAGGTCGCCTGTAAGTTGCGGAATAATAACCGTTGTTTAAAAGCGCTTCGTAAATTGTGTCTATTCTTTCAAAAATTGCTTGCTCGTTGAAAAATTCAATTTTAGGCAGCCTGTTAAGTTGATTGTTAATTTTATTTATCACATCGTCAGGTAACTTTTCAAGTCCAAGCAGCGAAAGAGTGTCCAACTTATAGCGCTTGCCCTCGGAAATAAGAAAATTCAATGTATTTTGCCGCTTTTGATAGTCTGGAACAATCACGATTCGCAGTCGGACATCGTGAAAACCATGAATATTGTAGTATTGCCAAATAGCAACTGAATCAGATTCAATAAGTTTGCTGTCGAAAATGCTTATTTCGTGCTCGAGCGATTTAATAGCTGTGCTAATTTCACGCATTAATATGCGTGGTGCAGCTTTGTTCTTCTTGCTTTCGTTTAGATATGTTTGCAATACTTTATGTGGGAAACTTCGGTTTGTCTCTTTTGTTTGAATGATATTACGCAATTGATTTTCAGAAAAATATGAATTGCCTGAAAAGCGTATCATTCCTATTTCGTATTGTCCGGGAAAGCGAACCGATGGGACTAACTTTTGAGTAGTAAATTGGCTGCCAAACGCAATTTGAGATAAAAAACACAGCCAAAAAACATATGTTGCTGTATATTTTAATGAAATTTTCAATCTAATTTGCTTCCGGCAATAAGACAAAAAACGTTGTCCCATTTACATTCGTGTTTCTTTCGGCCCAGATTTTGCCTCCATTTTTCTCGACCATCTCTTTGCATAAAATTAAGCCCAACCCCGAACCCTTTTCATTCTTTGTTCCCAAAGATGAATGATGTTTATCGATTTTAAAGAGTTTTGCTTTCACTTCGTCCGAAATTCCAACGCCTGTATCGATAACTTTTAGCAAGATTCCGTTGTCTGAATATTCCGATTTGAAAGTGATTTTCCCACCTTCGAATGTAAACTTGATTGCATTTGTAAGCAAATTGTGTATTACTGACGTTATCATCTGCTTATCAACAAATACATTATGTTCCGGCAGTATGTCGTTAATTATTTCAATCTCTTTTTTGTCTGCATTTGCTTGAAGAAGCGAAGCCACCTCCTTAGTAGTTCTCATTAGATTTACCTTAATAGGTTGTGGGAGTAACCTTTGAGTTTGTATGCTTGCCCATTGCAGAAGATTTTCAAGTAAAATATATTGATTTTTCAATGTCTGGTGCATTTTTTTTATCAGGTCGATTATTTCCTCTTGATTCATTGATTCTCCTTCTTGCGAGAGCAAATCAGTAAGCCCAAGCAAACCGCTGAATGGTCCCCGCAAGTCGTGGGCAATAATTGAGAAGAATTTATCTTTGGTTGCATTGAGTTCCATTAGTTCTTCGTTCTGCTTTGCAATTAAATCACGCGATTTTTTCAATTCCAGTTGCGTCATTACTCGCGCAAGCAATTCACCCGAATTAAACGGCTTGGTAACATAATCGACGGCTCCTACCTCAAAACCTTTGATTATGTCCTCGGGCTGAGTTTTTGCTGTCAGAAAAATTACAGGTATATCCTGAGTTTCTGGATTTGATTTCAATTTCTGGCAAACAGTAATTCCGCTCATACCCGGCATCATTATATCAAGCAAAATCAAGTCTGGCTTGTTGTATTGAACGGTTTCCAGTGCTTCTTCACCGTTGGTTGCAAACCCGATGTCTAAGCCTTTTTGTAGCAATACGTTTCCCAATACCTGCAAGTTCTCGGGTATATCATCTACAATTAGCACCGAACCTTTTGTTGTACCTCCGTTCATCTCTCTATTGCTTTTTTATATTATTGATTAATACATTAAAGTCATTGAAAATTTGGATAATTCTATCAATTTTGAATGCATTTGCCTGCTTTATCAATTCATTTGCGAATTCAACTGCTTTCGGATAATTATGCTTCTTCCCAAAGTTTAACAATTTTTCAGCAAAGCTTTTAATTTTACTAATATATAAAGATTTTTTAACAATTTGAAATTCCGGTAGAATATTCTCGGTGAAATCATTTATCATTTCATCCGTAATTTCGTTGATAATCTCGTCCACCGATTGATAAATAACTATATCTTCGCTGCTTCCTACTTTTTCTTCTTGGGAATGCCTCAAAAATCGTGCAAGCTCGTTCAGCAATTGTTGCTTTGTAACTGGTTTCCTTAAATATCCATCGAACATTTCTAAAATTTCATCAACTTCTTCTTTTATAGCAGATGCCGTAAGAGCTATAATTGGAATATGGCTTGTTGAAGGATTGCTCTTAATGATTTTTCTTGCAGTATAGCCATCCATAACGGGCATATGCAAGTCCATAAAAATTATGTCGGGTGAGAACTTCTCTAATATTTCAATTGCCTCTTGTCCATTTATTGCTTCAACAATCTTAAAATTATATGGTTTTAAATAGTATTCAATTACCTGACGATTAGTGTCTACATCTTCAACCAATAGAATTTTGCCGCTTTCGAAATGATATTGAACATTCTGCACAATTTTACTTTCTCTTTTAGTGTGTATTCCAGCAGCAATACGCACGCCATAGAGTTCAATTGTGAAAGTCGAGCCAATTCCGGGCGTACTATCAAGAAATATTTTCCCACCCATCATTTCAGTTAATCGTTTGGTAATCGACAGACCCAGCCCTGTTCCGCCATATTTGCGAGTGCTTTGACCTTCCTTCTGCTGGAATGCTTCGAAAATTATTTCTTGCTGAGATTTTTCAATCCCAATTCCTGTGTCCTGAACTTTAAGAATAATATCTATTTTGCTTCCTTCTTTATCTGGATCTTTTGCATTTACTACAACTCGAATTTGGCCTTTGTCTGTGAATTTTACAGCATTGCCAACAAGGTTGAATAATATCTGGCGAACTCTTGTTGCATCTAATATTAAAGATTTTGGCAACTTCTCGTCGTAGATTATATCAAAAGCTAAGCCTTTTTCTGTTGTTTTGATTGAGAAAATATCCCGAATTTCATCGATTATGTCTCGTAAACTAACCGCTTCGTATTTGATTTCCATCTTCCCGGCTTCAATTTTGGAAAGGTCTAATATATCATTAATCAATTCAAGAAGATTTTTCCCGCTATTTGTAATACCTGTAATAAAGTCGGAATATTTAGGGTTATCGCCCAGTTCTTCTCTCAGTAATTCAGAGAAACCAAGAATTGCATTCATTGGAGTGCGAATTTCGTGACTCATATTAGCTAAAAACTCGCTTTTTGCTTTGTTTGCAGCAACAGCTGCTTCGCTTGTCTGGCGAATTAATTCAATATCTTCCTCTCGCTCTATTGCTGAACCTATTGCATTTGCTGCTATAGATAAAATTGATATTTCTTTCACCGTCCAATCCCGCTCGTACTTAACACTGTCGAAGCCAATAAAGCCCCAAAGCTTCTCCTTTACAACAATTGGGATAATTAAAAATGATTTGACATCGTGTTCGATTAGCATATTTTGCTCGTTTTCTGGCAATTCGGACACAATTACATTTATAGGTTGTTTCATACAAAGTGGTTTAACAATTGAGGGTATTTTTTCTTCAATAGATAAATTTTGTAATTCCTCTAAATGCGCCTGAGATTGAAGATTTTTGTCGAAATATTCGTATGTTAACCGGAAGAGTTCCCGATTTGTTTCTGCTTGATAATATTTTTCGTAAATATATGCCCTATCGACTTCCACAACCTCGCCAAGTGTAACAACAATTTGTTGCAATATATTCCTGAATGAGTAGTTTTCGAGCAATGCAGTGGAAATTTCGGCTATTGCCTTAAAAATTCTATCTTCTTTCTCGGTCTCCAGCTGTATATGTTTTGCCTGTGTAATATCACGCATAATGCCAACAAGACCTAAAATGTTGGCGTTCTTATCTATAAATGGTATCTTATAAATATCATAAATTAGTTGTTCGCCATTATTTGTTTGGAACCAATATTCATATCGTACAGGCTGGTTCGACTGAATTACGAATTTATCTTTATCAAAAAGTCCATTTGCAGTGTCCTCGTCGAACAATTCTACATCTGTTTTGCTTAAAATATGATTTCTGTTGAGATTTGTAAAATTCTCAAATGCTTGATTAACCATTGTGTAGCGGTATTCGTAATCTTTTATGAAAATCAGGTCAGGAATAGCATCAATTAAAGAATTCAACAACAGGCGTTCTTTATCTAAATTTGCTTCTATCATTTTCCTTTCTTCTATTTCATCTTCGAGTTCTTTGTTTATTTGAAGTAAGTTTTTAGTTGCTTGCTCAACTTCTTTCGAAAGCTGGTCTCGATGGGAAGCAATTGCTTCCTGCATCTTCTTTAACTCTGTTATGTCTCTGACAATCCCAACAACATAATTTCCCTCTTTTGCATCGAACGAAGCTTTCTTCACATACAAAACGTGGTGATTTCCTGAAGTATCAACAAATCCGGTTTCGTAAATATATTCAGAATTCTTATCTAAAACGACTTTATCCGATAATAGATAGTCTTCAGCAAGATCCTTTGGAAATATATCCGTATCAGTTTTTCCAATAATTTCGTCGTATTCTTTTCCGATAAATTTTGTAAGTGCTTTGTTCAGAAGTGTATATTCAGATTTGTTGTTTTTAACAAATAGGGGGTCGGGGATAGCATCAATTATCATCTGCAAAAATTCTTTGTTTTTTATAAGTTCATCTTGAATATGCTTTTCACGAGTTATATCAATCAAATTTGTGTGAATTTGAATGGAATTATTAACAGGATTTCTGAATGAAATGCTTTCGAGCCGACCGAAAAATGTTTCTCCATTGAGACGAACAAACAGAAGTTCGCAACTATCTTTTGCGATACTTGTAGTGAGTTTTTCAAGATATTTTTCGAAAATTTCAGCATATTCTCTATCAACATATTTAGTAAAAGGCTTGTAAGCAATTGTAATTTTATTTTCGTTAAGCATTTTAATTGCTGGGTTATTTGCTTCAAGGATAAATCCATCGCTATTGAGAGTAAAATAACCAGTTGGCGAGTTGTTGTATAGCCTGCTGTATTTATCAATTAAAACTTCAAGTTCAGAGCGAGTTCGAATAAGTTCCTGATTTTGTAATTCAAGCTCATATTGATAAACTTGAATTTCGTAGAATGCATCTTTTATGCTTTGCAATTCTTTTTCGTCGAGAATGGGACCGCTTTTGCTTAGCAATTTTTCTGCTTTTTGGCGGATTTTTGACATTTCTATTTGTTTATCCATAGGGAGAACCAATTAAATCAATTAAAAATAATTAATATATTAAAAATCAAAAAGTTATAAAATATACAAAAAATATAATATATAATAAACTGAATTTTTAATTCTGATTTTGTTTTTTTCTAAATATTGATATAGAATAATTTTAAAAAAACAAAAAGAGGTTGCCTGTTTTAAGACAACCCCTTTGATAAAAGTCTATTGAAAACCTTATTTCTTATTTGGTTCGTTTTCACGCAATCCGATGAGAATATTTCGAGCAATTTGTTCTGCAATCATTTTTTGTATATGGTCGCCGCTTGTGACAAATTCTTGAATTGACTTTTCTACACGGTTGCGAATAATTTCAGAAGTCTGACCAACCAGAGCATTTGTAAGTTGATGAATATCGGCTTGCTGGCTACGCAAAGCTTCCAGCTGGCTGCGATTTGCGTCTTCCATCTTTTTGAGCATCTTGTCCATACGCTCTTCTTCTTCTGTGTAGATAAGAGTGAATGCCAATAATGAAAGCATAGTGAATTCAAGAATAATTGCCAACAAAATGATTGACGGACGTGATGCGGGGATAAACTTCAAACCACGAATACCAACTGCAACGATAAGTAATGCCGCACCGCCATAAGCAAGACCTGTAACGAAGTTTGCATATTTTTCAGTAAAGTGGTGCGACATATATAAACGCAAGCCGTGCAAGAAATGAGAACGATTTCTTCGCCAAATCAAACCATTCTTTGTATCGATGATTTCTTTCAATACGAAATCAGAGAAGTATTCTTTAATACGTGTGTAGATTGCTTCATTACGGAAAAACACAATATCGGTATCTTCGTCGAAAACATCTTCAAAACGTGTGCTTTGATATGGTGATGAACCTTCGTCGGTTACTGTTCTTTCCCATATAGTTCTGAAAGCACCGCGAACCTCGTTCAATTCTTTTTCTCTTAATTTATCATCGGGCATAATGAGCAGCTCAATAATGTCGTCGCTAAATCCAGTTTGCAAACGCAATTTAACCTTTGTTGCATCAATTTGTCTATCGAAGAGTACTGCCATAAGACCAATGCTTGATGGCATAAACATCGAAATCCACGATGCTAATGCAAGCGAGAAAATTAATGATAAGAACCAGAATGCAACCCACGGTTCCAAAATAATCGCGTTTTCTCCAAGCAAAGGTGATTTTGCATAAAACTCATTTGAACTTTTTACATATCCGTGCTCTTTTTCAGTTCTTGCTCTGAAAGTAAAATCAAATATGTATTCTCTGTTAATTAATTCACGTGAAATTTCAACTTGTTTGCCCTGCAATTTTGCTTCGTTATCAAGCGATGTCGAAGCCCATACCGAACCATCGAATTTAACAAAGCCAATTTTTTCACGTTGATCGCCGCTTGGCTCGAATAGTTTTACAACAAATTGAGATATGCCAACTGGAATTAATTTAAATTGGAATAGCAAGAAAAAAGCAACTACCATTGCGCCCCATACTATAATATGCGGCATCCCAATTTTGAACTTCTTGGCTCTTGTTGAAAATTGTGCTTTTGACATTAGAGTTCAACTCCTTTAATAAACAACTTTATTTTAAAAAAATCGTTCTATTATTGTAGTAATAATTATTACAAATTTGATTTTTCACATATAATTTATTCTTTGTTCATAACAATTTAAAAAAAAAATCGAATTATAAAAGATAAAAATAATAAAAAATCATTTTTTTTAGAAAAAACTTTATTGCCTAATGTTCGTCTCAACATTTTTATTTAGTATTTGTTTTGATAATGAAGAGAATTACTGATTTACACGTTCATACAAATTGCTCGGACGGAATTTTTTCACCAGAAGAATTACTTGCAAAAGCCATCGAGCATAAAATTACTCATATTAGCATCACAGATCACGATAACTTAGATGGATATAAAACTGCTCTTCAAAGCAAATTTATTAACCAAATCGAGATAATTTCTGGGATTGAATTGAGTTGTTCCGAAAATCAACTCGAATATCATTTGCTCGGATACGATTTCGATATTGAAAACAAAGATCTATCCAAGCATATTAACAAATTCAGGGACATCAGAATTGTGCGTGCGAAAAATATGCACAACAAATTGCTCGGACTTGGTATTCATATCAATTTCGACGATATTCTGGAAATTGCCGGCGATGCACCAATTGCCCGACCACACATTGCAAAAGCCATCACTTCTGCCGGCTACGCGGAAAACTATTATGAAGCGTTCAGCAAATTTATTGGCGACGATGCCCCGGCTTACGAACCGAAAATAAATTTCCCTGTTGCCGAGGGAATTAAACTAATTCGGGCGGCGGGCGGTGTTGCCGTGCTTGCTCATCCTGCAAACTTTGTTGATGAAGATACTTTGCACAATTTTATTAAAGTAGGTCTCGATGGAATTGAAGTAGTTCATCCTATGCATAGTATTACACAACGGAATAAGTATAAAGCAATTGCATGTAAATACAACATCTTGCAAACAGGCGGCTCCGATTTTCACGGCAACCGCCCAACTGACGAACTTAATTTTGGTAATGAGGTTGTATCTGCTGATGTATTCTATAAAATATTAGAAATTAGCAAATCAAGGAAACGCCGCAAATTCCTATTCTTTTAAATCAACTGTGAAGCGAATATTTAAATCAAAGTTTGTTTTTATAAATGGAAAATGATATTTATCCAGCGAACCTGCAACATTCCCATAAGTCGTTCTTATATAAAAATATGGGCTCCTCAGAATATGCTCCGAAATTTGGTCTGATATTTCTTTTGGGATGTCTTTAATCTGATGCGCTTTCCTATAATAATCTCGAATATTTACATTAGAGAATCTTCCGAGCTCGTATTCAGGAATAGTTGGATCGGGTTCGAAATCTGCCGGATTCTCCGAATTTTCGTTCCCAGCAATAGGTCGAGCAAAAACAAGTGTGTAGATAATGTAATCTAATTGAAGCAAATCTTTGTTCGGATCGTATGGCTGGTTGTTTTCCAGAACAAGCGAATCAATCCAATAGTTAAATTGAAGCAATTGTGACTTTTTTATTCTTTCCTTATTTTCATGATATTCTTTGTATTTATTTAAATTTGAAAAATCAAGCGACTGGCTCGGAACCGCTCTATTGAGATAAAATGTATTGATCTTTACAATCATCTGAAAATGAAACGAGCTGAAACTATCCACTGTATCTTGATAGCAGCCGCCTAACATCAATAATGCTATTATTATTGCGAATTTTTTCATTTTTTGTCTCCTATTTTACTGGTATCTTAACTTCTATAATAACTGTACGGCTGTAAAAGCGTCCTTCGGGTAAATCATTGTTGTAAAGTAATACTTTTTCGCCCGAACCAATCGTTGCAGCGTCTGGTCGCCCGAGTGCCTTGCTTGCAGATATTGCACGCGAAAGCGATAGCTTTTCATTATAACTATCATTGCCCATTCTATCGGTGTATCCAGTGATTTTCACAATTGAATTATCGGGCATTTCTTTTTTTATCATATCGATGATTTTCATATTGTTGCTCGAAAGCGTTGCTTTATCGAAATCGAACAGAATCAAATCATACACATTTGTTATTGTATCGCCTGATTTTGCCGTTTCCTTACTTATAGTTTTCAGTTCGACTGGCAAGGTTTTTACATCAGTTATATAATGATTGCCTTCTTTATCGTTGACCGATAAATTAAATTGCATATTATGCTTAATTAAAGCTTTTGCTGTCTCGTCATCTCTAACAAACCAATCATCGAAATTAATTTGTTCGCCTTTGCCGTATATTTCTCTTACTTTTCGGGTGCTTGCTGTTACTACGAGATGCCAATCAGCAATCCCTGCATCCGAAACAACATTCGGGCGGAATCTGATAATTGGTGGGAGTATCAATCGAGTTGTATCCTGAATGACCGATGGAGCAATGATTTCCCAGTCGTTCGAAGAAATTTCCACGCGACGATTTTCGGCAATACCGTCTGGGTCTTTGGTATTCGAAGCTTTTTCAGGCAAATTGCGGGCAACAGTTTTAACACGATTAGGCTCAATCCCCCAAACTTCAACAAGATATTTCTTCACATTATCAGCTCGATTTTGCGCAAGTTGTCGGTTGTTGCGTTCTGCTCCAACTCCCGAATTAGTCCCCGTAAGCGTAATATTTGCATCAGGGTTCTTTTTAAGCCTCATACCAATAATATTGAGAATTCTGTGATAGACATCAAGTGCGTTTCCTTCGGATACATCTTTTGCAATCATACGTTTTGCTGAGTCAGCTGTAATTCGTTCATAACGTACGGGAATATCGGCAGAATTATCATCAAAAAATATCATTGGCAATAGTGGGGAAATATGTTTTGAGATATTTTCTTCCATTTTTATTGTCAGAAGTGGCTTTTCAGTGCCATTCTCTACTGCATAAGCAGCTATATCGGCTGTAAGTTGTGTCTTTTTCTCTTCGATTTTGACTTCTGGTTGCTCAATTGTTGGCTGCTCGAACATAATTTCTTCAGCGAAAGTAGGTTCAGGAATTGGTTCTGGTTCTGGTGCAGGTGGTGGTGGCGGTGATGGCGGCTGTTTTTCCTTTGTTTCAATCAAATATAGCGAAAATCCTGCCGATAGCACTGGCTGCGAAGCATAATATGCTGAAGCACTAAACTCCATTGCAGATAATTTATACGACACCCCCCCGCCAATTCTGAATTTTGTGTAACTTTCAATATTAAAATTAAATGGACGGGCTTCTCTTATTTCTGGATATGGACTGTTTATTAATTCCAAATCGTCGCTTTGCTCTTTAATTGCGCGAAACTTCCCGCTGAAATCTTCGTATTGCATTGCCGCAGTTACGTAAAAATTCTCAGTAATTTCATAACTGTAATGTGTGCCAACTGCAAACGAAGTAATTTCAAACCCGGGCAACCGCTTCATAGAATGATACGCAAAATGCAATGCAAGAGAATTGCTATTGTCCTCGAACAAATTGAATAATTTGTCAATATTTTGATTGATCGCTATAGTGTAATATGTGAAATTGCTTCCGTCTATCGGAACAGAAATAAATCGCCCGCGAAACTGCGTCCTTGTTGGCAATCCCATAAATACTTGCAGAACGGGTAGCCCGGACATAAAGTTAATATTATTACCTTCAATAAAAGCAACTGAACGGTAGAACGAATCCGGTGCAAAATGATTCTGTGGTGCTGCAAATATTGCAGTTGAGCGTCCGCCGTAAATTGTAGGCTGCTGCCAGGTACCTTTGACGTTGTGTATTATTGTGCCGTCTTTTTTCACAGCAGTAAGAACCCTGTCGGTGTTCCCGTAAAGGTCCGGAAGTTCTGCTTCGTAAGTTCTTTGGCTATTTGGTATATGCATTCCCATTACGTTAATGTCAATTCCAAGCGTGAAAGTCTTTTTGTAATCTGCTTTGGTAAATAATCCTGAATTAAAACTTTCCCCGAGAGTTGTGAAAAGCGGTTTCAGATAACCTTGTGCATGCTGAGATGTGAACAAAGTGAATTCCCTGCTTATTTCTATCTCTTTGGCAGCGCGCGAATCGATAAAGATTATTGTACTTAAAAATATAAACAGTAAAATTTTTTTCATTTGCAATTCCTATTAATATTGGTGGTTTAATTTATTGACTATCAAAATAAGTAATTTATTTTACAATATATTATGAATTAGAGTAAATGTAAAATAAATAAGGAATAATTCATTTTGAATTAATAGATATTAACGGCTTCTTCAATTATTTTTTTTGCAACAGGAAGTGCCTTTCTACTTGCAATTAGCACTTCATCGTGCGAAATCACACTTGTTGCTACTTCAACTAACGTGTTGGTAATTAAAGAAATCCCTAAATTATCAATCCCCAGTTGTGAAGCAACTTTTGCTTCAATTATTGTGCTCATACCTACGCAATCTGCACCTATCCGGCGGAAAAAACGAATCTCGGCTGGTGTTTCGTAGGTCGGTCCTGATGTGCTTAAATAAACGCCTTCTTGAAACGGTATTTTGCTATCTGTAAGTTTTTTGATTAATTTATTGTTCCAACTTCTCGAAAAAATATCTTGTTTTATTTCATAAGTTTGAAACAAACAAGCCTCGCTTTTATAAAGAAAATTAATTGTATCTCGGATAATTACACAATCACCAACATTATAGAATTGATTTAGCCCACCCGCCGCATTCGTAAAAATCATCTTATCTATTCCAAGCAAACCTGCTAAAATTGAGACCGAAGCAACTTCTCCCACACTAAATTTTTCATAAAAATGAAATCGTCCGCTAAATACCATACACAATTTATTAGCAATTTCTACAAATATGAGGTTCCCTTTGTGTCCTATGGCTGTGGGTTGTGGAAAATTGGGGATTTGCGAATACGAAATTTCTTCGAGCAAACAGTTACCCTCAAAAAGCTCTCCAAATCCGCTTCCTGCAACTATTGCTGTATGAATTTTATTGGGAAAATATTTATTAACAAACTCGGCTGATTTAGAATATTTCTCTAAAATTTCTTTACGTAAAATAGATTTCATTTCATCAAACAAAGTAATAGACAATAGGGCATTCCCGTGTGTATTCGATTATATTGCGTTTTGCGTTTGTTTTGAGCGTGATATTTATTTTATATTTATTTCTTTTCAGAAAATCAAGAGCAATATCAATATATTCACCCAGCGCAAGTTTTCGAAAACATAGATAATCAGATTTATTTACAATATCAATCTTATCTCTGAAAATAAAAATATAATAGTCGTTATCTATTCGCAATTCAATAAAATCATCCTCTTCGAGTGTTCTTTCCAACTCAAACCGAAAGAAAAGTGCATCAGAATTATTGCCTATATAGAGACGTTTGAGAAACTCGCCGCTTTGGTGCATCGTTGTCATCACACCCGCAGTATTGAACCTTGCTGAATATTCCCACTCGGGCGTTTCTGACGATTTACCATTGCAGCGTGGGAAAATCTGTTTCGTTGCTGCAACATATTGCTGGTATGTGTCTATTAACGATATTGGCGAAAGCAAACTAATAGGAATTTCTATTCCCATCAATTCGTATATTCTTTGAAGATGTCTTCGGAAAAGTATGTCGAAATCTGCTTTGTTCGGAGCATTGTGTTCAGGACCATACCACCAGAACCAATCTGAACCCTCAGCAATATAGATTTCCCGCATTACTTCCTGTAAAATCTCATCTTTTAGACTATGTTTATTGAATTCAACTTCTGTGCGGGTACGCGAGAGCATTTTCCACGCTGTTATATCATCACGATGCCCAATCCATATGCCAAAATTAGCATTTATCCAGGAACCGGCGTGAATGTGACTAAACACTTTCGAGTGTTCGGGATGAAGTGCCCCAACTGCTTCCGAACAAGTTATAGTCTTATATTTTTCTTCATTGCTTAAATCACCAAACAAGTGGTTAAGAAAATCTATGCCGTTGTTTTTGTAGAATTCCCAACAATTTTCTCCGTCCAGAATAACAGTTACAGCGGCAAAGTCGAGTGCGTCTTCGCCATAGAGCCGAACAATTTCGTTGCGAATGCTGTCCAGATGCGAACAAAATTCGTCAGCTGCTTCTTTTGCGTCCCAATTTGAATATACAAAGCCAATTCTATCAGAGAGGAAGCGGTCACGGAATAGCAAACGTATTTCCAGATTCTTTTCGTTGTTTCTGTATATCTGTGGGAAAAACTTCATAGTATCGTAGAAACTATTGCCAGCTGTTTCTTTGAGCATTTGTTCATCAGTCGCAGCCCAACGAATATTTTGCTCTACAAGCATATCACAAGTTGCATCCGATAGCGAACCCTCCGAGGGCCACACACCAGCAGGCAAAGTCCCAAATTTCTCTTTATAAATGTTAATTCCTTTTTCAATTTGTGCTTGTGCATCTTCCGGATAACGAAAATCCAATTCTGATAAATCCAGCCACGGCATTGCTTCCAGAGCGCTCCGCGTATCTATAAGCAATGGCAAAATCGGGTGATATTCAGGCGAACAAGATATTTCTACCTGCCCACGCTCCATTAGCTCTTTCATTAGCGGGGCAACCTTTGCCATGACTTTTTGGTGATAGTCCAATACGTAGCATTTGTCTTCCTCAGTAAAATTGCGATTTTTGGCAATCAAGCCCTGAATTTTTTCGTCCTGTTTGGATATTTCGCCGACCCACGCTAAATTATACCAAACCTGCAAATCAAGAAAATCTTGATTGCTAAAATCTACGCCTGATTGCTTCTTTTGATATAGTTCTAAATATCGTTTGTGCGGTTTAATTAAATTTTCATAGTTTATTACAAAAAATTGTTTCAATATTTCTTTCTTATCATTTTCTGTCAGAATAGAAGGAGATTTCTCTGTTAATACTTGAACTCTATCTTTGACCTTCCCGCTTAAATATTCATCGATTTGCAACATCAGAGAAGGGGCAAAATTAAATGTTTGTTTCAAATTTGGATATGATTTAAGCAGATAAGGCAAATCGAAATAATCTTTTACCGCGTGCATACGAACCCACGGAAGAATAAATTCATTCTCCCATTTATAATATGGCTGATGCTGATGCCATAAAAAAGCTACACGCAGTGGTTTCATTAATTTCTCAATTTGATAAAGCTAAGTATCTGTAAAAACATAAATTATTAAATAATATTTTAAAAAACAAGTTATTGTTTTTTAATAAACTTAATTTTCTCCACTTTTGTATTTGATTTTACAACAGCAAAATACATACCAGATTTTAATCTACTTGCATCGATTTCAATTATTCCTTGTTCAATTTCTGTCCCGTCAATTTCAAGTTGTTCGGTGACAATTTCTTTTCCTGAGAAAAGTTGATTGCCAAGCATATCAAATACATCAATTTTCAGAGTTTGCGAGGACTTTACTTTCGAGTAAGGTATATATACTATTTTCGAAGCAGGATTGGGATATGGCGAGGCAACCACAAAATTACTGCCTGAATTGATTTTCACTGTTTCAAGTAGCAAACGAGCATCGCAACGAGTATCTCCAAAATACTTGTTTGGCACAGAAAATGCAACAAGCGGTATTATGTGGTCGTTGCACACATCTTCTATAATCAAAGTATCTCGCTCAAAATTTAGCGAACGCGGAGAATAACAAACCGCTATTTCTCTTTCCTCGCCTGCTGCTATATAAATTGGTAATTGGCTTTGTGGTATCGAAAATGACAGTTTATAAAATAAATATGGGTCATCAATTGTGTAATCCAACTGACTTATATTTTTTACTTTAATCTTTGAGCAGGACAAATCTGGATAATGCACACTATCAACAAAAAATTCTTTGCTCGATAGTTGAACAAATAGTCTATTTGTTTCGTTGCGAACCGTAATTTCTATTGCTTCGGTAACTCCAACACAACCATTTCTATCTACCACAGCAGCCAGAAATTTCCCGCTTTCGCCAATTTTTAGAAACTGGCCACTGGCAATTTGTCTGCCCTGCTCGTCGAACCATTCGACAATCGGAAAATCTGGTATCACTTGCAGCAAAACACTATCACCCGTGCAAACATTCGTCCTCCCGAGCGGAATGATTTTCGGTCCCGGCAAAGGATTGAAAACAATTGTATAATCTAATGTATCGACGCAACCGAAAGCGTCCTCGGCTGTAACCCTGATTTTTTCACTTTTGGTTAATAATATCTCGCTCCCTGTTTCTCCATTGCTCCAACGAATATTGCTGTGATTGGAAATCACTTTCACCGAAACAGTATCTCCCTCGCAAGGCGATGATTTGCTCGGTTGGAGAACAATTTTGTCGGCTTGGCGGACTTGGATTTCGATTTCGCCCGAGTATGCGTATTCACATTCAGAATTTTCCACATATACACTATATCGCCCACTTTTATAGACTTTTATTGATCTTGTCGTTTCGCCTGTGGACCACCGAATA
This sequence comes from Eximiradius sp., assembly GCA_937127445.1. Classification (GTDB taxonomy): domain Bacteria; phylum Bacteroidota; class Ignavibacteria; order Kapaibacteriales; family UBA2268; genus JAKIZO01. The sequence goes on along the minus strand of CAKZLY010000013.1, from coordinate 17,862 downwards.
ACTTTGTAATTGCCTTCTACAACAAGTTCAACTGTATCTCCCTGACAAATTTTGTTTTGTCCCAGCAATACAATATTGGGCTGAGGAATTGAATTTCGACGCAATCTATAAAGCCCTTCTCCTGCCAGCCAACCAGTTGTATCGTCTATAAACCAAATATCATCGAGATTTTTCCCAAATGGGATACCGCAATTTCGCAGCTCCCAAGTTTTGCCACCGTCGGAGGTGTAGTATACCTCACGATTCAATCCACAAGCCCAACCGCAAAGGCTATCCAACAAAAACGAACCATACATTGAACCATTTGTAATATAATCTCGCCAGTTGCCTCCCATATTCGTAGAAAAGCGAATACCGCCACGATTTGTTGTCGTTCCATCGCAAGAGAGAGAATAGGGAAGAAGCAAAGATCTACCTTTGTGAGTTATTTCTTCGTGCCAATCCAACCCACCTGTCCTACTAAAAACTGACCAACTATTACCCATATTTGTCGTTCGCCAAACTAATCCACTACTTACAGCATATCCAGTTCCGTTAGGATATACAATACAATCCGCAAGTTTTGTATTTGGATAGAAGAAATCATAGGAAGTCCAATTTTGCCCGCCGTTTGTTGTTTTGAAAAATTTCTGATATCCTACACAATTCCCGCCAATCACAAATCCTAAGTTCTCATCGACAAAATATGTGCCCCATAGCAATACATCATCAACACGCGGTGAAATATCCATCCAAGTTGCTCCACCATTCATTGATTTAAATATTTTCCCTTCGCCTGAACAATATCCAATCAATGGAGAAACAAAATGAATGCTTTCAATTTGATTTATTTCTGGTATTTGTGTCCCTTGCCAGGTTTGCCCACCATCATTTGTGCGTATCACCTTTCCTTCGTAACCGCACACCCAACCATATTGCGGATTGCTTTCCAGAAAATATACATCGAGCCAGTAGCTTTGTCTATATAAAGCAGGCATATTAATAACTTCTTCCCAGTAGCTATATGCAGCCTGAAATGCAAATACAATTAATATGGCAATTATTTTCAGTCTCATCAATAAATATACACTTAAAACAATAAAAAATTACACTTGAATTACGAAGTAAACGAAAATAGGTTTTACTTTATTTCTTTTTTCAGATCACTAAGGATTTTAAGAGCTTCGATCGGTGTAATATTATCGACGTCAATTGATTTGATTTTTTCACGCAAGATGTCGTCCTTGACCTCGAAAATCGATAGTTGTTGGTATGATTGCCATTTCTGCCGTGTCTTTATTCTGCTAATATCAGGTTTATGTCCGCTTTGGGGTTCGCTTGTGTGGCCCTCGAATAATTTCATAATTTCGTTTGCTCGCTCGATAATTTTCAAGGGAAGTCCAGCCATTTGTGCAACGTGAATACCGAATGAATGATCGCTGCCGCCGCTTGAAACCTTGTGAGTGAATACAACGTTTCCTTCGGTCTCGATAACTTCGACGCGGTAATTTTTTATTCCCGCGTATCGTTCTGCCATATCGTTGAGTTCGTGGTAATGGGTTGCAAACAGCGTCTTGGCTTTAATTTCATTATGTATATATTCCGCAATAGCCCAAGCAATTGAAATTCCATCGAAAGTTGCGGTGCCGCGTCCCACTTCGTCGAGTAGTATCAAGCTTCGGCGTGTTGCGTTGTTTATAATATTTGCTGCTTCCTGCATCTCGACCAGAAATGTGCTTTCGCCGCTTGTTATGTTGTCTTGTGCACCCACGCGTGTAAAAATTCTATCTACAATTCCGAATTTTGCCTTCTTCGCCGGAACAAACGAACCCATCTGCCCAAGTAACACGATTAACCCAACCTGCCGCAAATAACAAGATTTGCCGCTCATATTCGGACCCGTGATAATATGTATCATATTGTCCGACGTGTTCATCTTTGTAGAATTCGGGACGAAACTATCGCCTGGGGGAAGCATTCTCTCGACCACTGGGTGACGTCCTTCCTCGATTTCTAATGCTTCATTTGTGTCTATCTCGGGGCGAACGTAGTTATTTTCTCTTGCAACAGTCGAAAAAGAGAGCAAGCAATCAAGCGTTGCAAGATTCTCGGCGTTTTGCTGCAATTTTGGCGATTCTGAATAAATCTTCAGCCGCAATTCTGCAAAAAGCCGCTGTTCAAGCTCAATAATTTTTTCCTCAGCCGATAGTATTTTATTTTCGAAGTCCTTTAAAATAGGTGTTGTGTAGCGTTCTGCGTTGGTTAGGGTTTGCTTGCGTTCGTAATCATCAGGAACTTTGCCTTTATGAGTATGAGTGATTTCTATGTAATAGCCGAATACATTGTTGAAACTGACTTTTAGCGATGGTATTCCTGTGCGGTTGCGCTCTGCTTCCTGAAAGTCCGAAATCCATTTTTTCGCTGAATATTTCGCATTCACATAATCATCAAGTTCAGAGAAAAATCCTTCACGAAAAATATTCCCATTCCCGAAATTTACTGATGGTTCTTCTAATAAGGCTTTTTCTAAAGTTTCGTGCAAGTTTTTCAGTGGGTGAAGCGAATTATTTATTTCGCTGATAAGTGGAGCAGCAAATTCGCTCAAAATTTCCTTTATCTCGGGAATTATTTTCAAAGTGTTGCAGATTGCAACGGCATCCCTTGGGTTTGCTCTTCCGGTGGCGACTTTTGTCGACAAACGTTCCAAATCTGCTGTTTCGCTAAGCTTTCTTCGCAATAATGAACTTGTTTCGAAATTGTTGAAAAGTTCTTCAACAGCAGACAAGCGATAATTTATCTGGTTTATTGCTTTCAGTGGGTGAGTAACCCAGCGCTTCAGCAATCGGCTACCTGCCGAAGTTGATGTTTTGTCCAATACTTTGATTAATGCACCATCTTGCGTTCCTGCAAAAGAATGCGTGATTTCAAGATTTCTACGCGTTGCTGCATCGAGCATCATATAATTAGTTGAGTTATAGTGGCGAATGCACTGCAAATGCCCGATATTTCCATTTTGCATCGTTTTCACATAGTGAAGCACTGCACCGCAGGACACAATCCCGTCGGGCAGTTCGTCTATTCCAAATCCCTTTAAACTTTTCGTCGAGAATGTATCTAAAATCAATTTGCTTGCAAATTCATGATCAAAAAACCAATCTTCGAGCTTAGTTATCGAAGGCTTATAACTCAATTTATTCAATGTTTCCTGAAAGAAAACCAATTGAAATTTTGCTATAATAATTTCCGATGGCACAATCCCTTCGAGCACATCAACAAGCTGCGAGAGAGAAATCTCTGTTGTAAAAAAATCACCTGTCGAAATATCAATTGCTGCTAATCCGATAGTGTTGTTGCGTTTTTTATCTTGCGATAGATAAATTGAAGCAACATAATTGTTCTTGCCAGCATCTAAAACTTTTTCGTAAAGAGCAACTCCCGGAGTAACAACTTCAACAACATCGCGTTTAACAATTCCGCGGGCAAGTTTTGGGTCTTCGAGTTGTTCGCAAACTGCAACTCGGTAGCCCGCGCGAACAAGCTTCGGCAAGTAATTATCCAGTTGGTGATAGGGGAAGCCCGCCAGTGGCATGTCGGCACCTGCTCCATTGTTCCTTTTGGTAAGAGTAATTCCACATACTTTTGCTGTGATGTGAGCATCTTCATTGAAAGTTTCGTAAAAATCACCCAACCGAAATAATAATATAGTATCCGGGTATCGTTCTTTTATCTGTGTATATTGCCGCATCAGCGGGGTTTGTTTCTCTTTCATATCTTTATTATTATATTTCCTAATACAAAATTATTATAAATCTGTCATATATAAAATTCATTTTATTCATACTTAAAACAACTAAAATTTCTGGTATTTTGAGAACAACTATTTAAACAGTATTTTATGGTTTTTTCTACATCTATATTTTTGTTAATTTTGAGTTTATTTGTTGCAGTAAATTTAGATAATTATGGCAATCAGAATTTTTGTTACTGGTGGGACGTTCGACAAAGAATACAACGAGCTCAATGGAACTCTGTTTTTCAAAGATACTCACATAAACGAAATGTTGAAATTAGGGCGCGCCCGCGTCCCAATTGAAGTTAGAACTCTGATGATGATGGATAGCATCGATATGACCGATACCGACCGCGAACTAATTGCTTTGAACTGCCTCAAAACCGAAGAAAATAAAATAATAATCACACACGGCACCGATACAATGGTCGAAACTGCTCGCGTCATTGCCCAAAAGGTGAAGGATAAAACAATTGTGCTTACCGGTGCAATGATACCGTATAAATTTGGTAGTTCCGACGGACTTTTCAATTTAGGCAGTGCAATTGCTTTTGTTCAGACACTTCCGCCCGGCGTCTATATTGCTATGAACGGTCGTTATTTCAACTGGGACAACTGCCAGAAAAATCGCGACAAAGGGGAATTCGAAGAAATTAATCCTAAACAGAGATTCTAATTTTTTCGCTTGTTTTGAAAATGCAGTGGGTCGCCCCATACTCCATAAGCGATTGAGCGGCCTACTGATGCTATTCGCATTTGCATACAGCTATGGCATTCTGCTGCAAACTCCGAAACGCAAGGCTTGTCCTCATAAAGCATATAATTTTTGCGATATTCAGTCGGCGTTATCTGGGGCATAATGACATTTGCACCGTAGCGAAGCCCTTCTTCGCGTCCCGTTGGATGAATAGTTTGTAGTGCCGTTGTTGAAGCAATATTGACATCTTTCAGCACGATTCGGCAAACAGCAATCATTTTAAGCGATAGCTGGAAACGCCATTTCTTTATTTCTTCTGTAGTCTCGTATTGCTTGCCCATAGGGGTGTCGTTGTGCGGAAGGTAAGGTCCCATTCCAATCATATCCATGTCCATTTCACGGAAGAAAAGCACATCGTTTGCTAAATCGTCGAAGGTTTGTCCGGGAAGCCCAATCATAACACCCGTACCAACCTGAAAGCCAACTTTTTTTAGTGCATTGAGTGCTTCAATGCGAGTCTCTAATAGCTGCTGGGGTGGATGTATCTTCGCAAATAATTCAGGGTTGGTTGTTTCAATTCTCAATAGATATCTATGAGCACCTGCATCGAAAAATTTTCGGTAAGTTTCTTCCGTTTGTTCGCCAACGCATAGCGTAATACCAAGTCCTTCGGGATATTTTTCGCTTCGGGTAGCGTCCTTGATGCCTTTAATACAACTAATGACATATTCAATAAATTGTTCGTCGCGTCGATCGCCCGATTGCAATACGACTGAACCATAATCAAATTCTGCTGCTAATCGTGCCGCCTCGATTACTTGCTCGACTGTTAATCTATAACGTTCAGTATTGCTGTTGCTTCGTCTAATCCCACAATAATAACAATCATTTACACAGTAATTCGAAAACTCAATGAGTCCGCGCAAATAAACCTTATCGCCAACATTTTCGAGCATCGTTTCGTATGCTTTGCTCCGAAGCAATTCGATGTCTTCTTGGCTTTCTACCGACAACAATTGAACAATATCTTCACGTGAAAGTGTATCTTTCAATAAATTTTTTTTAATAGACATAAGCCACCAGATTAGAAAAATAAATCGCGTTCGCCTTGCTCTATGCGGTGTAAATAATCGCGAGTTAGTTGACGGACATGTTCATCAGGAATTTGCAAGATTTCGCGTTCAATTAACTCTTCACCAATTTTTCGGGTTTCTTCGTCTGCATAATCAACCAAATATTCTTTTAGCGTGGTAAGTCCATTAGGTTGGCAGTATAACTTAATTAGCCCAGGTTTTGCCTGATCCATAAAGTCTTCGCCTACTCGTCCCGAACGATAGCAAGCAGTGCAGAACGATGGAATATAACCGTGGCGGATAACATCTGCAATAACTTCTCCTGAACTGCGACAATCGTTGAGCACAAATTGACCTTCTTCGTATTCGCTCGACGCTGAAAATGCTTGTTTATAACCGCCGGGAACAGTTCGCGAACCGGCACTAATTTGCGAAATACCTAAATCAAATAGTTCGCTTCGGAGCTGAGCTGGTTCACGTGTGGATAATATCATACCGGTGTAGGGAACTGAAAGACGCAAAGCGGCAACAACTTTTTTCAATTCAAGGTCTGAAACTGGATAAGGTATATTATTCGAAACAGGTGCATTTTTTGCAGGTTTTATTCGTGGGATCGAAATTGTGTGTGGTCCCACTCCGAAGTATTTATCCAGATACCGCGAATGTTCAATTAACGAAAGCACTTCGAAACGATAATCGAAAAGCCCAAACAAAACACCAATCCCAACATCGTGCATGCCGTTGGCAAGCGCTCTGTCCATCACATACAGACGCCATTCGTAATCTGCCTTTTTCCCGGATGGATGCATTTTCTGGTATATTTCGCGATGGTATGTCTCCTGAAATACTGTGTATGTGCCAATAGGGACTAAACTGAAACGCTGAAATTCTTCTGCCGATAATGGTGCAATTTCGACATTTATTCTTCTAATAGACGAACCCTTCGAGTCGCGAACGCTATAGACGGCTTCTATTGCTTCGATAAACTTATCAAGCGAACTTTGCTTATGGTTTTCGCCCATCAGCATTAATATTCGTTTATGTCCTTGCTCTAAAATTCCTAATGTCTCTTCTTTTATTTGTTCAATTGTAAGTGCATGTCGCGTAATCTCTTTATTATCAGCTCGAAAACCACAATAGAGACAATTATTTGCACAATAATTGGATGTATATAGTGGTGCAAACAATACTAAACGCCGTCCGTAAATTTCTTCCTTTACTTTGTAAGCGGTGTGAAAAATCTTCTCGAGTTGCTCTGGTTCGTCAACATTTAGCAATGTAGCTGTTTCTTCAAGCTCAATCCCATTGAGTTCCAACGCTTTCGACAATATCTCGTCTATCTGAACTTTGTCAGGCTTGCTGGTGTTTTCTAATATGCTCAATAGTTTTTTTTCGTCAATGATTTCTCTTTTCATTATTATCGATTTTTAATTTGTGTTAAATTAACAAATGTAAAGACGTAAAAAAATACTTTGAATTTTAAGTTTGTAAGTTTATTTTGAAATATATTCTAATACAATTTGGAATAATACTATGGCGTTTAGTTTTATTGAGCAAGATATTGATACCATTTCAAGCATTCTGGGTCAGAAACCCGAATCGTTTGAAAATTCCTGGACCTGGAACCTTCGAAATGATGCTTCGGATAAGCCAATGATTATTAATCTCTATAATTCAATTAATTTTGATGGAGATAAGGAAGGGTCTATTGTTTCTGTCCAAACTCGCCATGGTTATTATGAATTGCACAATTTAACCGGATATTTAGTTTTCGAACCCGATGAAATTATTTTTATTTGCTCAAAAAAGAAAACTCTTTCCTGCTTGATCGTTGGTAAAGGTAACACTTGCTCGTTCTACTCAAACATTCAAAAGAAAATGTTGCATCGCGACCCAACTGAACTCGATCCAGCAGTTTTGCTTGCAGCAATGCAACTGTCACTTATCGAAAATAAACTTTAACTAAATCGATGATTTTTTCGTCTTAACCTTGGTATGTATAGAATTGATTTTACAAATACAACAGAACAAAAACGCCTTAAATATAAAAAGATTAGGAAGGCTGTGGAGAATGCCCTACGTGGTGAAAAAATTAATGATGCTGAAATTTCTATAGTTTTTATGAATAATGACGATATTAAAGATATTAATAATCGTTATTTGAAACATAACTGGGAAACTGACGTAATTTCCTTCCCGCTGGAAGATAATCCGCTTACGGGTGAAATCTACATTGGGTTGGAAGTTGCTCGCGAGCAAGCAAAAGAATATAAAGTTAGTCTTACTAATGAACTGTCGCGGCTTGCTATTCACGGCATTTTGCATATTATTGGCTATGATGATCCTACCGATATAGAAAGAGAAAATATGGCAAAGCTCGAAGACAAATATTTGGAGGGACACAATTGAGTGAAAGAATCTTGCAAATTATCGTTTTGGTTGTGAAAGAACTTCATACTAACGATAAATTAACCGAGTCTCACATCAAAAGCTTGCATAAGCTGGGATATACGGATGTGGAGATTTCTACTGCTTTAAGCTGGTTGGTTGACCGTGAAATTACATCAACTGACGAAGAGACCCAGTCCTTCCGTATGCTTAACGAAATGGAAAAGGACTTATTTACTCCTGAGGCACTTGGCGATCTCCTGCAATATCAAGCTCTGGGGCTTATTTCCAACGATCAGATTGATTTTATTATAGACCGCATTCTTACAAGCGAATTCGACACTAAAATCGATAGAAATGTCCTTGGATATATTGTTATGGCACTTGTATTCAAATCTCCCTGGGAAAATATTTTACCTTCGAAAGTTCTGCTCAACGGCAACGAAACAATTCATTGATGTTTTTCTTCCGAAAACGTTTTTTGAAAAAATATTTAATAATAAAGGCTGCCCCGATTTTGTGACAACCCTTATTTTTTACACTACTTGTTATTTATCTTTATGCCATCAGCGAACAAATCGCTGCAACCGTTACCATATCATCAACTGAACAACCACGAGATAAATCGCAATATGGCTTTGCCAGACCCTGCACAACCGGACCAACCGCCTCGGCTCCTGCAAGTCTTTGAACCAATTTATAGCCGATATTGCCTGCATTTAAGTCAGGGAAAACAAGCACATTCGCCTTCCCTGCAACTGCTGAACCAGGGCTTTTACGTTTACCAATTTCAGGGACGATCGCAGCGTCAAGTTGCAATTCACCATCGGATGGAATATACGGTGCTTTCTGTTGCATAATATTGGCCGCTGTGCGAACTTTATCCACCAAAGGATGTTCGGCGCTTCCTTTTGTCGAGAACGAAAGGAAAGCAACATGCGGTTCTTCGCCAGTAATTGCCTTGTAGTTAGTTGCAGAACTTATTGCAATATCGGCAAGCTGCTCTACTGTTGGGTCAGGATTGACCGCACAGTCTGCAAAGCAATACATTTTATCGGGGAACGCCATAATAAAGAAACTGCTTACAATTGAAATTCCTGCTGCTACTCCTACCGTATATATTGCCGCTTTCAGAACTGCCCCGGTTGATGAAACATTTCCTCCAACAGTTACTTGCACTCTGTTTGTTTCAAGCAATAATCCAGAAAAATACAATGGGTCCACAACTGTCTGGCGAGCCTGTTCAAGCGTCATTCCTTTTGCTTTACGTTTTTCGTATAAAATATTAGCGAATTCTTCGATTAGTTCGCTTTTTGCAGGATCAATAATTTGCACTCCTTCGAGCGAAATACCTTTTTCTTTTGCTAACGCTGTGATATTGCTTTCATTTCCGACAAGCACCGGGCGTGCAATTTTTTCGTCCAATAAATAACGACTTGCAAGAAGTGTGCGTTCGTCTTCTGCATCAGGGAAGGCAACCAGTGCATTTATTGCTTTTGCTTTATTTCTTGTCGTTTCGATAAATGGAATTTGAGACATAACAAACAATCCTTATTATTGTTAATGTAATTATGGCAATGGAGCATTTAATACTACACGACAAGTGTCTCTTGCAATTACTAATTCTTCGTTTGTTGGAATTACAAATACTTGCAATTTGCTATCTGGTGTGGAAATTACACCTTCTTTGCCGCGTATCATTTTATTGTTGAGCTTTTTATCAAGTTTCACGCCTAAAAATTCTAAATGTTCGCATACTTTTGCACGTACATCGGGGGCATTTTCACCAATTCCTGCGGAGAAGCAAATGGCGTCGGCACCGTTCATTGCTGTCAAGTACGCCCCAACATACTTAACTATCCGAGCGCAGAACATATCGATTGCAAGCTGAGCGCGTCTATCTTGATGTTCAGTAATTTCTACTTCGAGGTCACGCATATCATTTGTTAGCCCAGATATACCCAGCAGCCCAGACCTTTTGTTCAGCATGTTGAAAATTTCGTCAATTGATGAACCTTCCTTGTGGTGCAAGAAATCAATTATTGTTGGATCTATGTCTCCGCAGCGTGTCCCCATCATAAGTCCTTCGAGCGGAGTAAATCCCATTGATGTATCGATAGATTTGCCGTGTTTGATTGCACAAGCAGACGAACCATTGCCCAGGTGCAAAGTGATAATGTTTGTGTCGTTCTTTGTTTTGCCAGTTAATACACGATAACGATATGCAATATATCTGTGGGAAGTCCCGTGGAAACCATATTTACGAATTTTATAGCGACGGTAATATTGATATGGTATTGCATATAAGTACGCGGTTTCCGGCATAGTCGAATGAAATGCAGTATCGAAAATAGCAACCTGTGGCACACTCGGACCGAAAACTTCTCTTGCAGCATAAATACCTTTTAAATTTGCAGGATTATGCAGCGGAGCAAGCTCTATATTATCCTCCATCTTTGCAATTACATCGTTGTCTATGCGCACTGAACTTTTGAATTCTTCGCCTCCGTGAACGGTGCGATGCCCAATTGCGTGAATATCTTCGAGCGAGTTAATGCCGGGAATCCCAGTGTCGGGACTGGTTACCCATTTGATGATGTATTGAATTGCAGCTTTATGGTCGCGGATTGCTGCTGTCGTTTTAATTGTCGATTTCCCTTCTACTTTCAAGGAAATCAGAGCTTCCGAACCAATTCTCTCAATTAGACCGCGTGCAAGTTCGCGATCCTCATTTTTCTCGATCTTTTCTAAATCAGTATCAATTATTTGAAATTTTAATGAAGAACTACCGCAGTTGAGAACTAAAATATTCATAACTTTTCCTATTATTAAATTTTACTAAAAAATTAAGTAAGTATTACAAAAATAAAAGAAATTTTGATTATTTGTTTTGATTTTTCACGATTTATGAAAATTTTGTTTTTATTTTGCTTTGTAATGACTAATTTATGAATTAATATTTATCGTTTTTAGATAATCATTTTATTCTTGATAAAATATTATTCTTCAATTCATTTCTCCCATATTTTTGAATTAAAATAATATTATAGCAATTTCGTTTAAACTAAAAACAATTTTAGTGTTATTAAAAGGCTCTTCTTATGCTAAAATACTTAATTTTACTTATCTTATTTGCATTTATAAATATTAATTGTAGTTCTCAAACAAATGGGGGAAATATGAGCTCGATATATGACTTTTCGGCTAAAACTATTGACGGCAAAGAAAAATCTCTTGCCGATTACAAAGGAAAGGTCCTTCTAATTGTTAATGTTGCCAGTAAATGCGGTTTTACTCATCAATACAAAGGATTAGAAGAACTTTATCGCAAATACAAAGATGCTGGATTAGAAATTCTTGCTTTCCCTTGCAATCAATTCGGCGGCCAAGAACCTGGCACAAACGAGGAAATAGCTTCGTTTTGTTCCACAAACTACGGAGTTTCATTTCAGATTTTCGACAAAATTGACGTAAATGGCGAAAATGCACACCCACTTTATAAGTTTTTGAAAGCCAACGCAAAAGGCTTTATCAATGACGATATCAAATGGAATTTCACCAAGTTTTTAGTTAATCAAAACGGTGAAGTAATCGATAGATTTGCTCCGCAAACCACTCCCGAAAGCATCGAAAAGCATATTGCTAATCTATTGAAAAAATAACTTTGCTTTAAGTTTTTTAGATACTGGAAAAGGTTGCCTTTGTGGCAACCTTTTCTTTTAATTTATATTAGTATTCGCGTTATGAATAAATATAAAGAATATGTTAATCATAAATGATTATCAACTATGTATTTTCAAAAAAACGTCCTTAATTCGACCGAACGCCATCAATTCCCGGAAGAAGACGCAATTTGTTAGTGAATTTTCTCAATTGCTCAATATCTTTCACTTGAATTTTAGCCGAGAGTGCTAAACCTTTCTTTCCAAGTTGTACCATTTCGGTATTTAGAACAATAATTGAGGCATTCGCTGCTTCATTAACAAACGTTGATAGCAGATAAGGATAATTTGAACCGAAAATTTTCAATTGAACAGTTTGCAGCGAAACGTCGTCGCACCATTCTGCTTTTTTAAGGTTTGAAGAGTCTGCGATATTTTTTATGTATGGGCATTCTGCGCAGTGCACCTTGATTTCGCTCTTTTTCGTAACATAAGCAACAATTGGTTCGCCCTTGATAGGATAGCAACATTTTGCTAATTTAGTTTCGATACCGCTTAATCCTTCTAGTTTTACTTGTGGGCGTAGTTTCTTTAGTTTAATGTCGTGTTTACTAAGTTGTTTCTGATCTTTCTGCTTTTCGAAGGCTTTGGCATATATCTTTTTAAGCAAATTAAGTGAACATTTGGTATTCCCATTGCCCAAAGAAAGGAAAAAATCTTCTGGCGAGGAAAAGCCTAATAACTCAATACTTTGGCGGAATGTTGCATCGTCGTCGAAACAGCGTATCTTAGATTTATATTGTTTTTTCAATTGTTCCCAAGCTTTTTTCCCATCGGAGATTAATAATTCACGTTCGTTTTGCTTGAACCATTTTAAAATTTTTGAGCGGCTGCGGGTTGATTTAACAATTTCGAGCCAATCTCGAGATGGTTTGCTATTGTTTGAAGTAATAATATCGACAACATCACCACTGTGAAGTTCAGTTTTCAGTTTAGCAAATTTGCCGTTTATTCTTGCACCTATTGCCTTATAGCCAACATCCGTATGAACAGCAAATGCAAAATCTAATGCAGTTGCACCTTCCACAAGCGATATGACGTTTCCTTTGGGCGTAAGAACGTGTATATAATCGCTTTTCATTTCGGATTTAAGCATTTCGAATAATTCCACTGGATTTTCGAAATATTCATCATTTTCAAGAAAATCCTTAAGTTTTTTCACCCACAAATCGTTTTTTCCAGATGTGCGTTCTTTGTATGCCCAGTGAGCTGCTCCACCGTATTCCGCTTCAATATCCATTTGATGAGTGCGAATTTGAATCTCGAATTTATCACCACTTGTAGTGTGTACAGTTGTTTGAATTGAACGATACCCATTCGGTTTTGGATAGGTTATCCAATCGCGAAAACGTTTTTCGATTGGTATCCATTTGCTATGGACAATACCTAAGGTAACATAGCAGTGTTCTTCTGTATCAGTTATTATACGCAAAGCCATCAAGTCATATATGCCATCAAGTGTTGTGTTTTGATTTTTCAGTTTTCTATAAATGCTATATGGTCTTTTAACTCTATATTTAATTTCAGCGGGAATTGAATGCCTTTTGAGTTGTTCCGAAACATTGTAGTTCATTGTTTTTAATTTTCTTTCGAGCGTTTCGCGGCGTATTTCAATTGCGCGATGAATTTTGCGGTATTCGTCGGGTTCGAGTATTTTGAAAGATACGTCTTCAAGCGGCTGATAGAGTTTACTTATTCCTAAACGGTGAGCAATTGGCGAATACAAATACAAGCATTCTTCGGCAAGTGGAACAAGGTTTGGGCTATTGCTATTAGAGATATATTTTAATGTTACGAGGCGTTCGATGACCTTCAAAATTATAAGTCTCAAATCATCTGTGATTTCAATAAAAACCTTTCTTAAATCAGATATGCGTTTTTGTGTTTCGGGAATTGTTACCTTGCTTATTCTGTTGAATAGCTCAATGTTTTTTATCAGGTCGCTCCCAAATTCTGATTGAAGAACCAACACCAATTCTTTATTATTCAAATCAATATTCATAAAAGCAGCAAGTGGTAGAATGTCATTGCCAAGCTTGAATTTTTGTGTTTCTTGAATAATCTCATTTGCAAATTGCTTTTCTTGCTCTGTTGGATATGCCTTTTCAATTAATTGATTGATTTTTTTTAGAGTTTCCATAATCAAAAAATCATATTATTACTTGACAATCATCAATCTAATAAATATTTATCTAAAAAAAAAAAGCCGCCCATAAAATTTGAGCGGCTCAAATTTAATTTAGCAAAAAACTATTTTATTACAACCATTCTTTCTGTTGCAACGCCGCGTGCAGATTTCAATGTAACGAAATAGAAACCAGCTGGCAAGTTCGAAGCGTTAAATTGAATGTTCTGCAAGCTACCCGAAGCATTTCCTTCGAATAGATTTGCAACTTCGTTGCCTAATGCATCTGTAATGGATAATCTTACATTTTCAGTGCTGTTGCCAACGAACCTAATTTCTGTCGTTCCATTGACTGGGTTAGGCGTAATTGGCATAACACCAAATCCACGCAGAGCGACTTCATCAACAGATGCGTAAATTTTACGTGTAACTGTTACATAAGCTACATTTGATTTCACTTCGCCGCAGTCATTTTTGATCATACAGTAATATTCGCCAATATCTGATGAATTTGCTTTGTCTTTCTTATATGTATTCGAGGTTGCACCAGCGATTTGGCTTCCGTCTTTATACCATTGATATTGTAAAGGTAAGGTGCTTTTTGCTGCAACTTCGATTAGTAACTCTTCATTTTCTTTGATTATGATGTTGTCTGCTGGTTGAAGTGTGATTTCTGGAACGGTAACTACATCTAATTTTGCGAAATTGCTCCAAAGCTTAACTCCATAGCCATTGACTGTTGCCATTAATCTATATTTTCCAGCGTCATTGAGATTAATATCAGATATTGTAAGTTCATCAGTGTTTGCACCAGATATACGTGAATTATCTACAAGTGGAGTGTTTTCGAAATGCCATTGATACGAAATTGTTGCTGGAAGTGTGGTCGAAGCTTTGGCTTTGAATTTAATTTCGTTCCCAGCACAAGATTGAATATCAACAGGTTGCTGTGTGAATAATACATCAGCTATTTTTACGAATACTTTTTTCGACGAAACACTTGTGTTCGGGCATTTTCCAGTAAATGTTACATAGTATTCGTTGCTTTCCATTGTTGACTGAATGTTCGATAGTTTCAACATATTCGAACGAGCACCAGCAATATGCTTGCTGTCGTCCACAAGTGGTGTATTACCGCGATACCATTGAATTACAACATCTTTTGCTGGACGAGTGCCGTTTGGACCAATAATGTGAGCTTCTGCATATAATGTTACTTCACCGCCTTTTAATGTATATTGCGAAACAGGTTGTGTTGTAACTGTTGCAGGTGTAACAACATATACTTCGATAGATTCGGTTAATAATGTCGGGCAAACAGGTTTACCTACTACAAGGCAAGTATATGTGCCGGATGTTTCATATTTGACCGAATTTAATGCATATGTGCTGTTTGTTGCGTCAGGAATAATCTTTCCATCTTTCATCCATTGATATTTTAAGTCTGAACCACTTACATCTACTGATAGAGTGTAATTTTCACCTTCGCATAATGCAGTCGATGGCGATCCACCCGATTGAAGAGGTGTATCCCATATATAATTATTATTCGATACATCGAAAATATATGAATGCTCAACGCTAATTAATCTGAAAGCTAACGGTTTTTCGGAATATGTGCCTCTTGGGATATTCCATTCGAAGTGTCCTTTGCGAGCATCGACATTAGCAAATACAGTATTATAGGTAAATCCACCATTTTCTGAAACCTGAATATTTATCTTTTCGACACCATTTGAGTTCCAAATAATATGATAAGTTTCGTGGTTGCAGAGTTCTTCGTTGTCATATGGCATAATAAGGTCAAGTTGTGGTGTGCCGAACAATATTGGATTTAATCTTCCTCCTTTTGCTAATCTTGTATCAATTGTTGCCCAAATACCATCTGTATCAGTCCAGGTGCGGAGTTCGTTGCCTTGCCAATCGAAATTTGTAAGTTTACGAATACCGTTTGTTAAATTATTAGGTATATAAGTCGACCAAGCACTGTTTGTTTCTTCGAAATCTGCGAACCACCAGGGTGTTTGTGGTGGATAGCCTGGAGTTTGTATTCTTGCTCCAATGTTTTGGACTATTCCAACTGATACAGGCGCATTATTTTCATCGTAAAGAACTACAAATGAATTAGGTGCAAGCCAGCTTGTTGGGTCGTAAATACCAGTTACAAGCGATGTGTCCGAACCGAAATCTCTTGATTGTGATATTTTTGTTGATTTAAAGCGTTTCAAAAATCGTCCATCTTCGAATGCCATTCCAAACAGCCAATATACATTTTTCTGATTGTTGAATACAGCATTACCTGTTGGGACAATATTTATCCAAATTTTTCTTGAAGTTTCATTTGGTCCAGTTGTGAAATATGAATAAGAATCATTATCTACGAAAGAACGCAAGCTGTTGTAAATATACTTTCCAGTATTAGCATTAAAATGAATGTTATTCCCTGCTCCATTATTGTTTGCTGGCACAATATCGTAATTTGGATCGTCAGTTGCACCTGTCAAATATCTGTATGTCGTATTTGGAAGCAGATTGTTTACCTGCACTAACGCAAAAGCTGGCATACGAGGACCGTATGGGTCTGTCCCAAGCGTGCCCACGCCTTTGATGTAGTCCGGTATTATGATCTCTGTAAATGTTATGTCGTTGGCAACAGTAACATTACTTACGATTGGTTCTAAAAAACCAGGTGACGTAATTGTTAGCGTGTAGTTACCAGCAGCATTAAATGAAATATCATCAAATGTTGCAACACCATTGAAAAATGCTTTAGTTGTTGTGCCTGTAATATTTCCCGGTCCAGTTGCTGTAATTGTAACAGTTGGTCCGTTGTAGTTGGTGAATGTTTCACCATTAGCCTTTATTGCTCGAACAGTAAAAGTTGCAAGCGGGAAATTTTTATGAGTTTTTCCTACGAAATTATCTAACGCAAGCCCTGATGGACCTTCGACAAAATTAACATTAACAGTTGCAGAAGCCAAGCCCGTAGCAGTAAATGTTAATGTGATAGAGTTTGTGTCTAAATAACGCAAATTAGTAAATTCAACCGCATATGTTCCGGCAGTAATTGTCTTAGTTGGCTCTGGAATTATTAAATTTGTTATTGGTTGCAAAGTAACATTTGTGTTGCTGGAAACAAATTTCGGAATATTGTTGCCGTCAACGGCTATTACGCGAACACTAAATGGGAAATTGGAGCTAGGGACATTTGGGGTTACTTTTTGAACAAGCAACTTAGTTGGGGTTCCGATAGACGATTGGCTTGTAACAAATATATCATCAACACTCATTTCTGGGCGACCGCCTGAACCGCTTACATAATAATATTTCCAGCGTAAATACACAACTGGCTGATTTTCAACTTCCTCGGGAAGCAAAATATTATTAAACGATACTATTTCGTTCAAAGGACTTGTAGAAAGATACTCAACCGGATTTCCATTCCCATCCGTTACGTCTTTGAAAACGCCATTGCCAACTCTGTATTGCAATCTTATGCCATATATTCGTGTGTTTGTTGCCAGAACGGCACCTTTCCACGAAACTTTGATGGTATTACGGTTAGTTGTATTCAATGCAAGAACAGCGGCACCTAATTTCACAGTAACAGATGTATTGACAAAGCTAAACCCAGCTGTGCCTTTGCCATTGATACGTGTTCCACTCGTTAAATTGTAAGCGCCAGTATAATTGCCAGTCATTTCGTATGCTAAATCTGGGTCTGTGCCTGTGCTGGGCACTGTTACATTATGAAAAATCATATTCGGTGGATAAGTCCCCGCGGCATTAGTCGCAGCCCATTCAGTTAGAGAATAATTGCCACTCGATAAATCGAACGGTGTCGGATAAGTTGGCTGAGCAATAAGCGAACTGCCCGATATTAGTAACATCAAAAAAAGAATAAATAGTGTTTTTTTGAACATAACTTAAATCTCCTTTTATGGGAAAAACAGAAACTTTTTAAAAATTTTCAGACGTATAACTTAAAGAAAATTTTTATTTTTTTTGTTAATTATTTATTAATATTATAAAATTAGGAATATTATATTTGTTCACTCTACTTATTTAAAATTTACTTATTTAAAATT
>CAKZLY010000012.1 GCA_937127445.1 Eximiradius sp. | reverse complement strand
AAGAACGCGCTGTGATTGTGCGATAAAATCGTTGAAATAGAGAAAATGAAAGCCCTGAGCCCACCCTCGGGGCTTTTCATTTGTATATTCTCTAATACAATTATTATTAACTAAATTAAAAAAATATATAAAAAATCCGAAGGGAACAAGATCCTCCGGATTTTTTAATTCAAGTATTTTAATCTTAATTCCTGCCAGATAAATACTTATGAGATTTTCCCTTCAGTGTGCGCTGTGATGACATTTCATACTCATGCTGAATAATTTTGAACTGTGAAACAAGCTCGCGCAGCTCATCTGTCAGTCGAGACAGATCTTCTGCTGAGTGAGCAATTTCAGTTACTCTACGAGAAGAGTCTTGAGCAACTTCCGAAATCATTGCTACATTCTTTGTTATTTGTTCACCTGTGGCGGCTTGTTCCTCATTAGCAGTTGCAATTTGACTAATCATATCAAGTAAATGTTGCGAACTATCTACAATCTCTTTAAGAGCTGCACCTGCTTTATCTGCCAACTGAATACCGTTGGTAACCTCTGCATTTCCGTTTTGCATCATGCGAACGGCAATTTCAGTATCTTTTTGAATTCCTTTTATCATTTCCGCAATTTGTTTGGTTGCTTCTGTCGTTCTTTCTGCAAGCTTACGAACTTCGTCTGCTACCACTGCAAAACCGCGTCCTTGTTCGCCTGCACGTGCAGCTTCTATTGCAGCATTAAGAGCTAACAAATTAGTTTGGTCGGCAATGTCGTCAATGACAGAAATGATTTCACCAATTTGCTTGCTT
Source organism: Eximiradius sp. (assembly GCA_937127445.1). GTDB lineage: Bacteria > Bacteroidota > Ignavibacteria > Kapaibacteriales > UBA2268 > JAKIZO01. The sequence continues at coordinate 1,789 of CAKZLY010000012.1, read as the reverse complement.
GATTCGCCTAATTTTTCAATATTATCAGCTGATTCTTTAACGACTCTTGCAATGTCGCTCATTTTTGACACTGTAAGTTCAACAATTTGTCCACCTTCTTTTGCAATTTCACGATTTTGACGAGCCATATCTGCTGTTTGTTGTGCATTATTTGCATTTTCTGTAACTGTTCGAGCCATCTGTTCAATTGCACTTGCAACTTCTTCTGTTTGAGCGCTTTGTTCTTGGGCAGAGGTTGCCATAGTATCGGCAGTTGAAGAAATCTGAATTGCTGCTGATGCGGTTGTTTCTACACTATTTAGTAATCTTCCAAGTAAGTTATTAAAAGAATCTGCCAGTGTATTGATACTTTCTTGAAGTTTTCTATGGTCGCCTTTGTAATTTCCTTTAACCTTAACAGTTAAGTCACCTGTTGCCATTGTATTCAGCACTTCGCCTGCTTCTTCTACTGGAGCAATAACCGCATCTAATGTTTCGTTAAATCCATTTACAATTTCTTTGTAGATACCATAATGCTTACTTGCATCAGCTCGAACCGATAAATTGCCCTCAATAGATGCTTCAGTTAGCATCCTTACATCTTCTGCCATAGACTCAAAAGCTTCCATTAGCTTAATAAATGATGGAACTAATTCATCTGCTGCACTTCTACGACCAATAACTTTCAGCTCGGTCAGTTTATCGAGTTTGCCAAATGAAATGTTTTTTACAATTTCTAAAACATGTTCTAATTGAATCATTGTATCATTTGTGCTTTTCTTTAAATCATCCCATATTCCTTGATAATTCTTTGTGATTTTAATTGAATAATCATTAACTGCAACTTTTTTAAGTACTTCAACTACATCCTGAATAGGTGTTTCAACCTGTAGCATAATTTCATTTATGCTATTAATTATTTCATTCCAAACTCCCTTGAATTTCGACAGGTCACCTCTAACGCTTAAATTACCAACTCCAATTGCATTAATCAATACTCCAAGTTCTTGATAAATGTTGTTTACATTATCAATCAACTGGTTCAGGTTATTTTTAATCTCATTGAAATCGCCTTTGTACTCGTCCGTGATTTTTGGTGGAATATCACCTTTTGCAATTCTATCGACATATTCTGCGGCAACATTTAGTGGTTTAATTAAGTTATCTAATGCACTGTTCATTCCTTCAATAATTTTTCTATACGAACCTTTATGTCTGCTTGCATCTGCTCTTATATCTAATCTTCCTTCTAATGCAGCATTAGCAAGCAAGCTGGCATCATTTGACAGAGCTGAAATTGTGTTTCCAGTTGTGTTGATAGCGTTAACAATTAGCTTAAATCTATCGTAAGCTTCTTTTGTGTCATCATCGGGTTCGTCAAGTTGTAAGTCAAAGTTTATGTTGCCTAAAGAAAGTTGCTCCAATGCTTCAACAATTTTTTCTGTTTGCTTTTGTTGGTAAAGAGTAAGTTTTTCATTTCGACGCATTGCTTGCTTGATTTCAGTTTCGTCAACAAACATTTCAAATGCAGCTACTACATTTCCTTGCTTATCTTTGAGAGGAACAGATGTGAAACGCAATTCCTGTTCCTTCGAACCTACTTTTGCTTTCACTTCTTTTGTTGTAATAATACCTTGCTGGAAAGCTTTAAAAGTTGGATTTTCATCAGATTTTAACCCAACAAATTCAATTTCAGTTATTGCCATATTAAACCTCATTAATTTGTTAATTATAATTTATTATGATTTTCATACAATACATTATTATTTTTATCAACGATTCTTACAGGGATAGGCATATTGTCAATTAA
>CAKZLY010000011.1 GCA_937127445.1 Eximiradius sp. | reverse complement strand
TGCTATTTAATCCTTGAACTAATTGCTTATATTCGCCCTGGAATTTTGATGCGTCTGCTCTTACATCAAGTTTGCCTTCTGTTGCGGAATTGCCCAATTTCTGAACGTCCTGAACCATTGACTTGACAGTTTGAACCATCTTGTTCATTGATGCAAGCAAACTATTCGTATCTCCTTGTTTCAAGTTGATATTCATCGAAAAATCACCTTCTGCAACCTTGTTAGATATTTCTTGAAGTTCTTTCGGGTCGGCACCAAGCTGTTTCATCACCGAACGCACTACAAAATAAATAACAGCAATAACTACTAACAGTGCAATCAAGATTTCAACAATTAAAGTGTTTCTTAATTCATCAAAAATTGCTTCATAGTCTTCTGTGTACCAACCCACTGTTATAAAACTTTTTATAGGTTCTATATATCTAAAATATTGTGTTTTTTCTCTGCCTTTCCATTCATATACAACAAAACCATTTTTCTTTTCTTTCATTTCCTTGAAAAAGTCGTACTCGGCGACTGATAATCCAACCGATTGCGGGTGAGCTGTCAGAACACCATTTTCATCAACAATATAAGGATAACCAGAACCGAAATATTTTTTAGTTTTGAAATCTTCTGAAAAACCTTGATAATTTATTTCTGGTTCCCCGACACCAATCATTCCTTTAATTACACCATTTACTCTAATTGGGGCAAAAGATGATAAGTACCAAGTATCAATTATTTTTAATCTACCAGTGTATATTTCACCTTTTTCAATGGCTTGAATAACTGGGCTATCAAACGGGACAACTGTACCTAAAACCAACTTCCCTTCTTTAGATTTAACGTTTGTTGCTATTCTTACATAGCCTTTTGAGGTTTTTTGAAATATTGAGGCTGCTTTAATCCCAAATCCTTCAATGGTTGATATAATATCTGCATTATTTTGAACTTGCTTGCCGGCAACTATCCATTTGTTTAACGAATGTTCGTTGACATCTACTTGTTCAGAGGTTTCTGTGATGCTACCTAAAGATTTTAAATAATTACTTGCAAGGTTAATACCAATAGAAGAAGATTTTTGTTTCGATTCGACTTCCAGATTAATCATCTGTGTGTAATTGTTTAAATACTCCTGAATTGATTCTTGATATGTTCGGTCGATCACCTTTTTTTGGAAATTATAAGTGTTAACTCCAAAAATAACAAAAGCGATAACAACTATACCGCCAATAAATGTGTAAAGTTTAACATTAAGTTTCATAACTAAAACCCTTATATAGTTCAATAGAAATATATTTTTTACAACAATATCTAATTAATAATTTAATTTAGAAATAAACAACGTCAAAATAAATTTAATAAAAAGCCTCCGTATATTTTCAAGAACTTTGTTTTAATTATTTTTTCCCAATCAACGGCTCAATTATTCAAGTATATTTTTCGGTAATGCACACGAAAACTTGAATAAAATTTAATATCTTAACGAAAATAATGATTTATTAGTATTGCTTATTTAAGAAAAAAATAACGTGCCCGAAAAATAAAAAAACACTTTTAAAATCTGATTTTAAGAAAATTAAAATTTGTCTGTTTAGCCTGTTCGCTATGCCTCGATAGATTTGCATCAAGGTTCAACACTATTCGAGGTAAAAATGTGGATTGAGGTATTTCGAACAGGAAGTTTCAACGATAGCAAGGGGCGTCCTTTCTATGCTGATAGTGTTACACTTGAAGCAATTGAACGCACTTACAACGCAGCTACTCAGCATGGTTACGAAGCTCCGCTTGTGAAAGGTCATCCGAAGGACGACGCTCCAGCTTATGGTTGGGTCGAGCGTTTGGCTCGGCGTGGCAATAAACTTCTGGCAAAGCTCAAAGAATTATCAAGCGAAATTGTCGAAGATGTTCGCCAAGGTAAATTTCGGCGAGTGTCCATTGCTCTTACTCCGGAACTACTTCTTCGGCACGTAGGATTGCTCGGAGCCGCAAATCCTGCAGTTGATGGACTTGCCCCAGTTTCGTTTGACGATGGTGAATACGACTACTACTATTTTGCTTATGAATTTCTGGACAAAACAGACGAAGAAGATGAAATACAAACACTTTCCGAACAAAACAAACTGCTCAACGAACAAATTACTCAACTTCGTGATAGGCTTCGCAGGCTCGAATATAGCGAGTTTATCGAGAATTATCTTGAACGCAACAAACTACTTCTCAAAAACGATGCAATCAAGGAGAAACTTGTTAATTTGCTTGTCCAATCTGATGAATTATCTCGCAAATTCAACGAAGAAATCTCATTTAATATTGCTGAGGAATTTATATCTATTCTTGATTGCATAAAACCTTCTGCGTATTTCTCTCAATTATCTATTTCAAATGTAGGCAAAATCGAAAACCAGTTCGAGGGGAAAAAAGTTGACGAAAATCGCCTCGAAATTCATCGCCGAGCGGTAGAAATGACTATGGAAAACCCAAATATTACCTACCAGCAAGCATTAAATATTTTACAAGGAGGAGAAAATGCCTAATCAAACTTATGAATTAAGAACTCTTGACCCCGTGCTAACTACGCTTGCACAGGGCTATGTGAACCGCAAATACGTCGGGAAAGAGCTTTTTCCGGTTGTCGAAGTCAGCAAACAGAAAGGTCGTATTCCTGTTTTCGGCAAATCTGCTTTTGTGGAACGCTCGACTGCACGTGCTATGGGCAGCAGTTCCAACCGCCTACCGCAAACTGAATTTGATTTGCTGGAGTTTGAAACAATCGAACGCGACGTCGAGATGGCTGTCGATTATCTCGAAGAAGAGCAAATCAATGATTTCTACAAGTACGAACAATATACTGTCCGCCAATTAATTGATATTTTGGAACTCAATTGCGAAATTGAATCTGCAAAAATAGCAACCAATCCTGATAATTATCCCAGCGACAACAAAATTATCATAGATGAGACAAGTTCCGTTAATTTATTTTATAATTCTACTGAAATAATCAAGGAAGCAATTGAGCGAGTTCGTTCCAGCATTGGAATTCGTCCCAATACAATGATATTGAGCTACCCGATTTATCAGATTATCAATAATGATGTTTCCTTGCAGGACAAATTTAAATATGCAGGAATAACTTCACTAAATACAAAAATTATTTCCGATTACTTTGAAATTTCGAAAGTAAAAATTGCTACAACTGTGTTCTCGCCCGACGGAATAAGCTTCGAAAATGTCTGGGGAAATTCCATAATACTTGCATTTGTTGATGACAGTTCGCCGGAGGTCCGTAGTGAGTTCAATCCTAGCTTTGGCTATGCACTTCGTAGACGTGGAATGCCTGAGATAGACACCTACTACGAAAACGGTGGAAAAATCAAAGTAATTCGCGCAACGGATAATTATTGCTTGAAGATAACCTCACCGCAAGCAGGATGTTTAATATTAAATCAAATATAAATTGGAGGAAATATGAAAAACAGCGTTCTTTTTCAGCCCGTTCAGAAAGTTACAATTAAATCGAGCGATAATTTGCTGGCATTTCGTTTTGTTGGTTTCAATGGTTCGCATTGCACTGCTGGAAGCAAATCTCTTGGTGTAACGGAGCGCAAGTGGGCAGCCAATAAAGATGCGAGCATAGTTACATATGGCACAGTTCCCGTCGAGGCGGTGGGAAGCATTTCGGTAGGAGAAAACCTCGCAAGTGATTCTCAGGGCAGGGCTGTGGTTGCCAGCTCGGGGGCAGCTGTCAATGCTCGATCTCTCGAAGCAACAGCAAACGGTGGTATTATCAAAGTGCTTCTTGTTCCATAATTTTATTTAGAAGTATGGGAAGTATTATGCAGTGGGTAACGATAGATGATTTAGTTGCCGAACTCGGCGAAACCAAACTTGCTGAGCTTTCTGGCGATGGCAGCGAAATAGTTCAGTCGGTGGTTAATGAGGCACTTTCATTAGCCACCGAAGAAGTGAAAGCATATGTTTTTGCACGATATGAGTTAGAGGAAACTTCATTACCTAATATTCTTCTTCATTTAACGAAAAAAATCGCTATATATAATCTTTACTTGCGTAAAAATCGCGAATTGCTTGTTCCAATTGAAGTTACTAACGAAAAAAAAGAAGCAGTTCGCCTGCTTGAACAAATTTCCGCAGGCAACTTGAAAATTCAACTACCAGAAAAAACATTAAAAATTATTTTTCATTCGGGCGAGCGTCTTTTTGATGATGCTCATTTAGAAGAATTCAGAAATTTCAGGGAATAGGAAATGAAATGTTCAGAAAAAAATAAACTGGCAAAAGCAGCAAGTTGGATTCTACGTAATTTAATATGGTTTGTTCCTTTTGCATTGGGCTTGTTCTTTATGTCGCAATCAGCAATAAAAGAGACAGTTGTTGCCGTGATTGTTTTCGAGGCGTTGGCAATTGGAATTACCTCTATTGCTGCATTTATTCTATCGCGAAGCGAGACTATGCGTTATCAGATGTGGAACGCACTGGGTAATATATTCCTTGGCGTTCACGTATGCATCGGATTAGTTGTGCTTGGAGTATATTTCACTCAGATATAGGAGGGAAGATGAAAAGACGGTGTTTATATGGAGTTCTGCTTTTGCTATTGCCGCTTGGAGCAATTACCGCCAAACGCTACGAAATTCCCTGCAATGGACTGCTGCTGCAAGAGGCAATTGCAATAATGTATAATCAAGTTGGAATTTACGAGGCAACGGGCAGAAACGACGGCGAGGTAAATAAATATACTCAATTGCTTGGGTTGCGGGGCAATTATGCGTATTGTGCTGCTGGCATCTGGTGGTGCTTCGAGCAAGCAAGACGTAAATTATGTTTGCCAAAGCGTTTTCATCCGCTTCCCGCGACTGCTGTCGCTAATGAAATGTTTGCTTTTGCTATTAGGCAAGGTAAGCAAACTAACTACTATCCCTGCACGTATGATTTAATTGTCTGGAAGCAGAAGAACTCATTCCGTGGACATATAGAATGCGTCGTCGAGGTACTGGCGGCTGGTTTTGTCCGGACAATTGCATTCAATTCGAGTTCCGTTGTTGAAGGCAAGAAGTATGAAGGCGTTTTCTTTCAGAAGCGAAATATTCTTCATCCGCTCTCTCGTATGAAAGTGCGAGGGCTTATTGGTTTCAGCGTTGTTTGAGGTGATAGTGATGCTAATGAAATTATATGAAAATACAGATTTATCGCAAGATTTCGAAACTGATTGGATAGCGATAGATTATTCCAAACATAAGCCGTCGCTGAAGGTTAGGTCGCTCAATGTGCTTTGGGAAAATGTCGAAGGTGATTTGAAAGGACGATTGGAAATATTTGCTTCACCCGATAGAATAATAAAGTCTGTTGGGGTGGTGCTCCCCATTTCGACTAACACAAACGCCCAAGATACAAGCATTTTCTTGTTGGTTACTTCGGTTCGTTACGTGAAATTTAGTTATAATTCAAATGGAACAACGAGTGGAAAAATTAGAATTTTCTTAGAAATTCAGTAATAGGTGTTTTATGCCATTTTATTATTTCCCAGCAATTATGCAACAAACAATGTGGGGAACAATAGGGGGGAATATTCGCTTGCAAAGTGATTTGGTTGAGATGGTGCATCATTTATTGCTTTCGGAATTCGTTCTGGTGGTAGATTTTTCGAAATATGGTGAAATTTCAGCAGGTGAGTATTTCTTCCCGCACCGAATATTTTTTGCAAATGGGCAAAAAGCGGAAATCGTTAGCTATGAATCTGGGCTTTTGGTGGGTAATGCTGTTCTTTTGGTTAAGCAAAATGGCAATACCGTTCAGCAGCTCTCAGCGATTGAAGCAAATTCTAATATCATGGCTGTGAATTTAGACGAGTCCATCGAACTTACTCAAAAAGACATACTCTCGGTTTTTGTTACTCAGTCGGAAAATGCACGAAATCTATTGTTTCGGTTGATTATTAGAGTGAGCAAAAGCGATGAAATCTAATTTGTTTGTTTTGTTTTTAGGATTTTTGATGGGATTTGCATTGTTTTATTTGATTTTTGGGTCTAACAGAAATAATAAAGTTGATTACATTGTCGAAAAAGAAGTTTATCGCGATACAGTTGTCAAAATGTTGCCCCGTAAAGAGATAAAAATCAAAGTAAAACCTAAAATTCAACATTTGGACACAATATTTAACGGTTTTACTTTTTCGTTGGACACTTTGATAAGCAAAGATACAGTAAATATAAGTTACAGCTACCCAGAAAACAGTTTGTTTCTACGTTTTGCTGCAATGCCTGATACATTTCGTTACGAACGGACAATATTGAACATTAGTAAGTCGGAGAAAGATTGCCTGCTTCAAGATAAACTACTTTATGCAGTTTCGGGAGTTGCTATTGGATTAATTATTGCAAAAATTAAATAGGTGATTTATGCAGAAAAACATTCTCACGCAAGAACTTGTAGGCCGCGTTCGACAATACTCATTTATGAAATACATCGGGTTATTGCCAAATCCAGATAAAGTGCTAAGCTATGCTGGGCGAAACTACGAAACATTGCGCGACTTGATGAACGACCCACACGTTTGGAGTTGCATTCAGTCCCGCAAAAGTGGAATTACAAATTGCAAATGGGAAGTCGCTACAAACGATAAATTCGGACGCGAAATTAAAATGATTTTCGAGAAAATCGATTTAAGCTTGCTCATAAGCAGTATTTTCAACGCAATTCTATTTGGTTTTCAGCCGATTGAGATTGTCTGGAAAGTAGATAATACGAGTGAATTTTCGATTGTACCAGATAGATTTATTCCGCTACCACAAGATTACTTTGGATTTTCAGCTAACGGAAAACTGATGCTGAAAAGCAATCTCCAAAATGAATTTATTGAGTTTCCCGAAGAAAAAATTATATGCCCGCAATATGAATCAACTCTGCAAAACCCATATGGTACTGCGCTTCTTAGCAAGTGTTATTGGTCATGCACTTTTAAAAATGGAGCTTTTCGTTTCTGGATGAATTTTATGGAGCGATATGGTATGCCGTTGCTTATCGGGCAATATCAAAGATATGCAACAAACCAAGAAATCGAAGATCTTGCCGATAGCTTGGTAAATATGGCGGAAAACTCTGTGATAGTTGCTCCCGAGGGCATCGATATTAAGCTTACTGAGCCATCTCGAACAAGTTCGGTTGAACTTTACTATCAGCTTGTCCGCACCTGTAATGCAGAGATATCGAAGGCGTTGCTTTCACAAACTCTCACAACTGAACTTGATAGCGGTTCTTATGCTGCTTCGAGGACGCATTATTCTATTAGGCGAGAAGTGATTATGTCGGATTTGCAATTTGTTCAACACTATTTGCAAAAGTTGGTTGACTTGGTGTATAAAGTAAATTCGATAGAGAATCTCAACACAAAGTTTTTGTTTATTCCTGATGATTTTTCTTATGCTTCGAATGAAAATGATTAAAAAAATGGGGGCTACAACCGCAGCCCCATTTTCCTATTCTAAATTTGACGGGAATATTGTAAATTTTAATTTTTTGCTTTTATCAGGGCTTTCCCATTCCACGCCGACAAGACCAAATTTGTGGTTAGTGTAGTAAATCACCTTACCGAACAAATCTTTCAACGGGCCATCAGAAACAGTTTCTTCTACTTTGATGACCTTTATTCGCCAGAAAGCAATATCATAATCATCTGTTGTAGAGCGATATGTAACTTCACGAACATATTTATTCCCGTCTTTGTCCTGGAAGGTGTATTTATCACCGACTTTTGCATTGTATTTGACAAGTAAGAATGGTTTGCTTTCGTCACCTTCGCTGTGTATGTAGTCTTGCATACCTTCTGATGTTACTTTTGCTTTGATTTTGTAGTCGATTTTGATGTTATTCAAGTCGGTGCTGTCGATTTTAGCATCGAAATGCCGTATTGCTTTTTCTCGTAGTGCGTCTTTTAGAGGTTTAGGTAGCAGAGCGGTGCCCAAAATTGTATCTATTTTTCTAATAAAGTCAATGCTGGTTGTAATTCGTCCTTCGGAGATTACGATGCCTTTACGATTTTCAGTAACGACTGGTTCTGAACTAATGTCTCCCAGCCCCGGAATAGTAGTGTAGAAGTAAGTCTTTGAACCAACAGATGTAAATTCAACATTTGTGCTTTTACCAAGGGAAGAATCATCCTCTGAGCAAGCAGTAATTATCAGAGGAATAACAACAAGTAGAAGAAATTTTTTCATTCGGTACTCTCCGAAAGTAAAGAAAACTAAGTTTAAAATAAACAAATTACTTATGAAAACAAAAGGTTATTTATTAATATACTTCTCAAAAAATTCGAGAAATATAAATAGTCCTTATTAAAGACAAATTATTCCATCACATATTTGGAATTAATTTGTCGAAAGAATAAAAATAGAAAAATATAACCGAAAGATTATTCCTCGTCGCGAGGAAGGGGAGATAGAATAGGCGAATCATTTCTCGATTTATGAGGTTCGCTCCCGTTTGAAGGAATAGAGCCGTCGTCTAAAACGTTAACTTCGCCAGCATTTTTCTGTGTGTTAGTTAAATTATATGGTTTCCAATTAGTTTGGGGCGAAAGCGTATCGACAGGATTGAAAATGAATTTTTTCTGTTTGTATGGTATTTGTGGATCGCTGTAAATTAAACTCATAATCTTTCCCCAGAGTGGAGCAGCAGTTCGTCCACCATAACCAACCGAACCCAGGCAATCAAAATTTATTTCGTTATAGTCGAAGCCCATCCAAATTCCACAAACAAGCTGCGGAGTATATCCGATGAACCAGGCGTCTGTGCTATTGTTTGTTGTGCCAGTTTTCCCAGCGGCATCAACATCTTTGAGGAACTGACGCACACGCGAAGCAGTCCCAGCATTAATAACTTGCATCATCATATAAGTCATTTGTTGAGCAATTTCTTTGTCAAAAACATCAGTAATATTTCTGTTATTTTTATTAGAAAGAAGCACTTCGCCATTATTAGTTTCAATGCTTTCAAAGAAATACGGTGAGGTATGCCATCCGTTGTTTGCAAAAGTGCAGAAAGCGGATGTCATTTCGTATGGGCTTACTTCGCCGCCACCACCAAGCGAAAGAGCAGGCACTGCTGCCAAAGGCGACTGAATACCCATTTTGTTTGCGAGATCAATTACATCGCGCGGTGAAGTAATCTGCGTTATTAGTCGCGCAGCAACTGTGTTAATCGAACGAGCAAGGCCGGTAGTTAAGGTTACAGTTGTTTCGCCTTCATTGCAACCCGAACCACGTGGCGACCACACCTCTCCTGTGGACAGGGTGTAGCTGTAAGGACCGCAAGCAATGCGGCTGTCTGGGGTTAGTCCTTTTATCAATGAAGAAGCATACACAAATGGCTTGAATGCTGAGCCGGGTTGGCGACGAATCTGATAAGCGTGATTAAGTGAGTATTTTGCATCGGGATTTTCCCGCATAAATTTTGGCGAAGCGCCAGCCATAGCGAGCACTGCTCCTGTTGCTGGGTTCATTATCACAACACCAACTTGAACCGTTGTAACAGCATTTTTCACTGAATCAATAAAGCGTTGATCGTTAAGCAGTCGCGTCATTATTGAATTTTTCTGATTATCTTTGGCGGCGCGGTAATCAGTTCTCAAAGAAATTGCTCGCTTGAGTAATTTTTGAAGAATATCGTTGCGTTCCTTCCAACTCCAATTTGCATTAAATGTATTTTGAATTTCGGGCATAAATTCTTCGAGTGCCTGATTGAGCAACTTTTGAATTCTCGAATCAATTGTTGTATAAATTGTTAATCCATCGCGATATAAATCATATTCCTTCAAACGTGGGTGATTTGTAAGTTCCTGACGCAGCATTTCGACAAAGTGGGGTGCAATCCCAAAGCGAGCACTTCCGCCAAGAATAGTTGGACTTGTCTTTGAAGTAGCAAATTCAAGAGGTTCTTCGATAGCTCGCAAATATTGAGCACTGCTCAAATATCCTTCGTCGTACATCAATTTTAGAACAAGATTTCTACGTTCCACAGCGTCGTTATAATTTTCCTTGCGGTTGTAGTATTCGGGTTTTTTCAGGCAACCGACAAGATAAGCACATTCAGCGGTAGTGAGCTCTTTCGGTTCTTTGTTGAAATACACTTTTGCGGCAACTGCCAACCCATAAGCACCGCGTCCGAAATTTACTGTATTAGTGTATAATTCCAGAATTTCTTCCTTTGTGTAGGTTTTTTCGATTTGCACGGCTGTAACTGCTTCGCGAATTTTACGTTCTATCGTCTGGTCGAAATTTAAATATAAATTCCGTGCTAACTGCATAGTAATAGTAGAAGCGCCTTCTCGGCGAGATGAAAAAATGTTCTTTACAAATGAGTTGAACACACGACCTACGTGAATACCCCAGTGTCGCCAGAATTTTCTGTCCTCGGTTGAGGTGAGAGCATTTACAAAATCTTTCGGGATGTCGTTGTATGTTAGTGGAACACGCCTTTCTATGTAATACATATCGAGCAATTCGTTATCGGCGGTGTATATTCTTGTTGCTATATTTTGCTTTGGATTTTCAAGCTGTGCAAGCGAGGGCATATTGCTTGATGTTACCCACAATACATATATTGTTATTGCCAGAAAAAACGTTACTGTCGAAGCCAACAATATTAACAAAAATTTCAATGGCGACATTCCTTTCATTTCATCGAGTAGAAATTTTTACAAACACATTTATGCAAATTAAAGATTTTTTTGTATTTACAATAATTATTCTAAGCTTAATTGGGAATAGTTGTTGCTGTATTTACTGAAAAATTAAGATAATTAATGATTTTATAGGGCGAAATGTTTTCGTCCTTGAATACTTAAAATAAATTCTCAATTGTTAAATCAACTATACTGCTCGGGATTTTTCTTGAGAATTTTTCAAGCTTTCTGTGAGATTAGAAAGCAGATGATGCTGATATCGAAGCCTATCGTTAATTTGAATCAGTCTATTTTGAAGTTGCTCTTTTCTTTTCTTTATCCAGAACCTGTCCTTTAATTTATCTTTGAAAACGAAGGGTTCCTGGTAAATCAAATTTTTCAGCTTCATTTCTTGCTTTTTGATATTGTTTTCGAGGTCTAAAATTAGAGTTTTTAGCTGGGCTTCTTCATTTTTCGATTGGTTGTAGATATTTTCGTCGACCAGAAGCTGAATTACCCGCAAACGTTCAGCATCTTTCTGCTTGTATGCGATTTGGACGCTTTCCCAGTATTTGCGGCATTCTTCGCTTTCGCCGGCAACATCGGGATGCAATTTTTTCACAAGCGAGCGGTATAGATTAGAAATTTCGTAGTTTTCGTTCACCTCGCAACTGATTTGCTTTAATTGTTGCAGCTCATTTTTGGGGTATAACTTTTGCGATGCACCGTTTGTGTTTTGTCTCAGGTGTTGGCGCTCTGCCTGACGGCTGGACATTATATCAATTAATTTCATTGTGTTTTTGCGTAGGTTTTCGCCTTGACGCAACTTTATTCGCAGGAATTCCACTCGCTTTTCTAATTCCTGCGATGTGCGAATTTTGTTTTCGAGTTCTTCTTCTATATCACCAAAAATATTATCGTATTCGAACATTATTTCCTGATAGACGCTTGTCTGGTAGTAATACCATTCGTCTATTAACTTTTGCAATTGCTTTTTCAGCTGCTCGACCTGTAATTTAAGGTGTTCAATATTTTGTCGCTTGTAGTTGTTCATAATTAATCCATCTTTTTTTAGAACAAATCTTTGGGCAATATTTTCCAAAAATGTTGAAAAATCAACAAAAGAATGTTGTAAATACTACTTTTCAACGATATTTTGGGATAGTCAATTTGTATGCCGAGCAAAAATTTAATATTTCAAACTCCCCCCCTTTTCATAAATTTATTACAAATTTCTCGAAAAATCAAAAAAAGTTTTCCACATATTTGCTTTATTTTATTGAATTTATGACAATGATATAAGATTATTAAATAAAAATTCATTATATTAGAATTACAAATTTTTAGATTTTACTAAAAATCTTTTTGGTGAATATTATGCTACAATACTTATTAAGTGAGAATATTCTTAATTCGGATTTCTTTCAAAATAAATTTCTTGGTAATCGGGTAGTTGATTATTTAGATTTTATTGCGATTTTTCTGATATTTACATTATTGATTAAGCTTTTTAGATCTACGATTCTTGTTTTCCTTAACAAGTTTGCAAGAAAGGCGCAGTCCAAATTATTCGATTTTATATTAAGAAAAATCAAGAAGCTGCTAATTCCGATAGAGTATTTCGGGGTTTTTTATTTTTCTTTTAAGACTCTACAACTTGACAAGAACGTATTGAAAGGGCTGGATGTAGTTGCACTGCTGATTGTCGTGTTCTACGTTACACGGTTTGTTGTGGCGCTTATTGATTTTTTAATAGAGCAAAAGATAGAAAAATCATCAACTCCGAGCAAAGCAAGTGTGTTACGAGCTGTTATTCCGGCAATTAATATCGCACTTTGGGCGTTAGGTATTGTGTTTATTTTAAGTAATCTTGGGTTTAATATTTCTGCACTGGTTGCGGGGCTTGGGATTGGTGGTCTGGCTATTGCACTTGCAGGACAAAAAATATTGGGGGACTTATTCAGCTACGTTTCAATTCTGATAGACAAGCCTTTCGAAATAGGTGATACAATTTTGATAGACGGGAATTGGGGGACGGTAGAATACATTGGTATTCGCTCCACAAGATTGCGCAGCATCTCTGGAGAACTTCACGTATTTGCTAATTCTGATATTACTGCTGCTCGAATTCGCAATTATACTAAAATGAAGGAACGTCGCGCAGAAATCAATTTAGGTGTTGTTTACGAAACACCACTCGAAAAGCTTAAAATCATTCCGCAAATTATCGAAAATGTAATAAATAATATCGAGCAAGTTCGCTTCGAGCGTGTTCATTTCAGGGCTTTCGGGAATTTTTCGCTCGAATTTCAAACTATTTTCTGGGTGGAAGACGATAATCTAAAAGTATTTCTCGACAAGCAGCAGGAAATATTATACAAAATTTTCGATGAATTTAAGAAAAATCAAATTGAATTTGCTTATCCAACTTCAAAAGTCTTTCTTGAAAATATTAATAACAATAAAATAAATTAATCGAATATGGACAAAAATATTAGCGTTGGTTTCTTTTGCGAAAGCAACACTCAATTAATCGGAAAGTTAACAAAAAGTTTAAAAGATTGGGGCTATCTTGTCGAATACTTTATTTTCAAAGATATTTACGAATATATTGACCATAAGCACAAGAACCCAATTGACATTGCTGTGATACTGCTGGATTATGCAATTTATGTAGACACTATCTCGGAATATAAGAGAAATATAGATATTCCAATAGTTGTTATTTCTGATGATATTACAGAATTTGATGCATCGCTGCTTATTAAAAAAGGCGTTTCACTTGTATTCCGTTACTCTAATATTGACCATTTTGCTCGTGAAATTGATAAACTTCTGAAATACGAACATTCAAATAAAATTTTACATTCCGAACAACTAACCGAAGACGAGAAAACGTCGGCTCTGGAACGGGAAATTACTGCTATCCTGAAAGAAGAAGGTATGTTGCGAGAACATCATATCTTTATGCAAACTATACTCGAAAACATACCAAGCTTAATTTATGTCAAAGATGTTGCTTCGATGAAATACTTATATGTTAATAAAAGTGCTATTGATATTATCGAATTTTCACCTGACGAAATGATTGGCAAAACCGTTTTCGACTTATTTCATCCAAAATATGCAGAGTATTACCACTCGAAAGATGCTGAACTCATTCGCAGCAATATCTCTACTCGGACCGTAGAAGAAATGTGTCTTACAAAAAACAACAAATTGAAAGTATTGCTAACAAAAAAAATTCTCATTAAAAATAGCAAAGGCGAACCTCGCTATTTTTTAGGTATTTCCGAAGATTTAACTCAACTGTATCGTTCGCAAGAGGAACTTCTCAAAAGCGAGACTCGGTTTTCCAAAATTTTCCATTCGAGTCCTGTCCCTATTTTCATTATTTCCAACAAGAAAAAAATATTTGTTGATGCAAATATTAAATGTACAGAATTTTTCAGAATTAATCGCGACCGTGCAATTGGACATTCTCTTGATGAATTCTCAGAATTTAAAAATAGCGAACTATTGACAAATATTATTGATGCAATCGAAAATGATAAATCTTTTGTAAACAAGCAAATTACAATTAATCTTGAAGGGGCGGAACGCCACGTTCTGCTTTCTTGCGAGCAGATGCCTCTGCCTGATGATATTTGGAGTGTGTTCATTACGCTTGATATAACAGACAGAATTAACGCTGAACGCAAAATGGAAGCAGCGCTTGCCAAACAACAAGATTTAAATAAGCTTCGCACCCAATTTATTTCAATGGTTTCTCATGAATTTCGTACCCCGCTTACTACTATTATGCTTTCGGCTGATATGCTCGGAAAATATTACGACAAAATTCATCCCGAAGAACGCCGAAAACAAATCAAACGTATAAAAGAAACAATCCAAAAGATGACAAACTTGATGGAAAACTTGCTTGTAATCGGGCGTATGGATAGCGGCAATTTCCAATTTCATCCCAGAGAATGTAATTTAGAGCAGCTTTGTTTAAATTTAATCAAAAATGCAGAATTCAATTCGGGCTTTTCGCATAGAGTTAATTTTAATATTAACGGTGAATGCAAAAGTGTATTCATCGACGACCAGCTTCTTTCTCTCGCGATTAATAATTTGCTTTCGAATGCAGTTAAATATTCTCCAAATAGCAAAGTAATTGATTTTACAGTTAATTGCAACGAACAAATAGTTGAATTCATCGTTACAGATTATGGGATTGGTATTCCCGAAGAAGAGCAGCACTTGCTTACGCAATCATTTTACCGTGCATCGAACGTCGGAAAAATTTCCGGGTATGGACTTGGAATGTCCATAGTTAGCCGTGCAGTAGAAGCGCACTGCGGACAAGTTGAAGTGAGAAGCAAAGTTGGTAGTGGTTCTACTTTTATTGTTAGAGTACCGCAAAACTGCAATAATAAATCTAATTGACGTTCCATCGTCTACTATCATATGGAACAAAGTAACCAAATAAAGATTTTGCCTGAATATATTGCAAACCAAATTGCAGCAGGTGAAGTCGTTCAGCGCCCCGAATCTGTTGTCAAAGAATTAGTTGAAAACTCGCTTGATGCAGGTGCTACCTCTATCGGAATAGTTGTCAAAGGTTCGGGCAAGACTCTTATTCATGTTCTGGACAACGGCAAAGGAATGAGCCGTGAAGATTTGGAACTTGCACCTCTGCGGCATTCTACAAGCAAGATAATTACGCAAGAAGATTTAGAGCAAATACAAACTTATGGATTTCGCGGCGAGGCGCTTGCTTCGATTTCTGCTGTTGCTTCGATGGAAATCCGCACCAAACGAATACAAGATGAACACGGTTGGTCGCTGCGGTCCGAACCAAATCAGACATTTCAAATTTCACCTGTCAAGTGCGACAATGGCACTCAAGTCTTTGTCAGAAATTTATTTTTTAATGTGCCAGCTCGAAAAAAATTTCTTAAATCAGACATTACCGAATACCGCTATATTACAGAAACAGTAACAAGATTTGCGGTAATTCACTACGATAAGAGATTAGTTTATTACGATTCAGATAATTTGGTTTATGATTTGCACCCTTCGAGCCAGGAAGAGCGAATTAAGAACGTTTTCGGCGAGAATATTGCTAATGAAATTGCAAAAGTTGAATTTTCTAACGATTTGGTTTTAATCCATGGATTTATCGGCAAGCCAGCAGCGGCTCGTCCTACGGGGAATTATCAGCATCTATTTGTGAACAACCGACCAGTTGTTAGCAAAAACTTGAATTATGCAATATTTGCTCCTTTCGAGCATTTACTCGAAAAAAATTACAAACCTTTCTACGTTATCAATATTGTGATTGATCCACGAAAAGTTGATATAAATATACATCCTCAAAAGCATGAAGTTAAGTTCGACGATGAGAAATTAATTTTTTCAGCTCTACATCGTTCAGTTTCAGAAGTACTTGCAAAATATAACTTTACTACCGCTCACAAGGTTGAGAAATTAGATAACAGCCCGTTCGTTCGTTTCGATGTGCAGGATAATTCTCGAGAAAATATTCTTGTGGATAGAAAGACAGGCGAGGTATTAACCGAAAGTTTTGCATTTAAGCAAACTTCCAACTGGCGACCTCCACTCGAACGCCGTTTTAGCAATTCCGAGCAAAGCAGTAGAAGTGCCTTTGATTTGCTTTTCGATGCTGCCTCGAAAAGCGATTTTCAGACGCCCAAAGACAGAATTGAAATTAACGATGACGCGCAATTTTTGCAAATTCACAATAAGTATATATTGATGCAAAGCCCCACAGGTGTATTTATTATAGACCAACATAATGCACATGAGCGAATACTCTACGAAAGAGCTTTGCGTGCGATGAACTCAGATTTTTCAAATATGCAGGTGTTGCTTTTCCCCATAAGTTCAGTAATTGAACCCTCACAAATAGCAATTGCAAGAGAGATTGACCAAGAATTACGAAAACTTGGCTTCGACTTTAATTTATATCCTGATGGCAAAATTGAAATAATGAGCGTCCCTCTGGACATTCCCGAAAGTGATGCTATTTCGAGTTTTTCCGAAATTTTGAGCGAATATGTGAAATTGCTTGAAATAAAGCACAGCACAAAGCGGGACAGCCTTGCTGCAAGTTTTGCTTGTCGCTCGGCAGTGAAAACGGGGCAGAAACTTTCGCCAGACGAGATGTTGCATCTTGCGCGCAATCTTATGCAGTGCAAAATGCCGTATGTATGCCCGCACGGTCGACCCGTTGTTCTGGAAATTAGTTTACACGAATTGGACAAAAGTTTTAAACGTATCTAAAACAGTTTTCTTTCGATTATTAGCATTGTGAGATCGTCATAGAATTCTTCCCCGTTTGTCCAGACCTTAAGTTCGGGGACAATCGAGCGAAGCATAATCTCGGAGTTGTTATTTGAATGATTGTTTAGGAAATCAATAAGTTTGTTTTGAATGAGAATTTTGTTTTTAACTCCGGCGCATTCGGTTATACCGTCAGTATAGATGATGAATTTATCGCCAGTTTCGAATGGAATAACTTGGTCGTAGTATTCAGCTTCGGGCAAAATACCAACTGGGAAGCCACGAGAAGCAACCATTTCAGCTTTGCCTCCGGCTTTAATTAGAAATGGGTTTGGATGCCCCGCCTGCGAGAATATTATTTTATCTTCGATTAAATCGATAATGCCATATAGCATAGTGAAGTATTCAGCATTTTTCCCACGCGAAAGAAACTGTTCGTTTAGTGATTTAATAACAATCGATGGCAAAACATAATTGCCGGTTTTCTCGTCGAGCAAAAGTTTCTTGCCTGTATCTTGGCTTAATGAACGGGAAAGCGAAACAGACAGAAACGCCGCAGGCAAACCGTGGCCAGCTACATCAACTATATAAAAAGCAATATATCTATTATTTAAAGGAAAAAAGTTAAATGTATCGCCCGAGACAAACACGCTTGGCACAAATATCCAGTTAAATCGGCAGTCGCCGTAGGAAACATTGTTCTGAGGTAAAAACTCGCGTTGCAATTCGGCGGCGGTTTCTAAGTCTCGTTTGATTGTGTCGTAAGCTTCTTGGAGTTTTCTCGTTAGTTCTTTTTCTGTTGTGATGAGTCTATATTGCTCGAGTGCGTCATTAATCGAGTTTATAAGTTTATCTGTTGGCAATGGCTTTGTAAGGAAGCGGAAAATATTGCCTTCGTTGATTGCTTCGATGGCAATTTGCATATCTGCAAATCCAGTGAGAATAATTCGGATTGTATCGGGTGAAATTTCTTTAACTTTGTGAAGCAGTTCAATTCCGTCCATTTCTGGCATACGGTAGTCGGAAATGATAACTGCAAAATCTCCATGTCCGGCGATTATTTTCAGAGCTTCGCTGCCACTATTAGCTGTATGAACATCAAATAGACTTCTTAGATTTCGTCTGTAACCGTGCAGAACATTTATTTCGTCATCAACGAAGAGAATTTTTTTGTTCATTGTTGTAGCAATTCTTCTTTTTTGGATAGGCAGTCGCTAATAGTATTCAACAACATTTTGTAACTAACAGGTTTTGAGAGAACTATGTGAGCAAATCCGTTTTTGAATTTTTCAATCTCAGAATTAAAGTGTCCTGTCATCATAATTCTAATAGCGTTAGGTTGAGTTTCTTTTGCAAATTCAAGTAGTTTCACACCATCAATTTCAGGCATATATAAATCAGTAATGATAATATCGAAATTTTTGGTGGCTATTTTGTCGAGTGCTTCTTTGCCAGATGTTGCAAATTCAGCATCGATAACATCTGACGCACTTTTAACCAGTCGCTTCAACCCAAGCAGAATAAACTCTTCGTCGTCTACAAACAAAACATTTGCCATAACAATGCTCTAATAAAGAATTATTCGAATGACAATTTAATAATAAATTCTGTTCCTTTCAAATAATTTGATGAGACAAAAATATCACCACCAAGTTTGCTACAAATGACATTGTGGGCAACTGCAAGTCCCTGACCTGTTCCTTTGCCAGGCGGCTTTGTTGTGAAAAATGGGTCAAAAATCTTGTCTAAATGCTTTTCTTGTATGCCAATCCCATCGTCAACAAATTGAATTACGATATATTTGTCGTCAAAGCAAGTGGAAATTTCTATCTTGCCGAAAGTATAATCTTTGTCAATCTGGATTTTTTCTTTTATCGCATCAATTGAATTGAGCAAAAATTGCAGCAACACTTGATTGACTTCGTCAGCGTAACAATAGATAACAGGCAAGTCGTTGTGTAAAATTAGATTTACATCTGCAACTTTTTTCCATTCGTTTCGAGTGATTAGCACAACATCTTCGAGCGTCCGATTAATATTGAGAAAAGATTGTTCTTTTATCCCAACTTGCGAGAAGTTTTTGATTGTATTTATAATTTTACTGATTTTCAAAATACCATCCTGGGATTGACTGATCGCGACCGGAATTTCTGAGAGGAAAAAATCTATATCAGTTTCTTTTATGTTCCTTTTTATTATGTTTCGGGCATCGCTCCAATTGTATGTTTCCCAATCATTAATCAAATCATAAATGCTTGAAGCAAAATTTGATAATGCTTCGTAGGAATGCTCTAAAAAGTCAAGATTATCATTTATGTATTGCAGCGGAGTATTAATTTCGTGGGCAATACCGGCGGCAAGCTGTCCAATTGATTGCAGCTTTTGTGAAAAGAAGTTTCGATTAATTTCTTCAAGACGTTTGTTAATTCTTCCCAGATCGCGGGTATCGATTATTTTTTTGTAGATGACAGCAGCTATGTTTGTAATAAAGGAAATAGCATTTATTACTTCGTCGGAAAAATTATCAACTTTTGTGCTTGCAAGCGAATAAACACCCAGCACTTGATTATTGTTAATCAAGGGAATGTATAGCCTCGAATTAAGCAGCGTAGGTTTTACAAATTTGTTTTGGAGTTCGTAAGCTTCGCTGTCTGCTTCTTTGATATAGATGATTTCTTTGGCTCGTAAGCAACGACCAGGCGCTCGCTGCATAGCTGTTTTTTGAGCAATAAATCTTTCCTCTTTGGTAAGACCTTTTGTTGTAACAGCGATTAATCTATCAGAATGTGGAGTGTAGTAATACAGCACCATATATTCATAATCGCAAATTTCATTGACGAGTTTATCGACAGTGCCGAAAAGCGAACGCAAATCGTTGCAAACAACGAGTTTAGTAGCAAAATCCTTATATTTGTCAAAAAAATTAGTATGATTGTAATTCATAGAATTCGCAGACGAAAAAATATATTATCTATAACAAATAAGAGAGAAATAAATTGTAAGAAAAAATTTTGGTGATTATCCCTCTCCCAGCAAATCGGGACGACGAAGGCGAGTTTTTTCCAAGGCTTGTTGCTCACGCCATTGGCGAATACGTTCGTGGTTGCCTGAGAGCAGCACTTCAGGTACGCTCATTCCGCGAAATTCCGACGGCTTAGTATACTGTGGCGGTTCGAGCAATCCATTTTGGAACGAGTCCTCTAATGCAGATTCTGCATTGCCAATTACTCCCGGTATCAAGCGAACTATCGCATCAGTTAACACCAATGCTGGTAATTCTCCCCCGCTTAGCACATAATCCCCAATCGAAATTTCGCGCATAACGAAATAGTCCCGCACCCGCTGGTCTATTCCTTTGTAATGCCCTGCAAGTATAATAATATTTTGCTTCAATGATAATTCATTGCAAACTGATTGCGTTAGTGGATACCCATCGGCGCATACGTAAATTATTTCGTCATACGAACGTTTGCTTTGAAGTTTCTCGATGCAATCGAATATAGGTTGGCACTTGATTATCATTCCGGCGCCTCCACCATAAGGTGTGTCGTCGATATGGCGAAAGCGGTCAATTGCATAATTGTGCAAATTATGCAATTGTATCTCTACCAGATTTTTCTCCTGTGCAATTTTCAGTATGCTACCTTGAAGATAAGACTTCATTAATTCCGGGACAGCCGATATAATATCAATCCTCATCAACTGCACCTCGATTGTGTGTCAAATCCAAAAGTCCGTCTATTATATTTATCTTGACGATTTTACTTGCAAAATCTGCTTCAACTACTACATCGTCGATTACGGGCAAAGGTAGTTCGCCAAATTCTGTCTGAACGAGCCATACATCATTTGCAGGTAATTCCCAAACTTCGACGATTTCTCCTAATGCTTCTCCATTTGCTATATTAATTACCTTGCAACCAACAATTGTATTGCTTGAAACAAACTCATCATTATACTTTTGTATTTCTTCTTCGTCGGCGAAAATACCCTGGTCGCGAAGTTTTTCAATGCCTTCTTTATTGTTAATTTCTGTTAGCTTGGCTATTGCTCGATTATTTTTTTTCTGAAAGCGTTCGATTGTGTACTCATTGGAAAAGTTTGGAGAGTAACCAATTTTTACTTTAAAGCCATCTGGAAGTGCTTCAATTTTCTTGTATTCCAGAAGAAAATTAAATTCTCCTTTGTAGCCAAAGTAATTGCCGACTACACCAATTAATACTAAATTTCCCATACACTAATCCCTATCTATAATCAGTGTAACAGGACCGTCATTTTGCAAACGCACATCCATCATAGCACCGAAAATTCCTGTTTCAACCTTCAAATTGGTTGATGAACGGAAATGCTGAACAAACTTTTCGTATAATGGTTCGGCGATGGAAGGTGGGGCAGAATCTGTGTAGCTTGGACGTGTTCCTTTGCGGCAATCGCCGTAAAGAGTAAAGTTGGATATTATCAATATTTCGCCGCCTATGTCCGAAACCGATAAGTTCATTTTGCCTTCATTATCGGGAAATACACGTAGATTTAAAATTTTCTGAGTTATCCACTCGATAGTTTTATCGCTATCGCTTTCCTTCATTGCAATGAAAACGCAAACGCCGCGACCAATTTTGCCATTCGATTTTCCATTAATTAAAACTTCTGCGCTGCTAACTTTTTGGACCACTGCTCGCATTACCGACCAATTCCTTTGTAATAAATACCACTTGAGCGAATTTCTTCTTTATCTAAACAATTTTTTCCGTCAATTACTATTTTTACATTATTTTTTGTAAGGATTTCAGAATTTAATGATTTAAATTCTCTATGGTCTGTTGCAATTACAATTGCATATGATTTTTCTAAGATTTCGTCCAAACTACTTACGTTGCTCATTTCAGAGAAATATGGATCGAAAACAATTAAATCAGCACCTTTCTGCTGCAAAATATTCATAATTTTCAGTGCTGGGCTTTCACGCAAATCACCGACATTTGCTTTGTAGGATAGCCCAAGGAGTCCGATTGGTGTGTTTTTTATAGGTTTAGTATATTCGTTGAGAGCATTCACAAGCAATTCAATTGTATAAGCAGGCATAGAATTATTTATTTCACGGGCAATTTTCAGGAACTTATGGTCAAAACCGCTTTTGCTTGCTCTTTCAATCAAATAGTACGGATCAACTGGGATGCAGTGTCCACCAACACCACATCCGGGATAGTGTGGCATAAATGCAAATGGTTTGTTCGACGCACCTTTAATTACAGTGAGAATATCAATCCCAAGCACATCGAACGATTTTGCAAGTTCGTTGACGAAAGCAATATTGATATCGCGGAAGGTGTTTTCAATAATTTTCGTTGCTTCGGTGCTTTTCAGATCTGGCATTTCGTTGATTTCGGCATCGATGAACCGTCGGTAGAAATCTGCAAGAAAGCGTGTTGTTTGTGGGCGAGTCGAACCAATATTTCGCGGAATATTGTAAACGTTCCAGTGTGGGTCGCCGGGATTTATACGTTCAGGACAATGGGCAACATCGAAATCAAATCCTGCTTTCAAATGTGTCGCTTCTTCAAGCATTGGGATAACAACTTCGTCGCAAACGCCGGGATTTATGGTTGATTCTATCACAACATAATTCCCTTTTCTTAAATATTTCGAAACGTTTGTAACTGCATTTTTAACAGGTTGCAAATCAGGAGTATAGTCGTCTAAAACAGGTGTTGGCACGCATATAATGAAAATATCGCATCCGCTAAGTATTTCGTCGCTTGCCGATACTTGCAATGTGATTTCTTTTAAGTCTTGCTTGCACTGATGGTCGTCAATTGGGCAAATTTTATTCTTTATTTTCTCAATTTTTTTCTCTGAAAGATCGAATCCGACAACATTATAATCAGTCTTTTTCTGAATTGCTGCTGCAAGTGGCAACCCAACATATCCAAGCCCAATAACGCCAACTTTCATTTTATCAACCCAAATATATATTAAAAAAACAAAATTAAGAATTTACTAAAACATATTGGGAATTTTTTTTTCGAATAATTAATAATCAAAAATGTAGAGCCGCAATGCCTTGCGTCTCTACAAGACAAGGTGTGATGGAAAAATATTGTAGAGCCGCAATGCTTTGCGGCTCTACAAGAAATTATAGATAGATGTTTAATATTTTACCGAGCAGCCGTAAGGTTGAGTTACCTTAGTCGAGACGGATTTGCCCGAGAGAGCTTCACCGAGTGCTTTCGAAACATAATTTTCCGCTTTATCGATGTCAGATTTGTCTGTTGAGCGAATGCTATCGATTGCTCCTGCGTAAATGAGCGTTCCTTGCGGGTCGATAATATACATATGTGGAGTTGTCTTTGCTGAATACATATGTCCGACATCACCTCTTTCGTCAATTAAATACGCTGTGAATTTCGCTTTGTAGTTCTCAGCACGTTTCTTAATTTCATCTTTCGGCAAGTTTCCTTCTTTGCCGGGTGCCGACGAGCAAATAACAAGCCAGATGACGCCCTGCTTAGTGTATTTTTCTTGCAATTTTTGCATATTATCGCTGTCGTAGTGTTTCTTAACAAATGGGCAATCGAAGTTTATCCATTCGAGCACAACATATTTGCCGCGGGAGTCCGAAAGTTTATGCTTTGTGCCGTTAACATCAGTCAACTCGAAGTCCGGAGCAGGTTTATCGATTTCAGCTTTGTTTTGTGCAATTAAATTTGTCAGAGCAAAGCCAAAGAAAATAATTGCAAATAATCCCAAGAATGAATTCATAAATCCTCCTTTTATTAAAAGATTACTAAAACATCGTAAGAGATTTCGTTATCAATTATCAAAGCTTTGAATTCTTTAGGAATTTCCCCGTGAAAAGCATCGAGCCGAACAAGCAATGAACGTCCTTGAAAAAATTGATCTGCTGAGTTGTCGATTATTCCTTCGATATAAGGAATAAATCTTGCTTTGTCAGATATTTTTAATTCTTCGTTGATTTCGATTTGTAAATAATTATCTTTGATTGATGTTCGCAAAGGATTGCTAATTCTTTTGGGAATATTGCCAAAAATTTTAGAGAAATTACTGTTTATCTCACTACGATTGCCCGAAAAAAGTTTAATACTAACTGTATCTTTTCCCGGCAAGCATTTTTCTTTGCAAGCAAGCCATTTGACAGTAGCAATAATCTCGAAATTTTGATTATCTAATTTATCAGGAATCGCCAGTTTATAGAAAATGTAGTGCGTATGATGAAAGCCATAAGAAATAATTTCTTCTGTTTCAATAATTTCAGGAGTTTGCCAGATGGTATCGACCAGGGAGAGACCCTTTGGCAAATTCCACTCAACAGTTGTTGCCAAACCAGCATCACCTGGATTTGCCCAGTATGTGTGCCACCCGTCCTTTGGTGTAATACCAATAGCAACCCACGTGCTATCGCCTGCTGCAACAGTGTTGTGCAAAGCATGGACGGAGATTTTGGCTGTTTCGGTATTGTTCGCCATATACAAAAGCACACTAATTAAAAATGAGAAATACATCATATCGAAAATTTAGAGAATATAATAAATAGACGAAATTTAGTTAATCTTATTTTGTATGTTTAGATTTGACTAAATTGCTTGTGGTAAAATGTATTTTTAAGCATTTAAAGAGTAATCACACAAATAAAAGAATAAACAAATATAAGTAGAAGAACAAAAGAAACTAATTGAAATAATCGAAAAAAAAATAAAAAAATAGTAAAAAACAAAAAAAGTTTTGCAAATAAAAAAAATGTTTGTATTTTTGTATTCCTAAATCGTTCGGGCAGGTACCGAAGTGGTCAACCGGGGCAGACTGTAAATCTGCTGGGCTCCGCCCTACGGAGGTTCGAATCCTTCCCTGCCCACTATGAAAACAAATTATGCGGGAGTAGCTCAGTTGGTAGAGCATCAGCCTTCCAAGCTGAGGGTCGCGGGTTCGAGTCTCGTCTCCCGCTCAGCTCGAAGAGATAGCGGCGTAAAAATAAATAATTCTTGTGGAATTAGCGAAGCCGCTTTTTTTGTCATAGAAGCGGGAGTAGCTCAGCTGGTAGAGCATCAGCTTCCCAAGCTGAGGGCCGCGGGTTCGAGTCCCGTTTCCCGCTCGGGCGAAGCAAACGCTGATGTAGCTCAGTTGGTAGAGCACATCCTTGGTAAGGATGAGGTCACCGGTTCAATCCCGGTCATCAGCTCTGCTGAAGGATTTTGTAAGTACGGGTGTAGCTCAATTGGTAGAGTAGCGGTCTCCAAAACCGTTGGCTGTGGGTTCGAGTCCTACCACCCGTGCAATTAAATTTAAGGCAAGCATTTGCGTTTGCCGAAATTTTTTTATTTGTAAATGAGAATGTGTTATGGTTGCTAAAATTAAAAAATTTGTTAATGAAGTTGTTGCCGAGATGAAAAAGGTTTCTTGGCCTACAAAGGAACAATTGAAGGAATCCACCAAAGTCGTTATCGGAGTTACTTTGGTTATTACACTTTTCATTTTAGTTGTCGACCAGGCTTTGACGGCAATTATGAAAGCGATTTTTTAATTAAATAAAATCAAAGCGATATGAATATCGACGATATATACGAAAACATTGAACAGCTTGGCGAAAGCGCTCAAACCGACAGCAACGACGACCTTGATTTCTCCGCTTTGGAACGCAAAAAGGAAGAATGCGTCGAACCACCACAAAAATTGTCGGACGACGAACGCTCCGCTACCGAAGCTCGCTGGTATGCTTTGCGTACTTTCACCGGACACGAACTTCGCGTCAAGCAGAATATTGAAGCCGAAGTAAAGCGTCTGAACCTGAAAGATAAAATCTTAGAGGTTGTTATACCCGAAGAAACTGTATATGAAGTGCGTGGTGGCAAACGTCGCTCTCGTCGGAAAAACTTTTTGCCTGGCTATATAATTGTCAAAGCAATTTTAGATAAGAAAACTCGCGAAATTATCCAATCTTTGCCCTCGGTAGTTGCTTTTGTCGGTCGTAAAAACGAGCCTCAGGCGTTGCAATCGGACGAAATCAAAAGAATCCTGGGACGAGTTGAAGAAAGAAAAGACATAGAAACTGTGGTAACTCAATTCGAAATTGGGGACCCGGTTCGCGTAATAGATGGACCATTCAACACATTCAGCGGAACAATCAAAGAAATAAATTACGAAAAGCAAAAGATGAAAGTTGAAGTTGGTATCCTTGGGCGTAAAACCCCAGTGGAACTTGACTTCAGCCAAGTCGAAATAGAGAATAAATAAACGTATTTTTCACATTCAGTAAAAGTAAAATGGCTAAGAAAGTAGCAGGAACATTCAAACTCCAACTCAAGGCAGGCGAAGCAACTATGGCTCCACCTGTTGGTCCGGCGTTTGGTCAGAGAGGCTTGGCAGGTATGGAATTTGTTAAGCAGTTCAATGCCAAAACCGCTAAACAGCAGGGAACAATATTGCCAGTGGTTGTTACTTACTATACTGATAAAAGCTTCACTTTTATCATTAAGTCGCCTCCGGCACCTGTTCTGCTTCTGAAAGCAGCAGGTTTGCAAAAAGGTTCAGCCGAGCCAAACAAAACTAAAGTCGGCAGAGTTACAGTCGCTCAATGCGAAGAAATTGCTAAAATTAAAATGGATGACCTCAATTGCACTTCCATCGAATCTGCCGTTAGCATGATTAAAGGAACTGCAAGAAGTATGGGCATCAATGTTGTTGAATAATTAATTACGAGATTGAAATGAGACAAAGAGGAAAAAGGTACAGGAAACTTGTCAGTAGCTTCGATAGAAATAAACTTTATAACGTTAGCGAAGCTATTGATATCGTCAAAAAAAATGCCACCGCGAAGTTCGACGAATCCTTTGAAATCTCTATGAGATTAGGCGTCGACCCACGTAAAGCAGACCAAATGGTTCGCGGGACTGTATCTCTTCCCCACGGCACTGGTAAAACAGTTAAAGTACTTGTTCTCTGCAAGCCTCCAAAAGATAAAGAAGCTTTGGACGCAGGAGCAGACTACGCCGGATTGGAAGAATACATCGAAAAAATTAAAGGCGGTTGGGCTGATATTGACGTCGTTGTTGCTACTCCCGATGTTATGGGAGAAGTCGGTAAGCTTGGTCGTATTCTTGGTCCGCGTGGTTTAATGCCAAACCCGAAAGTCGGCACAGTTACTTTTGATGTTGCTAAAACTGTTGCTGAACTAAAAGCCGGTAAAATTGAATTCCGTGTCGACAAAACCGGTAATATTCACGCGGCTGTTGGCAAATGCTCCTTCCCACCTGAAAAACTTGCTGAAAACGTTAATGCCTTCTACCAGAGCATTATGCGTGCTAAACCTGCTACTGCTAAGGGTAAATACGTAAAAAGCGTTTATTTCAGCTCTACTATGGGACCGGGCGTTGCTGTGAGCGACCAATCATTTGATAAATTCTAAATTTTAAGCCTATTACGCACTCGCTGCGTTCGGGATGCTTCTCCTTCGCCTCAAAAAGGCGATTGTTCCCGAAAGCAACGTTAAAATAAATCAAAAAACGGACAGAGGTTTATGATTACTCGCGAAAAAAAACAAAGCATAGTTGAAGATTTAGTCGAGAAACTGCAGTCTGCAAAAGGGATTTATTTCGTAGATTTCACTAAAATCACTGTCGAAGAAATTAATAAAATTCGCAGTGAATTCAAATCAAAAAACTCTGCCTTCAAAGTAGCGAAAAACACGCTTATCTTGCGTGCGTTATCCCAAATAGGTGGGTATGATTTGCCCGAGCGACGCCTCTTCGGTCAGACAGCTATGATTTTAGCTTATGACGATGCCGTTGCTCCGGCTAAAATTATCAAAGATTTCTACGAAAAAGAGCAAAAACTCGAGCTCAAAGCCGCTTTCATCGAAGGCCAGTACTTCGACGGAAAGGATTTGAAAGTTATTGCTTCACTGCCATCCCGTGCGGACCTTGTTGCAGGTATTCTTGGCAGTCTCAACTCGCCGATTTCCGGCATTGTCGGCTCTATCAACGCTGTTATGCGTGATGTGGCTTCGCTTATCGAAGAAGTCGCAAAAAAACAAAATGCCGCTTAATTTTTTTTGAATAATTTTTGGAGTTTAATAAAATGTCTGAAAAAGTAGAAAAATTAGTTGAAGAGATTTCAAATCTCACATTAGTTGAAGCTGCTGAACTCAAAAAAGCTTTAGAAGAAAAATTCGGCGTTACTGCTGCAGCTCCTGTTATGATGGCTGGTGCTATGCCTGGCGCTCCGGCTGCCGAAGCTCCGGCTGAAGAAAAAACTGACTTCGACGTTGAGCTTACTGAAGTTGGTGCTAACAAAATTAACGTTATCAAAGCTGTTCGCGAAATTACTGGTCTCGGCTTGAAAGAAGCTAAAGACTTAGTCGAAGGCGCCCCTAAAATCGTTAAAGAAGGCTGCAACAAAGACGAAGCTAACGATATCAAAAAGAAACTTGAAGAAGCTGGCGCTAAGGTTACTCTTAAGTAGTTTTTTTGGGCAGGGGAGAGGCAAAAATTCTCTCTCCTGCAATTTTATTTTTGCGAAGCTATGATGCAAAATGTTTATAATATCTTTTGCAATAATAATCAGAAAATGCTAATTACTTTTTTGAATTAACTTGTGTGGGATTGCTACACAAATTTTATTTATTAGTATAATAAAGAATTGCACAATAAATATTTAAAAATGAAAATATCAGTTGTTGGTAGGATTTTTTGATGTTCTTTTTATGCTCTGACAATGAGGAACGTCAAAAAATCCTATTTTTTATAATGAATTTAATTTCTGAGGAGGCTTACTGTGGAGAACAATGAATTTCAGGAAATAATCGGCGAAGATTTTGAATCTGCTCTCCCGGTTAATTATAAAACAAGCGATACCAGCAATATCTTCCTGCTGGATACTTCGGAAGATATTGTGCGACTTCGTAAGCGAGTGAACTTCTCGCGCACGAAATGGGCACCACTCTATCCCGATTTGCTCGGCGTCCAACTCCAATCATACGAAGAATTCTTACAAGAAAATGTCCAACCGAAAAAACGACGCAATATTGGATTGCAGCAAGCTTTCAATAACAATTTCCCTATTGAAGATGCTTCCTCAATTTACCAACTCGAATTTCTTGAATATTCGATTGATAAACCTAAATATACAGAAGATGAATGTCGCGAACGTGAACTGACTTTTGCAAAACCTCTAAAAGCCAAACTCCGATTATCGAGCAAAGCAGATAAAGACTCCGAAGACTATATCGAAGCTATTGAGCAGGAAGTATATTTAGGCAATATTCCTGCAATGACACAACGTGGCACCTTCATCATCAATGGTGCTGAACGAGTTATAGTTAGCCAGATACATCGTTCGCCTGGCGTGTTCTTCGATGATGCTATGCACCCAAATGGTGTGCGTATTTATTCCGCACGCGTTATCCCGTTCCGCGGCTCGTGGATAGAATTTACCACCGATATTCACGAAATTATGTATGCTTACATAGATCGCAAGAAAAAATTCCCCGTTACAACTCTGTTGCGAGCTCTGGGATTTTCTTCCGACAAAGAAATTTTAGATTTGTTCGAGCTTGTTATAGATGTCGATCCTGAAGATTTAGATGAATCATACATCGGAAAAAGAATTGCTTCTGATGTGGTCGATCTAAACACAGGCGAAATTATCGCTACCCGCGATATGATTTTAACAGAAGAATTGTTTGCACAATTTAAGGCTACAACTATTACTCCTTTGAGATTTTTCTCTTACACTGATCCAATAGACGAACCTATAATTGCTAGAACTATTGCAAAAGACACTACTCGCAACCGCGAAGAAGCTTTGGAAGCAATTTATCGTCAAATGCGCTCGAGCGACCCGCCAGATATCGAAACTGCTGCTGGCCTGCTCGAAAAACTATTCTTCAACTCTAAACGCTACGATCTTGGAGTTGTTGGTAGAGTTCGTATGAATGAAAAAATTGGGCTAAATATCCCAAACGATGTTACTGTTCTCACCACAGAAGATATTGTTGCGATTATCAAGCATTTGATAAAACTACACGAATCAAAACACACAGGCGATGACATTGACCATCTTGGCAACCGCCGTGTTCGCTCTGTCGGCGAGCAACTTCAAGCACAGTTCAACGTTGGACTTGCTCGTATGGCTCGCACTATACGCGAACGATTAAGCATTCACGATGGCGAAAATCTTACCCCTTCCGAACTTGTTAACGCCCGCACAATTACTTCCGTCGTTAATCAGTTCTTCGGCACAAATCAACTTTCCCAGTTTATGGACCAAACCAATCCACTCGCCGAACTTACCCATAAACGTAGAACTTCGGCACTCGGTCCCGGTGGTCTTACTCGCGAACGTGCAGGGTTCGAAGTTCGCGACGTTCACTATACGCATTATGGAAGGCTTTGCCCAATCGAAACCCCCGAAGGTCCGAATATCGGTCTTATTTCCTCGCTTGCTATACACGCAAAAATAAATGAGCTTGGCTTTATTATGACGCCTTACCGCAAGGTTGTCAGTGGATATGTAACTAATCAAATTGAATATCTAACAGCAGATAAAGAAGATGGCTTAATTTTAGTCCCCGCATCAACAGCAGTTGATGAAAACGGACGCCTTGCAGGTGAGAAAATTCGCGCACGTCGCAGCGGCGACTATGTTTTCGTTACTCCCGAACAAGTTGATTATATGGATGTCTCAACAGATCAGATTACTTCTCCTGCGACTTCGCTTATTCCATTCCTCGAACACGATGACGCAAACCGTGCGCTTATGGGCTCGAACATGCAACGCCAGGCTGTGCCACTTCTTCGCACCGAAGCCCCAATTGTAGGAACAGGTATGGAAGCACGTATCGCAAAAGACTCCCGTACACTGCTTTTAGCCGAAGGCAACGGTGTTGTTGAATATGTATCTGCTGACAAAATTATTATCCGCTACGAAGATACTCGCTCCGAAGAAGAAAAACTTATAAGTTTCGAAAATAAAGAACTCGTCGAGTATAAATTGACAAAATTCTTCCGAACTAACCAAGATACTTGCGTCAACCAAAAGCCGATTGTAAAGAAAGGCGACAAAGTTGTGAAAGGTCAGCCAATTGCTGATGGTGCATCGACCGACCGCGGCGAACTTGCACTTGGCAAAAACGTGCTTGTTGCGTTTATGCCCTGGCGTGGTTATAACTTTGAGGACGCTATTATCCTTTCGCAAAGAGTTGTTGCCGAGGATATATTTACTTCCGTTCATATTGAAGAATTTACACTTCAAGTGCGTGACACAAAACGCGGTGAAGAAGAATTTACACGCGAAATTCCTAATGTTAGCGAAGAAGCAACCAAAGACCTTGACGAAAACGGTATAATCCGCATTGGGGCAAAAGTGTCCGAAGGTGATATTCTCATCGGTAAAATTACTCCAAAAGGCGAAACCGACCCAACACCCGAAGAAAAACTGCTTCGTGCAATATTCGGCGATAAAGCCGGCGACGTCAAAGACGTTTCGCTCAAAGCGGGTCCTGGTATAAAAGGTATTGTAATAAATACAAAACTTTTTACTCGCCGTATGCACACTGGCGACCGCGAAGCTCGTTCCGAAGAAAAGAAACGCGCTGAACAACTTAATCGCCTTGAACGCGATGTGATTAAGCGTCTTGATGACGAATGCGTAAAACGCTTAGGTAAAATTTTAGACGGCGAAACTTCACTTGGTATGAAATTAACTAATAATGTCTCTGTCTTCCGCTCCGGTTCGAAAATGACAGCCGCTAATATTAAAGAAAAATACAACGACGGCACTCTGAAACCAGAACTTTTAAGCGAAGACGATAATTTTGTTTCAGACGAAGCCAAAAACGAACTTGTAAAAAAATTAATTGCAAATTATAAGCAAAAGCGTTCCGACGAACAGGCTCGGTTTCGCTCTGAACGTAATAAATTGGCTGCGGGCGACGAACTTCAACCCGGAATTCTGCAAATGGCTAAAGTATATATTGCTAAAAAGCGTAAAATTCAGGTCGGCGACAAAATGGCAGGTCGCCACGGTAATAAAGGTATTGTTTCAAAGGTTGTACCACCGGAAGATATGCCATTTTTGCCAGACGGGATGCCTGTTGATATAGTGCTGAACCCACTCGGTGTGCCTTCTCGTATGAACCTTGGTCAGCTCTACGAAACAGCACTCGGCTGGGCAGGTTCTAAATTAGGCATTCACTTTGCAACCCCAATTTTTGATGGTGCAACCTGGGAACAAGTGGGAGATTACCTCGAAAAAGCTGGGTTACCACGCGACGGTAAGTCGGTGCTTTACGATGGACGCAGCGGCGAACCGTTCGAAGAAAAAGTTACCGTTGGGGTTATCTATATGCTCAAGCTGTCGCACCTTGTTGAAGATAAAATACACGCTCGTTCTATTGGTCCTTACTCGCTTATTACTCAACAGCCGCTTGGTGGTAAAGCACAATTCGGTGGTCAGCGTCTTGGAGAAATGGAAGTGTGGGCTCTGGAAGCTTACGGCGCTTCGCACACACTGCAAGAAATGCTTACCGTCAAAAGCGATGACGTCCAAGGTCGTGCTAAACTATACGAAGCAATTGTCAAAGGCGATAATATGCCCGACCCGAACATTCCTGAATCGTTCAACGTGCTTGTTCGCGAGTTGCAAGGCTTGTGTCTTGATTTGTATGTTGAATAAAAATTAATTATGAAGAATTAGAAATTAAATAAATGGAGTTTATCCAATGCAATCAATGCAAATTCCAAGAAAAGGTTTTAAAAAAATCTCAATTAAAATTGCTTCGCCCGACGATATATTAAATCGTTCCCACGGTGAAGTAACAAAACCCGAAACGATTAATTATCGTTCGTTTCGTCCCGAAAAAGATGGCCTTTTCTGTGAAAAAATCTTTGGTCCTATTCGCGATTGGGAGTGTGCTTGTGGCAAATATAAACGAATTCGCTACAAGGGAATTGTTTGCGACCGCTGCGGCGTAGAAGTTACCCAAAAGTCTGTCCGCCGCGAACGTATGGGACACATTATGCTTGCTGTTCCTGTGGTGCATATATGGTTTCTTCGCTCACTACCGAGCAAAATTAGCGCTGTGCTTGGTATGCCAACAAAAGATATTGAACGTATAGTCTATTATGAATCTTATGTCGTTATACAGCCCGGAAAGACCGGCTTGCAAACAAAAGACTTACTTACAGAAGAGCAATATCTTGATGTTTTAGACCAACTCGGGCGCGAAAACTACGAACTCGACGACGATGACCCAAATAAATTTATCGCCTTGATTGGTGGCGAAGCTATTAAAGAACTATTGAAACGCGTTGATATAGAAAAACTTTACAGACAACTTAAAGCCGAATTAAAAGTTGAAACTTCGCAACAGAAAAAAGCCGAATACCTTAAACGACTTCGCATATTAGATGCTTTCCGCAGCTCGGCACACAACGAACTTCCAAACGAACCTCACTGGATGGTGCTGGACATCATTCCTGTTACTCCTCCTGATTTGCGTCCGCTTGTCCCGCTCGAAGGTGGTAGGTTTGCTACATCCGATTTGAATGATTTGTATCGTCGCGTGATAATTAGAAACAACCGTTTAAAACGTTTAATAGATATTAAAGCACCAGAAGTGATTCTCCGCAACGAAAAACGTATGCTCCAAGAAGCAGTCGACGCTCTCTTCGATAATAGCCGCCGTGCAGTACGAAGCGAATCGCAGCGTGCATTGAAATCGCTTGCCGATACATTGAAAGGTAAAACTGGACGTTTCCGTCAGAACTTGCTTGGTAAGCGTGTCGACTATTCTGGGCGTTCGGTTATTGTTGTCGGTCCGGAACTAAAAATACACGAGTGCGGTTTGCCAAAAGAGATGGCAGTTGAGCTCTTTAAGCCATTTATAATTAGAAAACTTATCGAACGCGGACACGTAAAAACTGTAAAAAGTGCTAAGAAAATGGTTGAGCGCAAAACAAATGAAGTTTGGGATATTCTTGAGAAAGTAATTCAAGGGCATCCAGTATTGCTCAACCGTGCTCCGACGCTTCACCGTCTGGGTATCCAAGCATTTCAACCGCGCCTAATCGAAGGAAAAGCGATACAGTTGCATCCGCTTGTCTGTACTGCATTCAACGCAGACTTCGACGGCGACCAGATGGCTGTGCATGTTCCGCTTAGCTTCGAAGCACAGCTGGAAGCAATGCTGCTTATGCTTGCTCCTCATAATATTATGCATACACAAAACGGTGACCCAATCGCTGTTCCATCGCAAGATATGGTGCTTGGTGTTTACTACATGACAAAGATGCGCCCCGGTGCTAATGGCGAAGGTAAAGTTTTCTCCTCATTCGATGAAGTTATCATTGCTTACAACTCGAAAGTAGTCGAACTTCACGCTAAAATTAAAGTTCGCCACAATGGTGCATTCCTTGAAACTACTGTCGGTAGAATACTTTTCAACCAAATTGTTCCCGAAGAACTCGGCTATATTAATGAGCTTCTCACTAAGAAGCGTTTGCGTCAAATCATTGGTATTTGCTTCCGCGAGGCTGGGCTTGCAAAAACAGTTGAATTCCTGGATAATCTTAAAGATTTGGGCTTCTCTTACTCAACTCATGGTGGATTATCGGTTAGCATCGCAGATGTCGTTATCCCGGCAGAGAAGCAGACAATTATTTCATCTGCGCAACAAAAAATTGATAGCATCGAGAATGCTTATCGCAATGGTGTGATTAGCTCCGGCGAACGCTACAACAAAATTATCGATACCTGGTCGAACGCTACTAACAAAGTTTCAGATAAATTATCGGCTGAACTTTCCAAAGACAAGCAAGGGTTTAACACATTCTGGATGATGCTCGACTCTCAAGCACGCGGTTCTAAAGAGCAAATTCGTCAGCTGGCTGGTATGCGTGGTCTTATGGCTAAACCTAAGAAATCGCTTTCCGGTTCTACGGGCGAATTAATCGAAAACCCGATTATTTCGAATTTTAAGGAAGGCTTGTCTATTCTTGAATACTTCATTTCTACTCACGGTGCTCGCAAAGGTCTTGCCGATACAGCATTGAAAACAGCAGACGCAGGATATTTAACACGTCGTTTGCACGATGTCGCGCAAGATGTGATTATTTCCGAATACGATTGCGGCACTATCCGCGGCGTCGAAATGACCGCACTCAAAGACGGAGAAGAAGTTAAAGAACCTTTGTTTGAGCGTATTCTTGGTAGAGTCGCGCTGGTAGATATTTACGACCCAATCACAAATGAACTGCTTATCAAAAAAGGTGAATTAATAGAAGAAAAGCACGGTCCGCAAGTTGAATCCTCTGCTTTGGAAAGCGTTCTTATTCGTTCAGTGCTTACTTGCGAGTCGCGCCACGGTGTTTGTGCTAAATGTTATGGGCGTAATCTTGCTACTGGCAAACTTGTGGATGTTGGTGAAGCTGTTGGAACTATTGCATCACAATCGATTGGTGAACCTGGTACTCAGCTCACATTGCGTACATTCCACACAGGTGGTACTGCTGCTCTGATTGCTTCTCAATCAAGCATTTTAGCTAAATTCGACGGTATTGTTCAATTTGAGAATATTAAATATATTTCATACGAAGGCGAGGATGGTCCAGTCTATATCATTGTTAGCCATAGCGGTGCAATTAATATTATCGACCCGGATTCCAATCGCGTGCTTACTCGCTACGATACAACTTATGGTGCTGAACTGAAAGTGCGCGACGGTCAAAAAGTGAAAAAAGGTGATTTGATTTATGAATGGGACCCATACAACGCTTCGATTATCACTGAATTTACCGGACGCGTCCGTTATCGCGACCTTGTCCAAAATATTACCTATCGCGAAGTTAACGACGAGACAACCGGCCACATCACAAAAGTTGTAATTGATACTCGCGACAAAACAAAATCGCCCTCGATTGAAATTATTGACGAAGACGGTAAAATTCTCAAAGTATATAATATCCCATCACGTGCTCAACTTACAGTTGATGATAATGAATTTATCGGCGTTGGTACTCCTCTTGCAAAAATTCCTCGCGATTTGGGACGTACCCGCGACATCACCGGCGGCTTGCCCCGAGTAACTGAACTTTTCGAAGCTCGCGCTCCTCAAAATCCTGCTATTGTTACTGATATTGACGGTATTGTGTCGTTCGACAAGCAAAAACGCGGTCAGAAAACACTTGTCGTTACAAGTTTGGATGGGCAAACTCGCAAAGAATTCAGCATCCCAGTTGGCAAATATATTCTTGTGCAGGATGGCGATTTCGTTCGTTCGGGCGACCGTCTCACCGAAGGTTCAGTCAATCCACACGACATTTTGCGTATCAAAGGTGCAAATGCTGTTCAGGAATATCTGGTAAACGAAATTCAGGAAGTTTATCGTATGCAAGGTGTTAAAATCAACGATAAGCATATTGAAGTGATCGTTCGCCAGATGTTGCAAAAGGTTCGTATTATAGATTCGGGAGATTCCTCATTCCTCGAAAATGATTACATAGATAAAATTCGCTTATTCGACGAAAATCAGAACCTGAAAAATATGGTTGTAATTACTAATAAAGGGGATAGCAAATTCAGCGAAGGGCAACTTGTTTCTCGTCGTCGGGTGCGCGACGTAAATAACGACCTCAAAAACAAAGGGAAAGTGCTTGCTGAATTTCGTCCAGCTGAACCGGCTATTTCTGAGCCAATTCTGCTTGGTATTACTCAAGCGGCATTGACAACGGAAAGCTGGTTGTCTGCTGCATCGTTCCAGGAAACTACAAGAGTGCTATCGGATGCAGCTGTTGCAGCAAAAACAGACTATTTATCTGGTTTGAAAGAAAACATTATTATTGGGCAACTAATCCCAGCTGGAACAGGCTTGCGCCACTATCAGGATATGATTGTTACTTCCTCGGTCGGCAATATTTTCGGGCGTCGCACCGAAGACACAAAAGCCAAAGACTTTATTACACCTGTTGATTTGCAAACTGCAATCGAACAAGAAATGGCTCTTGTGAACGAACAAAGTGAAATCGGCGACGAAGAAGAAGGCGAAATGGAAGTGCCCGAAGTTGCTACAGAGGAATAAATAATTATATAAATGTTATTAATAAAAGGCTGTCTCAGAGAGGCAGCTTTTTGTTATTTATATTTATTTTAGTACAATT
>CAKZLY010000010.1 GCA_937127445.1 Eximiradius sp. | reverse complement strand
AATTTATTATGATTTTCATACAATACATTATTATTTTTATCAACGATTCTTACAGGGATAGGCATATTGTCAATTAATCCGACAAGACGATCGAGTGTGGAGTTAATTCCATGCACTAATCGACGGAAATCTCCCTGGTGATGTTCTGCATTAGCCCGTTCGTTAAGTCTTCCCATAGTAGCGTGTTCAGCCAAATCATAAGTATCTTTAATAAGCAAATTAATTGCATCAATGCACTGGTTTATGTTGTTCTTTATTTCGTTGAAATCACCTTTGTATTCATCAATAATCTTCGGAGGAATATCACCCTTGGAGATGCGGTCAATATATTCAGCTGCGACATTGAGAGGTCCAATAATTGCATCGAGTGTAGCGTTTAATCCCTGAACCAATTGTTTATATTCGCCGTTAAATTTAGTCGCATCTGCTCTCACATCAAGTTTGCCTTCTGTTGCAGAATTACCCAATTTTTGAACGTCTTGAACCATATTTTTTATTGTTTGCACCATTTTATTCATTGAAGCAAGCAAACTATTCTCGTTACCTTGCTTTAAGTTGATATTCATAGAAAAATCACCTTCTGCAACTTTATTGGCTATTTCTTGAACTTCTTTCGGGTCAGCACCAAGCTGCTTCATAACTGAACGAACAATTATAAAGATAATACCAACGACAACCACCAGCGCAATCAGTACCACAATAATAATTGTCATTCTTAATTCAGCAAATATTGCTTCATAGTCATCATTATAGTATCCAACTGAAATAATACTTTTTATCGGTTCAATATATCTAAAATGCTGTGTTTTTTCTCTTCCTTTCCATTCATATACAATTGTACCATTTTTCTTTTTCAGCATTTCTTGGGTGAAATTGTATTTAGATATGTCTAATCCTACTGATTCTGGATGTGCTGTCAACACACCTTTATCGTCTAAAATATAAGGATATCCAGAACCGAAATATTTCTTGGTCTTAAAGTCCTCTGATAAAGCTTTGTAATTTATTTCTGGCTCGCCGACTCCAATCATTCCTTTAATTACACCATTTACTCTAATTGGTGCATAAGATGCTAAATACCAAGTATCAACAATCCATATCCTACCCGTGTATTTCTCACCTTTTTCGATTGCTTGTATCGCAGGATTGTCAAAAGGAATAACAGTACCTAACGCTAATTTGCCTTCTTTAGATTTTACATTTGTAGCTATTCTTATATAGCCTTTTGGAGTTTTTTGAAATATTGAGACTGCTTTTATTCCAAATCCTTCAATAGCTGATATAATATCAGCGTTATTTTGGACTTGCTTGCCGGCAACTACCCATTTGTTTAACGAATGTTCGTTGACAGCAACTTGCTCGGGGGTTTCTGTGATGCTGCCTAAAGATTTTAAGTAATTACTTGCAAGATTAATCCCGATAGAAGAAGATTTTTGTTTTGCTTCGACTTCCAGATTAATCATTTGCGTGTAATTATTCAAATACTCTTGCATTGCCTCTTGATATGAAGCGTCGATTGAGTTTTTTTCGAAATGATAAACAAAGTATCCAAAAGCTGAGAAAGCTAAGACAACTGTTCCGCCTATTAATAAATAAAGTTTTACATTTAATTTCATAGAAACCTCTAAAATAAAAAGTACAAAATAAAATTAGGATACTATCTTCAAGATTAATAAAAAATTAATTTATTATTATATTCCTTTAATTAATAAATGCATTTATTCTCATACAATACATTATTATTTTTATCAACGATTCTTACAGGAATAGGCATATTGTCAATTAATCCGACAAGACGATCGAGTGTGGAGTTAATTCCATGCACTAATCGACGGAAATCTCCCTGGTGATGTTCTGCATTAGCCCGTTCGTTAAGTCTTCCCATAGTAGCGTGTTCAGCCAAATCATAAGTATCTTTAATAAGCAAATTAATTGCATCAATGCACTGGTTTATGTTGTTCTTTATTTCGTTGAAATCACCTTTGTATTCATCAATAATCTTCGGAGGAATATCACCCTTGGAGATGCGGTCAATATATTCAGCTGCGACATTGAGAGGTCTTACAATGTGATTGATAGCATTGTTAATATTGTCAATAAGTTCAGCATAAGCACCGCTAAAATTATCATTCGTTGCTCTGTAATCTAATTTACCATTGTGTAAATTATCCCCAAGCTTGCTGATTTCAGTAATAATATTTTTAATTTTATGGGCCATTTCATCGAAAGCATTAGCAAGAACGCCAATTTCATCATTACTATTGATTTCAATTTTTTCATCAATTTTACCATCTTTTATACTGTTTGCAATATCAACAAGCTGCAAAATTGGTTTCGTTGTTTTGCTTACAAA
>CAKZLY010000009.1 GCA_937127445.1 Eximiradius sp. | reverse complement strand
GAATTGATGTGCTTACCGGTTCTACGTTCGCACTTATCATATTCCAGCCGTTTACCAACGGGAAGGTTTGTGTGATTGGGCCAATCGTCTTAAAGTACCAAACATTTGTCCAACCAGATACTGTGTCTGAACGTACTGTTCGTACTCTCCACCAATATTCTGTATTAGGCTGTAGCTGAACTGATATACTCGTAGAAGTGACTGTATCATTCACAATTAGGTTAGCAAAGACATTTGGAATTGCTGTAACCTGAACATGGTATCCAATGCTAGGTGTTACAGGCGTCCATTGTAATGTTGCAACTACAGGAACATTCATTGAACTGTCGGCTGGCGAAACCAATGTTGGTGGAACTACCAGCGGAATTGTTCTAAAGTTCCAAATATTTGAGTATGCTGTATCGCTCGGATTTGAAGCTATTACTCGCCAATAATATAGGGTATTCGGCTGAGCACCTGTGAAAAATACCTGCGTAATAGTATTAGCAAATGTACCCTGAGCAAGTACTGTAGCAAATGAGTCTATTGATATTTGTACTGTATAGTTCACAGTATATGGCACTGATGACCAAGATAACGGTATATTAGGTGTGTAAACTACATTTATAGCATTGTTTGGAGGAGATA
Source organism: Eximiradius sp. (assembly GCA_937127445.1). GTDB lineage: Bacteria > Bacteroidota > Ignavibacteria > Kapaibacteriales > UBA2268 > JAKIZO01. The sequence goes on along the minus strand of CAKZLY010000009.1, from coordinate 20,972 downwards.
TTAATGTCGGTTGAGTTAAACTTGGATAAAGCGTAGTAAACTTCCACACAGCAGACCAAGATGAAGTTGCTGTATCGTGTATAGATTTTACTCGCCAGTAGTATGTTGTGCCATAATCCAGTCCCGATACAACGTAGTTAGTCGATGATGTAAGTGCATTAACAAATGTATTATTGAAATTCATATCTGTTGCTACCTGCACTCTATAATAAACTGTGCCAGGTACCACATCCCATACTAAGTTGTTTATCAATGGACGGTTAATATCGTTGTTAGGTGGTGAAAGCAGAATAGGTGCATCAACTGAAGATGATACAAACTCAAAGCGAGTTACTGGGATATTGTTCATAGTATATAGAGTAGCTGTCGGCATTATACCATCTTGATATACATATGCAGTTCGTGGAGCAGAAACAGCAGAAATTGCGTAGTATGGACATATTGAGGTAGAAATCCAACTTTGAAAACCTTTTGCTACAAGGATTTCTAAGTTATCAGTACCATTGTAAACAAAGAAGGAATCTAAGTTAACTTTCATCCAACCTGTTAGTGAGTCATTCGGGAAATTGCCACTGAATACACGCTGATATCCAGGCAATGTTGGTGGATATGGAGATGTTCCACTGATAACAGTGCCCGTAGTAACTGTTGAAGAAGTTGTATGACGCATATAAATATGAACATCAACAATTGGATCAAGGTTGCTGCCTTGTGTCTTATAATATGCTAATGATTTGATTACTTTTTGACCGCTACCGAGATCGCTTTGCAGGTAGATCACATCGCTAATGCTATTATCATAGTAACGATTAAGTGGGATTTGATAGGATGTAGTTGTACCAATTGTTCCAACTTGCAAATCAGCAATCATATTAATTGTTGTAAACGAAGAAGTGCCTGACCAATCACTAACATCTGTTGAATTGAATGCACGGACACGCCAATAGTATGTTGTTCCACCTTCGAGACCCCATACACGATAGGTAGTATCAGCACCGGTATACATATCGACCATTGTATTAAACAATGGATCCATAGCTATTTGGAATGAATAGCCGGTAGCATTACCGATTGCAGACCATACAAACACAGGACTTGGATTAACATTTGTCGAACCGCTGAATGGATCGAGCGGGATTGGTGGGTAAACGTTTGGAATTGTTGTAAATGACCAAACAGATGACCATTCGCCTGTATTTGTAGCGTTCACACCACGAACTCTCCAATAGATAGTCGTGTTTGGAATTGTTGTAAATATATAGCTTGTGTCTGGGGTAGTATAGTCGAGCAATGTAGTTGCAAATGTTGGAGAAGTTGAAACTTGCAATTGATACCCAGTTGCATTTGATTCTGGTCTCCAAATAAATGTTTGAGTCATTGGGATATATTGAGCACCATTTATCGGGGCAACAAGAACGATTGGAAATATTGCTGGACGTGTTGTAAACTTACTAGTAGCTGACCAAACACTATTTTGATGTATGTTAATACCACGGACACGCCAGTAGTAAGTAGTAATATATGACAAGTTTGTAGCGCTTAGAGTTGTGTCTGCAGTAGTGTAATTTATCACAAGGTTTGCAAAGTTTGAATCTGTTGCAACTTGAATTTGATATGAGGAAGCATCTTCGAGAGAGCCCCAAACAAAATTAGTTGGACTAACTATAACATTAACTGCATTATTCAGTGGTTGAAGCAACTTTGGACTTAACCAGCCATCCGCGTAGCCAATAATACGGGTGTTAGGACGATTTGTATATTGACCACCTGCATTTGATGAAGATAAGTCAACACAACCGTTACCTGAACTGAGGTCAGCATATCTGTGTAATGTAAGATTTGCCGCTGTAGTGTGAGAATAAACAGTTGAATTCGAAGTGTAGCTTGCGTTATCGAAGCATATGTCGATAAGTAAGTTCCTTGTTGGGTCGTAAGCAAAAGGAGTTTGAAGTTGGATATATTTCCAACCTGTTGCAGAAACAACTTCGCCGTTATTGTAGTATACGGTTGTTAGCCCAACGTTATCGAATTCGGTACCAACTGTTGTAGCTGTTGTATTTTTCATTTTAACTGTAAAACCATACATAGGTTGAGTAGCAACTGAAGCAACGTTGTATGCTATCGCGGTAATTGCACCAGTCAAGCTGCCGAGTTCAGAAGCAAGCATAATTGTCTGCATACGGGAATCCATATAGAATGTATAGAAAGGATAAGTAGCAGTTGAAGTCCCTGTACCAACAGTAATAGTATCTTGAACAACAGGACCCCAGAAAATAATCTTAGTTGTGAATTTTCTTATATCTGACCATTCAGATTGGTGAGTTGGGTTCAAGCCTTGAATTCGCCAGAAGTAGTTAGTTTCACCATAGAGATTTTGCAGCAAATATGATGTATCAGCAACGACAGTATTGACAATCGGAGTAGTATTCACAGAATCTTTCCAAACAACTATATTGTAGGAAGTAGCGCCATTAGCAGCATTCCAGCGCAGACGTGGATTAATTGGTATCTTAGTAGCATTATTAGCAGGATAAACAAGAGTAGGCGTGTATATAGCAGGACGAGTGAAGAAAGAACGTATAACGCTCCAATCGCTTTGATAAGGAGGATTCAATCCTTGAACACGCCAGTAGTAAGTTGTAAGATACTGTAATGTTACAGGAGAAGTATAGACAAAATCAGTTGTTGTAGTATCGAGAACAATATTTTGGAAGGCAATATCTGTAGAAATTTGTACTCTGTATGAAGTAGCATCCACATTTTGTTGCCAAACAAGCTGAGGATTTACTTCTACAAATGTTTGCCCCTCTGTTGGAGAAATTAGAACGCACGGATAAATAGCAACGCGAGTAGTAAATCCCCAAGGCTGTGTCCATATACCTGCAGTTGTACCTTGACGACCAGCAACACGCCAGAAGTAAGTAGTTGAGTAAGTCAAGCCAGATGGCACCACAGAATTAGTTGTAACAATAGTATCGAATACGGTTGTAGTGAAGAGTGGTGAAGTAGAAACCTGAACTTGGTAAGAAGTAGCTGCTGCAACGCTAGTCCATTGGAGCATTACAGTAAGAGGCTGGTTGTCAGTATCGTTAGCAGGAGCAAGCAGCGTTGGCTGCAATGGATCGATTGTTAACTGGCAAACATTAGTTGTCAGAGTAGTTGAGCCATAAGTTATTGTAGCATAGTAGCTGCCAGATAAGTTGGAAGCAGGATTGATGAAGTTAACTGAATTTCTGTTAACTTCTCGGACACCGGGAGTGCTTGAAAGTGGTGCATTATTGTAGAACCACTCGTACTGATAAATACCTGCATCGCCAATAACAACACCGCGGTTAACTTCATCAACAAAGCCTAACATAATTGGTTGGAACGAAAGTGAGAATGGATCACCGCCCTTTAGAAGAGTGAATGGTAGGTCCTCAGCAATATCGAAGCCAGTTGGGATGGCAATATCTGCACCGGCGTAGTTTGTAAGTGCGTCGCGGAATTCGCCGTCAATATCTTCGTCTGGCATACCAGTAAATGTAGGTTTGATAAGCAGAGGATCGCCAACTGAAGGAACACCAATATAAGCATTACGAACACCAACAAACGTTACGTTACCATAAGTTGAGTTGGAGTCTATCGGGGCAACGGCTGTTTTCCATGCAGCAAATGTGTTGATTACTTGACCTAAATAATTTGCAAAAAATGGATAGTTACCACCAATGAAATAATGATTGTAATCACAATACTTTACACCTGTCCAGGTAGAAGATGGAAGGAAATAGATGTATGAGCGAGAACCTGCAATATTGTGGATTGTTCTATTCACAAAAATATTATTACGCAAAAATACTGAGTCAACAGCTGTTGAAGTAACAAGGACGCAAGCACTCATACTTGCCGAGCTACCTACATTTGCCATGGTACCGGACATATCAATCGTGTTGTGATAGACGTAATAGCCAACGCCACCGGTAACTCTAATACCGAATGGATTGTATACCGTCGAAGATGAAGAGTAATTCATTGTCGTTACATCGGAAATCATATTGTTAAAAATGTAGGTGTTGTAAGTAGTAGATGATGCAACATTAATACCATAAGCACCCCAACCTCCGGAAGCTGGATTAGCAACTCCTTGGATCTTGTTGCCGTAGATGTAAGTATTGTTGAATGTGCCGCTAGCAAGATCGATTGCGGCGATATTAACTGATGTATTAACTTTGATATTTCTTAGAGTGTTATAAGTAATTTGAGCGGAGTTTGTATTTTCTAGATGAATGCCTTTGAAAACGACAGTTAAAGTATCGATATCGTTGCCGATATAGTTTTTGGTGATCACAATACCATTAAGCCCAGGAGAAGCACCCATTATACGAATACCATAATAAGCTCTTTCGATTTTATTTTCCATAATAGTAATATTATGGTTTGTTCCAACTTGAGCGATTGCGGAAGTTGCAACAAGGATACCGTAACTGGCTGTAGTATTGTTAATGGCAGGATGTCCGGCTCTAATATTTACATTGCGGATCATAATATTTGTAGCACCATTAGTAGCAGTCCCTGCAATGTGTATCATTTGATGAGCAGTAGTACGAACAGTGTTTGTTATAGTCAATGAATTACCGGGGAATCCAGAGAGGCGCCCATCTATAATCAATCTATCAGTACTATTGAACAACAAGCAAGCACCATCTTTGTTGAACGAGAGAGTGCGAGGAGCACCCCACGGGCGAATAGTAATACTAAATATGCCACCACTCGATGCAATTTCACCAAGAGCAACTGTTCCAGGTTCGTCAATATTGGATACAATTTTAATAGTAAGGTTGCCAGTGATAACTGCATTGTTAAGAGAAGCAAACAAACCATTGCTTCCAGTAAGAGTTGTGAATGTTTGCCCTGCACCGACTTCTACATCGCCACTAAATGATGGTAGGACACGATAAAAATAGCTAAGATTTGAAGCAGGGAAATTTGCTGAAGCAAGAGCGACAGAGGTAATCTGGGTTGCCAGAGTCGCGCCATAGACCCCGATATTACGATTTGTGAAATTGTCGCTTGCAACGATGAAATACTGAACAGTATCGCCTTGGGCAAGGCCACCAAATAATAGATTATGGTCAACTACAAATTGATACTGATTCCCACCGAGAGGTGTGGCTAATACAAATTTCCAGCCATTTGTAGCGTTAGTATTATCGATAAATGTATTTGCATTTGAGGACTTGCGGAAATATAAACGTGGCATATTGAGGGTGTCGACACCGCTTACATCTGAAATTGTTGCTATTAAAGTATTCGATGGGACACCTGCGCCTGCATTGGGCAAGTTTGTAAAGAATACGTCGGGAGCATCAAAATCACCTGCTTCTTCGTAAGCACCAATTGTAGGAGTAGCAGTGCTACGAGCAACACCTGTAATATCTGTACTGACAAAAGGAATTGGAATGCCAGCAGTAACAAGAGGAGAACCAGTATACGGTCTTAGATTTGTAAAACCATTGAAAATCGGATCTGCTGATATTGAGTTAACATCTTGACCTGAAAGTCCTCGCCAGGCAATAATGTCTGTTGCATCAACACCTAAGAAGCCCAAAACAGCGTTAGGACCGGAAACGTAGTAATCATTGTAATTAATGGCTGAAATATTTGCAGTGCCTGCAAGATAAATAGCGTATGATTTAGATGCTGCATTAGGGCTGACGTATGAATTTGCGAATACGTTATTGCGGATATTAAGGTTAGTAACAGAAGTAGAAGTAACAGTTAATGCAGCAGGCAATATTTGAATAGCGTTTGAGCGAGTACCGTTCAAATACACTGAGTTGTGCCATATTGCGTAGTTTGAACCAGCTTGAATTTGGATACCCGATGGGCTGTACATAGCACTGTTGGCACTTGTAACATTTCCTTGAATTCTCGCAATAACGTTATTGGCAATAGTATCGCTATTACAACCACTCAAAAATAACATACCGACTTGATAATAAGCAGTAAAAGCATAAGTTTGTGTCAAATCACGTATAATATTGTTTGTAATACGAGAAGCTGTAACGGAGGAAAAGTACATACCACCTATTGAATAATATGCAGTAATATTTTCAATTCTATTATTATCAACTAAACCATTAGCAACAGTAGATAAATAAATACCATAGAAAGTGCCAAAACTTGTAACAGCATTTCTGATAATATTATTTTGAATAACCGAGTTATTACCACTTGAAATATATACTCCATAAAGTGTACCATAAATATTAAGACTTTCAAATAAGTTGTTCGTAATTGTAACAGGTGAGCCAGTTGAAATGTAAACACCGTAGAAAGTACTGCCAGAGGAGCTAACATTTCTTCCAATGTTAGAATGCACTACTGAACCAGCCGCAGAAGAAATATATACTCCATAAATTGTACTTGTAACATTAACGTTCTCGAAAAGATTGCCGATAATAGTTGAATTTGAGCCTGTTGAAATATAAATATTATAGAATAGGCTAGACGTACCAACAATATTTCTTGCAATATTGTAATTAGCAGTCATTCCAGTGACAGAGCTACCATAAATAAAGTAAAGCGATGAAGATCCAGTCACATTCTCATATGTGTTGTTAGAAACATTTGGATTGCTTGATGAAGCAACATAAATGCCGTAATTAGCTGTTGTAGTATTGTAAGAGAAATAGTTATTTCTGATTTCTGCGTTTAAGGTACCAGAAACATAAATTCCATAGTAGTTAAACATTGTTGGTGTGGCATTTGCACCGAAATTGTTGAAATTGAAAACAACGTTAGTTGCGTATTGGGCTGCAGTAGTACTACCACGGAAATTTATTCCATAATACACACGAGCAAAATTACAGTATAAAACCTGAATATTTCCGAAACCAGCTGTAGCAGTAGTTTGTGAAGAAGAAGCGGAGAAGTTTATACCATAGTTTGTAGTTGAACCGGAAGCACCAAGGATATTGACATTTCTGATAAGTATGTTTTTAGCGCCGTTACCGCCAGCAGTTGAATCTACCCAGATAATGGTTCCGGAGGTATTGAGCGTAGCAAAAGTAAGCGAATTTGTTAAACCTGTTTGCCCGATACGACCGTCAATTGTGATATTGTCGGCATCTGCTAAACGCACAACAGGCGTAACAGAAGCAGCGCCAAAAACAGTGTCTAAGCCATCTGTGTAAATATTTACAGCAGTGTAGCTTGCAGCACCTGAACCGGAACGGTTCAGAACAGCAGTAGCAGTTTCGGTGGTATTACCGGTGATGTTAATTGTGATATTACCGGTATGAACACCATTATTGATAGCATCAAACGCAGCTTTGAGGGTAGGATAGTTGATTGGTCCAATTTGAACTTGTGCGTTCAAAGCTACGCTTGCCAGAAATGCTACAACGCCAAATAAGAAAAAGCGTTGCAAAAGGTTTTTCATTTAAAACTCCATAAATAGTATAACAAAAACAATTACTATAATAATTCTCTTTTTTCTAAGTTTAACATAACTTAACAGCGTTCAAAAAATCATTATTATAATACAAAAATTTTTAATGAAAACAAAGTTTTTATTAACATTTCCAATAATATAACAAAGAAAACTACTTGAACCAGCGAAACTAATACATCCCCAATAGAAAAATCAAGATAAAATTACAAAAAAAAAATTTAAAAAAAAAACGAACAAATAAAATTTTTATATTTTTTTGTTAAGAATATCTTACATTATAAAAAACTGTAAAACTAATATATAAGGGTAAACGAGTAAACTTTAGTATTATTTTTATTAATAAGTAGCAGCTTTTTGTTCTTCCAGACTTTTGCTACACCATTATAAAAATTCTGGGCGAAGTCGTATTCGGGTGGGATTACGAATTTTCCAGATTTGTCAATAAAGCCGAAATATTTATCCTTTTTTGCAACAGCCAGTCCTTCTTGAAAAGGAGCTGCATAGAGGAATTGGGGTTCGATTGTGTATTTTCCGTGATTGTCGATGAAGCCATACAAATTATTATTAATATCTCTGACACAAGCCAAACCTTCGGAAAAATCGCTTGCATCGATAAATTTATTAGCAGTAAGTTGCGAAATGTTAATGTATTCACCTTTATATTCGAATTTCAAGAAAGAGAATAGATTGCCATCGAAATAGCGGGCAATTCCATCAACAATATCCCAAGCTTTCTCGAATTTTTCAGGAATAATGTAATTGCCGGTTGTATCTATATAACCATATAATTTACTACTTTTTGTAAAAGCAATGCCATTGTTGAATTTACCAGCATCAATGAAAAGGAAAGGAATCGCAAGTTCACCGGTGTTGTTAATATAACCGTATTTTTCGCCTTTACGCACTAACGCGCGGTTATTGCTGAAATGGCTGATATAGTCGTATTTTGGTTCGATAAATACTTCGGCTGCAGAGTTTATCATACCGAATTTTTCGCCGTGAACATATTCTGCTGTTTTCATCAAATTTTGATAAGGAGCAACCCCGTTTTGAAACTTGCCGATAATATCCTCAGTAGGTTCGAATACATATTCCCCTTTTTCATTAATTACAGCGTATTTATAACCATAAGTGTAGAACCAAATTTTTTTTGCAATGCGAACAGTAGCTTTGCCCTCGGAAAAATAAGCCCAATCGGGGAATTCAAACGATGGGAAGGAGTCTTGTTCAAAGACTAAATATAATTTATGAAATGGAGTATCAAACTTCGGTTCTATTACAATTTTGCCCGATGAATCGATATAGCCGATTTTTCCATCTTGAACAAATGGCACAGGTGGATAAGCAAAAACAGCATTACAAACAAAAACAAGCAAAAGGAATAACTTTTTCATTATAGATCATCCTGATTATCCAACTTGAATTTTGAAGATGCACGCAAAATTTTATCTGCTTCTTCCTTGGAAATTGAGAAAGTAACTGTTTCTTCTTCTTTTTGTGGATGGGCAAGTTCTTCAGCAATTTCATCAATTTCTCTAAGCTTTGGCAAATCTTCAAGCGAGCGAAGTCCAAAAATTTTCAGGAAATCCTGAGTGGTACCGAAAAGCAAAGGCTTCCCCAGAACTTCTTTGCGTCCAACAATACGGACAAGGTTTTTCTCAACAAGGGAGTTGATAATCTCGCCTGAATTTACACCACGAATTTGCTCAACTTCTGCTTTTGTAATTGGCTGACGATATGCAATAATTGCCAACGTTTCTAAGGCTGCTTGAGAAAGGCGGCGTTTAGTTTTGGACTTTAAGAAATCATATATATATTGTCCGTAATGACTTAGGGTAGCAAATTGATAACCGTTTGCGTAGTTAACTATCTGATAAGGTCTTCCGGTATTGATTAAATCTTGATTAATATCGCGAATCATTTCGTCAAGGATTTCAGGAGTAAAGTTAATGCTTTTGGCAATTTCATCATCAAGAGTAAGTTCGTCGTCAGAACTTTTTTCGTTCAGTTCGACAGGAGGAAGGCTTTCGTTTGTAATTAGCAATTTATATAACGTTTTGAAAGTAACAATGTCGTCGCTGGCAAAAATAATTGCTTCGATTATTGCTTTTTGTTCTTCGCGAGGAAGTTGTAAAAATAAATTGCCGTTTTTTTCCATATTTCACCAAAAATAGAATTAGTTATTACTTGAACGTAATGAAATCGAAATATCATCAAAATGGGATTCTTGATAGATGAAAATAAGTTGCAATTTAAGCATTTCGAGAATTGCAAGAAAAGTAACAATTATATGAGGCCGAGATTGGTTTCGGACAGTCTCGTAAAAGCTCACTCTTGGCTTGGCTTTGAGTAGTTTTTGAAGGTATGCAACTTTTTCTTCTACCGTAACGTTGCAAACTTCGACCACATAGTGAACGTCCGTCTGTTTTGCCCGAGTCAGAACGTTTTGAAAAGCCCGCATTAGATCGAAAAGTGTAGCATTTTTATAAATACTTTCGCCTTCGACCTGCGAATATTCAGCATCGAAAAGCTCACGATAGTAATGGTAACGGGTGGCTTCTGCTTTTTGAGCAAGTTCGGCAGAAACATCTTTGAATTGTTTATATTCAAGTATTTTCTGAACAAGTTCTTTGCGTGGATCGTCGAGTTCCACCCCTTCATCGTCAATATTTCTTGGCAGAAGCATTTGAGATTTAATATACATAAGATTAGACGCCATTAAAATAAATTCACCAGCAAGTTCTAAATCGAAATACTTCATTAATCTAATATAGTTTAGAAATTCTTCGGTAATTTTCGAAATAGGAATATCATAAATATTTATCTCATCCCGCTTTATAAAATACAGAAGCAGGTCGAAAGGCCCCTCGAAATCTGGTAGTTTAATTTTATACATAAATCGCCACTTAAAAAATCAATTACAAAATTACAGAAAAAAAATTAATCTATTAGGTCGTTCATCTAAATTAAACAAATCATTTTTTCAATTTTTTATTTAATTTTGGAGAAACTAATTAATTACAATAATTATAGGTGTAGTAATGAAATCCGTAATTAGAATTTTTGTTGCCTTGTGTATAATGACATTAATTATACATGCTCAGGATCGCCGAGACAAAGGAATTATGACAGAATATACAAATCCATTCTGGGATGAGATAAAAAAAGGCATTTCTGAATTTGAAACAAAAGAAAAACCCAAAAAATTAGATTTCAAAATGGATTTTACGGGGATTGAACTACCCAAAAAGATAGATGAATTCAAACAAATATGGCACAACGAACCAATTTCGCAGGGTGCGACAGGCACGTGTTGGAGCTTCGCTGCAACATCATTTTTCGAAAGTGAAATATTCAGAATTACAAATAGGAAACTAAAACTTTCCGAAATGTATACAGTGTATTGGGAGTATGTAGAGAAAGCTCGGCGGTTTGTGCGACAAAAGGGTGCTTCTCATTTTAACGAGGGTTCACAAGCAAATGCGTTGAAACATGTTTTCGAAAATTACGGGTGTGTACCAGCATCTGCTTATACTGGTATGAAGCCAGGACAAAAGTATCATAATCACGAGAAAATGTTTGAAGAAATGAACACGTATTTAAATTTTGTTAAGAAAAATTGTTTCTGGAACGAGGAAGTTGTGCTACAAACTATAAGGAATATACTAAATTCGTATATGGGCGAACCTCCAACAAAATTCAGCTTTGATGGTAAAGAATACACGCCGCAAGATTTTTTGAAAAATGTATGTAAAATAAACACCAATGATTACGTTGACATAATGTCCTTATTACAAGAAGGTTTTTGGAAGAAAGCATTGTACGATGTTCCTGATAATTGGTGGAGATGCGATACATATTTAAATGTACCTGTCGATGATTTTATTGGAACGATAAAAGATGCTGTTCGGAATGGATATTCTGTTACCATCGGTGGGGATGTATCTGAAAGTGGCTATTATTCTTTTAAAGATGTGGCGATGGTGCCATCGTATGATATTCCTTCGAGTTATATAGATGATTACGCTCGGCAATTTAGATTTTCGAATGGGACTACGGGCGATGACCACGGGATACATATAGTTGGAATAAAAGAAACTGCAAATGATACATGGTTTTTAATTAAAGATTCAGGGAGCGGTGCAAGAAACGGAGAAAACAAAGGATATTATTTTTATCATTTTGATTATGTAAAGTTAAAGATGGTTAATTGTATGATGCATAAAGAGGCAGCAAAGAAATTACTGGAAAAGTTTGATAAAAATAAGACAGAAAAATGATAATTGATATTGATAGTTCAGCGGGATTCTGCTGGGGTGTTGTCCAGACAATCGATAAAGTAGAAACGGCTTTAGGGGAATGCCGTGGCAAGCAGGTATATGTTCTGGGGCAAATAATTCACAATCCGAAAGAATCGGAACGGCTTGAAAATATTGGACTTAAGACAATAGAACATAAGGACTTTGATAGAATAGACAAAGATAATTCTGTAGTTGTTATACGCGCACACGGCGAACCACCCAGCACTTATGAAAAAGCGGCGTCACTCAATATAGAAGTAATCGATGCTACCTGTCCGCTTGTTCGTGCATTGCAAAGGTCTGTCAAGAAGTATTACGATGAAGGCTGGCAAATAATAATTTTTGGGAAGAGAGACCACGCAGAAGTAATTGGATTGCGTGGGGTGTGCAATGATGAGTGCCTTGTTGTGAAAAATTTTGACGAAGCAAAAGCTAATGTTGATTTATCAAGAAAGACAGTGCTATTTTCGCAAACAACAATGGATAAGCCAACTTTTTGTAAGCTTTCGGAAGAAATTTTTGAGCTTTTCAAAGCAAAATATGGCGACGACGCCAACAATTATTTTGTCTCAAAAAATACTATCTGTAAGTTTGTCTCGAAACGGGAGCAAAAATTAATCGAATTTGCACAAGAGCACGAATTAGTAATTTTTGTTGCTGGGAAGAACTCATCAAACGGGAAAATATTATTTGAAATAGCGAAGAAAGCAAATCAAAACACAATTTTCATAGAAGATATAAGAGAATTACAAATAGATGAACTTTCAAAATACAGATCTATAGGAATTACTGGTGCGACAAGCACACCACAGTGGTATATGGAAAAATTAAAAAAAATATTAGACAATAAATTTAATAATGAAGGATAATTTTATGACACCAAAAACAAAAGAAGAATTTGCGAAATATATTGATAGCACTTTATTACGAGCCGATGCAACAGAAAATGACATTAGGGTGCTTTGCAAGGATGCTATCAAATATAATTTTGCTGCTGTGTGCGTCAATCCTTGCAATATTGAACTTTGCAAAAATCTGCTACAAAACAGCAAGATTAGTATTGCAACTGTTGTTGGATTTCCGCTCGGAGCAAACATTTCGAATGTGAAGTTCTACGAAGCAGGGATGGCATTGCTTGCGGGTGCATCGGAACTTGATATGGTGATAAATATAGGTAAATTGAAAGAAAAAAATTACAGCTTCGTTGAGAAAGAAATTTCTGAAATTGTCCGGCTCAGCAGCGAAGCAAAAGCTCTGGTAAAAATAATAATTGAAACTGCATTGCTAACAGAAGCAGAAAAAATCGAAGCTTGCAAGATTGTATCAAATTCTGGTGGTCATTTTATTAAAACCTCAACAGGTTTTGCCAAAATGGGCGCAACAATTGAAGATATCGAGCTAATGAGAAAATATTGCGACCCAAAAGTTAAAATTAAGGCATCGGGAGGAATAAAAACGGTTGACTTTGCTTTAAAATTGATTGAAGCAGGTGCTGAAAGAATTGGAACAAGCTCAGGAGTTGAATTAATTACAAATTTTGCTTAATTCATTTGCAAAATTGTAACCATTGTGTTAATTTATCGTTAAAATATTTAAAAATTCCCTTGGGAGTTGATATGAAAAAGGTGTTACTAATATTTATTTTCCTTATAATTTTTGCTCCAACTTATGCACAAGAACAGAAAGTGCCGAAAGGATATGAGTTTTATAAGGAAAAATACGAAGAAGATTTTCAAAACACTTTTGATGAAATATGGAATGCAGTGCTTTACTCGCTTGAAGAGATTGGCTGCAATTTAATGAATAAAAACACAAGAATGAACGACGAAGGGCTATATCGTGGAGTAGCTCAGTCGGATTTTTGCGTTTTTGCTATGGGCGACACAACTTTTAACGTTTTGAGGAAATACAGTTTAGATATGCCTTTTATTCGTGCGGGAAAATGGGATAATGGACGTATGCAATACAAATTTATCATTCAGGAAAAAGGAGAAAAGAACATACATTTAATATTGACAAGCGAAATGAGTGGATTTGAATCGTATGTAACTGGTAAGGTTCATTTTTGGCGTTCTAATGGTATTTTAGAACTTGCTTTGCTCGAAAGAGTCAAGCAGAATATAGGGAAAAAACCAAAAGAGCAATATTAAGAATAATCGCAAGATTATTGAAAATATGAGGCTACCTGTTTGTGAGTAGCCTTTTTTATTAGTAATTCATTTTTTGATAGTAAATGACAATGTAATTTCTTAGTAAATATCATAAAATGATTTGCTCTTCCATTTAACCTGTTTAAAATTATTTATAAATGTTTTTATTAATCCGCTAAAACTTATTTGGCAGCGGCATTTCGCCTGAGTAATTGTAGAAACCGTTGCCAGATTTTCGACCAAGATAGCCCGCAGCAACTAACTTACGCAATAATGGTGCAGGACGGAAGCGTGGGTCGCCTAAATCTTTATGAAGCACTTCCATAATAGACAAAGTAGTATCCAAACCGATTAAATCAGCAAGCATAAGCGGTCCCATCGGGTGAGAAAAGCCAAGTTTTGCAACCTCATCAATTGCTTGAACTGTTCCGACACCTTCCATAAGCGCAAAGATTGCTTCATTAATCAGTGGCATAAGTATTCTGTTAGCAATAAAGCCGGGGTAGTCGTTTGCCTCGACAGGAATTTTATCAATTTTTTTGCTAAGTTCATAAACAGAATGAAAGACATAGTCGCTTGTTGCAAGCCCACGAATTATTTCAACGAGTTTCATCATTTGGACTGGGTTCATAAAATGCATACCAATAACTTTTTCGGGGCGGAAAGTTTTCGAGGCAATTTCAGTGATAGAAATAGTAGAAGTGTTGGAAGCCAGAATCGCATCTTTGTTAATTAATTCGTCAATTTGTTTGAAAAGATTAAATTTTAGTTCTTTGTTTTCGGTAGCAGCTTCGATTGCTAATTGGGCATCGGAAGCCGAAGAAAAATCGGTAGTAGTTGAAATTCTTGCAAGAGCAGATGATTTTTCGTTTTCCGTTAGTTTGCCTTTTGCGATTTGGCGGGACATATTTTTTTCGATTGTTGCAAGAGCATTTTTCAATGCTGCTTCGGATATATCGCTCATAACAACATCAAAGCCGTGCTGAGCAAAAACGTGAGCAATTCCATTACCCATTGTGCCAGCACCGATAACTAAAATTTTTGTGATTTCCATAAATTCCCGAAATGAATGTTTATAATAAATTTTGTTAAAACTAAACATTAAACGTGAATCATTAATCAGATATTTTATATTTTTGTAAAAAATAGTAACAATTATATGAAATATCGCTTTCTAATTGATAGTAATATACCGTTATTGCCTGAAATATTAGACCAAATTGGTGAGGTGTATAAGTTTGAAGGTAGAACGTTAACAAACGATATTATTCGACAAAGCAAAGCTAATATTCTGTTGGTTCGTTCTACTACTCAGGTAAATCAAAAACTACTCAACGGCACGAACATAAGGATTGTTGGGACAGCTACTTCGGGTTCGGAGCATTTAGATAAGGAATATCTTAGCTTGCAAGGAATAATTTACTTTGATGCGATAGGCTCAAATGCGTTATCAGTTGCAGAATATTGTATGTTCTGTATTCTCAACTGGGCAGAAGAGAATAATATAAACTTGAAAAACAAAATTTTAGGAATAATTGGTTATGGAAATGTCGGTAAACGTTTGGCTACAATGGCTAAACACATAGGAATTACAGTTGTTATAAACGATCCACCACTTTTTGAAAACAGTCCAGAAAGGTTGTTAAACGAAACACATTTAGAAATAAATGAGATTGTCCAAGTATCAGATATTCTTACAAATCACGTTCCGTTAACTTTGAGTGGTAAATACAAAACGTATAATTTATTGGATTATAATTTACTTGAAAAAGTCAAAGAAGGGGCTTTGCTTCTTCACACTTCGCGTGGCAGTGTGGTATGTGAAAAGAGTTGGGTTCAAATTGCAAACAGTGGAAAAATTAAAGTTGTCGCTGATGTTTGGATGAACGAACCTAATGTTTCTGAAACTGCAGTTTCAGCAGCATATATTTCGACGCCACATATAGCGGGGCATTCGTATGATGCTAAATTACGTGGTAGTTTAATGTTAGCCAAAGAACTTGAGAGAATATTGCAAGTAAAATTAGATACTTCTCAACTTGAAATTGAGTGCAATTCGAACAAAAAAGATGTAACTAAATTGAGCAAAGATGAAATTTATAATCTACTGAAAAACAAAAGAATTCTCGAAACATGTCAGGAGTTCAAAAAATTAGCTTCCGATAAAGCAATTGCAAATAATTTTGAAAAAATGAGAAAAGAGTATCCAAAGATAAGAGAATGTTTTTATGACTTTTTGTTTAATTTGTAACAAAAAAGTGGATAAATACGTATAAAATATTATTGTTTCATTTATTATAAAAATGGGTTTATTTATGAAAAAATTGTTTTTTGTCCTTGCATTGTTTGCAATAAGCATAACAAGTGCATTTTCTCAGCCTATTAAGCAAAGGAGTATGGACGAACTACTTCCATTCGATCCAAATGTAAAGATTGGAGTACTGGATAATGGGTTGAAGTATTACATACGCCACAACAAATTACCAGAGAACAGGGCTGAATTACGATTAGTCATTAAAGCAGGTTCTGTGCAAGAAGATGACGATCAGCAGGGGCTTGCACACTTTATTGAACATATGTGTTTCAACGGCACAAAGAATTTCCCAAAGAATGATTTAATTAATTTTCTTGAAGAAACTGGGCTTCGATTTGGAGCAGATTTGAATGCAAATACTGGGTTCGATAGAACATATTATCTGCTAACAATTCCTCTTGATAAGCCTGGATTGCTGGAACGTGGATTTCAAGTGCTGGAAGATTGGGCACATAATGTAACATTTGATCCTGTTGAATTGGAAAAAGAGCGTGGAGTAATATTAGAAGAATGGAGATTATATCGCGGTGCTCAGGAAAGAGTAATGAAGCAGCATTATCCATATATTTTCAAAAATTCTAAATACGCAGAAAGATTACCTATTGGGGATACAGCAGTTATATTAAATGCTTCGCGCGAAGCATTTCTCCGTTTTTACAAGGAGTGGTATCGTCCAGATTTAATGGCTGTGATAGCTGTAGGTGAATTTGATGTTGTAGAAGTAGAAAAGATGATACGCGAAAAATTCTCACGAATTCAGATGCCAGAAAATTTCCGTCCACGTGTTGATTATCCAATACCACCACACAAGGAAATGCTTGTTTCGATTGCAAAAGACCCAGAGCTCCCAATGCCAAATATTTCACTAATATACAAGTTTCCGGGCAGGGATCAATCTACTTTTGGTGGTTACCGTCAGGGAATTATAGATAATTTAGTAAATCAGATGCTTAATATGCGAATACAGGAAATAATGCGTAAACCTAATCCTCCATTTTTATTTGCGGGAGCAGGAGTTGGTGATTTTATGGCAGGATTAGCTGCATTTAATGTCGTTTCTATATCAAAAACAGATGATATTTTGAAAGGCTTAGAAGCAGTTCTTACGGAAGCATACAGAATGAAACAATATGGATTTACTAAATCAGAATTAGAACGCGTGAAAGAAGCCACATTGAAGAATATGGAGAGTGCATTAAAAGAAAAAGACAAAACGAAATCTGCTGATTATGCTGATGAATATTATAGAAACTTCTACGAAAAAGAAGGTATGCCTGGTATTGAATTCGAATATCAATTGTATCAAGAATATTTACCAATGATTACTATCGAAGAAGTTAATAAGTACGCACAGTCATTAATTACGGAGGGCAACAAAGTAGTATTGGTAAGCGTACCTGATAAGCCAGAAATTAAAGTTCCTACGGAGCAGGAAATCCGCTCTTTATATGCAAAAGTCTCAACGGCAAAATTAGAACCATACAAAGATGATGCAACAGACAAACCGTTAATGTCGAAAATGCCGAAACCAGGCAAAATTGTCGAAGAAAAGAAAACTGGTAAATTCGACATTATTGAAATGAAGCTTTCGAATGGTGCAAGAGTGCTTGCAAAGAAAACTGATTTCAAAAACGACGAGGTCCTATTCCGTGCGTGGAGCCCAGGTGGGACATCACTTGCAAAGGACGAAGACTATCTTTCGGCAATGTTTGCAGCAGATATAGTAGATGAAGGTGGTATTTCTGAGTTTTCAGCAACACAGCTACAAAAAATGCTTACCGGCAAGCTCATTAGCATAAGTCCAAGCATTGATGAACTAGCAGAAGGATTTAGCGGTAGTTACGCCCCAACTGATGCTGAAACTTTCTTCCAGTTGCTGCATTTGTATTTCACCGCACCAAGAAAAGATGAAGAAACATTTAAAGCGTTGGTAAGCCGTCAGAAAGAATCAATTCGCAACTCGAAGCGTCGTCCGGAAACTGTTTTCCAGGATACAGTTACTGCAATTCTATTCAATTACCACCCAAGATATATGCCTCTCAATGCAAAAGATATGGACAAGGTCAACCTGGACAAAGCAGTTGAGTTCTTCAAGGATAGATTTGCTGATGCCAGCGATTTCACATTTATTTTTGTTGGCAATTTCGATATGAAAGAATTGAAAAAATATATTGAAACTTATATAGCAAGCCTTCCAAACAAAAAACGTAACGAAAAATGGCGTGATTTAGGTGTTAATTATGCGAAAGGACCTTTGACAAAAGAAGTTGTTAAAGGAATTGAACCAAAGAGTTCAATTAGACTTGTGTTTGCTGACAATTTTGATTATAATCCAGATAATATATTGAAGCTCAATGCATTGATGGAAGTATTCAATATTCGCTTGCGTGAAGTAATTCGTGAGGACAAAGGTGGTGTGTATGGCATACGTGCAATTCATAGAGTAAATCAGTATCCAAACCCAAGATACAATATTAACATTGTTTTCGGGACAGGTCCTACACGTGTTCAAGAACTTATCAATAGTGCTTTCGATGTTATTAATGAAATGCAAACAAAAGATGTAAGCGACGAGAACTTTACAAAAGTTAAAGAAATTCTGAAAAGAGAATTTGAAACAAATCAGAAGGAAAATCATTTCTGGTTGAACTATATTTATAATTCTGATTATAACAAATTAGATGTTGGACGTTTAGCAAAATACACTGAAAACATTGATAAATTAACGAAAAATGATATTAAAGAAGCAGCAAAGCAATATTTGAAGAAAGACAAAATAATACAATTTGTGCTAAATCCAGAACAATAATGATAAGCCACACAAGAAAAGAGGCTGTCTTATGAAAAAGGCAGCCTCTTTTTTTTTTTTCTATGTGAATATTTTCATTTGATAATTAATTAGTAGCATTTGCCATTGAGGAGGTATTTATTCCATTCAATACCGCGCATATCGCCTGTTTGTAAAAAATGAAGGTGCATAGCAAAAGCAGCTGAAAGCGATTGAGGAGTGTGGGCAGTATCGCAAATTTTAAGATAATCGCGAAGTTGCTCGCGGTAATCGGGATGAACACAGTTGTTTATAATTTCTTCTGCTTTCTTCTGGGGTGATTTAGCACGCAAATCAGCAACACCATATTCAGTAATGATAACCTGAACAGAATGTTCGTTATGGTCAACGTGCGAAACCATCGGAACAATTGTGCTGATTTTTCCATTTTTTGCAACAGAGGGACAAGTAAAAATTGAGATATAGGCGTTTCGTGTAAAGTCACCTGAACCACCAATTCCGTTCATCATTTTTTGTCCCATAACGTTAGTTGAGTTGACATTGCCACAAAGGTCTGCCTCGAGAGCAGTATTGATAGAAATAATTCCTAAACGACGAGCGATTTCTGGATTGTTAGTAATTTCTTGCGGTCTAAGTAATATGCGTGGATGGAAATAATCGAGATTATCATAAATTTCTTTCAATTTATTGTTAGAGACAGTAAGCGAACAACCACTTGCGAAACGAACTCTACCTTCTTTCATCAATTCGATAACAGAATCTTGAATAACTTCTGTGTACATTTCAAAATCAGGAATACTTTTGTTTCTACCCAATGCACCAAGCACAGCATTGGCAATATTACCGACACCAGATTGAATCGGAAGAAAGCTAGAAGGAATTCGACCTCTTTTGAATTCCGAGGACAAGAATTCAGCAACATTTTCACCAATTTTTTCAGTAATTTCATCAGTTTTAGAAAATTCGCCAACTTCATCAGGAAGATGAGTTTCAACAATACCAATAATTTTATCAGGATTAACTTTAATAACAGTTTCGCCAGCTCTATCGGAAGGTTTGTAGATAGGAATTTCGCGACGGTTCGGTGGGTCGGCAACGATATGAATATCGTGCATACCATGCAATGATTTTGGATGATAATGATTAAGCTCGATTATAATCTTTTCGGCAACTTTGCAAATAGACGGAGTAATTCCAACACCTGTTGTAATCACAATTTTGCCATCAGCTGAGACATCGCAAGCTTCGATGATACCGACTTGCATTTTGCCGAGAAAGCCGTAGCGTAGGTTTTGAGCAACGGTTGATAAATGAGAGTCAAAATAATCAGCTTTGCCATCGTTAATTAGCTTTCGTAAATCAGCATTTGATTGATATGGTGTGCGAAAAAGCACGGCTTCGGCACGAGCAAGAGAACCATCGAGCGAATCGCCAGTGGAGGCACCTGTTATCATTCCAATTTTGAAAGGGCGTCCAGCATTATGCTCGGCAATTGCTCTATTTGCAATTGCTTGCGGAACAGCTTTTACAGCTCCGGCGGGAGTAAATCCACTAAAACCAACAGTATCGCAGTTATTCACATAGCTTGCGGCTTCATCAGCCGTTATGAAACGTAGTCCCATAATACCCTCAAATATTTAACTAATTGGGATTGCCCCATAATTTATCAGCAAAATTACAAAATTAGTGAATATGTTATATCATTTAGTTTTATTTTTATCGATATAATTTTCTTTTTTAAGTATAGCAAACTGATACTTTTGAAACATAAATTTATATATTAAATTAATATATAAAAAGCCCCGAGGGTGGGCTCAGGGCTTTCATTTTCTCTATTTCAACGATTTTATCGCACAATCACAGCGCGTTCTTTGATGATTGTGGCACCGTTGCGGATTATAACAGAATATACTCCGCTTGGCAGGTCGCTAACGTTGAGCTTTATTACTCCGTTCGGTGCTTTGTCGTGGGCTCGCAGCATCAA
>CAKZLY010000008.1 GCA_937127445.1 Eximiradius sp. | reverse complement strand
ACACGACGCTCTTCCGATCTTAAATACATAGTTCTAATCGCACTATATTAGTATTGAAATATCACTCTGAACTTTTAATTAAAAAAGATGGAAACGTTCTAATCGCACTATATTAGTATTGAAATTTGGTAAGTTTAACATAATCCATTGTTTAGCTATTTCAAGTTCTAATCGCACTATATTAGTATTGAAATAGTGTGTTGGGATACGTTAAACGCAAAGTATAATCAGTTCTAATCGCACTATATTAGTATTGAAATAAAAATTAATGTAAAAGAACGCCTATTAAAATATAAGTTCTAATCGCACTATATTAGTATTGAAATATACATTTGTTGAATGGCAATAAAACAGGTGAAGAGTTCTAATCGCACTATATTAGAGTATTGAAGAATCTCCGAAGACAGCCGAGACAGCAGCACCAACCGCACGTTCTAATCGCACTATATTAGAGTATTGAAATGGTATCATTAATGGTTAAATATGGAGAATATTTGTTTTGTCGTTAGCGCTATTATCTTGGCGAGTGCGGATATGTGTGTGGTTTATTGGATGGGCAGGATAAGGGAATATTTTCGTTACAAAAACACAAAAGAAGGTGAAATTGAATTCCATAAAACGAGCAAAAATAAGTGGAAAAGTTTATGAAAAACAAAGAAGAATTGAAAAAGGAAATTGAGTCCGATTTGTTAGAATGGATACTGCTTGTCAAAGGCAAGATGTGTTCGGCGGATATGTATTTTTATAACAGTATTTTACCTTATGCTTTCGCTTTGAAACCATTGTCGCCGGAAGTAGTTGCAAAAGCAAGAGAGCTTATAAAGCAGAACAGAGCATTTTGCGGAGAAGGTGTAAAGCAGAGGTACCGAGAGGATTTTTACGAGATTGGGTTGATGGATTACGACGACTCTTGGTGGGACGAGACTTTTATGGACGATGAAGATGATAATGAAGAGCAATAGGATTAATCGAAAAATGTGTGGATTTCTAAGGTGTTAGTGATAAAGGTTTCGGACGAAGTGTTGATTTTTTCGGCGAAAAGACGGGTTGCATATTCAAGCAGCTTTTTTCGTTTTCTGAGGTAATATCCCCAAATTATTTATCAACATTGGCTATTTTTAGGTGAAATTTTAGAATAATTAATTTTATATTTTTTATATCCTGCAATACCTCTTTTCTTTTTTACTTTGATTATTTTATTTAATTTTGTGCTTTGTTAAATTATTGATATTTATGCTATGAAAATTACTGAAAACGTTATTTGGATGGGAAAGATTGATTGGGAACTTCGTAAATTTCACGGTAAACAGCTTTCTACTTATAAAGGTAGTTCGTATAACTCTTATCTTATTAAAGACGAGAAAATTGCTGTGATTGATACTGTTTGGAAGCCATTTGCAGAAGAATTTATCGAAAATTTAAAAAAACAAATTAAGTTAGATAAAATTGATTATATTATTGTAACTCACGCAGAACCCGACCATAGCGGTGCTTTACCAATTCTTGCCGAGCAAGCTAAAAATGCAAAAATATTATGCTCTGCAAATGGCGTCAAATCGATCAAAGGATATTATCACAAAGACTGGGGTTTCCAAACGGTAAAATCTGGCGATAAAATATCACTTGGTAAAAGTGAACTTACGTTTATTGAAGCTCCGATGCTGCATTGGCCTGATACAATGATGTGTTTTCTTTCAGGCGATAACATATTATTCTCATCGGATGTTTTTGGGCAGCACTATGCTTCTTTTGATCTATTTGATGATAAAATTGAAGACAAAGAGATTTTATATTATGAAGCATTGAAATATTTTGCGAATATTATTGCACCGTTTGCCAAGAAAACAGTAAAGAAAATTGAAGAACTCAAATCGTTAAACCTACCGATTAGCATTATTGCAACTGCACACGGTATTATCTGGCGTGAAGATATAAATACAATAATCGATAAATACTTTGAGTGGTCTAATGATTATAAAGAAAATCAAATTACGATAGTTTACGATACAATGTATGATAGCACTCGGAAAATGGCTGAAAGTATTGCCGAAGGAATAAAGTCGATCGATAAAGATTGTATTGTGAAGATTTTCAATTCTGCACGTTCTGATAATAGCGATATTATAACTGAAGTTTTTCGTTCCAAAGCAATATTGATTGGTTCTCCAACATATAATAATGGGATTTTGAATTCAACGGCTGCAATTCTTGAAGAAATAAAAGGATTATCTCTTGAAGGGAAAAAAGCAGCTTCATTTGGTTCCTATGGATGGAGTCCCGCAAATGTTAAAATTATTAATGAATTTCTTCAAAATTCTGGTTTTGAATTATTTGAGGAAAGTGCAAAAACGCAATGGTTGCCAGACGAAAATGAAATAAGAAAATTAAGGGAATTCGGGAAAAAATTTGCTGAATTTGTAGGAAAGAAACAATAAATGAGCGGTAAAATAAGTGTTGAGATTTATGAACCCTCAAAGAAAAGGGAATGGGAAGATTTTGTAGAGAAATCCAATAATGGAACAATGTTCCATATGCAAACTTTTCTTGATTATCACGCTCCTGGTAAGTTTGATTTTACAAGCTTTATGTTTAGAAAAAACGGTAAACTGATAGCTGTGCTCCCAGGTGGGTTCAAAGAACAGGGAAAAGTTTTTTGGTCGCCAGTAGGTGCAAGTTATGGTTCGTTTGTTACCGAAGATTTGCCTTTCTCAGAATGCCTTGAATTAGTTGATACTTTTATGGATTATTGTGTAATAAATGGGATTAGTGAGATTTTCCTTATTCCTCCACCAATAGTATATTCAAAAAACATTTCGCAGCATATTGAATATGCAATGCTTTACAGAAAATTCGATTTTGAACTTCATTATATTTCCCACGCAATTGACTTGAAGTACGGAAAAGATACTTTTTTACATTATGATAAAACTGCTCGTAAAACCATTAGAAAGATATTGCGAGACAATAAAATTACGATTAAAGAAAGTAATGACTATGAAACATTTAATAAAATTTTATTGCAAAACAAGTCTAAATTTAATGTAAAGCCGACTCATACACTTGAAGATATGATTAAACTTGCCGAGTTGCTTCCCGACAAAGTTCGTTTGAATATGGTTTATTATGAAGATATACCAATTGCAGGGTCGTGGCTGTTTTTCTGTAATAGCAAAGTTGTTTTGTGTTTTTATAATATGCTGCTATATGAATATGAACATTTAAAACCTGTCTATTTGATTATGCACCACACTGTCGAAAAAGCAATAGAGGAAGGTTATCAGTGGGTTGATATTGGAGTATCGCAAGATACTTCTGCATTTGATCCAATGACTCCATCTATAAGTTTAATTGATTTCAAGGAACGTTTTTTTGCTCGTGGAATATTACGAAGTACTTATCATTATAAATTTTCGGATTAGTTAATGCAGTCGAATGTTTGCTTAATTACATTTTCAAATTTAGTCAGAGATGGACGTAGTCTAAATGTTCTCCGTGCTGTTTCTTCGATTTCGAATGTTATTTGTTTTTCTCTTACTTCTGAAAATGAATTTAATAAACTTACTTTACCAAACAATGTAAAGCACTTTTCAGTTCCTTCTCCTAGAAAAAGACTTATTTTGAATTGGCTTTTTTTTATTAACTACATCAAAAAAATATTTACTCATAATAAATATGAGAAATACATTTTCTGGGCTTGTGATTTATATTCTTTGGGCGCGGTTTATAAAATTGCCCGAAAGGAAGACTATGTGACGTATGATTCGCGCGAAATTTATTCTGCTCTTGCAAATCTCTCGAAATTTCCAATAAAGCAGAAGATATTGTCTTTTTTAGAAAAAAAATGGGTAAAAACTGTAAATCATTTTGTTGTTTCGGGTGATTTAGATGCCGAATATTTACGAGGTTACTTTAAAACAGACAAATTATTCACTACAATTTACAACGTCCCACCTTATAGGGAACATATTAATTCAAACATAATTAAAGAGAGATATCCGTTTTTAAAAGATAAACTAATTTTGTTATACCAAGGTGCTGTTCATTATGGACGCGGAATCATTCCTGTTTTAGACTTTATCGCAAATAGTGAAAAATTCGCTTTTGTTGTGTTAGGTGAAGGCATATTTTTAAATAAAGCGAAAATAATTGCTCAAAATAAAGGTATTTTGGACAGAGTAGTTTTTGCTGGCAACGTACCATATGAGGAATTGCATCATTGGACTTGTTCAGCTGATGTGGGTATTAATTTAATTGAACCGATTAGCCTTTCTTATAAATTAGCGTTACCAAACAAAATGTTCGAGTATGCAATGGCTGGGCTTCCACAGGTTGCATCTTCTCTCCCTGCAATGGAAAAAATAATAAATCAAAACAATATTGGTGTGGTTATTAGTGATTTTGCTGCAAGATCAATTCAAAATGCAATAGAAAAAATTATCGATAATTATGAATTTTATAGGCAAAACAGCCTTCAATTTGCCAAAAATAATAATTATGCTATTGAAGAGAAGAAAATGCGAAAGATAATTTATGATGTTCTGAATAAATGCTGAGTAAAATATACAAGTTATGCTATATAAGTTAGTAGTTCTATCAATCAGTATAATATTAATCTGTTTTTCTAACTCTCAATATAGCTAAACTCATTGAAAGAATAGCTAATACAACAATTGCGATAAAATTGGGTAATATATCCCAAAAACCGCTACCTTTTAACAATATCATTCTAATAGTTTGAATAAAATATGCTAGTGGATTAATCTTATTCACTAACAATATCCATTTGGGCATACTTTCCAGGCTGGTGAATAAACCACTTAATAAAATGAATATCATCAAAAAGAAAAATGCTAATAAAGTTGCTTGTTGTTGCGTATCAACGATTGTTGAAATAAATAGACCTAAAGATAATAATATTATCAGATATACTCCTGCTACCATATATAATAATGGTATGCTACCAACAATTGGAATATTGTAGACCAATTTTCCTAATGTCAATCCAATTGTAAACTCCAATAATGCAATAATCCAAAAAGGAAATAGTTTGCCGATAATGAATTCATATTTTTTTATTGGTGTTACATTAATTTGTTCGATTGTTCCAACTTCTTTTTCTCGCACAATATTTAAAGCACCCAAAACAAAACTTATAACAGTTATCAACATTACCAGAACACCTGGAACCATATACTTTTTATAATCAAAATCTACATTGAAGCGAAATCTTGGAATAATATTAATGTTATCGGGTTGCTCAATAGAATTCTTATTTATTTCTTCTTTAATAAACGAATTGAATAATTGCTGAAAATATGAATATGTTATTGCAGCATTTACTGAGTTGATAGCATCATTTAGTAATTGAATTTTTATTGGGTTTCTATTTAACAAGACATCTCTTTCAAAATACTTGGGAATTACTATTAGAGCTTTTATACTATTGTTATCAATAGCACTTATTCCTTCGATAGTACTAAGATAATTATTAGTTAGAATAAAATAATGTGAACCTTGAATTTTCATGATGAATTTTTGCGAAAGAGTGCTCTTATCATAATCTATAATTCCAACTTTTATATTCTTAATCTCATAAGTTGCAGCATTAACAAGAATCAACAATTGTATAATAGGAACACCAAAAATTATTGGTAACATCATTTTATTGCGAAATATTTGTAAAAATTCCTTTTGAATTAAAAACAATAATGTTCTCATTATATTAACCGTGATTTAAATCTTTTGATACTCAGTATAATAAAAATAAATGTCATAAACATAATAACTAAAAAATTTATCCATAATTCTTGGAAGCCATTTCCTTTTAGCATTATTCCTCTTAGTCCTTCTATGAAATATCTTGGTGGCATAATAATGGAAAATAATTGTAACCATTTGGGCATGTTCTCAATTGGGAAAATAAATCCAGAAAGCAAAATAGTAGGTAGCATTAATGCAACAAGTGATATTAACATTGCTACTTGTTGATTTGCGACGTTGACAGAAATAAATATTCCAATTGATAAAGCTAAAATTATATACATAGTGGAAAGCATGTACAATGTAAATAGGCTACCCTGTACAGGTAAAGCAAAAAATATATGTCCTAATAAAAAAATAAAACTAATATTAATTATTGATAAAATAAAGTACGGCACAACTTTCCCAATTATTATTGTCAAAGATTTTAGGGGTGTTACTAATAGTAACTCCATTGAACCGTATTCTTTTTCTTTTACAATACTTACAGAAGTCAGCATTACAGATATTAATGTTAATATTAAAGCAATAATACCAGGGATAAACATCCAGGATGATTGCAATGTAGGATTATACAGCATTTTAACTTCAATTGAATAGGGTGGCACTATTGCAGTAGTTTTTGATATGTCCTGGACAAAATTATTTATCAAAGCTGAAGTATAATTAATTGCTAAGTTTGCTGTATTCGGTTCAGATGCATCAGCAATTATTTGGATAGATGCTATACCATTTTTAATAATACTTTTTGAAAAGTTTTGCTGAATTATTACAACTTCTTTCACTTTTCCACTTTTAAATAATTTTTCAATTTCTTTTTCGCTTTGTAATATGTGTCCTATTTTGAAAAAGTTTGAGAATGTCATTTTTGAAACAATTTTTTTACTAAATTCATCATTAGATTTATCTAATATGCCAATAGAAATATTATTTAAATCGTTAGATATTGCATAGCCAAATACTATTAATTGAATTGCAGGAATTGCAAAGATCACAATCAAAGTTCGCCAATCTCTAAAAATATGAAAGAATTCTTTCTTGATAAATGCAATTAATTGTTTCATATTAATTTCTAACAATCTTAATAAATAATTCATTCATTGTATTTACAAGGAATTTATTTTTTAATTCATTCGGTTTACCAATGGCTTTAATTATTCCTTGATCCATAATACAAATTCTTTGACAGTATTCTGCTTCATCCATATAATGGGTTGTAACAATAATGGTTGTTCCGTTAATTGAAGCTTGATAGATATTATCCCAGAAATTTCTTCTGACACTGGGATCGACCCCTCCAGTCGGTTCATCTAAAAAAATAATTGCCGGATTATGAATGCTTGCAACAACAAATGCAACTTTTTGCTTCCATCCAAGTGGAAGATTTGATACTCTTTTATCCATAAATCCACTAAGAGAAAAGGTGTGTTCGGCCCATTCAGCTCTTGATTTAATGCTTTTAAGGTTCAATCCATAAATTCCGCCAAAGAAGCGAATATTTTCGTAAATAGTTAATTCTTCATAAAGTGAAAATTTCTGGCTCATGTAGCCAATAGATTTACGAATTATCTCTGATTCAGAATAAATATCATAACCATTAACTTTCAATATACCAGAGGTTGGTTTGAGTAAACCAGTCATCATTTTTATAGCGGTTGTTTTTCCTGCTCCATTCGCACCTAATAATCCAAATATTTCACCTGGATGAACCTCGAAATTTAAATTATCATCAGCGATAAAATTGCCAAATTTTTTCACCAATTTCCGTGCATAAATTGCATATTTTTGAGGTTCTATTGTTGTTGCGATATCCATAAAAAACAATCTTCAATTGTTGGTTCAATTTTTTCGATAAGAATATTATTGATATCTGTAGCTTGAATAATTTCATCAAATGATAATTGAGTTGAACAATGTAAACTTTGACCGAATCTATTTATTATTGCATCAGGTATTATTTTTTTAAAATATTCAATTGTTTGATAAGTATTTTCATTCTTAATATCATATATATTAAATGGATAATTATTTAATATTTCGCTTGGTGAGGCTACTGTCAATATTTTGCCTTCTTTGATAAATGCAAGTCTATTACACTGTAATGCTTCATCCATATATGGAGTTGATACTAGTATCGTGATGCCCTCATTTTGATAATTTTTTAACATTTCCCAAAATTCAATACGAGAGATTGCATCAACACCAGTAGTGGGTTCGTCTAACAATAAAAATTTAGGTCTATGAATTAATGCACAAGAAAGTGCTAATTTTTGTTTCATTCCACCTGACAACTTTCCTGCTTTTCTTTCTTTATAAGGTTCAATTTGTTTATAAATTGGTTCAATTAAATAATAATTATCTTTTATTGATACACCAAAAATTTCTGCATAAAATTGTAAATTTTCTTCAACCGATAAATCCATATATAATGAGAACCTTTGAGGCATATAGCCAATTATCTTTCTTATTTGCTTATAATCTTTTTTTAAATCTAAATTAAGTATGTAAGCGTTCCCTTCATCCGGCAAAATAAGTGATGTCAAAATTCTTATCAAAGTTGTTTTGCCAGCTCCATCGGGACCAATTAATCCAAAAATTTCAGTTTGATTAATAGAAAAACTAACATTTGATAATGCATTAATATTTTCATAACTTTTTGTGATATTATTTACTCTAATTGCTTCCATAACTACTTGATGATAACATCTCCTAACATCCCGATTTTTAAGCTACCATCATTTTCTACTAAAATTTTAACTGCATAAACTAAATTTTTCCTTTCATTACGATTTTGAATAATTTTAGGTGAGAATTCAGCTTGTGACGATACCCAGCTAACGATTCCATTGTAGTCTTTTAACCCATTTTTACTGTCAACATAGACTTTAACATTTTGTCCTAATTTAAATTGAGATAATTGTTCTTCATCAATGTAGCACCTGAGATACATTTTGTTGAGATCAGCAATCTTTAGTAATGGTTTGTTTGGTAAAACTAATTCAAAAGGTTCCACATATTTCACTAAAATAGTTCCATCTATTGGCATTTGAATGTAACATTTTGATAATTGGTCGTCTAATTGTTTAATCTGAAATTTTACACTTTCCAGTTCATTTGTCACAAGATTATTTTGAGTCTTAGCGTTTTCAATTTGTTTCTCAATTATTTTGATGTTGTTTACAATATCATCTAATTGTTTTTGAGTAGCAGCATTTTGAGATACAAGTTTTTCAAATCTATTCTTTTCACTTTCCAAATTGGTTTTTTGTTGGTATAAAATGTCGAGTTGTGTGGATATATTTAAATATTTTGCTGAAATAAGTTTTTGTTGTGCTACTAATTGTTGTTTTTTTAAAAATAGAGAATTAGTGTCAACTATACCTAACAGTTGTTGCGAAGGATAATTTTTCCCTTCTTCAACATCCCATTTTATTAATTTCCCTTGTATTTCTGAAGAGAGCAAAATTTCTGTCGCTTCGAATTGGCCATATGCATCTGGTTGATTATCTCTATCGGAGCAAGAAAACATTACTGATGCAATACTTACTACAATAATTATTTTTAATTTTTTCATAATTTATTTTATTCCCATTAAAATTGAATAATACTGAATATAATATTGCTTTTCAATAGTATGCTTTTCATAATCTATTATTGCTTGTGTCTTGGCAGATAAATCATTTAAATAGTCAACGGCTTTCGCGGTACCATTTGTAAGTTTTGAATAAGTAGCTAATAATATTTTTTCTCTTAATTTTATGATTTCTAAATCATTTTCAATCTGTTTATCAATTTTACTGATATTTGCTAAAATTTCATTTTTTAGCAATATAATATTCTGAATAAATTGTGCTTTTTCATTATCTAATGAAGCTGTATTGATTTGTGCTATCTCTTCTTCTTTTCTACTTTTCCCCCAGTCAAAGATATTCCATGTCATTTTAACTCCAACAAGATAATATGAACTGTTGTTATTAGATAACATATTCAAACCGGGTTTGCCATATCCGAGCTGTCCAAAGGCAAATAATTTTGGAGAAGTTTGCTTTGATAAGATTTCTGCATTTATGTCGGCTATGTTTTTCTTCATTTCAAGTATTCTCAACTCTTTTCTATTCATTTTGTCAGTTTGAGAAAGGCTTTCATCTTTGTAATATATCAAATTATTGTTCACTCTGATATTTGTTAATAGTTCTATATTCTCACTCAAGTACTGACAATTAATCTCGTGTGTTTCAATTTGTTGAGAGATTTTAATCATTTCAATGTTTAGATAGTCCATATCGGTGTTAGTTAATATTCCGCCCGAAATTAAATTTGCTATATCATTTTTTTTGAAGTCTAATATCTTTTTTTGTTCATCCAATTGTTGTTTAGTTTTATAATTTATCAAGTAGAGATATATTAATTTATTCAGTAACTCTTTTTGTGAATCAAGGATTAAATCAGTTTGCAATTCTTCGATAAGTGAAAGATATTTATCTCTTTTATTAATAATATTCATTAAGAAACCATCGTAAATAATTTGATTTATCTCTAAATTGATTTTATATTGTGTTTTATCCATTGTTGGAAAATTTATACCAGGCAATGAAATTGGAACTTTGGTAACGTCGCTTTGATAAGAAACTTGCGAGGAGATATTGAATTGTGGTAAGTATGATGTTTTGTTTATATCTTCTCTAATTAATTGGATTACTTTTGTATTTGCCACATTATCTTTCAACTTATAATTGTTTGTTAGTCCTTCAATAAGCTGTTCAAAATAAATATAACTGGTATCCGCATATGAATTCAAATTGATAATCAATGTAAATAATATAATATATTTGACTTTCATATTTTTAATGCCTTTATAATAAAATCATAAATGTATTTTTTCCTTTGTTGAATAAATAATTGATACGATTTATCGTTGCCATCAAAAAGAAATGATGATATTACAGGTTTGGCTACTACTGGAAAAATGCACATTGATAGTATATTAACTAACAAATGTTTAATGGGATAAGATTTTATGCCTGCTTCTTGAAGGCTTTTATCGAAATTTTTAATTATCAAAGAAGGATTTAAGCCTGAACTTTTTATTATTGTAATAAGTTTTTCTGGTCTTTGACTTAATTCATTTAGAATGAAAATTGGTAGATATGGATTTTTCGTTAACAAATCAATATAACCCTCAATAAATGATTTGATTTTTTTTCTGAGAGGCTTATCAGAACTTATTACTTCTTGAATATTTGGAACAAATTCCGAAAAAGCTTGTTGAAAAATTGTCTTGAATAATATCTCTTTCTTTCTAAAATAGTAATGTAGCAATGCCTTGTTAATACCAGCTACATCTGCAATCTCTTGCATGGTAGCTCCATCAAAACCTTTTTGAATGAAAACTTTTTTAGCAGCTTCTAAGATTTTATTCTCGGGTTCTGATAGATTATTTGGGGAATTAATATTTTTATTGTTATCCATTTATTTTAACTAATTGGTTAAATTACTTAGTCAAAAATAATGATATTTTTCTTAAATACAAAATATTTTTTCATATTATTTCTCAGAATTACTGTTATTTTACTTTTGCTTCTTACTAATAAGTAAGTAATATTATTAATAATATTATTCTCAATTCGTTACTACTAGCTATATATATTAATAATCAATAATTATCGCGAAGCATTATGTCAATTGAAAACATACTTCAAAATCGCATACTTGTTATTGATGGTGCGATGGGTACTATGATTCAACGATACAACCTTTCGGAAAATGATTTCCGTGGCAATCGTTTTGCTGCTCATAACAAGTTGCTTAAAGGATGCAATGATATACTTAATTTGACAAAACCTGATGTGATAGAAGAAATTCATCACCAATATCTTGCCGCTGGCGCAGATATTATTGAAACAAACACTTTCAACTCAACGAGAATATCGCTTGCAGACTATGATTTGCAAGATTATGTTTATGAGATTAATTATAATGCTGCACAAATAGCTCGCAAAATTGCTGACAAGTTCTCTAACTTTGAATATAAATTTGTTGCAGGTAGTATTGGACCAACAAATAAAACACTTTCTATTTCGCCCGATGTTAATAATCCTTCTTTTAGAAGCGTGAATTTTATTCAGATGGTTGATGCGTATAAAGAACAGGTAAATGGATTGATTGATGGTGGATGTGATGTTTTACTTGTCGAAACCGTATTCGATACTCTTAATGCAAAAGCTGCTTTATTTGCAATTCAAAGTGTTCTCGAAGAAAAAGGACGAAAGCTTCCTGTGATGCTTTCTGTTACATTTTCCGATGCATCAGGCAGAACATTATCGGGGCAAACTCTTGATGCTTTTCTTGTATCCGTGAATCATTTTCCTCTATTATCAATAGGTTTGAATTGTGCCCTTGGTGCAAAGGAAATGTATCCACTCATTTGGGACTTATCGTTAAGAACACATCTCTTCATTTCGACATATCCAAATGCTGGTTTGCCAAATCAATTTGGGCAGTATGACGAAACTCCTGAAAATATGAGCGAGTGGATAAGATTATTTATAGATGAGGGTCTGGTAAATATTGTTGGTGGTTGTTGCGGAACAACCCCTGATTTTATAAGACTTTTTAAAAATGCTACATTAGGTAAAAATCCACGCAAACCAATAAATTTTTCTAGAAAGACTCAGTTATCGGGGCTTGAACCACTTACAATTGAAAAGGATAGTAATTTTATTAACATTGGTGAAAGAACAAATGTAGCAGGTTCAGCAAAATTTGCAAAATTAATTAAAGAAAAAAAGTATGATGAAGCAGTTTCTATTGCTCGGCAGCAAATAGAAAATGGTGCCCAAATAATCGACATTAATTTTGATGACGCACTATTAGATGCAAAGCTTGAAATGGAAATCTTTCTAAGAACAATTGCAGCTGAACCAGATATTGCAAAAGTCCCATTTATGATTGATAGCTCGAAGTGGGAAGTTATTGAAACAGCTTTACAAAATATTCAAGGCAAAGCAATAGTAAATTCAATTAGTTTAAAAGAAGGTGAGCAAGTATTTCTCGAACAGGCAAAGCTTATTCGTAAATATGGTGCAGCAGCAATAGTAATGGCATTTGATGAAAAAGGACAAGCTACAGATTTTCAGCGGAAGATTGAAATATGCGAACGTGCTTATAAATTACTTACTGAAAAAATAGACTTTCCACCTGAGGATATCGTTTTCGATTGCAATATCCTTACAATTGGAACTGGAATTGCTGAACACAATAATTACGCCGTTGAATTTATTCGTGCAGTAGAATGGATCAAAAAGAATTTACCTTATTGCAAAACAAGTGGAGGGATAAGTAATTTATCGTTCGCTTTTAGAGGTAGCAACCTAGTTCGTGAAGCTTTGCACTCTGTTTTTCTCTACCATGCTATCAATGCAGGCTTGGATATGGGCATTGTCAATGCTGGTGCTTTACCAATTTACGATGAAATTGATTTTGAATTGAGGTGTTTATGCGAAGACTTGATTTTAAATCGGAGAGAAGATGCAACTGAAAGATTACTTGAATATTCATCAAAGCTTGGGAAAAAAGAAACTGATAAATCGAAAAAAGATGATTGGAGAAGTCGTACAGTTGATGAGCGTCTTGAATATTCACTGGTGAATGGAATAAATGAATATATTGAAGAAGACATAAAAGAAGCACTTGAAAAGTATTGCTTTGCTTTAAAAATCATTGAAGGACCATTAATGAGAGGAATGGACAAGGTTGGAGAACTATTCGGGCAAGGGAAAATGTTTTTACCACAAGTAATGAAATCAGCAAGAGTAATGAAAAAAGCTGTTAGTATGCTTGAACCAATTATCATTGAACAGAATAAAAAAGATGGTGTTTCAAAAAAAGCAGGGAAAATATTATTAGCAACAGTGAAGGGGGACGTTCACGATATCGGGAAAAATATCGTTGGTGTAGTGCTTTCTTGTAATAATTATGAGGTGATTGATCTGGGAATTATGACACCTGTTGAGAAAATCTTGTATGAAGCAAAAAAACATAATGTTGATATTATTGGATTAAGTGGTTTAATTACACCATCTCTTGATGAAATGGTAAATGTAGCCACTGAAATGCAAAAACACAACTTTTCTATTCCGCTACTAATTGGCGGAGCGACTACATCAAAACTACATACTGCGATTAAGATTGACCCTCAATATTCAGGTGCTGTAGTTTATGTTAAAGATGCTTCTTTAAGCGTTCCAGTTGTTGCAGAACTTCTGGATAATAACAGAAGAAATGATCTTATTCAGAAAATTAAGAGTGAATATGAAAATTTGAGACATAAATATTACCAAGAAAAAAATATCAAGAATCATTCTATTTCTTTATCAGAAGCAAGACATAACAAGTATTTCTGGAGGCAGGAAGAAGCCGAAATTGTTCACCCGGCGTTTATTGGTATCGATTATATATATAATATGGATTTGTCTGTCCTTAAAGATTATATCGACTGGACTTTCTTTTTTTATCAATGGGGTATAAATAAAAAATACCCGGAAATATTCCAAGACACTGAGAAAGGACAGGAGGCAAGTCGTTTATTCGAGGATGCAAATTTACTATTGAATGAAATAGTTGAAGGGAAGAAACTTACGGCAAATGCAGCTTTTGGTATTTTTAAAGCTAACTCTGTTGATGAAGATGTTGAAATATATGTAGATGATAGAATTGAAAGAATGTGTTTTTTGAGAGATTGCAGCAAAAGAAATGTAAATGAAAAAAATTTATGTTTGGCTGATTTTATCGCACCCAAAGAAACTGGAATTGAGGATTATATAGGTTTATTTGTTGTAACAGGTGGGATTGGTTCCTATGAACTTGCAGATAAATTTAAAAAACAAGGGGACGACTATAGTTATACAATGGTCAAAATACTTGCGGATAGATTTGCCGAAGCTTTCGCTGAATACTTGCATAAAGAAATCAGAACAAAAATTTGGGGATTTTCACCAAATGAAAATTTAACAATTCCTGATTTATTTAAAGAGAAATATAGGGGAATTCGTCCAGCACCAGGTTATCCTGCTTGTCCGGACCATTCTGAAAAGAAAATGATATTCGAATTACTTGATGCGAAGAGAATAGATGTTCAGCTTACAGATACATTTATGATGTGTCCAGCTGCTTCGGTTTGTGCTTATGTTTTTGCACATCCGAAATCGCATTATTTTAAAGTCTTTTCTCTTGGTAATGAACAAATTGAATTGTACGCGAAAAAGAAAAACATAACAATTGAAAAAGCAAAAAAAATTCTGTTAGATACATTAAATTTAAGCATATGATAGTTGCTGAGTTATTAAAAAGTACTAAAAAGACGCTTTTTTCCTTCGAACTTTTGCCACCATTGAAAGGTAAAAGCATTCAAGAAATTTATGATACTATTGAACCACTTCTCGAATTCAATCCCGCTTATATTAATGTTACATATCATAGGGAAGAGGTTGTTTATAAAAAACGCGAGGACGGTTTACTTGAAGAACGCCTTATTAAGAAACGTCCTGGAACAGTAGGAATTTCAGCTGCAATAAAGCATAAATATAACATTGAGGTTGTTCCCCATTTAATTTGTTCAGGATTTACGAAAGAAGAAACCGAAGATGCATTAATTGACCTCAATTTTTTAGGAATTCATAACTTGTTAGTTGTTCGTGGGGATCCAGACAAAACTTTGAAAACTTTTATTCCAACAAAAGGCGGACACACTTATGCAAGCGAATTAATTGAACAAATTTCAAACTTGAACAAAGGCATATATTTAGATGAAGACATCGCAAATCCTACACCAACTCAGTTTTCAATTGGTGTTGCTGGTTATCCAGAAAAGCATCCAGAATCGCCAAATTTCGAGACTGATATCAGAGTACTCAAGCATAAGTTAGCGTGTGGAGCAAATTATATTGTAACTCAATTATTTTTCGATAACAAATATTATTTTGATTACGTTGAATTATGTAGAAAAAATGGAATTGATGTTCCAGTCGTTCCAGGTATAAAACCTATTTCAGTAAAAGGACATTTAAATATATTACCCAAAAACTTTTATGTTGAAATTCCTATTGAATTATCAAGAGAAGTTGAAAAGTGTAATTCCAATAAAGAAGTTGAGCAAGTCGGAATCGAATGGGCTATTATGCAAGCAAAAGAATTGATTGCAGCAAAGGTCCCGAGTATTCATTTTTATACAATGGGGCGATCCTCAAACATTGCTCAGATTGCACAATCAATATATTAAAATGGAGTTTTTTGTTTAAGATGGTATATATAAGCTAAAATTTGCGCTACTGCTTTGAACAATTGTTCTGGTATTTCTTGGTCAATTTCACAGGTGAAATAAAGCTGCCTTGCCAGAGGTGGTTCTTCTACAACAGGTACATCGTTTTCCAGAGCAATTGTTTTAATTTTTAACGCAAGATAATCAACACCTTTTGCGACAACCTTTGGTGCATTATCAATGCCAGACTTATATCGTAATGCAACAGCAAAATGCGTAGGGTTTGTTATTACTACATCTGCTTTTGGAACATTTTTCAGCATAAGTTTTCGCAAACGATTTCTCATAATAGAGCGTATTCTTGCTTTTACCATCTGGTCGCCTTCGCTCTGCCGCATTTCGTCTTTAACTTCTTGCTTTGTCATTTTCATTTCGTTTTTAAAACGCCACTTTTGGTACATATAATCAAAAGCTGCAATAAAAATGAATAACACTCCAATTTTCCATACCAATTCAAAACTAATATCTACCATCAGTGAACCAAAATCAAAAAACGGTCTCTCTGAAAGTGTAATAAGCTCTTCTGTATGATTTAAAATGATATATATTGCTAATCCTCCGAGCAAAAATAGCTTTAAAAAGCTTTTTACTAATTCTACAAGTGAGTTAGTCGAAAATAGGATTTTGCGAATTCCTTCGAATGGATTGAACACTTTTTTGAAATTCAAACCTTCAGTGAATTTTTTCGTGGCAATTTTAAAACCAACCTGTGAAATTTCACCGATTAATGCAACAACGTAGATTGTTATCATTAGTGGTAAAAGAATGGATGCAAGCAACAGAATAAATTTGTAGAAACTACTTATTAAATTTGTATAGGTAATTTCATAGTTCGCGACATTATGTAAAACATTAATCATCAGTCCTCTATAAGTATTCATTATAGAGCTTCCCCAAGCAAAAAGAAGCAACCCACCTATTATTATCATTCCAGCAGTAGTTACATCTGTACTTTTGCCTATCTGACCTCTGTTTCTTGCCTCTTCCAATCGCCTGCTGGTAGGTTCTTCGGTTTTTTCTTGACCTTCTTTGTTTTCAGCCATTGTCCTATCTCGTTACATTTTCTGGATTTAATGTTAATAACATATTCATTAATTCGTGCTGGATATTATACATCGCATATTTAATGACCAACACCACCATAGGAACAGTAAGAAATAGCATTACTAATCCTACACCTATTTTAATCTGAAAACTAAGCATAAAAATGTTAGTTTGCGGTGCCATTCTAGCCAGAAGCGCGAGTACTAAATTTGTGCAAAATAAAGATAATATAATTGGGGCTGATATTTTTAATCCTAACATAAGAACAGATGAAACAAATTTGATTAACACGGTTACTGTTGCCTCGGAAATAGCAAAAGTAGTCAATGGAACAGCTTTAATGCTAAAAAAGAGAGTTTCAATTACGTAATGGTGCCCGTTAATCATCAAAAAAATCATCATAGCGATTAAAAAGTAAAATTCACCGACTAAGGTTGGTGCACCTTGTTCCTGGTCGAAAATTGCTGCTGCTTGAAATCCCATTTCAAAGTCAATTAATCCACCGGCAAAACGGGCTGCCCACATAACCATATTGGCAGAAAAACCTATTATCATTCCAACCAGCATTTCTTTAAACACAAGCAAAACCAAATTCCACAGATGAAAATCAATTTGTGGCTGTTCATTCCAAAATGGAGCTGCAACAGATACTGTTAAAATAATACCTAAAATAAATTTTAAATGAACAGGGATACCTGTGCTGCCGAAAAATTGAGCAGTAATAAAAATTCCACTAATCCTTATGAAGATTAATGTAGAAATTAAAAATTTTGCTGTCAATATGGATAGGGTGATGCTATCAAGCATTTATCTACAACCTTGGTATCCACGAATATACTTCTAAGACAAATGTTTTTAAAGTAGATAGCATAAATGGAAGCAATATAACAATTAGTATTACTACTGATAATATTTTTGGGACAAATGTCAAAGTTTGTTCTGAAATCGATGTTGCAGCCTGAAAAATTGAAATAATCAATCCAACTATTAATGAGACAATTAATAGAGGACCTACTATTAACAAAACGTTATAAAACGCTTCACGAACAATATGAATAATAAACTGGTCTGTCATACTATTCTCACTTTATAATGCTTTTCATTAATGAATCAACAACTAAATACCAACCATCAACTAAGACAAATATTAGAACTTTAACGGGTAATGAAATAAGCTGTGGCGGAAGAAGAAACATACCCAGCGACATTAAAGTTGATGCAATTATCATATCAAGAACTAAAAATGGAATAAATATCAGAAACCCTATTTGGAAGGCAATTCTCAATTCGCTTAATGAATAAGCTGGAATAATTGCCCAAATTGAGACGTCGTCAATTGTATTCGGTTTATCTCCTCCACTAAGTTTGATAAATAATCCAAGATCTTCTTCCCGCGTATGTTTTAACATAAATTCCCTGAAAGGTTGTATCATATTATTCACTGCTTGTTCTTGGTTAATCTCTTCTCTCAGATATGGTTGTAATCCTTTTTGATTTGCTTCATTTAACACGGGTTGCATAACAAAAAAAGTAAGAAATAGGGCTAAACTTGTTAGCAATTGGTTTGGTGGTTGGGTCTGAGTGCCAAGTGCTTGCCGTAAGAAATGAAAAACAACAATTATTCGTGTAAAAGAAGTCATCATAACCAATATTGATGGAGCAAGTGTCAATATTGTCATTACAACAAGGATTTGAAGTGTAAGTACTAAATCATCCTTGCCATCTGCCATATCAACATTTATTGATAATTTAGGTATGGCAATAGTGTTTTTGGGTGGAATTTCTTCCTGCCTTTGGGCTAATAAATTGCAATTTATTAGCAATAACAATATTGCTGTTAATATATATACTGAAATTTTCATTATCAATCATATTTTTCTTATTCAATTGCAATGAAAATGCCACATTATAAAAATATGGATTATTTTTTTTGTAAGCTATTGAAATAAAATAGGATAATTTAAATAAGAAAAATGTTTATGTTTCTCTGAATCATTATTTATTGCTCAAATAAATACTATTGAACAATATTAGCCTATAATCCAATAAAGATAAAACCGAGAACAACTTTAAACAAATACGCAGAAATAGTTGCTACTAATACACTTAAAATTGATGAAAAAACTACTACTTTTGTCCCAAATTCTTTTAGAATTACAACGAACGTTGTCAAACAAGGAAAATAAAAAGTAACAAAAATAATGAAAGAAACAACCTGAATGATATTAAGTGGTAACTCGCCAATAAAGTTCACACCAAGAGCTTGATTTGCCATCACTAATATTAATTCTTTACGCAGAAATCCAAAAATTAGAGTAGAACCAAGCTGTTCAGGAAGCCCTAAAATAGTAGTCAAAATTGGCTCAAACAAAATATTCAAATATTCTGCAAAATGAAAATATTCAAACCAACTCAAAACAATGCTGCCAAGAAGAAGGAAAATTGATGCTTCTTTCAAAAAATCTTTTGTTCTAAGCCAAGTTGCTTTCATCGAACCACGGACTGATGGACGCTGTAATCTTGGAATATCTAATATCAAACCGGTAGGTTTAGTCAGGAATTTTGACATAATTTTTCCGTGTAGTGCCAGTACAAAAATAACATAGGCAAATACAACAACCGCCCAGAATGGTCCAGTAAATGCTGCTGCCAATGCAAAAATAACTGCTATTCTTGCCGAACAGGGTACAAAAGGAATTAGTACAGCGGTAATCATTCTATCTCGTGGGTTTTCTATCATTCTTGTAGCATAAATGGCAGGAACAGAGCAGCCAAATCCAAGTATTATTGGTACTACTGATTTCCCGTGCAAGCCAATTTTATGCATAAGACCATCAATTAAAAAAGCAACACGTGAAAGATAACCTGTTTCTTCGAAAATTGCTGTTAAAAGAACAAGTGGAATAAAATATGGGAGGACAATTCCAACTATTCCAATAAACCCTTGCACCGCACCGTGCAAAGAAATATATAAAAATAGATTTACATTTCTTAACTTTTCAACTTCATCTGTGAGTAAACTAAGAGGGAATTCGGCTAAGCTAGCTAAAAATTCACCAACAATGAATATCAAAAAGAAATAGAGAAAGAAAAATGCAGTAAGGAAAAAATAACCATAGATCGGGTGCAGAAGTAAATTATCTATCTTGCTTATTAATGGTGTTTTCCTTGTTGGCTTGATTAAACAAACTTGTTCAGAAATTTTCATCGCTAAATGGTGTCTTTCGTATGATATGCATTCGAAACCATCCATATTGTGCTCTTTTTGCAAATTATCAAGTACTTCTTTTTGGATATTTTCAACGTGTTCAATTATTGTTTTTGATAATATATTTGGATTTTCAATTGCTTTTATCGCATAAAAACGTGAAGAAACTTCATTGCCATTAATATGATTTTTAATTTCTTTTTCAACTATTATTATTTTTTCTTCTAAATGATGAGTAAATTTAAAAAACGTTTGTTTGTGTTTTGCGTTGTTAAATAGTAAATTTTTGATTTCATCTAATAATTGCTTAGCACCTTTGCCGTATAAAGCTTGTGTTGGGACAACTGGCAAGTTCAATAATCTGGACAGTTTTTCTGCATCAATTATATGCCCCTGACTATTAGCAACATCTTCCAAATTCAAAGCAACTATCATTGGAATACCGAGTTCTAAAAGTTCAATTGTAAGTTCTAAACTTCTTGTTAGCATAGAAGCATCAACAACATTAATTATCAGGTCAATTCTCTGATGAAGCAAAAATTTTACAGTTATTTCTTCTGCTGGATGGATATAATTTAAAGAAAATAGTCCAGGCAAATCGATTAATCTTAATGTATCGCCATAAAGATTGACATCTGTCGAATTTACTTCTACCGTTGGGCCTGAACTTAATACCTTTATATCGGAAAGAACTTTGAAAAGAGTGCTTTTCCCTGAGTTAGGTTGCCCTATTAGGACTGCTTTATATACTTTATTCATTCTAAAACTCTACAAAAATTTTATCAGCTAAACCTCTACCAATCGCAACTTTTGAATTGCTGTTGGATTTGTTCAATATTAAGACTGGACCCCACTTTGCCCAATTCTGCTTAACAATAATATCATTAATATGAATACCCAAAATTGCTAAATGTTGGCGTATATCTTTTCCAGCTTGAACATCAATAACTTTCAAATTCCTTTCTGCTGGTGCTTCTATTAAACTAACTTTTGCCATAAAATAACAAATTCAACAATTAGGAAAAACTAAATTACAAAATAGTATTAACTAATCAAAATAATATAATAAAAATCTATAAATATCTTCTATCAAAGGAACAATAGATGAAAGAAACAATGAACTCAAAAAGAATTAGAAAGCTTAATAATAAACCTCTAATCAACGGTGAAGTAATCTACTGGATGAGTAGAGATCAGAGAGTCGAAGATAATTGGGCACTGATTTATGCACACAAATTAGCAAATGAAAATGGAAGAAAATTAAAAGTTATTTTTACACTTGATTTCTCATATCCTTTGGCTAATTATAGAAGCTTTTCATTTATGTTAGAGGGACTTAAACAAATTCAAGAAAGATTATATGAGCTAAATATTTCTTTCGAACTATTAATTGGTAATCCGATTGAAAAATTAATTGATTATTATAAATCTAATCAAGTTGCAGCAATAGTCAATGATTTTGATCCACTGAGAATAAAACAGTATTGGAAAAAGGAAATCGCAAAAGCAATTGACTGTGCTTTTTTTGAAGTTGATGCACATAACATCGTCCCAGTTTTTTATGCTTCGGATAAACAGGAATTTACTGCTTACACAATACGATCTAAATTACATAAATTGCT
The DNA here is from genome assembly GCA_937127445.1 of Eximiradius sp. Classification (GTDB taxonomy): domain Bacteria; phylum Bacteroidota; class Ignavibacteria; order Kapaibacteriales; family UBA2268; genus JAKIZO01. The sequence goes on along the minus strand of CAKZLY010000008.1, from coordinate 12,603 downwards.
AAACGAATTTCTTGAAGAATTTCCCAGAATAACTTATTTCAGTCAAAACGGATACATTAATAAAATTGATTATTTTCAAGATATTGACGATTATTTGAAAAAAGTTGATTTCATTAATCCTACCCAATTTAAACCTGGAACCAAAGAAGCATTCAGTGTTTTAAACGATTTTATCGAAAATAAGTTAAAATATTATTCAGAAAAGCGAAACGACCCTTCTTATAATTATCAGTCCAATCTATCGCCTTACTTGCATTTTGGACATATTTCTGCACAAAGAGTTTTTCTCGAAATAATGTCGAAAGATGGGGTAGAGGAATATTCAAAGGAGTTTATCGAAGAGTTATTCATAAGACGTGAGCTTTCCGATAACTTTTGCTTGTTCAACTCAAACTACGATAATTTTGACGGTTTTCCAGATTGGGCAAAAGATACACTTAACAACCATCGAGTAGATAAAAGGGACTACATTTATTCAATTGAAGAGTTCGAAACTGCTAATACACACGATATATATTGGAATGCAGCACAAAAAGAAATGCTTTACACTGGTAAAATGCATGGCTATATGCGAATGTATTGGTGTAAAAAAATTCTTGAGTGGACTATCAGTCCAGAGGAAGCACAGCAAATAGCCGTTTTCTTAAATGATAAATATTCAATTGATGGACGTGACCCTAATAGTTACGCTGGTATTGCCTGGTCGATTGGTGGTGTTCACGATAGACCTTGGGCTGAAAGACCTATTTTTGGTAAAATTAGATATATGAATGATAAAGGATTAGTTAGGAAATATAACATACAATCTTATGTTGAAAAATGGGCATAAATTTAATAGATTTTGATTTTCCAATTAACATTTTCATTCTCAGAGGATATAATCAAGCATTTGGCATTTTGAAGCAGTCCATAATTGAGAGAGTACTGGTAATGTTTAGTCGAGAAATTTAACGCTTCACCATATATTTTTATTCGAATGTATCTATAATCGCAAATAACGTATTCTTCTTTATTGAAAACTTCAACTCCTGGGAAAAAATGAAGTAAGATTTTTTTGTTTCCTTTTTGCTTACAATAGTCATTAAACTCAATAATTTCATCCTCAAATGTAATTATTCTTTTACAGGGATAATTGAAAGCGTAATGCTCCGCAATAATTAATTTATCAGAGAATTTTAATATTTTTCCTTTTGCGAGGTGCTTTTCAATCCAGAATAAATCATCTTTTGAATTTTCAGAAAAAATGTTTTGTTCGAAACCTTCATATGTAATTGTATTATGAGAACAAATAGAACGGTAAAGATTTCGAATTTTTGGGAAAGGTGTATAGCAGTAAGTCCCAGTGTTAACAATAATAGGCATGTTATCAACGAAAAGTTCAAACGATAAGCAATCGCTATGATTGTGCCCACCTTTGCCTTTTTGTCCAAGTTTGCCAATTGAAAAAACTAAATGATACTTTTTATTCCAAACTGAACAAATACCTGATTTTTCAAATAATTTGCCTTTATATATTTCATCTGAATTTTTGTTTTCAAGATACTTATTAATCGGAACAATGATGTCATAAATCGTATTGATATTATATTCAATATTTGATTTATTTCTTAAAATTTTGCCAACATAAAATTCATTATACCTTTCGAAAATTTTATTACCTATAACGTCAGAAAAAAATCCGGCAAACAAACTGATTATATTCCAGGGATTATTTGCATTATGAAACAAGAAATCAATTGTGTTAACTTTCTTAGGCAAATATTTTACATATAAAGGTGTCAGATGTATAAAATATCCGCCATCATTATCGCCAAATTGAGAGAAATAATGGCTTTTTGTTGAGTTGAATAGCAAAAATTCAAAAATACGAAATAGTTGAAGTAGTAATTTATCGTCTATAACTATTCTATCGCCTGATAATTTAATATGCTTATTTCGAAAATTATTGAAGAGTTTGAATCTTGGTTTAGGTATGCTTAAAGCAGAAAAAATGGCATAGAATACCATTTCAGAACAGAATCTATGATATGGCATTGAGCCTTCAAAATTACCACCATCATTGTAGAACTGATAAAAAATTTCATTTATTAATTTATTCAAAGAATTTGCAAAAAGCTTTTGAGTATACTCATTAGTTGGCAGATATGTAGAAATAATCAAAAGCGAGGAAATGCAAGCAAGATAATGATTGCCCCGTAATCCAGAATTCCACTCTGGATTTTCTTGAACAAATTCTATATGTTCAAACAACACATCCAAAAGTATTTTTTCGAAATTTTCATCAAATTTTGCTCCTACTTGTTTAAAAAAACTATATGCAAGTAATATATTAACCGATCTTATTGCAGCATCCATAGGAGAAACCCATTGTACTCCAAATTTAGGTGGATTTGAAATACGGAAATCAATTATTATGTTTTTAAAAACATTTGAGTAATGCTTAGCTCTTTCAGTGTTTCCTAAATTGTTAAATAAATAATATGCATAAGACAAAGTTATTAAATATTGCATACGTCCAAGTTCCCAAGGAACTTTTATATCTGCGCCTTTGACATTACCGTAAATAATTTTATTGGAAGTCGATGATACATTCCAATGATAATTACTTTTGAAATCAACTTGCCAATCAATAAATTTATACTTTTTATCAATTTGAGTTAATAATGAAAAAGCGAATTTCCTATTTTCTTTATTTGGGAAAGAATTTACTAAATCAATGATTTCTTGCTGATTTTCTTCTGTTTCGTTAATGTTTGATTTATTATCATTATTTTCTAAACTAACAGTTTTAATTCCACTGCCAAGCAAGTCGAATTTGTTTTCTGAAATAAGTGCTGCAACAGTTTTAATTTGCTCGGGAAAGTGTTGTATATTTTCAATCGGAGGCAATGGAATGGTATGATAATTAATGCTTTTGAACCATTCAGGAGCTGATAAATATGTTGCTTTCTTTTTGTTTAAATAATTTGTAATTGGCGAATAAAAATATTTTAATACTTTCTGTGAAAGTTTTCTAAAAGCAATTAATGGAGAAATACGAACTATTTTAATAATTTTGCTCAACTTGAGATGATTTTTTTTAATAAGCAAACGATAAGTTTATAAATTATTGTATAACTCAATTGACTTTTTGATTTTCCATAGTATTTCTATTGCATCAGAATCATTTTTCAAAATTGCTTCAAGAATTAATCTTGTTTTAGTTTGTTTCAAGTTTATATTATTCAAAGTATTAATAAACTCAACAAGATGCAAGAAAATGTTATTATAATAATATTCATCAGAAGTATCGGGAAACTCAGCAATTAATTTTTTATTTTTTAGAATTATCTTAGTAAAACCAGTATTTAGAGAAGCAATTCTCAATCGAACGGCAAATATTAAATTTATAGCTTCTTTTGGTAGTTTTCCATATTTATCAATGATTTCTTTTGTTAAATCTTCAAGTTCTTTATTTGTAGTGCAGTTATATAATAATTTATAATAATTAAATCTATCGGTGGAATTTTCAATATAATAATCAGGGAAGAAGGCATCTCTATCGATTTCAATTGCGATGTCTTTCTCTAATGACTTTGGTAAATGCTGAATATCTTTAAATAATTCGGGATATTCTTCAGTTCTTAATTCATAAACAGCTTCATCTAATATTTTTTGGTATAATTCAAATCCAATATCAACAATAAATCCGCTTTGTTCTGCTCCTAATAAATTGCCTGCGCCACGAATTTCAAGGTCTCGCATAGCAAGACGCAAACCACTACCTAATTCCGTGAATTCTTCAATAGCTTGTAGTCGTTGAATAGACTGCTTTTTCAAGATCTTGAAATTAGGAACTACAAGAAAGCAATAAGCCTGTGTGTTGGAACGACCTACGCGACCACGTAGTTGATAAAGCTCGGCTAAGCCGAAATTATGAGCGTTATTTATTATCATAGTATTTGCATTAGGGATATCAATACCAGCCTCGATTATTTTAGTAGCAAATAGAACGTTAAATTTTTTCTCAAGGAATTTTTTCATGACTGTTTCTACTTCACTTGAAGGCATTTGCCCATGTATAATTCCATATTTCATATTTGGCAATAACATTGAAATATCTGCTGATAGCTTATCAATTCCATCAATTTTATCATTAACGAAAAAAATTTGTCCACCACGATTTATTTCATTTATAATTATTTTGGACAAGAATTCAGGGTTAAATTCTATAATTTCTGTCTCAATAGATAAGCGATTTCTGGGTGGAGTTTCAATTATACTTAAATCTCTTGCTCCGAGCAACGAAAAATTCAGCGTTCGTGGTATAGGTGTAGCAGTCATTGTAAGAGTATCTACATTAACTTTTAACTGTCTTAATTTTTCTTTTGCGGCTACGCCAAACCTATGCTCCTCATCTATAATTAAAAGTCCTAAATTTTTGAATTTTACGTCTTTGCTAAGTAATCTATGAGTTCCGATAACAATGTCAATCTTTCCATTTGCAAGATTGTCAATTACTTTCTTTTGCTCATTCTTTGACTTAAAGCGTGATAGGACATCTACTTTTATTGGATACCTCGAGATTCTATCAGAAAAAGTTTGATAATGTTGCTCGGCTAAAATTGTTGTCGGTACCAATACCGCAACTTGTTTACCGGCATTGGCTGCTTTGAAAGCAGCACGAATAGCAATTTCAGTTTTCCCGAAGCCTACATCTCCACAAATTAATCTATCCATTGGATAGCTACTTTCCATATCTTTTTTTACATCAGCAGTTGCAGATGCCTGATCAGGTGTATCTTCAAAATAGAATGATGCTTCAAACTCTTGCTGCCAAATGTCGTCACCTGGAAATGGGAAGCCTTCACTGCTTTTTCTTTCTGCATATAGTTTTATTAATTCTCTTGCTATATCTTTAAGTCTGGACTTTATTTTGCTTTTTTTGCGTGTCCATTCAGTTGAACCTAATTTTGTGAGTTTTGGGATAACCCCTTCGCTTGAAGTATATTTTTGTATCTTGTGAATATAATTTAAATGAACATATAATAAATCTCCATCAGCAAAAATAATTCTTATAGCATCTTGTTTATTGTCACCAATCTCAATAGTTTGAAATCCATCAAATTTTCCAATACCTTTATCTGTGTGGACAACATAGTCGCCGATTTGAAGCTGTCGTAGTTCTTTCAGGGTTATTCCTTGGTGCTTTTTTGTTCTTTTTGTTGGAGTAATTCGTTGACGATTAAAAATTTGATGTTCTGTAAAATAAGCAAATCGCTCTTCTTCAATAATAAAGCCTGAGGATAATGAGTAATTTTGCCAAACAATATTTTTTTGAAAATTGTCGAAAATAATATCATCGTTAAATGATAATTCGAGCAATTCTTTTAATCTGTTAAGATGAATGTCCCCATTTGCAGCAATAACAATATCGAATTTCTGACTAACAAGATTTATCAGTTCTTCTTTAAAATGAGCAATATGTGAGTTATAATTAGGTTGTGGATTGATGGTTATGTTAAAGTTGGCATTACCTAATGGATTTAATACAATTGAATTAAAAGAGGCGACTTTATCTATTAGCTTTTCATCGATTTCAAAATAATCAAACACTAATACAGTTTTATCGTCAAAATATTCAAGAATATCTCCAGAAAAGTTATTTGTCGAATCAAAAGTGCTGTTAATGAAAGTTACTTCATCTAAGTTTTTTATACTACGTTGAGATATCGGTTCAAATTCTCTAATATTTTCAATTTCATCATCCCAAATCTCAAGCCTAATTGGATTGTCAAAAGCAATAGGGAAGACATCGATTATATTCCCTCTTATTGATACTTCGCCTTGTTGAGAAACAAAGGGTTCCTTTTGAAAACCATTTAGCAACAAATTTTGTGTAAATGGGATATAATCAATTTTTAAACCTTTTTTCAATGTGATTTTTTTATCGTAAATCTCATTTATTTTGGGCAGTTTCTGAGTGAAAATCTCTTTATTTAAAATAATAATTCCAGAATTGTTTTCAGCAAATCTATTTAATCCTTCAATGATATAGGAGAGATTAATGTTTAATTCTTTTTCAATGGTTTTCTGTTTTGATTCTTTGATAATAGAAATATATTTTTCATCTATTAGTTGTATTAAATCATCATACCATGATTCTGCATCTAAATTATTATCGCAAAGAACAACGTATTTCCATTTGCATTTTGAACAAATAGTGGCTAAAAATACACTTTTTGCTGATGAAATTAGGTTTTTAACACTTATCTTAAAATTCTGATTTGAATTGATAACATTGTAGATTTCGCGAATAAACCGGTATAATGAAAATTTCGATATCAACAAAGCTTCTTTTTCAATTAAACTATTCATAATAAAATTTGTTACTAATCTTGAAATTTAATATGTTAATATCTTGATTAAATTTAGTAATAAGTGAATTAAAAGTGTTTATATTATTGACAATTTCTTGTTTTTTTTCAACTAATTTGTCAATTTTATCCTGAATGTTTGCTTTCTGATTAACCAAATCTTTAAGTATTTTATTAATTTTCTGAAAACTGCCTTGGTCTTTCTTGATTTTTAAATATACAATTATTCTATTAAGTGCCACAATTCCAGCAAGAATTACAATGAATAATGAAAAGAAAAAATCAATATTAATGAATTTAACAATGTCGTTTACCAATACAAAAAAAATGACAAAAATTGGTAGCAATATATAAATTAGCTTTGAATCATGTTTATATTTTTCCAGTAACGCCTCAATCTCAGCAATCTCTTTGTTGATAACAAACAAGTTGGCTTCCAGTTGAGAATGTTGTGATTTTATCTCAGTCTCTTTGTTATATAAGTCGGTTATATTATTTGTCAACATTTCTAGTTCATTTGATAAGGTTAAAAATTCTTTTTGTATTTGTTCAAGATATTTTTCCCACGCCTCGCGGATCTTAGAGTCGGTTTTTGCAAATAATTCCGTACTGCAACAATTTTCAAGAGACAACACTATTTGAGATATTTTACTATCAACGAAGTATAGACCATTTTTTTCTTCAAAAAATACAGGGTATTTATCAATTATCTTTCTTACAATTGGGGCATCATCACCAAAAACATATTGGATTGCAAAAAATTTATCAAAGCATCTGAAAAATGAAAGCATTCTTAAAAAACGACGTTCCGATAATTCAAAGTTCTTAAATAATGAATAAAAAGTATTATATAATTCAGCAATAATTTCTAAAGATTTTGCTGTATTGGGAGTTTCATTCTTTATGTTATTGACAATAAAAGTTCTTATTTCATCTTTTACTTTAATTCTATTGTTAGATGTTTTTTCACAGAATTCATTAGTATTTGATAAAAAACAATAAGCATCTTCGATGCAATCACTAATAAGAGGGAGAAATTCAAGTGTTTCAAAATCAAAGCTATCAAAGAAAGCAACTGATAATAAGCAATCTTTTTGTTTTTCTGTTAGGTAATTAAAAGCACGTTGAACGACAATGCTTTCAATTTGAGAGTAGTCTGAAACTTCTCCATCACCTAATAGCACTGCTTCTGAGATTAAACTTAATATAAAAGGATTACCTTTTGAATACGAGTATACAAAATCAATACTATCACGTATATCTATGTTTTTTTGAAAGAAGAAATCTAACACATCTTCTTTTGTAAGTGGAGATAATTTAAAATGATATTGATTAAAGTCATTAGATACTTGAAATTGACAAGACTCTCTACTTGCCAAAATAAATGTAAGATTTATATAATCACAAAATTTAAAAATTGAGAAATTTGGCAGATTTTTAGAAGGTTCAGAAATTTGTTTATCGAGTATTTTTGGTAAGTAAAAGAATAACCAATGATTTATTGTTCCCGCTGCGTTGTCATAATTGTCAATAATAAAAACAAAGTCCTTTTTCTCAGTATTCTCTAAATCTATATGTTTATTAAACAAGTCAAGAATAAATGATTTGGAAGTAAGTTCGAAAGAATTAAGCAAAAATTGGTAATCATCAGCAAGTAATTCTCTTTCAGAACTTAATATTTCAACAAATCTATTTTCTTTTTTTGATTCACATATAAATGCAGGAATATTTTGCAGTTTAAACTTTTCCCGAATAGCTTTGTAAATTATGGAATTGTTAGTTTGATAATGATTTAATAGTTTGTGAAACTTGTTTCTTAGTGCAAATGTTTCGTCAGGATCGAAAGACGAAATATTCAGACAAGACATTGCCAAAGTATAAACAAATTCGTGTAAATATTCAATTTGTTTGCTGTGTTGATACTCATATACTATTGTTTTTTGATTGTTTTTAATTATTAGATTCTTTAATTCATTTAATAAATAAGATTTACCACTACCGAAGGTTCCATTAATAAATATTATTTTATTTTTTTCTTGTTCTGAGCTAATGATTTCAATAATATTATTTACTGTTTCAAACATAATTAAATCAAAAATATAAAATTACATTAATTAATATGATAAATTATGAAATGATAATCGTAATTTCTTTTATTAAAAAATAATTTAAAATATTATTTGATAAAAATAGTTCTTTCTAACTCTGCTATTTCTTTTAAATATTTACCGATTGGGAAGTTCTTTTTATATAACTGAATTGTGCTCTTAGCATCATCAATTTTTTCCATTTCCAACAAAACTTGAACCTTGCCTAAAAAGGATGGTTCATAATACTCAGTATCATTGAAATCCTTTATAACAGAATTATAATAAATTAATGCAGAATGTGGACTGTCAAGTTTTCGATACAATCCAGCTGTGAAAAAATCTCTATATGCAAGTTTATTTCTAAGTTCACTTATCTTTTTACCTGCTTCTGGACTTAATGAATCGTCGGGATAAATGTATTGAAACTCTTGAAACGCTTGAATTGCTTTTTTTGTGTATTCCTGGTCACGATCGAATTTTGGAGACAATTCATAGAAGGAAAGAGCGGTTTTGTATAAACTTGCTTTTGCATAAATACTTCCAGGGTAACTTCGTCTTAACTGGTTATAATTGAATGCAGCTAAAACGAATTCTTTTCGTTTGTATGCAATTTCACCTAAATAATATTGAGCATCATCAGCCCATTCGGTTGCAGAATACTGCAATTTTATCATTTCAAATAAATTACGTGCTTCCAAATATTCTTCTTTATTAAACAATTCAACGGCTTTATTAAAAACGGCTCCAGGATCTCGACTTTCGAATTTATCTGCACTTTTACAATTGATTAGAATAATTGAAAGAAGAAAGAAATAAGCTATTAACTGTATTTTCATAATTGACTTAAAATTATACAATAAATAATACCAAATGCAAAATTATTCAATTGTTGTGCAATTTCCAATTTTTTCTTTAAATTAATTATTGTTAGTAATTAAGTTAAAGTTTATGAAAATGACATTTAAAATATTATTTATTATATCATTTTTAATGAATTTTAGTCCGTTAATAGCTAAGAAGAACTATTCTTTTGATGAATTAATAAATATTTACTTAAATGCGAAAGATACTATTAGAAGCTATAATTTTATAAATTGCTCTTATGGTATTTCTAACTTATTTTTTGATAATAAACTTCGAGAAAAATTCTCAAATAGCTATATTAGTAAAATTGAATATGGTTTTTGTAGATATAGAACATTTGATGATTTCAAGATTATATCTCATTCATCTGAATTTGCATATTTGGAGAATGTTTCCTCTCATTTCAAACCCAAAATGATAGGAAAAGGTAAATTAACTGTTGATGGATGGAACTTTGGCTTCGGATTGAATAATGGTTATGGATATGTTATTTCTAATTCATTTTTTCTTCTTTTGGAGCATATTTCTGCAATAAATTGGAATAGGATAGATTTCGAAGTTTTATCCAATGATACAAACTTGCGTTTGTTGCAAAAAAAATATGACGAAAAATACAAGTTCGGATATTTATTCTCGACTGGAATTAGTTTCAAAGCAAATAATCAAATAATTCTTGGAACTGAATATACACATAACATTGTTTTTAACAATGTTACTACAAAAGAATTTGTTAAAATGCTGTTATTTGATAATTTGTTCCAATTTTGGATTGAGTTGCTTGACCCAATTTTAAGGGAAAAATATAGAGAATATTATCCGTTAGTTAAGTTTCTTTATAAAAATTCAATTTCAATTACCTTATGGCAATTGCGAAAAACAAATGAAAGCTTCCCTTTTGGAAATCATAAAATTCCTTTAAATATAAATAAATTGTCGATTAATATTTCTTATATTTTTGAATAAATAAATTTTTGGCACAATTTCTGCGAGCAATAATAGCGAATTTAAAATGACAAGATATGCGACAAGTTGTCGCTTTTTTACGACAAAACGTCTTATGTGACAAAAATACATAATATTTTTAGGAGGTAAAATATGGGGAAAATTATTGGAATTGATTTAGGGACCACAAACTCAGTAGTAGCGGTAATGGAGGGTTCTACCCCTGTTGTAATTGCTAATGCGGAGGGTAGTAGAACAACTCCATCAGTTGTAGGATTTACAAAAACTGGGGAAAGATTAGTAGGGCAGGCAGCAAAAAGACAGGCCATTACTAATCCAAAAAATACTGTTTATTCTATTAAACGCTTTATGGGACGCAGGATAAACGAAGTTGACGAAGAAATAAAGATGGTTCCTTATACTGTAGTCCCGTCAGAAGATGGACAAACTGTCAGAGTTGATATTGAGGGTCGAAAGTATTCCGCACCTGAAATTTCTGCCATGATTTTGCAAAAAATGAAGCAAACAGCAGAAGACTATCTTGGTCAAAAAGTTGAAGAAGCGGTCATTACTGTTCCAGCTTACTTCAATGATGCTCAACGTCAAGCTACAAAAGATGCGGGTGAAATAGCAGGACTAAAAGTTCGTAGAATTATCAATGAACCAACTGCCGCTGCTTTGGCTTATGGGTTAGATAAAAAAGGTAAAAACTTAACTGTTGCAGTTTATGACCTTGGTGGAGGTACTTTCGATATTTCTATTTTGGAAATTGGAGATGGTGTTTTTGAAGTTAAATCCACCAATGGAGACACACATCTTGGTGGAGATAATTTTGACCAGAGATTAATTGATTATCTTGCTGACGAATTCCAAAAAAATGAAGGTATTGATTTAAGAAAAGACCCAATGGCATTGCAGCGCTTGCGTGAAGCCGCTGAAAAAGCTAAAATTGAACTCTCTCAAATGCTTCAAACTGACGTAAATTTACCGTTTATTACCGCAACACAAGATGGACCAAAGCATTTGAATGTTACAATAACTCGTGCAAAGTTTGAAAGTTTGTGTGCTGATTTATTTGAAAGAACTCTTGGACCAGTTGAAAAAGCATTAAAAGATGCTAAGCTTACGCCAAATCAAATTGATGAAATAATTCTGGTTGGTGGTTCAACTCGTATACCGAAAATTCAAGAACTTGTTCGCAATTTTTTTGGGAAAGAACCATCTAAAAACGTAAATCCTGATGAAGTTGTTGCTGTGGGTGCTGCAATTCAAGGTGGAGTGCTTGCTGGCGATGTAAGCGATGTATTGCTGCTTGACGTAACACCTCTGAGTTTAGGTATTGAAACACTTGGCGGGGTTATGACAGTTATGATACCGGCAAATACAACAATACCTACAAGGAAATCCGAAATTTTCTCTACAGCAACTGATAATCAAACGTCAGTAGAAATACACGTGCTTCAAGGCGAAAGACCAATGGCAGCCGATAACCGTTCACTTGGGCGCTTCCATCTTGATGGTATTCCACCTGCACCACGTGGTATTCCTCAAATTGAAGTTACTTTCGATATTGATGCAAACGGTATTTTGGGAGTTTCTGCTCGTGATAAAGCAACGGGTAAAGAACAAAATATCAGAATAGAGGCTTCTTCTGGTCTTTCTAAAGATGAAATTGAAAAAATGAAAGCCGAAGCTCAGAAAAATATGGAAGCTGACAGAAAACGTAAGGAAGAAATTGATTTGAGAAATCAAGCTGATACGTTGGTTTATTCAACTGACAAGCAATTGAAAGAAATTGGAGATAAAATTCCATCAGAACATAAGATGAAAATTGAGAATACGAAAGAAAAACTATCAAACGCAATAAAATCGAACGACATAAATGAAATCAAGAAAGCAATGGATGAACTTAATTCAGCTTGGAGCGCTGCTTCTACTGCTATGTATCAAGGTGGGACAGCACCAAACAATGCTCAATCTTCATCTGACGGCACTGCAACAAATGAAGCTAAAAAAGACAACGGAGTTGAAGAAGCTGATTTCACGGTTGTCGACGAAGATAAATAATCATATAATTATAATTGATATTTTTGCTTGGAGGCTGAATTTTTCATTTCGGCCTCTTTTTATTTTATTTTTATTAAAAATATTCTATTTTTATAAAGTATTTTTGCTCATATAGTAAATTTTTTATAGTTTTTTCCGATATTTAGTAATAATACTATATTTTCTTAATTTTATGACTGAAATCAATAATACATATCCTGAAAAAATAGTTGATGGTAAAGTATTTATTAATGTAGCAAGGAGTAAAGAAATTTTTGAAAAAAAAGGATATAGGTTTATATTTT
>CAKZLY010000007.1 GCA_937127445.1 Eximiradius sp. | reverse complement strand
TGGCACTATCGCACTTCTAAGCGATATCCCTGTTGCAGAAACAGATCCAGTGTGGTTAGCTGCAAAAAATGCAAATACTAATATTACTGGAAACTGGTCATTTGACAATAATTTGACAATCGGCAATGCAGCAACTGATGCCCTTACTGTTCAGGCTGCTTCTACTTTTCAGGCTGCTTCTACTTTTAATGCTGATGTTACAATCGGTTCTTCAACTTCCGATGTTAATGTTCAAATCCAGAACGACAACACACGTCCTGCTCTTTCTGTAACATCTACCGGTCCTGTTCCTGCTGTCGAAGTTAATGGTGGTGTCGAAGTTAGCAATGGTGATATTAACCTTGGCATCAATAGTAAATTGGTTGTTAGCTCTAGTACTTTAACTAATCCATTTGTTAGCTTAACGAATACAAATACAACATTCAATGATTTTATGCTTAGCGTTACAAGCAGCAGTGGAACCGGCAAAGGCGCTTCGTTTACAACTGACAATGCTAATGCTGTAACTGTTTCTAATAATTCAGGTTTGTATCCTGCTCTCCACGTTACAAACACGGATACAGTGAACCCTTGGGCATTGAGAGTTACTGGTAGACTTGATATAAGTGATGAAAAGTCTCATATATTTGCAAATTTTGGACCTGGAGTAATTCCTGTTGCTAAAATACAAATTACAAATAATTCTGACTCACTCAATAGGTCTGGATATTTAATGATTATCGATAATACTCCGAGCACCAACAATGACGACGCTGCTTACTTTGGTTCTAAAGAAGGTCGTGCAGTCGTTGCTCAAAACGAATCTCCTATTAACCCTGCAATTTTAGTTACAAATGATGATATGACCGATAACTCTACTGCTATTCAGGTGCTTTCAGGTCGTGTTGTATTATCTTACACTGAAGGTCCTACAGGTACAAACGTAGACTTAACCAATTACGGCTACGCATCTGTAATTAAGCTTACTAATAATAGTACTAATGCTATTAGCGCTCTTCCATCAGGCGCTCCTGGCCAAATACTTTATATTATAAATAAAACCGGTAATACTGTTAGTGTAACTCCTCTATCAATTACTATTTTAGATGGTGATATGATCACGCTTGTTTCAGATGGAACTGACTGGTACAAACAATAAGTTATTCTTACAATAATGCTCAAAGAGGCTGCCCCACAAGGCAGCCTCTTTTTTTCTACTGATTATTATAACGCTGGAATTTCTTCTTGTTTTTGACATCTTAGATTTATTTGAATTATCAAAATATATGAGTAGAAAAATCTTGCAGTCGGACAATTAAACAGAATTGGTATATTTAATGTAGGATATCTCGTATAAAACAAAAAAAAAAGGGACATTGTCCCTTTTTCCTTTGCACGCCGGACTGGATTCGAACCAGTGACCCTCAGCTTAGAAGGCTGATGCTCTATCCAGCTGAGCTACCGGCGCAGAGCATTAGATTACAAAATTACTGCATTTTTTTTATTTTTACAAATGTTATTTAACAAGCAACGATAATTCATGTAAAAATGAATCCTTCGGCACTAACTCTCTCGAAATATAATTAATCAATCCTTCGTCAATAAATCCTTGCTTTATAAGCTGCCGACCTGCTCTTTCTGCTGCATCATAAATATCGCTTGCAGGCTTGCCGAGATTTGTAAGCGTTGTAAGCACCCCCGAATGCGGTCTCAAAATTGGTGGCAAATATTCTCGTCCGAGCATATCTGCAACAGCTCTTGTTTGCTCGATTATTGCATCAAAGTTTTCTATTCCCCATAGCCCACAAGTAGAAATTAGAAGCACTTTTCCGGGCGTTATCCGTTTGGTGAGCGAACTCCTTATTTTTTCGTGGCAAGCATTGTTTTCGTAAATATGTGGTGGGACAAACAAAGGTTCTAATCTGTCGAAAAGATTTTTCAAACCAGAAGTAACGCTATTGAGATAATTTGGCGAAGCAAAAATCCATAAATCAGCATCATTCATCAATGGATACAGATCTTTTAAATCATCGTCTATTTTACAATCTAAATCCGGTTCGAAATTAATATTTTTTGTGCATTCACGGCACGGCTCGATTTTCAAATCATATATATATTTCAACTCAATTTCAGCACCTTCTTCGGCCATCCCTTTCAAAAATGGATTGAGTATTAGTGCGGTTGTTCCTGCTTCTTTATTAGGACTCGCATTAAATGCAATAACTTTCATCACTTCTCAATTAAAATTGAAAAAAATTTAAATATATAACGATAATATTAATGCAAAATTTTACAAAACTTATAGATGAATGTGCAATCCAACAAAAAAACTAAATCCTGTTCCAGGCAAAGTTTGCGACACAAAATATTTTGAGTTAAGAAAATTATATGCCGCAGCAAAGATTTCATTTTCTTTGATGATTTTATATCCCATTCGAAAATTCATTAGAAATAAATTTTTCACGCCCAAATTATTAACATTTTCGGTCAAATTATAATCATTCGAAAAATATTCGACTTCGAGCATCCATCGCAAACCGATACCGTATGTATTGTATATCTTTATCTCGCCGATATGCTTTGATTTTGTTGGAAAATTAACCAATCTACTCAAATCATTATATGTATAATTTATTAGAATATATCCAAAATCAGAATAAATTTTTAAATTTACGTCGATACCTTTGCTATCAATAGATTTTTGGTTGTTGTAAAAATTTCTTTTCGCTTCGTCAAATTCTATAATATTATTCAAAACAGAATAAAATGCTTTTGTTGTTAATTCATAATCGGGCGTCCTAACTCTAAAACCAATGTTCGAAAATAATTCAGTTTCAAAGTCAATTGATTTGCTGTTGAAAATTACTTCGTTGGCTATTATGCTATTCTCACTCGAAGCGCCCGCGAAAAGCAGCAAATCAGGCGAATAATTGTAATTTATGTCTATCCTGTAGTCAATCCCTTTAAAAGTACGTTGAGAAAAATAACTATTTGAATATATTGGCTTCTGTATAATATATCTTGCCGTTGGAAAAACAGAGAAATTACCGTAATAAAACGGCTGCCTGATACTTATTTGTAAATTCTCTGATTCGAACCTGTTCTTGATTGAATATTTCTCGATTTTATTATTATAAATGTCTCGTATATACGCAATTGCTAATATATTTGTTGAAACTACATCGAATAAATTTGTTTTAACCGCAATTATACTACCATAATTATAACCGTAATAAATTTCATTTCTCGAGTTAGGCAATCTTTGCGACAAATATAAACTGTCGTCGAAGACACTTTTTTTCGAATATCTATTATTGTAAAACAAATTACCTGAAAGTATTATTCCTTCGTCAAATTTTGTGTTGAAGTCCAAACTTAATATTAAATTATTAAAATTAGGATATTTCAAGTATTTATCAGCACTATCAATAATAGGTGGAATGGATTTATTCCCGCCTACGAAATATGAATTCAAACCTACCTGAGAAATGCCATTATCGAAATATATTTTTGCAAATAAGTTCCCTTGCGTAAAATCAGAATTTTTTAAATAATTTAATCGAGTTCTTACATCAGATGGAATTTTGTTTGAAACAGTAATACCTGGTGAGTTGAGAAAACTACCCGAAACAAAGTATTTAAATTGTTTGTGAGTTACAAATACGTTCCCCGACAAGTTACCCTGCTGATTCCCTGCCCCGATAGTTGCACTCGTCGAACTTTTCCTCAAATTTGTATCGGAAATAATATTGTTGAAGTCTGAGATTGTTGGGAACCGGCTGCTGTCGGCTCTTTCTTGCTCAATATAAAAAAAACTGGGCAACAACACAAATTTCGATATATCTATACCACCGTCTTCTAAATTGTAAATCGGAACTCCTTCGAATGCAAAGTAAGGATAGCGAGAAAGTTTAGTTCTGTTTATTGGAATTAATTCAAGACTGGTGGTCTTTTTATAAATAAAGTTTTCGTCCGCAAAAAGCCAACTCGACGGCAATCCTGTTGGTGTCGTTTTAAAAAATAAATCAAGATAAGAGTCGTTGAATTTCCTGTTTCTTAAATACTTATACTCGATAATCTCATTATTTTCAGCAATTAACACATCTTGAAACAATAGTAGCAATATTATTAGGTAAAAGGAAATCCTCATTAATACGTCTTTCTTTTCGCAATTATTAATACATAAAATTAGTAAAAATCAGATACTATTAATAATGAAAAATGAAAATGCAAATTTCATTGAGTTTATAAAAAACAATAACAAATTATTCGGATTAAACTCACATATAAAATTAGCTCCGAAGAAAAATGGAACTCCATTCAGAACTTTTACTCCTAACGGCAAAAATATCAGAAAAAGCGCCGTAATGATTTTGCTTAAACCTATGAATTTAAATGATTTCAACATATTGCTTACTCTTCGTAGCCAAAACCTTAAATCTCATAGCGGGCAAATTAGCTTTCCCGGTGGTCAAATAGAAGAGAACGAAACTCCTCTCGATGCTGCACTCCGTGAAACATTCGAAGAAATAGGAACACCCTCCAAAGAAATTGAAGTTTTAGCCTCTCTCTCTGAACTTTATGTTCCTCCATCTAATTCGCTTATTTATCCTTTTGTTGGTGTTACAAATTTTGATGATTGGAAAATAAACAAAAGTGAAGTTGAGGAAATAATCGAAGTCCCATTTTCATATTTGGTCCGAAAAGAAAATATAATTTCGCAAGAAAGACAATTTTTCGGCGAAACAATTGAAATCCCCTGCTGGGATTTGAATAAATCGGAAGTCCTCTGGGGGGCAACCGCTATGATACTTTCAGAACTTATTGATATTTATCATTATTATGAACACATCACTTGCTCAATCAATTCTAATCCAATCCAATAAATAATCTCTTTCTTTTTAAATAATCTATTCTGTTTTTATAAAATCAAATAAACTTTTTAATTGTCAATAACTTTAATTAATTTTGTAACTTGTATATTCGTTATTTGCAAAAATAAAATGGCAAAACCTTTAAGTATATTGTTCGTTACCAGTGAAATTTATCCCTATGCAAAAGAATCAGGAATAGGCGATTTCGCTTATTCTTATTCACTTGCAATGAGGGAATTAGGACACGATATTCGTGTTATGACACCGAAATATGGTAATGTTTCGGAACGTAAGAACAAAATTCACGAAATCAACAGATTGCGTGATATCCCAATTTCGATTGGTGAGCAATCTTTCCCGGCTACTGTGAAGAGTTCTTCGCTTTCCAACCCGCGTTACAAGGTTCAGGCTTATATTACAACAAACTACGAATTTTTCGATTCACGCAAAGGTATTTACCATAATTTAGCCGATTGGAAATTATTCGAAGATAATTTTGACCGTTTTCTATATTTTTCACGTTCCGTTGTTGAAACTTGCCTAATCCTCGGTTGGTTCCCGGATATTATTCACTGTAATGACTGGCATACTGCAATTATTCCTGCTTATTTGAAGCTATTATTCCCTAACAAATTTAAGAAAACTCGCACCGTGCTTACAATTCATAACTTACAAGGGCACCCCGCAGTCCCAATAAGCGAATTCTCGAATACTGGTTTGCCAAAAGACTACATCTCTTCATTCAAACATAAAAATATGCTTAACCTTTTCAAAGCTGGATTAATTTATTCCAACTTTGTTACCACTGTGAGCCCAAGTTACGCAAAAATCTTGCTTACAGACAAAGAATATACCAACGGTCTGAATTCAGTTTTCAAGGAATACAACAGCAAATTTAAAGGTATTTTAAACGGAATTGAGCAATTTACTTGGAACCCATCTTACGATTATTATATTCATTCCAAGTTCGATGGAAATACTCAGGATTTCAAATACAATAATAAAGTTGAATTGTGCAATAAGGTTGGGCTCGAATTCGACCCCAAAAAGCCAATTTTTGCAATCATTAGCAAACTTGATAACTCTAAAGGGATTGGCTTGCTTTTGGAAACTATCCCTGAAATTATTCGTAAAGATTTCCAACTGGTTATTCTTGGACTTGGTGACGCAGAAATTCAAAAACAACTCGAAAAATTAGCCAAAAAATACAGCAAAAAAATTAAAGTAATATTCAGTATGGATGAAGCTCTCGCTCATCAAATTGAAGCTGGTTCCGACTTCTTCCTACTTCCTGCTGCAAACGAACCGTTTGGCTTGAATATGCTTTATTCGCTCGCTTACGGCAGCATTCCTATTGTTTGTTACAGCGGCGGATTTGTCGATACTGCTATCGATATTGATGAAAGCCAGGAAAACGGTAATTCAATCGTATTCAAAAATTATAATGTTGAAGATTTTGCAAACGCTTTCAAACGTGCATTTAATCTTTATGCTGACAAAAATAAATTATATGATTTAATCGAACGAAATATGAGCAAAAACTATTCCTGGCAAAATTCTGCACTTCAATACGATGAGATTTATAGAAACATTATGAAAGAACAAAATGCTTAAACATAAGATTATGAAACGTCAAAATCTTGCCTATACATTTATACTTTTAGCTTTCGCGATGTTCTCCTGCAATGAAGCTCCTACTCCTCTGGGATTTTCGCTCGTTCAGGATACTGTGGAACTTTATGCAATTAATAGCTTCGAATATCCTCTCATTGAAAAAGAAGAAACATATTTTTTGCCGCTCAATTATGTTAATCCCGGTTTTTCTCTAATTGGTGTAGCCAACGGGATAAAATCAGGAGTCGTAATCCGATTCTCAAAAATACCGGATACTCTTACCTATGTTACAGAAAATGATATAATAGAATGTGCACTGAATTTACAACCCGCAAGATATGCTCTTGGTGATACTATTAGTTCAAACTACCTATCTTTTAGCGTTTACGAAAATACAAGTATGTGGGTAATCGAAACATCAGCCGAAGATTTCTTCCAGAAAAAGTTCCAGAAGCATACTCCAATGGCTACTTTCTCTGGTTCGGTCCCAAGAAAAGACACTATGGAAAAAGTAATTGTTGATTTCGATAAGTCTTTATTACTCGACTGGTTCAAAAAACAATCTGAAAAAAAAGATACAATATGGGGCATTTCTATAATTCCAAACGATGATTCCAAAATTATCAGTCAGTTCTATGGTTCGGGTTCGCATTCTCGTCTTGCACCATTCGTCCGCGTCATCTTCAACAATACTAAATCAAAAAAAGTTGATACTCTATATTTGGAATCTGCAATGGAAAAGAATTTCTCCATAACAGATAATAAGTTAGACGACAATCGACTTACTTTGCAAGGTGCAATCTGTTATAAGCCCCGATTATATTTCGATATTACTTCTATCCCTAAATTTGCTGGTATTCACAAAGCTGAACTTCATTTACCAATAGACAGAAGCAAATGCTTTTCCGCGAATATTGCGCTCGATACAATTATCCGACTTGATTATTATGAAAACGAAACAGACGAGATAAACAAAAAATCTCCCAAATATTATTATTATGGTATTAGAAACACCGGCAATGATGTTTTCAAAGTTTATTCTTTAACTTCTCTTCTAAGCTACTGGAATAGAAATAGTGGCAAAGGCTCGCTCTCCGTGAATTTTGAAAACTCGACAAGCCAATATAGATTAAATAAATTTTCTTTCTATACTTCAAATGAACCAGATTCAACAAAAAGACCTAAATTGATTGTAATTTACTCAGTCCTTAAAAAAAAGGATTAATAAACAATGAAAATTAAATATATTTTTCTTTTGCTGGTTGCAATTATACCTTATAAGTCATTTTCACAAGGCGGGTCGAACTATTCATCCATTGGCATAGGCGACCTTTTCCCATCTACTAATGCAGCTTATCAGGCAATTGGCTCTACTTTTATTTCTGTACCCGCAGAAAACAGCATAAATGTAAAAAATCCTGCAATGTGGTCTGTTGCTTCTTCCACTCGCATCCTTTTAGGATACAATTTTAATCAACATTTCAATGAAACTTCCGATGAAACACTTCTTCAAAATAACGGCAAAATCAGCGGACTTTTCACACTATTCAATATCGATAGATCATTGGGAATTTCAGTTAGTTTCGGATTGCATTCATACTCAAACATAAATTATTTGGTTTCGAATAAATTTACAATAGAAAAAGACGGGCTCACTCAAACAGGAAAAAATACTTTTCAAGGTAGTGGCGGGTTATCAAGTGCATATTTAGGTGCTTCTGCAAAAGTTATTGATAATTTATCAATCGGAGCATCTACATTCGCGATTTTTGGACCAATAAAAAATTCGGTTTATACTGAATTCGATGATTACTATTCTTACAACTACGAAGTAATAAAATCAGATTATGCAACTTCTTGGGGTGCCCGTTTAGGCGCATATTACAATTACGAAAATTTGCACATCGGAGCATTTTATGAATTTGTTGATGATATTAAGTTCAAACGTGAAACACAGTTTTCATCATCTGTTATTACAGACACAATTATTAAATCCTCTTTCATCGAAGAATTTCCATCTCAATATGGTATCGGATTGTCCTATAAAACTGGGAAATTTCTATTTTCATCCGATTTTATGATGATGAAATTCAAAGATTTTGGTTATAACCCAATAAGTAACTCAGAATTTACCGATGCTTATAAATTATCACTTGGTGCAATTCGCTACGGTAATACAAGCCGTTTTTCTGATTTATTAGATAGAATTAATTACAAAGCTGGATTTTATTATCAAAAACTTTACTATAAGATTAACAACCAGGACATTAAAGAATTGGGAGTTAGTTTCGGTGGCGAAATCCCCCTCGGCAGCGGTGGTATCTTAGATGTTGCCATCGTCTTGGGCAATCGCGGTAAAGCAAATGATTACCTGATAAATGAATATTTCGGTAGGCTTTTTGTTGAAATTAGCGTTGGTGAAATTTGGTTCAAACCATTTAAACGTAGATATGAATAGGAGGAACTATGCAAAATAATAATTTACGTTCAACAACAGTAATTGGCGTAATTCGCGATGGACGTTGCGCTATGGGTTCAGATGGTCAAGTTACCTTCGGAAATACTGTCTTAAAACATAATGCAAGAAAAGTTAGAAAAATATACAACAACTCTATTCTTTGCGGTTTTGCTGGTGCTACTGCAGATGCTTTTACTTTGCTCCAACGTTTTGAGGAAAAAATTGAATCCCATCGCGGGAATTTATACCGCGCATCAATCGAACTTGCCAAAGATTGGCGCACAGACCGCTATTTGCGACGTCTCGAAGCTATGCTTGCTGTTATGACAAACACTGAAGCATTGCTTATTAGTGGAACAGGTGACGTTATTCAGCCCGAGGATAACATCCTTGCAATTGGCTCTGGTGGTCCATATGCACTCTCCTCAGCGCAAGCACTAATCAAACACTCTAATCTTTCTGCTCGTGATATTGTGGAAGAATCTTTAAAAATTGCTGGTAATATTTGTATTTATACTAATCTTGCTATTACCATCGAAGAATTATAATTGTATGTTTAATTATTGAGCTTTTATATTATGAATCAAAACGAATTATCATTGCAACAAAACGAAACAAATATATCTGATAGTTATCTAACTCCAAGGCAAATTGTTGCCGAACTCGATAAATATGTAATCGGTCAGGATGCTGCCAAAAAAGCCGTTGCTATTGCCTTGCGTAATCGCTGGCGTCGCCAACGCGTTCAGGATAAAATCAAAGAAGAAATTAATCCAAACAATATTATTATGATAGGTCCAACCGGTGTTGGTAAAACTGAAATTGCTCGACGCCTTGCTAAACTTGCCGGCGCTCCATTTGTCAAAGTCGAGGCTACTAAATTCACCGAAATTGGTTACGTCGGACGCGACGTCGAATCTATGGTCCGCGACCTTGTGGAACGTTCTGTTGCAATGGTTCGCGAGGAAAAAACAAAAGAAAAACTCAACGAAGCACAAGTCCTTGCTGAAAATAGAATTCTCGATATTTTAATCCCGCCAATCACAAGAGGTCCTTCTTTTGATACTGCTACCGACACTGAAATAGAAGAAAATCACCGAACTCGTGAACATTTTCGTGAAATGCTTCGTCGTGGCACTCTCGATGAACGCCATATTGAAATTGATGTTGTCGTCGACCAAGTTCCCTCAATGCAAATTTTGGGCCCAATCGGTTTGGACGAAATGGGAATGAACTTGCAGGACCTTTTCGGCAGCATGATGCCCAAAAAAAGCAAGAAAAGACGCCTTAAAATTGCTGATGCTAAAAAAGTACTGCAAAAAGAAGAAGCTGAAAAATTGATCGATATGGATGCTGTAATTCGTGAAGCACTTCAAAAAGCTGAAAATAACGGTATTATTTTCATTGACGAAATAGATAAAATCGCTTCCCGAGGCTCGGGCGGACACGGTCCCGAAGTTAGTCGCGAAGGTGTTCAACGCGACCTCTTACCAATAGTCGAGGGCTGTACCGTCAATACCCGCTATGGGCAAGTGCATACTCAACACATTCTCTTCATTGCTTCGGGTGCCTTCCACGTTTCTAAACCATCCGATTTAGTCCCTGAGCTGCAAGGACGTTTCCCAATCCGCGTTGAACTGAAAAGCTTAACAGAAGAAGACTTTATCAAAATCCTTACTGTCCCCGAAAATGCATTAATTAAACAATATAAAGCACTTGCTGCTGCCGAAAATATCGAGCTTATCTTCGATGATAGCGCCATTCACGAAATCGCATCGATTGCTGCTCGCGTCAATGAACAAATTACCAATATAGGCGCCCGCCGACTTCATACAATTATGACTACTTTGCTCGAAGACATTTTGTTCAATGCCCCTGATAATCTATCAGAGAGTAGTATTGTTATTGATGCTGAACTGGTTAGAAAAAATCTAAATAACATTGTTGATAATAGCGATTTAAGTAGATATATCCTATAAAAAAATATGGAAAAGAAAGAATTAGCTAAAAGAATATATAATGCTGCTTATATAACAGGCAGCTTCGTTTTGCGATCAGGCAAAATTAGCAACGAATATTTCGACAAATATCGCTTCGAGTCTCAACCTGAACTGCTTGCTTCTATCGCTCAATTTATGTCTGAACTTATTCCTGATAATATTGATTATTTAGCTGCATTAGAAATGGGTGGGATACCAATAGCTACTGCTTTATCGCTTAGGACAGGCATTCCCGTTGTTTTTGTTCGCAAAGAAGCAAAAAAATATGGTACCTGCAAATTAGCCGAAGGGCTCGATATATACAATAAGCGCCTTCTAATAGTCGAAGATGTTATTACCTCTGGTGGTCAGGTTGTTATTTCTACCAATGATTTGAGAAATCTTGGGGCTATTGTAAACTCTGCTATCTGTGTGATTGACAGACAATCAGGTGGCAAAGAGCATTTGAAGGATAACAATATTGAATTGATTTCTCTTTTTACAATGGATGAACTAAAATAATCTTAATCATCAAAAGAAAATGGGCTCCCACATTTCACCTTCGCACGGGGGCTCGTTTCGCGTTACATGCACATCTAATATTTTGCACAACTGGCTCGATGGCTCAAAATGTTTACACTTTCCGCACAATGTATCTTTTTGGAAATTAACTATGCGCTTCTGATATTGTTCGTATTGTTTATAAGCAGGATATATTGCCAAAAACCATACAAGAAATGCTGTTATCCACCACATTCCTTTCATATCAAGATATTCTACCCCAAAAAAAGAAAGTAAAATAAGCACTGCACTTCTTAGTAGTGCTCCAAAAACTATTGCTCCGACCGTGATCTTCGGCTCTTGATAATCGTCCTCTTCCGATGGTGTGCGGAAGAAAAACATGTCTATTATTTTTTCCGTAAAACTCGTAGTTATCTCTTAAATTGATTTACCAATTCTTCGTAAATTTTCTTTACACTTCTATCCGTTGCTAAATAGTTTTCAATTGCTTGGCAAGAGTGCAAAACTGTTGAATGGTCCCGTCCACCAAACGATGCTCCAATTTGTTTCAATGATAAATCCGTAAACTGCTTTGCAAGAAAAATCGCCATTTGACGAGCAAAAGCAACTTCGTGCTTTCTAACTTTCGATTCCATTAACTCAATTGATATTTTTAATTTACTCGATACCGCTTTCTTTATCTCATCAATGCTAATCAATGCATTATCTTCAAAATCTGAGCTCCCGAAAATTACTTCTTTTGCTAAGTCAATAGAGAGTTCTCTCTTATCAAATGTAATTTTTGCTAATAATCCAATTAATGCACCTTCTAACTCTCGAACACTTGATTTAACGTTGCCGGCAATAAATTCAAGCACGTTCAGTGGTATATCAATTCCCTCGTCTTCGCTTTTTCTTTTAATTATTGCGAGCCGGGTCTCAAAATCTGGTTGATGTATATCAGCAATTAGCCCCCACTGAAATCTCGAAATCAATCTTGCATCAATGTCAGTCAACTCCTTTGGGGAACGGTCGCTTGCAAAAATTAATTGCTTTTTAGATTGATAAAGGTCATTAAAAGTATGGAAAAAATGGTCTTGTGTTTTCTCTTTTCCTGTCAAAAATTGTATATCATCAACTATTAGTACGTCAACTTCTCTATACAACGCTGCAAACTCGTGAATTTTGTTATTCTGTATTGCATTGATAAAATCAATTGTAAAGCGTTCGCTGTTTGTATATAATACCTTTTTATTAGGATGCTCTCTTACAATTTTATTACCTATTGCTTGAATTATATGAGTTTTGCCAAGTCCCGTTCCACCGTAAATAAATAGTGGATTAAATCTTGTTTCGCCTGGTGCGTTACTCACTGCCATTGCAGCTGAGTATGCTAATTGGTTGCAATCGCCCACAACGAAATTTTCAAATGCATACCTTGAATTTAAATTACTGTTAAAAGGTTTTTCTTGCTTAACTATATTATTAATTGGATATTTTAATCCCGGCAGTAGTATAGTCTTGCTTTCGGATGCTTTTTTGCTTTCCTCGACTACTACTTCGTATTGTAATTTTGCATCTTCCCCAATTATTTTCTCAATCGTTTTCTGCAATAAATCATAATAATGTGTCTCAATCCATTCGTAAAACCATTGGCTTGGAACCAATATTGTAAGCTTCTCATCGCTCCATTTCTTTGCTCTAATTGGTTTGAACCAGGTTGCAAACACTTGCTTATCAACGTTGTCTTCAATGAACTCTAAACATTTATTCCATAATTCAGTTGCTCTTTTATCCGTTGTTTCCGGCAAATGATTATTGAATTTAGATTTATTAGTAATTTCCATCTCCGGAAACAATGAAATACTTCTTTCAAGCATCTGTTCCAATTCTTTCTCCTCAATAATCTTGTTAAACCTCACTTCTCTCAAAAAAGGGATAAAACCCCATTTAAAAACTGTGCCAAAGTCTTGTTTTTAGTAAAAAAACTTATATTTTTTTTCTTCTATTCTTTGATAAAGGAGCTTACTTGCTGCTGAATACTTGTAAATAAATTACCATATTCTCAACCATTGTCTTTATAAATTTTGTTTCATCCTTTCACAAGTAAATATCATAATAAAAAAATTTTCAAACAAATAAAAAAATTCAGTTTAAAAATTTTAATTTTTGGTTATATAAAAGTTCAGCTAAAACAATAACTTACAAAATCAGAGTTTTTCATAAATTACTGTTCAAATTTGAACAAATTGAATTGTTAAAAAATAATTAAGAAAAAAAATAAAAAAGTATTTTGATGTTATATTTTTTTTGTAATTACTTGCAAAATAAAATATTTGCGATTGTGGCGAATAATTTACACCGTGTGTTGCTTTTGATTTTTAATGACTTAATTCTAATATGACGAAATTGTTATTTTTATGACTAAATCATTAAAAAGTATTCATTATTCAGAATTGAACGACTATTTATACTTTATTTTTAAATATAAAATGATCGATGCAAAAATGAGGGAAAAAATATTTGCAATTATTATCGGAAGATTTATTAATAGAATTCCATAAGTTAGCCACAGTATCAAGCCAACAACAAAAATAACATACATAAATAATGATATATCTTTTGTTTGCTTCGTTTTTATTACCTTGGCTGCTTGTGGAATAAATGCACTCGTTGTCAGTATTGCAGCAAGCAAGCCTATAATTGTTTCAATCATCATCAGAGTAATCTCGTCCTAATATTTTTGTGTCAGGAATATCATCAATAATTTGATAATAGAAAAGCAAATCCATCGTTTTGTCTAAGGCAGCTTCAATTTCTTCGCTCCATTTCCAGATGATTTCTCCGCTACGTTGCTGATGCTTTGCTGTATCAGTAGTTTCATTTACGCTTTCTTGATTGGTCAAAAAGGTGTCTTTAATATTATTAGTAATTTCTATCATATCGACGCCCGCAATCTCCCCGGACGTGACCCAAAAAGCAATAGGCAAAGGAAATTCAAATGCGTCAAACCACTCTTCGCTAATATCTATTGAATAATCTCCTGCTTGATCCGCAAAGTAAGAAATATAAGCATCAACTTCATCGATATTAACTTTTCCCGTAGTAATCTTAGTATGTATATCAAATTTTTCTGCCAGTAACAATTGAATAATTGACTTTAAATAGTAATTAGCATTTTCGAAATAAATACTATCAATCGAATTTAGATTTTGCTTAAATGATAATGTTAATAATTCTGCGTATCCTTTGGTTGCCAATACAGTTGATGGAATTATTCGCCAATCGCCTTTCTTCGATATTTTTGCCAAGGCAGTCGGAGTAAGCAGAGCAATTTCCACTTGATTGCTTTGTAGCAAATCAGCTGCTTTTTCCTCTGTTGTTTTGATAAGAAAACCGTTTGAACCAATATTATTATATAATGGCTCAAATAGTTTATTCTCTATGACTGCTATTTTATATTTCATATTCAACCCTATACAAAATTACAAACTATTATCGAATATTCTAAGTCCAAATCGTTACAAATTATTAATATTAAATGAACAAAAATGAAAAAAATTTTTGAAAAGTATATGCTATTTTTGTAAATTTGTCATCTTGAAAATTAATTAAATACTTTTTTTAGTTAATTTAAGTTGTTTAATAACTTTTGTGTTGGGGAAATATATGACAAAAGCTGATATTGTAGATGAAATTGCAAAAGCTACGGGGCTAACAAAAATTGAAACTAAGTCCGTTGTTGATGGTGTTTTTGCAAGCATAGTTAAAGCGATTTCAGAAGGAAAAAGAATAGAATTACGTGGTTTTGGTGTGTTCAAAGCTAAAAGTCGCAAGCCAAGAATGGCTCGTAACCCAAAGACAGGCGAAGTTGTGCAACTCGAAAAAAGATATGTCCCTGTTTTCAAGCCTTCTCCCGAATTTCTTAGCAAAGTAAATGATATGATGAAACAAACAGAAAATTAATATATTTTTTCATTTTCCTTGGAGTAGAAAATGCCCTGTGGTAGAAAAAGAAAACGCCATAAAATGGCTACTCACAAACGTAAAAAGCGTTTGCGCAAGAATAGACACAAAAAGCGTAAGTAATTAAAATATCCAAAAGAAAAGCGTTTTACTTTTTGTGAAACGCTTTTTTAAAATTTTTTTGAAAAATATATGAAAAATATCCTTATTTCTGGCGCTTCAAGAGGTATGGGGGGGGCACTTCTACAAAAATATTTGCAGAATGGTCATTGTGTCTTTGCTCTTTCGCGAAATACATCTACCTTCGCCGCTCTCAAAGAACAGTACCCGAACACTTTCGATTATACCACGTGCAATGTTGCCAATAAACCTGAAGTCGATATCGCTGTTCAAAATGCTCTTAATTTTCTAAATAATATTGATTTAGCTATTCTCAATGCCGGTATTAGCGGCTCTGAAAGCTTTGAAAATTTCTCTTCTGATAAATATAAAGATATTTTTAACACCAATCTTTTTGGTGTTTTGCACTTTTTTGAATATTTAATCCCTTTGATGAAAAAAAATAATAGCGGAACTATCGCTGTAACAAGTTCTTTGGCTGATGTGCGGGGTTTTGCCGGTAGTGCTGCTTATTCCAGTAGTAAAGCTGCTCTTACCCGAACATTAGAAGCAGCTCGTGCCGAACTTCATCGTCATAATATTAAAATTGTTACAATCCGACCAGGCTTTGTTCGCACCGATATGACAGCAAAAAATCGCTTCCCGATGCCATTTATGATTGATGTCGATCAGGCTGCTGAAATAATTTTCAATGCACTCGAAGCAGGCAAATCAAGAATTAATTTCCCTTTACCAACCTACTTGATTACAAATCTTCTGCAAATGATGCCCAATGTACTATTCGACTTTGTTATGAAATTTTATAAGGTTGCAATTGATGAGTAGTTTCGAGTGGTTGGTTGTTGGTCTTGGCAATCCAGGAACTAAATATGAAAGAAGCAGACATAATATCGGCTGGATGATCATCGACAACCTCATTGAAAAATACAATCTTTCGCTTTCAGACGAAAAAAAATCCCACACCGCAAAGCTAAATTATAAAAGAAAAAATGTAGTTCTTGCTAAGCCAACTACCTATATGAACCTTTCAGGCAAAGCCGTGCAAACTCTTAAAATTAAATACAAAATTCCAAATGAGAGAATTATCGCTATTGTTGACGATTACAATCTCCCGCTCGGAAAACTTCACCTAAAATTCGGTGGTAGCGATGCTGGACATAATGGGATTTCTTCGATTATTCAGGAAATTAACGATAAAAATTTCTACCGATTACGTTGTGGAATTGGGAATGATTTTCCTAAAGGAATGCTGGTGGAGTATGTTCTATCTAATTTCAGAGATGATGAAACAGACACACTCAACTTAATGATTCAAAAAGCTCTGCAATCTATCGAAACTATTATTGAATTTGGGGCTGCCCGAGCTATGACATTGATTAATTCTGAACGGTTATGGAAGTCCAAAAGCAGTAATCATGAGGTGCTCGATGATTGATTTCTCTAAATATCCACTACCAAATAGAATGCGCCACCACACTTCTCCAAATTTTTATCTTCCTGCAAGCGAATTGCAAATTATTCCAAAGGGCTACCCTCCCTTGATTGATAAAATTGAATGGTCTGCTCACTTTGCAAATTTGCAACCACCTGATTTGCTCGATATTGGCTGTGGGCGTGGCAAATTCTTATTAGATATGTCATTCCGTTTCCCAAATAAAAATATTTTGGGGATTGAAGTCCGTCCTTTGCCTGTTGAATGGTTGCAAAATGTAATAAAAAGCGAAAGTCTGCATAATGTCTCTATTATTCGCTATTCTGTTGTTAATGGATTGCCTTTTATCGAAGATGATAGTGTCGAGGAAGTCTTCTATTTATTTCCAGATCCTTGGCCCAAAAAAAAGCATATTAAACGACGTGCCTTCAACCTTGATTTTGTTTGCGAAATTCATAGAATTTTAAAAAAACAGGGTAAACTTCTGCTTGCAACAGATGTACCCGAAGTCCACGCTTATCATTTAGAAATATTAAAAGAATTCAATTTGTTCGATATCCAAATAATTGAAAACGATGAAGGATGGGACTATCCTATTACAAATAAAGAAGATTTTTGTAGACGCATTGGGATACCATTTTATCGTATTATTTGCATAAAATAAAATGTTAGGTCTGCTTTTACCCGAGATATTAATTAAAGCGTATTGCTCCGGCTATTTCCCGATGGCTCAATCTCGTTATGGTCCCGTTTATTGGCACTTTCCGGAAATGCGAGCCGTATTTTTATTGGATAATTATCAGATACCACGTAAAATTATTAAAAGTATTAGAAATAGTAATTTTCAGTTTACTATTAATTCAAATTTTGAATTTGTCATTGAGCAATGCTCCAATAGAGAAGACACTTGGATTTCCGACGAAATTATTGAAGCTTACTTTGAACTTCACCGTCTTGGCTATGCTCATTCTGTGGAAGTTTGGCTTAAAAATGAAATCTGCGGTGGGCTTTATGGTGTGTCCATTGGTTCTGCTTTCTTTGGCGAATCAATGTTTAATAAAGTAAGCAATGCTTCGAAAGCTGCTTTTTGTTTTCTTGTAAATCATCTTAAAAGTCGTCATTATCATTTTATTGATTCTCAATATATAAATCATTTTACATCTCAACTCGGTGCAATTGAAATTAGCAGTAGTAAATATTTAAAATTACTTAATAAAGCTGTTTCGCAGGAAAATTCCTTCGTTTAATTTAGCTTTTGTTGTTTATACGTCTCTAAATCTGGCTTAGATTGCAAATATTTCCTGCCCCGATTGTAATAAATACATCTCCTTCTTTTAATATCTGTGGCAGTTGTTTTTTTAATTCATCTAAGGTTGGAATATATAAAACATTTTTGTGCCCATATTTCATTGCTCCATCGGCAATCAACTTCCCGGTTATGCCCTCAATTGGCTGTTCACGCGCAGGATAAACATCTGTAATAATAATTACATCAGCATCATCAAAAGAAGCAGCAAATTGCTCGTGAAGATGCATAGTCCTTGTATATGTATGTGGCTGAAATGCCGCAACTATTCTTCTATTCCAGCTGTTTCGTGCTGCTTTCAGAACTGCTCTCACTTCCGTTGGGTGATGGGCATAATCATCTACGTATAATACACCATTCTTTTCGCCTCTAATATCAAACCTACGAAAAACCCCCTTGAATTCTTGCAAAGCAGCGTTAATTATTTCAAATTCTATATTTAGTCCGCGCGCAACTGTAATTGCAGCCAAGGCATTTTTTAAGTTATGCTCGCCCGGTACATTTATTATGACTTCGCCTAATTCTTTGTTGTCTTCGACTATAATTGCTTTGATTTGCCTGTTTTCGTAAGTAATTCTTTCTGCTCTAATATCACAGTTCCTTGAAAATCCAAAAGTCCTAATCTTTTTGTTCACTTTCGAGTATATTGATTTAACTCCTGGATCATCAATTCCAAGTGCAATAAATCCGTAAAAAGGTACTTTGTTCGCAAATTGAGCAAATGTTTCAGTTAAATCGTTCATATCTCTGTAAATATCAAGATGTTCCGCCTCAATATTATTTATCACTGCTATTGTAGGAAAAAGTTGCAAAAATGAACGGTCAAATTCATCTGCTTCGACCACTGTCCATTCTCCTTTGCCCAATCTTGCGTTCGTTCCGCCAAAATCACGTAGCCTACCGCCAACTATTACAGTTGGCTCTAATCCACCTTTTATGAGAATAAGCCCAATCATAGAAGTCGTGGTTGTTTTGCCGTGCGTCCCAGAAATAGCAATATTATACTTTAATCGTGATACTTCTGCCAACATTTCTGCACGTCTTAATAAAGGAATATTTTTTTGTGTTGCTGCAATAGTTTCTGGGTTTTCACTGGGATGTACTGCACTCGAATAAACAACTACCTCAGCTCCCTCGATATTATTTTCATTATGTCCAATATATATTTTTATCCCTAACTTTTCTAAATATTCGGTGTTCTCTGATTTCGCAATATCCGAACCACTCACATCGAATCCTTCGTTTAATAATATTTCAGCAATTCCGCTCATCCCAATTCCACCAATTCCGACAAAGTGCAATCTTTTGACTGTTGAAAACATTTTTTCTCCTTTAATTAATTCAATTCTGCAATTTTATGAAAAAATTAGTAATTTTATTGAACTTATTTGTTGTTTTATGAGAGAAAAAAATGGTTCGAGAAATTTTTGCTCCCAAAAGTATTGCGATTATTGGTGCTTCAAACGATATTAGTAAGCCCGGCGGTAGAATATTAAAAAATATTATTGACGGAAAATTCGAAGGTGCTCTCTATGCAGTAAATCCAAAAGAAGAACAAGTTCAGAACTTGAAATGCTACAAATCCACCGAAGAACTACCAGATGTTGAACTCGCTATTCTGGCTATTGCTGCTAAGTTTTGTCCGGATACTATCCGCATTCTTGCAGAACGGAGAGGAACAAAAGGTTTTATTATTTTATCGGCTGGGTTTAGTGAGGTCGGAGAAGAAGGTAAAAAACTTGAGCAAGAAATTGTCGAAGTTATTAATCAACATCAAGGTACTCTTATCGGTCCAAACTGCATCGGTGTTCTGACGCCTACATATCAGGGTGTGTTTGCCGGCCCACTTCCGAAACTTGAACCAAAAGGTGTGGATTTCGTTTCCGGGTCAGGTGCAACTGCTTGCTTTATTCTTGAACTTGCTATACCAAGAGGCTTAACTTTTGCGAGTGTCTATTCAGTCGGCAATAGTGCTCAAACAGGTGTAGAAGATGTCCTGCGCCACTGGGACGAAACATTCGATGCTTCGACAAGTTCCAAAGTCAAAATTATGTATCTTGAAAAAATTAATAATCCTGAACTCTTTTTAAAGCATTCGCGTTCACTTATTGAAAAAGGTTGCCGTATTGCTGCTATAAAAGCAGGAACAACAGAAGCAGGCTCTCGTGCAGTGTCCTCCCATACTGGAGCTCTCGCCGGTTCTGATTTACCAGTCGATGCACTTTTCCGCAAAGCTGGAATTATCCGCTGCCACAGCCGCAGCGAACTTGTTGACGTAGCAATTGCACTTCAACAAAAACCTCTTTTGGGCAACCGAATTGCTGTAATTACGCACGCTGGAGGTCCAGGAGTAATGCTTACCGATACTCTCGACAAAAATAATATGCAGGTGCCACACATTGCTGGCGAAAAAGCTGATGAACTAATGTCCAAACTCTTTCCAGGCTCTTCTGTTGCAAATCCTATTGACTTCCTTGCTACCGGCACTGCTGAGCAGCTCGGTATTATACTCGACTATTGCGATAATCATTTCAATAATATTGATGCTTCTGTTGTTATCTTCGGCACAACCGGTATGTTTGACTCATATCCCGTTTATGAAGTACTTCACGAAAAAATTCGTACTAACAGAAAACCTATTTTTCCCGTTCTGCCATCTGTTGTGTTAGCCAAAGAAGCAGCTGATAGATTCATTGAAAAAGGAAATTGCATCTTTGTTGATGAAGTTTCTGCCGGTAACGCTTTAGCTAAAATCTATCATACAGCAAAACCTATATCAGCTAATTATTTCTCAGATGTCGACAAAAACACAATTCGCAGTATAATAAATAATTCTGGGAATGGCTATCTCGAACCCGAAAAAGTAACAAAAATATTAGATGCTATTGGCATAACTCACCCTATGGAATTCTCTTCAAATAATTTGTCTGATATTATTAAATTTGCGAACCAAATTGGTTATCCACTTGTTGTAAAAGTAGTCGGACCGGTTCATAAATCAGATGTGGGCGGAGTAATTGTTGGAATTAAAAGCGAAAATGAATTGTCTGTTGCATTCGAAAAATTAATGAAAATTGGTGAAGCAAAAGCAGTACTAATTCAACAAATGGTTTCTGGGACTGAAATTTTTATAGGTGCAAAGAAAGAAGATAAATTTGGTCACCTTGTGCTTTGCGGTATCGGTGGAATTTTTATCGAGGTGCTTAAAGATTTTTCTTATGGGTTGACGCCTATTGCAGAAGAAGAGGCTCTTTCTATGATACACTCTCTGCGTTCCTATAGATTAATTCAAGGCATTCGTGGAAAAGAAGGGATAAACGAATATCTATTTGCGAACTACATACAACGTGTTTCTGCTTTACTTCAAGTAGCACCTGAAATTTCCGAAATGGATATAAATCCATTGCTTGGTTCTCCAAAAGCACTTATTGCCGTTGATGCAAGAATTAAAATTGAAAAATAACATCTCACTCTTATTATAAAGAAGGGGCTTTATCTAAGCCCCTTCTTTATTTCTATCTTAATAAAACTATCTCTTCACGATAATTTTATCTGTATATACACGATCACCAATTTTAAATTTTAAAATATACTGACCATGTGATAAGTTCGAAGTATTAATCCTTTCGTTGAAATATCCATTGTGCAATAAACCTAATTCAACTGCATTGAGCAATTTACCATCAAGTGTATATAATTCATAAGAAATTGATTTTTCGTTCTTAACAGCAAATTTCACTGTTGCAAATTCATTCGCTGGATTTGGATAAATCGAAACTATCCCACAGCCATCATTTTCATAAGGAACATCAAGAATTGTTTTCTTTACTGCCCAGGCTGATTGATATACGCGTTTCGAATTCACATCTTGCACCCAAAGAACAACGGCCAAATCTTCATATTCTTCTACTGTTGAATTTGATGGAAATTCATAAGTATAATACAATTTCTGAATAGCATCTTTATTTAGCTGAGTTATAGCTGTTCCGCTTGCATTTGGTAACATCTTTTTCATTACATAATGGAATTCAGTTTCTCCGTTTGTAGCTCTGTTGTTATAAGTTTTCATTTCAATAACTGCAATATGTGCAACGATATTCGAACCAACAAATGGTTGCAATGGCTTAATATCCGCTTCTACTGTAACAGTTCTTCCATCAACTTTGTATTCTGGGTTAATAATTTCAAAGAATCCAGGCTGCTCAATCAAGTTGTTCATACCTACTGCTGATAAATTTTCCTGAGTAAAGGAATATGGTTCTCCGTTAGCAAATGCAGAAGGTACTCCATTTACTCCATAATATGTGCGGCGAACGCCACCTTCGGCCGTATAGTACGGGTCGCCATTTCCGGGCCAATTCATCTGATATTTTACAATTGCCACTTTGTCTTCAAACTGTGCAAGCAAAGGATTTAGATACTTATTAACGCTTGCACAAGGTGCGCAAGTAGAGCTTGTAAATTCCTCGAATAATGGGAAAATATTACTTGCTATTGTATTGTTCCAAACATAAACATCAATTGTTGTGGTATCATTCGCTGGATTTACATCATTTTTACTGTTCCCATTAATATTCGACACCCACAATTTTATAGTTCTATAACCTAATTTTGATGGTACCCATTGGAAAGGAAGAATGAACCTTTGATATGAGTAGTAAGGAATTGATTTACTCAGGTTCATTGTAACGGAAACTACTTCTTCGCCATCTGGCTGGAAATTTGCTACAAATGAATAAATACTATCAACTCCCACTGAACCTACGTAGAACGGTATAGAAATACCATTTTCTGGCACTTTAACGTATTTCTTCAAGTCGATCAACACTGCCGAAAGGTCGTATGCAAAAGGTTGCCATACAATAATGTCGTCTAAGCCAAGCAGATACTTATCATTCGAATTGTTGCGGAAAGCAATGTAGATGTCTTGATTTTGGTAACCCAATTTGGATAAATTCACAAAGCGTCTATTTAAAGAACCATTCGGCTCTGCTTGAATTGAAAAGATTTTTGTTGTAAAACTTGAAATCTCATTATCTGTTGTTGAAATATATACTTCATAACCATCTGGATAAGAAGAGTTAAAAGCAATTGCGCTCCATTCAAGATAAGCATTTTCTCCAATTGTAATTTTAGGCGAAATGAGCCAATCATCTGCTCGTCCAGCTGGATTATAGTATGAAGTGCTCAATGCCATATATTGATCTGGATTGCTTGATACTTTTCCAACTACCCAGGACATTTTGTTATTTTGTAAAGTTATGCCAATGCTATTTAATGCTTGGAGCATTTCTGAATGTACTGTTTTCCCATCAACATCTACTGTTTTCCAGTTGCCTATCCCATTTGCAAAATCTTCTTGGAAAAAAATTCCCTGCTCAGCCTTTGAGGAATTTAAAACTCCAATTAAAAACAATGCAAAAATTGTAATTAAGTTTTTGAATAATTTCATAATACACCTTTAATAATGAGTAATAGAAACTTTGTTTGTTAAAATTAATTAAAAAATGTTAAGAAAAAAAGAACATTTTCACAATCGATTGGTATTTCTTCTGGAAATATTCGCATTGTTATAAAATTGATCTTTATTATAAAATAAAAAAGCTACCTTAGTTGTAAGGCAGCCCTTTAATCTAATTTGTTACTTACTTTATTTCGAATTTTTCAGGCATTGCCATCAACACTTTTTCATTCTTCGACATTTCTATTAATTGATAATTATAAATTAATTCCTTTCTTAGCTGTTCTGGTAATATTGTCCACATTGAAATTAAATCTTGATATGAGATTTTCAATTCACGAGATAGTGATTTTAAATTTACGGTTTGATCTTCTTGCTTTTCAATACCAAATAATTTAAGTATTGATGAGAGTTCGTCCTGTGGACGAGGATAAATGTCGAGCAATACTTTTTTATTTGCTTCAACTCCTATTCGTTTTTTAGCAAAGTCAATAGCTTCAAGTAAACCGCCTTCTATGTCAACAAGCCCTTTTTCGAGAGCATCTTTTCCACTCCATACTCTGCCTTTGGCTAAACTACGCATTTCATCGAATGATTTGTTGCGTCTTTCTGCTGCTTTCGAAACAAATCTGTAATATACATTTCTCGAAAGACTTTCTAATTGTAATTTATCTTGGTTACTCATCGGTAAAAATGGAGAAAGAAAATTCGATGCTGGCGATGTTGAAATTGTATCCACTGAAATATCCAGTTTCCCAACAAGCTTGTTAAAGTTTGTAAGCAAGAATATCACCCCAACCGAACCTGTAATTGTTTGAGGTTGAGCAAAAATTGTATCGCAAGCCATTGCTATATAATATCCGCCCGATGCCGCAACATTTCCCATTGAAGCATATACTGGTTTAATTTTTCTTGTTTTTATAATTTCATTATATATCTCATCCGATGCTATTACCGAACCTCCCGGGCTATCAATTCTAATAATTATCGCCTTCACTTTTTTATTCTCACGAGCTTTTTTCAAGTAGTTAATAAATTCGCTCGAACGTACACTCGCTTCATTGCTCCACCCTTCTTCCGGCTGATGATTAATTGCACCAACTGCATAAATAATTGCAATTTGTTTGTTTATATCTGCCATTTTTTCTTTCGGGACATTCTCTTCGCTTGCTGCATACCTATTAATGTTTATCAAATTTAATTTTTTATCCTTGCTCTTCTCTCCAAACACTTTTTTCTTGATAATGTTTTTTACTTCTTCTTCGAATGCTATTTCATCAATAAATCCGTATTTTTGCAACTCATCAGCAGTATAAAGGCCATTTTTCAGAGCTTCCAACACTTTTTCTTTACTTATTTTCCTATACTTTACCACCTCGTTGATAAAATTATCATTAATCTGGTCAAGTAATACTCTTAATTGATAACGTGCAGAGTCGCTAAATTTTGTGCGGCTTAAGTTTTCACCAGCCGACTTAAAATCTTCGTATTGCTGCACATACACATCAACTCCAATTTTATCCAGTGCGTTCTTAAAAAACAGGGATGTTGCACCAAATCCGTTCATTTCGAGCAAACCCTCGCGTAACATAAATATTTTGTCTGATGGCAAGGCATTATAGTAATTTCTTTCTGTTCCTGTTTCTATGTATGAATAGATAAATTTTCCACTTGATTTAAATTCTTCTAAGATTTTCTGAAACTCCTCTGCTTTTGCACCCGATAACCCACTTTCACCTTTGACTAAATATAATATTCCTTTAATTTTAGAGTCATCTTTTGCTCTTCGAACTGACGTAAGTAATTCAATAAAATCAATTTGTTGCTTGATACCTGAAAACAAGG
The DNA here is from genome assembly GCA_937127445.1 of Eximiradius sp. Lineage (GTDB taxonomy): Bacteria > Bacteroidota > Ignavibacteria > Kapaibacteriales > UBA2268 > JAKIZO01. The sequence continues at coordinate 54,053 of CAKZLY010000007.1, read as the reverse complement.
AAAATGGGTCGCTTGGTGTATATTCTGGATTATTACTAAGCCGAATTACAAGAACGCTATTGTCTTTTACTTCAACTTGTTCTTTTTCGAATGCCGATCCTATCACCCCAACAATAGTTGCGAAAATTCCAAAGCCAACTACTAATATTATACCTATTACAAGTAGAACAATCCACCAATTTGAACGACGTTTTTGACGCCCATAATATGGCGGATACGGATAATTCCCTTGATTTGGTAATTGTGTTTGAGACATAAATACTCCAAAAATGTTAATTCGTTGTTCTTTTATACGTATAAATTATGAAATTTGTTTCTAATAGAATTAATTTTTTAGATGCTATTTCTAAATTCATTAATTTTGCATTTATTTATAGTCTCGGTGAAAAAATGCAAATTGGAATTATTGGATTGCCCTATTCAGGAAAAACCACTCTATTTCAAACTATTACCCAAACGCAAATTGATCAGTTCTCATTCAGAAAAGAAACAAATCAAGCAATTGTAAAAGTGCCCGATAGTCGTCTCGATAAACTTACCTCAATTTTCAATCCCAAAAAGAAAGTAAATGCTACAATTGAATTTGTCGACCTTGTAGGTGTGCAGAAAACTGATAAAACCAGCTCTATGTTTAATAGCCAGTTCATCTCAAAAGTTCGAACAAATGATGCTTTTCTACACGTTGTGCGTGCCTTCGACGACCCTGCTGTGCCTCATCCAAATTTGAGCATAGACGTCGAGCGCGATATTCGCCTGATCGAAGATGAATTTTTCCTAAACGATATGGCATTTCTTGAATCCAGATTTGAAAAACTCGAAAAAGATATGATGAAACAAAAAAATAAAGATGAAGTAAAAAAAGAACTTGAAATAATGAAAAAATGGCATTCTACTTTGGAAAGTGGTTTGCCTCTGAGAGAAATTGAACTTACCGATGATGATTTAAAATATATCAAAAACTACCAGCCTCTTACTGCTAAACCTCTTATGATTGCAGTTAATTTTTCCGAAAATGAAATTAAAAATTCCGACAGTATTATTTCGAAGATTCGTAATACATTCAAAGGAAATAAAATTCGTATTGAACCATTTTTTGCGAAAATTGAACTTGAACTGTCCTCTTTATCCGACGATGAAAGAGCAATTTTTATGGAAGAATACGGACTTACTGAATCCCCATTAGAAAAAATGATTCGTAACGCTTATGAATTACTTGGACTGCAAAGTTTCTTCACTGTTGGTGAGGACGAATGCCGAGCTTGGACAATTAAAAAAGGTTATACTGCTCAAGAAGCTGCTGGAGTAATTCATACTGATTTCTACAATAAGTTTATTCGTGCCGAAGTTGTTAGCTACGAAGACTTTATTCGCGAAGGTTCATTTGCTAAATGTAAGGAAAAAGGCTTATTCCGCCTCGAAGGTAAGGAATATATCGTTCAGGATGGTGATATTATTAATGTTAGACACGGTTAGTTGCTATCAATATGAAAAACCCCCTGATATTATTGAAATATCAGGGGGGTTGTTGAAATTATCTAACCATTAATCAATATCAATATGCACATTCCAGCCATGAACATCTTCCAACTCACCGTATTGAATACCAGTTATTGTATCATACATCTTTTGAGCTATCGGACCAATTTCCATATTATTTATTATCATTGACTTATCATTGTATTGAATAAGTCCAACAGGAGAAATTACAGCAGCAGTGCCAGTTCCAAATACTTCTTGAAGCTTGCCTGTTTCGTATGCTTCTATTAATTCATCGATAGTAATTTGACGTTCAGACACTTTCATTCCCCATTCACGTGCAAGAGTCAATACGCTATCGCGAGTTACACCTGCTAAAATTGTTCCTTGTTCTAATGATGGCGTTATTAATTCATCGTTTATTACAAACATAATATTCATTGCACCAACTTCATCAATAAAATGACGTGTAACTCCATCAAGCCACAATACTTGTGAAAATCCATTCTTCTTGGCAAGTGTTCCTGCTAATATTGATGCTGCATAATTTGCAGCTGTCTTTGCTGAACCTAATCCACCGCGAACAGCACGCACATACTCGCTCGATACAAGTATTTTAACAGGATTTAGCCCTTCCGGATAATATGATGCAACTGGTGATGTCATAATTATTAAACGATATGTAGAAGATGCATGCACACCTAAAAAGTTCCCAGTTCCAAACTCTACTGGCCTAATATACAACGATTGACCACGTTTTTGGGGCACCCAGTTAATATCAATTTTTACAAGCTCTTTAATTGCTTCTACAAATGTCTTTTCATCGAATGGTGGAATGCAAACCCTTGAACCCGAGTGATTTAAACGAGCTGCATTTTTGTCTGGACGAAATATATTTATACCACCTTTTACATCTCGAAATGCTTTCAAGCCTTCGAAAATTGACTGACCATAATGCAATGTGCACATAGCTGGTTCTATTGGCATAGGCCCATATGGAATAATCTTTCCCTCGTCCCATTTCCCATCCTCATAGTCCGAAACAAAAATATGGTCAGAAAAAAATACTCCAAAACCTAAATTATCCCAGTCTACATTGTTAATTCTTGTCGTTGTTGCTTTTTCAATCTTGAAATTTCCCATATCAAACCTCAATAAAATCAATAATATCTAATAATTAAAATTTATATGTTGTATTTATGTCTCTTGGAATGTCTTTCAATCTTTCAACAGTTGAACGTATTTCATCATTTACCTTGCCATATTTTTCAATTATTTCACCTGCTTTATTGTAATCACCTTGTGCTTGTGTTGTTAATATCAAGTTAGCAAGTCCCGCAACTCCATCGAAAAACTTTTGCTCGTCGTAGCTAAATGTGCCATCTTGATTTCTCACAATTGCACCTTTTTCTCGTAAATAATTCAACTGAATTAAGTTTGCTTGCCCGTGAGCAGAGTTCGTCCCGAAACGCAATGAACGGTATAAACCTGCAATATAAGTAACTATTGCTTTCCTTATGTACTCGTTATCTAATTTCCCAAGCTTCAGCAATGTTTGGTGATTATACATACTCAAAATATCTGCTTTAGTTTCTTCTATCGCAGAATATCTCTCTTTTAATGCTTTGCGAACAGTTAATTCTTTACTTCCATACACAAAACCACGCCCTAATGTGTGTGAAACTTCGTGTAAAGTAACAAAGCTTGTAAATGCCTTGCTATCAACATATTTTCTGAATTCTGGTGAAATAATTTCATTAGCAATTGGCACTACTATTGTCTTGAATTTTGCTTCCATCATATTTTTGAACATCGACTTTTTGCCGCCCTTTGTCTCGTGTACCCTCGGATCGTTTGGCAATGCTGCTGCAATAGTTTTTGTCCCTTTTTGGCAATCGCCACCAAAATACACTACATTTACAATCTGCAAAATTTCCTTTTCAGTTTTTACTGGTTCAATATACTTTTTGTCGTAAGGCAGGTTGTTCTGAAAGTCTGGTATATGCTTCTGGAACATTTCAAGTTCTTTCGAAGCTTCAATGTCTTTGACCATTACCACTGCTTCATATGCAGTTTTATAATTATAGAGTGCATCTTGATAATTCTCAATTGGACCAATAATAACGTCGATATTGCTGTTTTCAATATCCATCCAAGCCATATCGCTTTCATAATAATCATCTGTGCGAATTGCTTTCGCTCTCAAAAGTAAATAATTCTTCAAAGTAGCATTGTCCGCTAATTCTGCAGCTTCTTCAAGAAGCTTTGCTAATTTTTCAGTCTCTGGATAATATTGATGATATGGGATTGCCTTTAATCCACCGTTTTCTCTAACTATTACATTATATTGGCTTTCAAAAGCTTCCTTATCTTGTGGATTATTTTTTATATGGTTCTCAAATTCCTCTTTTGTCATATCTTCTGGATAGAAACCGCCACAAGGTGGTCTTTTCTCAGGTCCTATACCCACAAAACGTACGTTTTCATTCAACACATCATATGGCCCATAGTTTATATTTACATATTCAAGATAAATCTTTGCCTCTTCTGTGTTGAGCTTGATTAAAGAATCTCTTACTGCTATTGCATCGTGTGAAGATTGCTTCCAGAAAATTGCATCACATAATTTGCCTGCCTCAATTAACTTTTCAAGCAATGCCTGTTCTCTTTGCGACAAATGAGAAACATCTGCTGTTATCTCAATTTTTGCAAACTGCTCGCTCAATTGCTTTATCTTTTTTGCTTGTTCGGATAGTTCTGGCTGGGGTCCCATCTTTTTCTCGCACGAAGTAATTAAAATGGTTATTATGACTAACAAAAAACTTTTTAAATATTTCATTTTTCACCTATAAATAATTCAAAATTTTACTGAAAAATTATTCAAAGTTAAAATAATTTTATTATTTTACAAATCGAATTTGTCAAATCAATTGAGTTTGGCAAGATGAATTCAATCAGCGTTCTTCTTGTTGATGATGACGAAGATAGCCGTGAAGTAATGAAAGATTTCCTAAAAGGAATTATGCAGTTCGAAGTCGAGGCTTTTCCAAATGGGGAAGAGGCTCTTCGTGCTTTCAACGATGGTAAATTCGATTTAATCCTCGCCGATATTAAAATGCCTAAAATGAACGGTATTGAACTGCTCAAAAATGTTCGTCAATCAGAGAAAGGGAAAAACTGTCCGTTTATTCTTATGACTGCTTTCGCCGATGTTAAAACTGCTATAGACGCACTTAAATACCACGCAACCGATTATCTCATTAAACCTGTTGATATATCTCAATTAAACGAAATAATTGGTAAACTGTTTGGCAATAATAATGAAAATCAATCAGATAAAATTGAAAATAATAGCAACCAAATTGGCAATTTTATTTACGTCCCAAAAATCGGGAAAATAGGTGTTTTCTCTGAAAGTTTCAGACAAGCAATCAAATTTGCTAACATCTATCATGAAGATAGAAGCGTTAATGTGCTTATCGAAGGTGAAAGTGGAACTGGAAAGGAAATTATCGCTAACCTCATTCATGGTATAGACAATACAAAGCCGCTTGTTACGATTAATTGCTCTGCGATTTCCCAAAATTTGTTCGAAAGTGAGCTTTTTGGATATGTTGGAGGTGCTTTCACTGGTGCTCGCTCCTCTGGTCTTGCTGGCAAATTTGAATTAGCCAACGGAGGTACTCTATTTTTGGACGAAATTGGCGAAATGCCACTCGAAATGCAACCTAAGCTTCTTCGCTCTATTCAAGAACGTGAAATTTATCGTATTGGTGGGCAAAAGCCTATAAGTATTGATGTTCGCATTATCTGTGCAACAAACCGTAATTTAGATGAATTGGTCAGTCAAGGAAAATTCCGAGCTGACCTTTATCATAGAATTAAAGTTGGTTATATTCAACTCAAACCTCTAAATCAGCAAAAAGAAGCAATCATACCATTAGCTAAAATGTTTTTAGAAGAATTTTCTCTCAAACGCAGTAAACATTTTCAAAAAATTTCACCCGCTGCAATTGATTTGCTGCTCAATTATGAATGGGAAGGCAATGTGCGCGAACTTGCCAATGCTATCGATAGAGCAGTTCTTCATAATAACGATACTGAACTTACAGTTCGTCATTTAAGTTTTCTTGATGAGAACTACTATTTAAATTCTTCATTTGTGCTCACCCCAACCGCAGATTTCCAGCTTCCAGAAGATGGGCTTAATCTTGAAGAACTCGAACGTGAAATCGTTCGCCGAACACTAAAAAAATTTAGAGGCAACAAAACAAAAACTGCTGAATTTCTGGGGCTTACGCGTAGTGCTTTAAGAAGTAGAATGTAGCATTTTAACTATTCTTTTGATTTGAGCCAACATTTTAATCTCGATAGTTAAATAAAAACGCTATTTGTGCGTTAAAAACACTTGCAAAAACATACTTTTTAAAGAGTTTTGAGGATAATTGTGAAAAAAAATGAAATTTCAGAAAGCCAATTAGTAAATCGAATTACAGAAATTATCAAACAGAAGAAAGGCAAAATTAATCCCTACGAAATTGCTTTAGAAACAGGCTATTCCATTGATGATATAAACGATACTCTTAAACGATTGCTCGAAATCTATGAGTCCAAAATTCAGGCAGATTTGCAAACAGGTTCGGTCGAGTTCGTTTTTACCTACCCCCTTGTCAAACGTGGTAAAAAAACTTTCAAAGAAGTTTTAGCTGTTATTGCTGATAAATCCTACCAAATTTTCAAGAAAATCTATAAAATTTCTATTGGTGTTATTCTGATTGTCTATACAATCATTTTTGCATTGCTTGTCTTAGCTGCAATGGTGGCTGCTTCCTCGGGCGATAGAGATCGTCGTAGCAACATTAACCTTGGATTTATTGTTGACATAATATATGCTATTATCCGTGGTATGCAAATTTCTTATATTACAAGTGAAATGGCTGGCTATTATGAAGATAGCTCGGGGTTATACTACAGGAGCCAGAGAAGAGAACCTAAAAAAAGTTTTATAAATTCAGTTTACGACTTCGTTTTTGGTCCTGAACGTGTTAAAACCGACGACTTATCAGATGCTCGCGAAGTAATGGCATATTTGCAAAAAGTTTCAAATGGCAGACTTACAGCTGGTTCTATATCGCTTTTGTCGGGCGTTTCTATGGATTTGGCTGAAAGCAAATTAGCTGAATATGTCGGGAAATTCAAAGGCGATTTGTATATCAATAGCGATGGTTCAGTCTATGCTGAATTCCCTAACTTACAAAAAGTTAGCAAAGAACTTCTTGAAGGAAAAATTATTTACTATTTTGATGAAATCGAAGAACCATATGTCCTCAATGGAAATACCACGGGAAAAAATATCGCTATATTCTTTATGAACTTATTTAATTTATTCGTTTCTTTTGCAGTATTAAACGCCCATATTGATAGTATTGCTATTCTTATATCTTTAGGTGTATTCCCGTTCGCTTTCTCTCTCTTGTTTTTCTTGATACCTCTTATTAGAATTCCGGTTAATTACGCATTAAATAAAAAACGAGAGAAAAATATTATTCGAAAAAAATTATTCCGTGCTATTCTCAAAATCAACAAACCTGCGACTGAAAATGAAATATTAAATGATGCTCGACTTGACAAAAACGAATCAGAAGAAGCTAAGAGTATATTAAACGATATGCTTATCGATTATCGCGGTGAAATCGAAATGAACGAAAATGGCGTGGTTCTCTATAAATTCGATAAACTTTTGCAAGATATTAATTTAGTTCTGAATAAAAGTTAAAAATATATTTTGAATATTTAAATTTTTAATTAAATTAGTAACAATACTGTTCATTGTTTATATCTTCAAAATAGGAACATTTTATGAGATTAATTTTTTTAGGGCCTCCTGGTTCTGGAAAAGGAACGCAATCGCAGAATATTTGCAAAGACTACGGAATTAAGCAAATTTCCACGGGTGATATTTTGCGGAAAAATGTTAAAGACCAAACTGATCTTGGCAAAATTGCTGCTGAATATATGAACAAAGGTGAACTTGTTCCAGATAAAATTATGATAGATATTATTGCAAGTGAGCTCAAAAAAACTGACTATATCAAAGGCTTTTTGCTTGATGGTTTTCCAAGAACTATTCCACAAGCCGAAGCGCTTGACGGGATGATGTCTAAAATGGGGCTCAAACTTAATTGCGTTCTTGTTCTTGAAGTGCCACACGAGGAAATTATTCAGAGAATTAGTCTTCGCCGTGTTGACAAAAAAACAGGTAAAATTTACCACCTTTTGTTTAATCCACCTCTTCCGGAAGAAAACGTTGAATTATACCAGCGAGAAGATGATAAAGAGGAAACAATTCGCAGAAGACTTATGGTTTACGAATCTCAGACTAAACCACTGATAAAGTATTATTCCTCTATGGGACTAGCATTTAAAATCAATGGTGTAGGCGATTTCAAAGAAGTGTATGAACGCATTGTAAAAGTTCTTGATAGTAGGTTAGAAATATAACTTTTTTATTATTTTCCCTAATAATAACGTTGGAGTTGACTATGTCAATTCCAATGTTATTTTATTGCATATCTGATGAATATCTTCCAATTTCATATTAACAATTTTGGGGAAACCTATTTCTTTGAGCAGAATATAATCTATTGTGTTTTTTCTTCTTTTTTTATCTAAACTAATTTCGTGAGATAATTTACAAATTTCTAACTTTGGCTTGTAATATAGATATTTACCAAGTGTTTTATAAATTCTGTTATAAACGTCTTCATTTAGTTCATTCATTTCTATAGATATTTTCATTGCTATTAGCATACCCAAAATCACGGACTGTCCGTGGGGTAATTGATATTGACGTTCTATTACGTGTCCGAATGTATGACCAAAGTTCAGAAGATGCCTTATTCCTCTATCTTCTTCGTCGCGAATTACTATTTCAGATTTTTTCCGTAATGATTCGAACATAATATTATAATTTATATTTTTCCTATCTGTTAAATCAGTATTTTCCAACACATCAAAAAATTTTTCATCAGTAATTATTGCAATTTTTATTAGTTCTCCAATACCCGAAAGATAATCTCGGTCGCTTAATGTATCCAAAAAAGATATGTCGATAACGACAAATTCTGGATGCTTGAATGTCCCAACTAAATTCTTAATTTTATTAAAATTTATGGCAGTTTTACCACCTATGCTTGCGTCAACCATCGATAACAACGTCGTTGGCACAAACGAGTGGCGCAATCCCCTCATATATACACTTGCAACAAACCCTGCTAAATCACAAACGGAACCTCCGCCAACTCCAATTAATGCTGTATCTCTATCTGCTTTGTATTTTAATAATTGATTAATGACATTAACAACAATTTCAAGATTTTTGCATTTTTCACCTTCGGGAACAACAACTGTATTGCACTGCTCAAATTTATTTCTATAAAGGGAATATACTTTTTCATCTGTTAGCAGCACTACATTTGTATTTGGATAAATTTGAGCAACATCGTCGAATGGCTCGAAAAAAATAGTAGATTTCTGACTTTTAAAATATATCTCAATTAAGCGTTTCATCAATTATCACCTTTAAATCTTTGGGAAATATTGCTTGAAAACCATCAATCAAGGCTTCTTCTGGATTATAGTGTGTTTCCACCATAAGCCCATCAGCACCAGCAGCAAGTGCAGCCCTTGCAATTGGAATAACGTATCTTGAAACACCCGTCGAATGAGATGGATCGAAAATTACCGGCATATCTGTTCGCTCTTTCAAATCCATAATTGTTCCAATATCAGGTGTGAACCTCAGTTTTGAGTCAATTTGTTCGAACGTCCTTATACCACGCAAGCATAATATTACATTTGGATTGCCTTCCTGCCTTATATATTCAGCGGCATTGACGAATTCTTCAATTGTAGCAGCAAATCCTCTCTTTAATATTACAGGTTTCCCATCCTGCGAGGATAACTTCCCTACTTGCTTTAAAAAACCATAACTTGACATACTTCTGCTACCAATTTGAATAATATCAATTTTCTCATAATTCCTTTCCAGCTGCTCACTATCTAAAATTTCGGTTACAGTATACATCTGGTATTTACAAGCAGCATCAAGCAAATAATCCAGTCCTTCGTCACCAAGTCCCTGAAAACTATTTGGGCGTGTTCGCGGTTTGAACGCTCCACCACGCAGTAATTTTACACCAATTCCTGACAATTCCTCAGCAATTGTAAATATTTGCTCCCGCGATTCTACTACGCAAGGTCCTGCAATAATAATAGGTCTTAATTTTAGCAGTTCTATTGCTGTTAAATTTTGGTGTTCGTTTTTGAAGCTTTCTTTGGAGATAGAAAAAATTGTTTTGTATAATCTCTCGATTGTATATTTAGAAATTTTATCTCCAAATTCCTTGTGTAACCTGTCAATAATATCGTTCTCTCTTTTGAAATCATCAGCGTTAAGCTGGTTATTTACCTTTAAACTCAATATTTCTTTTGCCGTTTTCAGTCTTTCGGCAAAAATACTTATTAATTGCCTATCAAATTCATCGATTTTTGCTCTCAGTTCGTTTATCTTATCCATACTATTCAACTAAATTTAAAAAAAGATAAACGAACAAAGTAGAAAAATATGATTTTGTTTTTAGAAAAGATGATGAAACAATGCAGAAATTCTTTCTATTGGCTCTAACTTAACAGAAAATTTCCTCAAAATTTTGCTTGTGCTTCCCATAGGAAAAAATACTCTTTCAAAACCAAGCTTATCAGCTTCGGCTATTCTTTGTTCAATCGAAGTAACTGAACGAACCTCTCCTGTCAGACCAATTTCACCAATAAACACTGTTTTTGTATCTATTGCAATGTCTTTGAACGAACTTACCAGTGCAATTGCCACAGCTAAATCAGCTGACGCATCATTTAAATATACTCCACCCGCAATATTGACAAACACATCATTATGGCTGAATGGAATACCTAATCTTTTTTCCAGTACTGCAAGTATCATTTGCAATCGGCGATTATCAAACCCATTTAATACACGCTGTGGCATACCGTAGCTTGTAGGTGTTACAAGCGACTGCACTTCAAGCAAAATAGGACGACTCCCTTCCATTATCGAGGCAATTGTTATCCCAGATGCGAGGTCATTTCGTCCTGTAAGAAATACTTCCGACGGATTGCTTACCTCTATTAGCCCATTTTCGCTCATCTCAAAAATGCCAATTTCATTTGTAGAACCATAGCGATTTTTTAATGCTCGCAAAATCCTGTACGAATATGTTTTTTCACCCTCGAACTGAATTACTGTATCTACAAGATGTTCCAATATTTTCGGCCCTGCAATGGCACCATCTTTATTTACGTGTCCAATTAATAAAATCGCTTTGTTGTATTTTTTGGCAACTTGTTGCAAATGAGCTGCACATTCCCTTACCTGAGTAATCGAACCTGGCGTCGCATCTATCAATTCTGAAAATATAGACTGAATCGAATCAATAACGATAACATTCGTATCAGATAATTTAATCGCATTAACAATTGTTTCTAAATTCGTTTCTGCAAGAATAGCTAATTCTTCATAAATATCTTTAATTCGCAGAGCTCTATATTTAATTTGTTGCAATGATTCTTCTCCTGTTATATAAAGCGGATTTTGTCCTGCTATGCCAAAACACATTTGCAACATAAGTGTGCTTTTGCCTATTCCGGGGTCGCCACCTACAAGCACAATTGAGCCCGGAACTATTCCTCCACCCAGCACTCTATCAAGTTCTTTAATAGTTGTGTGTATGCGATATTGCTTATCTGTTGAAATTTCACTTAATTTCACAACAGACGCCAAATTAATAGACTTGCCGGTGCTACCTTTGCGGACACCGGCATCGTCTATTGTTTCATCGAATGAATTCCAAGCATTGCAATTAGGGCATTTGCCAAGCCATCGCGGCGATTTATAACTACACTCTCTGCAAATATAAACTACTTTTTTTTTCATCAAAACTTATAATTAATCTTTGCTGTTGCTATTCGCGGTATGAAAGTTCCGCCAAATATTTGATAATGCTTTTTGTTTAACAAATTATAAACGTTTATACCAAGACTTAAATTGTTTGTTAATTCATATCCAGCATTCAAATTCAAAATTGTGTAGCTTGGCACTTTACCCTGAAACGTCCCTGCAAGCCAATCGAATTTGTGAGAATAATATACATCCAATGTTACATCATATGAATTCGGTTGGATGTAATTTAAAGATAGATTTGCTTTATGTGGTGCTGTATTCGGTAGCAAAGGCTGGGCTGATTTATTTTCAACTACGTCATACCCAAAGTAACTGTAATCAATCTTTGCACTTAAATTATTGGTTATTTTGTAAAATGCAGTTATTTCTACACCATATTCATCAACTTTGCCTATATTTGTGTTGGATACAATAAACGTAGGCTGACCATTGAATATTGATAATCTTGCTCTATCTCTTGCAGAAAGCTCAGAATATATAATATTTTTTACTAATTCAGCATACTGACTTAAACTATCTGGTAATTGAGGTACCCATTTTTGAATATTTGGATTGACCCCAGGCAGAAAATTTGTAATAAAATCTGTAAGTCTATTATAAAATAAATCTACTGAGACATAGAAATTATCCGAAATTGTATTTTTATATCCAAATTCAAACGAAGTGATTTTCTCTACTTCGAGTTTGTCGTTCCCAACTGCAAACGCACGTGTTGGACTTAAATTTAAGTTTATTTCTGGACGCGACCCACTCAATATTGCTATACTATCTGCAATTATCTTCTCAATATTTTTGAAGTTGACAGGTGCATTTGTTTTAGTTGAAAATGCTGGTGCATCAGGTGTTAAGCGATATAATTCAGAATAATTAGGTCTTTGGAAACCTTTATTTATCGACACTCTAAATTGGTTGCCTGCTATTGGCGAATATACAACTGAAAATCTTGGTGAAAAATATGATGGATGAATACTTGCATAATCGTATCTTGCTGAACCCACAAATTTCAAATTTTCTTGTGCCTGCCATTCAATCTGTGAATACACACCTGTGAAATCGGCATCTACATTATTAGGTATGCTTGTCCCGTATGTTCTAATGTATTGAAGTTGTTCGGTTACACCCCAAATAAAATGTAAATTGTTTCTCAAATAAAAATTGTGCTGCACATCAAACATTACATCTTTCGAATTATCTAATAGCGGTGCATTTGGCACAAGCAACCACATCGTGTCGGGTGTAAATCTACTCATATAATGAGAATGAATATTTATTCGTTCCGAGTTATATACCAACCGAAAATATGGACGTTCTGTTTCTTTAACAAACGTTCTTCCAAGTCCAAATACAAATGCTTCATTACCATTGTGAGAGTAGCCAAATTCACCCGTGATTGATTTAGTATCGTCAAAATAATAATCCAAACGCAAAGCCCCATAATTCGAATAAGTGTTTCTATCCTCAGGACGAAGAGCTCGCTTCTCTAACGGCAGTCCAGAATATTCTAAAAATCTCACGGAATCGCGTCGGTTCGCAAAATTCAACGTATGCGAACGCCCCGCGTTTACTTTGAAAAATAGATTATCGAAGCCTCCCGCGTAACGCAAGTCAAATTTATACGTGTTGTAGTCTCCGCCCAAAATAGAAATTTTGCCACCTTGATTGTAACGAGGTGACTGACTTTTCAAAAGCAATACTCCATTATAAGCATTCGCTCCATATAGTGCTGCCGATGGCCCTCTTACAAATTCAACGCTTTCGAATTCTTCCATCGGAACAGAAAAAGAGTTCCATTCCAATGCACCTAGCAGTGGCATCGCGACATCGCGCCCATCTTGCAACACTAAAACTCTACGATTTAATCCAGAATTGAAACCACGTGCATTTACAATAAAATCATTTGCTCCATTTCGCAAAACATCTATCCCGGCATTTCCTGCAACTGAATAAGCTACTTGTCCCTGGCGGGATTTCCTTTCCAATTCCTCGCTGAAAACCACAGATACTGCAGATGGCGAATACATTATCTTTTCGGCTCTTCGAGATGCGCCATATACCACAACTTCACCTAAATTGTAATTTTTCGATAATATCTCGATGTTGAGAAGTATCTCGTTTTCATTCCCTACTTTTACTTTTTTTGTGAGTTGGCTGCCTGTTGGAGAAGTGAAAACAATTCGGTATTCTCCGCTTTTGGGTATATTAATTTGATAATCGCCCTGACTGTCTGTCGATGTTTTTATTAATCCATCGCTTGTTTCGATAGTTACATTTTCTATAGGTTGCTTTGTGTCGAAATTTACAACTTTGCCTTTTATCAATGTTTCAGATTTCGCAATTAAAATTGTTGCAAATAAAATAATTATTGCGAATAAAGCATTTTTCATTTTTTGTCCCCTTAATATTAAACTAAAATCATACAAAAATAGATTTATTAAGCAATCATTGCTAATATTCAATGAATAAAACTTATATTTTATGAATTCATCACAATTATTTATTAACTTTGTAACATTTCTACTATTGAAACGTCTTTATTTTATTGAAGTATATTAGTAAGATATTATACAATATGTTTAATGTAAATATAAAACTTATTCTTTTATCGATAATATTAGTATTATCAACCAATTTATTCGTGCTTTCACAGGAAAAAAGTGCATTCAAAATTGCACGTGTCAAATATTCCGGTGGGGGAGACTGGTACAACGACCAATCCGCAGAGATAAATTTGCTTAAATTTATTCGTGAAAATACTAACATAAACGTTGAACCTACTTTCTTTTACGTTGACTTAGCTAATGACAATTTGTTTCTTTATCCTGTGATGTTTATCACTGGTCACGGTAACGTTAATTTTACAGAGCGAGAAGTAAAAAATTTACGGTCATATTTAGAAAATGGTGGTTTTCTCTATATTGATGATGATTACGGTTTAGACGAACATATTCGCAGAGAAATGAAAAAAGTGTTTCCCGATAAAGATTTTGTCGAACTGCCTTTTAATCATAAAATATATAACTGTCATTTTGTTTTTCCAAACGGTCTTCCCAAAATTCACGAACACGATAATAAAGCTTCGCAAGGATTTGGTATGTTCCATAATGGACGGATGTGTGTTTTCTATACTTATGAATCCAATCCAGGAGACGGCTGGGCTGACCCAGAAGTTCATAACAACCCGCCTGAAAAAAGGGAGGCTGCCTTGAAAATTGGTACTAATATTATTGTTTATGCACTAACTAATTAATTGATATGAAAAAAGATACATATAAAGCGATAATTCAGAAACTTCGCATTACTCGCAGAAAAGAAAGCTTCATCATCCTATTTTCAGGGCTTTTCAATGCCCTCACTTTTATCATTTCGGTTCTTTTTGGGGTTACCTTAATTGAATTTTTTGCCCAGGGAGATGTTTTCTTCCGTGGCATTTTGTTTGGTTTTATAGTCTTTTCATCAATAATGCTATTGTCCTTCTTTTTGAAAGATGGCTTAGCCCGGTTTCTGTTACCAAAAAGTCGTCCTCCACTGCACCTAATAGCGCTTAGGGTTGGCGATCAATACCCAGATGTTAAAGATAGATTAAGCAATGCAGTTCAGATTTATCAGGAACGTAATAAGCCCAATGGTATGTCTGCCGAACTCATCGAAGCAGCCTTCGACCAAATTACTTCCTATTCGAAAGACAAAGATTACAACGTAATTTTAGATACAAAAAAACTCAAAAATTCTATTATTAGCTTCACTATTTCTTTGATGATTTTCTTATTGTCATTCTTTATCTTTCAATCCTCATTTGGTTTTGCTTTCGAACGTGTTATTAACTGGAATAAGTCTTATCTGCCACCTCCACCATTTAGTTTGACATTAGTCAATGAGCAGCAAATAATTCTCCGTGGAAAACCTGCTCAAATAGTATTTAAAGCCACCGGAAAAGCACCTGAAACTATTAAATTACTTATTAAAGAAGAAAAACAAAAGAATTATGATGAGTACATCCTTCGTCTTGATACGGGAGACATCTATATTTACTCTATTACTGCTGTTAAATCTAATCTTCAATTTTATGCTTCTGCTGAATGGCTGACAACCAACATCATTACAAAATTAGGCTCGATTAAAGTTGTTGATTTGCCCCAAATTCGTTCTTTAAGTGGTAGGGTTGTCTATCCAGCTTATACAGGTCTCGCTCCAAAAGATTTCGATGAGCAAAATGCTGATATCTCTGCTCTTAACGGTTCTTCCGTAAATATCTCTGTGCTTTCCAACAAACAAATCAAATCTGCTCAGTTAGTAATTGAAAAAAATCGGTTTAACGATAGAGATACAATCGCTTATTTCGACACAACTTTCGTTCCAATGTCAGTTAAAGATAACATAGCAACAGGGAGATTTATCTGCAATTTTAACGGTTTCTATCATATTAAAATTATCGACACCGATGGCCAAACTAATCACGAACCTATTCGCTATTCTGTGGTCTCTGGAAAAGATGAATATCCAACAATCTCTCTCCAATCTCCAACTATGAATGTGGAACTCGATAAAAATGCTATTCTTCCTATAAGAATTGCAATTAGCGATGATTATGGCTTTAGTTCTGTCAAATTGCATTATAAACTAATCGAATCAAAATATTCATCGCCCGAAAAAAATTACAAGCAGATTTCAATTCCATTGTCCGCAAGCAACTCCACAATTCAGGATTTGCCATATGTCTGGGACTTGAAAAAAGTCAATATTACTCCCGAAGATAAATACGAATTCTTTGTTGAAGTTTTCGATAACGACATAGTCAATGGTCCCAAATCTGCACGTACTCAAACGATTACCGTAAGGCTCCCTTCTGCTGAAGAATTAATGAAACGCAACGATTTTGTTCACGAAAAAGTCGAAAAAGAACTACAAAAAATTGCTAAGGAATCTGATAATTTAAAAAAAGAAATGGAAGCAATTAACCGTGAATTGCTGAAAAAAGACAAAAAAGAACTTACCTGGGAAGAAAAGAAAAAAGTCGAAGATATACTGAAAAAACAATCAGAATTACAAAAGAAAGTTGAAAATTTATCGCAAGAATTGTTTCAAACAACTGATAAACTCCAACAAAATAATTTGTTGTCGCCCGAAACTTTGCAAAAATATCTTGAACTCCAAAAATTAATGCAAGAAGTTCGCTCGCCCGAACTCGAACGTTTGCAACGCCAGATGGAAAATGCTCTCCAGAATATGACTCCCGAGCAATTACAAAAAGCTATGCAGTCAATTCAATTTGATGAGGAAAAATTCCGACGCAGTATAGAACGCACTATGAAAATTCTTAAACGTGTTCAAGCTGAACAAAAAGCCGATGCTATTGCAAAACGTGCCGAGGAACTTAAAAATCAACAAAATCAACTTGAAAATCAACTGAAAAATACTAATCCAAACGACGAGGACAAAAGAAAAGAACTTGCTCGCAAACAACAGGAACTTCTCAACGAGCTCAAATCTATCAATAAAGAACTCGACGAACTCCGTAATCTTATGAAAGAAATCGGCGAAAACGAAATGCCTTTAAGCGAACTTAACGAAGCCGCTGATGAACTCAATTATGAAGAAACTTCGCAGGATATGCAGGAAGCATCTTCTTCAATAGAAAAAGGTGATTTCAAAAAGTCTGCTTCGAAACAGCAAACAGCCTCTCAAAAAATTAAAAATTTCTCCCAGAAAATGAATGAATTAAAAGATAAAATGAATGATAAAGTTAGTCGCGAAGCTCAACGAAAAATGCAAAAAGCACTTCAAGATTTGCTCACAACATCTAATAAACAAGAAAAATTGAAAGATAAGACTCAAAAAGCAGATTTTAACTCTACCAAAATTCCCGAATATGCCAAAGAGCAAGCTGATTTATTTGAAAGTGTTTCCAATGTGGCCAATTCTATGGCTCAACTTGCTGAAAAATCATTCGCAGTTACACCACAAATGGGCAATGAAATGACAAATGCTCTGATACAGATGCGGGCAACTGTCGAATATCTTGCTAATCGTCAAATGTCTCAGGCTGCGAAATCACAAATTGAAGCTATGAAATCGCTGAACTCTACAATCGGACAAATGCAATCTATGCTTAGCCAAATGCAAAACAAGCAAAGTTCTTGCGACGCTGGTGGCGGTATGGGACAGGGACAAAGCAAAAGTGGTGGTCAGGGGATGGCTTTCCAGCAACGCTTACAACAATTAGCTGCCGAACAGCAAGCAATTAATCAAGCAATGCAGCAACTCGGCGAAGGAAACAACCCCGGAAGCCTTTCCCAGGAACAACGAGCTCAAATGGCACGTCTTGCTGACCGCCAAGGTAAAGCGCAAAAATCTCTTCAAGAACTTGCAGAAGAACAAAGAAATACTCCCGATGGAAATAAATTAGCTTTAGGTGATTTAAATAGAATCGCTCGTGAAATGGAAGAAGTTGCTCGCGATATTCAAAGCGGAAATGTTTCTCCCGAAACACGTCGCAAACAAGAAAGAATTCTTTCGCGTCTGCTCGATGCTACTAAATCTATTTATGATAGGGACTTCGAAGAACGCCGTCAAGGGCACACCGCTCAGGACAT
Source organism: Eximiradius sp. (assembly GCA_937127445.1). Taxonomy (GTDB): domain Bacteria; phylum Bacteroidota; class Ignavibacteria; order Kapaibacteriales; family UBA2268; genus JAKIZO01. Next base: position 35,969 of record CAKZLY010000007.1, on the reverse strand, counting down.
CTTCCGTGATAGTCCTAATTCTGCCGATTTCGAGCAATTTATCCGTCAGAACCAATACATCCAGGAAATGATAAATAATGCTCGTCGCACTTATACAAAAGATTATGAGCAACTTATAAGAAAATACTTTGAAAACTTAAAAGAAATTAAAAACTAATTACCTATAACTGAGTGTATTCTCTCTATTATCTCTCTTGTATTTTCTTTCGAAAACAAGAGAGATAATTGTTTATTTATCCCAAATTGTATATAATCTATTTGATAGCTTTCTATTTTCTTTATTAGTTTAGCTAATAATTCTTTGTCAAGCAAAATATTATTCCCAACTAAGCAAATCAAATCTCCTTTGATTGCTTCGACTTGAAAATCTGTATATGTTGCTATTATATTATTAATTTGCTGATTTTCCAATTTTGCAAACAATACAAATGAGGTTTCTGATTGCGAAGAAGATAAGATCTTTATATTCCTTCTGATTAAATAATTCAATATATCGACTATTTGCAAATTATTGTTTCGTTTTGCATCAAGATGGAAATGCAGTTTTGTAACTTCGCTCAATACACTTATCGAATGCAATTTGGGTTCTGAGGCTTGGTTGTTTTCTTTGATTATTGTTCCTTGTTCCAGTGGTGAAAAAGTGTTTAATACTTTGATAGGAATACCTGCTTCGATAGCTGGTTTTATAGTGTCGGGGTGCAGAACTTTTGCTCCATAAAATGAAAGCTCGCGAATTTCATCAATTGTCATTTCATCTAGTGTAATTGCTTGCTCGACAAGCCTCGGGTCTGCCGATTTTATCCCGGAAACATCTGTCCATATTTGAATTTCCTTTGCATCAAGAGCTAGCCCATAAATCGATGCACTAAAATCCGAACCACCCCTTCCTAATGTAGTTGTTCTACATTCTAAATCTGAGCCTATGAACCCCTGTGCTATTATCGTATCGTGTGCATCAAATTGTGGTTTCAACTCTTTTTGAACTTTCGATTGTATAATTGGGTAATTAGGTTCTGCTTCGCCGAATTTACTATTTGTTATTATATAATTTTCTGAGTTAATTAAAGCAGCATTAATCTTATTTTCAAGCAATATATAATAAAAAACTGTAGTTGATAATTTCTCTCCAAATGACACATAATAATCGAGCATCTTTGGTGTTAACTCTTGTAATAAAAAGATTCCTTCGCTATACTCTCTGATTTGTCTGATAAGCTTCCCAATCTCATCCATTGCGTTCCATCTTAGTTCAGTTTTTATTGCGTTTTCAATAATTTGCTTATGATGTTCAGAAATGATATTAATAATTTCAATCGATTTCGCAAGACTTTGCAAAGATAAGTTGGCCGCTTCAATTAATAAGTCGGTTACACCTTTGCAAGCAGATAAAACAACCAATTTTTTACACTTTTGTGAAGAAATTATTTGATATACATTTAGCATTGCGGAAGCATTTGCTACTGAGCTCCCGCCAAATTTCATTACAATGATATTACTCATAAATTATAGCGGAACCAAGATTGTTACTTTCGAAGGTATCATTTCTGTGCTTTCGAGTTGTTTTATATTTTTTATCGTAGCCTCATCAAGGATTGTTTCATTTTTCACTACAAGCATACTGTTTTTAGTAAATAAAGTCTGTCCCATCATCATTCCAGGTTCGAGCTGTGAGACAAAAACACTTTTTTCTCGCATTTTTTGTCCACTCGAGGTTTCAATTGCTTCGATTGGTTCATCAACTTCTTCTTTTGCTTCCTCTTTTGAGTTCCTTTTTGGTTGAATTAAATCAGCAATAGAATCATCAATATTTACAATGCGCAGTTCTCCTTGTTCTGGAACTAATGTTGGTATTGATTTTTTTCTTATTATATCTTGAAAATGGTGAAAGAGATCATAATCGAACCACGTTGCATGACGATATAGTGATTTTATTGCTTCTTCGTGTCTTTTTTTTGTGCGTTCCGGTCCTTGCAGTACATATCCTACTTCATAAAAATGAGATAATTCGTGTAGTTGCATTCTATAAACATTATTATGGTAGAAGTTTACTATTGAAATTATCTGAGATTCATAAGATACAGCCGGTCCCGAAAGCATCGCAGGGAAACCACTTCCATCATGGTGTTCCCATATATTTGCGATAATATCTGCATATTTTTTTATTTTTTTTACTTTTACAACTGTGTCAAGAGCAGTTCTGAAATATTTCAAATACTCCATTTTCTTATCGTCAGCCAAATCGTGAGGGTCTGTTAATATGAAATTAATTGGCATCCCGTTCAATATGCTGGAATGAAGTAAAGATGCTAAAACAATGTTATTTATTCTCTCTTTTGATAATCCCAATTCTTCTGCAAATAGTTTTGCTGTAACTGCTACAAATTTAGTGTGGTTCGTAAAGTAAAATCTTTCGGCGTAACTTGCTATTCCTGAAATTGCTTGTATTGTTTGATTAAGTATTTCTGTATTTTCGCTAATAGAACGCTGAAGCTCTTCATTCTTTTCTTTCAGCTGTTCGATTGTTTTCTTCAGTTCGATTGCTTGTTTTTTTACTTTTTTGCTTTTGTTGTAGTTATCAAATGCAATTTTTATCGATTGAACCAATGCTAATTCATCAGCTGGCTTTATCAAATACATATAGGCGTGTGCCTGGTTTATAGCTGGTATTATATCTTTGGGGGTTGTATATCCTGTAAGTATTACCCGCGTTGCGTCCGGAACCATGCTCATACTCTTTTCTAAAAATTCTGCTCCACTCATCCCGGGCATCCTTTGGTCGGATAATATTACCTCTGCTTTAAAGCCATTCTTCAATATTTCCAAAGCTTCTTCGCCACTTTCTGCTATCCTTACATCATAATACTTGGAAAACATTATACTCAGTATTTTTAAAAATGCTGTTTCGTCGTCAACTATTAATAATTTTCCCTTGTTTTCCATATCTCTTATACACCAAATTCAGTATTTATTCTTTTAATTTAATAATTATTATCTATTTTAGAAAGTTTATTTTCGGCTATTCTGTAATTAATGTAAGATGATATTGCCTCTGCTGTTAGCAATGACGATTTGTTTATCTTTATTCTCAACTCAGCGTTCTCATCAATAAATGGAAGATCAATTAAGTTTCTAAGTGATTTTATACGAATAATTAAAAAGAATCTTTTATAAAACTTTTTCTTTATCTCTGTATTGATAATTTCAGAGTAATTTATTTTTACTCTCTTAATGTTCGATTTTAACACTCCAATTATGCTATCCTTGACAAAATACTCTATCGTGAGAGAGTTCTCATCTATAAGTAAATTCCCGTGACATTCAGCAAATCCGTGATACATATCCTTATAAGTAAAATTCAATATTTCATCTGGAACAATCATTCTTTTGCCAGAATATTTAACCTAATTTACTAATTATCTTAATTACTAACCTGGTTAATTTAGGCTCGGCAACTTGTGCGGCTTTGATTATTTCATCCAAAGATACAGGTTTTAGTGCATCAGGGTAGCATTCATCTGTTACAATAGAAAATCCAAGCACTTTTATTCCCATTTGATTGGCAACAATGCATTCAGGAATGGTGCTCATTCCAATCAAATCCGCCCCAATCAACCGTAAAAAGCGATATTCGGCACGCGTTTCCAGGCTTGGGCCGCTCATTGCAGCATATACCCCTTTGTGTAGTCTTATCCCTAATTCCAGTGCTAATTCTTCTGCCAATTTAATCATTTGTTTGCTGTATGGTTCGCTCATGTCAACAAAGCGAACCCCAAATCTTGGGTCGTATTCACCAATTAGTGGATTATCGCCTATCAAATTAATGTGGTCATCAATTACAACAATACTTGTTATTGGAATATAAGGGTTCAATGAACCACAAGCATTAGTTATTATCAATCTTTCTACACCCAAATATTTCATTACTCTAACTGGAAACGTTATTTGTTCCATCGAGTAGCCTTCGTAATAATGAAAACGTCCTTGCATTGCAACGACTTCTTTGCCCTCCAGCTTCCCAAAAATTAATTTTCCTTTATGGCTTTCCACCGTAGAAGTAGGGAAGTGGGGTATATCTATATAATCAAAAACTCTATTGATTTGAATTTTAGTGGCTAATTCGCCCAAGCCTGTGCCTAATATTATCCCTGTTTTCGGGGTTATTTCTAATCTTTGCTTTAAGTAGCTAATGCTTTCTTGAACTTTGTCAAATAATTGTTGTTTTTTCTCCATATTATATTTCTCATTTTTGAACATTACTTATACTTTCTTGCAATTGTAATTATTGATAACCCAAATGGGAAAATAATCTTCCCTAACAAATATTTTTCTAATAAAAATACGCCTTTAAATAGTTTATTTACTAATGGTGGAACATTTTCAACTGGTTCATTGTTCTTTTTCTCCGCACCAGTGAGCTTATCCACGTATCTTTTCAGCACTGCAGGAACAAAAAGCAATGTATTAAAGTAAGAAGAATATACAATATTGAACCCTGCTTGTCTAAGTAAGTTATTAAAATCGAACCTGTTATATCGGCGATAGTGCTGGTGAATTTCATCGTGTCGGCTCCAAAGCGACTGATATGCTGGAACAGTTGTAATAAACCACGCCCCATTTGGTAATTTATCATACACTTGCTTCACTATTTCAAGATCATTTTCAATATGCTCTATTACGTCCAGCATGATTGCTGCTTTTATTGGAAATTGCTCGAAATCAAATTCTTCCACAGTCGATTGAAAAATATACTTCAACCCACGCTTCTGACAATATTCAATAGCCAAATTCGAGGTGTCCAGGCAAACTGGATTATACAAATGCGATATTTTTTCTGAAAAACCACCAGTCCCGCAGCCAATATCTAACACGTAGCTTCCTTGTGGTATGTCGGTTTTTTGTAATATTAGCGTTTTTACTATTTCATTTCTGGCAACAAACCACCAATATTTATTCTCTAATTTATAATTTATATGATATACTATTGCTTCCATTTATATTACTTTTTCAGCTTGTTTCACTTTTTCTCAAAATAAAAATATGAAAAATTTATGAACATTTATTATATTAAATTTCTGATACTATATATTTTATAATTTTTTGATGGTGCTTTATGACTAAACTTGAAAATTTTGCTTTAAGTAATCCTATTTCTGTTATTTTAGGTAAGGAACCAAAAGATTTTACTCGTGATGATTTAGTTAGAATTATTAAAGAAAAAGAGTTAGAACGCATTACATTCCATTATACCGGTATTGATGGAAAAATTAAAGAGCTTAGAATTCCAATTTGTAGCACACGGCAGGCTGAGATGATACTTACCGAAGGTGAACGTGTAGACGGCTCGTCCCTTTTCAAAGGTATTGTTGATGCAGGTTCTTCTGATATGTATGTTCTTCCGGTTTATAAAAGTGCTTTTCTTAATCCTTTTGATAATAAGAGTATTGATTTTGTTTGCCGCTTCTTGAACAAGAATGGCGAACGTGCCGCATTTGCTCCCGACAATATTCTCCATAAAGCTCATTCTTTGCTTAAAGAACGAACTGGTTTAGAACTTTGGGCCTTAGGTGAATTAGAATTCTACCTTATCGGACATACTAACAATCAACTTTTCCCGATGCCTAAGCAACGTGGCTATCACGCTTCCGAGCCGTTCGTCAAAAGTGCCTCCGTGCTGAGCGAAATGGTCCGCTATATCACTCAAATTTCTGGCAATGTAAAATATGCTCACTTCGAAGTGGGTTACCTTGAACGTATCGAAAGTGACTATCCTGAACTGAATGGAAAAAGTGCCGAACAAGTTGAAGTTGAATTTTTGCCAACACCAATTGAAGATACGGGTGATATTATTGTCCTATCGCGCTGGATTATTAGAAATGTTGCATATAGAAATAATTTTACTGCCACTTTTGTCCCAAAATTGGAAATCGGACACGCTGGAAATGGAATGCACTTCCATCTTCAACTTATGAAAGATGGCAAAAATATTATGACCGACGAAAACGGTGTTCTTACCGACCACGCTAAAATGCTAATAGGCGGACTATGCAATTACGCCCCAAGCCTAACTGGTTTCGGTAATATGGTTACTGCATCTTATCTAAGGTTAGTCCCTCATCAGGAAGCACCTACTCGTGTTTGTTGGAGCGAAATGAACCGAAGTGCTTTAATCCGTGTCCCACTCGGCTGGAATAACCTTTCAAATCTTGCTTCTGTTGTTAATGATTGCCCTGTCGAACCGCTTGAAAAGCGTCTCTATCGCCAAACAGTTGAAATTCGCAGTCCTGATGGAAGTGCAAATGCTCATCTATTGCTTTCAGGGATTACTATGGCTGCTGAATGGGGACTTTCGAACAAAGAAAAATCACTCGATATTGCTAAAAATAGCTACGTCAGCACTAATATCCATAAGTCTTCCATCGAGAATGAACTTTCTGAACTTGCTACAAGCTGCGTCGAATCAAGTGAAAAATTGCTCCAACATCGTGAACTTTATGAACGCGACGATGTTTTCCCACCGCAGGTTATTTCGTTTGTTGCTTCACAACTCCAAAATGAAAATGACAAAGACCTCAACCAACGTTTGTTGTCTCTTCCCGACGACGAGAAACTCAAAGAATCACGCCGTATTATGCATAGAGATATTCACAAAAACTAATAAAAATGGCGGGTTTGCTACCCGCCATCTCTTTATCATTTTACATTATTTCTGCTCAATATCTCTATACAAAAACCACCAATCGTAGTTTTCGTAGCGGTCTTTCTTATACATCGCTGCTTTATAGTCAGTTGCAGGTGGAATAATTACTTTATTGCCAATTAATTCATTGTTTGGCCAATTTGCAGGTATTGCTACTTTTTCTGTGTCAGATACCTGGAATGCTTTTATCATTCTCAATAATTCATCAAAATTGCGTCCCAGCTCTTGCGGATAATACAATATTGCTCTAATTGTTCCTGTTGGATCTACGAAAAATACTGCACGAACTGTATTCTTCCCTTTCCCCGGATGAAGCATGCCAAGCATTTTTGCAATTGTCCCATCATCTGCAATGATCGGGAATTGAATTTCTACTTGCAAATTGTCTTTTATCCATTCTACCCATTTAATATGAGAGAATACTTGATCAATCGAGAGCCCTACTAACTCGCAATTTAATTTTTTAAATTCCTCGTATCTTTTCTGGAATGCAACAAATTCAGTTGTGCACACAGGTGTAAAATCTGCCGGATGGCTAAAAAGAATAAACCACTTGCCTTCCAGATCTTTTGGTAAATTCATTTTTCCCAAAGTTGTTTGCACTTCGATCTCGGGGAATTTCTCTCCAATTGATGGAAATTTGTAATCTGACATTTGAACCTCCATTAAATATTAAAAATAGTTGATATAAATTAATTATTTAAATATGCTGAATACATCCAGACTAACTTTTCTTGTTCGCGAATATAATCGCTCATTAGTGTATTTGTTCCTTCATCACCGACTTCGTCAGAAAGGTCTAAGATATAGCGTTGTTTTAGAAGCAATATCCTAAAACTATCAAGTATCGAAGCAACAGTATCTTTCGCCGAAGATAAATTCTTTGCTTCTTTGATTTCCGATTTTGCCAAATAATCGCTAAATGTATGCAATGGCGTGCTTCCAATTGTTAAAATGCGTTCAGCTATTTCGTCAATTTTCAAAATTAAGTTGTCGTATAATTCCTCGAATTTTAAATGCAATTCAAAAAACTTCTCGCCGCGAATGTTCCAATGAAATCCACGAACATTCATATAAAAAACGTGATAATTAGCTAACAGATCATTTAATTTTTCTGCTAATTCTGCTGACTTTTGAGCGTCGAGCCCAATTTGATTAAGGTTACTCATTGTTTGTTTCCTTTTCTTTGGTTGAACAAATAATTTGAAGGCGTATTTCTTTTATTTCATAATCATTTATTTTTTTCTTCGAAAAATAGTCGTTAAGTAGTTGAACAAGCTCTTCATCGTAATAATCCGCTAGTATTTCTCCATTCTCAGAATATATATGATGATGTGTTTCTACAAAAGCGTCATATCGAGATATTCCATATTCGCTTTGAAACTTATTGACGAGCTTATGCTCAACAAACGTTTCAAGTGTGTTATATATTGTACTTAACGAAACGCTCGGCAGTACTTTTGATACTTTTCGATAAACTTCTTCTGCAGTTGGATGCTGGCGACTGTTAAGTAGCACTTCGTAAACATAGAGTCTCTGAACGGTTGTTTTTAATCCTCTGCTTGCTAATCTTTCTTTTAATTTATCCATTAATTTATAATTATTCTTATTTAATAATAATTTCTATTTTATAGTCGTATGTAAATAATAATTATTGTAAATTATTTTAAAAATTTTTTAAAATAATTTAAATTTTTGAAATTTGTTAAGAAATAGACAATTACTTCATCAAAGTTTATTGAAGTAATATGTTATCAGGTATTGATAATAATTGAACTATCTTAGCCTGAAATTGATAGGAATAAGGCCTTTTAGGAATTGAAATGTTTAATAATGATTACAAATTTATCTCATTACGATAATACTTTTCATAAAGGTTAACTTCGTCTATGCTTCCAATAATTAGTGGTGTTGTTTGATGAATAGAAGTAGGTTTGATCTCTAAAATTCTTTGCTTGCCATCGGTTGCTTTGCCACCTGCTTGCTCGGCAATCATTGCAAGAGCATTTGCCTCATAAACAAGCCTGAATTTCCCAGTTGGATGCGATGTGTCTTCGGGATATAGATAAATTCCGCCATATAGTAAAGTTCGATGTATATCTGCTACTCCGCTTGCAATGTACCGCAACATATATGAACGCTCATTTCCATTTGCTCCTTTAAGGTAATCAACGAATTTTCGCACATTAGGCTTCCAATTGTAGTAATTTCCTTCGTTACAACTATAAATATTGCCTGATGAAGGAATTTTCAAGTTCTTTTGTGTAAGAAAGAATTCACCCAAAGTTGGATCGTAAGTAAATACATTTACTCCATTTCCAGTTGTATATACAAAAATAGTAGAAGAACCGTAGAGAGCATATCCTGCGGCAACTTGTTTCATCCCACACTGCAAAACATCATTATTAATATTTACCGGAATAGTGTCATCGAGCCTGCGATAAATTGAGAAAATACTGCCAATAGTGACATTCACATCAATATTTGTCGAGCCATCGAGCGGGTCGTATACTAAAATATATTTTGCATTTTCGCCGTTTATTGCATAGACTAAATCTTTTTCTTCTTCGCTTGCTATGCAACATACATTTCCATTTTGCAGAATTAAGTTCTTAATTATTTCATTTGCAAATTTATCCAGTTTTCTTACTTTATCACCGTTCGGATTTTCTTCTCCTGTTAGTCCAAACATTTCATTAAGCCCAGCACGACGCACTTCCCGCGAAATAATCCTAATAGCAAGAGCAATATCGTGAAGCAAAGCTGAAAATTCTCCCGTGGAATAGGGATGTAAAGACTTTTCGTTTGCTATATGGTGGTCAATTGTAACTAATTTACTCGTTTTCATATCTTATCTTTTTTATACACGCACTTGCCCGTGTATTTCTATGTCAGTATCTGCAGGAAGCTCGGTGAAACTGACAACACTTACAAGTGGATAAGTATTGTGAATCATTCTATAAAGATAAGGACGTATTTGTGCAGAACAAATTATTAACGGCAAATATCCCGCAAGAGAAATTTCCTCGATTGCCTCATTTAAACTATTTTTCATTGCTTCGATAAAATCGGGTGGTAATCCCATCGATGGTGCTATTGCAGTTGTCCCATGCATTTGAAGTGCATTCGTGATTTTCTCTTCGATTTGCGGATCTAATGCAATTGCGTGAATTACTCCGAATCTATCTTGATATAATTTTTTTATGGTTTCAGATAAATTATGACGTACGTATTCTGTCAAAACATCAGTATTTTTTGTTACTTTTGAATATTCAAGAATTGATTCCAGAACTATAGGCAAATCTCTAATTGGTATTCCCTCAGAAAGTAGATTTTGTAACACTTTCTGAACAAGTACAAGTGGTAATTGTTCCTGTTGTATTTCTTCTAAAAGTGCGGGATAATCGTCTTTCAAGTTGTCAATTAATCGCTTCACCTCTTGACGCGTTAGAAGTTTATCGGCATTTCGCCGCAGCAATTCTGTCAAATGTGTTGTTAGTACAGTAGCTGCTTCGACAACTGTATAGCCCATTACTTCTGCATTTTCTCGTAAGTTTTGATTTATCCAAACAGCTGGCAATCCGAATACCGGTTCTGTTACATTAATTCCGTCAAGAGTGCCCTCGGCATTTCCAGGATTCATTGCAAGCAACATATTAGGATACAACTTGTTTCTTGCAATCTCGTTATTGCGAATTTTTACAACGTATTCTTCTGGTTCAAGTTGCAAATTATCTCTTACTCTTACTGGTGGTAGAATTATACCGAGTTCCTGAGCTAATTGACGCCGAACATTTGTTATTCTTTTGAATACATCGCCTCCCTGTGTTTCGTCAACTAATTGTATCAAGGCATAGCCTAATTCTATTTCTACCGGATCTATTTTAAGTAGTTCCTCTACCGGCTGTTCAGGCGGGGCACTAATTTCTTCTGCTTTTTCAATTTCTTCTTTCAGTTTCTTTTCTGATTCTTGTCTCATTTGTTTGTGCCGGTAATAAGCAAATGCTCCGGTTATAACCGAGAGAATAAAAAATGGGATAAATGGGAAACCTGGTATGGTTCCCATTACTAATAATACTATTGAAGTAATCGCGAGAGGTTTAGGACGACTACCTATTTGAAACGATAGCTCCGTATCCAGGTAATCTGAGCCGCTCGAACGTGTAACAACCAAGCCACCCGAAACAGAAATAAGAAGCGAAGGTATCTGTGCTACAAGTCCATCACCAATTGTCAAAATTGTATATGTAGAAGCAGCAGTTGCAAAATCCATATCGAATTGCAACATCCCTACGGCAAGTCCTCCAAGAATATTAACTCCCGTTATTACAAGTCCTGCTATCGCATCTCCTTTGATAAACTTTGCAGCACCGTCCATTGCACCAAAGAAGTCTGCCTCGCGAGTTAGGTCTTCGCGTCGTTTTTTTGCAGTTGCCTCATCTATATATCCTGCATTCAAATCTGCATCAATACTCATCTGCTTGCCGGGTAATGCATCCAAAGTAAAACGAGCACTTACTTCTGCAATACGTGTAGAACCCTTGATTACTACAATAAAATTGATTACAAGTAAGATAAGAAATATTATAACGCCAACTACATAATTTCCCTTGATTACAAATGATCCAAATGCTTGAATAATATCCCCTGCCGAAGCCTCGCCTAAAATTAAACGCGTAGTTGCCACATTCAATCCTAATCGAAACAATGTTGTCATAAGCAACACTGCTGGAAACGAAGAAAATTCCAGCGGCGTTCTTATGTAAATCGCAATCATCAAGATTAACACAGACAAAGTAATATTTGTCGCTAAAAATATATCTAATAGTTTTGGTGGCAATGGTATAATTAATAACCCCAATATGAGCAAAACGCCCATCGCTAATAATAAATCCCTGTTCCTGCTCAATTGCGGAAGTACATTATTGCGAATTTTGCTCATAGCAGGTGAATTTAATACATCTATTTGTGTATTTTTAGCCATTTTTTTTCTTCATCATTCAAAAAACATAGTATTTATGCTATTTCTATTATATCATTCTGATTATCGTCAATTTCCTTGCCATTTATTGAACAATAAATTTTTTTCATTCAAATTTTTTTTATTTTTCATTATTAAGTAAATTGTTTTTTATGAGAGTATATCTAAAGATAATAACCTTGCTGTTTGCTTCTTGCCTGATTGCAGAGATTAATAAAAATCAGATTATCAGTCACGTTAATTTTCTTGCAAGTGATTTTTTGGCAGGTCGACTAACGGGTTCGTTCGGTAGTGAAATTGCTGCTAAATATTTAGCCTCAGAATTACATAAATACGGCGTGAAACCTCTTGGCAACGAAGGCACTTTCTATCAATATATTCCTATGCACTCCACTAAACTACTCCCTGAAACAAAACTAACTATTTATTCCGAAAACAATTTTCGCGAGTACTCTCTAAACGATGACTATTTAGTTTACAAAATTTCTCACCAGATTTTTCTTTCTCGCCGCACAGAAATGGTATTTGCAGGATTTGGCATCGTTGCTCCCGAATTTGATTACAACGATTACTTAAATATTGATGTTCGTGGAAAAGTTATTGTAGTTTTGGATGGCGAACCACATTCTTCTTCACCCGATTTTTTTGCAGGCGAACGACCTACTACTTATTCAAGCTTCGAAACTAAACAAATCATTGCTCTCTCTCGTGGTGCTGCTGCATTAATAATCGTCTCAACCAAAAGCATTTCAAATCAGAATCATTGGGATAAAATGAAACTTAATTACCAATTCGATGATTTCTCACTCGCTTACAATTTAAATAAAAATTTGTGTATTGTTCTTAACCCAATCGCTTCTGATTTTATCTTTGCCCAATCTGGTTACTCTCTAAATCAGATTTTGGAGCTTGCTAATAATAATAAATTATCAAGTTTCCCGCTAAACACTTTTTTTGAATTCAAACCTCAAGTTGAACGTCACGATTTCCTCGCTGTTAATGTTGTTGGCCTTATTCAAGGCTCTGATGAAAAATTACGCGACAGCTACGTCTTAGTTTCTGCCCATTATGACCATCTTGGTATTGGTATCCCTTTTGGCAACGACAGTATTTACAATGGGCTTACCGATAATGCTCTCGGATGTGCTGCCACACTTGAAATTGCTCGCACAATTATGGGAGCCAATCGCAAACCCAAACGTTCTATTATTTTCCTTTTCACAACGGCAGAAGAACAAGGCTTGCTCGGTTCAGCCTATTATTGTGATTATCCCGCACGCCCGCTCTACAAAACTATTCTGAATATTAATATCGACGGAATTGCTTTTTTGGATAAATTTAAATCAGTGGTTGCAATTGGTGCAGAGTTTTTAGATAGTTTAAATGTTTTAGATAGTATCTTAAAAACAAATAATCTATATTTATCGGAACTGCCTTCCTTTGCATTGGATAATTCCTTTGTTTATTCAGATAATTATTCTTTTGCAAGAAATGGCGTACCTGCTTTGCTTGTTATGGATGGGCTTGATTTAGAAAATTATACTTCAGAGGAAGCTTCCGAAAAATACTATCATTATGCCCATCATATTTACCATACACCCAACGACGACTTTAAGTTTTCAGTTAATTATGATGCTGCATTGCAACACGCTAATTTACTATTCGATATTGTGTTTGCCTTCGCCAATAGTTCTAATCAACCAAAATGGAAAGAATCTTTACCTTTTTACGATGCTTGGTTACGAATTAACGCACAAAAAAAATAATTTTTTGATTTACTTATTTTAGTTTCTTATTTTTATTTTCTGAGTGATGATTATTTTTTTGCAAAATGAATAACAATTCTATATCAATTAGTATATTCGAACAGCTCTTCGAACTATCTAAAGAAGCACTTCTGATTGTTGACAAAGAGTGCAATATTATCTACTGCAATAATTTTGCTGAAAATATCTTTGAAATACCTATTGATACTATTAAAAGCTTAAAAATCAATGAACTTTTTGTCAAATATGTTAATCAAAGTAGCAAGGATTATCTGAACGAAAACTTTATAGAAAGCCTATATAAAAACTTATATAACATTGCTTACACAAACGAAAAACCCTCAACATCTGAATATACTTTATTCTTTGGAGATAACAAAACGAAGAATATTTATGTCATTTATTATCCTGTTATTGAAGATGAGAACCAATATATTGGCATTATTATCAAAGAAGACAAGAGCAATAAACTTCTTCGATTAAACCTTGAATATAGAAAAAATTTCGAAAAGCTTCTCAGCGAAATAGCCCAAGATTTCACAAGTTTAGAAACTTATGAACTTGAAGACAAGACTCTAAATGCACTCAAAAGATTCTGTTACTTTGCTAACGCTGATGGAATTGTTCTTTACATGGTTAGCGATGGGATTGTCACCCCCGAATATGCATTTTTCGCTAACACATTGCAAGTAAATGTCAATAAATTCAAAGAAAGAATCGACAATATTCATCAGTGGATTTATTCATTCTTTAAAAAGAGTAACTATGTTTCAGATAATTTTTTAATTGAAATTGAAAATACTTTTCCTGAAGTGCGGAAGTATATGAAATTACTGGGATTATCAAACATTTTCATCGTTCCTGTAATCTATGATAATGATTTGTACGGAGGCATTGCAATTTTTAATGCTATGCTCGACAACTCTTGGCGAAATGAGGATTCAGCTTTACTAAGAACCTTTTCTAATATATTAGTATCTGCAATTGATAGAGTTAGCAAAGAAATTCAGCTCCAAAGTGAAGTGAATATAAATGTTAATGTCGCTACAATTTCAAATTATGTTATCAACGAAACTGAACTTCATAAAATTTGTCAACTGATGCTTTACTCTTTTACTAATTTATTCGCTAATCATTTTAGTTTCCTTACAATAAACAATATCGGTGAACACATTAATATTATTCATAGCTCTATTTTTGAATTTGATAATAATGCAATTTCAATATTAGATAATTTTATTAGAGAGCAATTTGCAAAAGATAATTATCTCTATGAAAATTTCAATAAACCCGTTCAAATCAAATTAAACGACAATATCTTAGCGATAGAAAATTACCTTTATGCACCCATAGATATTGAAGGAAAAAATTTTGGATATATTTTCCTCGCCAACAAAGATTCAAAGTTTAACAAGGGAGATATTAAAATCCTTTTAAGGATTCTTAATGTTTTATCACTTGCATTGAATAGACATGTAATTCAGACCAAACTAATTGAAAGTGAAAAAAAATATTATTCTCTGCTGGAAAATGCTACCGATCCTATGTTTATTATGAAGGACCATAAATTCCTTTATATCAATCCAAAATTTTGTGAGTTCTCTGGATACACAAAAGACGAACTTTTATCTCCTGCATTCGACTACTTTAATTTAATCGAGGAAAACTCCCGCTCAATCATTCGCAAACGTGCTCTTGAATCGCTTGAAGGAAAAAAACTCCCAACAAGTTTTGAGCTAACTGTCCGTAGAAAAAATGGTGAAATTCGTAATATTTTACTGAGCGAAGTATCAATTAATGAACCTTGTGAGTTTCATTATTTTATTGGAATTGTTGATGATTTAACCACAACAAAACGTCTGCATAAAATTATTTCAAGAAAAGACGAAATATTAGAAACCATAAGTCACGCAGCCGAACAATTCCTTATTGAACCAAATTGGCGTAATAAAATTAAAGTAAGCCTCGATAGACTTCTTTCGATCACCGATTCGTCTATAGTGTATTTATTCGAGCATATCAGCGAAAACGATGATACGTTTGATTTGAAATGTTTGAATTACTCTTCTTTAATTGACATTACTAACGAACAATTATGCACCAGTCCTGAATTCAAATTTATACTAACAGCAAACCGCAACATTAAAAATAAACTGCTTGCCGGTGAAATTGTTGTCATTCATTATGATGAACTACCTACTAACGATTTGAATTTCCCCGCAAATTTTCAATTTACTTCTCTTACTTTTATTCCAATTACTCCATACAACAAATTCTGGGGATTTTTCTTAATAAGAAACGTTGAAACTAAACAACAATGGATCCGACAAGAAATTGATGCTCTCGAAATTGCTTCTCGCATCTTTGCCGCTGCAATTATTAATGAACAAAATGAAAAAGCACTCAAATCAATGAATGTCGAACTCGAGGAACGCGTCCGACTGCGGACTGCTGAACTCGAAGATGCTCTTGAAGAGCTTCGCTCTGCAAAAGATGAGCTCCAATCTGCCTATCTTAAAGAAAAAGAATTTAGCGAACTTCGCGCGCGTTTCCTAAAAATGATTTCGGAAGAATATCGTTCTCCTCTCACCGTTATGCTTACATCGCTTTTCCTTATGGAACTTGCAATTGTTAAAAACGACTTAGGCACTCTTTCTAAGCACGTAGATAGAATTCGTATAGCTGCTCGCCAAATGACTCATTTGCTCGATAACGTTCTTGTTACTGGTCATCTAAGCGAAGAAGATGTCCTCAGCGAAATCCATTTTTCTCCATTTAATGTTGCTAACTTAATAGAAAATGTGGTTGATGAAATCAAAGCAATAGACCAATATCACCATAATTTCCAAATATCTGTGGAGCTTCAAAATCCAATGATTGTTACAGAAGAAAACTTATTTAAAACTATTATGATGAATTTGGTTACAAACGCTGTCCAATATTCTCCAATGAATACAGATGTCAATATTTCTGTCGGGCTTGTCGAAGATAATGTTATTTATGTTCAAGTTAAAGACCAAGGATTTGGAATTCCTGAAAATGATAAAAAACATATTTTCGAACAATTCTATCGTGGTGAAAATTCCGAATCAATTCAAGGCACCGGACTTGGATTATATATTGTTAAAAATGCTGTCGAAAAATTAGGTGGAGAAATTAGCTTTCACTCCGAACTTGGTGTTGGAACTTCATTTACTTTTTCTTTACCAGTTCATTTTATTCACACTTAAAAATGAATTAAGCTTCCCAAAAAAATTACTTTTTTTAAATTAATTTTATTATTTTAGGTAAAATTGATTATTAAATATGAGTTTAGTTATGAAGAAAAAATATTTAATCGGAATTATTGCTGGGATTATCCTAATTATTTTAGCAATTTATTCATTCGATGCGAGTAAAATTGAATATTCTGATTTTGCAACTGCTCGCCAAGAACTCAAAACTGTTCAAATTATTGGTTCTTGGGTTAAAGAACTTCCCTCGAACTACGATAACAAAAAAAACCAATTTAAGTTTCATTTGAAAGATGAAAAAAATGGAATAGCAGAAGTTATCTACAATGGTGGTAAACCAAATAATTTCGATATTGCGCCGATGGTTGTTGTTAAAGGGAAGTTTGAAGGAGATATTTTTATTGCTTCGGAAGTTCTTACTAAATGCCCCAGCAAATATGAAGGCAAAATGCAAAAATAATTCACAAATGATTATCAACATTTTTTAGGTTATTTATGATCGGTAAATTATCCATATACGTTTCTCTAATTTTCTCTTTATTATCTACTCTTTTTTACTTTTTAGCCTTAAAGAACAGAAAGAATATAAAAATTGCAGAATATTCCTATTGGGGACTTTTTGCTGCAATTGTTTTTGCTTCTGCGTTTCTTTTGTCGAATATTCTCTCATATAATTTTCAATACTACTACATCTGGTCTTATTCTTCAAGAGAATTGCCACTTGGATTGCTAATTACCTCTTTCTATTCCGGGCAAGAAGGCTCTATTTTGCTTTGGGCACTGATGATGGTGCTTATTGGCTTCTTTTTGCAACCTTATGCCAAAAAACACGGTTACCAGGAATTAGTAATGGGGTTTTATTCTCTAATACTGGTATTCCTGACTTTGATGCTCGTTTCAAAGAGCCCATTTCAGTACATTTGGGAAGCATTCACTGATAGCGGAACTCCCGTTGGATTTACTCCTCCAAACGGTCGTGGTCTAAATCCAATTTTGCAAAATTACTGGAACGCTATTCATCCACCAATTGTTTTTGCTGGATATGCAATGATGAGCGTCCCTTTTGTATTTGCAGTAGCAGGATTAATCAAGAGGGAATATCATAACTGGATCGAGATCTCTTTACCTTGGACACTTGCGGCTACAGGTATTCTTGGACTTGGGATTATGCTCGGTGGCTTTTGGGCATATGAGGTGCTTGGTTGGGGTGGCTTTTGGGGGTGGGACCCAGTCGAAAACGCATCGCTTCTTCCTTGGCTCGTCGCTGTTGCTCTTGTTCATACCATGCTTGTTCAGAGACGTACAAAAGGACTTGTCCGAACTAATTTTGTAATTGCTATTATTTCTTTCACTTTGGTGCTTTATGCAACATTTTTAACTCGTAGTGGTGTTTTAGGCGATATTTCTGTTCATTCTTTTGGTGAGCCTGGCAAGTTTATTTATTCTTTATTGGTGGTCTCGCTTGCTGTTTTCTTTTTAATTGGCATAATTTCGCTAATTATCCGTTCAAATGAAATTTCTACTATTTCCGGAGCAATTGATTTCAAAGGAAGTTCGCGTGAATTTTTCCTGTCTCTTGGTTCGATTATTCTTTTTGCTATTGCAATAATTGTTTTTATTGGAACTAACTGGCCTCTTTTTACAGAAATTTTGGGTTCTCAAAAGTCTAGTGTTGATATTTCTTTCTACGATAAATGGAATTTGCCTTTTGCTATCTTGATGTTATTAACAAGTGCTTTTTCTCTTTACTTACACTGGCATTCTACGGATTTTAAAAGCAAAATAAACAGAATTTCTATTTCATTATCTATTTCAATTGTTTTGTCATTGATTGTTTTTTGGTTAGGTATCAATTCTGTTACTTACCTCATGCTTGCTTTTGCTGCAATTTACACTATTATTGTTAATCTTGAATTTATTATTCGCAACTGGAAATCTTACAAATATAGCTTCGGGATTTATATTTCTCATATGGGGGTGGCTTTCCTTCTGCTTGGTGCATTGATTTCTGGTGCATATTCTTCCACTCAGCACGTTACTCTTGCTCTCGGCGATAAAACCAATGTGTTTGGTTACGACATCACTTTCGAAAAAATCAACCAAATCGAAAAGCATTTTCAGGATAGAGAAAAATATGAATTTATCATTACTGCAAAAAAAGGTGAAAACACGCATACTTTAAAACCAATCTTCTATTGGAGCGATTTCAACGACCGTATGGCGCCTTTTCTCGAGCCCGGTATTATTGAAAAACCTTGTTATGATATTTACATTTCACCTAAATCAACAGAAAGAAAGTCAAATTTACCAATGGTTTTGCTTGCTCGCGAAGAAGTGTCAAAAGTGCCACTCGATACTTCTTTGCAAATCAAGATGCTCGGGTTTGATATGAACCACGCAATGGAAATGTCGGCGGATAATAGAGTAAGATTAGGCGTTGCTGTTGAAATTACTTTGTCAAACGAAAAATATGTCGATACTCTATATTCAGCAATAGACATTAATTCTAAGGAAGGCATCCCAGAAATGAGGCAAATCCCAGGAACAAATATTATGGTTGGTTTTTCAGAACTTATTGCGATGATGCAAGGTGGCTCGCAAGCTGCATTTGTTTTTCAACGTGAGGGTGAACCAATTGCTGAGCCTGTTCAACTTTTCTCTTTTGACTTCGCTATCAAACCATTTATCAATTTTGTATGGCTCGGCACTATTTTAATAGTAGTTGGATTTTTCTGGGCTATTTTTCGTCATAAAAAAGAAAGAAAGCAAGTAAATTCCTAATCTTTCTTATTTATTGATATTTAGCAGTTCTTTGAAAATAAAAGGGGCTCAACAAATGCAGCCCCTTTATTATTTAAAAGATGTTTGATAAAAACGACTTATTTACAATTTATTCTTCTAAACTACCAATTTCAGCTTCAACTGCATCCAAAATTTCACCAGATTTTACCAATTCCTTCATCTTATTATGGTCGTTGTAAAGTGGTCTATCAACATCAAGGAAATCGACATATTTACGAATTACTTTGCGAGCAACTTCGACACCTCGACCATTCTTGAAATTACGGAAGTCCAGTGCTTGGGCAGCAGCCATAAACTCAATGCCAAGAATACCATAAGCATTGTCCAAAATTTGATGATTTTTGAGTGCAGTATTCATTCCCATCGAAACAAAGTCTTCTTGGTCGGCAGCAGCTGGGATTGATTGAATCGATGCAGGGTTTGAGAGTATTCTTTGTTCAACAATTAACATATCCGCAGTGTATTGGCTCAACATCATTCCTGAGAACATACCTGCTCCCTTTGTCAAAAATGCTGGCAATCCCTGGCTCAAAGCGGGATTGAGCAATCTGTTTAATCGGCGTTCTGATAATACGCATACCATTGTAATAGACGCACCTGCCATATCCATTGGAAGCGATACAGGTGTTCCCTGAAAATTAGCGCCGGTTAATGTTAAATTATCCTCTGGAATGAAAATAGGATTATCGCCAACTCCGTTCAGCTCAGTTTCAACTTGCTTGCGAGCATAAGCCAGTGCATCGTGTGCCGCTCCAATCACTTGCGGTGTTGAACGCATTGAATAAGCATCTTGAACCTTAGTTTTTACTTTTCCAGAAAGCAAATCGCTACCTTCTAAACATTTTTTTATTGCTTTGGCACTTCTTATTGCTCCGGGAAAGCCACGTAATTCATGCAAACGCTTGTCGTAAGGCTTCATATTAGCAAGCAAAGCTTCGAGCGACATTGCAGCCGCAATTTCTGCCATTTTCAAAATGCGATTGAATTCCCAGATGTGAATTGCACTCATTGCTGTTAATACATTTGAGCCATTAATTGTTGCAAGTCCGTCGCGTGCTTTAAGTCCCGGTATCGGTATGCCGGCACGCTCGAACGCTATTTTGCCAGGCAGGCGTTCGCTCTGGTAAAAAGCTTCGCCTTCACCCATCATCAGCAATGCTATCTGAGACATAGGTGATAGGTCGCCACAAGCACCTACTGAACCTTTGTTACAAACGACAGGTGTTACGCCTTTATTTAGCATTTCGACAAGCGTTTGAGTTATTTCAGGACGGCATCCCGAATTTCCATGCGCGTGCACATTTACTCGCCCAAGCATTGCACCACGCACATATTCAATCGGCAACGGCTCGCCAATTCCTGCTGAGTGATTATATATTAAATACTTTTGAAATTCCTTGATCTGTTCATCAGTCAATACTATTTCTGAAAACTCACCAATACCAGTGTTAACGCCATACATTATTTCTCGTGCTTCAATCTTTTTCTCCAACATCTGACGGCATATTTTAATTCTTTCAATTGCTTTTTCGTCTAATGTGATTTTGGCACCTTTGCGGGCTACTTTAACAACTTGTTCAATTGTCAAACTATGACCATCAATAACAAACGACATAATTCCCTCATTTTTAATAAATAAATCTTTAAATATTTATCAAAAATACTATAAATGACTTTAAAAAGCAATATGTATAAGAAACTACTTATTATAATTTCATTACGCTTTATTGATAATTTTTGATAATTTTGTTTTTTTTAAATAAGGTATTGAAAAATGAATATTGCAATTGTTGGCGTTGGTAGTATCGGGTATCAACTCGCAAAACGCTTCACTTTATTCGAAGGAGACATTGTAATTATCGAACAAAATCCTGAACGAGCTGAATATGCTCGCGAACACTTAGATGCAATGGTTATCGAAGGCAATGCTACTGATTACGAAGTTCTTAAATCTGCTCAGATCGACAAAATGGATGCTTTTGTTGCTCTTACCAGAAATGATGAGATTAATCTTCTTGCTTGCAAATTAGCAAGAAAAATGGGTGTCCAGACAACTATTGCTCGTATTAAAAATGCTCAATACCTCAATCCTAATTTTATCGTACCAAAAGAGGAATTTGGTGTCGATCTTATGGTTCATCCCGAACAAGAAACTGCCAAAGCAATTGTACGCTTAATTAATCTGGCTTCCTCTACTGATTCTATTGAATTCGAAAATGGAAAAGTTCATTTTACAGGTATCAGAATTGACTCACATTTGGATATTCTTAGAATACCACTTGCTGAACTCGGGACTAAATATGAGCATATCCCAATGAGAATTGTCGCGATCAAACGTAATTTGCGAACTATTATTCCCCGTGGGAGCGATTTCCTAATGAAAGGAGATCAAATTTTCTTCACTTGCGATCCTAATTATTTCGAAGAACTTCTTGAAATTTTTGGCAAGAAAAACGTTAAAATAGAAGATGTGATGATCATCGGAGGCGGACAAATTGCTTACTTCATTTCTGAAAGATTACAAAACGACTTGAATATTAAAATTATTGAAAAAGACGAGAAAAAAGCAACTGAAATAGCTAACCAATTGAGAGATACTCTAATTATTCATGGCGACGGGGGTGATCTCGACTTGCTTACATTAGAGGGACTACCTGATATGGACGAGTTCATTGCTATTACTGGCGACGACGAAACAAATATTATTACAAGCATTATCGCAAAACATCTAAAAGTGCCACGAGCTATTACTCTGATAAACAAAAACGAATACTTGCCACTTTCCGGTACTCTCGGACTCGATGCTGTTGTAAGCAAGCAACAAATTACAGTTAATGTTATTGAGAGCTTCATCAAACGCCAATCTATTGCTAATGTAGTTGAATTGCCGGGTATTGAAGCGGAGATAACAATGTATATAGCTAAACCAAAGTCCAAAATTACCACTAAACCTCTTAAAAATTTAGATTTCCCGCGTGGTGCTATTGTTGGAGCAATTATTGACCGCAATGATAACTTAATAATTCCAACTGGTGATACTCATATCAACGAAGGCGACAAAGTACTTATTCTATGCACAACTGAACAAATTAAAATTGTTGAAAAATTATTCAACTAAACTCTATGAATTTTAAAATTGTTACAAAGATCCTTGGCTTGATACTAATTTTTCTCAGCTTTACAATGCTACTTCCTTTACCATTCTCGTATTTCTACAATAGCCAGGATCAAGCAAGTTTTATCTTTTCTTTTAGTATCACCTTTTTAGTTGGAATTTTAGCATTTTTTTCTTCGAAAAGGAATCTTGGTGTAAGCCAAAAAGATATCCATCCCAAAGAAGGCTTTGCTATTGTAGGATTTGGTTGGGTGGTATTGTCTGTGTTCGGTGCTTTGCCTTTTTATATTTCGGGTGCGATACCGTCTTACACAGATGCGTTTTTTGAAACAATGTCTGGTTTTACTACTACGGGTGCTTCAATTCTCTCAAACATAGAGGCTTTGCCAAAAGGTATTCTTTTTTGGAGAAGTTTTACTCACTGGATAGGTGGTATGGGTATTATTCTATTCTCAATAGCCATTCTACCTTTCCTTGGTGTTGCAGGTATGCAATTGTTCAAAGCCGAAGTTCCAGGCCCAACTGCCGACAAACTAACCCCTCGAATTACTGAAACAGCTAAAATTTTATGGGGCGTTTATTTCCTTTTTACAATTATCGAAACAGTTCTATTAATATTTGCAGGTATGAACCTTTTTGATGCCTTATGCCATACTTTTGGCACTATGGCGACAGGTGGTTTCTCTACAAAAAATGCTAGTATTGCTGCATATAATAATCCTATGATCGATTATATCATTATTGTGTTTATGATTATTGCCGGTGCAAATTTTGCTTTGCATTATAGAACTTTATCAGGAAACTTTCGTGAATTGTTCAAAAACGAGGAATTAAAATATTATTTTCTTGTTATTATTTTTGCCTCTGCTTTTGTTGCTTTCGATATTTTTAAAACTAATTATGCAAATTTATCAGATTCAATCAGATATGGATTATTTCAGGTAGTTTCTATAATGACTACTACCGGATATGGGACTTTCGATTACGAAAAACTCAGTGCTACAACGCATTTTATATTATTAATACTTATGTTTATTGGGGGGTGCGCTGGTTCGACAGGGGGAGGTTTGAAAGTTATTCGCTCTATTATCCTTACAAAATATGTTTATACTGAAATCAAAAGATTAATTCATCCAAAAGCAATTATTCCTGTTCGCTTTGGGGGGAAAGCAATCGAGAAAAATATTTTATCTAATATTTCTGCTTTTTTCATAATATACTTGCTCATTTCTATATTTTCAATATTTTTTATAACTCTACTTCGAGTAGATATGGTAACATCTATTGGTGCAGTTGCTGCTTGTATTAATAATATTGGTCCCGGACTTGCTGATGTCGGTCCCACAGATAATTATTCTCATTTTCACCCATTTGTTAAATGGTACCTTTCTTTTCTTATGTTGCTTGGACGTCTCGAAATTTTTACAATATTAGTTTTACTTACACCTGCTTTCTGGAAAAAGTAATGAAAATTAAATCCATTATTCAAATTTTATCACTTATTGTTGGATGCATAGGATTATTTATGTTGCTTCCTATGCTTTATTCTATTGTTAGCGGTGAAAAAACAACATTTAGTTTCTTCATCTCTTTTTTAGTGCTCTGCGGAACAGGTTTTTCTCTTTATTTCGTCCTGAAAACTCAACAAAAAGACAATGATAAGAAATTATCAATTCGAGATGGTTTTTTTATTGTTACTTTTGCTTGGATAGTAACGATTATTTCAGGTACTTTACCTTATCTGATAAGTGGTGCAATCCCTAATTTTACTGATGCTTTTTTTGAAAGTGCTTCTGGATTTACTACTACAGGTTCTTCCATATTAACAGATATTGAAAAATTACCGAAAAGCATTTTGCTTTGGCGAAGCCTTACTCATTGGATTGGTGGAGTTGGAATTGTTGTTATTGCTCTTTCTGTTATGCCAATATTAGGGGTTGCAGGTATGCAGCTTTTTAAAGCTGAAACTCCTGGCCCTACAACTGATAAACTTTCGCCACGCATAAAAGAAACAGCGAGAATTATCGGATTTGTTTATTTAATTATTACAGCTTTTATTCTGGTTTTGTACTTGTTTGTTGGTATGTCTTTTTATGATGCGGTTTGTCATGCTTTTGGTACTATTGCAACCGGTGGTTTCTCTCCTAAAAATGCGAGTATTGGTTATTACAATAGTCCTTTGGTAGAGTATGCCGTAATTTTTTGTATGTTTATTTCTGCTGTAAATTTTTCATTGCACTATTCTGCTTTGAAAGGTTCTTTTAAAGCTTACTTAAAAAGCGAAGAACTAAAATGGTTTGTTTTCATTATTCTATTTTCTTCACTATTAATATCAATTTTTCTCTTTTTTGACGGCAATAAAACTATTGAAAATGCATTCCGAAGTTCTCTTTTCTATGTAGTTTCATTAATTTCTACAACTGGATTTGGAACAGAAGATTATGAAAAATGGAATTACGGAGCTCAACTGTTATTAATTACTCTAATGTATTTAGGTGGTATGGCTGGTTCTACCTCCGGTGGTATCAAGCAAATTCGCTTCATTATCGTTATTAAATTAATTTACTCCGAAATTAAAAAACATATACATCCACAAGCGGTTATTCCTGTAAAAATCAATGGACAACCTGTTGAGAGAAAAATTGCAGTTAACATTTTAATTTTCACACTTTTCTATGCTTTTATTTCAGCAGCTGCCGTTATAATATTATGCCTTAACAGTGTTGATATCCCAACATCTATTGGAGCCGTTGCCGCAACAATGAATGGTGTTGGCCCAGGTATTGGTTTAGTCGGTCCAGTAGAGAACTATTCAGTACTCCCAGATTTTGCAAAATGGATTCTTTGCGGTTGTATGCTATTAGGACGTCTCGAAATTTTCACAATATTAGTTTTGTTTACGCCTACATTCTGGAAGAAGTAAGCGTTTCTTCTTACTTTTTTTTCTAACTTTTTGTAAATTGCATGCTTGTTATGTTTTAATTTATCTATTTGTGTATATGGATGCGGATAACAAGAAAATTATTTTAAGTGGAATTACACCCTCCGGAATTCTTACAATTGGTCATTTAACAGGTGCTTTAATAAATTGGGTGAAACTTCAATCAGAATACGATTGCTATTTTATGATAGCCGACCTTCACGCAATTACTGTGAGGCAAAATCCATCTGAACTTCGTCAGCGAACTCTCGATACTGCCGCTATGTTCCTTGCTTGTGGCATTTCTTCCGAAACGAGCACTCTTTTTATCCAATCTCATGTATCTGCTCATAGTCAGCTTGCCTGGGTGTTAAATACTTTTACTGGTATGGGTGAATGCTCAAAAATGACACAATTCAAAGATAAATCAAAAAAGCATTCTGAAAATGTAAATGTTGGACTCTTTGCATATCCAATTTTAATGGCTGCAGATATTCTGCTCTATCAAGCAGATTTAGTCCCAGTCGGCGAAGACCAAAAGCAACATCTCGAACTTACTCGCAATCTTGCTCAACGCTTCAATCATTATTATTCCGATACTTTCAAAATGCCCGAACCATTTATTCCAGAAGTTGGTGCGCGTATAATGAGCTTGCAAAACCCAACTGCCAAAATGTCCAAGTCTGATGAAAACAAAAATTCTACAATCTTTTTAAACGATAAGCCCGAAGAAATTCGAAATAAAATAAAACGCGCTGTTACTGATAGCGATACTGTTGTTCGTTATGATGAAGAGAACAAACCGGGAGTCTCAAATCTTATCCAACTCTATTGCATTGCTACCGGAAAATCTATTACCGAAATCGAAAAACAATTCGAAGGCGTCGGCTATGGCGACTTCAAAGCAGAGGTTGCAGATAAAGTTGCAGAATATATTCGTCCAATCAGCGAACGTTTCGCTGAAATTTCCAGTAACAAAAAGTATTTACAGGATGTTTTATCTTTCGGTGCTGAAAAAGCTAATAAAGTAGCGATGAAAACATTGCGTAAAGTCTATAAAAAAGTTGGGCTTGTGAGCTTTTAATTTATGAAATACAAATTTTTTGTTTTTCTTATTGCTTTATTGTTTCAGGTTGAGAATACATTCTCGCAAAACGGTTCGCTTCGCGATGTTACAATAATAAGTCAGAAAAACGGAAAACCTATTTCGTTTAGCTTGTATTTACCTTCCGATTACGAAAAGTCAAACAAGGCTTATCCTGTTATCTATCACTTGCATAGTTTAGGTGATAATTTTCGGAGCACATGGCGCCCACTTGTAATTAAATATATCAACTATGCTGTTAATTTAGGTATCATCGATGATTGCATTATCGTATTTCCAGATGGCTATGAAAATAGCATGTGGGGAAATAGTGCCGACGGATCAAAAACTGCAGAATCCGATCTTATTGACGAGATAATCCCATTTGTTGATTATTTTTATAGGACTGTACCTTATCGCGAGTTTCGCTTTATTCAAGGTTTTTCAATGGGTGGATTTGGTGCAGTAAAATTTCTTTCCAAATATCCTGATTTATTCGCAAAAGCCGTCTCATTAGATGGTGGGATGAGAACTTGGGCTTCATTGCTTAGCGGACGCCCTCAAATTGCAAGGGATGTCTTTTACAACAACGAAAATTTATTCTATGAGTTTGCTCCCTGGAAATATATTAGCTCTAATTCTGATATTTTAAGTCTTGATACATTATTTTACATTTCAGTTGGTGATTTCAAATCTCTCAATCAAACTTTTGCCGATAGTCTCTCTTATTATGGCATTCCTTTCGTTTATTCTCCTACCTTGTGCAAGCACGATATTGATTGCTTACTCGACCGTGAATGGCTAAATATTGCTGAATTTTATTCTAAATCCACTACAAAAACTAACGATGTTAATGCGAAAATTGTGTCGTCCCCGCTTCGCAATTCACAAAATTCGATACTAATTATTAATTACTCTCTTGAAAAAGTTGGACGCACAAAAATTGATTTGTTCGATACCGATGGCAACCTAATTATGAATATTGTCAATGAATTCGAAGTATCCGGTGAATTCAGAAAAGATATTCAACTCAACGGTAATCTTAAAAAAGATAAGTATATTTTGGTCTATGATGTCCCTAATCAAAAACGTATTCGAAAAGTTATTCTCATTAAGTAATGAACTTCAATTATTTAGATAATTTTGAATTTCTTCCAACTGAGCTGGATTTTTTCTGTAATATTTGTTTTACTCCAAAATCTCACATCAAAAACAATGTGTTTCTTACAGAGGGCATAGTTTCATTCAGAAAATTGCTCGAAAGCAATCTTGAAATAATATCGGTGCTCACAACTGATAAATATATAAATATAATTCAAGAATTCTCTTGCAGATTTTCTAATGCTAAAATTTTTATTGCCCCTGATAAAAAGTTCATAGAAAATATTATTGGCTTTTCGCCTAACGAACCAATCTACGCCATTGTCAAAATTCCACCTCTTTCAAATACAGAGGTTCTTGGGAACAAAATTGTTTTTCTCGATGGCGTCTCAAAACAGGAAAATGTTGGTTCAATAATCCGTAATGCAACCGCTTTTGATATTGATTCGCTCATATATTCAACTGAAAGTTGCTTTCCGTATCTTCGTAGAGTTGTTCGTGTTTCGCTCGGTTGTGTGTTTTCTATGAAAATTGCTCATTCTGCAAATCCATTAAAAACACTTGAAAATTTAAGAAAATTGGGCTATTCAATTATCGCAGTAGAGCAATCAGATAAGTCAAAAGATATTTCTTCGAGCAATAATTATGATAAGGCTTGTTTTATTTTCGGCAACGAAAGTAAAGGCATAAGATCTTCTATTTTAGAAATTGCTGACGAAATTATTGAAATTAAAACAAATAAAAAAGTAGGCTCGCTTAATGTCGCGACCTGCTCTGCAATAGTTTTCTGGAAGTATTCAAATTTACCTTAAATATAACAACAATTCTATCAAGTAGCTGGGAAATATTCCAAGCAAAACAGTTAAAGCTGCTGAAATAAGTAATGTAAAACCAGCTGCTCGCGGCTCGCTTGTGTCTAATATTTGCTCAGTTGCTTCGCGAAAATATATGTAAATAAGCAACCGCAAATAGAAATATACAGAAATAAGCGACGATACAATCCCAACAATCGTAAGCCAGAGATAGCCAGCGTCAATAGCCGTCTTGAAAATATAATATTTCCCGAAAAATCCTGCGAATGGTGGTATTCCAGCAAGCGACAGAAGAAATACAACCATCATTGCTGCAATAAATGGACGAGTTTTATATAATCCTGAATAATGAGAAAAATCAAGATATTCGCCATCTTTGTCTTCGAGATTTGCAACAATTGCAAATGAACCAATTTGCATAAAAACGTAAACTGCTGCATAGAACGAAGCTCCAGCCCAGCCATCAGGTGTGTTAGCAACAATTCCCATCAGCATATATCCTGCATGAGCTACCGATGAATACGCAAGCATCCTTTTTACATTGTTCTGAGCAATTGCCGTAATATTCCCAACAAGCATTGTTGCCGCGGAAAGCACCGCTAATATATTCTGTAAAGTGATAATATGATTACTATCTAAGGTCCTTATTGCAACAAACATTATGTTTTTACCAATTAAAATAAGTGCGAAAATTGCTGCTGCTTTCCCAGCTGTACTTAAAAATCCAGAAATAACTGTTGGTGCTCCGTGATAAACGTCAGGTGCCCACTGATGAAATGGGAAAGCTGCTATTTTGAACGAAAGCCCAATAAATACAAGTGTTATCCCCAAAATCAAATATAAATTATTATAATCTTGTGCTGTTATTTTTTGTGAGATTGTCTGAAAAGTCAAAGTTCCAGTTGCACCATAAATCAAGGCTATTCCATATAACAAAAATCCTGACGCAAATGCCCCAAGTAGAAAATATTTCAATGCGGCTTCTACAGAAGTTACCCTCTTGCGGAAATATCCCGCAAGCACATAGAAAGTAATAGACATAAATTCAATGCCAATGAACATTAAAAGCAAATCAGCTGAATGCGCTATCATCATCATTCCGCTTGTTGCTAAAACAACGAGCGAATAGAATTCTTTATATTCAAACTCTGCTCTTTCATTATATTCACGTGCCGCAATAATTGTCAGCAGTGCTGCAATTCCAAAAATCACGTCAAAAATATATGCATACCCATTGTATGCAAGCATTCCCATAGAAATTGGATGAATTACCAGATTATTGGCTTCATTATAATATTGACTAAATAATATCCAACCCGCTGAGCAAATTGTTATGGATAATATTGCTATCGCAAAAATATAATTAATGATCTTATTTTTTCCCGTTATTGCATCAAAAATAACCAGCAATATACCCATTGCCGATATAAAAAAAATCGGGAATCCAAGCGACAACTCTTTTATTATTTCATTTGCCATATTTTTTTACTGATTGTTTTTAATATTTGTGTTATTTGGTTTAGAAATTTCTGGAATAACCGGCAATTCATACCTTTCTTTGCCGAATTTTATTCTTTCCAATTTATTTACAAGTTTTTTTGTCGAATTTTCAGATAATTTCAAGAATGTTGAAGGATAAACACCTATCCAAACAATAAATAATACAATAGGAAGAAAAGTTGCCCACTCGCGCTTATTAATATCTTTAAGCCCGCGATTGGCTGGATTTGTAATTGTGCCAAACATTACCCGTCTGAACATCCAAAGCAAATAAACTGCTGCAAAAATTACACCTGTTGCTGCAATTACAGTAAACCAGATTGAACCAAGAAATGGCGATTTGAATGCGCCTAATAATGTTAGAAATTCCCCTACAAATCCATTAAGCCCAGGCAGACCAACAGAAGCAAGCATTGCAATCCCCAAAAATACTGTAAATGCCGGCATAATTCGGGCTATCCCGCCAAATTCTTCTATTTCGCGAGTATGCCGACGCTCATAAAGAACACCCACACAAAGGAATAACATCCCTGTCGAAAGCCCATGGTTTACCATTTGTATTATCCCACCCTGTATGCCTTCCACTGTCATTGAGAAAATTCCAAGCACAACAAATCCTAAATGGCTAACAGATGAGTATGCAACGAGACGTTTTACGTCCGATTGCACCATAGCAACCAATGCACCATATACAATTCCAAACACTGCCAGCCACGAAATTAGTGAAGTATACAAAAAACTTGCTTGTGGGAAAAGTTCCAAATTGAAACGAATTAAGCCATAAGTCCCCATTTTAAGCAATACACCAGCAAGTATAACCGAACCTGCGGTCGGTGCTTCAGTATGAGCATCAGGTAACCAGGTATGCAATGGAAAAACTGGAACTTTTATCAAAAACGAAATTGCAAATGCCCAGAATAACAATTTTTGATATTCTATTGGAATAAAGTGGCTGTATTGCCTTATTAATTCATAATTTGTTGTAAATCCATTAGGCACGTGTACAAGATGAGTGCCTATAAATTGCCCAAGCCAGATTATTCCAACCAGCATTGGCAATGAACCAAACATTGTAAATAAGAAAAACTTAACAGTTGCGTATATTCTATCTTTTCCACCCCAGATACCTATTAAAAAATACATTGGAATTAAGATGAGTTCCCAGAAAATGTAAAATAGGAACAAATCAAGAGATATAAATACACCTGTCATTGCAAATTGAAGCAATAAAAGCAGAGCATAATATGATTTTTCACGTTTTTTGATTGCATCAAACGATGAATATATCGCTATTGGCGAAATAAATGTAGTTAACAATACAAGCAAAAGCGACATACCATCTATGCCAACTCTAAATCCAATGTCAAGCGATGGTATCCATACTTTTTCATAAGTAAGTTGAAAATTTGGATTATCAGAATGAAATTTTAATAATAGGGCTATCGAAAAAATAAATGAAATTACTGAAAAACCAAATGCTACATACTTAATTAATTGCATCTGCTCTTTCTTGATGAATAATAGAGCAAATGAACCAATTAGGGGTATTAACAATGTAAGAAATAACTCAGTCATATTTATTTTTCATTAATTTTTAAACAAAACTAAAAACTTGAAACAACCCACGCAAGAATTGCTGCAATGCCTGCAATCATCAGTAATGCATAATTTTGTGCAATTCCTGTTTGTATCCTTCTCAATGTCTCTGAAATTTTCTGAACAACTGTTGCCGAACCATTAACAATTCCATCGACTACTCCTACGTCAAATTTTTTCCACAGAAAGCTACGAGAGCCATTAACTATTGGGTCAACAATCAAATAAAAATAAATTTCATCAAGATAATACTTGTTCAGCGATAAATCAAATGCAGCTTTGAACTTCTCAGCAATTCGACGAGGACGCAATAATTTATCATCACTATAATAATTTATTGCAACTTTGATACCTATCAAAGCCACAGCAATTGCAATTGCAATAAATAAATATTCAATTGCGTGCAACTCGTGTTCAAGTGGCACACCCAATATATTGTTTGATTTTGCAAAAATTGGCATTAAGAAGTTTTCGAGTGCATTCGGATGATGTGAGAACCAAAAGCCAAACACATAAGGAATACCTAAAAATCCACCGAATACAGACAAAAATGCAAGCACTGCAAGTGGGACTGTAATTACTTTAGGCGATTCGTGGGGATGCAATTTATGATGGTCAAAACGTTCTTTCCCGTGGAAAACGAGATAGACAAGACGAAACATATAAAAAGCTGTAAAAAAGGCTGCGATCGTTAGTATTAACCACCATATAAATCCACCATCATTATAGACAGCCCACAGTATAGCATCTTTCGAGAAAAATCCGCTAAATAATGGCACACCTGCAATTGCAAGCGATGCGAGTAGAAAAGTTTTATATGTAGTAGGCATATATTTTGCGAGGTTACCCATTTTCTTTATGTTTTGTTCCTCGTGCATACCGTGAATAACCGAACCCGCTCCCAGAAAGAGCAGACCTTTGAAAAATGCGTGCGTCATTACGTGAAATACACCTGCAACAAATGCCCCCGCACCAAGTGCAGCGAACATAAATCCTAACTGGCTTACAGTCGAATAAGCCAGCACTTTTTTGATATCATTTTGCGTGATACCAATTGTTGCTGCCCAAAATGCTGTAATTACACCAACAATTAAGACGACTTCCATAGTTATCGGAGCAAGCGAAAACAATACAGAGTTGCGAGCTATTAAGAAAATACCTGCTGTAACCATTGTTGCGGCGTGAATAAGTGCACTCACAGGTGTCGGACCTGCCATTGCATCAGGCAACCACACTGCCAACGGAAGCTGCGCCGATTTTCCCGTGCATCCTAAAAATAATAGCAATGTAATTGCTGTTATCAATCCCGTATCAAAATATATGCTTTTCCCTAAATAAGCTATGTCTTGAACCTCTGTGTAACTTAATGTACCGAAGTTTGCAAATATCAGAAACATTGCAATCAAAAATCCGAAATCACCTATTCGATTGACTATAAACGCCTTATTTCCCGCGTCTCCTGTCCAGGTAATCCGAACACCGGGAAATTTTCTATCATACCAAAAGCCGATAAGTAGATAAGAAGCCAAACCAACGCCTTCCCAGCCCAAAAAGGTCAATAAATAGTTGCTTGCTAATACTAAATTTAGCATCATAAAAATGAATAAATTCAAATAAGAGAAAAATCTTGCAAAACTTCTATCTCCGTGCATATAGCCAATAGAATAGACGTGTATCAAAAAACCTACGCCTGTTACAATAAGCGAAAAGAGTATAGAAAGTTGGTCAACCTGATAGGAGACCTTTACTGAAAAATCGCCCGTGGCAATCCAGGTGAATACATCTACAATATATGGTTTTGCAAGACCTGTGCTTATTATGTGAAAAAATAATATTACTGAAATTATGAAGGATATTCCAACCGTTGACGAACCAATTATTCCAATCACCTTTTCACTTTTTAAATATTTACCGAGCACCCCAATCCCAATAAACCCAAGTAATGGAAATAGTATTATTAACTGGACTAAATCAAACATAATCTATACCCGAGTTTTGTTATAATTTTATTTGTGTAACAACGAAAAAAAAATAATAATAGTTTTTAAATAAATCGATAAATTTAATTTATTCTGTATGATGAATAAATATTAATTGTTTTTTTATTTCTTATTTCTTATTTCTTATTTCTTATTTATTATTTATTATTTATTATTTATTATTTCAATTATTTCTATTCCTCTTTCTTTCAACTCTTCTATATCTAATTGCTCATCTATTTTGTAAAATCTTAATCTTTTCAACTCATTTAAATAATGTATTACCTGTTCAGTAAATTCTATGTCAAATTTTTTATTTTTCATCTTTTCCCTTATTTTATCAACAGATAACTCATCATTTTTTAATTTCAATTGCAGAACTAAAACTTCCATAATAGTCTTGAATAAAAAATCCAGAAGCAATTCACGATTAAAATTACTGAAATATCTTATTTCATCAATAATTTTTTTTCTGTTATCTTTAATATTTATTTCCTGATTAAACGCTGATTTATTACTATTTATGTTGATTTTTCTCAATAGATAAATCAGTGTCCCAAATGACAATAATCCAAGAAAAATTAAAAACCAACTTAAATAATCTTTATCTTTGCTTTCGTTGTTAGCTGTTTGTTCGATTTTTTTTATGCTTACAGTTTTTATGCTATGAGGTGGGGTGCTCAAAGAAATGAATTTTTTCTTTTGTGGGTCAAAATAGCTCAACACCTGCTCTGGAATAACAATATTGCCTTCTCTCAAAGCTTTTAATGTGTAAATAAAAGTTCTCTTGCCAAATATACCATTTTTAATTTTAATGCTATCTATTACACTTGGTTCGCCCACTATTTGCAAATAATTCGGTAATTTCAACTTTGGTGCATTAATCAAATATAGGTTCCCTGAACCAATTATTTCTATAACAAATTCAAAATTCCGATTAACGAACACTGTATCTTTTTCAATCATAGAACTTAATTGGAAATTCCCAACTGCTCCAATATAGGTTTCATCCGCTTCTAATATAGGTTTTACATTGATTTGAATTTTTTCAGATGAATATGTATTTATTTTTGAATAATATCTCTCGTCTGTTGGGAATTCAGGTGAGTATTCCAACGAAGCATTTATTTTCAAAGATAGTTCCGGAATTTCCAACACACCTTCTTTTACACTAATTACAACGTATTTTCTTATCAATGCTTTTCTGAAAACTTCGCCTCGTATGCTTTCGTATGTATATCGCAATGTCCCAATTTCTTCTTCCTCAACTAAGGCATTATTGAATTCAGGCGTTTTCTCGTTTAATACTTCTGTCAAAATTATCTTATCATTTACATACAACTCAAATTCAACAGTGAACGGTTCTCCAACGTAGCATTCTTTTTTGTTAGTTTTTGATTTAATAAAAATATTACTGGAAAAAATTCTATTTGCGTAATCATCAATTGAGATATTTCTTTGTCCGCTGCTTTGACAGGCAAATAAGCAATCTGCCGAAAGCATCCTCGCTATCGGCAGAAACAAAAGAAAAAAATATATGTAAGTATTCTTCAAACTCATTACATAGCAGGCTTATATTCCAAATTTTCGTCGAAAACCAGATTCGTTTTTGTTGCACGCTTGCCGTGAACAACATTAGGTGCAACAAAGATACGTTTTTCTTTAACTACTTTTTCGAATTCATCTCGGAACTTGATAACAAAACCTCGTACAGGCCAAGCAGCTGCATCACCAAGTGCACAAATTGTGTTACCTTCGATATTATTCGCCACATTTACCAATAAATCTAAATCGCGAACTATTCCTTCTCCGTTCGCTATTCGTTTTAATATTTTCTCCATCCAACCGCAACCTTCACGGCACGGCGTACATTGCCCACAAGATTCGTGGTGGTAGAAGTGAGCAATTCGCAAGGTAACTGCTACAATATCTGTATCTTCGTCCATAACCATTACACCAGCGGTGCCTATGTGCGTTCCCAGTTTTTTTAGCGATTCTTCGTCCATTCGAACACCTTCGATTTCATCACCTCGTAATGGTGGCATAGAAGACCCACCCGGTATCACAGCTTTAACTTTTTTCCCACCTGGGACACCACCGCAAATATCATAGATAAGTTCAGTTAGTAATATTCCAGTCGGAAGTTCATAAACACCGGGTTTATTGACGTGACCGCTTACTCCAAAAAGCAAGGTTCCAGGATGACCTTCTGCTCCAATTTTCGAATACTCTTCTGCTCCAATTTTGAAAATTGCTGGAACTGTTGCTATTGTTTCAACATTGTTAATTGTTGTTGGCATACCCCATAGCCCATTTTGAGCTGGGAATGGTGGTTTCACTCTTGGATATCCGCGTTTTCCTTCAATTGAATTCATCAGCGCTG
>CAKZLY010000006.1 GCA_937127445.1 Eximiradius sp. | reverse complement strand
TCTATTATCCAGGCTTCTCCTGGTCTTGGTGCAGGCAAAGAACGCCCAAGTATCCAAGGATTGAGTATTTTAACGTCTTTGTATGTTGTTCTATTTGCTTTTGCCCATTCCGATAGATTCGGTATAGCCGATGTTTCCTTTATATTCTTTGTTCTTTCAGGTTTGTAGCGTTCCCAGGCTGGAACATAAAAACCATATTTACCTGGATTTTGCATTATTTCCTTAATTATCGCGATTCTAAAAATATATCGTGAAGTTTCTTCATTCAAAAAAAGTTCAAAATAATTGTCCGTCCCCTGAAAATTAATGTTATTTGCCACACCTTCTACACCCATATTATACGATGCAAATGCAATGATCCAACTATTAAACCTTTGATATGCGTGCTCAAGGTATTTCATCGCTGCTCGTGTACTTTTTTCGGGGTGCCGCCTTTCATCAACATCTTTATCTACCCTCAAACCATAAGTTCGAGCAGTTCCCTCGATAAATTGCCATAATCCAACTGCATCTTTTGCAGATCGGGACTGATACAAGGCACTTTCTGCTACCGATAAATATTTTATATCTTCTGGCAGATTGTTTTCTTTAATTATTCGTTCAAACATCGGGAAAAAGCGCCCCGAACGCTTTAAATACAATATTATCTGTCCCGGCTGCTGCAAAAGTAAATAAAACTCGCGTTCTGCCCGCTCTCTAACTTCTGGAATTTCAAGCGGAATTCGTTCGCCACATAATTCAAGCTTTTCTGGCAAAGTAAGCTGAGATAAAAAATGAAAATAATTAGGCTCTTCGTTTGAAATCCTAATTTCTTTCGTCTCTGAATAGCAAGATTCACTTAATAATATCAAAGCAATCAAACAAAATAACTTTTTCATACTACATTCTTTTCATTTTGTACAAATATTTTCTTGTTGCACAAACTTATCTCTGTTTCACTGTTCGAAGCTATAAAAACAATACCATTTTTATTAATTTGTTCTTTAATTAATAGATTAACTAAATTAATCCCTTTCTCATCTAAATTTGTTGTAGGTTCGTCATAAATAAGTACAATCGGACTATGCAAAACCGAAAGCAAAAGCTTCATTCTTTGTTTCATCCCTGACGAAAAATTACGTATTGGTTTATTAAAGTGCTTCTCTAAATAAAACTTGTCAAGCAATTCATCAATTTTACTGTTACTAACTTGTGTTCGCCGTATTTTTGTTACAACTTTTATCAATTCAACAGGTGTGAACTCTTCGTAAATATTCAAGTATGGTGCAACAAATCCAAAATAGCGAAAATATTCATCTGGATTTAGTCGTTTACCATCAATTTCCCAAATTAAATTACCTTTTGTTGCTGAGTTTATTCCTGCAATTATCTTTATCAAGGTTGATTTGCCCGAACCGTTCGGACCGCATATTCCTATAATATCCTTAATCCTTCCTTCGAAACTTATATTTTTCAAAATATATTTATTGCTTGAGTATGCTTTGCAAATATTATTTCCAATAATTTCTATATCCACTTTACTCATTTTCGATATTGTAATAATTTTCAATATAATAACAAAAATGTAATTATTAAAACAAATGAATTGTTTTTCTAAAAATATAATCGTAAAAATTAATTGTTATTCATAAAAACACTATTAATATGTAGTCGTTTTTCTGGAAAATTAATTTCTATTAATCATCGAAGATATTTTTGCATAAAGAATTAATGAATAATTAACCACTATACTAATAATGTTTGTTATTTTATAAAAACTTGATAATTTTGTATATTGTTATTGTAACGATAATATGAAAATAGATAAAATAACATCGGGACCATTTGATACAAACGGCTATCTTGTAAGCGACGAAACAGGAGAAGCGGTAATTATTGATGCACCGCTCGAAAGTACCCACATTTTTATGAAACATATACGAAACAATCAACTAAAAGTTACAGCGATATTTTTAACACATTCGCATTGGGACCATACAGCAGACGCACCGGAACTTCGCCGGCAGACTGGGGCAAATATTTATCTTCATACTAACGACAAATATCGTGTATTAGAGCCAAATAAATTCACTATTTTCAGATTACCATTTAATTTGGAAGAGTTTTCCCCTGATGTCGAATTAATTGGCAACGAGAAAATTAAAGTGGGTAATATGTTTTTTAAAGCAATTCATACTCCCGGCCATACCGAAGGTGGAGTTTGCTTTTCGGTCGAAAGGCAAAATATAATTTTCTCAGGTGATACTCTTTTCGATGGTAGTATCGGCAGATGCGATTTGCCCGGTGGTTCGCTCGATTTATTGCTTTCCTCTATTCACCAAAAATTACTTGTTTATCCTGACGAAACAATTATCTATCCTGGGCATGGAGATGCTACAACCATCAAAAACGAAAAAGATAATAATCCTTACTTAAATATTTAGAAATCAACTGATGATTAAAAATAATTCACATATTTTTCATATATTAATTTCTATTTCTTTTGTAAGTTGCTTATTTATTAGTGCTGCATTTTTAAAAGGTTGTTATTCTTTTACTGGTGGGTCGGTGCCTGAACATTTAAAAACATTGTCTATCCCTACTGTTAATGACCAAAGTGGCTTTGGTAATCCTGAATATAAAATCATGCTAACTCAGTCATTGATAGATAATTTTAAACGTGATAACTCATTCGAACTTGTTGAATCTGGAGGAGATGCCCGACTGATTGTTGCTATCAATTCAATTATGGAGCAAACGGTAGCGGTCTCTCCCGGTGAACTCGAAACCGAACGCAGAATTGTGGTCAGTTGCACAGCAGAATACTACGACTTTATTAACAAAAAAAGTATTTGGAAAAAGAACTTTTCCAATTATGGTGTTTTTGATGTAAAGAATGCTATTGCCGGTCGAAATCAAGCTATCGAAGGTGCTCTAAGGCAAATCGCCGACGACATACTTTTGGCTGTTGTTTCAGGCTGGTAATTTTTTACCGAAGTATGTTAATCTTTGAAGGATTTAAAATCCTATTATGGAAGAAATAATACTAATTATCTATTTTCTGGCTCTTTCTATTCTTTTTGGATTTGGTATTCATGGTTTAATTCTCTTATACTATTACCGTAAAACACAAAATAACAAGATTGATGAGCCGGAATTGCCAAAAGAAGTTCCAATGGTTACTATTCAATTGCCTCTCTACAATGAATATTTTGTTGTCGAAAGGCTTATTCGTTCTGTTTGTAATATTAAATATCCGAAAGAAAAACTTGAAATTCAAGTGCTTGACGATTCTACCGATGAATCTCAAGAACTTTGCAAGTCCTTAGTAGAAGAATATAAAAAGAAAGGCTTTAACATTAAATATATTCATCGAACCAACAGAAGCGGTTACAAAGCTGGCGCTCTCAAGCACGGCCTCGAAATAGCAGAAGGTGATTTTGTAGCTATTTTTGACGCCGATTTCGTTCCAAACGAAAACTTCTTACTTAAAACTGTTCCTTATTTCTCCAACCCACAAATCGGCATGGTGCAAACTCGCTGGGAACATTTAAATGAAGAATATTCCTACCTTACTCGCGCCCAAGCTCTCGCTCTCGACGGGCATTTCGTTTTAGAGCAACAAGTGCGTAATAAAGCCGGCTTCTTTATTAACTTTAACGGTACTGCCGGTATCTGGCGTAAATCTGCTATCATTGATGCCGGTAACTGGGAGCCAGACACTCTTACCGAAGACCTTGACCTTAGCTATCGAGCACAGCTCCGTGGGTGGAAGTTCGTCTATCTCAACGATGTAACTTCTCCTGCTGAATTGCCAGCCGATATAAATGCTCTTAAAACTCAACAATTCCGCTGGACCAAAGGTGCAGTCGAAACTGCTAAGAAACTTCTTCCTCGCGTTCTCAAAGCTGATATTCCGCTAAAAGTCAAACTCGAATGCTTTGTTCATCTCACAAGCAATATCGTGTTCCCATTCATCATAATCGTTGCTTTGCTCAACGTTCCCATTGTGCTGATTAAAAATACTGTTGGCGGCTTTGACCAGTTTTATTCGTTTATGAGCGTTTTCGTTTTGGCTTCGATTTCTACTTTCCTTTTCTATATGTACGCTCAGAAAGCTATTCACCTTGATTGGCGCCGCCGTTTATTGCTTTTCCCTGTCTTCCTTGCTGGCAGTATGGGCTTTGCTGTGAATAATACTAAAGCAGTTCTCGAAGCATTAATTGGAAAGAAGACTGGATTTGCACGCACCCCAAAGGAAGGAATTGTTGGTACCGCTCCTAAACCCAAAGTCAAAAAATATAAGTCTAATAAATTTAGCTGGATTGTCCTTTTTGAAATTCTTTTAGCTCTATATTTTGTCGTAGGTGTTGGTATTTCTGTATATTATTTAGAAATTGCTGCTATTCCTTTCCAACTCCTGTTTTTGCTTGGTTTTGGTACTGTTGGTTACCTGTCGCTAAGACACGCAATTTTCTCTAAATAAATTGAGATATTTTTTGATGAAAAGGCTTCACGTGTAAGTGAAGCCTTTCTCCTTTTTTAAAATATATTTCCATCATTCAATACGTTTTTCGAGTCAAATGCTTCTTTGATTTTTCGAAATCCATCAATTATTTCTTCGCTATATAATATTTTTAAATACTCTTTTTTCAGTTTCCCAATCCCGTGTTCTGCCGAAATTGTCCCACCTAACGATACTGCTCTTCTTAATATATCAACATATACGTCCTTCGCTCTTCTGAATTCATCCTCATTCTTTGTTAATATGTTTGCATGAAAGTGCGAATTACCAATATGTCCCCAAATTACATACTCTAACTGCTCTTGTTTAAATAAATTTACCATATATTCATAGTATTCTTTTACGAATTCATTCGGGACAGCGCTATCAGTGCCCAACTTCTGTTGTTTATATTGATGTATTTTCTCATATACTGCAAGTGGAAGCTCGTGCCGAAAATGTGCAAGCCGTTTGTGCTCCGCCTCGTTTAACGCTACCCAAGTATCATCTACCAAACTTGTAAATTGCGAAGTGAATAAATATAGATTTGTCAGTGTCTCGTCAGATTTTTCTTTGCTTGTTTCGATTTCTATCCATAGAGCATAAACCGTAGTTTTAGGTATGTGCGGAATTGTTCCGCGTAGCAACATTATTGAATTATCATCAAAAAATTCAATTAGTCTTGGAGAAATTATTTCATCTGTTTTCTTTATTTCGCTTAGAAAATCAAACATTCCATCGTGCGAATCAAAGAACACAATTGCTCCCAGCACCTCCTCAGGACTATCGAGTAGTTGCAATTCTGCACCTGTAACTACTCCGAGTGTTCCTTCGGCACCGATAAACAAATCAATCAAATCCATATTTTGTTCAATATAATATCCTGCTGCATGCTTAACTTTGGGCATTTGTACCTTTGGCAATTCAAATGAGATAAGTGTCCCTCCGTTAGTGCAAAATTCAAAATTATACCCATTCGCGAATATTTCGCCTCGTTTTATTGTCAAACTTTCACCAGTGGGCAAAACAACGTCAATCTTATTAATATATTTTCGTGTTGAACCATATTTATATGTCCTTGCTCCCGAAGCGTTATTCCCGATATTGCCACCTATGGTTGAGAGCTTTTCTGTTGGGTTTGGCGGGTAAAAAAGACCACTACCTGCAAGATAGTTCGCTATTTCCTCTATTCGAACAAAACTTTCTACTTTCAATGTTTTCCTTTCTCTATCAAAATTCAGTATTCGATTAAATCGTTCCATTGATAGAATTTTCCCGCCCAGCGGTACGCGACTGCCTGTTAGCCCAGTGCCAGCACCAGAAATTGTGATTTTGTGGCTCTTGACCGTTGCTTCTTTTAGAATTTGTTTTATTTCATCGACATTCTCTGGTATTATTAATTCATCAGCAAATCCCTCATACGAAGAAGCATCTACAAGATAATCTTCAAATTCATTTTTGTTATGTTTAACAATCATATTTTTAATATATTTGTATAGTTATTTAACTTATTTTACGAAATTTATGAAAAAAGCTTTATTTTACGTAATTGTTTTTTGTTTTGCGCAACTTGTTGCATCTTCTCAGGTTGAAAAATTCGAACTTTTCACAATTCAACCTAAATTAGGATATGGATTAAACCTCTACTCAGCGGATTTCAACAACTTTGAAGGTGCTGCTGATTGTGGTCGCTTCAAGAATGGTTCTGGTAGTGGTCTTTTCTTCGGAGCTTTATTCGAACGCTCATTGGATAGCAAAAAATCAATTGGTTTGGTTCTTAGCTACATAAATCGTTCGGGAGTTCTCGATATTGATTACGTATATCCATTGCGAAACCCTGATAATACAATTACAAAAGCCAAAATTAAAGATAAAATAGATGGTGAAATTTCTTATTTAGAAATTTCACCATCATTTGCTTACTCATTTACTGACGAATTTATCAATGGTCCTTTACGTGCTATCGGTAGCTTGAGATTTGGACTTCCTATTAATAAAACTTTCGAGCAGTACGAGGAAATTGTTTCGCCTGCTGGTGCTGTCTTTATAGATAACGGTGTCCGCCGTAAGCGTCGCGATATTGCCTCGGGCAATATTAAATCGATAAACAATCTTGCTTTTGGCATTTCTTTCGGACTTGAAAATAATTTGAAAATTGGTAATAATACCTTCTTTACTCAAACTTTATCTTTTGATTACAATTTTAATGACGTTACAAACGATGCCAATTGGAAAATTTATGGTGTTCGACTGGATTTAGGTTTGCGTTATACACTGTTTAGAACGATTGAGCAACCCAAGCCTGCGCCTCCTCCACCTGTTGAAATTGATATTTATGTCGAACATCCAAAAGAACCATTTGTTGAACTCCGACAAAAGAAA
Source organism: Eximiradius sp. (assembly GCA_937127445.1). Taxonomy (GTDB): domain Bacteria; phylum Bacteroidota; class Ignavibacteria; order Kapaibacteriales; family UBA2268; genus JAKIZO01. The sequence continues at coordinate 83,680 of CAKZLY010000006.1, read as the reverse complement.
TTTGATGGTAAAGTGTTTGTCGGTAATGAACTTTTAGCAACTTCTCCTCTTGTGAATGCCGTGTTCTTTGCTCGCGGTAGCGACAAAATCCCAGATTACTACGTTGATGCTGTTCCTGCAAACATTAACTATTTTGTTTTCAATCCCGTTGAACTACACAAATATGTCTTACCTCGTATTGTTGAAATTGTTAAGCATAATCCAAAAGCTAGAATTATAGTCGAGGGGGCAACTTCAGGATCCACTAACGAACCGGAAGGCATTGAACTTGCTCGCCGCCGTGCTGAAAATGTCAAATCACGACTTGTTTCTTTGGGTATCCCTGAAGGTATTATAAATACTTTTGCTCGCGTTTCCCCACGTTTTCCATCAAATCAGGATTTCCCCGAAGGAATAGATGAAAACCAACGTGTTGATATTCTTGTTAGTAATGCTCCTTTGCAAGAATATGTTGATTTGCAAAAATATTCTGAAATTGATGGTAATATTTCTCTCTTAATTGCAACTGAAAATATTGATAAATCTGAAATCTTGAAAATTACCGACAGTTTTACAAATTCTGAAATACAATTCTCTGGCACCGACTTAGTTAAAATTCCTGTTAAAAAACGTTTAGATGATTTGGAAGACAAAATTTTATCTTACTCGATTAAAATCAACGATAGCACTTATTTTGTTTTCAAAGATACTATTGCTATCTCTCATTTACCGAGAGAAGTTATTGAACTTAATCTCAATAATTTCGAAGCAATTCTTCGTTTCGATTACAATTCAAGCGAGCTTAGTGAAGACAATAAAGGACTTCTTCGCCAGCTCTCAGAAAAACTTCCTGCCAATGCAACAATCATCATCTTGGGGTCTGCCGACGCTCTCGGCACTGCCGAACGAAACGTCCGGCTTTCACGCGAACGTGCTTCTAGTACTGAGCAATTTATTCGCTCTATCGTTGGAAACAAATTCAAAATTGAAACTGGAATTAACGAAGATAAATTTGATGAAACAACACCACAAGGCAGATTTTTAAATCGTTCAATTAGAATAAGAGTAAAATAATGGAAAATAACAATAATCTTGTGCTTGAATATAAATGTCTCGACCACGGTTTTGTTCGACTTGTTGATTGGATGGGCGACGATAGTTCCATTGTTCAGGCGGCACGCGTCTCCTACGGCAAAGGTACTAAATCGGTAAGCGAAGATACTGCTCTAATTCGTTATTTGATGCGTAATTTGCATACTTCGCCCTTCGAAATGGTCGAGTTTAAGTTCCACGTTAAGCTCCCGATTTTTGTTGCACGCCAATGGATCCGCCACCGTACTGCCAACGTTAATGAATATAGCGGTCGCTATTCCGAAATGCCTGACGAGTTCTACCTTCCCGAGCCAGACCAGCTTCGTCTCCAAAGCACTCTCAACAAGCAAGGTAGGGGAGAGACAACTATTAACCATTCTTCGGAAGTAATTTCTCGTATGAAACTTACACAAGAAAAATTATTCCAAGAATATTCCGAACTTCTTTCTACCGGGCTTGCCAGAGAAATAGCTCGAATTAATTTGCCACTATCAAATTACACCGAATGGTACTGGAAAATTGATTTGCACAATCTTTTCCACTTTTTGCGGCTGCGGCTCGATTCCCACGCACAATACGAAATACGCGTCTATGCCGAAGCAATTGCTAAAATTATCAAGCAAATTGTTCCTATCGCATACCAGGCTTTCGAAGACTACATTCTGGAAGCAATTAGGTTCTCTCGCAACGAATTGAATGCGCTTAAGCTATTGATACATAAAGAACTACCATCAGACGATAAACTTGCTGAATTAGGACTTTCCAAACGCGAAATTCAAGAGTTTAAAGAAAAAATAACTAAAATTTGATTTTTCTTTTGGAATTTTTCGTTAAATAAATTATTTTTGTAGTTCAAAAATATTGAGAACAAAAAAACAATAGGAAATGGCTCATCATAAGTCAGCATTGAAAAGAATAAGACAGTCGAAAAAAAGACGTCTATATAACAGAGCAAACAAAAGACAAGTAAAACTGGCTATTCGTGCCGTTCGCGAAGCTAAAACTTACGAAGAAGCATTGCAACTTGTAAACAAAGCATATAGCGTATTAGATAAAGTTGCTGCTCGTGGTGTAATTCATAAGAACAAAGCAGCTAATCATAAATCTGCAATTACAAAGATTGCTAACAAATTACAGGCTGCTGCTAATTAATTTTTTTGCACCCGTAGCTCAACTGGATAGAGCATCTGACTACGGATCAGAAGGTTTGGGGTTCGAATCCCTACGGGTGCGCTCGTAAAAAAATAGGTTGCTTTGCGCAACCTATTTCTTATAATCTCTTAAAGATTAGTTTCAATTGGATTTACACACTGTTTTTTGTCGTAATAATTAGTTCAATTATAAAAAAGTTAATTTTTTAAATAAGGTCATTAAATAAAGTCATAAAAAAAGGTAGATATTCTCTACCTTTTTTTTATGTTACTTACAATTTTCTAATATAACTCTTTCGACAACTTTACAAAATACAGTATATTCATGTCTGATTTGTTCCCAAGCAATGGCATTAACTTTTGTTCATAAGTTCCTTTCCCAGAAACACCGAAATCATCATCATTAACTATTCCAATAGTTTTATTATTAATTACTACTATTCCTTCTGGTTTATCGTGAGGATAATTCGGTATGGACATTATATCAAATACTTCTTCTTTAGTAACTGGAACAATTCCACTTGCTATAATTTCTTCTTTAGTAAGCTGCTCAATAGTTTTACCATTTATCATCCTACCATTTTCTTGGTTTGAAGTTACATTTGTGGCATTTGTAACATCAATTTTATATATCTTTTTTAAAATGTTCTGATCAGATCCCGGTGTTTTACCATCTCTTTCGAGAACTAAAAATGTATTGTTTGTTAATGTAACAATTTCACTAATGGCAGTTTCTGTGGATTCTAATAAGTATATATACTCTCTGGTCTCTCCGTTGTTAATACCATAAAATAATATTCTAACAGCTATTGAAGTTTTTTGAACATTTTTATCTGGATTTAGTAACGGAGACTGCATAATCCCAACCAAGTATTTCTCGTCTTTTGTAAGTGTTAAACCTTCCATACCACGGTTAGGCCTTCTATATTTAAATACAGGAGGTATTTTTCTGCCTCCATATCCGTTGCCAAAAGGATTTATTTGTTCTATAGTTTTGCCATTAGCGTCAAAATGAATGATATGAGGACCATATTCATCAGCTATCCAAAAAGTTCCATCTTTAGCAATTGCAAGCCCCTCAGGATCAATTCCTTTTGCATCATAATTTAAAACATTGCCGTTTATATCAAGAGGTTTTTCCCCTGTTCCTCCAATTCCTTGCGGGTTTGGCAAACCACTTAAATTTTTTCCATTCTCATCTTTTAGTAATATGATTTTTTCAATTTTTAGACTGTCGCCAACTAATTTGAACTTCCCAATTTGAGGAGTAAAATTTGGATTAGAAAATACTTTTTCATTTGAATTTGTTCCGTCGATATTTGGTCCTCTATCAGTTATTGCGTAAAACACCCCTGTTTCATTAGATGCTATACTGGAACCGAAACCCCCATTGATAACTTTCACACCATTGTTTAAATTTAAGATTACTTCACGTTTGTTTAATATTGCTTTCTCTGGGTAGTTGGTTGTGTTGTTAACTGAATTGTCGTCATCAGTGCAACTTGAAAATAGCAACATAAATAAGGCAAAATAAAAGTAATTAAATTTACACATAAGTTTAACTCTTTATAAGTTGAACATAATTCAAAATTATATTCAAAATGTTATTATAGCATTTAAGTTTTGCAAATTTTGAATTAATATTAGAAGTCAATTATTCTCAATTCTTAAAAAATAATTCGTGAGAGTAATATGCTAATTAAGTAATGTTTTTTCCTATTGTAAAAATCAAATAATTAAGTTATTTTATAACAAGTTATTTAGTTACTTTTTAGGTTTTGAGATGAAACATATTCTATTTTTTATATTTGCCTTGCTAATTTTATCGTCGCTTAGTGCTGAACAGCGTAAAAGTAAAAGCGAAATGCTCAAAGCAATTCGCCATTACCAGCGGCTAATGGAATCAGCTCAGCCTCGTCCTGACGAAAGATATATGAAAATAGACAAAGTTCCTTGGCTACTCTCTCCCAAATCCTCTCTTCCGCTTTTTCTTAATGTAAACACAATTGATGATGAAGCAAAACACACTTATAAAATGCAGAACGAATCATCCGTTGCTGTCAACCCTACAAACCCTAATAATTTAATTGCCTCAGCTGTGGACTATCGAGATAATTCCGCAACCTGGGTATATGTTTCCGATAATGGTGGCAAAACTTGGAGAAATATAAATTTAGGGCGTCCTTTCCCGAATTGGCGATCATCGAACGATCCAAGTGTTTATTTTGCTTTGGATGGAACTGGCTACCTTTGTTATGGTGGTTTTGGTGAGTTCGACGAAAACCAACCGGTAAACGTCGGTGAAAATGGTGTTTTTATCGCGATTACGAAAGATGAAGGCAAAACTTGGCAACCACATATTCCAGTTATTGTGCATCTTGGTATGCAAACTCTTGATTCGCTTTTCGAAGATAAATATTATGTGCATGTTGATAATAGCCCTGAATCGCCATACTTTGGTACTGTTTATATCCCGTGGAAAAGAGTGACACCGCGTGATTCAGCAACTGAGATTGTTATTACAAAAAAATCTTACTCAGACGAAGTATGGAATCAACCTCTGAGAATAAGTCATCGTCTTGCAGGCTCATCCGAAGATACAACTTTCGGACAAAGCTTCCCGCTGGCTGCCACCGGTCCTAATGGAGAACTTTATGTTGTTTGGAATCACGGAATTGAGCACGGAATTGGATTTGTTAAGTCGTTAGATGGCGGAAATAAATTTACTGAACCCAGAATTGTACATCGCTATAATATTTTTGGCAAAACAAAATATATAGATGGGCAGGGATACCGCCACGTTGTTAAAGATTCTGTCCGAGCAGAAGCTTATCCAGTCATTGTATGCGATATTACAAATAGCCCTCGTCGCGGATATTTATATTTATGTTGGGCGGCAGATAATCCACCAAATATTTATTTTTCCCGTTCCACCCACAAAGGTGAAACTTGGAGTGAACCAATCATTGTACACAGTGATACTACTAACGACCAGTTCTGGCCCTGGATGGCAATAGACCCCAAAAATGGTGACTTAGCTATAATGTATTTCGATAGCCGTAATTGTCCCGATAACTTAATGGTTGAATGCTATGTGAGCTACTCCTCAGATGGTGGAATTACCTGGACCGACCGGCGTGCAGCAGATCTTTCAACTGATTTACGCCTTAACCCTTTCCGTGGTAATGCCTTCGCTGGTGATTATAGCGGTTGCGCCTTCTACGACGGAATAGTCTATCCAACCTGGGTTGATATGCGAAATGCAGTTCTAAATTTGTTCGATAGTGATGTTTTTACTGCTATTGTTAATACTCGTTCGCCACTCCCTGTTGAGAACCTATCTGCAAAAATTATTCCCCATAAACCTAATACTATTGAACTTCTTTGGGATAATCCGACCGAGCGTAGTTTTGGACAACCTCTTAATTCTGATGAATTTCAAATATTCGTAAAACGCAATGACGGTTATTCATTTATCTTGAACGGAAATATTAACCAATACACTGATACATTGCTTGTCCCTTACGAAAAATACGAATACACCTTTTATGTTGCTGCTGGCCGCGATACAAGTATCGGCCGTGGCATTTCAAGCTACGCTGGCGGAGCAAAAGAACCCGCTTCACCTCAAATATTATCCTCACGTGGCTCACAAAATTTCATTACTAATCTTTTGGTAAAAATTCCATCTTTGAGAGCTGATAATTTTACTCCTCTGGTTAATGCAAAATACATTTATATATATCGCGACGGTATTAAGGTGAACACTTTCGAAATAAGTCCCTCCGACACATCAAAAGTTATAGAATTAACAGATAATTCTGGCGAGAGAGGTTATTTCTTGTATTCTGTAAGCTTAGTCGATGAATATGGCAATGAAAGCCAAAAATCACCTCAATATTTAGCATATTCCGACGAAGTTAATCCAATTGCGCCTTATTTTGATGATTTCGATGGTGAAGTCCCTAAATATTTCATCGGTGGTAAGTGGCAAAAAACGAATGAATCTTATGCTTCTGCACCTTTTAGCTTTTCTAATTCACCTAACAAAAAATATGATAACGGTCAGTGCGACACTCTTATGCTCTTCCCATTTATAATGAATAACAACGATGTTATAATTCAATTTGAACACGCATGTATTGTTGCAAATAATGATTACGCGACTGTTGAATATTCAAAAGATGGCGGTAGTTCTTGGAGCAATGATTTCAACGGGACTCTCGCCCAATGGAAAAAGTCTGATTATCAATACTGGCGAGATAATTCTTTCGACGAACGCGATTGGAAAACTGAAACTCTTGTTTTGCCCGCGTCAAACGATACAATTTTTTTACGCTTCCGATTTTTCTCTAACCTTGTTGTCAATGATTTAGGATGGTATATCGACAATATTAAAATAAATGATAAAATATCGAGTGTAATAGATTCAAAACCAACCTCCGTTTACCCAAATCCAGCACACGATTGGCTTAAAATTGCTTCCAAAACACATCTCAATTCCATTAAATTATCAAACTCCATGGGACAAGTTGTTTATGAAATTCATCCAATCTCAACTAATGAAGAGATAATTATTTCATTAATCGATTGTTTACCTGGAACTTACTATTTGCAAATGTTCGATAACTTAGGAAATGTCTATGTAGATAAAATTAGTATAATAAGATGATTTTTTTTGTATTTTTGTACGTGATCGTTTTTTCCCAGGGATTAATATGAATCCCAATGAATTTAAAGATTTAATCGCCGAGGGCGAATCAAGTTTTCTCGAATTTAAACGGAAAGCTACATCCCCAAATAAATTAGCTCGCGAAATAGCTGCTCTTGCCAATACTAAAGGCGGAATTTTAATAATTGGTGTGGATGACGACGGCACTGTTGTCGGTGTTCGCAGCGAAAAATCTGAAATCGATATTGTCGAACAAGCTTGTGGTTTCCATATTTTCCCACCAGTTGAACCCGAAATAGAAATTATCGAATACAAAAATAAGGACGTTATTCTTGTGCATATTTCCGAAAGCACACGAAAACCTCACGTTGTAGAAATCGAAGACCCTGAAAAAAAACGTCCCGTAAAGCGCGCTTATATCCGTCTTGGCGAAAAATCTGTTATTGCAAGCAAAGAAATGTATAAATTGATGACTACCCAAGCGAATGGGAAACCACTCAAAATTAGTATTGGGGAACGAGAAAGACGTCTTTTTCGCTACCTTGAAAAACACGAACGCATTACAGTCAAAGAATTTGCCTCGATTGTCAACATTTCACGTCGACGCGCCGAACGAATTTTGATTGATCTTGTGCGAGCTAAAGTTATTTTAATTCACAATGACACTAATAATGACTATTTTTCGCTTGCTCCAAATATAAGTTTAGATTAAACTATGTTTGTGGTTAAATTCGATGAATTGTTTTTAATTGGTTTGACGTAATAAAACTATGTATTTTGTCTTAATTTTTTTTCATTTTCTCCCTTATCTTTGTTTCGAGAAATATTTATTTATAAATTGTATTAATTAAATTACAATTGTTAAAAATTATTTAATAACAAAGGATTTCTTTAATGGAAACCAAATCGAAAATCGAACCATTAGCCCAACCCCTTAAAGAAAAAATCCTAAATGAGATTAATGAACTTGTAATGAAATGCTATCAGTGTGGTAAATGTGCTGCCGGTTGCCCCCTATCTGGTGAAATGGACTATACACCGAACCAAATTTTACGTCTGTTGCAAATCGGCGACCCCCTTTGCGACGATGAAGTTCTGCGTTCTATGGGTATTTGGCTTTGTCTTACTTGCGACACTTGCCATAGCCGTTGCCCGCAAGAAGTTGATTTCCCACACATTATGGATTTTCTTCGTTCCGAATCTATTAAACGTAGGAAAGTGCATCCAAAAGCTAAAGAGATTATTGCGTTCCACCGCTCATTTTTGGAAAGTATCGAAAAAACTGGACGTCTCCACGAAGTTGGGCTTATCGCTTCTTACAAACTTAAAACATTCAATTTGCTTCAAGATGTTGATTTAGCCCCAAAGATGTTTGTAAAAGGAAAACTCGAAATTTTCCCACACCGCATCAAAGGAAAAGAAGCAATTGCCCGCATTTTTGAAAAGGCAATGAAGGAGGCTGAAAATGACTAAAATTGGATATTTCCCCGGTTGTTCCTTAAATGGTACTGCAAAAGAATATGATCTCTCACTTCAAGCAATTGCCCGTATTGCTGATATTGAATTAGTCGAACTCGACGATTGGAATTGCTGTGGCGCCACTGCTGCTCATTCGCTGAATTCTACTCTGGCAGTTGCCCTGCCTGCTCGTAATTTAGCAATTGCCGAAAAAATGGGGCTCGATGAAATTCTTGTTCCCTGCGCCGCCTGTTTCAGCAGATTGGCTCAAGCTCGCTACGAAATCAAATCAGATGAAAAATACAGAACAAAAATCCCTCAACTTATTGAAATGGAAATAAAAGGAACAGCTAACCCTATTACTGTTCTCGATTTTCTTAACAAATATGCTCTCGATAAAATCAAAGATAAACTATATAATAAATTGAATGCTAAATTTGCTTGTTATTACGGTTGCTTGCTCACTCGTCCCGAACACCTTTCCACTATTGAACGTCGAGAAGATCCGCTTGTAATGGAAAAAATCATTTATCTCTCCGGTGGAATGCCTATTGATTGGGCATTCAAAGTTGAATGTTGTGGTGCAGGGCTTTCCGTTGTTAGAACTGATATTGTTGGAAAATTATGTGCTAAAATTTTAGATGATGCCCAAAGCCGTGGTGCTGATGCAATTATCGTTGCCTGCCCTATGTGTCATTCAAACTTGGATATGCGACGAAATGAAATAAACAAAAATCTTTCTACTGATAACGAAATTCCTGTTGTTTACATTACTCAGATTATTGGATTGGCTTTGGGTATCGACCCTAAAAAACTTGGATTTGACAAACATTTTGTTCCTACTGATAAATTTTTACATAAGTTGCAAAAACAAACGGTGGAGGTATAGATGGCGCGTATTGGAGTTTTTGTTTGCCACTGTGGCGAAAACATTTCTTCCACAGTCGATTGTGCAAAAGTTGCCGAAATTGCTTCAAACTATCCGGGCGTTGTCTATAGCATTGATTACAAATATATGTGCTCAGACCCAGGACAAAACTTGATTAAAGAAGCAATTCAAAAACATAAATTAACAGGTGTCGTTGTTGCTGCTTGCTCGCCACGTATGCACGAACCAACTTTTCGCAAAGCTACTGCCGAAGCTGGTCTTAACCCTTTTCTTTGTGAAATGGCTAATCTACGTGAACATTGTTCGTGGGTACATTTCCGCGAGGATTCTACAACAGAAAAAGCTGCCGAACTTGTTCGTGTCCTTGTTGAAAAAGTTAAACACAACGAGGAACTTTTCCCAATTAAAGTGCCAATTACCAAAACCGCTCTTGTTATAGGTGGTGGTATCGGTGGTATCCAGGCAGCTCTTGATATTGCTAATAGCGGACATAAAGTAATTATGGTTGAGAAAAATCCGTCAATCGGTGGAAAAATGGCTCAACTGTCCGAGACTTTCCCTACTTTGGATTGCTCTCAATGTATTTTAACTCCACGAATGGTGGAAGTTGCTCAGCATCCAAATATTACTTTATATACTTATGCTGAAATTGAAAGTGTAGATGGATTTATCGGCAATTTTAAAGTTACTATTCGCCAGAAAGCTAAAAGTGTTGACCACAAAGCATGCACTGGCTGCGGTTTGTGCATCGAAAAATGTCCTATCAAGAAAATTCCCGATGAATTTAATGCCGGTCTTGGCAATCGTGCCGCTATTTACGTTCCTTTCCCACAAGCAGTGCCAAACAAACCCGTTATTGACCGCAACAACTGCACATATTTCCTTAAAGGAAAATGTGGCCTTTGCAAAAAGGTTTGTCCTGCCGATGCAATTCACTACGAACAGGAAGATGAATTAATCAAAGTTGATGTCGGTGCTATTGTTGCTGCTACTGGATTTGATATTAAACATTCAGATTTCTTCCCAGAATACGGTTATGGTAAATATGCCGACGTAATTGATGGATTACAGTTCGAGCGACTTGCCTCTGCCTCGGGACCCACGCTGGGTGTTCTCAAACGCCCATCTGACGGCAAAGAACCTGAAAGCATTGTCTTTATTGCTTGTGCTGGCTCGCGCGACCCCGCAAAAGGCATCCCATATTGCTCAAAAATTTGCTGTATGTACACTGCCAAGCACGCAATGCTTTTCAAACATAAAAATCATCACGGCAAAGCAACTGTATTTTATATGGATATTCGTGCTGGTGGCAAAATGTACGACGAATTTGTCCGCCGTGCAATTGAAGAAGACGACGTCAATTACATTCGTGGACGTGTGTCTCGTATCTATGAGAAAAATGGAAAATTAATTGTCTGCGGTGTGGACACATTACTGAATTCTCGTCCTGTGGAAATTGAAGCAGATATGGTTGTGCTGGCTACTGCTGCTATTGCTAACTCAGATTCCGAAGAATTAGCTCAAAAATTACATATTAGCTACGACCCGTATCATTTCTTCTCTGAAGCTCATCCTAAATTACGTCCTGTTGAAACTAACACCGCTGGCATTATGCTTGCCGGTGCTTGTCAAGCACCGAAAGACATACCCGACACTGTTTCCCAAGCTTCTGGCACCGCTGCTAAAGTCGTTGCCTTGTTCTCTCAGGACGAACTTACTCGCGAACCGCTAATTGCTTACGTAAATAATAATACTTGCGTCGGGTGCTTCCTTTGTCAGAGTGTTTGTCCTTATCTTGCTATTGAAAAAGAAGAAATTCGCCGCCGCGATGGCACTCTGGTAAAAACAGTTGCTAAAATCAATCCTGGACTTTGTCAGGGTTGTGGCACCTGTGTTGCTTTGTGCCGCTCTAAATCGATTGATATTCATGGATATACTAACCGTCAAATATATGCTGAAGTTTCGGCTTTATTCAATAGGAGGGAATATGCAGGAGTTTGAACCTAAAATAGTTGCTTTTGTCTGTAATTGGTGCACTTACGCTGGTGCCGACCTTGCTGGCACAAGTAGGATTAAGTATGCAACAAATGTCCGTATTGTGAGATTCCCTTGTACAGGTAGAATAGATTATATGCTTATTCTTAAAGCATTCCAGAACGGTGCTGATGGAGTCATAGTCTCCGGCTGCCATCCGAACGATTGCCACTACACTTCGGGCAATTTTCACGCTCGCCGCCGCTGGATTGTCTTCAATGAATTGCTCGAACTGCTTGGATTCGACAAACGCCGCCTTTTCTTTTCGTGGGTGTCCGCTGCCGAAGGTGCCAAATGGGCTAATCTTGTTAATGAGGTTGTTACCGAAGTTCGCAAATTAGGTCCTTACACTGAATACGAGAAACTCTCTAAAATTAATGTTAATTCCATAGGAGAGCTTTGCAATGTCTGATTTAATTAATAAAACTAGTCAATTTTTTAGTTCTGGAATAATAGATTTGTTTATCGGTTACAAAAAAGGTCGTCTTGGTGAAGGTAAGCCTGCTTTCTTTACAAAACCTGACCAATTGAGTGAACTTATTTTTGACGAAAACTGTATAGTTAATCTTGCTGTTTATCTTCGCAAACCAGAACTTAAAAAATATAGCAAAATTGGGATTTTAGCAAATTTCGGTACTTTGAGAGCTCTTTTGCAACTTGCTGCCGAAAACCAGATAACCGACGGACAGTATTTGATTTTGACTGTTGCAGACGGGAAAGTTCTCGAATTTGCAAATCTTAAAGCTATTGAAGAATATGTTGCCAATAATTTACCAAAACCAAATCCTGAACGTCTCGCACTGCTGAAAGAAATCGAGAGCAAATCACGAGAAGAACGTTGGGATTTTTGGACACGTGAACTATCCAGTTGTATACGCTGTTATGCTTGTCGAGCTGCTTGCCCACTTTGTTACTGCGAGCAATGCCTTGTCGAATGTAACCAACCTCAATGGGTAGGTGTTCCACCAACTGGGTTAGGTAATCTGGAGTGGCACATCGTGCGAGCTATGCACCTTGCCGGTCGCTGTATTAGCTGCGGCGAATGCGAAGCAGCTTGCCCAATGGAAATTCCTCTTGGATTGCTTACTCAAAAGTTGAATATGACAATTATTTCTAATTTTGGTCAAATACCCGGTACTAAACGTGAACCCGACTATGCTCTCTCAACTTTCAAAGTAGATGATAAAGAAAACTTTATAAGGTAGTTGAACTATGGAATATAAATTAATTAAACTCGAAAAAATTCAAGAATTTATCAATTCTTTGATTGCAACCGGCAAGCAAGTTCTTGCTCCAAAGCAGAAAAAAGAAAAAGTTTTCTTTTCACTTATCCATTCTTTCGAAGAAATTGCAATGGATTACATCCAAACTGCTTTTTCTGCTAAATCTGCTGTTTTTCCTAAGTGCGAAGAACTTTATACATTTGAAAAGAATGGCAAAGAAACAATTCTGAATAATCCACAAGCACCTGAAAACGATACAATTGTTTTCGGTATGCGTCCCTGCGATGGCGCCGCTTTCGACTATCTTGCTACTTTCTTCTTGAAAGAAAACCCCGACTATCATTTCAAAATGCGTTACGATAATACAATTTTTGTTGGGCTAACTTGTTCGAGCGGGGATGAATTTTGCTTCTGCTCTTCCGTTGGGATTTCTCCGTCAGACACTCGTGGCAGTGACCTAATGCTAACTAAGACCGAAAACGGTTATTATGTGGAAATCATCACCGAAAAAGGCAAAAAATTAGTTGAGCAATTTGCAAACTTTTTCGAGCAAATTGAACAAATAGATAAAACTAAATACGTAGCGAACATCCAAAAACGTTTCGATAGCTCTGCTCTGAAGGAAAAAATCAGTGGTGCATTTGATTGGGAACGATGGGAAGAAACTTCACTGCCATGTTTCGGTTGTGGAACTTGCGCTTTTTCTTGTCCGACTTGCACCTGCTTCGATATTCAAGATGAAGCAAATCTATTGGGAGGAACTCGCTACCGTATCTGGGATACTTGTGCGTTAGGCATTTTCACCAAACACGCATCCGGTCACAACCCTCGTGAAAAGCAAAGCGAACGCTGGCGTAACAGAATTCTACACAAGTTTTTATATACTGACGAACAATTTGGCATTCTTTCGTGTGTGGGATGTGGACGTTGCATACGAAATTGTCCCGCTGAGCTAAGTATTATTGAGCAAGTTAATGCAATTACGGAGGGCTAATAATGGAAAATATGTATTTGCCATATAGAATGTTTATCGAAAAAATTACAGAAGAAGCTCCACTTGTTCGAACCTATCGCTTGAAATTCAAAAATCCAGCCGATGAAGAAAAATTTTCATTCAAAGCAGGGCAATTTGGTGAGTACTCAATATTTGGCGAAGGCGAAAGTACCTTCTGTATAGCGTCTTCGCCTACACGTAAAGGATATATTGAGTGCACCTTCCGTGTTGCTGGACGCGTTACAAAAGCTCTCGCCAATTGTGAAGAAGGTGATGAAATTGGCTTTCGCGGTCCTTACGGCAACACTTTTCCAATAGATGATTGGAAGGGCAAGAACCTTCTTTTCATTGCTGGCGGTATTGGGCTTCCTCCTCTTCGTTGTGTAATATGGAATTGTCTGGATTTACGCGAAAATTATCGTGATATTACTATTCTTTACGGTGCGCGCAGCGTCAACGATCTTGTCTATAAACACGAACTCGAAGAATGGAACAACCGTCCAGATGTAAATTTATTCACAACTGTCGACCCCGGCGGTGAAACACCCAATTGGAAAGGAAAAGTTGGTTTTGTCCCTGCAATCTTGAAAGAAGTTAGCCCAAGCTCAGATAATACAATTGCAGCTGTATGCGGTCCACCTATAATGATAAAACTCACTTTGCCTGTGCTTTTCGAACTCGGCTTCAAAGAAGAAAATATTTTCACTACACTTGAAAATCGTATGAAATGCGGCATTGGAAAGTGCGGACATTGTGCAGTCGGTCCTTACTACGTTTGCAAGGACGGTCCCGTTATCACATACAAAGAACTCAAAGAACTTCCACAAGAATATTAATGAAAATATTAAACAAACCGCTCCCTATGTCTTGGGAGCGGTTTTGTTTTGCTATGTTTTAGATATTATTTCCCAACTTTAATAAAAAATATATTGATAATAGGATAATGAGTTTCTATCGTACGATAAAATAAAAAAGCCGAGTTTTTGCCCGGCTATCTTGTGATCCCAAGGGGATTCGAACCCCTACTGCCAGCGTGAAAGGCTGGTGACCTAACCATTAGTCTATGGGACCATCAAATTTTCAAGAACTCAAAATTACGACTTTTTTCTTAATTATCCAAAAAAATATTAAAAAATATTTTTGCCAGATATTCTTTTTAATAAATTATTGCTTATTAGTATCTTATTTACATTTTTTATTATTATTGAAATTTTGTATTTTATATTCTATATCAAATAAATTCTTTTTATTAATTTTTCGTATGATAATTTCAATAGTTTGTGTTTCTAAACAATTTTTCAGAAATGCCGATAAATAGAAAAAATTAATTTGGAGTTAGCATTACTCCATTCAGAAGAGATGGACAACTTTAGAAGGGATGATATATGTTTGTAATTATTGGTGCCGTACTTGTTTTCGGTGCATTACTCGGTGGGTTTATGGTTTCGGGTGGCAATCCGCTTTCGTTGATTGTGCCTGGTGAATTTATTATCATTTTAGGTGTTGCTACCGGATCCTTAGTTATTGCTAATCCGCTCCCAGTTTTAAAACAAATCATTGCAGCAGCTCTTGCTACTTTAAAGCCACCAAAAGTGAGTAAAGCAGCTTACTTAGACTTACTAAAAATGCTTTATGAACTGTTCCAGTTTGCTAAACGCGAAGGTTTGATTGCACTCGAGCAACACGTTGAAAATCCCGAATCAAGTTCAATTATCTCGAAATATCCTACTTTCCTTGCCAATCATCACGCTGTCGATTTCCTTTGCGATACTTTAAAGGTTGTTCTCTCTGGCGGTGTCCCCGCTCACGATTTAGAAGAATTAATGGATATGGACCTCGAAGCTCTTCACGAAGAAGAAATGGTTATTCCTGGTGCCCTTCAAACTTTTGCCGACGCTTTCCCGGGTATCGGTATTGTGGCGGCGGTGCTTGGTATTATCGTAACAATGGGTTCGATTAATGAAGGTGCTGAAGCTGTTGGTCATCACGTCGCTGGTGCGCTTGTAGGAACGTTCCTTGGTGTGTTGATGTCTTATGGTATTGTGGGTCCAATAGCGTCTCTTGTTGGTAAAACTTTGGCAAAAGAAGCCAAATATTTGCTATCAATTAAAGCTGCCTTGTTGTCTTTTGCAAAAGGCGCTCCGGCTACCGTTGCTATTGAATATGGTCGACGTGCAATTGATCCTGAATTCCGTCCTTCATTCAAAGAAACTGAAGAAAACTTGAAGCGTTAATCCATCGAGGTAAAACATGTCGTCAAATGAACAACAAGGACATAAAGAACAACCCATAATAATTAAAAAGGTTAAAAAAGGCGGGCACGGCGGCCACCACGGTGGTGCGTGGAAAGTTGCTTATGCTGACTTCGTTACCGCTATGATGGCATTCTTCATCGTTATGTGGATTCTTGCTTCAAGCGAAGAAGTTAAGCAAGCTGTTGCTTCCTATTTTCAAGAACCCGGTGCTTTTAATTTCCTTACCGGCAAAAGAACTGTTCCTATTGATTTAAATTTATATCCCGAAAGAAAAAAAGGTGAAGAGGATGGCAAAGGAAAAGGTGAATTTGTTATTTCTTTTCAACAGACCAAACCCGATACTATTAAAGCTGAAGAACTATTCAAAGCTCTTAATGATAGTGTTTCTGCTGCCAAACGTGTAGAAGTTACTGGTGAGAATATTAAAAAACTTTTAGAAAACGAATTAGCTGCTAAACCTGAAATTAAAGATATTATCTCTTCTATCAAAATTGAAATGACCAAAGAAGGTCTCCGTATTGAACTTATCGAAACAAGTGAATCATTATTTTTCGAAGTTGGTAGTAGCATTCTCAAAAGGGAAGCGGTAGAGCTTCTTCGAAAGTTAGCTCTGGAAATTGGCAAACTCCCCAATAATGTCGAAATCGAAGGTCATACAGATAGTCGTGCCTATCGTGGCAAGTCGCTTTATACTAACTGGGAACTTTCAGCAGACCGTGCCAATTCTGCTCGCAGAGTTTTGGAAACATCTGGGCTTTGGCAGGGGCAAATTGTCAAAGTTACAGGATATGCCGATAGAAAACTTCGCAACCCTGAAAATCCTTTCGATGTAACAAATAGACGTGTTAGTATTTTAATTAAGCAGATGTCTACTGACCAATTTATGTCATTAGCAGGAGAAACTAAAAATGAGTAACCAAATCTCTATTCTGGTTGTAGATGATGAAAAAGCGGTTCTTTTAACCTTTGAGAAGTTGCTTTCTAAGACTTTTCCTGATATTAAGGTTTATACTGCTGAAAATGGAAAAGAAGCTTGGGATATTGTAACTGTTCACCACCCGAATATCGTTATTTCTGATATAAATATGCCGGTTATGGACGGCTTCCAATTGCTGATAAAAGTTCGTTCTAACCCTGACTATAATGATATTTTTTTTATCTTGCTTACTGGCAATACAGAGGTTAGCGAGCGTATAAAAGCTTTGGATAAAGGTGCTGATGAATTTATTACAAAACCCGTTGTCTCAGTCGCATTAGAAGCTCGTATTCGCTCTGCTTTGCGTATTGTTCGACTTCAGCAACAGATGAAAGAAGAAAATCAGTTGTTAATTGAACTTGCCGAAGAATTAGAAAAAGATATTCACGATATGGCTTTGCTTGCTGTAAAGTTTATGCAAGCACGTATCCCAACTTCTCAGGAAATGCTTAGCCGTGTGGCTGAAGCTTCTGTTTGGATTGCTCGTCAACTTGGCAAATTTACCGATGATGAAATTCGCGACATCGAAATTGCCGCTCTTCTTTCGCATGCTGGGCGAATGTCTTTGCCCGACCATTTACTACGTCAACCAATTATGATAGATGGCAATCCAACCGATCCAATTATGATGCAGGTCCCAAATGCTGCTCGCGAAATTGTATCCGGTGTCCGACGTTTTACTGAAATTGGCAAAATTCTCTACTCTCTTTATGAGAATTTTGATGGTAGCGGTTTCCCGCAACGTCTTCAATCCTGGCAAATCCCTTTTGCGTCGAGAATTATCCGCGCTGCTCTCGATTATGAAGAAAGCAAAGCTCGCACTGGGAAAAAAGGCTCCGAAGTTATTAATATTATGAAAAATCAAGCTAATAGGCTCTACGATCCTCGCATTGTAATTCTATTAGAACAATATATTTATACTTACGAAAAAGAACTTCAAAATCCAAATGAAGTGCCTGTCCTTCTTTCCGATTTAAAAGAAGGTATGATTTTAGCAAGAGAAATTGTTACCGAAAAAAATCTAAAACTTTTGCCAGCTGGCGCCGTTCTCAAAAAGCCTATTATTGATAGAATTATCGCTCACAATACGACCGATCCTGTTTTAGGAAATATTTATGTGAAAAAATCATCTATTCAATAATGTGGAACCTGAATAATAAAACTGCTATTATTACCGGTGCCTCGCAAGGTATCGGTTTTGCTATTTTAATGGAGTTCATTTCGCTTGGTGCTCGCTGTATTGCAGTTGCTCGAAGTAAACGAGAAATCGAAGCAATTGAAAGTCAATTCCCAGACAATTTGTGTTTTCTTAGTTTCGACTTATCTGATAAGATTTCACGCTCATCGTTTATTGAATTAATCAAAACTAATTACGATGAAATTAATATCCTTGTAAATAATGTTGGTTCGAATATTCGGCGTTCAACGTGTGATTATTCGGATGAAGAAGTTGAATTCCTTTTCCAGATAAACTATTTTCCCTCATTAGAGCTATCAAAAGGTTTGCACCAGCAACTCAAAAATTCAGGAAATGCCTCGATAATTAATATTTCTTCGATTTCAGCAAACAGAATAGTGCGTTCAGGAGCAATTTATGCTTCAGCAAAAGCTGCGCTGTCTCACCTGACACGTTATCTTGCTGTTGAGTGGGCTTCGGACAATATTCGCGTCAATTCTATCGAACCGTGGTATATTGATACTCCACTTGTTAGACCTATTCTTAATGATAATGAACGTTTAACAAAAATAATAACCCAAACCCCACAGAAACGAATTGGACAACCTCAGGAAGTTGCTTCTGCTGTTGCTTTCTTAGCTATGGATGCTTCTTCGTATATAACCGGACAGGTTATTGCAGTTGATGGAGGTGCTTCTTGTTTGCTTTTATAAGTATATCTTCCATTCTTGATTACTTTGCTAACCAATCAAGCATTTTCAATATTATTATTCTTTTTCTGGTGATTGGATTTGTCATCTCACTTATCAAAAAATTTATTAAACTCGCAATTTATATTTGTATTTTAATAATTTTAATAATAGTTATCGACAAATTATTAAATTTGTATTTGTTTGTATCTTAAATTTTTGGAAATATTATGGCTTATAAAATTGGAGTTATCGGAACAGGTTATGTTGGGCTTGTCTCTGGCACTTGCTTCGCAGCAACAGGCAATTTTGTTACATGTGTGGATATAGATGAAGAAAAAGTTATTAAATTGCGTCAGGGTATTTGCCCTATTTTTGAACCCGGTCTCGATAGATTACTCGTGCAAAATATCCATGAAGAACGCCTATTTTTTACAACTAATTTGGCGGAAACGGTCGAAAATTCTCAAGTTATTTTTCTTTGCCTTCCTACTCCACCAAATGAAGATGGCTCGGCTGATTTGCACCACGTTTTGGGAGTTGCAGAACAAATTGGAACTATTATTCGCGACAAAAACATTAAAGACAAAAAAATCATTGTCAATAAAAGCACTGTTCCCGTCGGTACAGCTCAAAAGGTCCGTGATATTCTCATAAAATATATTCCTGAAAGCTTATTCGAAGTTGTAAGCAATCCGGAATTCCTGCGCGAAGGTTTAGCTGTGGAAGACGCTATGAAACCTGAACGCGTTGTTGTCGGTACTCGTAGCAAATGGGCTGAAGAAATTATGATTGAACTCTACAAACCATTTGTCCGTACTGGTAATCCAATTATTATTATGGACGAAAAAAGTGCAGAAGTTACTAAATATGCTGCTAATGCTTTTCTTGCTACAAAAATCTCATTTATGAATGATTTGTCTGCTTATTGCGAAAAAGTTGGTGCAGATATCGACAAAATTCGCTTCGGCCTTGGAACTGATAGCCGCATTGGTAAAATGTTCCTATTCGCTGGCATTGGTTATGGTGGTTCGTGCTTCCCGAAAGATGTTCGCGCTTTAATTTATTCTGCCGAAGAATACAACCAACCGCTTAGAATTGTCAAAGCAACTATGGAAGTTAATGAATCTCAAATTAAACGCTTCTTTGGTAAAATTAAAAATAGATTTGGCGATTTGTCTTCTCTCAAATTTGCAATTTGGGGACTTGCCTTCAAACCTAATACTGATGATGTTCGCGAAGCGCCAGCATTTAAATTAATCGATATGTTACTCGCCGAAGGTGCCTCTGTCAATGCCCACGACCCCGAAGCATTAGAAAACACTCGCCGCCACTTCGGCGATAAACTTAACTATTTCAATAAAATGTATGATGCTATCGACAATTGCGATGCTCTTATTGTTGTTACTGAATGGAATCAATTCAGAACGCCTGATTTTAACTTAATTGCCTCGAAATTAAAGAATAAAATTATCTTCGATGGTCGCAACCTGTATTCACTCGATAATATGTCCGAATTAGGGTTTGAATATTATAGTATCGGTCGCAAAGATATTCGTTAAGAGAAATTGTTATGGAACCCAAAATTTCAGTTTGCATAATTGCAAAAAATGAAGAAAAAATGTTGGGCGATTGCCTTGATTCTGTTCGTCCAATTGCATACGAAATTATTGTTGTTGATACTGGTTCTATTGATGATACTGTAAAATTAGCACTATCAAAAGGTGCTAAAGTTGTTCGCTCGCAATGGCAAAATGATTTCTCTTTCTCACGCAATTTGTCGCTCAAAGAGGCAACGGGCGATTTCATTTTGGTGATTGATGCCGACGAACGTCTCCAAAATTCCGAAACGCTTCTCGATACTGTTCGTAGTGCCGAGCCGAATGATGGTGGCTGGCTTGTTGAATTGCTCTCTACTGTCGATGTTAGGTCGAGTATCACTCAGTCTCACATTTCTTACGTTTTGCGACTTTTCCGAAACAACCCAAACTTCTATTTCGAAGGCGTCATCCACGAACAAGTTCTTTACTCGATATTAAAGCAAAATTATAAAATCAAAAATTGCTCCGTTCAACTTCTTCATCTTGGATATGATTTAGACCCAGAGAAAATCCGGTTAAAGCAGCTTCGAAATCTTGAACTACTCAATATCGCTCTTGAAAAAGATCCAAATAATCCTTATAACTTAACTCAACGTGCTCACACCTACGTTGCTCTCGGCAGAAAGGAAGATGCTCATCAAGATTATCTACGAGCCTTGGAGCTTGTTCCCAAAACAAACAAACTCAGAATTCGCATCCTTGGTAATGGTGCTATGAATGCCTATAAAATGGGCAATAAAGAACTTTCTTTCCGTTGGGCTTTGGAATCATACGAAACTGTCCCTAATCAATCATTAGCAAACTTTATACTTGCTGAATTGTATTTCGAAAAACAACATTACCATCAGGCGCTTGCTCACTACTTAAAAATGCGAGAAGTTCACGAGCAGCGAGAAAAAGATTTCTTTGCTATTCTTGCTGGCGACTACTTTATTCCGCTTGACCATCTTGCTTATAAAATTGGCAGATGCTATTTCTTGATGAATGATTACAAAAATGCAAGCGAAGAATATGAACTCGCATATAAACTTAATCCGAAAAATGAACTTGGACTAATCGGCTTAGCCAATATTGCTTTTGTGCTTGGTAAGTATGATCAATCAAAACAATTACTTGAATTTGCACTTAAATTAAATCCAAGCCAAACTGCTATTTATGATTTTCTTAATAGAGTTGAAAATGCTATTAATAGCCAAAATCAAACTCAAATCCCAAATTCTCAAACCATACTTCAATCAAATGATAGGGAAAAGCATACACAATCAGCTGCACCCACTCTCTTTGAAAATGTACAATCTGTCCCCAAGCAAGCAACTCTTTCTGTGTGTATGATAGTAAAAAATGAAGAAGATATGCTTGCTGCTTGCCTCGATAGTGTCAAAAATGTTGCTGATGAGATAATTATTACCGATACTGGCTCGACTGATAGAACAATTGAAATTGCAAAAAACTACGGTGCAAAAGTTTTTCAGATGGAATGGAAAGACGATTTTTCCGCCGCTCGAAATAATTCCCTTATGAATTGCTCTTGCGATTGGGTGCTATATATTGATGCAGACGAACGACTTACTCCTGAAAGCCAGAAAAACATAAAACGCTATATTAGTCAAGCTTTGCCTGATGTTGGTGCTCTGATTTGTACTATTGAAAGCGACCATAATTACCTTGATGGTAATTCCGAAGTTCACCGCGGAGGTTATCCACGCTTATTCAGAAATTTGGGCTACCCAAAAGTAAAATTTGTTGGTCGTGTTCACGAACAGATCTCGCCATCATTGGTTGAGGCGGGATATACTTTTGCTATTTCCGATTTGAAAATCATGCATCTCGGATATAACGTTTCACGAAAAGAAATGGAAGAGAAAGTGCGCCGCAATTACCGAATGCTCATTGCTCACGTGCAGGAAGAACCATTAAATGGCTATGCTTGGTTCCAGCTTGGTCAGACTCTTTCTCAAATGCATCTATTTAAGGAAGCTGAAGAAGCCATTCGCTTTGCAATAAAATGTGGAGATTTATCTAATACTATTTATTCATCGGCGGCTGCAGCACTATCTCAGCTAAGTGGGCGCCGTGGCGATTTCAACGAAGCTCTTCTTTGGGCTGATGCAACGCTGGCAAAATCGCCCAACCAAATTTATGGCATTACTTTAAAAGCTTTCGCTCTACTTAATCTAAACCGTGTTGCTGAAGCAATTCCTTATTTTGAAACTGCTCTTCAAATGCTTAACCAATCAGAAAAATACTTTACTTTTGGCAGCCCTGCATTCGATATCGATATTTCAGAAGATGTCCTTCTGAAAGGGCTTGCTTCTGCTAAACAGAAACTTACCTTGAATCAATGAACTTTTATTTTAGTATATAAATTGGCGATTCTTACTGTCATTATTATAAATACCAAAAGCATCGAATTCGTTCGATGCTTTTTAATTTTATTATCTTTTAATAATAAATGGCTGCCTCACTCTAATGAAACAGCCATTTATTTCATATTTCTAAGTAAATTGGGCAGCTATTTTACATAGCTCATTCCTACTTCCAATGCTTTAATATTCAAAGGTATCAATTTCTGATAGCGCTCAAATACTGTCTCTAATGCTTTGTGAATGTTTTCGACAGAAACGCAATTTGTTGTCTTCAAAAAAGCACCAAGCATAATCATATTCAATACTTTAGTGTTCTGAAGTTTTATTGCTTCTTCACTCCCTTGAATAGGAATAATGTTAATATCGTCACGTGTCGGTGGATTCAGAATATTTGCACTATCATAAATCAAGTTTCCACCTTTCTTTACTCTTGATTCAAATTTATCAACTGATGGTTGGTTCAGTGCTACAACTGTATCGTACATTGAAATAATTGGCGAGCTGATTGCCGAATCGGATACAATTGTTATGCAATTCGCTGTTCCACCACGCATCTCTGGACCATAGGATGGCATCCAGCAAACTTCTTTTCCTTCAATCATTCCGGCATAAGCAAGGATTTGTCCCATTGATAGAACGCCTTGACCGCCGAATCCCGCAAATAATGCTTCTTGTGTCATTTTACTTCACCTCCGGGACTTTTATGTCGCCTAATTTATAGAATGCTAACATTTTTTCTTCTATGTATTGGTTTGCTTGTGCTGGTGTCATTCTCCAATTTGATGGACAGTTCGTCACTATTTCCACCAGACAGAAACCTAATCCTTGCTTCTGATATTCTAATGCTTGACGCAATGCTTTCTTTGCTTTGCGGACATTTGCTGGCTTATGAACTGATTGACGTGTTACATACGCAACTCCCGGAAGAGGAGCGATGAATTCCGACATCTTCAATGGATAACCTTGCGTTTTTACATCACGTCCATGCGGACTTGTTGTGGACACCATACCTTCCAAAGTAGTTGGAGCCATCTGTCCGCTTGTCATTCCGTAAATACCGTTGTTGATAAAAATAACTAATATGTTTTCTCCACGATTTGCCGCATGGATTGTTTCTCCGGTTCCAATAGCAGCTAAGTCTCCATCACCTTGATATGAGAAAACATATTTATCTGGTTGCACACGTTTTATTCCTGTTGCAACTGCACAAGCACGACCGTGAGCAGCTTGTTGCATATCAACTCCCATATAATGATATGCAAATACCGAACATCCAACGGGTGCTACACCAATTATTTCATTTTCGATGCCCATTTCTTCTACTACTTCCATAAAAATTTTATGCACTGTGCTATGTCCGCAACCAGGGCAGTAGTGAAATGGCTCCGGAAGTAAAGTAGAAGGCTTGCGATATACTAAATTTTCATCAGTGCAAATTTCTGGGCGGAATTTTGCTGTTTCTATATTATTACTCATTATGCTTCTCCTTTTATAAACAATTTTTCGAAATTCTCTACTATTTCTTCTGGAGAAGGTATCATTCCTCCCATTCTACCATAATATTCTACACGAGTTTTACCACATACTGATAATTTCACATCTTCTACCATTTGACCCGAATTCATTTCCACATCTAAAATTCCTTTTACCTTATCTGCAACCTCTTTGTAAACTTTCTTCGGGAATGGGAATAATGTAATTGGACGAATTAATCCTACCTTATATCCTTTTTCTCTTAAAATATCCATCGCCTTGCGGCAAATTCTTGCTCCAAGACCATAACCTGTCAATATATATTCAGCATCATCTAAATTAAATGCTTCATAGCGAACCTCGTCTTTTTCAATTTGCTTATATTTTGCTTGAAGATGCTTGTTTATTTCTTCCATTTTTTCAGGTTGTATGTGAAGCGATGTGATGTAGCGACGCTCCTTATCTTTGGGTTTCCCTGTGGTTGCCCAATCTGGGAATTCTGTCTTACGTGGCATTTGGTCGAATAGTTCAACCTTTTCCATCATCTGACCAATTGCTCCATCAGCAAGTATCATTACTGGATTGCGGTATTTCTCTGCTAAATCAAACGACAATCTTACAAAATCAACCATTTCTTGTACTGACGAAGGTGCAAGTACAATCAATCTATAGTCGCCGTGACCGCCACCTTTTACTGCTTGGAAATAATCAGCTTGCGATGGCTGAATCGTTCCAAGTCCCGGTCCTCCACGTACTACATTTGTAAGGACACAAGGTAGTTCGGCGCTTGCTATATAGGATAGACCTTCTTGCATCAAGCTAATACCCGGACTGGATGATGTTGTCATAACTCGACGACCACAAGCAGCAGCTCCGTATATCATATTTATTGCTGCCACTTCACTTTCTGCTTGCAATACGACCATCCCTGTTCTTTGTGTCGCATCTTTCGACAAATATTCCAATACTTCTGATTGCGGGGTGATTGGATAACCAAAATAAGCATCGCAGCCTGCTCTTATCATCGCTTCTGCTAATGCTTCATTGCCTTTCATTAATTTTATTTCGCCCATTTTAACTCCTTTTTACCTCCAAATTATTCATTAGGCGGATTTTTCAATTTTTCTATATACTGTAATTACTGCATCTGGACATATTAAAGCACAATTTGCGCAGCCCGTGCAGTTACTATTTACTGTTACTATGTATTGATAGCCCTTTTTGTTGATTTTGTTCGTTAGCGACAAAACCTCCTCTGGGCAAGCATCAATGCAAAGCGAGCATCCTTTGCATTTTTCAATGTCGATGATAATCTCACCAAGTGCTTTTGCCATTTCATTAATCCTTTTTTGTTGTCAAAAACGCCACTGTTTTTTCAAACAATGTTTTATAAGTTGCGAAATTTACAAAAAAGTGTTTGAGTTTCAAAATTTTTGAATCAAAAAAATTACTATTTTTCAAATACTTACATTAAATTTTTATTTAGGTGAGGCTAAACGGGAAGTTTTTATCGATAATTTTATGCTTCTCTATACACTTTCTCATACATTGATACTATCTTCTCTGCTTCGTATTCTCTTTTGGCGAATTCAATCGCATTTTCTGAAAAGATTTTCCATCTGTTCTTATTTTTAATCAATTCAATAACATATCTTGCCATTCTCGATATATCTCCAAACCCTGCTATATAACCATTTTCGTCGTGTTTGACAACTTCGGGAATTCCACCTACACTTGAAGCAACCACAGGAACTCCGCATGCCATTGCTTCGAGTGCCGATAGCCCAAAACTTTCCGACTCACTTGGCAATAGAAACACATCAGCACACGAAAGTAACTCAATTATGGCATTTTGTTTGCCCAGAAATTTCACACTATTTTGCAATCCAAGCTCGTATGCTAATTTTTCGGCTTCGCTTCTTTCAGGCCCATCTCCAATTAATACCAATTTTGCTGCTATCCCTTGTTCAAGCACCTCTTTTAGTACCCTTATCGTGTCTGGGACTCGTTTGACAGGTCGAAAATTTGATATATGCATCAGAATTGCTTCTCCGTTTGGTGCAAATGTCTTTTTCAAGTTACAACTTTCAATTCTTTTATATATTTTTGTATCAATAAAATTTGGGATATGGTGGATTTCATTTTCGATTTGGAATTGCTGAATGGTTTGGTCCTTTAAATATCGTGAAACAGCAGTTACAACATCTGATTGCTCGATTGAATACTTAACAATTGGAGAAAATGCCGGTTCAAGTCCGATAAGTGTAATGTCTGTTCCGTGCAATGTCGTTACTAATTTCACATTGCTTGATTCTGCAATTTGCTTGCTTAGAATTCCACTTATCGCATGGGGAATAGCATAATGAACGTGAATTATATCGAGTTTTTCGTATTTAAGCACATCCAGTATTTTTCCTGTCAATGCCAGTGTGTAAAGATGAAACTCGAACAGTGGATAATGCGGTATTTCTACTTCGTGAAAAAAGATATTCTCTCTAAATCTATCCAATCGAATTGGATTAGCGTAGCTAATAAAATGTACTTCCCAACCACGTGTTGCAAGTACTTTTCCAAGCTCTGTTGCTACTATCCCGCTTCCTCCATAAGTTGGATAACAAACCATTCCTATTTTCATAATTTATTCCATTTGTAATATGAGCAAAGAATTTTATTATACAATTTCAAAACCATTGCGCGCTGAACAAAAAATTAAAGGCTCGAAATTTATTGCTTCAGTCGCGAGCGTATCAAGCCGAGACGAAGCTCTCCAATTTTTAGAGCAAATCCGTAGTGAATATTTCGATGCGACGCATAATTGTTTTGCATATCGTTTAGGCGCAGAAGGCCTCGATGTCCGTTTCGCTGACGATGGCGAACCCAACGGTTCTGCTGGCAAGCCAATCCTATTTTCTATTAAAAAATACGATTTTAGCGACATAATCGTTGTTGTTACTCGCTATTTTGGTGGCACAAAACTTGGTATTGGTGGTCTTTCGCGCGCATATTCTTCAACTGCTGAATTGGCTCTATCTCAATGTGAAAAAAAAATCATTCACATTACTACTGCCATCAGAGTGCTTTGTTCCTATGAAGACGTCTCCATTATCAAAAAATTGATTAACGAATATGCTGTTTCTGCAACCGAAGACTACAAAGATTCTATTGAATTTATTGTCAATATTTATCAATCCAAAATAGAGGAATTTGAAAAAAAAGTAGTCTCTTCGACTAATGGGCGCGCTGGAGTTTTGTCGTTTTGAAACATTTTCTCTGACTTTATAACAAAATGAAAGAGGCTACACTTTCCAGTATAGCCTCTTTGAAACAATATGACCAAATCGAATATTATTATTCTTTTATTCCAAAGAATTTGTTCCAAATTTCCAATTGTTTAGTTGTAAGTATTGATTTGACATTTTCAAGAAAAGCATCGTGGCAATCTTTCAAACCTTGGCGAGCTGTTGCAATGTCTTCGTTAGATTCCATCGCCATTCGAGTTTCTTCACGCAACTGTTTGAGTGCTTGCATTGCTTGCTCCCTCGTTATTTCACCAGCTTTTAGTTGCTCCATAATCTGGCGGCGTTGCGCGTTCGCATTTTCAATTATTGCGCGTTGAGCTTCACGTAACATTTGGCGATACTCTTTGATGCAATCTTCGAGCTCTTGTACAAAAATCTTTACCTGCTCTCTTTGTGCTGAGTCAAGTTCGAGCATTCGCAATAGGACTCCAATTTTGAATGGTGGCTTGTTTGGTTCAGGCTTTGGTGGCATTTCCCCATTTGGACCTTTTCCTTTGTTATCAAAAGGTGGCATTAACATCTTGTCATAGACATTCTGCAGTGTGAAATCTGTCGTTAAGCTTGGCTGAGAAAGTTCGCCCACCATTGCTTCGGGTGAAACAAGCACCATTGAATAATCTAAGCCATTGTCCACGGGCTCAACTGGATTGTCTTTCTGGCAAGACGATAATCCAAATACTGCTGCTAAAATTGCAACTACATAAATGTTGCGGAATAATTTGTTTTTCATAATAATCTCCATAATATTGTTGAAAGGAATTTTAACCTTTTGACTAAATTACACCCGATTGGTTTAATCGTTTCAGAAAAATTAAAAAAAATTTCAGTGTTGATTTTTTTAGCTCAAATACTTAATTTTGTAATGTAGTTAAGCCAATTTAGCTCAGTGGTAGAGCAGCTCACTCGTAATGAGCAGGTCAGGGGTTCAAGTCCCCTAATTGGCTCAATAAAAAAAAGCGGGCAAAAATAGCCTGCTTTTTTATCTTTCTGTTCAATAATAATTACTTAAAGATATGTACACCAGAAATACATCAAATACGAGAAAAATTGATAATTAATCTGATAAAAACCTATCGGAATAGCAGCAAATACTAAAATTACGATTATCCCAATACTATAAACTAATGCAGAAGGCTTATCAAAGACAACAGCAGATGCTTTTAATATTCGTGCAATTACCCAAAATTTAATTAACAAAAATAGAATAACCGCTATAATTGCAATAGTATTATTTATTTCAAGTAATCGAATTAATGGAATTGCTAATGGCAGCAGCACTACAAATGGCGCACTTGCCCAAACCGAAATAATCAAACAATCTGAAAAATAAATTCTTGCTCGTGAAAAGAAAGCAAAGATTTTTATGATTATTGAAATTGCAAATAATACAACAAAACTAATTAATGCTATAATAAAAAGCGAAACCTCAGGCATCCAAATCATTTTGTAAATGATTTCCTGCAAAAAACTCGATGGACAACAAAGCATTATCAAAAATTGTGTTATATCATAATTCCTATAATAAAATAGGAGAGAGGTTACATACATTCCTATCGTAAACGATACAATTAGTGCAAGTATTACAGTTTGAAATGATGGTATTATCCTTTGGTCTCGAATATCAGAATAAAAATTATATGGACGCAGCATCGCACGTGTGAGATATTCCCGAAAACGTCTGAAACGATTTATAAAAAACAGCAATACAACCAACAATATAAAACCAAATATTAAGAAACTAACTAACGTTTCGCCTGCATAACTACCTGCATTTATCAATGGCTCTTTTTCGTCATTGAAAAGTGCTTGCAGCATTGTATATGAAAAACGGGGCTTATTAGTTGCATTTGTAATCCCTATTGTCAAAATTGATGAATGATAATTGTTTGTGGCTAAATATGGGTGATG
This sequence comes from Eximiradius sp., assembly GCA_937127445.1. GTDB lineage: Bacteria > Bacteroidota > Ignavibacteria > Kapaibacteriales > UBA2268 > JAKIZO01. The sequence continues at coordinate 54,444 of CAKZLY010000006.1, read as the reverse complement.
AAGCTCATAATCGTTGAAAGAATTTATTACTACACCAAACGAACCATTCTGAAAAGATAAATTATAGAGACTTTTAATATAAAAAGCTTGGTGTTCATAAGAATATGGGTCGGAGTACCCGTTATGATTGTTTTCGTTTATGGGGACGCCAAAGCAAGTAACAAAAGGTTTATTATTGCTCCTTTGTATTATTCCCTTCAAAATACTATACTGATGCGATATCGAAGTCTCTTTCTTCAAATTGATGCCAATAAAATCAAAAATGTTCGAAGTGATTGTTTTTTCATTTGGATTAATAAACTTGTAGAATAAGTAGTTCCCATTTGAAGTAATAATAGGCTTGATTTCTGAAGCAAATTCATTAGGAAAATGGTCTTCGCAAATTCCATCGGAAAAACCAAATGCTAATGTTGAAGCATAGTTTTGCTTAAAATACGTAAATAATTTACTTTGATTTTTTATATATACTTTAACTTCGTCTCTTCTCAACAGTGTTTCAGGAATAGAGTATATTGGTAAATCAAGAAGCATTAATAAACCATATTTATCACACAAATAAGCAAAATATGGATGAGGAGGGTTAAACTGAAAACGAATTGCATTTGCACCAAGCGTTTTTATCATTCTAATGTTTTCTTCCATTCTCCATATCGATAAACTTTGCCCAGAAGAAATATGATAATCAATATAACTTACGGCTTTTAGCGGAATTTTATAGCCATTAAGTGTAAAATTAGATTTTTCTGCCCTCGACACAGATATCTCGCGTAACCCAAAATTTGTTGCAAAATTGTCAACAGTTCTCCCCGCCTGAACAATCGTTGCCTGAACTTGATATAAATTAGGATTTGATGGCGACCATAACGATGGAGAAGTTATATTAAATTTTACACTTACATTTATGGTTCGTTCTGCTTCGATAGAAATCTGACGCGGTTCCCCGATTGCAACTATCTCACCCGTACCGATTTTTATAATTTTAGTTTCTATCTGGAAATTCGCTTTATTTTTCAATTCTAAATTTTCACCTACACTGCTCTGAAATTTTGAAATCAAGTCGAAATTAGCTGAGGAAACAGAAATAGTAGCATTTATATTTGCTTGCGAGTAATTATTTGACAACGAATAATTTGTGTTTATATCGCTGATCCATACAGGTGGATTTCCAATTAAAAAAGCTTCACGAACTAATCCATTATATCTCTTTCTTGCGTAAATATAGTGTTCAAAAATAGTCTTAATGACATCGTTCGGCACTAAAAATGTTATTCTTAATTCGTTCTCGCCTGCATTTAAAACTTTTGGTGGAATTTTAACCCATATTGGAGCCATCGAACTGATAAATCGTCCTAAAAATTGTCCATTGATTGAGATCTCTGCTTGATGATTAAATCCCAAAAAGAATAACTGCCAGCTTAGCGATTCTTGTTGGGATTTTTCTATTCGCACTTTTCTTATTAATGTGATCTTTTCTAAATTGACATCAGAATAAGGTATATGAACATTTTCCCAGTTTAATCCGTCAGAGGATTTTTCCCATTGTCCATTCAAAGGAATGATATATCTTGTACCCGAGTTAAGAATTGTTTTTATTTCACTTTGAGATATATTTTTCGCATTTATTGAAGCATTTAGAAATAATAAAGATAAAATAATAAAAATAAGTTGAATGTTCCTATACATATAAACACCGAAGTATAAAAAATACACAAAAATAAAAAATAAAAATAATCAAAAACAAAGTTAAAAAAAAGAACAAATATGAACCTTAATACTACCAACAATCGTGACTAAATAAAAAAAGAGGTTGCCACATTCGGGCAACCTCTTTTAAGCATTAAAAATTCAAATTACTTTAATTTTGGCATATCTCTAAGAACATCTGCGATTTTTGGTGCAGAAATCTCTGTTAATTCATAGTAAACACGGGTATTTGGCTTGTTGATTTTGATGAAACGAGCAAGATTAATAGGAGTACCGATTACAACCGAATCGCACTCAACATTGTTGATTGTTGCTTCAAGGTCAGCCATTTGTTGCTTGCCATAACCCATTGCTGGAAGCAATATGCCGATTTCTGGATAAATTTCGAATGTTTCAGCAATTTTGCCAACAACATAAGGACGTGGATCGACAAAGTCAGCAGCACCATAGCGACGAGCTGCTACCATACCTGCACCGTGATCCATTTCGCCGTGTGTTAAAGTTGGACCGTCTTCAACTACCAATACGTTCTTGCCTTTGATAACTTCTGGTTTTTCAACCATAATTGATGACGCAGCAAGAATAATATGCGCCTTTGGATTGTATTCACGAACATTATCCAATACTTCTTCAATATCTTCTGGATAAGCAGAGTCAACTTTATTTATTACTACTACATCAGCCATACGTAGATTTACTTCACCAGGATAGTAGCTAATTTCGTGTCCAGGACGTAATGGGTCAACTACTACTATATGTAAATCTGGTTGATAGAATGGCATATCATTATTGCCACCGTCCCATACTATTACATCAGCTTCTTTTTCTGCTTCACGTAGAATTGCTTCATAATCAACTCCAGCATAAATTACCGAACCCATTGCGATATGCGGTTCGTATTCTTCCATCTCTTCAATTGTGCAGTTGTGCTTGTCTAAATCTTCGATAGAAGCAAAACGCTGAACTTTCTGTGCTTCCAAATCTCCATAAGGCATTGGGTGACGAACTGAAACAACTTTCTTGCCCATTGCTATCAATTGACGAACAACTTCTCTTGTAGTTTGGCTTTTCCCACAACCTGTGCGAACTGCACAAATGGAAATAACAGGTTTTGTTGATTTTATCATTGTTGGATATGAACCCATCATTGAGAATTTTGCACCAGCTGCCATTACTCGCGAGCCAATGTGCATAACTTTATCATAAGGAAGGTCGCTATATGATAATACACATTCATCTATATTATATTCTTTGATTAATTTTTCTAAATCAGCTTCATCAAAAATTGGAATCCCATTCGGATAGAGTTTCCCTGCTAATGATGCAGGATATTTACGTCCATCAATATCTGGAATTTGAGCTGCTGTAAAGGCAACGACTTCATACATTTCATTGTCGCGATACATTGTGTTAAAATTGTGAAAATCACGACCAGCGGCACCAATGATGATTACACGTTGTTTTTTCATAATATCTCCTTATTATTTTTGAAATAATTAAACAATTATCCTAAATTTTCATTTAATACTTTTTCAATTGTTGCAACTGCCCAATCTATTTCCTCTTTTGTAATTACAAGAGGTGGAGCTATCCTAATTATAGTTTCGTGTGTATCTTTGCATAGCATTCCTTCTTCCATCAATCTTACGCAGTATGGACGTGCTTTGGTGTTCAGAACAAGACCTATCCACAAGCCACGACCGCGAACCATATTGATTTTGGGATTATTTATTGAGCGAAGTTTGTTGATAAAGTATTCACCCATTTCAGCTGAACGCTCTATCATCTTTTCTTCTATCAATACCTCAAGAGCGCGAATTGCTACTGCTGCTGCAAGTGGATTTCCCCCAAAAGTTGAACCATGCTGTCCTGGCTTGATTACAAGCATAATATGCTTATCTGCCAAAACGCCCGAAACCGGATAGAACCCACCTGAAAGTGCTTTACCAACAATTACTATATCTGGACGAACGCCTTCGTAATAATGAGCAAAAAGCTTCCCTGCGCGACCAAGTCCCGCTTGAATTTCATCACAAATAAACAGAATATTTTTCTCACGGCAAATTTGCTCCACTGCTTTCAAATATCCCTCAGGTGGAATTACCACTCCGCCTTCGCCTTGAATTGGCTCGATAAGAATACCAACTGTATTTTCTGTAATCTTGGATTTCAAATCTTCAATGTTACCATATTCGTGCATTGGGAATGCTTCTTTGCAATAAGGTCCATATCCATAATATGAATCTGGGTCGTCTGAAAATCCTACAATTGTAGTTGTTCTTCCGTGGAAATTGCCAGTTGCTACAACAATCTCAGCTTTGTCTTTTTCGACGCCTTTAACATCATAACCCCAACGACGAGCAAGTTTAATTGCTGTTTCTACTGCTTCGGCACCTGAGTTCATCGGCAGGAACATATCGTAGCCCGTCAGCTCGTGCATTTTCTTATAGAGCATCGGCAATTTATCATTGCGGAATGCACGGCTGGTGAGAGTTACTTTATTTACTTGCTCCAAAAACGCTTCTTTGATTTTTGGATGGCAATGCCCTTGATTAACTGCTGAATAGGCTGCAAGACAGTCTAAATACTTTTTCCCTTCTACATCGTATACGAAGCAACCTTCGGCTCTTTCGACAACTACATCCAGCGGATGATAATTGTGAGCTCCGTATTCATTCTCAATAGCAATGTAATCTTGTGTTTTCAATGTAATTCTCCAATTAATTAATAAAGTATATTAATTTATTAAGTTAATAATTATTTCAAATTATTGAGATGGTGAAATCAAATGGGAGCGTCTGTCGAGTAGTGCTTGAAACGCAAAATTTTTCCTGCTCGTGATGCAGGAACTGCGAATGGACTTTTGCTTGTTTTGCCATTCAAATAGAAATAATTGGTTATATATGAATCAATTTTATACATATATACTTTTATACTTTTTAATAAGTATATACAAATATACAAAAATTTAATCACATAAAAAATATGTTTCTACTATGAAAAAACGATTAATAATTGTTTATTTTTGAAAGCAATTCATTCATTTTGCAAGGATAATTCGTCCCTATTGCATTAACTCCTGACCTTATCGCAAGCTCAAAATCTTCTTCGCTATCTGTGTTATATACTCCCCAGATAATCCTGTGCTTATTTATATCATCTCGAATTCTGTCATTTATTTCGTCCACCGCACAAATGTATGCGTCTATTGCAAATTGTGCTCTTATTTCCGAAGGTAAAATGTTATCACCAGGGATTTTTATTGCTGCTATATGCGCCAATGGGTATTCTTGCTTGATTGTTTTCAAAATACTGTAATCAAAAGAAGCCAGTGCAGCCGATGATATAAAATTGTGCTTTTCTAATGTCTTCAATATTATTTTTGCTGTTTTTAGTGTTTCAAGATTGGGCTTGATTTCCAGTCCTAAAAATGCTTGACCCTTTATCAATTCTATTAATTCATCTAAAAGTGGTATTCTTTCGCTTTCATATTCTTTGTTGAACCAAATTCCAGCTGAAAGATTTTTCAAATCGTTGTATGTATATTCTCCAATAAGCCCTGTTCCAGAAACAGTTCTTCCTAACTCATCATCGTGAAAAACTATTGGGATATTGTCTTTTGTGATTTGCACATCCGCTTCTATTACCTTTGCTCCACACGTTATTGCCTGACGAAAGGCTTCCAATGTGTTTTCAGGTGCATTGCCCGATGCCCCACGATGTGCTGCTATAAATCTATTGTTCTTCTCAACAAACTCTTTCAAAGTCATATTATGTATTTTCCATTAAAACAATTAAAAAAAATCAATATACGAATTTTCTATTTATTTTATTAATTTGAACTCTGCAAAATAAATTTTCCGTTAAGCCATTTGTCTGGTTCATACTCATATCTAATAAAATAGTATCCGTTAGGAAAACTTGTTAAGTCTATACTAATCAATTTATTGCTTGAATTCTCAATTCGATAGATTATTTTCCCTGTAATATCTGCGATGAATAGTTCTTTTATATCTTGTTTGAGCTCTATATTCAATATCCCTGGACAAGGATTCGGGTAATACTTCCATTTAATTTCAAAATTATTGCTGTTGGTAATCATTTCATCAGATGGCATAACCGAATTTATCGTTTCATTGTTGTGGTTAGCTACAATTAAGGTATCGCCTGTAAGCACAGTTTTCGTAATACAAGGTGGCAGGTAGCTAAACTGATAGATTGTTTGCAAAATCAATGAATTCAGCAACTGAACTGAATAATTATCGGTTGTCGGCTCTAAATGTTTCCCACCAATACCACTATCATCGGTTAGAAACAGATACGTTCCATTTGTAAGAATTGCAAATGCTCTCATCAGATATTCTGTACTTTTGTCTATTCCGCTACAAGTTAACGGAACAATGCGAATCCCTTTTGCCGAAGCAAGCTTTATATGTTTTTGAAGCCGTTCAATAACTTCGGGTTGGGAGTGGGGGGGAGCATCAAGCACAAGGAAGATAATTCTTGAGGTAGCATCTTCGCTCCAACTCAAATTCGCAATCGCTTCTTCCAGAGCATAATCTACTGCTTCTGGAAAATCTCCTCCGCCATCAGCATAATTTGTTTTAATAAAATCTATCAATTTTGTAATATCTTGTGTGAAATCAACAGATTTCACTAAATATTCATCGCCAAAATCACGATAGAAGGACGCCGAAATTCGTATCGACATTTCTGGTATTGTGTCTTTAACTCGTCCAATTATATCCGTCAGCTCGGCTTTTAAATATTCAATCTCATCGCCCATCGAGCCTGTTGCATCGACTACAAAAGCAATATCTAAGCTTTTGTTGTAATTACAATTTTCATCAATCTCTAAAAAGTTTATTCCTTCGTAAAATTTCTTCGGATTTTCTATGAAATAACTGCGGTTCTTATAATTTATTTCGACATTTAATCTACTATGGTTTTCGAAAATGTTAAACGCATTCGTCCATAGTTCGGCTTTGCCAGTATTATCTGTTCGTGATTGCCATAGAACTTTCTCTCCGTCTTTGAGAATAACTATTGCATCAACTATAGGACTGTTTGACGTGGTTTTTAACTGAACCGTATATCTATCAATTGGACTAAAACACCAATTTTTTCTATATTCGAACAAATCGTTTTCCGAAATATCATTCCACATTCTCCATTTTTTGAAGTCATTTATATCGCCTGCGGTGAGTTTCTTCGCTGAAATATTATCTTGCGAAAATGTTGGCTGCGGTTCGTGAAAATCCAAAGATGCTTTCAGCATTGCAATATCTCCGACTTCGCTTTTAACAGATAAAGCTTCAGCTCTACCCCCGTAAGCTGCAGATCTATAAAATCCTTTGCTTCTATGACTAATCTTATATTCTTTGCTTAATGTAATTAGATAGTTTTCATCGTTGAATGCAAATACTTTAATTTGCTTTGTGCTGTATGATTTGCTTTTGATTGTAATAATTCCAATGCTGTCGCTTGTTTCGAACGAAAAATATCCCTTTGCGTTTGTTTCACTTTTAATAGTTTTGGTCGAACCTTTGAATTCAATTTTGGCTTTTGCAACGGGCTTATGTTCGTCATTTATCACTCTTCCTTTTACATAAAAGCTCGCAAATAATGCTGAAAAGGAGAGTAAAAACGCGATTAAATAAATTACGATATGCTTTTTCATATCTATTCCCTTTATTTGTTAAAATAATAACGTAGTATTTCATTCATTAGTTACAAAGAAATAGTAAATTTGTGAAACTTCATTTTCATTCTTGTTAATTGATTATTATATTTGCTAAAAATTAAGTTGCATAATTAAATGATTTCATTAATTAGCGGGCAAATATTAGAAAAAAAGCCAACTTCCGTTATAGTTGATTGCAACGGGATTGGCTACGAGTTAATGGTTTCGGTCATTGCTTCCTCGAAACTTCCCAAAACAGGGGAACCCGTCCGGCTTCGCACTGTATTAATACCACGCGAAGACCAATTCCTATTGTTTGGCTTCATGGACGAGAGCGAAAGAGAACTTTTTAAATCGCTCATTAGCATTTCAGGCATAGGTCCGAAGACAGCTATCGGAATTTTATCCGCAGCCAGTCCTGCTGAATTAGCCAATTATATCCAGACTGAAAATCTTCATGCATTGCAAAAATTGCCAGGTATCGGCAAAAAATCTGCCGAACGTCTTTTGATTGAGCTTAAAGACAAAATCTCTAAATTATCGATTGCTCCGGAAGATTTGCTTGGCGAAGATGCTTTGCTAAAAAGTGAATCTATTGCTGCCTTGTGTGCTTTGGGGTATAATCGTTCAGTTGCCGAGAAGGCTGTTAAAAAAGTCTATGATGAAAATGCGGGTAAAATAAACAACATCGAAACTTTGATTAAGCTTTCTCTTCAACTTGCGATGGAAATCAAATGATTCTAGTAATGCCACTCATAAAACTGTCCGATGGAGTTGGGGCAATCAAAATCCAATGTTCTTCCGAACTTGATGATTACTATTGCAGAATTTCCGAAGACCCACTACTTCTTGTAAAATTATGGCGAAAAGAAAATGCAAAATGTATTCATATTGTCGATGCTGATTCATTCAAAGGTAAGAATAATTATTTGAATTCCACCGCTGCTGTCTATATTGCTGAGTCTGTCGATATTCCTATCGAGTATTCTGCTGAATTCTCTGATGTTGAAGAATGTAGAGTAATTCTCAATTCTGGTATTTATAGAATTGTGCTTAACGAACTTTCTATTGCTGACCAGATGGGAGTTCGTAAGCTAATTGAAGAATTTACGCCTTCTCGCGTTGCTTTTCTATGTAAGTTAGTTGATGGAATGGTTCATTTTCCTGTTTCGAATTTGAATTACAATATTTCCGATTATTTAAAATTAATCAAAAGCTTCGGTGGTGATAGAATTATTCTAATTGATGAAACTTGTTTATCGAATAATCAAGATTATAGCTTCAATTTAATCGAACAAATTGGAAAAACCTTTGGAATAAAAATTACATTGTACGAAGGTATCAGTAATTCTAAATCATTAATTGCATTGAAAAATCTAAAAACGCAATATATTGATTCTACAATTATTGGAATTCCACTATACCAGAATCTTTTCCCTTGCCAGAATATTTGGAGGGAAGCCGAATCTCAAAAAATATCGCTATTTTTAGAAGAGTAGCTACTCCTTTGTCCAAATTCGAGTGTTTAAGTTCAATTCCTCGACAATGGAAACTGTATCGTTTATTAATGAAAAGAATTCTTCTGTTTTTCTGTAATCATTGTTGGAACGAAAAACTGACGGTTCGAACAATTTCTTTTTAAATGGCAATGCTATATAAAGACAACTATTCACAAGAGAAATAAAAAGATACTGGAATTTACCTTGTTTTAATTTCAGTATCCGCTCCATCATACTCGATGATAGCAAATATCTCGCTTCAATTTGATCAGAACCATAGACTACAAATTCACGTTCAAAATCGGGATTTTCCAGTTCGATAAGTTTTCCTCTACTAAAATTCATTTTCTGGAAAAATTTCCCGAGCCCGCCAAATCTTTTTTGAGCAAAATCAGGAAAAATAAAGTATTTACCATTGAAATTTTTATGAAAATCTGCAATGAAGAATATTCCTTCAAAAATTTGTCGCTTTTTTTCTTTGTCCTCCCCAGAATCAACTATTTTCCAAGCGTGCACCTCTGAAAATTTTATCTCTGTTTTGTCGATGACACCAGATACCAAGTCGTCACCATAATATTTATTAATTTTATCTCTAAAAATATCTGATTTGATGAATTGCTCTGGGGGAATATATTCAGTCGGCGAATAGCTCAAATTCTCATTTATGAATTTAACTATTTTCCCAATCACAACTTTTTTGAAATTAGAAATAAACTCTTGAATTACTCTGCCGTTTTTTTGAAAAAGCAAAATAATTGTAGAAATTGAGAAAACTATCGAAACGATTATCGGTATATTGTATTCTTTCTCATTAAAATAATCGCCGTATATTAATTTATTTACAAACAGTCCAACAATAATTAATAAAACAATAATAATTATGTAAATTAGAATGTTTTTGAAAATAAGTTTTATAGTTTTTTGCCGCTTATGTTCAAGCAAATTCAAATCGATATGCAAAACAGTATCGAAGAAATTCTTGAACTCTTCAATAGTTTTCATAAGAATTTCCTCTAACTATTGAATAAGTTTTTAACATTAACGTTTTGGCGTTCTGCTTCGCTTGCTTCGAAAAATGGACGTGATTTGAAGCCCATTATCATTGCAACTAAGTTTGTTGGGAACATTTGAACTGCATTGTTGTAGGAATTCACTGCTGCATTGTATGCACGGCGTGCAGCAGAAAGTTGCTCTTCTACTTCATTGAGTGCAGCCTGAAGTTGAAGAAAATTTGTATTTGCCTTCAAATCAGGATAATTCTCGACTGCTATATTGATTGCACCCAAAGCATGTGTTATTTTGTTATCAAGTTCTACTCTTTCGCTATCGGAGATATTCCCGCTTATTGCACGCGAGCGAAGCTCAGTAATCTCGGTGAGCAAACCGCGCTCGTGTTCCATATACTTCTGTACTGCAGCGACTAAATTAGGAATTAAGTCGTAACGCTTTTTCAAATATGAATCAATTCCAGCAAATGCATTGTTTACAGCATTGCGTTTAGCTATTAATGAATTGAATAGAATTACTATTAATAAAAGGACAGCAATAATAATAATTAATTCTACTGACATAACTTACCTATACTATTGAGAATAATAATAGAATAACTTACATAAATTAAATATAAATAACAATAAAAAAAACTTGAAAAAAGTAAAATTATTTTTATTTTTGGTATATTTATTGCTCATTTATTTGAAATGTTAATTAGTTATAAGACCCAATTTTGAGGTTGGGGGGGATAAAATGAGAAGAGTTTTTATTATTTCGTTGCTATTTCTACTATCAAGTACTCTTGTGCAGAGCCAGAATTTTTTAAAGATAGTAGATTATTCCTATTCCGATTATCCGTCTTTGAAACTACGTTTTTTTGCTTATTCTGCCGATGGAGAATTAATTGTAAACCCTGATAGAAATAATTATGCACTATCTGATAATGGTGCAGCATTAAATATTAATAGCATAAAATGCGAATTCTCTGATATTATTAAAAGCTCTCTTGTTCTTTCCCTCGATAAAGCTCTTTCTTTGGGTGACGACAGCCAATTATATATGAAACTTGCTAAAAGAATTTTCGATACATTAAGTTTTTTGATGTGTGAAAAAGACAACGAAATTGCTGTTACTTCTTTTGATACCCGAAGCTTTTTAAATCATGATTTTTCTAATAATTATACTTCGCTTTCACGTGCAATAAACGCAATTCCTTCCTCAACAAGTTCATCAATAAATAAAGGGTTTATTTATAATTTACTTGGCTCGCTCAATATTGCAAAACTTGGTAGTTCAAAACGTTCTATAATTATTGCAACTCAAGGAGTTGCCGATTTCCAAGTAAATAATATTGCCGAAATTGCTATTCGGGATAGTATCTCAATATTCTTTATTTACTTCGGATCAAAAGCTCCTGCTGAAATAATTGAATTATGTAAATCCACCAATGGAGTTTGCTTCGATAATATTACAAACCTTGATGATATTACTCCTCTTGTTAATTCTTTATTCTATCTCGTTCGTGGCTCCGAACCTTGTAGTATTGATTTTATAGGTAATTACGACTGTTCGGAAAATCATACTATTCGACTTACTGATAATTCGAGTGGTTATTTTGATGAATTTAATTTTGATGTTATCGATAAGGATAAACCGACAATTCAATCAAATCCTTCCTATTTGAGCTATTCATCAGTTCCAATTGGTCAATCGCTTACACAGGATATTACAATTACGGCTATTAATTCAGATATAACTATAAATTCTATTCAAACTGAAAACCCATTATTTTCAATTGTTGCTGGAGCAGTCGCTAATCCATTTGTTCTTTCGAAGAACCAATCTCATACTATTTCAATAAGATACTCTCCATTAGATTCTGCTATTGTATTTACAAGATTAATTATTGAATCAAATGCTTGCAGTGGAAATGAAATTTATATCACTGGTGGCTTTCCAAATCGTCCCCCAAAAGTAAAAACCATTGAAATAGTAAATCCAAAATGCGGCGAAACACTTGTTGTTGGCGATACTATTGATATTCGTTGGCATGGATTGCTCCCCAAAGATATCATTCAGCTCGAATATTCAATAAATGATGGTAAAAATTGGCATGCTCTTGCTAAAAATGTAGAAAATTTGAGCTATCGATGGGTTGTCCCAGACATGGAAACTAATAATTTACTTATTCGTGCTGTTCAGCTATGGCCCAATAACGTTGGTAGAACGTTGAATTTGGAACATAGAAATTCAGTGAATTCAGCTTTTTTCAATACTATTTGCGATAAAGTGGTTACTGCCTCCGATGATTCAACTGTTGTTGTTTGGAACTCTAATAATGGCGAAAAAATAGCTACTTTTACTTTTTCGGATAAAGTGAATTATGCTGTTTTTGATAAAACTGGGAATTTTATTCTTGTTGCCGTTAAAGACGGTTATATATATAAATATAACCTTTCTAACTCAAAATTAGAAGGAATATTCTTGCATAATAAAGATTCTGAAGTGCTAAATGTTCAAGTCTGTCCACTAAATCAACGATTTGTTTCAACTACAAAAGATGGGAGCTTATTTATCTGGTATTTGAATGGTGGGCTAATCAAAAAAATAGGATATAACGGCGATGATTACGCGCTCTATGCTACTTTTGATGTTGCTGGTAGCAGAATTATGATTACTACTCAGTCCGGGCGAACTAAATTTTATGATTTAAATGGGAATGAAATTAATACTATTGATACAAGACTCCCAGGGCAAACTATTTCTTATTCCAGAAATGGTGCTATCAATTCGGATGGTTCGTTGATTGCTGCTGTCAATGATCCAGATAATTCTGCGGTTATTATTAATAATAATGATAAAAGCTTAAGATACAAAATTCAACATAAAGTTGATGATACTACTCGTGTCTTTATAAATTATTTATCCTTCTTTTATAATCCTGACGATAATACAGAATATCTTCTTTCTGCAGGAACTGATAATACTGTTCGTCGATGGATTGCTCGAGATGGCTCTATTCCTAAAGGATTAGATGGCAAGGACACTCTGCACATTTTCCGCGAACACACAAAACCCGTAATGACAAGCGTTTTCAATTTCGATGGCTCGCGTCTTCTTACTGCCAGCTGGGATTCTACTGCTAAAATATGGAACTTGAACCAGCGAGATCTCCAAATGGATACCATCAATTGTTACATTTCGATTGGTAAAGCTAAAATTGAAACAATTAGCGTTGATTTCGGCGATGTTTATCTTAATGATGTTGTTGTAAAAACTCAAGGTTTTATCAGAAATTCAAAGAATTTTAAGTTTCAAATAAAAGAGCTTACCTTCTTTGGCCCGGATTTAAATGAGTTCCAGATTATTGATAAGTTCAGAACCCCATTTATTCTTAAAGAAAATGAACTACTGAACATTTCTATTAGATTTGAGCCTAAAACTCCTGGTGAAAAAAGAATTTATGCAAAAATTGTTATTCCCAGCGATACTATTTATGTTGAAATCAAAGGTCGTGGCATTGACTATGGCTTAACCTCTTTAAGCGATATTGTCGATTTTGGTACTCTTGATATTAATGATTATCGCGACACTACTCTTACCGATTTTATTCGAAATTTATCTCAAAGTGATATTATAATTGATAGTATTTTCTTTACAGGTCCAACTGACCGATATTTTAAAATTCTGTCTTTCCCAAAAACTCCTTTTGTCCTTTCTGCCAACCATGCACTCGATTTGAATTTAAGATATATTCCTTACAACTTAGGTAGAAGCAACGGCGTTATTGCTATTAGGCACAGTGGTTCCAAAGTACCTCTATTTATTAATTTATTCGGCAACGCTACGGGTGTCCTTCTTGATAGTTTGCTTATCGAGGTTGGAAATATTTCTGGAGCGAGTGGCAAATCCGTTGATTTACCAATAAAAATCACAAACCTTTCTGATAACAAACTTTTGAAACTTAACAATATCAAAGCCAGCTTATCTTTCAATTCTACTATGCTTGCTCCGATTGGCACTTTTGTCGATGATGTAATTGATATGTATAATAGAACAATTACATTTGTAATCCCATACGACGGTCGCCTGTCGGAAAACCATTTCTCAATTAAATTCAACATCGGAACAGGTAATGATACTATTACTGCTCTTAAGCTCTTTAATATTTATCCACTTGAAGATATTAAAGTTAAGTTCATTACTTCTGACGGTTCTTTCAAACTAACTGGGTACTGTAATCAAGGCGGTCCTCGACTTTTCGACCCTATTTCCGGTAATTTCGGCTTAGCTCAAAATCGGCCTAATCCTTTCTCGATTTCAACCACTATTGATTTTGAATTACTCGAAAAAGGCTTTACCAGCTTGAAAATTTACGACCTTACCGGGCAATTAATTAAAATTGTTTTCGAAGAATATAGGAATCAAGGCAACTATTCAGTCATTTTGAATGCTGGTGATATTGCACCGGGCTTGTATTACTATGTACTAGAAACCCCAACGCAAAAGTATATAAGAAATATGAGGATATTACGATAAATGTTTTAAAGAGAAACCTTCGGAAAGTTTCCGCAACCTTCCGAAGGTTATGAGATAGCACCTCTTTTTTGCTTTTGAGAGAATTCGCCTCATTGATATTTATATGCAAATGAGATGATTAAAATAAAAACCTTCGGAAGATTTCAATCCTTCCGAAGGCTATAAGACAGCTTCTTATAAAACAGAAAACTCTATATTACTTGCTTTACAATAGCAGCAAAAACTTCTGGCTTATTAGCTGCATAGTAAGCCAAAACCTTGCGATTGATTACTACACCCTTTTCTTTAAGTGCGTGTATCAATTTAGAATAAGTAGTCCCATTCATTCGTGCAGCAGCATTGATGCGAACAATCCACAAACTGCGGTACTCGCGTTTCTTCAATTTCCTGCCTACATATGCGTGGAGCAAACCTTTTTCAATGTGATTCTTCGCAATTGTCCAGACATTCTTACGACGCCCCCAGTAACCTTTGGCGAGCTTTAACATTTTCTTACGTCTGGCACGCGAAGCTACTTTGTTGACTGACCTTGGCATAATAAAAATCCTTAATAATTAAACAAAAAAAATATGGACTTAGGGAGAGCTTCGATACCCCATTCGTCCTAAAATTAAAGCGCAAGCAAACGTTTTACTCTTGGCTCATCAACTGCCGAAATTAATGTAGTCGTACGAAGTAATCTCTTGCGTTTTGGAGATTTCTTCGTAAGAATATGGCTGTGATAAGCTCTCTTACGTTTAATCCTGCCGCTCCCTGTGATTTCAAAACGTTTCTTTGCAGAACCGCTTGCTTTCATTTTTGGCATAATAATCACCCGTAAGCTTTGATAAAAATCGAACTACAAAATTACAATTAATTCAATTATAAAAAAAGTAAAATAATTATTTTTTTATAATGCGTGGCACCCGCTTGGTAATTAATGTTGTTACCTCGTATGTAATTGTTCCTGCTAATTCTGCAATCTCATAAACGGATATTTCTTCGCTGCCTTGTTTCCCAATTAGCACAACTTCATCTAACACCCCGACATTATCATTGCCAATATCGAACATACATTCGTCCATACAAATTGTACCAATTTGGTTGTACCTTTTTCCATTAATCAAACATTGCATTCTGTTGCTTAAATTTCGCAGAAGCCCGTCGCCATAACCAATCGGCACAACAGCTACATTTGTGTCTTTCTCAGCAATATATTTGAGCGAATACCCAACTGTTTCACCCTTTTTTACCGGTTTAATCAATTGAACTTTTGATTTCCAACTAAGTACTGGTCTCAAATCCATCTTTTTTGCCAGCTCAGGAGTACTCATCAATCCGTGCAGTGAAATACCTGGTCTAACAAGATTGCACGCTTTGCAGGGAATATTGACAAGCCCTGCACTATTCGAAAGATGTTTATATTTAAATTTATATCCTTTGCTTTCTATATACTCAATAGTTCGGTTAAATAGTTCCATTTGTTCCAGCGCAAAACCTAAATCATCGCTATCAGCAGTAGATAAATGGGAGCAAATCCCAATAATTTTAATATTCCCAAATTCTTCTGCTTTTTCAATGAATTTTAATGCTTGCTCGGGGGCAACTCCATCGCGATGCATCCCCGTATCTACAAATAAATGAGCAAAGACAGTCTTGCTCTGTGCTTTTGCTTTTTCTGAAAATAATCTTGCTATATCGAAACTCGAAAAAGTCGTTTCTATGTTGAATTCAAGGTATTTATCAATTTCATCTTCCTGAGCTGACACAAGCACAATCATTTTCCCACTATCGCCTAAATTTCGCACCTCAATAGCCTCATCGACAAAAGCAAATCCAAGATATTCAATGCCTTCATTGCGCAGAATTTTAGCATAATACTCTATCCCGTGACCATAAGCATTTGCTTTCACCATTGCCACTATTGATGAGTTCGGTGCAAATTTTTTTATCTGGGAAATATTATGGTGAAGGTTGCTTTCGTCTAACTCCGCAACTGTATATCTCATTTATTCCCTCTTTATGCTCGTTTTTTATTTTATTATTTTTGATATTTCTTTAAAATTAGGATGTTTAGAAGTGTTTGCTATCTCCATCAGCACCGATTCATATGTTGCTGGGAAAGCACCTTCTCTTAGCATCCTTTTCAAACCATATTCTTTATCAAATAATTTTCGCGACGATACACAATCTACAACTACAAACGGATTAAAATCATTTGCAATCAAATCTCGAACCGTTTGCATAACGCAAATATGAGCCTCGATCCCAGTGATTATTACATTCTTTCTTCTTGATTGGCGCAGCAAATTCAACACTTCGTCGCAACTTAAACAACTAAATGTATCCTTTTCGATTGGTTTGTAATCATCACCCAGCACTTCAATCAATCTATCTGATGTTTTCCCAAGTCCTTTGGGGTATTGCTCAGTAATAATTATTGGTACTTCCAATAACTTTAATCCACTAATCAATCTTGCATTATTATTGATTAATTCATCATTTTGATATATATGCGGCAACAACTTAGATTGAATATCTATTATCAATACAATTGAATTATCAGGTGTGAGAACCATTTCTATTCTTCTGCTTCTTTTACAAAAGTTTCAAGTGCTTCTTCAACTGTATCGTAGAATTCAAATAACTCGTCAATTCGAGTGATATTCATCAAGCTCCGAACAAAATCTTTCACACCCGTGAGAATTACGGGAATTGAATAATCTTTGAGCTGTCTGTGTGCAAGTAACAACGCCCCAAGCCCTGAACTATCTATTGCTTCCACGGGTGATAAATCAATGATTAATGCTTCAATATCGGGTTGTGCAACAATCAAGAGCTTTGCTTTCAGCTGAGCTGCCACTTGCCCATCAACATTAGAATTTTTCAAACGGAAAATCACAATATTGTTCTGGTTTTCTAACGTGAAGTTCATTTTTTTCCCTATATTTTATATTTAAATCTTATTCGTATTTTTATTAATTTGTATAAATATCAATTTATTAATATATGAAATTATTTGAAAAAAACAATATATTAATAGCGAGGTTTAGTTCCATTGGCGATGTGGTCCTCACCACTCCGATTCTTCGTGCTATCAAAGAGCAACTTCCTGATACTAAAATTACTTATTTAACTACAAAACCAATGGCTTGCCTGCTCGAAAGCAACCCATTTATCGATAAATTGTTCGTTTTCGAAAAATCTGACCAAAAAGACAAAATTAATTTTCTGAAAAAGGAAATCCTTCTGGCAAACAATTCTCAAAAATACAGCATTGCAATAGATTTGCAAAACAACCTGCGTAGCAAGTCCCTTCTTTCCGGACTTTACAAGAAAAAAATTAGCTATAACAAGTACAGGCTTTATAAACTTTCTCTTGTTTATCTAAAATCACTTATTCGCTCACCAAAACACGTAGTCGATAGGTATTTCGAGACACTCGCTGAACTTAATGTGGTCAATAAGAATTACAATACAGAAATTTTTCTTCAAAATAGTGATACACCCCAACAAAAAAACGACAAATTAATTTTTGGCATTGCTCACGGTGCTCAACACTTTACTAAGCAATGGCTCCCCGAGAATTTTGCCGAACTGATGAAACTCATCTCTTCTCACTACGGAGCAAAATTCTACTTATTCGGCAATAAAAATGAAGTCGATAATTCAAATCTCATCACCAATTTATATAATCTCAATGTTGAAAATTTCACCGGGAAATTGCCGCTTCCCAATACAATCCAAAAAATTAATGAATGCCACTATTTTATTTCCAATGATACCGGGCTTATGCACATTGCCTCAGCTCTCCAAAAACCCATTGTCGCCATATTTGGTTCTACTGTCCCTGAACTTGGTTTTACACCATACGGAGTTCAATATAAAATTTCGCAAATTACTCTCAACTGCCGCCCGTGTAGTCATATTGGGCGTTCTAATTGCCCCCAAAAACACTTCAATTGTATGAGAAAAATTACTCCAACACAAGTGTTTTTTGACTTACAGGAGTTAATAAATACCAAATAAACTTTAATTTCGAATAATTATTAAATAAAATATATTAATTAATTAAACGTAAAATATTTGTTTGTAGAATATTCGCCATTTTGTTATTTTTGCTATAAATAATTGGTAAATATGAAAATAGTTACAACTTTTTGTATTATTGAGAAATTCTAAAATGAATTCAAAAGCAAAAATTCAGCAATTATTGCTGGTTTTCTTACTCATATCGCTTAGTTCTTGCTTCAGATATGATAATTTTACTGCATATTTCAATACATACTACAACGCAAATCGCCTGCTGAAAGAATCAGAAGAAGAATTTGAATATCAAGAAGAAAAAAAGCGGATCTTACCACGAGTTCTAATACCGGTTCAGCCTGTGAATATCGAAATTCCCCGTAGAAGCGGGATGCCCGATTTTTTGCAGGAATTTATTATAAATAGATTTAAACGCCAACCCGTCAACGCAAAGCTCGATTCGATTCTTATCAAAGGTTCAAAAATATTAGCGTATAAACCAAAAAGCGATTACATCCAAGATGTACTTTATTTGATGGCAAAAACTTATTTTTATCGCGAAGAGTGGTTACCTTCCCAAGTAAAATGCAGCGAACTTATCGATAAATTCCCTGATGGTAAGCTCTCGCCCGATGCTCATTTACTGCTTGCCCTAAATCTATTGGTTCAGCAAAAATTTTATGCCGGCCGAATCATCCTTTCCCGAACAGTTGATATTGCCTGGCAGAAAAAGCGTTACGATATTCTTTCAGATGCTTTCAGAATTGAAGCCGAACTTGCTCTCTACGAAAACGATTTGCCCTCGGCTCTTAAACCGTATTTGCAGGCTGTTGCTCAATCAGACAACCAAGAAATGAAAGCCCGCTGGCAACTCGAACTTGCCTCGCTTCTTTTCCGTATGGGTATGTTCGAACGTGCTGAAATTGAATTCGCAAACGTTTTGAAATATAAACCAGATTATTTAGGAATTTTCGAAGCTAATTTATATAGAGCAGCCTCGCTTATACGACTTGGGAAAACCGATGAAGCCGAAAAAATCCTCAACTATCTCGATAATGATGGTAAATTTAGTGAATGGCGTGTCTTTGTCCATACTCAAAGAATGCAAATCGCTCGTTATCATAATGATGAAGAAAAAATCGCTCAATTTGAGCGTACTGCTGATTCATTGTATAATGTCAATCCTGCTACTTCTGCTTTCGCATACGAGAGAGGAATAGACTTCTATTTAAAAAATGACTATACAAAAGCCCGAATGTACTTCGCTCGCGGTCGTGCCTCGAGAAATGTCCAAAATAATTTCTCTGATGAAATGTATCAGATCCTAAATGCTTGGGATTCTTATCAAACTAAAACAAGAGATGCTCTCGAAAGATTGAAACGCGGCGAAACCCTTCAAGACACTTCTCGCAAAATTCTAGCTAATGATCTGTTTGAACTTGGACGCGTCCACTCTCGACTTCAGAACATTGATAGTTCGCTTTACTATTATAACCTGGCAATGGTTGTTTCCCCCGAAAGAGATACAACTTCTGCTCGCTATCTCTATGTCGTTTCACACCATTGGAGAAATTCTGATCTGAGAACATCTGATTCTTTGCTTGAAGTAATTGTTGAAAAATATCCAAAAACCGAATACGGCAGAGAAGCAATGAAAATTTTAGGCTACACCCGAGCGTTTGCTCAAGATACAGTCGAAGAAATTTATTCTTCTGGCAGAGATTTAATGAAATTCGGAGATTATAATTTTGCTATAAAACAATTTCAGAGAGTATATCTCGATTATCCAAATTCATTCTTAGCTCCAAGAGCGTTATATAATATTGGCTGGATATATGAACGTTTGAAATCAATGCCAGATAGTGCTTTGAAATATTATTCCATATTAATTGAAAAATATCCAAATTCTGATTATGCAAAAGATGTAAAATTAAGCGTTGAATATCTTCTTGCTGTTCGCAGTGGAGAACCAATACCAGAATATCTTCTCGATAGAGAAAAAACAATCTACCAGAAAAAGGAAATACAACTTCACGACCCCAATTTCAACCCAAATTTGCCAAAGCAGGAAAACTTAAAAGATATGCTTAAACCCGAAAATTTATTGAAAAAAGCTGTCGAAACAATTATCGAACAACCATCAGAAGAATATAATAAATTGAAAAACCTTAAGCCTGAGGAACTTGTCCCTTTTCAAAAAAATGAGAATACCCAGGATAGCACAAACATTAATCCTAATGTGAAAAAAGAAAAGAAGTAATATGGCAAAATCCGAAAAAAAAAGAGAAACATTAAAAGCAAAAGTCGAACGTTTGGAAAAACAACTTTCTTGGTATAAATCTTTTTTCGATAATGCATCAGATGCCGTTTTTATCGTACAACCTGAAACTTGGTGCATACTCGATGCAAACGAATATGCCGCAACCCTTCTTGGCATATCTCGTGATGAGCTCATCGGCTCAACTCTCCCTCAATTTCGGCGAATATTTAAATTACTGCAGAAATCGAGCTCCCCAATGGTTCTTAGCGAACTTTCCTTAGAGACTAATAATGATGAAAGCCTTATGGTTGAAGTAAGCGCTCGCTTTGTTCAATATGACGGGAAAAACTTAATTCAGGCAATTGCAAGAGATGTTAGTGAACAACACGCTCTAACTGATAAACTTGTCCAAGCGGACAAACTTGTTCTTTTGGGCCAACTTTCCGCTGGTGTTGCTCACGAAATAAGAAATCCGCTTGCAGCAGTAAATTTAAATCTTCAAATTCTTAAACGTAATATATCCGAGAATGCACCTGAATTCGACTATGTTAATACTGCTTTACAAGGTGTAGAACGCATCTCCCGGATTGTTGAAGTTACTCTTAATTTCTCGCGTCCAACAATTCCTGACGTTAAAGAAGTAAATATAAATTCTCTTATTCCGACTACACTCGAATTAGTTGCTTCTGTTCTTAAACGAAAAGAAATTACTGTTGAATTGCAACTTCAAGATGATTTGCCTCTTGTTGCTGCCGACGAAAAGCAATTGCAACAAGTTTTCGTTAATCTTATCACAAATTCTGCCGATGCAATCAAAACAAAAGGCAATATTATTATTAAAACTTATGTCGAAGCTGGATTGAAGCACAATGAAGGTGAAATGGTTGTTGTTTCGATTACTGATAATGGAGTCGGTATCACTCCCGAAGATTTGTCAAAAATATTCAATCCATTCTTTACTCGAAAGCCAGACGGGACAGGGCTCGGATTGCCTATCACTCAAAGAATCTTGCACCAACACGGTGGAGTTATCGATGTCGAAAGTAAAGTTGGTGTGGGCACTACTTTTTATGTTAAACTGCCCGTCCCAAAACAATTTGAATGATTTTTGTAATAATAAATGAAGGTTTAGAATGTTCAAAAATAATTACACAATAGTAGTAATAGAGGACGACCCATTAGTCAATCAGACGGTAAAAGGTATTCTTTCCAGCAAATACTCAAAAGTGGTTACCTTTACAGATGCAAATCAGGCACTTGACGAACTCCATATGATTTCGCCTGATTTAATTCTTCTCGACATCTTTTTGGGGCACGCCAACGGACTTGATATTTTAGAGCAACTTCGGAAGCAAGGCTATTCAATGCCAGTAATCATTATGACTGCCTTCTCCGATATTAAAATGGCAGTTCGTGCAATGAGACTCGGGGCAGAAGATTTTATCGTAAAGCCACTCGACCTCGAACAACTTGAAGTTTCCGTCGAACGTGCTTTGAAGAACTTTGATTTACGACGTCAAGTTGATATTCTATCCGAACAATTGAAAAAAGACCAACCAAGTGAGATTTTAGGTTCGTCCGAGGCAATGCTGAAAGCCATCGAAATGGCAAAAATTGTCGCTCGTGCCGATGATACTACCGTCCTTATTCTTGGCGAATCAGGCACAGGAAAAGAATTGATGGCTCGCTTTATTCACGAAAACTCACCACGTGCAAAAGGTCCTTTCGTTACTATTAATTGCGGTGCAATCCCACGCGAACTTGCCGAAAATGAACTCTTTGGTTATGAACGTGGTGCTTTTACCGGTGCCACAGAAAAAATTAAGCAAGGTAAATTCGAACAGGCTCATCACGGAACAATTCTGCTCGATGAAATTGCTGAACTTAGCCTCGAACTTCAAGTGAAATTACTTCGCGTTTTGCAGGAAAGGCAATACTACCGTCTTGGTGGGTCAAAAGAAATATCCGTTGATGTGCGGGTTATCGCTTCCACAAATAAAGATTTAGAAAAGTTAGTCGAAGAAGGTTCTTTCCGCGAGGACCTCTATTACCGTTTGAATGTTGCCCGTATTCTTTTGCCACCACTTCGCGAACGAGGCGCTGATATCCTAAAAATTGCAACAGCATTCGTTAATGAATTCAACCTTAAATTTGGCAAAAATATCAAAGGTTTTTCACCAGAAGCCGTTGAAATTATTAATAATTATCATTGGAAAGGTAACGTAAGAGAACTCCGCAACGTAATCGAACGCGTAGTTCTTCTCGAATCTAATGATTTAATCACAAAAGAATCTCTAAGCTTTCTCAAATCTACAACTACAAGCGTGCAAATTCCTGGGAAACAAACTATTGAACTTGCTGATGGTCAGCACTTCCTGCAAATTTCCAAAACTGGTGCTCCTATGGGAAATGTTGTTCGTGATTTGATTATCCAGACTTTGAAAATCACCAATGGAAATCAAATAAAGGCAGCTAAAATTTTAGGAATTTCGCGTGCTAAATTGCGATACAGAATTGAACAGTTAGGCATTAATATAACTGGAAAAAATATTGAATAAAATAAAATATTTTTACTTGATATTTATCTATAATAAAACTATTTTAATTATATTAAATTATACAAAATTAATTTTTGTAATTCTATGGATAAAGCACTCTTAATAAAAGAGCTTAACGAAGCGGACGATACAACATTACTTATTGAAACCATTATTTCTATTGCCCAGACAAATGATTTCGACGAAGATGTTGTGAAATCTCTTTGCGAGTTGATTACTCATGACGATAGTGGTGTACGTGATGTTGCAGTTAGAGCCCTGTGTGATTTGAAAGGAGATTTTGCTCGCCTTGCTTCCGAAATTATTGCACCAAATATATTGAGCAAAAATGTAGAACTTCGTAATACAGCAGGTGATATCCTGGCTCACCTTGGAGAAGCCTCCGCTGAGTTCCTTTCGAGCTATCTGGATAATCCAGATCCTGACGTTAGAAAATTTGCTTGCGATTTGCTAGGACTTATCAATACTCGCCATCTTGCTCATAAAATATATCCGTTGCTCGATGATCCAGATGAAAATGTTGTGCAAGCCGCTATTGAAGCTCTTGGCAATTACCAAGATGAATCCATTATCGAAAAATTAGTTAAAATTTATAACACCAAAGAAGACCAAAAGCCTAACGTTATCGAAGCACTCGGGAAAATTGGTTCTAGAAAAGCAATTGATTTCCTGATTTTTGCTCTAACAGACGAGAAGGACGATTTTCTAAAAACCGAAATTATTGACGCTTTATCCATTAATTGTGATGATATTGAAGTAGCTCGCCAACTTTTCTCAAAAATTGATGAAGTTAGCGAAACAATTCAGATTATTATTCTAAAAACTGTTGCAGCTATATCATTTAGATTAGGTGAAGAATTTGTTTTGCCCGATAATTTGAGATACCTTGCCTATAAAGCACTTTTCGACGATGATGATGATATACGTGCAGCAGGTCTTATTGCCTTAGGAAATGTGTTTATTAAAGATGATATCCCATCGATAATGAATGAGATTTTCAAAGGCAATAATGATACTCAAAGCTTTGTTTTAGAAAAGTTGTTAAAATATAACTCACCTGAACTTATTAAAGAATTTTTCAAAGCTTTCTATAATGAAATTATTAATCGCTCAATGATTGGTTGTGATATAGATTTCCTATCTTTACTGACTTATTTCTGGGACGAAACTCCCGAAAACAACAAATATATTGTAATCGATGGGATTTTCGATAATTTGATTGTTTGTAAATCAATTGAATGTTCAACTGTTGTTGAGTTATTGTTTAAGCTTGATAGTCAGAAATCAAGCGCCAAAATTAAAAAATTGTTCGAAATATCAGATGATAATAACAAAGAATTTATCGAAGAATTGTTGCATAATGCCGGAATTGAGAAAAGTTTACTGAGTGGTTAGAATTTTTTAATTTTTTTATTATGAATTGTTTATTAAGTTATAATATATTAAATAATGAGTTTAATAAATGGCAGCTCGATTATTTCAGTTTGGGGCTGGCAAGCCAACAGAAGAAAGTAAAGAAGTAAAAAAAACAGTGCCGGTGAAAATGGAACTAAATGATAATACTTTTAATGAGTTAAGAAATTTTATATACGATCAGTGTGGAATATACTATACTGATAATAAAAAGTATTTGCTCGAAGGAAGAATTGCAAAACGTATTTCTACCAACAAACTTTCTTCATTCGAAGATTATTTAACCTTGCTGCGTTCCCCAATGGGAAGAAACGAACTAAATGAGCTTTTCGATGCTATTACAATCAACGAGACTTATTTTTTCCGTGCTCCTCAGCAATTCGAAGCCTTTGAAACCCATATCGTTCCCGAAATTCTCTCTACCCGCCAGAATTTGTTCAATCCGGTCTTCCGTATTTGGAGTGCAGCCTCATCAACCGGTGAAGAAGCTTACACCTTGGCTATGATAGTTGCTGAAAAGCTAAGACCAATGTATCCACGCGTGCAATTCCAGATACTCGCGAGTGATATTAATAAGTCGGTCCTGGAACAAGCTCAGCAGGGAGTTTATAAAGAATATTCCATCAGAAATGTTCCACCGCATTTGCTAAAAAAATATTTCAAACAGCAAGGTACAAACTATGTCCTTAGCGATGAAATAAAACAGATGGTTAAATTTATGAATATTAACCTCTATGATGCTCAGCAAATGCGCACTGTTACTAATTGCGATGTTATCTTCTGTTGCAATGTGTTGATTTATTTTGATATGCCATCCAAACAGCAGGTAGTTACTCATCTTTATAATTCGCTAAACAAGGGTGGATACTTGTTTATTGGTTATTCTGAATCCTTGCACGGTATCTCAAAGGCATTTAAACTGGTTCATTTCCCAAAAGCTATGGCTTATCAAAAGGAATAATTTTGTACTAATTCGGGTTTGAAGATGGCAAAAACAATATTAATAGCCGAAGATTCTCCATCAGTTCGCAAGTTTATAACGCTTGCCCTTAAAATCAAAGGATATCGCGTGCTCTCAGCGCAAGACGGTATGGAAGCTCTCGAAATTCTGCCAAAAGAAAAAATAGATTTGCTTATTACTGATTTAAATATGCCTAATATCGATGGATTTAAACTCATTCGCTCTATCCGTCAAAACCCTGAATATAAAGATATACCTATTATTATTCTGTCTTCTCTTGCAAAAGACGAAGATATTAACGCCGGCCTTGCTGCGGGCGCTAATTCATATTTAATCAAACCTTTCAATACTAAACGAATTCAATATGAAGTTGCAAAATATATTGGATAATTCTATTAAAGTTTTGTTTTATTTTATCGATAATATTATTGAATAATAAATTTATGAGGTTCTTTTATGATTTTTTTAGTTGTAGATGATTCTCCAACTATGAGAAGAATTGTGATAAACGCACTTAAAACTTTCGGTTATAACGACGTTATTGAAGCTGGCGACGGACAGGAAGCCCTCGAAAAGCTACGCCAGAACAAAGTCGATTTCGTTATCACAGACTGGAATATGCCTAATATGAGCGGCCTTGACCTTACAAAAGCTATACGCTCTGATGCTCAATTATCAAATTTACCTATTCTTATGGTTACTACTCGCGGATTAAAACAAGATATTATTGAAGCTCTTAAAGCAAGAGTTAATAATTATGTAGTTAAGCCTTTCACTCCACAAGTGCTAAAGGAAAAATTAGATGCTGTTCTTAAAACTATTCAAAATTCATAAGTTGGAGAGGCTATGAAACAAAAAGATATTACTCTGTTGCTCCAAAAAGCTGATGAGTTGAGAGCTCTATTTGTATTAGGACAAAGAGTTATCCCTTTTCTCGAAGAAATTTTTATCTTTGTCAGCGAAATTCAGCCACTTCTGGACGAAATTAATGCTTCAATTCAAGAAAATCTAAAGAAAATGCCATCTGCTTCCAAGCAACTTAGCAAAGTTACCGAAGCTACCGAAATGGCAATTACCGAAGTAATGGATATTGTAGATGGTATTCAATATAAAATTGAAATTATCAAAAAGAATTATAATAGAATTATTGAAATTGTTCAAAAGAAAAGAGAAAATCCAATCGCACTCCTCGAAGCTCTTTATAAGGCAATAGAAAAAGGGGAAGACCTCAAACAACATCTTCCCGCACTGGCTACAATTATTACCACAATGAAAAAAATTCCTAATGTTGAAATTAATAAAATTTCTAATGAAACCGAAGAATTAATTTCCAGCATTACTAACGATTCAAACTCCATTATGATTTCTCTTCAAGTACAGGATATTACCGCTCAACAAATAGCAGCTGTTAATAATTTGCTCGAAACTGTTCAAACTAAGTTAACAAAAATTCTACACCACTTTAATGAATCTGAAATAAGCGAACTTATGCATAAAGAGCCATCACCAGATGATAAAATGCAAGTTTCTCAGCTTCACCGCAAAATTGCCTTCGACCCCGAAGCTGTCGAAGCTATGGCTAATAAAGAATTCCGCCAACAACAAGTTGATGAAGTTATCGAACAAGTCGAAAGTGGCAATTTAGACGAGCCAATCGATATGGGCGAAATTGACAAAATGTTTGCTAATCAAAATCCTTCGACAGAAGCAACTGGTGATACTAAAACTCCAGTTGTTGATGAAAATAGCGATGAAGATTCGTTCGAACAATTTTCGCAAGACGATATAGATGCTCTATTCGGCAAATAATTTGGAGTGATTATGGCTTCGGTGAGTTTTAATGATCCTGAAATGCAAGAATTATTTGAAGGTTACTTGATTGAAACATCAGAACTTCTCGAAAATTTAAGCCAGGATCTAATTGAAATTGAAACAAGAACAGATGATTTAGACCTTATCAATAGAATTTTCCGTAGTTTCCATACCATCAAAGGGACTTCTTCCTTTATGGGCTTCAATCCAATCGCTGAAATTACTCACCACGCAGAAGATATCCTCAATAAACTTCGTCGAGGAGAAATAAAAGTTAATCAAGAAATAATTGATGTCCTTCTCGAGGTTCAGGATTGGATCACTATGATGGTGGCTCAAATTAAAGAAGGCAACGAACCATCTGCTGATTACTCCGAAACTATTGCTAAAATTCTGCGTTTGAAAGATTCACAAATGCAATCCCAGTTCCTTGAGCTTCAAAACACTTTGGATACTCAACAAATTCTACCCGAAGGAACAAGCTTTGTCGAAGCCGTCCTTTCCAACCCAGAAATTGCAACTAAACCAGGTGATTTTAGTGATGAAGAATTAAAGCTCATCGATGCCGCTTTTCAGGAAATTAATATCAAATTCAAAGACGAAATTTCTCAAACAAGTGTTACAATAAATAGCAACACAATGGATCCAATTGCAGAACAAGTTGAAGCTGAACCATCAGATTCCAATATAACTATTGTTCCAGAACAACAAAAGCCAATAGAACATATTTACGGTATTCCTGTTGTTGAATCTCCTGTTGAAAATACTAATCAGCAGCCAATATCTCAACCAATCATTGTATCGCAGCAGCAAACTAAACCATCAGCAAATAAAGAAACATCAAAATCACCAGGGAAAGCACTCGCATCTGATACTATTAGAATTGATGTCAACCGTGTTGAAGCTCTAATGGATCTTTCCGGCGAGCTTGTACTTGGGCGAAACCGCTTAGCTCAAATTACCGAAATGGTCGAACAAGAATTCGGCAAAAATGAGCACGTTCGCGATTTAATTGAGACAACTGCTCAAATCGATTTTGTTACTTCCGAGATCCAAGCTGCTGTAATGCGTATGCGTATGGTGCCCATTGGCAAACTTTACCAGAAAGCACCCCGCATCGTTCGTGACCTTAGTAAAGAATTTGGCAAAAAAATTAATTTAATTGTTAAAGGCGAAGAAACTGAAATTGATCGCGGTATTATCGAAGAATTAAACGATCCACTCGTCCATATGATCCGTAATTCTTGCGACCACGGGATCGAACCACCAGAAGAACGAATTCGTCTCGGCAAACCTGAATTTGGAACAATTACATTAGATGCGGACCAGGAAGGCAACAATATTGTCCTTCGTATTTCCGACGATGGTCGCGGAATGGATCCAGAAAAACTCAAAGCCAAAGCTATTGAAAAAGGAATTATTACACCCGAACAAGCTTCCCAAATGTCTGCTCGCGAAGCTTTTCAGCTAATTTTTGCTCCTGGATTTAGCACTGCTGCCAAAGTTACTGCTGTCTCGGGTCGTGGCGTTGGTATGGACGTTGTACGCTCAAATATCCAGAACCTCAAAGGAATGATAGATATAGAATCCGAAGTAGGTAAAGGAGCCACTTTTATTATTAAGCTTCCTCTTACTCTTGCAATTATTCAAGGCTTGCTTGTTAAAGTGCAAGACGAAACTTATGCACTTCCTCTTAGTTCTGTTGTTGAAGTGGTTGCTATAAATACAGATAGCGTCTATACTGTGAGCCATCAGGAAGTGATTCGTATTCGGCAGGAAGTAATCCCAATTCTTAGATTAGACAAAGTTTTGGGTGTTACAAATCCACGCGAAGAATTAGATAATCGCTATGTTGTTAATGTTGGCTTGGGAATGCAACGAATCGGGCTTGTTGTTGATGAACTGCTTGGACAACAAGAAATTGTAATCAAATCGCTCGGTGAATATTTAGGAAGTATCACAGGTGTGGCTGGTTCCACAATATTAGGCGACGGACGTGTGATTATGATTATTGACGTTGCCGACCTGATACAATCAATTTACAAAAATCAATTTATGCAATTCGGAAAGTAAAAAAAATTATTTCTTTAAGCCCATTATCAAACCATCACCTATAGGAACGAGAGTTACAAAATAATTCTCGTGAGCAAGGAATTTTTCATTAAAATTTTTTATTGATTTGACTTCGTTTGGATCACGCTCAGGAGCACTATCAAGCACATATCCAAAAGCAAAAGCGTTATCTGCCGCAAATATCCCACCTTTTCTAATAAACGGTGTCAGCTTGTTCAAATAAAGGTGATATCCGGGTTTGTCCGCATCTACAAAAACGAAATCTAATTCATAATTAAATTTACAGCTTTCAACAAAATGCCGACCATCATCGCAAATTACTTCAATCTTTTTTGAGACTCCCGCAATTTCTGCATTTTCCTTTATTATTTCTGCATACTCGGGATTAAGCTCAACCGCTGTAAGCTTCCCATCCTCAGGCAATGCTCTTGCCATTGAAATTGCACTATACCCCGCAAGACTACCAATTTCAAGCACATATTTTGCATTCATTGCTTTAAGCAAAAATTGCATAAATCTCGCTTGATTGCCACTAATATGGATTTTCGGTAGTCCTTTGCGCTGTGCATTTTCCAATACTTTTTGAATAATTTCATCCTCGGCTGTAAACTGAGTATGCAAATATCTATCAAGTTCTTCTGTTACAACTGTTGTTTTTGCAGACATTTCTTTTCTCCTATTAGTTTATGGGCGTGTTCCTAACCTGACGTTTACATTTACACCGTGATTCTCAATTTGATTAAGTAAGATATTGATTGATTTCAATGTTGAATCAAGTTCGCCCGCAAGTTTCTTGTCGTAAATTAATCGATTTGCAAGACCGCTCCCAAAACGAACTTCCTCGGTTATATCGTTAATATTCGCAAGAGTTTTATCAGCTTCACCGATAGTGTTTTGCATCTTCGAAAGCAATTCATTTGCATTCGTTAACGCAATTTCTATTTGACCGATTATTTTATTTAGTTTCGGTTCATTTTGAGAATATGTTTTCTTCAAATCAGAAACAAGATTGTTCAGATTAATTACAATATTTTGTAGTGCATTGTAATTTTCTTTAATAAAAGTGTTCAAATTAACGGTTATCTCGCTTGTATTATGGGCAATTGTCTCAAGATTATTAAGCAAATGCTTGTTGTTCATCACATAATTGAGATTTTGAGTGAGTGTATCCAGATTTTTAACAAGTGAGGCAGCATCGTTACTCACTTCTCCCAATGTTGCAATTAAATCAGCCAAATCAGCAGTTGCTCTTCCTGGAATTTCTTGACTTTTATCGAAAGGTCTATCCGAATAGCCAGGAAAAATTTCAATTTTCTTTCCACCAGTAATTTCTAAAATTGTTATCCTTGCATAACAATCTGTCTTCAAATTTTCTACGGTTTCCATATCTGCGGTTATCAGAACCGAGCCGTTGCTATTTGTAATAGACTTTACCACACCGCACCGAACTCCATTGACAACCACCGGCGAGCCTTCTGTTATCCCGCCAGAGTTGTCAAACCTGAAATGCACTAAATTTTTAGCAGGTGAAATACTTATACCTTTCGCAAGCGACAGTCCAATTATTAAGATTATTATTGCAAGAACTGATACAATGCCGACTTTTATCTCAATTTTTTTTTGTTTATTCATCGCTTTTCGTCAATTATCAGAAAGGACTATCATCGTTTTTTTTGTCAGATTCATCAAAATCGTATGATTCATCGAAAGTATCGGTTAATTCTGTATCAAAATCAGAAAAATCATTAGCATCGAAGCTTGTGTCAGGATATAAAGAATCAGAAATTATCCTTTCTTCTGAACTATCCGAATTTTCTTTTTGCTTGCGTGCGTCAAGAACAATCATATTTTCAGCAATCACCTCAACTATGTTGCGGCGAGTGTTGTTGTTCTTATCTTCAATTGTTCTTGTCTGCAATTTCCCTTCAAGATAAATGCGTGTCCCTTTGCGAAGCAATTTTTGGCACACTTCGGCAAGCCCACGCCAGGCGACAATTGTATGCCAATCTGTGTGCTCTTGCAAATTCCCGTTGCGGTCCTTCCAGGTTTCTGATGTTGCCAGTCTAAATGTTGCAACAGGTATTCCGCTCGGTGTGAATTTTAGTTCGGGATCTCTCCCCACATTTCCAATTAACATTACTTTGTTTAAAGTTCTCGACATACTTTTCTCCAAACGTTATAATTAATCACCCTTACACATTCATTTTTTATTAATATAATACTAACTTTTATAGTAACGATTATGTTGAAAAAAAATTTATTTTTTAATCTTCCTATTATCATATTTTTGCAATTTTATTTCAATTATATATTGATTTACTAACAAATTTCAATTGTGTGATAATTTTTGATAAATTTTTTGTAAAAAATATAGAATTTTTTCAAAAAAAATTTGTTCAATATCTGAAAAGTTCTTATTTTTGT
The DNA here is from genome assembly GCA_937127445.1 of Eximiradius sp. Lineage (GTDB taxonomy): Bacteria > Bacteroidota > Ignavibacteria > Kapaibacteriales > UBA2268 > JAKIZO01. The sequence continues at coordinate 22,520 of CAKZLY010000006.1, read as the reverse complement.
ATTCATCATTTGACGCTGTTCTTTCTAAATAAAGCCACTTTAGCTCAGCTGGTAGAGCAGCTGATTTGTAATCAGCCGGTCGGCGGTTCGAGTCCGTCAAGTGGCTCTGGGAAGCAGGTAACAAAATGCCTGCTTTTTTGTTTTTATTCTTGACTATCCGTAATAAAAAAATGGGCAAATCGCATTAGATTTACCCACTTAATTTTGTACGAAATATCAAAAAAACTAAAACTCATCGAAATCCATTCCACCACCTGTATTGTCTGTTTGGCGGCGGCGTTCGCGTTGCTTCGGTCCTTCATTTATTTTATACTGAAATCCAAGATAAGCTACTCGAGTTTCTCTTTTCATATTATAACGACTATAAAAACTCGAATTTTTGGCATATCCACCAAATTTCATTTCGTTTAAAATATCTGAAATGCGGAAAGTTAGGGCAAGTTTGCGATCGAACATTTCGTAGCGTGCACCCAAATCGAGCGAACTGGATGAGTATCGCTGTCCCTGTGCTGTAACTGTTGGTCCAGTGTAAAAGCCTGTTAATTGCATAGAGAGCTCTCGAGATAAAAATATGCTTGCCGTACTTCTAATTGACCAGCTATAATCATTATTATCCATTTCAAGAGATTTATCTTTGCCCTTTATTTCCGAACGGTAATATGAAAAGTCACCCGATAGTCGCATAAATTTAAAATAATCGAATGTTATGTTCAATTCCAAGCCGTAATTTGTTCCCTTCGCTACATTTTCAAAGGTTGTCTTAATCTTGCCATCAGAAACAACATCAGCAACAAAGGAAATTTTATCGTCCGTCTGACGATAAAATAGAGTTGGCGTGATAGATAAAATCTTGAAATTTTTAATATATGCAAGTTCGTATGCATTTATAAATTCTGGTTTCAAATTCGGATTGCCACCACGAAGGTTATATGGGTCAGAATAATCTACAAATGGATTAAGGAAATTCGAGCGAGGACGATTTATTCTACGCGAATAATTAATTTGAAATTCGTCTGTTTTTGATAATTTATAACTAAAATTTGCTGATGGAAAGAAATTTGCATAGTCCTGCTTGTTTTTCTCTCCTGTTGTTTTAAGTTTGGTGTCTATTTTGCTGTGTTCAGCACGCAACCCAAATTGAACAGAAAAATCATCGAATTTCCCACTAATAATCGCATAAGCAGCCGAAATTCTTTCATTATAAATAAAGTGATTTGTTTTGTTTGTATCTAATGCCGAATACTCGAAAAACTTATAATCATTATCAAGCTTCTGAAATGATACTTTTGCACCAGCTTCAAGTTTATAATTACCAAACGGATATGAGTAATCAGATTGAATATTAATATTGCGATTAATATCATTCGATTTTGATGCTTCTTCTAAAATCGGACTAATGGGTGTTTGCCAGATTTGTGTGTAACCACCATCATTTTTACTGTCGAATTCAGAAAAGTATGCATCAAATGTTAAATCGTGTCCGCGTTCGCCGAAATTGTGCTTGTAATTTAGCGAATAATCCCAGTAAGGGCTATCGTCATCTTCCTTCGATAATCTATTGTATAAACTATTGGGATCTGTTGCGAAATTCAGATAATTTTCATATTCAATATTTCTTTTTCTTGTTCCTTCTGATGCCCGATAGGAAGCAGACATCGAAAGTTGGTCGAATTTCGAAATATTATATTCAAAACCAGTTCTAATTCCTTGATTTAGAAAACTTCTCCGATTCTTGAAATCCTGAAATAACTCTGTTGTATCTTTTAAACGAGTTATTCTATATGAACTACCGTTTCCTTGCATACGACGTGAACCGTAATCATAATTTAAGAAAAAGTTCCAATCGCCATATTGATATGTTGAATTAATAGAAAAAGAATACTTATCGCGTGTCCCTAAATTTACGCTGAATAAACCATTCAATCCGTCATCTCTCTTTTGATTCAGAATTACATTAATTATTCCAGTCATTCCTTCAGCATCGTATCGAGCAGATGGATTGGTAATAATCTCGATGCTTTCTATCGATGATGCAGGCGTCTGCTCAAAAAATATTGTTGGGTTGATGCTTGTGGGCTTGCCGTTTATTTGGAGCCGAAAATTAGAACTTCCGCGAAGGCTAACATTCCCATCAATATCAACGCTTACAGATGGTATGTTCTTTATTATGTCAAGCGCAGTTCCTCCTGTTGCAGCAATGTTTTTATCGACATTAAAAATTCTTTTCCCCTGCGAATACTCTACCATCTGGCGCTCAGCAGTAACCTCGACTGCGTTTGTGCGTGTTGAACTCTGCAAAAGTCCAACTGTGTTTAAATCAACTGTTCTTATTTCCCGTGTTATCGCTATAGGTTCTGAATTGAATGTCTCGTATCCAACATAATTTATGCGAACAATGTATGCTCCTAATCGAATATTGTTGATTTCAAATTTTCCTGATGCGTCTGCGACTGCTCCTGTTGCGACCGATGAGTCGGGTAAAGTGATTACCGATACATTAGCACGTGCAAGCGGTGCATTTGTCGCTGCATCAACAACTTTACCTTTAATTGTTCCACCACGTTGTGGCTGTTGTCCAAATATATTTATCCCTGTTATTGTAATAATAAATAGAGCAAAATAAAACACTTTTTTCATAAGAAAAACCTGCTGAATAAGTTACTAAAACCAATACTAAGACGTTTCAAAATGAAAAAGGTTTAAAAAAAAATTAAGGAATAATTCATTTTTTAGTGTATCATTTTATCTTAATTTGGAGTGGATATACTAAATATAATTTGGTAACCCTTCCAAATTCAATAGCAGGTGATGGTAATTTAAAGTAGTTCAAAGATTGTTTAAGCCAATTCCAGAAATACCCTCCATCTGGTAAAAGGTGTATTAAATTGTAATCTAATGCAATGATATATCTTGGACTGCCGAAGTAAAATCCATCAACCCATTTATCGCCTCGGCAAGGCTTACACTTACCTAAAGACGCTTGCACTGTATCGCAAAGACCCCGCACTGCATAGCCAAAAGATAATTCCAGCCATTTTGGAATATGTTGCGAAATACTTTTAGGTAAAGTATTTCGTAAATTAACTGAAAGCCACAGTGTATGTGAACTGTAATCATCGTTAAACATTTCGTGTGGATAACGCTTCCGTTCATTGTGCCAATCAGCAGGAATATACATAAATTTTGGTGTAAAGTTTTGAAGATATGGAATATAGAATTGTCCGATATGCAATGCTGCACCCGCTACATCTGCATAGAGATCTGACGGACTAAATCCCCACTGCTTCCCATATCCATCCAGAATTTCAATGTAAGTAGAATACGATAATCCGAAAGCAGTTCCTGCGATAGTTGCACTTTCCCAACTTAATCCACTTTGCATAAATCCTTCTGTCATTAGGTATGAAGTAAGATAGCAACCGTAAATATGCCCGGCTTTATCAGCATACATTGCATACTTGCCGTCTTCCTGTATTTTGAAATCAGTTTGCTCCTTCCAGATTGTTTCCATCTGAAATTGATGTTGCCAATATAAAAATGCTGACAAAACTCCAACAAATATTCCAAAGTTCAATGGTTTAATATGCGTCGTCCTATACGGCAATTCTCCCGTTATTGTATGCCGTACCGCGCCAGCAATTGTGAATTGACTTTGCTCCCATCTTTCATAGTCTTGACGAATGCTTGTCTGAACCGTGTCTGTTGTGTTCTCAGGATAAAGCAATAATTCCGAAACATTGCAATTACAATTTTCAGCAAAAATAAGTGTGCAATTCAACAACAAATATAAAATTGTTATTTTTTTCATAATCTTATGAACAAAATTAGAAGTATTTTTCCTTTAATTCCAAATAATATTTAGTTGTGGAAAACTATGTTTACAATTATTTTATAATTTTAAGCCCAATTATTAATTCATAATTAATATTTTTGCTATTGAAAATAATCAACTAAAAAAAGATGGAAGCAAAAAGAAAAAACATAAAGAAATTGGACGAAGCTCCAAATTTCATAAGTGCAAATATTCCGCCACATTCTCGTGAAGCTGAAATTGCTGTTTTAGGTGCAATGATGCTAAGCCGCGAAGCTATTTCTCGTGCTCAATCTTTGCTTGAACCTAATTCTTTCTACGACCCACGCCACAAAATTATCTACGAAGCATTAATTAATTTAAACGAAAAGGGTCTAAACGGCGACTTGATTTCGCTAAAAGAGCACCTTAAAAGCCGTGGTGTACTCGACGAAGTTGGCGGCGTTCAGTATCTTTCCGAAATTAGCTCGCTTACTCCAACAGCAGCGCTTATTGATAACCATACTCGTATTGTTCAAGAAAAATATCTTAAAAGACGATTAATCGAAGTTGCCGGCAATATTCTGAAAAATGCTTATAGCGAAGCAACCGACGCACTCGAAGAAATTGATTCCGCTGAAGCCCAAATATTTTCGATTGCCGAAAAACTCCTTCACAAAAATTATTCTTCTATGAAAACTCTTGCTCATCAAGCATACGAGATGATTGTTCGCATTTCCCAGCGCTCAAGCGATGGACTTAGCGGACTGCCTACCGGATTCATCGAACTTGACCAAATGCTTGGTGGTTTGCAAAACTCAGACTTAATTATCATTGCTGCTCGTCCGTCTATGGGTAAAACGGCTTTTGCTCTATCAATGGTTCGCAATATTGTTGTCGATGAGAAATTACCTGTTGCTTTCTTTTCGCTCGAAATGACTGCTATACAGCTCGTTCTCAGGTTGATTTCCGCAGAAGCTAAAATAAACCAGCAAAAGCTTCGTACGGGCAGAATTTCCTCCGAAGAAAATACAAAAATTATCAGTGCTCTGGGAAAACTTGCCGATGCTCCACTCTTTATTGATGACACTGCCGGACTGCCTATAATGGAACTTCGTGCAAAAGCCAGACGCTTGAAATATGAACATAATATTAAACTGCTCGTTGTCGACTATTTGCAACTTATTCATCCTCCAAAAGCTGAAAGCAGAGAGCGTGAAATTTCAATTATTTCTCAATCTTTGAAAAATTTGGCAAAGGAACTCGATATTCCAATTATTGCTCTTGCGCAGCTCAATCGTTTAGTGGAAAATCGTGCCGATAAGCGTCCTATGCTAAGCGATCTTCGTGAGTCCGGTTCAATCGAACAAGATGCCGACGTCGTAATGTTCATTAACCGCCCCGAAGTATATAAAATAATGAAATATGAAGATGGTTCGCCAACAGAAAATACTGCCGAGATAATTATCGGCAAACAACGTAATGGTCCAACCGGAATCAAGCGCCTTGCTTTTGTTAAAGATTTTGCTCAATTCGGCAATCTTGCTTATCAATATGAAGAACCTCCATATCAAAGTAATATTGATGTTTCTGATTTTTAATTTTTGTAAGGAACTATAGATGGCTACTTTAATAAAAAATATCTCATCGCTTGTAACAATCAACGCCGATGGAAAACCTTACAAACGCGGCGAAGAAATGAACAATATTGGTGAAATTCAAAGTGGTGCAATTATTTTCGATGAGAAAATCCTATTCGTTGGCAAAACTGATGATGCTTTACGTTTTATTTACAATAATCATATTCAGATAAACGAAACAATCGATGCTTTAGGGAAAACTGTTCTACCGGGATTTGTTGACTCACATACCCACTTTGTTTTTGCAGGAAACCGCTCGTTTGAATTTGCACGACGACTTCGAGGAGTTACTTATCAGCAAATTGCCCAAGAAGGTGGTGGAATTTTAACCACAATGAAAGCAACTCGCGAAGCTAGTTTAAACGAACTTATTGAAAATGGGTTGAATCTTGCAAATTCTGCTCTACGATATGGCACAACTACTGTTGAAATCAAAAGTGGCTATGGGCTTTCGCTTGATCCCGAAATTCGTCAGCTCGAAGCAATTGCTGTTTTGAAAAAAATTGCTCATCAAAACGTTGTTTCTACATTTCTTGGTGCTCACGATTTCCCACCCGAATATGCAAACAATCGCGATGCTTATGTGGATTTAATTTGTAATGAAATGCTTCCTATAGTGGCGGAAAAGCAGCTTGCTTCGTTTTGCGATGCATTTGTTGATGAAGGCTACTATACCATCGAACAAGGACGAAAAATTTTCAAACGTGCAAAAGAATTAGGTCTGAAAATCAAAGCACACGCCGACGAACTCGCAAACGTTGCCGCTGCTGAACTTGCTGCCGAAGTTGGGGCAATCTCTGCCGACCATTTGCTCTTTGTTTCCGATAGTGGTATCTCTGCTTTGAAAAATGCTGGAACTGTTGCAACTTTATTGCCAGGAACAGCATATTTTACACGTTTGCCGTATGCTCCTGCAAGAAAATTAATCGAAAGCGGTGCAATTGTCGCTCTCGCAACTGATTGCAATCCGGGGTCCTGTTTCACCGAAAATATGCAAATGATTTTATCTCTTGCAGTTATAAATATGAAAATGACTGCCGAAGAAGCTCTCACCGCGGCTACTTTAAATGCTGCTGCTGCACTTTGCCTTAGCTTGCAAGTCGGAAGTTTAGAAATTGGTAAGCAAGCCGACTTGCTCATTGCAGACGTTTCTTCATACACCGATTTATTCTATCATTTTGGAATTAATCATATTCAAAATGTCTTTGTAAAAGGAAAAAAAGTAGTCTGAACGTTTAAGTTTAGACTACTCCATATTTTTTCTAATGTAAATTATCTGTTTATCTCTCCAATGCAAGCTTTATTATTCTATCGCAAAGCTCTGGGAATTCTATCCCAAGCTGCTTTGCTGCCTTCGGGACCAATGAAGTTGATGTAAATCCTGGTACGGTATTTATTTCCAAGAAAAAAGGCTGCCCATCATCTGTCAATCGGAAATCAACACGACTAAATCCTCTGCACCCTATCACATTATGTGCTGTAATTGCCAATCCTTTTGCAAATTCAGCTACGTCTTCATCAATTTCTGCTGGACAAATATATTGCGTTTTGCCTTTTGTATATTTATGTTCATAATCATAAAATCCGCTTTCCGGGACTATTTCAATCACTGGCAACGCTTCGTCCCCAACAATTCCAACGGTTATTTCACGTCCATCAATATATTGTTCAATAAGCACATCTCGGCAGTATTTCCCTGCTTCAGCAATTCCATACGAAATCTCATCTAAATTTCCATCTCGCACAATTGTTAGCCCAATTGTTGATCCTTGATCATTCGGCTTAATAACAAGTTCGTTCCCAAATTCGTTTCTGATTTCTTTTATTACTTCGAATTCATTTGCCGTTTCGGGACTTACCAAAGTGCCAGACGGTATAGGAATTCCTGCAACAAGCATTAAATTTTTTGTTGTAGCTTTGTCAATCGAAATTGCATTCGCTTTCACTCCACTGCCCGTATATGGAATACCTCGCAATTCAAGCAATGACTGAATTATGCCATCTTCGCCATATTTCCCGTGCAGCACAATAAATGCACAATCAATATTATCGAATATTTCCGAATTAATGCACTCGATAATTGACTTTGGGGAAAACTGACTGAGCTCCTCCAAAGTATTAAAATGATTAATGTTGTTTATGTGCTCTTCTGCTTTTATTTGTCCGTTCTTTCCAAAAGCAGGGTCTACGGGGACAACATCATATCCAAGGCTACGCAATGCTTCTACAACAGCTCGCCCACCGCTTATTGATACATTCCTTTCGGTAGAAATTCCACCAAACAATACTGCAACTCTCATTTTACTCCTTTTTAGATTTTTCTATGTATTCATCATACAATTTTCTTAATAATTTCATATCCTCCCAAACTGGCTTCTTCCAATTAGGATTGCGTAATAATGCTGCCGGATGATATGTAACCAGTGTCTGAATACCATTATAATTAAAAAGCTTTCCTCTTATATCACCCATTTTGTAATTCGATTTCAGAAGCGTGTTTGCAGCTGTTAGCCCAAGTGCCAATATAAACTTTGGCTTAATAAGCTCGATTTGCTTCAAAAGAAATGGCTCGCACGCGTCTACTTCGTTTTTTGCTGGGACACGATTTCCAGGGGGACGACATTTATTAATGTTGCCAATGAAAACATCCTCTCTTTTGAAACCAACCGATTCTAATATCTTTGTCAGCAGCTGCCCAGCTCTTCCGACAAATGGTCGCCCTTGTATGTCCTCGTCTGCACCAGGAGCTTCGCCGATGACCATAATATCTGCATTTGGATTGCCTTCGCCAAAAACAAACTTAGTGCGTATCATTCCAAGCGGGCATTTCTGGCAGTCTTTGATTTTATTTAGTAACTCATCTAATGATTTAGCATTTTGCCAGTCAGGTGCAACTTTTTCGTCCAGTAAGGTCGGTGCAGAAATAACAGTCTGTGTCTGCTTGACTTTCTCAATTTTTCTTCCCTCTATATGAATTGCCTCTCCTTGTATCTTCTTGCTTGTCTGGCTCTCTGTTTTTGGAGTGGGCAACACAGCAATACCTTCGGATTGCTGTGGCATTTCTTCAAAATACAGATATTCGCCTGTTTGCTGGCGAATTCCTTCAAAAAACACAATGATTTTGTCGAAAATATCTTTTTGCATAGTATGTTTTAAAATTATTTTGCAAATTAAGATTTTTTCCCACGCTTCAAAAATACAATTTTGTATGTTTTTGAATTATTAATTTAATACTCTACAATATTGTTTTTGCTTAATTCGATATATTTACTATATTTAAAATTATTTTTCTTTCAAAGAAGGAGTTACTCTTTGAAAAATATTACTTTTTTCTTGCTATCAATAATAATTCTTGCTGCTTGCACTCCAGTTGGTGCTCGCAATCAGTCCACTGCAAAAAGTAAGTCAGTTGTAAGCCAAACCAAAAGTCGCTTCTCCGATACAACTTTTATTGACATCAACTATATACCACCAAAGGAAATAACCAAAAGCGTTCAAGCAATGAACGATGATCTAAAACAAGCAATTGACCTTTACCACGACGGCAAATTCAATGAAGCATGCGAAATTTTTGCTCGACTTCTTACCAATACCAACAAAAAAGCAAAAGACTACCAGATACTTCTTTACTATTCTTCTGAATGCTACATCGCTAAAAATATGTTCGAACCAGCGAAAAAACTTTTGATAGACGTTCTTTCATCAGATGAGTTATTTGACGATATAAAAGAAAAAGCGCTCGTGCGTCTTGGACAAGTTTACTGTATTGAAAACAAAAAAAAAGAAGCTGAACGTTTGTTTAGTCAGCTTCGACGCGAATACCCACAATCAAAATATTTAAAACTTGCCGATTGTGATGCTATCAAGAAGTAGCTAAATTAATATACTTGCGATTATTGTTGTCATAATATTTGTTAGTGCTCCAATTATCATAGCTCGTAACCCAAGCTGAGCTATCTCGTTTCTACGTTCGGGAGCCATACTGCCAATCCCGCCTATTTGTATTGCAATTGAACTGAAATTTGCAAAACCACACAATGCAAAAGCAGCCAACTTTGCTGTTCGTTCGCTAATTGTACCATTCCGAATCAGCACAGATAAGTCAGAATAGGCAATGAACTCATTTATACTAACCTTTGTTCCTACTAAACTTCCGAACACTTTTGCTTCTTCTGCTGGTATTCCTACCAAATAAGCAAATGGCTGAAAAACTATTCCTAAAAGCTCACGCAAACTACTTGGAAACCAAGATATTCCTATATGGGTAAGCTGAACACTTACAAATCCCATAAAAGCATCAATAACTGCTATCAATGCAATAAAAGCTATGAGCATAGCCATTATGTTGAGTGCCAACTTCATACCATCAGATGCACCATTTGTTATCGCTACAAGCGAGCTTTCAGCTTTTGGAATGTTTGCTTTTTTGATGTCTTCCATCGTTTGCGTCCCTTGTTGTGGTGGGATTGCTATTTTCGAAAGATACAACCCGCCAGGAACAGAAATCAACGAAGCTGTTATCAAAATTGTTGCCGAAATACCCATCTGAACAAACGCAGCCATCACTCCGCCAGCTATCGTAGCAAATCCGCATACCATTATTGAATTAATCTCAGAGCGAGTTGCTGTCGGAATATAGTGTCTAATCAAAAGCGGTGCTTCGGTTTGTCCCATAAATACATTTGCTGAACCCGATAAAGATTCTATCCCGCTTGTCCCCATTGTTTTCATCATTACCCAAGCCATTCCCTGCACAATTTTTTGCATCACTCCAAAATGGTACAGCAAAGAAACAAATGACGAGAAAAATATTATTGTAACTGATACCACTACTGCAAACTGAAAGCCAAAAGTAGTTGCAAAATCTGGATTTATTACATTACCAAATAGAAATTCAGCTGCCTTGTTGCTGTATCCAAGAAATATCGCCACCTGGTCGCCGAACCATTTGAAAAAAGCTACACCCGCAGGGAAATTAAGTACAATTGAGCCTATTATAAATTGTAATGCTACTCCCCAAATTACAATTCTCCAGGGAAATTTCTTTTTATTCTCGCTCATTATCCATACGATGAACATTATCAGTAGCATCCCAAAAATAGCTATAAGCTTTTGTAATAGCATAAATTAATCCTATTCAACTGTTACACTTTTTGCTAAATTACGAGGTTGGTCTATTGGGCGACTCAATTCTTTTGCAAAGAAATATGCAAGCAATTGTAACGGAACTACCGAAAGAATTGGGGTAAGCATAGGCATAGTTTCAGGAATGTAGAACACATCATTCGCAAATTGCTTTATTTGTGTGTCGCCTTCTGTTGCAATTGCAATAACTTTCCCACCTCGAGCCCGCACTTCTTCAATATTTGATATGATTTTATGATAAATTTCATCTTTTGTCGCAATGAAAACAACGGGCATATTCTCGTCAATTAATGCTATCGGTCCGTGCTTCATTTCAGCCGCTGGATAACCTTCAGCGTGAATATATGATATTTCCTTTAACTTCAATGCACCTTCCAATGCAACAGGGAAATTATAACCACGTCCCAAATAAAGTATATTTTTGGCATATATATATTTTTTCGCAATTTGCTTAATATCTTCGCACTGTCCCAATATTTGATTAATTTTATCAGGTAGCTGTATAATTTCATTTGCGATACGCTTGCCATCAAGCTGAGAAAGGTTTTTCATCCGTCCAAGATATAGTGCCACCAGCGCAAGTACCATTACCTGCGAAGTAAATGCCTTGGTCGAAGCAACCCCAATTTCCGGACCTGCGTGAATATAAATCCCAGCCTCTGTCTCGCGTGCAATTGAACTCCCAACTACATTCACTATTCCCAGCACTGTGCAGCCCTTTTGCTTCGCTTCATAAACTGCTGCAAGCGTGTCCGCTGTTTCACCGCTTTGCGAAATTGCAAAAACAATATCATCAGGATATAGCACTGGATTGCGATAGCGAAATTCCGATGCATACTCGACCTCTACGGGAACGCCTGCCAATTGTTCCAACATATACTCTCCCACCAATGCAGAATGCCAGGATGTTCCACACGCTGTAAATATTATTCGCTTCGCATTTCTGAGTTTGTCGGCAACATTTCGCAATCCTCCAAGCTTTACATTCCCTTTGTCCGCAAGTAAACGTCCTTTGTATGCGTTCTGAATTGTGTAGGGTTGCTCGTGTATTTCCTTCAACATAAAGTGTTCAAACCCACCTTTTTCAAGTTCTTCCAAGTCGAATTCTATCTGGTGGATCTGATTGTTGGTTTCAATATTGTCTATTGTTTTTGTAGCAAAATTATCTTTTGTAACTATTGCCATTTCATTGTCTGAAAGGTAAATTACTTGCTTTGTGTATTGAATGATTGCCGTGGCGTCGCTTGCAATTATATATTCTCCATCTCCAATCCCGAGTACCATTGGGCTACCACGCCGAGCAGCTATGATTTTATCAGGTTCATCCAGCGATAATACAAGCAAACCAAACGTCCCGACTACTTCCGATAGAGCCTTTCTCACAGACAGTTCTAAATTGTTTGTTTGCTCGAACAATGCACCAATTAATACAGCAAGCACTTCTGTATCGGTTTCCGTATGGAACGAATATCCTCGCTTAATTAATGCTTTTTTCAGCAATCCATAATTTTCAATTATTCCATTGTGTACAATAGAAATTCGTTTACTGTTATCACTATGTGGGTGGGCGTTTATGTCACTTGGTGCTCCGTGAGTAGCCCAACGTGTGTGGGCAATTCCTATGTTGCTTCTATGATTTTTCCCTTCGATTAATGTCTCTAAATCTGCAACTTTTCCTTGCTTCTTGTATGTAATTAAAGTATTATTTGAAACAATACTCAGTCCTGCACTGTCATATCCTCGATATTCTAATCTTTTCAATCCATTTACCAACACATCAACCGCCTGACGTTCTCCAATGTATCCAACTATTCCACACATAATTAACCTTTTTTTCAAACTACAAAATATCGCTTAACAAATATAGCAATTTATTATGTTCAAACTTAACAATTTGTTTTAAGTTGATTATTTTCACATAGATTGTAATTCTATTTGTTTTTTGAATTATGTCATTACCATAAAAGTAAGGATTAAAAACCCAGCAATTAGAAAAACGTTCACTTACAACGCTTATTCATAAAAAGCAACTATTTACATTTGCTCAATTAAAAATAATAAAAAAACACAAATTAATTTAATCAACTTGTAAAATATTTTTATTTTTTATACATTTATACAATTATTGTTTGTAGTTTGTTCAGTTATTACATAATGGTATATTTTTTGCGTTTTAATTGTAATTTTTTTTATAATTAATAAATTTTCAGGAGCTTCTTATGAAAAAGACTCTTTACCTTTTACTATGTGCTTTGGCGTATTTGGTCGGCGTTCAGCCTTCTTTAGCTCAATTACCGACAGCACAAGCTCGCTATATTGCTACAACAAATGTACAAACCACTTCATTGTCACTTGCCTGGATCAATGGCAATGGAAATCGCCGTATTGTTGTTGCTTGTGATACTACTGATAACGGTACACCAGATTGGGATGCTGTCAGAACTTACTTAAGCACTCTTAATACTGAATATTCACCCAATTCTAATTTTTCTGCTGCTCCCTCGGTTAATGCTACCCTTGCGAATTATAAAGTTGTAGGATTGCTTACAAGTTCTGCAAGGACTTTAACCGTTACTGGACTTACTGCTGGGCACGTTTATTCATTCCATGTGTTTGAATATAATTATTATGGAACAACAGCCTATTATATGACTTCAGCAGGAACAACTTTAAATCCACGCTATATCAATACAGTTAATTTACTTCCTCCATCAGGTTTGACCAACGGTACTGTTACAAACAATACCGCAAACATATCGTGGACACACGCAACTGGCGCCTCAGGATATTATCTTGATGTTCGTATAAAAAATGGTGCTATACTTACAAATTATGATCTTCTGGATATTGGCTATGTTAATTCTTTTATAATACTCGGGCTTTTCTGCAAGCACTCAATATGAATGGGGACTCCGCTCATACAATGCTAATACAATTAATGCCGCATCGTCCTGGGTAGAATTTGCTACGACAGCTACTCCTACTGCACCTACTGTTACAACTGTTGTTGCTACTCCAAATGTCTTGAACAAAAATGGTAGTACATTTTCTGTTGCTGTTACTTTCAGCGAAGAAATGGATCCAACCGCTATTGGTACTCTTACATTTTCAACAGATGTAAGCCCTACTCTTACTTTTTCATATGGCTACTGGAACGCCACGAATACCGTTTATACTGCTGTTTATAGTGTAACGACAGCTTCTACTCAATATGCAGCAAATATAGGAGTAACCATACCTGTTGATTTTACTAGTGCTGCCGGTGTTCAACTTTCTTCTGCTCATACTGAAAATAATGTATTTACAATTGATAGACAAACAGCAACTATTTCTTCTGTTAGTTCCACAACTTCTGATGGAACTTATGGAATAGGATCTTCAATCAATGTTCGCGTAACTTTTAGCGAACCTGTCACATTTACTCCAAACTCTGGTAGTATGCAAATAGAACTTGAAACAGGAACTACTGATAGATTTGCTACCTCAAACGTTTCTCAGACAAGCACTACTACTCTTGATTTAACCTATACCGTGCAAGAAGGGGACATTTCTTCTGATCTTGATTATACAACAACAAATGCTTTCACTTTGCTAAATGATGCAACAATAAAAGATGCTGCTGGAAATGATGCGGTGCTTGCTTTGCCAGCTGTTGGTGGCGCTTCTTCTATTGCTGGACAAAAGGCTCTTGTAATAGATGGTGTTCGCCCGACTGTTTCCTCAATCGTAAAGCAAACACCCGCTTCCCAGAAAACAAATGCTAATTCCCTCACTTGGCGAGTCCAATTTAGCGAACCTGTTGCGAACTCAAGCGTTGCAAATGGTGATTTTGAGTTGGCATCAGTTTCTGGTGATATTACTGGTGCTTCAATTACCGGTGCAACACCGACAATTGTTGCCGATCCGCATGATTTATATGACATAACAGCTGATGTTACTGGGCTTAATGCCGAAATCAAAATCAATTTCACCGGTTCGGTTACTGATGCTGCAAATAATACTTCTGGCTCTGGCTATTCATTTACAACTGGTGAAACCTATATTGTTGATCATACTAACCCATCAGCAACTATTTCTTCACCTGCTAATAACTCTTATCATAAATCTATTACCGCTATTTCTGGCACTTCAAGTGATCCCGGCACACCAAATTCCGGTGTCCAATCTGTTCAGACTGCTATTTGGGTGGATAACAACTTAAGTGGAACGTTTGATGGCGGTGATTACTACTGGGATGGCAATGATTGGACAACAGCAACTACTCAAACCTGGGTTAATGCAACAACCTCCGATGATTGGGCAAACTGGTCGTATTCGATAAGTATTTCTTCGGGCGATGCAACTTACTACGTTGAACGTAGAGTTACTGACTTCGCTGGTAATGTCTTCGCTGATGCAGAAGGTTCCACTACTCATAAATTCTATCTTGATAATACTCCTCCTACACAAAATGCCCCAACTGTTGCAGCATTGGGTGGTACTATCCGATCAAGCTATTTTAATTCAACGAACACTGGCTTTAGAATTTCTGTTACTCTTGCAAATGATGCTACTCTTGTTGGAGGAAACTTCAAAGTTCAATTCCAAACAGCTGATGATGCTGCATTTACTACAAATCCATCCTCTTGGACTGATGTTACTGCAATAGCAACGCATTCTATTCAGAGTGGCGAACCAAATACTACTATTGACAAAGATATTACTTCATCTGAATTTGAAAATTTAGTCGCTGAGGGCAAATATATTCGTTTTCGTGCAGTTACAACAGATGCTGCAGGTAATTCAATTAATGGTACTGAATCGTCCTCAACACTTCGAGACATCACACTTCCAACTATTTCTTCTTCGTCTAATGTTAGCGCAGCTTCTAATGGTGCAACAGATTATATCGATATTACTTTCAGTGAGCCAGTATTTACAAATAATGATGGTACGGGTGCTTTAACTGTCTCAGATTTCAATATCACTTTTTCTGCCGGTACAGATGGTTCAGCCATAGGGGCAACAATTGCTGGTATCCGACAAACAAATAGTACAGATTATGCATCGGCAAGTGCTCTTTCTGGTGGAGAAACAACAGTTCGCGTTTTCTTTAATGTTACTGGAACACCAAACGGTGTTGAAACTATTACCATTACACCTGCTAATAACTTGTCAATATACGATGATGCTGCTAATGCAATGCAATCAACTCAAACAACCGGTTCGAAACTTCTGCGCGACCAAACTCCTCCATTAATTTATCTTGTTAGTGATAATGGGGCTACCTTTGTAAAAGAAAATTCAACTGTTACAATTACTTTCTTTGTTACCGAAGTTGGTGGATTTGCAACTGGGGTCAATCCTCAAGTAGAGATCTTGCAAAACAATGGCTCTGCAATTGCGGGTGGTTCTTTTGCATCATTCACAAATAGAACTGGCAGCGGTACTCTTGGTGAGCCTTATTCTTATACATATACATATACGGTTCCTTCAGGAGATTATCCAAATGTTCGTATTCGCATAACAGCAACTGATGCTGCTGGTAATAACGCAATACCATTTGTACTAACAAGCAATACTTTTAGCATTGATAATACTCCACCAGTGCAGGATGCGGTGCAATTTACTGCTTTGAATGGTACCGTAGTTGCCAATAGCTACAATTCAACCAACGATGGAGTGCAACTTACAATTCCTCTTGCAAATGATGCATCTCTTGTAGGCGGCAACTTCGTAGTTCAATACCAGACTGCAGATGATGCTGCATTTACTTCTAATGCATCAAGCTGGGCAAATGTTACATATATAGCTACTCATAATATCATAAACGGGCAGCAAGGCACTAATATTAATAAGACATTGACAGATGCACAGTTTACCACACTTGTTGATGAAGATAAATATATTCGTTTCCGTGCTGTTACAACAGACGCAGCGGGCAATTCAACAAATGGCACTGAATCCAATTCTATTAAGCGTGATGAAACAGCACCGTCGCTTACTACTGTTACAATCGTTTCATCTAATACCGTTAACACTCTTGCAAAATCGGGGAATGTTGTTACATTATCCATTGTTGCTCCTTCTGATATTCAAACTCCAACAGTAGTATTGAAGAGTAACAACACAACTTTAACAAACAGTGTAAATGTTTCTGGTGGTCCAACAAGCTGGACCGCTACGGTTACTGTTCACGCAAGCGATCACGATGGTTTAATTACATTTACTATAGATTATTCAGATATTTACGGGAACCCAGGTAATCAAGTTACTACTACTACAAATTCGTCGAGCGTTACAATTGATAATACCGCTCCTGCAAATTCTCAGATCTCGTCAGTTATTACAACTGGTGGAACAATTATTGCTGGATATTGGAATTCAACTAACACAGGATTGGAGTTAACAGTACCTGTTCCCAATGATAATTCACTCATTGATGGTTCTATCCAGCTTCAAGCAAGTCGAGATAACTTCACTACCCCGCTAAATCTCGGCACTGCTTATACTATTCAAGGTACTGATTTGAATGCTAACAAAGTTCTGACAATAAATGATGCAACTTTCGAAGCGCTTTCGAGCTTTGCTGACGGTGATGTATTTGAATTCCGTGCAGTTCTCACTGATAAAGCTGGAAATCAGACTGCCGGTACTGCTGCAGCAACCACTATTACTGTTGACCAAACTTCGCCTGCTTCTGCAAATATTGCTTCACGTACTGCTACTGGTGGAACTATTGTATCAGGTTATTTCAATAATACTAATACTGGCGTTGATGTTACTGTTAATATTCCTAATGATGCGACTCTTGAAGGTGGTAATGCAATTTTGCAAGCACGTGTTGGTACAAATGAATTTGTAAATGTCGGGGCATTAACTAATACAATATTAAATTCCGAAATAAACAATACAAAGGTATTAACTGTTAATCGTTCTGGTTCTGCAAATACTGATTTAGAAGAACTCAACGGCTGGGCATCAGGCGTAAGTGTAGATTTCCGGGTTGTTCTTACTGATATTGCCGGAAATACTACAATAGGTAGCACTTTTGCTACTCCTCTTGCCGTTGATATTGTTGCACCAGATGCTCCTGTTGTTACTTTGAATAATGGCAATATAATAAATGCAACAAATGTTACTAATGTTTCATTAAGTTTCACTCACGGTGGCGGTGATATTGCTACTTACGATTATTCGATTAGCGATGGCACAAATTCTATAAGCCAAACTAATCAAACTATTTCTGCTTCGCCTGTAACTATCAGCGGATTAAATCTTTCGTCTCTAAACGATGGAACTATAACATCCACTGTAACTCTTCGCGATACTGCTGGTAACTTATCTACATCAGGCCAAGATACAGAAACCAAAAACGCTAATGCTGCTACCGTACAAAATGTAACAGTTACAAACTCAAATGGTACCTACGGAATTGGTTCAAATATTAGTGTGAGAGTTACTTTCAGCAAAGTAATAGCCTTCAATCCAGGTGATGGCAATCTTCAACTTTTACTTGAAACAGGAACTACTGATAGATACGCAACAACCAATACTTCTCAAACTATTGCAGACGGTAAAAACTATATCGATTTAGTTTATGTAGTTCAGGAAAATGACTATAATTCAGATTTGGATTATGTAACAACAAGTTCCTTGTCATTAACTGGAACAGCTTCTATTACTGATATTGATGGCAATCCTGTTACTGTGCTTACTCTTCCAGATGTTGGTGGGGCTAATTCTATCTCAGGTCAAAAAGCTATTGTGATTGATGGTGTAAAACCAACCTTTGCATTACAATATTTCTACAATACTGCTCTTACAGTCTCATATCCAGACAATGCAAAATTTAGCACAAGTAATGCTGCATATTTAAGAATAACATCTTCAAAACCTCTCGCTTCTGCACCAATAGTAACAATAAATTCTCAGGGTACTTCAAACGACGTCAATAACGTAACCGCGACTGCTGCCGGTGGAAATAATTTTAGAATTAACCGCATTTTTGTCAATGATCCAAATACAGATGGAACTAAACGAGAACGTATTACAATTATAGCAACAGACCTTGCAGGAAACAATGTTACCGCACAATTAGGTGAATTGGATAATCCCGAAACAGGTAACCCTGATATTTCAAGCTACATTACTTCTGGGACAACTACTGCAAAACTTGGATACATTGATTGTTCGGCTCCTTCATTTACCGTTGAATATTTCTCAGATTTGAGTTTAACCGCTTCGCTTGGAACAAATCCTCGTTTGAAAGCTGGTACTTACTACATTAAAATTGTGGCTAATGAACCACTTGCCTCTGCTCCTGCTATCACAATTAACTCCGAAGGTACAGCAAACGATGTTTCATCAGCACTTACTATTTTAGTCTCTGGCAACACTTATAGATATACTCGTACTATTGTTTATGATGCTGCTGCGATCGGTACGACACCCGAAACTATCACTATTTATGGAATAGATGAAGCCGGCAACGAAGCAAATAACGTAGCTCCTACTACTCACGGCAACACAGCCGTCTATACCGACACCAAAGCGCCTGTTATTTCTCCTGTTTCTATTGTGTCCAATAACGCAACCCAAACTGATAAAGCAAAATCGGGTGATCAGATAAAAATCACTCTTGTTTCCGATGAAACTCTCTCAGGAGTGAATGCTAATTCTATAACAAGTGGTGGAAACGCTATTACAAATTCTCCTTCAATAACAAATCCAAGCGGCAATACCTGGGAAATTGCTTATACAGTTGCTTCAAGCGATGTGGATGGAACAGTTGCTTTCAACTTAACTGCAACAGACATTGCTGGAAATACATCAGCAGTTTCGTCAACAACCGATGCTTCGTCCGTCCTTGTTGATAAAGCTCCTCCAACTGTAACAACTCTTACAAATACTACCGAATTTGGCAATGATCGCTGGGCTCGCTCTGGTGAACAAATTACTGTGAACTTAGCAACAAATGAGCCAGTTGCTGTTAATACTGCAACAATCGGCGGCAAAACTTTGACTGCTGACCCAAATTCTGGTTTTAACTCGACATATACACTTACTTATACAACTGATGGTTCAGAAACAGAAGGAGCAATGGCTTTATCTATAAGTGTAATCGATCGAGCTGGTAATAATGCCACATTCACTCATTCTGATCTAACAGGTGGTTCTTTGCAAATTGTATTCGACAAAACTCCTCCTTCCATTTCTTCTGGAACTATTACGACTCCAAATAGCTCTACAATTTGGGCAACCGGTTCACATAATATTGAGTGGACCGTTGTTAATATTACTGATGGTGGTAGTGGCCTCGCATCAAGCCCAATCACTCTTGAGTATTTTGATGGAAATAATTGGAATACAATTCAAAGCAATATTGCAAATACAAGTCCATTCTCTTGGAATGTCCCAAATATTAATACTAATGCTGCAAAAATTAAATTGACAGCTGTGGATAACGCCGGTAATACATCATCTCAGGAGAGTAGTACATTTACTATCGATAATACTGGGCCTTCAGTTGTGCTTTCTAATAATATTTCTAATAGACAAGAAGTAAAACAAGGCACAGTCGTCAGAATTATAGCAACATTTACTGATGTTTCGCCTATTTCTGAATCTCCTGAACCAACAATTACTATTACTAATGGCAATGGCAGCGGGAACGATATTTCAAATGTTACTATGAGCAAGACCTCAAATTCAGAATGGTATTACGACTGGACTGTCCCAAGTGGTGACTTTACTTGCAGTGTAAGTATTTCAGCTGAAGATGTCGCTGGCAATGACAATCAAACTCCAACTGGGGTTACTTCCTACATCGTTGATAATATACAACCAACAGTTGAATTATCCAATAACCTCTCGAATACAAATTGTGTCCGCAATTCAGACGGAACTCTTACTATTACCGCAACATTTACCGAAGCCAATACTATTAATGAAACTATTCCTCCTAAAATTACAATTACCAACGGTGCTGGAAGTGGTAGTAATATTACAAATGTTTCTATGACCAAGTCAACCAACAAAGTTTGGACTTATATATGGAATATCCCAAGCGATAACCTTAACGCACTTATTTGTAATATTAGTATTTCTGCAACAGATCTTGCAGGTAATCTGAATCAATCTGCAACTGGTATTACTTCCATTACTGTTGACAATGTTAGACCTTCTGTTACTCTATCTTCTGCATCAACCGCGTATGTTAATGCTCCATTTAGCGTTACCGTTGCATTTAGTGAACAGGTTGATGGTTTTGAGGTTTCTGATATTGTTAAAACAGGCACAGCAACAGCTTCAATCTCTAATTTTACGACCTCTGATAATATTACCTGGACATTTACAGTCACTCCATCCACAGAAGGTTCAATAATCCTTGATATTCCTGAAAATGTTGCAAATGACTGTCCTGGAAATCTAAATACAGCTTCCAATACATTAACTCGAATTTATGATGTATCTGCTCCATCAATTCCAACACGTACGATTACTTCAAATGGGAATGAAGTTAGTGGAACTAAATACGCTAAAATTGGCGAGGTTATAACCCTAACTCTGCAAGCATCAAAACCAATCACTCAGCCAACTGTTACTATTGGTGGGGCTTCGGCAAATGTGTCTGGTGGTGCTCCTACTACAAATTATACCGCAACATTAACGATTACAGAAACCGTTCCTGCTTCTGATGGCTCTGCTGGTATAAATGTTTCCAGCTATACAGATGAAGCAAGCAATCCTGGACCAACATATACTACTTTAAGCTCTGGCACCCTTGTTGTGGTGGACCGCGTTAAGCCTTCAATTACTGCATCGGGCAACGTTACTGTTGGTTCTGGTGCTACTAATAGATTTTTTGTCGACATTACATTTAATGAAGGTGTATATACAAACTCTGACGGTACAGGTGCTTTGACAGTTTCTGATTTCGAAACTCCAATAATTGTTACTGGGAGCGATGGTGCAGTAACTTCTGCAACTATTACACACGTAACACAACCAAACAATTCCAACCCTGCTTTTGCTAGCCCGCTGCTTGCTGGAGCTACCCAAGCCAGAGCATTCTTTACTACCAATGTAACTCCGAAAGGTGTTGAAACAATATCTATTTCTCTTAAGAATAACGAAGTTTTTGATATTGCTGGGAATGATGCCTTCAATCAATCCACTTCTGCCAAGACACTCCCTGACCGTAGCGCCCCAACTATTTCAAATATTGCTGTTAATGGTGTTTCAAATGGTCAAATTTGGAAGAAGCAAGGCGACATTGTTACTATTACATTCAATATTGTTGAGGTAAGCGGTATTCAAGGCAATCCTGATGTTGTTCTTACCGACCAATCGTCTAATTCATATTATCCTACCTATCAAAGTGTTTCCGGAAGCGGAACAAATTCAAATCCATATTTATATACTTATACCTACACTGTTGGTTCTGGTAATACTGTAATGAATATTGCTGTTTCAGCTACTGATAATATGAATTTTACTGGGAATGCATCATTAACTAATGCTTTCACTGTTGATAATGTTGCTCCAGAAGTTCAGTCTATTACTCGCAATACGGTAACAAATGGCAGCAACTTTATTACAAATGACGACACAGTTTCATTTACAGTTGTTTTCAGTGAACCTGTTATTGGATTTGATAATACAAAAGTAACCTTAAATACTACTGGAACAGTTAATACTCCAAGCATTTCGGTTACTCAAAATACTCCATCTAATTATACTGTTACTCTTGGCAGCTCTTCAATTATTACTGGTGATGGTACTATTGGAATAACTGTAAATAATACCACAATTACTGATTATGCCCTTAATCAATTAAATCCTACGGCTAACGGTATTTCTCCGCTATTCACAATAGATAATACCGTTCCTGTGGTAACGAGTATCACGGCATCGCCGGCAACGATAAATGGTACGAATGTAGGCAATGGGACATTTACGAT
>CAKZLY010000005.1 GCA_937127445.1 Eximiradius sp. | reverse complement strand
AATATGTTGTCAAAGAACTGGGATAAAAGTAAAAAAAAAAAGATAAATGCAAGAAAAAGTTTTCCACATTTTTTGTTAAAACAAAAATAAATATCTTACAAGTCTAATAAAAGCTAATTTTCTGATTTTTTTATCTATTATCTACGAACTTATAGACTTTGTCGTTTGGTCGGACTTTGTTGGGAACTGAAATCGAACAAAGCGCACCTTTGGAAACTTGATCGATAGGAGCATCATCAAGCCGCAATTCCTCTACTTTTGTTTCCAACACACCTGTTTTATTACCAATTATTAGTATATTATCTCCAACTGATAAATTGTCCGCCTGAATTTGAACTGCTGCAGCTTTTACTCTTGAATAGTAATTTTGAACGTAACCGACATATATTTTACGTTTGGTTGCCGACGAACCATAATTGTTGTTCCATTCACCCAAGGTTTGCCCTAAATAATATCCGTCCCAAAAACCTCGATTATATACCTCTGCAAGCTTTCTTTTCCACTCTTCAATCCTTTCAGTGGTATAAGAACCATCGAAAACTGAATCGATTGCTTCTTTATAACATTCTACTGTGCGTTTCACGTATTCAGGCGAGCGTCCCCGCCCTTCGATTTTGAGAATATCCACACCAGCGTCAATTATTTTGTCGAGAAAACCTATTGTTGCTAAATCTTTTGGGGACATTATATATTCGTTGTCAATTTCGAGTTGGTAACCCTGTTCTCTTTCAGTAACAAGATATTTTCTGCGGCATACTTGTAGGCATTCGCCGCGGTTAGCCGAATGGTCGTGTAGATGCAAGCTCAAATAGCATTTTCCGGATATTGCCATACAAAGCGCGCCGTGAGAAAAAATTTCAATTCTGACTAATTTCCCGCTCGGTCCCTTAATTTTTTCCTTTTGTATTGCTGTAATTATATTCTTCGTTTGTTTTAAAGATAGTTCACGAGCCAACACCATTACGTCGGCAAACTGAGCAAAAAAGCGGACTGCTTCTATATTAGAAATATTAAGTTGGGTAGAACAATGAACAGGCAAGTTTCTTTGTCTTGCTCGGAGAATAACAGCGAAATCTGATGCAATTATTGCATTTATTCCAGCAGCAGAAGCGGCATCTAATATTTCATCAATTTTGTTGATATCATCATCGTAAATTACTGTATTTACTGCAAGATATGTTTTTATTTTATATCGATTGGCGATTTTTTGAATTTCGTATAAATCATTAATTGAAAAATTAAAAGTCGATTTGGAGCGCATATTCAAATTGCCTGCGCCAAAATAAACAGATTTAGCCCCAGCTTGTATAGCCGCCCAGAGCGACTCGGAAGACCCAACAGGAGCGGTTATTTCAGGCTTTTTCTCCATTATTTTTTGGAGATTTCTTTAATTTTTTGGTAGAGCTTTTTCTCATCACCAGGTGCATAACCATTGTGCTCGAATACTATTTGACCGTTCCCATCAAGTAGAAATGTATGCGGTGGATTGTTCACATTCATTGCTCGCTTGAAATCCTGATTATCATCTAAATATACTTCAAATTCCCAACCCTTTGATTTTACAAGCGGTGCAACCCGTCTGCTCGAACGTGAATCGTCTATCGATACTGCTATGTAGCGAACGCCTGTTTCTTCCTTCCATTCTGCGAATAATTCATTTATTGCTGCCATTTCTTCCATACATGGTTTGCACCAGGTAGCCCAAAAACTTATTACTACTGGTTTTCCATCACTTTGGAATGTGCTTGTCGATACTGTATTTCCCTGTAAATCTTTCACTTTTGCTTCGGGTAACTTCGTTTTTTCTTGAGCATTTGTGAAATAAACAAACAGCATTGAGCAAACAAACAGCCATAGCACCTTTTTCATTTTTTACTCCAATTTTATGTAACTTTTTGTTATTTTACTTTGTTTTATTTTTTAAATTAACAAATTATTAATAATTATAGGACGCTTAAATTATGAAAAAAGTTACTTTACTGATGTCGCTTCTTGTATTTTTAATCGCTTTCTTCTCAATTTCGGCTTTTTCGCAAAGTAGTTTCGAACTTACTTATTGCGATAGTCTTATTTCTACTGAAAATGCTAATAGAGAAATCGAAACACCTTTCGATTTCCGAAATCTCACTAATTCTAATGTTACAGTCTATCCTTCAATTATAATTGACAAGCTTGCTGATGGGCACGAAGTTTCTGTGTGCACCTATTTTTGCTATCCTTATGTAACTCGCACAACTTCTTATAAAGAAGGAAGCGATGAAATTGATATCCCAGCTTCATTTAAAATCAGTCAAATATTAGGTTACCAACCAACCGCGCATCTGAAGCCAAATATGAATCTCGGACAGTCCAAAATCCGTGTTCGCTTTACAAATACTTCTGATGAGAATGATTTTGTTGATATTCCTTTTACTTTTAATGTTGGTATTACAAGTGTTCACGAAATTCAACCCACAGATTTTGTCGTTGCTTACCCAAATCCAACAAACAATATTTTAAGTGTTTATTCCGAAATTTTGAAAATTGAAAAAATAGAAATTTACGACATTCAAGGAAAAATTGTAACCAACGAAAAATCTTTGTTTAACTATAAAACTTTGGATTTATCTTCTTTTTCAAAAGGAAATTACTTAATGATTGTCTATCTTGAAGATAAATCAATCAAAAGATTAACTGTTGTTGTTGAATAATTAATTGACTGTTTATTGTTCCCCCGTGTTGTTTGTGATTTTCGAAATTCGATATAGGGGACAAGAACAAATAATAAAAAAGCCGCTCACGATTTGGAGCGGCTTTCTTTTTAAGCAAGACTGATTAATCTATCGTCCAGAAATCTTCGCCACACATAAGATGATTTATATCACCTTCACCTAATTTTTTCGTTACTTCTTCAATTTGATTTTCAACTTTTTCTTCGTATGATGGCTTTTCAATGCTCTGGAATACCCCTATTGGACGAGGAACATTTGGATTATAGGTCATATTCGCAAGTATAAACGCAAGCGTAGAATCTTTTTCATTATGTACAATAACGTCGTTTGGAGAATAATTTCCGTCCTCGAATGAAACTACAACAGGAGTAAATCCATCTAAAATAATTCCTTTATCGCGATTTTTGCCGAAAATCAAAGGTTTCCCATCTTCCAGCCAAACAGTTGTATCGTCACGGTATTCTTTTTCAGTGTATTTATCGAATGCGCCGTCGTTGAAAATCACACAGTTGGCATAAATTTCAACAAAAGAAATGCCTTTGTGAGCAGCAGCGCGCTCGAATAAGTATTGAAGCATCTTTGGATCACGGTCATAGCCACGTGCAACAAAAGTAGCACCTGCACCCAAAGCAAGTGAAGCTGGATTGAATGGGTCGTCCACAACACCAAATGGCGATGTTTTTGTCTTTTGCCCAGGTTGGGAAGTAGGGGAATATTGCCCCTTAGTCAAACTGTATACTTCGTTGTTGAACATCAAAACGTTGATATCAACATTTCTGCGGCAAGCGTGAATAAAATGATTGCCGCCGATACTCATACAATCACCATCGCCAGTCGCTATCCAAACAGATAAATCAGGTCGAGCAATTTTCAATCCGCTCGCTACTGCTAAGGCTCGCCCGTGAATTGAATGAAAGCCATATACATTTACGTAATACGGGAAGCGGCTCGAACACCCAATCCCAGAAACAAACACTATTTTCTCACGTGGTATCCCAAGCTCAGGCATAATTCGCTGAACCTGAGAGAGAATTGAGTACCCGCCACAGCCGGCACACCAGCGAACATCTATATCTACCTTGAAGTCCTTCGGAGTATATTGATTTGTTGGCACATTCC
Organism: Eximiradius sp.; assembly: GCA_937127445.1. Lineage (GTDB taxonomy): Bacteria > Bacteroidota > Ignavibacteria > Kapaibacteriales > UBA2268 > JAKIZO01. The sequence goes on along the minus strand of CAKZLY010000005.1, from coordinate 18,220 downwards.
GCTTAACAACTATATCTTGAAGCATCGTAGTCATTTTATTTATCTCCTTTATTGTTAAGCAATTCTAATAATTTTATTTCTATCTCTTTTGCCTTGAACGGCATACCCTGAATTTTATTGATACGAAGCACAGGACGTAAAAATTTACTCTGAAGCAAATCCGCCAGTTGCCCCATATTCATTTCAGGAACTACAATACGCTCGAAACGAGATAATATGTCGCCTAAATTTTTCGGGAATGGACGAATATATTTCAAATGAGTATAAGAAATCTTATGCCCCTGCTCGCGAAGCTCGTCAAAAGCAGTTTTTACCGGACCATAAACGCTACCCCAAGCAACAACCAATAAATCACCCGATTGCTCGCCTTCGACTTCTGCCAGTGGAATATCATTGGCAATTCCGTCGATTTTTTTCTGACGAAGCTCGACCATTTTCTGATGATTAAGTGGGTCGTGGCTCACTAATCCTGTAATATCTTCTTTTTCCAGCCCACCAATACGGTGTTCTAAATTAGGAGTGCCGGGCACTGCCCACATACGAGCAAGCGTACTCGGGTCGCGTCTGTATGGTTTGAAGGTCTCTGGATCAGTTGCAAAATTAACAGTTAAATCAGGAAGTTCGTTCATATCTGGAATACGCCAGGGTTCAGTCCCTTGTGCCATATAACCATCAGATAGTAGAATGACAGGTGTCATATATTTAAGTGCTATGCGAGCAGCTTCGATAGTCATTGCGAAACAATCAGCTGCACCACTTGCAGCAACTATTGGAATTGGGGCTTCCCCGTGACGACCATAATAAGCAATATTCAAGTCTGACTGTTCAGGTTTAGTCGGCAATCCAGTGCTCGGTCCAGCTCGTTGAACATCTATCACAACGAGTGGAAGTTCTAAAATCACTGCCAAACCCAGAGCCTCAACTTTAAGAGACAAACCGGGGCCCGAAGTTGTTGTTGCTGCAAGATAACCACCATAAGAAGCACCAATCGCACTACAAATGCCTGCAATCTCGTCCTCTGCTTGAAGTACTTTTACACCAAACTGTTTATATCCGGAAATAAAGTGAAGAATTTCTGTCGCAGGAGTAATAGGATAAGAACCAAGGAATAGTGGAAGCTTTGCTTTTGTTGCAGCTGCAACAAGACCAATTGCACACGCTTCGTTCCCGGTAATATTTCTATATGTTCCCTTCGGCAAATCAGCGTGATGGACATTATATTGAACAATCATTTCCTGGCGAGTTGCGCCATAATTATATCCTGCTCTCAACGCACGAAGGTTTGCTTCTAATATCTGTGGTTTATTAGCAAATTTCTCTTTAAGCCATTTTTCTGTCAAATCAAGCGGACGATTGAACAACCAGTAAACGAAACCAAGTGCGAATATATTCTTTGTCCGTTCGACTGCTTTCGGTGATATGCCTAAATCTGCAAGTTCTTGCTTCATCATCTCGCTCATATTTATCTTTATGAGCTGATACTTACTCAAAGAACCGTTATCAAGCGGATTTGTCTCATATTTAGCCAACTTCAGGTTTTTTTCACCAAAACCTGCGGTATTAGCTATTATTATTCCCTTCTCACGTACATTTGGTAGATTGACTTTCAGCGAAGAAGCATTCATACATACAAGCACGTCAATCTTGTCGCCAATTGTATTTACTTTTTTTGAACCAAAATGAATTTGGTAGGCGCTTACGCCATATAATGTGCCTTCGGGAGCACGTATTTCTGATGGATAGTCCGGAAATGTATTTACACTATTCCCGACTGTTCCAGCTGTGTTGGAAAATTGCGTTCCTACAAGCTGCATCCCATCGCCAGAATCGCCAGCGAATCGAATTGTTACCTTATCAAGGTGTTCTACTTTTTTTGACATTTCTTTACTTTTACTTGAACAACATAATGTGCAACATATATCGAGTATATTTTTTCAATTTTGTTACAATAAAACTTCTTTTTATTTTACATATTTAAGTAACGAAAATTAAGAAACTTAATGTTAAGAAAAAAGAAAAATAGAATATTTAATTAACATTTATCAATTTATTTTAACAATGAATAACATATTATTAACAGCTTCGACAAGCAAAATTGGTCAAAAATTAGCAATTGAACTTGCTCGTAAAGGATATAATTTAGCTCTACACTATTTCAATTCTGATAGCGTTGCAAATGAATTATTGCAAAAATTGTCCGATTTCAATACTGAAACAAAACTTTTTAAAGCTGATGCAAAAGACATTTCCGCAGTTGAAAGTGCTTTCTCAAATATTATTGATGACTTTGGCGAAATAAACATACTGATTAATAATATTGGCATTTTTCCTCAAAAACAAAATTTCATCGATATTAAATTAGAGCAATGGAATGAGGTATTCGATGTTAATCTACGAAGTGCTTTCTTGTTTTCCCAGCAGTTTGCCCGACAACCGCTAAAAAAAGGTGCCATTATTAATATTAGTTCTGTCGGTGGTCTCGAACACTGGAAGGGAAGCCTGCTTTATAACGTTTCGAAATCAGCTCTTATTCATCTGACTAAATCGCTTGCTGTGGAACTTGCTCCACGAATTACTGTAAATTGCATTAGCCCCGGCATTATCAAAGTTGCCGACGAACCCATTTCAATTAATTCCGATAATATCCTACTGAAAAAATTCGGACAAGTTCAGGATATTTTTGCTGCCGTTTGCTTCTTCATCGAAAATGATTATTTAACCGGGCAAAATATTATTGTTGATGGCGGATATTCTCTAATACGAAAATCTAAATAATTTCGTCAATTACTCACTTATTATTTTTTATGAGGATTTTATGGCAAACACTGAAATTATTAACGAAAAAAGCCCTGAAAAGAAAAAACGTAAAGCAAGAGTTCAAAAAGCCTACGACAATACCGAATTCATCCATAGTCCCGATGGTCGTACCATTAGACTTCTGGCAGAATATCTTTATCCCGAGCAGTATTTTCGTAAGCACAACATTAAAAATACTATCGTTTTCTATGGTTCAGCAAGAACTATGTCCACCGAAAAATACAAATCACAGCTAGCACTTCTCAATAATCTTCTCTCAAATGGAGTAGGTGAAGAAAGAACAGAAATCGAAAAACAAATCGAAGCACACAAAAAATTGGAATTTACCTCACGCATATACGACGAAGCTGTTGCTCTTGCTGAAATGATTGCTAAATGGTCCGCCAAATTGCCACCTGAACGCCGTTATTATGTTTGTACTGGCGGCGGTCCTGGTATGATGGAAGCAGCAAACCGTGGTGCATTCCAGGCTAACCAGCCTTCCATCGGACTGAATATTAGCCTTCCTTTTGAACAAGAACCGAATATATACATTTCCGACGAACTTAATTTTGAATTTCACTATTTCTTTATGAGAAAGTTTTGGTTCGCATATTTGGCTAAGGCCATGGTGGCATTGCCTGGTGGCTTCGGTACATTGGATGAATTATTCGAGATACTCACTCTTCGCCAAACTCTGAAAATCACTCGTCCGCTGCCAATTGTCCTCTATTCAGAAGAATTCTGGAAAAATACCCTTAATTTTGATTATTTATTGCAGAATAGAATGATTTCCGAAAAAGATTTCGACTTGTTCGTGTATGCTAATTCCCCGAAAGAAGCCTTCGATTATTTAGTCGAACAGCTCAAAGATAGTTGGGAATTCTACGAAAAAGATAATTAGTTGAAAAATAATCCTATAAACAAATTAAAGCTATATGTTCACCATTCAACATATAGCTTTTTTCTTGTTTAGTTATGCGAGACTAAATATGTTTAAAATACTTTTTGAAATTATTTATTTTTTTTCATAATTTTGCATTATATAAGGATTTACAATGTAGATTTCTTTTTGAATGCACATTTTTTCTTAAAAAACTTGAAAAAAATTATATTAATATATAGTATCATATTAATAATTTCTTCGATTAATATTTTTTGCCAGAAATTATTAACTGTTTCTTATAGTGAAGAAGATGGTCTTCCGAGTAGTTCAGTTTATTCAATAACACAAGACAATCAGGGATATATCTATTTTACTACACGTAATGGACTTGCTCGGTACTCCGGGAAAGAGTGGAAAACCGAGTGGAACACTTTTCAATCTTCGCACGCTGATGGAGCATATTTTTACAAGGATGAAAATAACGATATCTGGATTTTATCTAATTTCGGTAGCAAATTATTATACAAGAAAGAAGGAAACGATTGGATTATCAAAACGGCTGTCCCAATTCAATTTTTTAGTTCGGCTAATAGAAATTTTACACCTTTTGCTGTTTCTTCAAGCAAAAAGAGTTTTCGATTCTTAACTTACAACGATAAGCATTTGCTTCTCTTTTATGATAATAAATGGAAGAAAATTGACCTCGACACAAACATTTACGTAAATAAAATAGTCGGGTATAAGGATGAATTTTTTATCGCGACAAGTAGGGGACTATTATTTTTAGATAAATACTTAAATTTAAGATATTTAAACAATTCAATTCCCAATCAAGAGTTTATCGCTGTTGCATTAGAAAATTACGAAAGTAAAATAAGCAAAATATGGCTTGCTGGTGATGGTTTCATCGCCTATTATGATTTTAATAGTTATAATATTTTTGTTAAGTCGGAGCATATTACTCGCAAAACTAATATCGAAAATACTGTTCTTATCCCCAATTATTACAATTCTCTGATTTTTAGTAGCCTTGCTAATATTATTGTGGTTCATAAAAATGATTTGAGAATTATTCCTCTAACAATGAATAATAATTTAAAAGATAACTCAGCTAATGATATTTTTATTGATAGGGAATATAATATTTGGATTGCCAACGACCGTGGAGTTACAAAAATCCCTTCTTTAAGGTTTATGAATTATGATAAATCGAATGGCTTCTTAGAAAATGAAGTTACAAGCATTGTTGAGTATAATGGCGTGCATTATTTAGGTCATAACACGGGAATTTCGATAGCTCTCCAAAATTATAAAATTATTCAACTGAAATTTGACACACCTTCGCCAATAACTCGTGTAATGGATATGGATGTTTCGCCATTCGGTGAAATTTACGTTGCTGCAACCGACAAAGGACTTCTGAAAATCACAAAAGATAATAAGTTGGTTAAAATAAACTTCCCAAGCAACGAACAGGTTCAAAGCGTAATCTTTGATAAGCAAGGAAATATGTTTGTTGCTACAAATTCCGAAATTTTCTCTAAAACAATAAACTCTTCTGAATTTAAATTAATTTACAAAACTAATGTCCAAATTCGTAGATTATTTGTTGACCCAGATAATTTACTTTGGGTATCAACTGTAATCAATGGCATTTTGAAAATTAATAAAAATAATATTATAGTGTTCAAAGGAGACAATGCTTACGCTAATTCAACTACTGCTATAAACTTTGATATTCCCGATACTATTCTTGTTGGAACTAAAAAAGGGCTCTATTACGTTTCTCAAAACAAATTAAAACCCTACTGGTTGAAAATTGAGCGACCTATATACTTTATTAAGAAATATTTTGATTTCCTTTGGGTTGGCACCGATGCAGGTGTTTTCCGCTGGGATGGGGAAAATTTAGCCCAATTTAGCACTAAGCAAGGTCTTTCTGGTTTCGAAACCAATCGTGATGCTTGCTATTTAGACAAATACGGTATCCTATGGATAGGGACCAATAGCGGACTTACTCGTTATAATCACCATTTTGATAATAAGCTTATTCCAAAACCAATTGTTAAAATTAAAGGAATAAACTATAATTTATCCGAATACATACACATTAGCGACAAACAGCAGAAAATTATTTTGCCATCTAATGCTTTTAACGTTACTTTCGATATTGACATCTTATCTTTTATAGACGAAAATAACAATACTGTTCAATATAAATTAGATGGATTTGATAACGATTGGTTCGATTTCCAGAAAAATATTACAACAAATTTTTTGTATAGAAAGCCCCCTTATGGCAATTATCGAATGAGAGTGCGTGCTAAAAATGCTGTCGGAATAGCATCAGACGAGATATCTTCACCGCTTATCGTTGTTGAAATGCCATATTATATGTCTCCTATTTTTATTTTACTCGTTGTTATTATCGTTTTAGTTATTATCTATCTTGTTATTAAATATATTTCGAATTGGCAGTATAGAAAAAAATTAGAAGAAGAAGTAAAAACTCGTGCAAAGGAATTATTAGAGTCGCAACTCCGCTATAAACAAATGTTTGTTGATAACAACGCATATATGATTTTCTACGACGCCCAAACTGGAATTATCATCGAGGCTAATCCCTCTGCTCTCAATTATTTCGGAATAAATCATAACGATATTGGCAATTTATCCATTTTCGATTTATTTGCCGATAAAATTGATAACAAAAAGGACTTCTTAAATAATCTTGTCGAGCAAAAAGAGTTTGAATGTATTTACAAAATTTCAAATTCAGAGGCTCGAAACGGGATAATCTACCAAAGCAAGATTAACTTATCAGACAAAGTTTTTATCTATGCGATTATTCAGGATATTACCGAGAAAAAAAATGCCGAAGAAGAACTTCATAAATTAAATGAAGCTTTAGAAGAAATTGTTAAAATTCGTACCGCTGAATTAGAAAAAGCTTTGACAGATTTAAGATTGGAAATTCAAATCAGAGAAAAAACAGAAAAAGAATTATTCGAAGCCAACGAAAAACTTTTGGCAACTCTTGAAAGAGAAAAAGAATTGGGAGAGTTGAAATCTCGTTTTATTTCGATGGTTTCCCATGAATACCGCACACCACTTACTGTTATTCTTTCCTCTGCCTATCTGATTAAAGAAAGCTTGAAACGTGGACTTGATGATGAAGTCGACAGGCACTTACATAAAATTCACCATTCTGTTACCGTTATGTCCCGACTTTTAGAAGACGTCCTCACTTTCGAAAAAGCCGAAGAAGGTACTCTCGAAGTTCGTCTAACTGAGTTCGATTTACGTGAGTTCCTTCTCGATATAGTCGAAGAAGTAAACATCAACGACCAGAAGGAACACAATATTACCTTAAATATGCCCGAAGACAACTACTGGATTAACTCTGATAGATATCTTCTTAAACAAATAATTTCAAATCTCCTGAATAATTCTATCAAATACTCTGAAAAAGGCACCTATATTGATATTGATTGCAGAATTCAAGACGATAATATTCATTTTCTTATTAAAGACGAAGGAAAGGGAATTGCCGACCAGGATTTAGAAAATGTTTTTGAACCTTTCTATCGCAATGAAAAAACAATTGGTATTACCCCAGGTATAGGATTAGGTTTGGCAATTACTAAACGATGTGTTGACTTGCTGAATGGAACAATTGAAATAAATAACAAGTTAGACAAAGGTGTTATGTTCAAAATTACAATTCCACTTATTCAAAATTCCAACTTATAAGCAACTTTTTAGCTTTTCATTCGTTATTACTCTAATTATAAAATAGAACCAAGGAGAAATGATGAAATTTCGTTTTTTAATATTATCGCTTTTGCTTCTTTCAATCGGTCTCTTTTCTGTTCAGTCGCAAACTAAAATTATTATGCAACCCGGTGAGGAATTAGAATACGAAGTATCTTTCTTCAACATAAAACTGGGTAAAATTAAAATAGTAACCGAGCAAATAATAGATTATTGTGGAAATCAGGTCTATCGAGCAAAATCTTTTATGGAGTCTTATACGGGTATTCCTTTTGTTGATTTGAAAGCATTTTATTCAAGCTGGATAGATACTACCATTTCTTTTTCCCACAGATTTGAAGGTTCATTGAAACTTGACGCCGATAGATGGGCATTCCAGAAAATTCTCTTTAATTACGACGAAAACCTTATTTACAACGAAAAATATGAAGATAAAGTTTTAATCGAAAAATTAACCACTCCTACTACAAGAAAAATAAACGATGGGCTTTCGCTGTTTTTTTTAGCCCGCCAATACACAAATATGAAGCGTAGCGTTAAAGTTCCAACTCTTATGGATACAAAAATTGGCACTACATACCTGAATTTCCATGGCAAAAAAGAAAATGTTCAGATACCTGCAATTAAATATCCAGTCAAAACTATCTATTTCGATGGTAGAGCAGATTGGGAAGGTGTCTATGGACTTTCAGGTAAATTCGAGGGTTGGTTCAGCGACGACGATGCTCGCGTCCCTATTAGAGCGAAAATGAATGTTTACGTCGGCAATGTTGTCATTGAACTTATACGCTGGAAACGCGAAGGATGGACACCGCCCCGAGGTTAATTTTTTTTTGCATTTTATCTTAAAAATATTAATTTAATATAAATTTTGTTCAACTTTTTATAGAGATATATGAAACGTAATTACGTTGTTTAGCATAATTTATTAATGGAACAATGTTTAATAAAATAAATAAATTGCTGGTAATCTCGTTTGTAGCAACAATCCCTATCCTATTGCTGGCTCAGAATAGTAACCGCCGACCGGTTCCTATAAATAGATGCAATGAATATAATTCAATTAACGATGCTATTAAAAATGCCAACTGGTTAAGAAAATTATCCTTATCCAACAAAAATCTTAATGTCTTATCTCCTTCTATCGGGCAACTTCAAGATCTCGAATATCTCGATTTAAGCAACAATAATTTAAGTTCTCTACCGAACGAAATTATTAGTCTTACTAAGCTGAAAGAAATTCGGTTGAATAACAATAGATTTACAAACTTCCCCGCAGAATTGCTACAAATTCCAAGTCTGGAAATTATTATTCTCTCTGGTAATCAAATTAGCACTTTGCCTCATTCTATTGGCAATCTGCATAATCTTCTTGTTTTGGATCTTTCATCGAATAATTTCACTAAAGAACCCCGCGAAATTGTTCATCTCACTAAGCTTAAAGAACTCTATCTGGCAAATAATCAAATTAGAAACCTCGAATGTTTTGCACCAAATTCTCTTGAACTTCTTGATTTGAACAACAACAAGCTCTCTGCAATTTCCTCCGAAATTGGTAAATACTACAATCTTAAAAAGTTATATTTAGGCAATAACCAACTAAAAGCTTTACCAAAAGAATTTGGAAAACTCTATAATCTTGAATATTTAGACTTGCAAAATAATGAAATATCAGCTTTGCCTGATGAGTTTTGTAGTCTGAATTCTCTAAATAACATTAACTTAAATAGCAATAGAATTGTGATTTTTCCCGACTGTATCGAAAGAATGAGAAATTTAGTCCATATCTCTATTGCTTCAGCAAAAAATAATTCCGTCCCGCAAAATTTATTCAAATTCAAAAATCTTATTTTTATTGATATTAGCAACAATAGTCTTTCGTCTTTACCTTCTGGGATTCAGCAACAGCAGAATCTTACAAGTATTATTGCAGCAGATAATAATTTCGACGATATTCCTCGCGAGATCTTTTCTCTCAGAAAACTTCGGCATTTAGATTTTTCATCTAATAATCTTACATATGTCAATAAGTCAATTAAAAACCTAAATAATTTGAATTCTCTCTATTTAAATAGAAACTATATCTCTTCCGTACCCGAAGAACTTTCGGAACTTCGCAATTGCCGTATAATTCTTCTTGAAAGCAATCAGATTAGAAACTTTCCACAAAACTTACGGCAAATGGTGAACTTAAAAGTGCTCGATTTGAAGTCTAATCCATTATCTGAAAACGAAAAAGACCGCTTGCGAAGACTTCTTCCAAATACACGTTTGTCGTTTTAATTATTCGACTAATCTATTTTTTATAGCGTAATGCGTGATTTCTGCATTCGAACGCATTTTCATTTTTTCAAGTATGCGAATTCGATATGTGCTGATTGTGTTGATACTCAACGATAGTTCATTAGCAATTTGAGTCGGAGTTTTGCCCGAGGCTATCATACACATTACTTGAAATTCACGGTCAGAAAGCGTTTCGTGAAGTGGCACTTCACCACTACCTGAGGTAGAATCAAGATTATTTGCAAGTAGTTCAGCAAGATGAGAAGAAATATACTTCCTACCTCTAATTACCCTCTCAATTGCTTCTATTAGTTCTTCCGGTTTACTTTCTTTGTTGATATAACCCGATGCCCCGGCTTTAAGCAATCTTACTGCATATTGCTCTTCCGGATAAATCGTAAAAACAAGCACCGGTAGGTCAGGGGCAATTTGCTTTAGTTCTTTAAGCGTATCCAAACCGTCCTTCCCGGGCATTGATATGTCAAGTATAACAACATCATACTTGTTCTTACGCACTTTTTCGAGCAGTTCGTTCCCGGAACTTGCTTCGTCAGCAACAATAAACCCCGGTGTCTCTTCTATTATTTGCTTTAAACCTTTTCTCACTACTGCGTGGTCATCAGTAATAATTATATTAATCATTTTTAACCTCTGTTCTTATCGGTACAGACAAAATTACTTCTGTTCCGTGAATTTCACTATTATCTTGATAACCATTATTTTTATATTTTAAGTTATTTATGACGAGTTCGCCGCCCATAGATTTTGCCTTTTCTCGCATTCCTAACAGTCCGAAAGAGTTCTTATGATATATCTTTTCAGGGTCTATGCCCAATCCATTATCGACTACTTTCAGCACAAGATTCCTTCCAACTATTTCCAGCGAAACATCCACTCGTGATGCTTTTGCATACCGAGAAATATTTGTTAGCGATTCCTGAAATATACGAAATATTGGTGTAGCAAGATTCTCAGGCACTGTAAGGTCTCGCGGACTGACAAAAAAACGCGTGCGTATCGCAGTTCTCCTCTGAAATTCCTTGCTTTGCCAATCAATCGCCGCTACAAGCCCGAAATGGTCCAATATTGATGGTCGCAGCTGAGAAGAAATAGTTCGTACTTTCTGAATTGTAAGTTCCAGCAAGTCGGACATCTCTTTGATTTTTTGTTCAAGGTTGTCTTTCGAAACATCAATTTTTTTCACCAGCCAGGCAATATCAAGTTTGATTGCGGTAAGTGCATATCCAAGCTCATCGTGTATTTCGAATGCAATTTGCTTGCGCTCTTCCTCGCGAACAGAATCAAGATGCAACGCAAGATTCCGCAATTGCTGACGCGACTCTCTTAGCTCAGTTTCTGCTATCTTGCGTTGAGTTATATCATATATCGTTGCTTGAATATAAATTATCTCATTTTTTTCATTTGTAACATTTAGCAAACTTTCATTTAGCCAGCAAATATTGCCATTTTTGTTTATTATTCTATATTCGAATTCAACACTCTTATTAGAGTTATTTTTTATAAAATCACGGTTTTGACGCACAACTTGCAAGTCTTCTTCCAAAACGATATTATCCCAATGAACTTTATTAGTGAGAAAATCTTCGACATCATAACCAGTTATTTCCTCTACATTTCCGTGCATAAAGATTGGATGATAATCAGGCGACCAGCGATAAGCAATGCCTTTAAAGTTTGTTACGAACGTGCGATATCTTTCTTCACTTTCGCGTAAAGCTTCTTCTGCTTTTATTGCATTTGTTATATCACGCGCAATCGTTGTAAATCCAAGCACTTGCCCTCGCTCGTCAACAAATGGATACACTGTCAGATTTACATATAGTATTTCATCACCACGATGAACCGCAACCATATCAACGTGCATTATCTTCTTCCCCGACGAAAATGATAAATCGAGCTGCGGAATTTTAATCAATGTCTCAAAATCAATAATATGGTCTAAAATTGTGATTTGTTGCCCAACAACCTGCGAAGCTTTATAGCCAAATATATTTTCAGCAGATTTGTTCCAACTGTGAATGCTTCCATCGGGCGAAACAACAAATATTGCATCTTCACTCGATTCTACTATCGAAGCAAGACGGCTTTTCGATTCTTCGAACTCAATTTTTTCCGTTATATCTCGCGAAATTGAAGTAATACCTATGATCCCACCATTTTTATTTTTAAATGGTATGGCAATTTGCTCCCAATATTTGTCTTTTTCTCTTTCAGAAGTCGCTGGGAAAAACTTAATCTCGCGTTCAATTGAACCTTTTTCGAATGCTTTCAGAATGTAACTGTCTTTCGGCAGATTTTCATCCTCACCGAACAGAAACTTATTTATTGTTGCACCAATTGGCTTATTAAATTGTTCGAGTGCAGATGTATTTGCCCACACTACTCTTAAATTTTCATCCGTTTGCAATACAACATCGTCGAGTGCCTCGAATACTTTTCTAACTTGATTTACGTAGTTTCTATACTCATTTTGAATGTCATTACGATTTTTAATTTCTTCCACTAAATCTACTTGACGACGTAACGCAAAAATAAAAAACGGAATAAATGAAAAAATCAATGCTATTAGCAAATCATTTAGCCAACCGATATTTACTGCTTTAAGAAAATTTGTAATTATATCGTAAAGTCCTATTGCATAGGAAATAAAGAAAATCATTAGTATAAAGAACACTACAAGAAACCAATCTTGCAACAGTTTATTACGGTAGTCCGAATAATTTTGAAAGTTCGGCTTTGGCATATTATTTTTCTGGCGGTGGTGGTTCACTTAAAAATATCTGCGATGGATTATCAGTTACTGCTCTCAACGAACGTTGCAAAGCACGATTTGTCTGCCGCAATTCTTCAAATGTTTCGTTCAAACCAAACAATATCGTTTGCATGCGATAAGTAATTGTGCTAATCGAGCGATTCGTATTAACCATAGTTGAATCATACTTTTCATATATTTTGCTTACATAGTAAGGCAGTTGCATCTTCTCCAACTCAGTATTAAGCATCGAAGAGAAATTTTTCAGTTCATTAACTGTTTCATTAAGTTTGTAACTTGTATATGATAGATTGGAAATAATATTTGAAGTATCGGCTTTTGCCAGCACAGCATTCAGTCTTTCACTTGATTGAGAAAGTTCCTCGACAATTTTATTCAGCTCGGGAGAAGTGAAAAATTTTGTCGTAGCATCAAGAAAATTTATCGTCCCCTTAGAAATTTCAGCAAATTGCAATTTCATTATATTATTCATTACATCTCTTGCCGCAAGTGTTATTTCTTCAATACCGGAAGGTGCAGATTTAATAAGAGTATAGGGTGGTTTAAAATTAATTTTGGGATGCATTTCAAACATTTGTGGGTCCGATGGAATGAACAGTTGAAGAAACTTACCGCCGGCTATTCCCGCCATTTCTGCTTTTACACGTAAACTATCAGATATTGTGATTTTCTCATCAATGTTCATTATTACTTCCACCAGCCTACCATCAGGAGCAACCTGAACTTTTTGAACTCGTCCGCAAGGGACACCCAGATACTTCACTGCCGAGCCCGGTTCGAGCCCTTCTATCGAACCATCAAAGTATGTTACATAAAATGTTTGTTCTTTCAGAAATTGAGTTGCACCCATCCATATCAAAAACCCTATTAATATTATTGTGCCTGTTACGACAAATAAACCTATCAAAAATGATGAGTTGAGCTTTCTACTACGAATAGCCATATTTATTTCTCCGAATTATTCTCAAGATGCAATTCGATTAAAAAAATTATAAACACGCTCATCTGGTGAATTTCGCAGTTCATCTGGTGTCCCCGTTGCTATTATTCCTTTCTCTGATTTATCCAGCATAATAATTCTATGTGCTACATTCAAAATGCTAGCTAAATCGTGCGAAACTATTACCATTGTTGTGCCTAATCCTCTGTTTATTTGCACAATAAGTTCATCAAGCGATGCAGAAGTTACTGGGTCAAGTCCAGACGATGGCTCATCAAAAAATAATACATCAGGGTCGAGAGCCATCGAACGTGCAAATGCAGCACGCTTTTTCATTCCGCCACTTATTTCAGATGGAAGAAAATCCTGAAATCCATTCAGTCCAACTGCATCAAGTTTCATCTCTATTATCTTTTCGATTTTATCGTCCGGCAAATCTGTGTATTTTTCTAATACAAGTGCAATGTTTTCTGCAAGTGTCATCGAAGCAAAGAGCCCACTCGATTGAAATAATACACCGAACCGACGTAATATCTGATTTTTTTGCTTTTTGTCCGCAGAAGTGAAATTAACATTTTCAAAATAAATTTCCCCATTCGTAGGCGTTTCAAGCCCTATTAATTGTCTCAGCAGTGTGCTCTTCCCACAACCTGACCCGCCAACTATCACAAAAATTTCCCCGCGATTTATATGAAAATTCACATTCTCCAATATTGTTCGTTCGCCATATCTTACGGTTAAATCTTTAACTTCTATGATTTTTTTATCTGCCATTTTTTATATTCCCAACGCCGACAATAAAAAGACGAAAACAGCATCAGTTAGTATAACAAGAAATACACCCGAAACCACACTTGCCGTTGTATAGCGTCCTACCGATTCCGCACCACCCTGCACCTGAAACCCACGAAAACAACCTATTGTCGCAATTAGCAACCCAAAAACAATACTTTTTATTATCCCACTAAATACGTGCCCATAATTTAACGCTACATTTAATTGAGCAAAAAAACTTGAAATTGTGATGTCAAGAGTTGCCAAACCAGCAATTAATCCACCAATTATACCAACTAAATCGCAAATTATCACAAGAAACGGCATTGCAAGAGCAACTGCAATTACTCGTGGTAATACCAGAAACTGAATTCTATCAAATCCCATCGTTGTGAGTGCGTCAATTTCTTCGGATACCTTCATTGTGCCTATTTCCGCTGCAAAAGCCGAACCGCTTCGCCCTGCTACAATTATTGCCACCATCAGAGGCGAAAGTTCTCTCGTTATTGATATCCCAACCAAATCTGCCAGATATATATCTGCTCCAAATTGAGATAGTTGCACCGCTCCCTGATAACCTGATATTAGCCCAATTAGAAATACAATCAGACTTGTTATCGGTACAGCATTGACACCAGCATTCAAAAAGTGATGTGGAAAATCCTTCCACCGAATTAATTTCAGGTTGAACACAGCAAGAAGGAAATTTTTTGCCACTTCTCCAATAAATTCAACCAATTTGAATAAATCTGAAAAGATAATCCTTACAACTTCCCCGATATTCGAAAAATATGCAACCAAAAACGACTTGTGTTCTATTGGTGGTGTCTCTTTTTGCTTTGGAAGTAGAATATTTATGAAATTTTGTAAGTTGTCATTTAAGCCCGTTAGTTCAAATTCGATATTTTCCGATGAGCAATACTCTTTTATTTCGTTGATAAGAATAATCAGATACGAGTCATAATTGGTTAATTCGCTCAAATTCAAAGTGATTTTGTGAACTTCACCCTTTAATTTTTCGAACGAAAATTGTTGTTCAATTTCATTTGCATTGTATATAGTTATCGATGATAGTGGAATAATAACTATTTGCCCACCGTCGTTTATTATTTCTAATTTTTTCTTTTGGATTGAACTTTCTTGCATAATTTATGAATTTTGAAATACATTACCCAAATTTAAACATTTTTTTATTAGAAACAAAAAGTATATCAACGCAACAAGAAATAACGTAAGCAATTTATTTAATTATAAGTTTATAATTTTTTGTATTTTTGTAGGATAATTTTTCAACAAAATTGGAGAAAAAATGGCAGAAAAGAAAGATTATTTGAAACTTAATAATATTATCAAACATATTGATATTACAAAGTATAATGTAGTTGAACTGATTAATGATATGGGCGATATGGCTTTTCAGGCAAGAAACCTTAACCGTGCTGCAAACATTTTCAAAATGATGCTCGAAGACAAAGAATGTGCTGTTTATCTTACTCTTGCTGGTTCGCTCATTAGTGCTGGCTTGAAAAAAGTAGTCGTTGATATGATTAAAAATAATATGTGCGATGCGATTATTTCGACCGGCGCTAACATTATTGACCAGGATTTTCTGGAAGCACTCGGTTTTTACCACTACAAAGGTTCTCAATTTGTCGATGACAACGAACTTCGCGAATTGATGATTGATAGAATTTACGATACTTATATTGATGAAGAAGATTTGCGTGTGTGTGATATGACAATTGCAGAAATTGCTAATTCATTAGAACCTCGCCCATATAGCAGTCGCGAGTTCATCGAAGAAATTGGTAAATGGTTAGTTGAAAACAATCGTGGCGAAAATTCGATTATTAGAACTGCATACGAAAAAGGAGTGCCTATCTTCTGCCCGGCTTTTTCCGATTGTAGTGCTGGCTTTGGACTTGTTCATCATCAATATCATAGAAAAGGAAAAGATGTTGTTTCCATCGATTCTGCAAAAGACTTTCTCGAACTTACTAAAACTAAAATTAAGAACCCCACTACAGGCATTTATATGATTGGCGGTGGTGTCCCCAAAAACTTTACTCAAGATATTGTCGTCGCTTGCGAAGTGCTTGATATTAATGCTGATATGCACAAATATGCAATTCAAATTACAGTTGCTGATGAACGCGATGGCGGACTTTCAGGTTCAACTTTAAAAGAAGCAAGCTCCTGGGGCAAAGTCGAAACTACTTACGAACAAATGGTTTTCAGCGAAGCTACTATCGCTTTCCCGTTAATTACTGCTTACGGCTACCACACCCGTGCTTGGGAAGGACGCCCCGAACGTCGTTTCAATGACTTTTTGAATAACGAAGAATAATGAGATTATTCTGCCCAATATAAAAAAGAGGCTGTCTCAATCAACGAAACAGCCTCTTTCTCTATATTATCAAGAAAATTACTTCAACAAACCAACTTTTTTCATACAACCCAATATTCTTTCCAGTGTATCCTGAATATCGTTGTCCAATCCCATCGAAAAACGAACAAGCCCGGGTGTCATTCCCATTGCTTCTTGCTCTTCTTTTGGTATTTCGGAAGAAGTTGAACTTCCTGGCGAGCTAAATAGCGTCTTATAGAAACCAAGCGAAACTGCAAAATAGCCAACTTTTGCTTCCTGCATACAAATCATCAAATTGCCAGCTGTTTCTGCATCTTTTGCATCAATTGTTATCATCCCACTGTAACCATATTGCGGATTTATCATCGACTTAATTAATTCGTGCTGCGGATGCGATGGCAAACCAGGATAGAACACTTTTATGCCTGCTTTTTCTAATTCGCTTGCGATAAACATAGCATTTTCACTATGTTTTTTCATTCGAATATGCAGCGTCCTAAGATTTTTCAAGATGCTTGCACTTCTAAAACTATCCAAAACTGGTCCAAACAACATTGCAGCACCATCATTAACATTTCTCATACTTGCAATAAAATCGTGTGGTCCACATACTGCCCCAGCAACACAGTCATTTGTTCCATTGATGAATTTTGTCAATGAATACACAACAATATGAGCACCTAATTTGTAAGCAGGAACAACCATCGGACTGAAAGTGTTGTCGACGACTAATTTAATGCCACGTTCATCAGCAATTTTTCTCAATTCTCTAATATCAGCAATTTCAAGTAATGGATTGCTAATAGTCTCGCAATAAATTACTTTTGTTTTATCGTTAATTTTGCTTTTAACTTCATCAAGTTTAGTGATGTTTACAAAGTGAGTGTTAATGCCAAGTTTAGGGAAGAAGTTTTTAAATAGGGCGTACGTCCCACCATAAATAGTTCTGCTGGAAACAATTTCATCACCACAACCACATAATTGCAGTAAACAAGTTGAAATAGCTCCCATTCCCGAAGCCATTACGTTCGCATCTTCTGTGCCTTCAATTGCCGCAAGTGCTTGTGTCAGATAATGATTCATTGGGCTCATATGTCTCGAATACAGGAAGCATCCTTCAACTTCTTCACTAAATAATTGCTGCATTTTTTCAACACTCAAAAAAGTATATGTGGCTGCATCAGAAATTGATGGGTTAACATCACCATATTCACCAAAAACTTGATAATCTTGCAATCTAACTGCTGGATCATTATTCATTATTTTCGCTCCATATAAAAAAATACATAGACAAATTTCTTAAAAATAAGTTAATAAAACAAATTATTTAGTTTCTTCCAAAACGATAAATTTATTTAAAACGAAAAATTTCTTTTGAGAAATTATTTTTTTTCTGTAATTTTGCTTTCCCTTGTGAGTGTAATTGACAATTTAAAAACTCTCGAAGGGGCCCATAGCTCAGCTGGGAGAGCGCTTGAATGGCATTCAAGAGGTCAGGAGTTCGATTCTCCTTGGGTCCACTTCGCAATTTGGAGCCGTAGCTCAGTTTGGTTAGAGCGCCTGCCTGTCACGCAGGAGGCCGCGAGTTCGAGTCTCGTCGGCTCC
>CAKZLY010000004.1 GCA_937127445.1 Eximiradius sp. | reverse complement strand
GTAAACGACCACACTGTTGACCAATCGCTCTCTTCGCTACCACGAACTGATTTTACTCGCCAGTAGTATGTCGTTAGATACTGCAAGTTGCTCAACGAACGACTTGTACCTGTTACTGTTTCATTGACTATCGTAGTTGCAAATGTGCTGCTTGTAGATACTTGTATCTTGTAGCCTGTCGCTGTCGCTGCTGCATTCCATTGTAATGTCGGGGATATTGATACATCTACTGCATTGTTCGTCGGTGAAGTTAGCACAGGTGCCACCAGTGGTACATTCTGCGTCGTAAACGACCACACTGTTGACCAATCGCTCTCTTCGCTACCACGAACTGATTTTACTCGCCAGTAGTATGTCGTTAGATACTGCAAGTTGCTCAACGAACGACTTGTACCTGTTACTGTTTCATTGACTATCGTAGTTGCAAATGTGCTGCTTGTAGATACTTGTATCTTGTAGCCTGTCGCTGTTGGGTATGCATCCCAGTTCAATGCCGGATTTATTGTTACGTTCGTTGCTAAATTCGCTGGTGTTTGCAATGTTGGCGGCAGTAGCTGCACAATCGTGGTAAATGTGCGTATGCTGCTCCAAGAACCTTGTTCGCTTCCACGTAATGCTCTTACTCGCCACCAATATTGTGTATTGTAGCTTAAGCCGGTTACTGCTTTGCTTGTGGTAGTTGATGTTTCATCTTTAACTACATTCGTGAATGTTGCATCGCTCGCTACTTGCAATTGGTAACCTGTCGTAGTTGCTACGCTTGACCAGCTAAATGTCGGATTTATCGATACATTTGTTGCATTGTCGAACGGTTGTGATAAGCTCGGCACTCCCAATGGTGGCAATTGTGTACGGAAATTGTATACTTCTGACCATCCACCTATTACACCTGGGCGCACTGCACGCACTCGCCAGTAATATACTGTGTTGTACGACAACCCTGTCAATTGCTTTTGCAATGCTGTTACTGTATCGTTATACACAAACGTTGCAAATGTTGGCGAGGTAGAAACCTGTAAATTGTAGCCCGTCGCTGTATATACGGAACCCCATTCTAATATTGCTGATATTGATATGTTCTCTTGTCCGTTTGATGGCGACAGCAGCATTGGTACGCCTATTAGTATAGCATTTTCGTATGCTCCTATTGTCGGGGCTGTTGTTGAGCGAGTTACTCCAAGAATGTCCGTCGTTACTCCTGATACAGGTGAGCCAGCCCCTGCAAGCGGTGAGCCTACCAATGGTCGATAGTCACGGTAAGCTGGGTTCGCAAATTGTGGATTTGCACTTATTGAATTAGCATCTGCATTTGTTAGAGTACGCCAAGTGGCAAGATTTGGCAAATCACCGCTAAAGTAAGCAACGATGCCTTGTGAACCACTGACAAAATAATTATTGTAATTAAGTTCACCCCCTGTGAAACCAGTGCCATCGTGGAATACAGCGTAAGATCTGCTGCCAGAGACACCGTACATTGAGTTGTTAAATGTATTGTTTTTGATTGTGCAACCTGTTAGATCTGTAACTGCAATAACAAATGCAGAAGACATTGTTGCTCCATTAGCAGTATATTCGCCGGATAGATCAACAGTGTTGTATGCGATTGTGTGACCAGTACTACCGTTAATTCTGATACCAGAAGGAATATAAGTTGCAGTAGTCTGTGGGGTTAAATCATTGATATTTCTTATAATGTTATTTGTTATCTGAGTGTTGTTTGCATTACCGCCAATTGCAATACCAGCAACGTAAGAGGTAGTTGACGTTGCAGTTCTATTGATATTTTCAATCAAGTTGTTTCTGATTTGAGTATTATTTGAGGTAGTTGATGTTGATGCAGAATATACATAAATACCACTCAAAGTTGAATTTGCCGTAATGCCACTAATTGTATTGCCTGTAATAACTGCATTAGGATGATAATATACGTAGATGCCATAAACTGTGCTAGTTCCAGTATTGTTGTTATTTCGGAAAATGTTATTCGATAGAGTTGTTGTATTACCATAATACAGATATGCAAGGTACTGTGTAGAAGTTGAAAGATTGTTTTCTACAATATTATTCGAGAAAGTGCTGCTTTGAGTATAATATGAATAAATATAGTAAGTAGTAGAGGTCGAAGAATTGTTGCGGATAATGTTGCCTGTATAGGTGGCACTTTTCGGATAGTATGAGTAAAGAGCATAAATCAGTGAAGAATTGCTATTTTCAATACGGTTGTAGCTAACATCAGAGAAATCAGAATAATAGTTATAAATCGCATAGAAGGAGCTTGTACCTTGATATCGAATAGTATTGTATTTCACAGAACTATTTACATTATAGTAATTATACAAAGTGTAGCAGGCGGAAGAGGAGTTGACGTGAATATTGTTACTATCAATAGTAGCATAGCTTGAATAGGAAACATAAAGTGCGTAATAATGGCCATCGCCGCTAGTGCCATTATTACCGAATTTATTTCCAATAACACGAGGAGCAATAATTGGTTCACCAGAGACACCAGCAAGACGGATACCGTAATATGCACGATAAATATTATTATATAGGATTGCAATACTATCATTTCCACCAGAACCAGTAGTCAAGCTTGAAGGAGCGCTTGCAACTATACCGTAGCAAGTGCTTGTAGCTGCTGCACTTATAACGTTACAGTTTCTGATAGTGATATTTTTAACACTATTTATCATTCTGATGACAGCAGCAGAAGATTGTGTATTCTGAATAGTTAAAGCGTTTGTAGTTCCGGTTCGATTAATACGACCATCTATCGTAACACGTTCAGCACCATCGAGAGTAATCATAGAAGTAGGAGCTGCACCGCTAATTGTATAATTACCAGCTGGATAAATGCTAATAGTGTATGGATTATTGTTTTCGCAAACAATTTTCTTTAGAGGGACAGTACCAGTTTCAGTAAGGTTTGAAGTAATGCGAACTTGCAAATTACCTACTAGAACACTGTTATTAAGTGCAGCAAAAAGACCATCAGAGTTTGTTAAACTTGTGAATGGTTTTCCTTGTCCAACTTCAATAATGCCAGCAAAAGGAATGGAGATAAAATAACTGTGTTTAACATTTTCTACAGGGAAGTTATTAACATTTAAAAGTGTTGAAACAGGAGCGATGTTAAAAATGCCACTTGACGCACCTGTTAGTTGGTTTGGAGAATTATCTTGTGCAATAATGAAGTATTCTATTTCATCACCGGGAGCAACACCACCGTATAACAAGTTGTAATCGATAGTGAAATTGAAGGAGTAGCCGGAACCAGCACCAGTTGTATATTTCCATCCATCAGTTGCAGGGGTATTGTCGATAAATACATTTGCATTAGATTTCTTACGGAAATATATTCTTGGCGGATTTAAAGTATTGTTTACACCACTATAATCTAATACCGTTGCTTGAATAGTTCTATTTGTTGTTTCAGAAGTATTAAGCAAAGGAACAAATGTAATTGATGGTGGAACAAGATCACCGGATACTTCGTAAGCACCAATAAATGGGACAGAAGTAGAACGCATATTACCCAGTATGTCTGTACTATAAGCCAAAATTGGAG
The DNA here is from genome assembly GCA_937127445.1 of Eximiradius sp. GTDB lineage: Bacteria > Bacteroidota > Ignavibacteria > Kapaibacteriales > UBA2268 > JAKIZO01. The sequence continues at coordinate 32,821 of CAKZLY010000004.1, read as the reverse complement.
TCCCTGCTCCCTCAAGTGGGCTACCATCAACAGGGACAAGGACCTCATTATTGTTAAATAGTGGGTTAACATTTAAGGAATTGATGTCCTGACCGGTAAGAGCCTGTAAAACAGGGAAAGTATCAATGTCTTGAGTAATGAATGCTAATTTGCCATTAGGACCATCAACAAAATAATTATTGTAGTTAAAGGTTGAGTTTGTCAAACTTGCACCACTTGTTATATATATTGCATACCCTTTATAATTGGAAGGTCCGGTCATTGTATTTACGAAAACATTATTGCGAACGTCAATATTGTTTGTTGAGCTGGTATAAATCATAAGTGCGGTTGAAGCACCGGCAGCAGTGCTAGTCGAATAAGTGTTGCCGTACATATTAACGGAATTGTAGTAAATCTTATGGCCAACGCTTGCGTGTATTCTGATTCCCGAAGGAATATAAACATTTGAAGTTTTATTTATGTAGTCATAGATACCTGCAATTTCGTTGTTCACTATTTCAGTATTGTTGCAAGAAGAGCCAACGTAGATACCATCGCAATAAGATGTAGATGTACCCGAAATTTGGCGGATGTACCCAATTTTGTTAGCAAGAATTTTGACATTGGCGGATGAAGTAAGGTAAATACCATACGTACTTGAACCACCTTGCAAATTCTTTATCGTATTACCAATAATGTTGCTGTTACCGCCAGAAGACAGATAAATACCATAAGTAGATGAATTAGCTGTATTATCGACTATTTCGTTATAGTTAAAGTTGCCAGCACCAGGGGATGAAAGGTATAAACCATAGAAAGAGTTAATAGCTGTGTTATTTCTTGTTACGTTACTTTCAATTGTAGGGTTAGTTGAATAATAATTGTAAATTCCATAGTGATAAGAGCTTGTATTATTCTCAATAGTGTTCCCAATTACTGAATTGTCGGATCCGTAATAAGGGTAGATATAATAAGCTGAACTTATCTGATTATTACGAATTATGTTGTTACTTACATTAACGTTGTTTGAGTAATATGGATATATACCGTAAAGCGTAGAGGTTAGATTGTTGCTTTCTATAATATTATTGAGAGCTGTACTATTGTGAGAGTAGGACAAGTAAATACCATAATAAGTTGAGGAAGCAGTACTGTTAGCGAATGTATTCGAATAAACAAAGGTGTTGTTAGAATAATAACAATACAAGTTATAGATAGTGCTGGTTGTACTAACTTTGAATGTATTATGTGTTATTTCGGTGCTATCAGCATAATAAACATAAAGAGCATAGTAATGCCCATCATTTGGAGCTGCATTATTACCAAAGCTATTAAATTTAATTTTAGTTCCAAAAGATTTATCAGCAGAGGAAGCATAAACACGTATGCCATAGTAAGATCTATAAACATTGTTGTATAGTAATTGAACGTTTCTATTACCACCAGCAGCTGAAATACTTGTTCCCCCACCTACAATGATACCATAGCAAGTAGAGGTGCTCGATGGACCAATAATATTTAAATTCCTAACTGTAACATTATTAGCCCCATTACTTGTACTTAGAGTACCTTTCTTAATCCAAAGGACAGCTTGCGAGGACTGGGTATTCTCAAGAGTAACAGCATTTTCGGTACCAGTCATGTTAATTCTTCCGTCAAATACAAGGTTATCAACATCTTCGAATGTAATTAGAGCGTTCTGAGCAGGGCCGGAAATTTCAATTTCAGTAGTTGGATAAATATAAATAGTGTAAGGAGTTGTTGCATCAGATGGTATTTCCTGCAAACGAATTGTGCCTGGTTCAACTAAATCAGATGTGAGTTTAATATGTAAATTGCCAGAAAGAACTCTATTGTTGATATATGCGAATACTCCGTTCATACCTGTTAGGTTTTCAAATTGTTTTCCGGCGCCAACTTCAATAATACCAGCAACTTGGGGTTTAACTTTATAAGAAACGTACAATCTCTTGATTGGGAAGTTTGCAGCAACAAGTTGAACACTTGATGGTTCAGTAGTAAATTCACCATGAGATAATGCAACCTTATGAACAGCAGAGTTGTCCTGAGCAACTACGAAATATTCGATTTCATCACCAACAGAAACTCCACCGTGAATTAGTGCAGTGTTGATTGTAAAGGAGAAATTAGGCGCAGTACCTGTTGCAACTGTATATTTCCAACCATTTGTAGCAGGTGTATTATCAACATAAGTATTCGCATTTGTCTTTTTCTTGAAATAAATTCGTGGAGCGTAAGCACCCGTGCTCACACCACTTAAGTCATTAATAACAGCAGTTGTAGATCTATTACCAGTAGATACTGTGTGACCAAGCAAAGATAAATTGATTGTCGGAGGAACATAATCACCAAAAGTTTCGAAGGCGCCTATTGCTGGTGCAGTTGTTGAACGTGTATTACCGAATAAGTCTGTTGTAACAGCAGCGATTGGAGTACCAAGACCCATAAATGCGTTTGTAAAAGGAATCACATCGATATCACTATTAAATACTGGTGCAAAATTCATTGAATTTTGATCTTGATTAGTAGCAGCTTTCCAAAGTACTAAAGTTGGTCTATCAACACCAGCAAAATTACCCAATACACCATTACTGCCAGATACATAATAATTATTGTAGTCAATAATAGAATTTGTCAAACTTGCCGCGTCAGGAATAACAATTGCGTAGGATTCAGAGTTAGGTGTTGCTACGGCATTATTTGAAAATGTATTATTTCTAACATTCCACGCAGTTGCAGTACTGTAGTTAATTACTAAGGCAGCTGAATTTAAATCACCACCAACATTAGAAAAATCACCTGTGATATGAACAGTATTATGATAAACTTGAATATCAGTTCCATAGCGAATTCTAATACCAGCAGGAATGTAAAGTGGATCAGTCGTTGCAGATGTTTTAGAAACACCACTGATTGCATTATTATACAGTTTTGTTTGATGAGCATAATAGAGATCAATACCAGCAATACCTGTTGTTGCACTTGAATTAGATAAATTTTGAATTGTATTATTTGCTATAAGGGCATTAGTAATATTCGAGGAACTATTGTAAACATAAATCCCATTTGCAGTGGTAGTGGAGCTCAAATTTTTAATTATGTTATTTGTTACTATCCCATTAGAGTGATAGTAAACATAAACACCATAAGCAACAGAAGAACCGCCCTGATTATTTAATATTTTGTTGTTTGTTATAGTATTTGCAGAACCATAATATGAATAAATAAGATATTGAGCGGAAGAAGAAATATTATTCTGAATCAAATTGTTGCTTGACGTTGAATTATTGCAGTAGTATAAATAGTTACCGTATATTGTTGTTGACGAAGTATTGGAAATTTCGTTTTCAGTAACTAATGAATTATTGTTGTATCCGACGTAAATAGCATAGAAAGTAGAAGTGGATGTCGATTGAATTGAATTCCCTTGAATAAGAGCATTGTTGCAATAATAGACATACATACCATAGTGAACAGAAGATGAATTTGATAGGATATTATTGTCTGTAATTTCGGGGAAGTCGCAAAAATATGTGTAAATAGCGTAATAAAGACCATCCCCTTCTGTTAGATTATTCCCAAAGTTATTATTGCGAATCTTTAAACCAGTTAGATAACCATCCGAAGCACCGTAAGCACGAATACCAAAATAGGCACGATAAATATTGTTATATTCAATTACATTATCTATGTTACCAGCAGCACCACTTGTAAGAGACGCTTTACCGCTAAGCACAATACCATAATAACCTGCTGAAGAAGGATTGCTACTGACAATATTACAATAGCGAATAGTGTTGTTTCTCGCACCATTTGCACTAAATTTATCACCTCGGTAAAGCCAGATGACTGCACCAGGTCCGTTATTAACAATGGTTAATGCAGGTGTATTACCTGTTGCATTAACACGGCCATCGATAATAACTCTATCAGCATCTTCCAGTCGAATTATTGCATCACCTGTCCCACTAATTGTATAATTACCGGTAGGATAAATCTTAATAAAATAGCTTCCGCCTTGTGAAGTAATGGCTTCGAGAGGGATTTGACCTGTTTCTTCCAAATCGGAAGTAATCTGAATGTCTAAATCCCCAGTTAGAACGCTAAGTTGTAGCAGTTCGAAAACGCCACCCGGTTTAGTAAGTGATGTATAAGTTTGACCCTGTCCAACTTGAATTACACCAGATAATGGAGCAGCAATAACATAGTTTGAAGTAACAGCAACAGGGAAATTAGAGATCGTCAAATTGACAGATGAAGGAGAAACTGTAAATTTACCATCGCTGACGGCTACATTTGCGGGATTATTGATGTCTTGTGCAATAACAAAATACTCAATAGCAGTTCCCTGATAAACGCCACCATATATTTTTGAATAATCTATTTCAAAAGTAAAAGAATTACCAGAAATAGAAATTGGCTCAACGTATTTCCATCCGTTTGTTTGGTTAGTATTATCGATGAAAGTATTAAGGTTTGTCTTTTTTCGGTAGTATAGACGTGGCTTATTAACTGTGTCCACGGCAGTATTGTCAGAGATACCGACAAGAAGTGTAACATTAGACGTGCTTGTAGTATTTAGAATTGGCTGGAATACAATTTCAGGAGCGATAAAATCACCTTCAATTTCGAAAGCACCAATTGAAGGCGAAGTTGTTGAGCGAGTATTGCCATCTAAGTCGGTAGTTACAAGGCTTAAAGGAGTTCCAGCTGCAATAAGTGGAGAGCCATAGTAAGGTCGCAAGTTAGTATTTGAGTTGTAAAGAGGATTTACGCTAATGGAATTGGTGTTTTTTAGTGTATCTCTATTTTTAAATGCTGTCAAATTAGTGAAATCTGTAGATCCAATACCAGCAAGAACGGCATTACTTCCAGATACAAAATAATTGTTGTAATTTACTGTTCCAGAATTGAATGGCGCATCTGCTCCAAAGTAAATTGCAAAAGATTTAGAAGAAGCAACGGAATTTATTTGAGTGTTAACAATAGAGTTGTTTCGTATGTCGCAGCCAGTAACAGATGTGTTCAAAGCAATACCAGCAGAGAAACCTTGAGTAGAACCAGAAACTGTTTTATTCCCATAAATATTTATTGAGTTGTTATAAATTTGATGATTAATACTACCAAAGAGCATAATACCAGATGGGATATACTGGAACGAAGTTTTGTTAACAGCATCGAATATCCTAGAAATCGAATTATTAATAAAGCGTGATTGATCACAAGAAGAAGAGACATATATACCATATGCAGAGGTTGTTGTGCTTGCTGAACCAGTGGAAATGTTTGTTATCTCGCAATTACGAACAGTTGTGTTGGCAGCACTTGCGAGATAAATACCGTAGACATTGGCATTTCCTTGTATATTACTTATTTTCAATCCATTATAGTCATTGTTTGAGCCAGAGGAGTTATAAATTGCTGCTAAAGCTGATGTTGAACTGTTCGAAATATTCTTTATTGTACAGTTATTAAATGTATTGTTTGCACTTGTGCCAAGAACATACCAACAATACATTGTGGAAGAGCCGGAAATATTTGAAATTTCGCAATTATTAAATGTATTTCCAGTTGAGGTAGAAGTTAGATAAACACCGTAAAATGCAGTTGAAACGGAATTCTTAATGGAGTTGTTCTCCAACAGACTGTTAGTCAAATATGGTGTATAGTAGCCATATAAGGTAGAACCAGTTGTAGTATTTTCAACAGTGTTATTTGTAATAACAGAATTATTAGCATAGTATATATAATATGAATAACAAGCACTTGATGAATTGATTGATAATTTGTTGTTATCCATTATCAATCCCTCGGTGTAATAGGTATAGTAGCCATAATAACAGCCGTCGCCAGCAGTGGCATTATTCCCAATATTATTGTTTCGTATTTCAATTCCTGTTGCTCTTGGAGAAGAGCTGGCATAAATACGTATACCATAGTATGCTCTATAGACGTTGCAATTAAGTATTTTCGTAGTATTATTAGTTCCAGCAGAAGTGAAAGAAGATGTGGAATACAATCCGGAAACTATGCCGAAAATGGAGCTTGTCGAAGCAGAGGCACCAATTACATTTACATTTCTGATGGTAACATTATTAGCGCCGTTGCCAGAACTTGAGCGAGCTACCCATATTCCAGCAGCATTGGATGTGGCTGTGTTTTGTATTGTCAGCCCATTTAAATTACCAGTGCGGTTTACACGCCCATCGATAGTAACGTTATCGGCATCTTCGAGAATAATAATTGCTTTGTAGCTGCCGATACTGCCTGAGATAGTGTATTCACTTGTAGGGAAAATTACAACTGATGTGTAATTTGCACTACCGACACCAGAAGCTTTTAGCACGGGTGGATCGGTCTCTACAAGATTATCATCAATTAGCACTTCAATATTGCCAGTAAAAGCACCGACATTAATTGCATCGAAGGCTAATTTCAATGATGTGTAAGTAGCAGTGTCTTGAGATGTTTGAACAATGACTTGAGCATTTAGAGAATACCCAACAACGAACAAAAGAGCGATTAAAATAAATCGCGTGAAGGATTTAATCATGTCATCCCCTCTAAAATTTATAAAAACTTAACCATTGTCGTAATTAAGAAACGAACTTTTTAATACTATTTTTATCAATTAAGTTCATTTCATTAATTAATTTAAAAAATATTTTGAAATTTTAAAATATTTTTTTCAATTTTATTTATAATTCTAACATTTAAAAAAGAAAAAATAAAAACACGCCCACAGAAGCGAGCGTGTTTATTTCTTTATTTGAGAGACTTTCGTGCAATATTATGATTAATAAAAAGATAAAATATAGTCGCCCTTAAAATATTAGTTTTTAATCGGATAATCTGGGACTTTAGGAATTTTTGGTTTAGTGTCTGTTTTGATTTCTTCTAAAATAATTTCAATTGCTTTAATTAGTTGAGTATCTATGCCCTCAAACTCTAATCCTGGATTGTTTTCAATTTCGATATCAGGTTCCATCCCAACACCTTCCAAAATCCACGATCCATCGCGTCCAAAGTTAGCGAACTCAGGTTTATTAAGATAACCACCATCGAGGAATGGGAGGCTTCCGCGAATACCAATGACACCGCCCCAGGTGCGTTTGCCTATGAGTTTGCCTAATCCCATAAGTTTAAACTGGTATGGGAACAAATCGCCATCGCTCATAGATTGTTCGTTGATTAGCATAACCATAGGACCAGTCATGACAGCACTTGGAGTAGTGAAAACCATTTCTTGATTTCGTGCATTGCGTGCTACAGCAAGGATTCGGCGAAGGCGTTCAATAATCAGCGAGGATACATTACCGCCGCCATTGAAACGGTCGTCTATGATTAGCGCTTCTTTGCGAACTTGCGGGTAGAAGTATTTAACGAACTCGTTCAGTCCGTTATCGGGCATCATATCGGGGATATGCACGTAACCGACACGCCCGCCGGTGGCACTATCAACAAATCGGCGGTTGCGTTCGACCCAATTATAGTAACGCAGCGATGTTTCGCGAGGAAGTGTTTTTACAACAGTTGTTTGTGAATTTTCAATTGTAGGACGGAAATTATAACGTATGGTAACAAATTTGTTGTCTTTCCCGACCAATGCATGATATGGAGTAATTTCTTTTGATAGTCGAATACCATCAATTTCAAGAATATAATCTCCTTTTTTTATTTTAATTCCAGGCTCGGTAAGAGGAGAACGGCGATTTTCGTCCCAGTTTTGACCTTCTAATATTTTTTTGATTTTGTAGAAACCAGTCTTTTCGTCAAATTCCAAGTCAGCACCTAGATATCCAATTCCAATAGGTTCAACTTTTGGTATATCGCCACCGCCAACATATGCGTGTCCGGCATTTAGTTCACCAATCATTTCTCCAAGGACATATGTTAAATCGGCTCTATGAGAAATATAAGGAAGAAGAACTTCGTATTTCTTCTTAATGGCAGCCCAATCAACTCCGTGCATATTGGGAGTATAGAAGAAGTCTCGCATCTGTCGCCAGGTTTCGTCATAAATTTGCTTCCATTCTTTTCGTTTGTCAATGAATATTTTTAAATCGGACAAATCAAGTTTCCCATCTTTCGGAGTAAGATTTTCTTTCAATTTTTCAATATAATAATCATCTTTGCTTTTTATCAAAATTGATTTAAAATCTCTTGATATATCGAATTGAGAGAAATCACCAACTTTTGATTCTTCGCATTTTTCTAAATCGAATTTAAATAGGGTTGAATTGTTATTGTGGTATCTTATGTAATATATGCAATTTTTATCAGCATAAATAGAAGAATATGAAGCAGCAGGCATAGGAAATTCGAAAATCCTGTTAGAAATACCGTTCAAATCGATAGAGATTAAGTCTTCGTTTTCGTTTGCGATTTTAGATGATTTTTTTGTTGATTTCTTAGGTTTGGCGGTAGTATCTTCATTAGTTTTGACGTAATCTTCGAATTTGATTAAAGGATTTGGAATATTTGAACTTAAAGCGATGCCATAAATTTTTTCGAGATTATTGTAGACAAAGTTATATTCAAAAGAACCAGTTGTAGGATTGAATGTCCTTTTAGAGACGAAGAATAAATATTTGCCGTCGGGCGAGAAGACAGCACCATTTGACTCAAAGAACTCATTTGTGATTTGATAAGATTTACTGTCATTCAATGAATACAAATTAAGAACTGGCGTGTAATTATTGACTAAATCAGTATAAACAACCCATCGGCTATCGGGCGACCAACCGAAATCGCGGATTTCCCATATTTTCGATTTAGTAATGTGAGTAACTTTTTTTGTTTCTACATCTACGTAAAATAATCGCATTAATTTATCAGAATTGAGAATTTTTTTGCTGTCGGGGGACCATTCGAGTTCCCAGCGGTAAGAGGTGCCATCGTTTGTAAGGCGTGTTTTTTCAGTTCCATCGGGTCGCATAATATAGATTTCGTCTTCGCCGGTTTCGTCACTAATGAAGGCTATCCATCGACCATCTGGCGACCATTTGGCATTTCGTTCGTGAATTCCATTGGTGTTAGTGAGATTTTTAGGATATCCGTTTTTTGCGGGTACAACAAAGATATCGCCACGAGCAACGAACAAAGCAGATTTTCCATCAGGAGAAATTGAAGCGTTAGTAATGTATTTTCGGACATCAACAAAACCTGGTCGAAAATCGCTATTATCGTCATATACATAAATGTCGAGTTTTTGAAGGTAATCGTTTTCTGTTTTCAAGATATAAATTTCACCACCATTTTCGAAAGCGATATGTTCTGCCCCAAGAGAGGGGAATTTAACATCGAATTCAGTAAAATTGGTAATTTTTTTTGTTTGTTTAGTGTTCAAATCATAGCAGAACAAGTTCATAACTTTGTCGCGGTCCGAAAGGTAATAGATTTTATTTCCAACCCACATAGGAATTATGTCCTGAGCTGGATTGTTTGATATATTTTCGAGAGATTTAGTTTTAAAATTGTAAATCCAAATATCATCAGCCTGTCCACCGCGATAGCGTTTCCAGGTGCGGTATTCACGGAAAATTCGGTTCATAGCAATTCGCTCACCATCTGGGGAAAGGCTTGCAAAGCCAGCTCGGGCAAGTGGTAGTTCAGTAGGTAAACCACCATCAATTGGTGCAATGAAAAGTTGACCGGAAAGGACATTCCAGCTTTTCTCACGGCTGCGGTAAAGAATATATTTGTTGTCGTTTGTCCATTGCATTATGATTTTGGCTGGTCCCTGACGTTCCGCAACATCGGGCATATCAAGTGAATAAGTGATACGGCGTGGTTCTCCACCGGTCGAGGGCATAATATAGATATCAGGGTTGCCATCATATTCACCGACAAAAGCTATTTGCCTGCCGTCGGGAGAAAATCTTGGATAAAGTTCGAGACCCGAGGAGCTTGTAAGTTTACGTGCAACTCCACCTGTTATCGGAGCAATCCATATATTGCCTGCATAGGAGAAAACAACCTCGTTTTTGGAGGTATTCGGGTAGCGAAGGAGTTTGCTTTCAGTTTGAGGAAAAGCAAAATACTGAAATAAAGAGGTTAGAATCAGCGAAAACAGTAGTTTTTTCATAATGAACTACCAAAATATATTGAACAATTATGTAAGAATATCATTTTTTTTCAAATTAATTAAATCAATTGTTTTCAAACAGACTTCACCAGAAAAGTATTTTTCGAGAACTTGTTTGAAAACATCGGGAGCACCTTCGACACAGGAGAAAAGCGTCATCGAGGAGCGAAGTTTTATTGCATCAATGGGACTAAAAATTTCGACAGGGTCATTGGTTCTAAGTTTCAGAAGTTCGCATGATATTTCGATTAATCTTTTGCTCAAAACTTCATTTTCCAGATAGGCTTTTGCTTCGTAAATGCTTTCTATCCCGTAGAAATGGGACATTTGGCTTTCGCCAAGTCCACGCATTTGAGGGAAAATGTACCACATCCAGTGAGATTTTTTCTTTCCTGATTTTATTTCAGAAAGAGCGATTTCGTAAGAAGTTGCTTGGGCTTGGATAAATTTTGTAAGGTCATATTTTTTCATATTTATAATATTTAATATTTTTTTGATAATTTTTATAATCGGAATAAAATAAATATTTTGTTTATACATCAAATTTAATTAAGATATTCTAACACTGATATCAATGTTTTAAATCGAATGTCAAAAACAATAAAACATATTAAAAAACCTATATATAAAAGACTACTAATTAGTTATTTAATTGCAACTTTGCCTGTATCTGCAATAATAATACTTATTGTAAATCTGATTGCTATTCCATCAGCAAAGGAAAAAACGAAAAGTGAGCTTCATAATACTACAAAAATTATTTCAGCAATGATTTATAATTCAGCTACTGTTGTAATAAAAAATCATTTAAAAGCTATTGCTGATAAAAATAAGGAAATTACTTCTCATTATTACAACCTCTACAAAAGTGGTAGCATTTCTTATGCAGAATTTAACGATAAAGTATATAATTATTTATTAACTCAAAAGGTGGGAGTTTCCGGCTATCCTTATGTTCTGAACTCAAAAGGCGTATTGGAACTTCATCCGTATAAGGAATTGGTCGGGAAAAATGTATCCGAATATAACTTTGTTCGGAAACAGATAGCTGAGAAAGAAGGTTACATTGAGTACGATTGGAAAAATCCCGGAGAAAAGAAAGAAAGACCTAAAGCCTTGTATATGACTTACTTTGAACCTTTGGATTGGATTATTTCAGTTTCAAGCTATAGGGAGGAATTTAACGATTTATTGAATATAGATGAACTCCGAGAGATGGTATTATCGCTTAAAGTAATTAAAACAGGATATGTTTATATCTTAGATTCAACAGGGAAAGCTCTCATTCACCCATTTATGCCCAAGTATTATGATATTTTTTCTGAAACAGGTAGAGAAAGCGGATTTGTCAAACATATGATTAATAATCCAAGTGGATTAGTTGAATACAAATGGCAAAACCCAAATGAAGAAAAACCTTACCAAAAGATTGCTTTTTTCGAGAAAGTTCCTGTTTTCAACTGGATTGTGGTAGCATCAGGTTATTCGAAAGACGCTTATGAAAGCATAGAAATAATGAAGATTTCATCATATTTTACTGCAATATTTATTGTTATTGTTGGCTTCATTCTATCTAATATTTTTAGCAAAAGGTTATCTTATCCAATTGTAAATGCAGTCAATCAAATTCAAGAAAATTTGAGCAAAGGCATTACAAAAGAAATCATTATTAGAACCGACGACGAAATCCAATTCCTTGTTGATGAAATAAACAAATATTTGAAAGAAATTGAGCAGCAGAAAATTGAAATAATAAACCAAAAGAAAAAGTATTCTGATTTATTCGAAACGAGTCCAGTTGGAGTGATGATATTAGAAAACTGCATCATTGCTGAATGTAACCCTGCATGCTCAAATTTGTTCGCAACCACAAGAGAAATGCTTATTAATCAGGATATATCTAATTTTTTCAGTAAAAAAAATAATGGTGAATTAGTAGAAACTTTTAAAAACAAAATTCAAGTCTCATTCGAGAAGAGACTGGTTTCGAGCTTTGAGTGGGAATTTGTACCGAGCGACGGCAGTATAGTAATTGCATTTGTTCAAGCAAAATTGTTCAGTGAAGGCGTTAACCAACAATTTGTATTATTCATCGTGGATATTACAAATGAGAAGAAATACCAGCAAGAACTTATAGAATTAAATGAAACCTTGGAGAAAAAAGTAGAAAAACGAACCGAGGAATTGAACAAAGCGCTTAAATATTTAGAAGATGCTAATTATGAATTAAAATCACTTAACGAACAAATGGTAGAGGAGTCGAGAAAACTTACAGAACTGAACGAGAAGCTAATTCGTTCAGAAGAAGAATTAATAAAAACAAATACTGCAAAAGACAAATTTATTTCTATTCTTGCACACGATTTAAGGAATCCGATTGCAGGAATAAGGTTGTTATTAGATACTATACATCAGATCTTGCAAAGCACAGAAATAACCGATGCGGCTACGATTGAAATGTTGAAAAAGCAAGTCCAGCTGGCACGTTCAGCAACAAATCAGACTTTTGAGTTGCTCGAAAATTTATTGCAATGGGCAAACTTACAAAGAAAAGGGTTCGATTATTCACCAGAACTAAATAATATTTTCTTTTTTGTCGACAAATGTATTAATATTGTAAAACCAAATGCCGATAATAAAGAGATAAAGATTATCAATGAGGTAAATCCAAATGCCAAAGGATACTTCGATGAGTTTGTAATACAAACGATAATTCGCAATTTGCTGATGAATGCAATCAAGTTTTCGTACGAAGGAAGTGAGATAAAAGTAACTCTTAAAGATTGCGAAATGAATGATATTTGCTACGTTCTGTCAATACAGGACCAAGGAGTGGGAATGCAAGAAGAAATGATTGCAAAAATTTTGAGCGATGGTATATCATCAACAACTGCTGGGACAAAAGGCGAAAAAGGGAGTGGATTAGGTTTGTTATTGTGCAAAGAATATATTGAGAAAATGGGTGGACGGTTTTTCATTGAAAGTAAATTAAACGAAGGAACAACAATCAGTTTCACTATACCGAAAAATGTTACATATTAATAAAGGTGTCTCAATGATGGACGAAGTACAAAATATTCATTTACAAGCGAATGAAGTAGCAGAAGAATTAATTCAGATTGTAAGTTTTCGAATCGCCAATGAAGAATTTGGCATTGATATTATCAAGGTGCAGGAAATAATAAGAATGGTGGATATCACACGAGTGCCGAATACACCGAATTATGTAATTGGTGTAATCAATTTACGTGGCAAGGTAATACCAATTATTGATATGCGTCGGCGGCTTAATTTGTTAGAAACACCATATACGAAGGACACACGAATTGTTGTAATCGAAGAAGACAGAAAAGTTGTTGGCTTCATAGTCGATAGCGTTAGTGAAGTATTAAGAATTAGCAAAAACATAACTGAACCACCACCGCCGATGGTAAGTGGAATAAGCTCAGATTTTATTAATTCAATTGCTAAATTGGAGGGTCGATTATTGATATTACTTGATTTAGAAAAAGTATTAATGAGTGATGAAGTTGAAGAAAAGGAAAGTGTGGAATAGATATGATAAAACTAATCAATCACCCGATAGTTGAGCATAATATAACAGTGTTAAGAAATAAAAATACAGGTAATGCAGATTTCAGGCATTCAGCAAATGTAATTGCGCATTTTTTGGCATTAGAAGCATTTTCTGATTTGCCATTAATCGAAAAAAGTATCGAAACCCCTCTCGAAAAATACCAGGGTAAAGAAATAATAAGCGACATTGTGCTTGTTCCTGTTCTTCGAGCAGGGCTTGCATTGCTCGAAGCATTTAATTTTATTATGCCTTCGGCAAAAATATCTTTTGTTGGGTTGTCGAGAAATGAAAAGGATTTTTCAATAAACGAGTATTATTTTTCTGCACCAAATTTTGTTGAACAAACAAGGTTTATCATACTCGAGATGATGATTGCAACAGGGAGTTCGGTAATATCAGCAATAAACCGTTTACAGTTGGAAGGTGCGAACAATTTTACAGTATGCAGTATAATTGCTGCCCCGGAAGGAGTTGAGAATATACTAACAAATTACCCTGATGTAAAGATAATTACTGCCGCACTTGATAGAGAGCTAAACGATAAGAAGTATATTTTACCTGGCCTTGGAGATGCTGGCGACAGATGGTGCGGAATGTAGCAGAGAAAAAATATTTTGTGTTTTATAAGCCTTATCGTGTTCTTTCACAATTTACTTCGAGCGACGGACGAGCGTGTCTGTCGCTTTTTAATTTTCCGAAAGATTGTTATCCTGTTGGTCGGCTCGATTACGATAGCGAAGGACTACTAATTATCACAAACGACAAAGCACTAAATAGAAAGCTTCTAAATCCAAGGTATCGTCATCGGCGAACATATTACGTTCAAGTAGAGGGCATTCCATTGCAAAATGATTTAGTAAAATTGTCGAATGGTGTTGAAATTAATATTGATGGAATACCCTATCGCACACTACCTGCGATTGTCGAAGTATTGGATAGAGAACCGAATTTGCCAGAACGGGTGCCGCCAATTAGATTCAGGAAAGACGTTCCAACAACGTGGCTTTCGATAACGCTTACGGAAGGGAAAAACCGACAGGTTAGAAAAATGACAGCTAAAATTGGTTATCCAACATTGCGATTAGTGCGTTTTTCGATAGAGAAATTAAATATTGAGGGATTTGACTCGGGCGAAATAAGGCAGTTCAACAAAGAAAAGATTATAAAATTGCTTAATCTTTAATAAAATTTTAATAATATAAAAAAAAGAATTAATTTAAAGTTTGTATTGCTAAATATTTTGAATACTAATGCTGAAAAAATTAATATTTCTAACTTTGTTATTAATATGCATTGAAAATAGCAAGTTATTTTCCTTTGATACTGATACAACAGATGCAGCATTGCCGGGAAGCTCACGAAAAGTTTATCTGCCGGAACAAGATAGTGCATTTAAGAAGGCATTGGATATGCAAATTCCTTTTTCAATAAGAGCACGTCTTGATTTGGAACTGTCCGAGCCTCTCTGGCGTTATTTATTGAGTGAGGGGAGCAAAAATCCGTGGGTTTCTGCACTCAGGTCATTAGAGCAAATGCCAGAAGAAGCTTTTTTACCGAGCGAAGTCGAAAAGACTTTGCGCGAGATAAACATAATGAATTCAATGTATGTTCCATTTGTTCGGACATACTCGCCATACGGAGCAAAAATTGATTTTGAAACAATTGGAAAGTTTCTGGGAATAGTCGAGGACGTTTCGCCAACAATAAAGTACTCATTAGCGATTACTGCTGATGTAGAAATAGTGGTGTACTCAATCCAAGCAATAGCGGTTGCTACTTTGTTCAAAGGAGTGCAATCACCGGGAAATTACACAATTACCTGGAACGGGCGTGACGACAACGGACGGCTTATGCCGTCAGGCGATTATATTGCAGAAGTTCGCATAGGACAGGAAAGGTATGTAAGAAAAAGAATTGTTATGAAATAATGTTCGATTAGGTATTTCACTTGCTTAGAAGCACTTGTATATTTCGGTCTCTACCTTTAAATTTACAAAAATCAAAATTATAAATGCATAGTTTATATAACTGTAAATTTTGCATTTATTTGTTTTTAAATGTTAATAGAATAATCCTATTCTGCATACACACTACGGAACAATAACTATCTAATTAATGAGCTAAGCAAATAGGAACCACATAATATAGAGTTGTCCTTTATTATTTAAACATAAGAATGAATAAAAAAAGAGGCTGCTTTACTGGCAGCCCCTTTGATATATTTATAGGAATAATTACATTCCAGATGGTGAAGCAGGTTCGTTAGGATCGCCAGCTTTACGCACAGGAATACCAACAAGCACGTAAGCAACGAATAAAATAACAAACAAACTAATAATGAACGAAGAACCTGGGAAAATAGCAGGAGCGAACATATCAAACACAGCGAATCCTGCAAAAATAAGTCCCATAAGGGCTTCGCCCGCAATCAAACCGGAAGCGAGCAGCACACCGACGTTTTCAACACGAGCTTTTTGATAGTTGTTATATCCACGTTTTTCGTTAACCATTTCGACGATACCTTTAATCAAACCGCCGATAAAAATTGCAAAGGTTGTTTCGAGCGGGAGATACATACCAACAGCAACAAGCATCGGGCTGCGAACCTGCATAAAAATAAAGGCAAACCCCATAAGCATACCGACGATAATCAGAGGCCAAGCCATCTGACCGCCAACAATACCTTTCGATAGTATTGCCATAAGGCTTGCTTGTGGAGCAGCAAGCGATTTGCTACCGAAACCACCTTCGTATCCTTCTTTCAAACCTTTTGCAATATCACCATCATTGAGGAAAGAAAGCACCATAAACATAACAACACCTGATAGGAGGACACCGACAATATCGCCAAGCTGCATTTTCCAAGGAGTACCGCCGAGAATATGTCCTGCCTTCAGGTCTTGCAACATTTCGCCAGCAACTGCTGCCGAAACGCAAACTATTGCAGCAACTCCAAGCACAGCAGCGACACCACCAGTTTCTGCTGTTACTCCAAGTGCAACTAAAATAACAGCAGTAAGGACAAGTGCGGTAAGCGTCAGACCGGAAATTGGGTTATTGCTAGACCCCATAATACCAACAAGGTAACCCGAAACAGCTGCAAAGAAGAAAGCTAAAATAATAAGCAAAGTAGCAGAAACAATAGCTACCAAGACTGAAGTATTGAAAATGAAGAAAGTGATTGAAAAAGTAGCAATAGCAACGATAGCGATACCAACCATTATCCAATTGAAAGGAATATCTCTATCTATTCTATCGGTAATAGTGGAACCGCCGGTAGCTGCTTTTTTTACATCAGAGACGGAACGAGCAATACCAGTTGAAAGGCTTTTTCTCATACGGAATAAAGTATAGCCAGCACCAACGAGCATACCACCGATAGCGATTGGACGAACAATGTATTTCCAGACTTCTGTCATCTGGAACATTGGATTATTTACTCTTTCAGTAGCAACAGATAAATCCCATCCACGAGTTTGGGTGAGAAGCACTGCCCATTGCTGTAAGTCTAAATATGGAGCGATAAAGTAGTAAATAATTGGGGTAAGCAATCCCCAAGCCATAAGCCCACCACTAAAGTTTAAAGCAGCAAGCTTCGGACCAATGATATACCCCACACCCATATAAGCAGGAGAGACAGCGGGACTACTAAGCAAAAGACCACCCTGACCAGTAAAGTTTGTACCGGTTACGGTTTGTTTACCAAATGCAACAAATTTTTCCCAGATAGTTGGGAACACTTTGAATTCACCTAAAAGTTTAATTAATCCACCAAGTCCCATAGCACCGAAGAGAAACTTACTATTTCCGCCAGCATTTTGACCTGATTTGTGGATTTCAGCAGCAGCAACTGATTCGGGATAAGGCAATTCTTTGTCTTCGACCATAACACGGCGAAGCAAAGCAACAAACATAATACCTAAAATACCGCCGAAAACTAAAATAAGCGAAGCCGTAATATAATTCGAAGTAGTGAAGAACGGCTTCCAGATGCCTGCGATAAAGAATGCAGGGAGAGTGAAAATAGCACCGGCAGCGACTGACTCACCAATCGAGCCGACAGTTCTGGCAAAGTTTTCTTCTAAAATCGAGCCACGCATTGCTTTGAGCAATGCCATTCCGATGACAGCAGCCGGATAAGTTGCAGCAATTGTCATACCTGCTTTCAGACCGAGATAAGCGTTCGCAGCTCCAAGAATTACAGCCATTATTAAACCAAGAATAAGCGCACGAACTGTCATCTCTGCCATATTGCTATCGGAAGGGACAAAGGGTACAAATTTCTTTTCTTCTGCCATTTAAGTCTCCGATTTGTTAATAAAGTAAATACAATTTCCCATAAAATACAAAGATATAAAAGGAATAATAAATTTCAATATAAATTATTGATAATATATAAAAAATTTATTCAGAATAATTAATATTAATTTGTAAAAAAATTCTGTTGTCTTTGTTGCTTTTTATTTGGTCGTAAGAACTTCCAAGTTTATCAAGTTTAGGTTTTTCCAGTCTTGTATAAGCTAAATACAACTTTATATTCCTGAATGGCGAATAATATAGGCGAATCAACAGGCGATTTCCTTCGTCGTAGAGGGGATTTGTATACACGGACGTTGGCATTCTATATTCATAATGCCAAATAGCTGAAGAATAACTATCAGTGTTGAAAAAAGAAGTTCTTACTACAAGTGAGAGATTTTTCAGCACATCGTAACTTATTTGCAAATAAGCCGCATAACCTTTTTCATTATTTTTTTTCTGTTCAAAAGAAACATCAGTTGCATCAAATCGAGTTGTGAGTGTTAAATTTTTCATTATTCTACGTTCGTATTCAAAACGAACTTCGTTACGACGAAGAGTGTAAATCACTTGACTTGCTGCTCCATTTGGCTTAAATCCGTCAGTCTTGGCTTCTGATTTGATTTTCAGGAAAAATGAGCCGAGCAGTTTGTTTTCGTACAAGTGTTTTACTGAATAATCAACACCTTTGATTGGTTTTTGCACAGAATAGGTACGGGTGTGAGTACGGTATAAATCTAAATAAGCCTCTGTTTTGAGGTTTTTGCTTAGCTTAGCAGAAATGGCTAGATAGAGACCTTCTTCGTTTGCAGGAATAGAACTTTCACCAAAATTATATCCCCAAAAACTTCTGTAATTTGAATGGTAATTTCTGTAATGCAAAGCAAAGTCGATATTATTTAGTTTGATTATGTTATAAAGTTTTATAGCAGGGAATTCTCGTGAATAGAGAGAATAATCTCCGCCCAAACTTATATTCCGAATAGTATAAAGAGCATATAGAGAAATAATATCTGAGTATGAACCTTCGAAGGCATTGCTGGAAGAGCTTTTAAGCGGATAATCGTAGTTGATAGAGAAATAAGTAGCACCGAGAGTAATTTTTTTGTAATTATAAGCGAAATTCACTGCTAAAGAATTTTCTCCAAGAGCATCTTTTTTGTTTATTTCAGTTTTTGTGCGGAAGTAGTTAGTGGTATAAATAGAAGTGGCAACTTTCTTTGCTGTATCAACATTTGCAGGACGTTTGGTGTTTGAGATAAAGGCTGTCAGGGAAAAATTATGCCATAGGCGATTGAAATTGTATTCCAGAGCAACGCCACGCATAAAGTTTGTTCGCATAGTTGAAGTGTTAAGATTAATTGAATTTTTATAAGGCACAGCAGAGCGAATAAAATCGCCACCTTTGCCAATAGGATATGATTGCCAAAGCGTATTACCGCAACCGAAAGCAGCTGTGAAATCACCAACAATCAATTTGAATTTATCAGTTTGATATTTTGCTCCGATTGAATAAAAATCAAATAAGTATATTTCTCCTAAATTTTTATTTCCAATTGCTTGAAGTTGGAAATATGAGTAATTTGCTTGAAATTTCTGATAAATATTGTATTTATTTCCGAGGTATTTCTTTTCCTCTAATCCGCGAACAGTTTCAAATCGTTCTTGGCTGCGAACTCTGTAATCGGAAGAAAATCTATTAGGCAAAATTGTGTCCCGGTTGGTTGTTTTCATCAAGATTTTTTGCTGAATGTCGGAAAGTTCTAAGCCGTCGAAAAGTGTATTATAAGATAATTTGGGATTATTATTAAAACGTTCAACAATTATTGAAGAAGTATAATAATCAATGTTTGGCAGAACAGTAAGAGCATCCGCACGAGCTTTGTAGAGTTTGATTGGATTTGAAAAGTAATATTCGAGTGTTTCGATAACATCAGTGAGTTCATCTTCCGAGGAGAATTGAACAAGAAATTTCTCTAATTCGAAATTATCTATATTTTGTGAATACAGATAATTTGAAAAAAGTATCAAAAGAAATAATATGCAGAATTGGTTTCTCATAAAATGGAAATGAAGAACCCTGAAGTTCTTCATTTCAACCAAATTGCTAATATATTTTAGAGGAACTTATCTTAATTCGTCGTCATCTTCGAACAAATCATTTTCTTCGTCGAAATCGATATCGTCCTCGTCGAATTCTAAATCTTCTTCGTCGAAATCGAATTCTTCTTCGTCGAAGTCGAACTCTTCATCATCAAAATCTTCTTCGTCTTCATCGTCACCAAAATCGAACTCATCCCCTTCGTATTCACTATCTTCATAATAATCTTCTTCTTCTTCTTCTTCTTCGTAGTCATCTTCTTCATCATAATCATCATCTTCTTTGCTCAATGATATAGGCGCAATTATTGAAATTTCTGGTAGATATGCAAAGAAATATTGCTTGCCCTCATTTTGCAATGAAATAATAAATACTTTAATTATATCATTTAAATTTAACATTTTAAAACCTATATATAACAACAATAATTATTATCAATTTTTATAATCATACAAATATCGTAGAAATAAACAAATCAAACAAAAAATTTTTCAACAGAATAATTTATTTTTATAAAATATGCTGATTAATATTAAAATTATTTTATTTGAGTAACAATCTATCATTTCATAATAATTTGCATAGATTAACATAATTAGTTATATTTCGTTAATATCTTAATAATAGTGGTGAAATGATGAAAAAATTACTATTAACTTTAATATGCTCATTTTTCTTATTTAACAACTTGATTTCTCAGGAAATAAAAGCAACTGTAAACGTCAATATGGAGCAAGTTGACCCGGAGAAGCGAATATTTGTATCATCTCTGGAAAATGACTTGCAGAATTATATTAACAACCAGCAATTTGTAAATATTGAATGGGAAGGCGAACGCATTCCTGTGGATATAAACATAGTGCTGGCAGGTGGCAATAGGAACAGATTTTCGGCAAGGATGTATATTGTGTCCCGCCGTTCTCTGCTGGACGATGCCGAAGCAACCTCTGTTGCAGTGAGATTGCTCGAAAATAAATGGGTTTTTACGTATTCGCAGGGAGCAAATTTAACTTTCAATATTAATAGATTTGATGAAATAACAAGTATAATTGATTTTTATATGATGCTAATAATTGGGATGGATTTAGATAGCTACGGAGAACTTGATGGGAATATTGCATTCGACCGAGCGAAGCAAGTGCTGCTGCTTGGAGCAAATCAAGGAGTTGAAGGTTGGGGGACATACGCTGCACCGGGTGAACTTACAAAGTATACGCTAATCAGTGAACTGACAGATCCTCGTTATTATAATTTCCGCAAACTGATAACAGAATTATATTTAGATGGGATGGATTTGCTTGCAAAGAATAAACTAAAGGCGCTCGAAAACATTGCTCAGACAATAGGCAAAATGGCTGATTTCAAAGAAAAGCGAATGGTGGGCCCAAGCGCATTACTGCAAATGTTTTTTGATACAAAATCGCGTGAATTTGCAGCACTTTTTAAAGGGTATCCGGACGGAAAAGTTTTCGATAATTTAATATACTTAGACCCGACTAACGCACATGTTTACAATGAAGCAAGAAGATAAATTGCGAGGATAAAAATTGAAAGAACGCCCAAAAGACACTGTTTCTCCTTTGAAAATCAAAGAAGATGATTTAGATATTACATTGCGTCCAGCTATATTTGATGAATTTATAGGACAAAGGAAAATAGTAGATAATCTAAAAGTATTCATAAAAGCAGCACTACAAAGGAAAGAAGCATTAGACCACGTTCTGCTTACCGGACCACCCGGACTTGGCAAAACAACATTAAGTTACATAATTGCCCGAGAAATGGGCTCAAATATTAAGACAACATCTGGACCTGTTCTGGAAAAACCTGGAGATTTAGCTGGATTACTGACAAATTTGACCGAAGGAGATATATTATTTATTGATGAGATACATCGGCTGTCGACGGTAGTCGAAGAATACCTATATTCAGCGATGGAAGATTTTCGGCTGGATATTATGCTTGATAGCGGACCATCGGCACGGACAATACAGATTAAAATTCCAAGGTTTACATTAATCGGAGCAACGACACGTGCAGGATTGTTATCGGACCCACTTCGTTCGCGGTTCGGTATTGTTAATCGGCTTGATTATTACGACAGCAAAGATTTATTTGTGGTTGTTCTGCGTTCAGCTAAAATACTTAACATTCCAATTGACGAAGAAGGTGCAATGGAAATAGCTAAACGCTCGCGTGGGACGCCCAGGATTGCGAACCGTTTGCTAAAACGCACACGTGATTTTGCACAAGTGAAAGGAGACGGAAAGATCACGCGAGAAATTGCCCAATTTGCATTATCAGCTCTTGATGTTGATAAATATGGGCTGGACGAAATGGATAAAAGGATACTTCAAGCAATCATTTACAAATTTAATGGAGGACCAGTAGGAATAAACACAATCTCAGTATCAGTTGGCGAGGAACCCGGAACAATTGAAGAAGTTTACGAACCATTTCTTATTCAGCAAGGATTTATTAATCGAACACCAAGAGGTCGCACTGCAACCAAACTTGCATACGAACATTTAGGAACATCATATAAACAGGAAGAAAATAGTTTGTTTTGATAGAAAAAAAAGTATGGTTATTTCGCATTTGCCATTAAAATAGGCTGCTTCAAATAATGAACCAGCCTATTTTATTCAGAGACATAAATAAACAGTAATTTATTATTTCCCAAGAAGTTCGCGGTAGGTAGCAACATATTTCATATAGTTTGTTGGTGTGTTTTTGACGCGTTCGATTTCCTTTGGAGTGAGTTCGCGAACTACTTTTCCTGGGAGCCCCGCGAAAAGAGTGTAGGGCGGCACTTCGAAGCCTTCGCGCACCAAAGCACCGGCAGCAACCAAAGCTCCTTCTCCTACTATTGCACCATCTAAAATGATAGCACCAATCCCAATTAAACAGCCCTTTTTAAGGGTGCATCCGTGCAGAGAAACTGAATGAGCAACCGACACATCTTCTTCTATTACAAGCGGAAAAATATCGTTTGTGACGTGGAGCATAGACATATCTTGAATATTCGAACGAGCACCAATTTTAATATAATGGACATCACCACGGATGACAGTGTTGTACCAAACAGAAACATTTTCTTCAATCTCCACATCACCAATAATTTTAACACCTTCACAAATAAAAGCTGTAGGATGAATTATTGGAGTTTTACCGTTATATGTTATTATACTTCCACTATTACCTGTTTCTAACCTCATTAAAACCCCGAAATTTGTTGAACTAAAACTTTTTTTTCGATTTTTTTATTTCGCGTTTCATTTGTTTTTGCAAATCTTTCAATTTTTCGAAAGCTTCTTCTTTAATTTCTTCGTATCGGTAAAGTTGCAAGCTATAATCAAGTCGGCGGTCTAAATCGCCAAGCACGTAGTAGGCTTCGTTAATTTCTTGAAATCGTTGAAGGAAGTATTCATCGCCGTTATGCAAATCAGGATGGTAGCGTTTTACAAGTTCATAAAACGCTTTTTTTATGTCGTCTCGCGAAGCAGTTCGCTCGACACCTAATATTGCATAATAGTCTTTCGGTTTCATATCCAGTTACAAAATTAAGTAAAAAATAATGAAATTTCTTTTGTTATATTCTATCATATTAGATAATAGAGAAGAATTGAAAAAAATAAATCCGTATTTTTACTTAATTTTTCAGTGCAACAAAAGAGATTTCTGATTGTATAGATGCTAAAAATAATTGAAATTAAAAAGGATTTTCGACAAACATTTGTATCATAATATTTTCTTTGCTTTTGCCAACATCCATTCGAAGAACCATTCCTTGCATAAAGGCACGAAGACCTATGCCGTATGTATATTGCATATCTTGATGAAATTCATCAAAATCCCATTTCGGAGCCACTCTTCCTAAATCACCAAAAAGTGCTAATTGTAGAACATCAATTCCAATTTTTCGCGTCCATTCGTAGTAATTGAAGGGGTTCCAATCAAGGTTTTTTCTTAGTTCCAATGAATAATAGAGCATAGCCCTATCGTGAAATCTTAGGTCCTTGTAGCCGCGAAGATATTTTGTCCCACCGAGAGTTGGACCAACAAAAAGTTTCCCTCTTTTATATTTCCCCTTGTATTTTTTGTCCCAAGAAGGTGTATCCATTGTAACGAAATTGAAGGCAATAACAGTTGGGTAAGAGTTAATTCCATCAAAAATTGGATAGAAGTATCGGAAATCAGCTTTCCACATATCTGCGGGGACATCGCATCCAAAAGCATTGAATTGTCTGATATACGACACTTTCTGGTACGTTCCATAAGTTGGGAAATATATGTAGTTTGTGTTGTCGTTTGATAGAGAAAAATCAATTGCGGTTGTAACGATTTTTAATTTTGTAAAATTATTTTTCAGGGTCATATCTCTATAAATGAGTTTTGTCTCGAAAAACAGTTTTCCAATATTCCAGATTGGTTCATTAATTTGTTCCCTGCTGCGAATATCTATATTGTAGTCAAAATTAGCGTCTATCCCATCCCCTATTGGCAAAAGATGCTTCAAGTTCAGTTCGAACCAATAATCTGTTCCGTGCAAAAGTAGGTGCTGTTCTTCGCGGGAGTTGTTGCTTCCCGGCATGATTCCATTTGCGTCAGGCAAGCCAATGTATTCTTTGACATCACCTAACTTGCCAACAAATATATCAGGTCTGATGAACTGCCTTCTAAAGAGAGGGTTTTGCACTTCATCTGCTTGGAGATAAACGTATTTTGAACCATTAGTAGAAATTATTGCGCCTGCTTTGGTAAATGAGTTTTTTTGAGGATAGCCTTTAATACTTGTAAAGCTACCGAACACCCAGCCAAGAGAATTGCTATAAAATCCGAAAGGAAGTGTATTTACACTAACACTTGAAGAATCGCTTTCTGAAGCAAAGACAATTGAAGTTATAAAAAAAAATGATAAAAATGCGATTTTTAGAATTTTCATATTCTCACTAATTTTTTTGCAATATTAAGAAAATTTATTTTCATACCAATAAATTCGTCTTAAAAACATAAACGGTTATAGGTACAAAAATGACTTTAAATAATTCATCATTAAAATATTAAATTTGTTATTCGTATAGAGGTTTGGCTCGAATATTTTTTATATATTCTGTTTAATCTTTACGTGTAGAAATAGATAATTGAAAAGTAGTAAGGTAAATATTGTAAGCAAGTTTTTAGTATTATTGATTATTCCAATAATATTATTTAATTCTGCGGGATATGTACTATTATTCTCAATTTCTCAAAGAATTATAAAAAAAGAAATCAAGCATTTGCTTAAATCGAGTTTGCCAGAAACTGAAGTTGAACTTTTGAAAATTAAAATTGGCGATCCAAATTACAGGGAGTTCGAAAAGAATGAGTTTTTTTATTTCGGTCGGCTTTATGATATAATAAAAATGGAAGTATCCGATGGGTATATGTACATAAAATGTATAAACGACAAAAAAGAAGAACAGCTTTTCAAAAATTTAGATGAATTAATAAGCAATTCATTTCAAAACGAGGGAAGCCGTGGATATGTTATTAATAAAATACTATCGTTTTTGCTATTTTTCGAAGAGATTGCAAAAACAATTTTCTTACCAAATATTGCTTTAATTCAAAATAATATGATTAAAACTGAAAAATACATTTCTTTTATTTCTGACATACCAACACCACCTCCGGAAATATAAAAGTATCGTAAAAACTACTTTTATATTATTAAAAACACATATTTCAAACAAATAATAGAGGAATTTATGAGAAAGATAAGCATATATATTGTTTTTCTTTGTCTTTTGTTTAATTCAGCATTTGCCAGCAAGGACACTTTGCGAGTGTATCGTCTTGGTGATATAGTTGTAAGCGGTGTTCAAAGCACGCCACAGATAACTGCTTCGTCGTCGGTGATTGATTTAAAAATGCTCTCTATTACTGACGTTAAATCATTTTCTGAGTTGCAATTATATATGCCTTCAACGATGGTACGGACAAACTCGCGAGGCGAAGCTCTGCCATTTATTCGAGGAGCAGGGGAACGCCAGATGGGATTATTTTTGGATGGAGCAATGATGAACATCCCTTGGGACAATCGACTTGACTTAAATATCGTCTCCACTGAAATCATCGGACGAGTAAAAGTTGAGAAGAATTCAAATTCTGCGTTATGGGGTCCCAATATTCTTGGTGGCGTTATAAGTATCTCATCTTATGAACGCGCTTCTGATGGGATTGGTGGAAATATAAAGCTTCAATATACAGATGGAGGTGGGAAATATATTTCAGCATCAAACGACGGAAAATTTGGTAGTTTCAATTACTTAACAGCAGTAAGTTACAACAAAGCGGACGGATTTTTGATGTCGAAAGATGCTCCGAACACATTGCTACATCAATCGCAAAGTTCACGGCTTCGCACAAACAGTGATTTAGAAAGGCTGAACATATTCATTCGTTCAGAATACAAACCTATGCAGGGGACTTCACTTGGTTTGTCGTATAATTTAACTACTGCTGAAAAAGGAGTTCCAAGCGAAGAATATCTCTATGCAAAAGACGCACGTTTCTGGCGATATTCGGACGTTAATCGTAATGTTGTAACATTCAACGCAGAGCAGTATTTAGGACAGAATATTATTTTCCGCACAACGCTTTGGGGCGACTTTTTTCATCAGCAAATTGATGCGTATGACTCAACATATTCGAACATAACAACAAAGCAAAAGGACAATGACTTTACTTTCGGGAATCGCTTTGCTTTGGAATATGAAGTGTTTGAGAAAAACTATTTGACCGCTGTATTTAATTCATTTTATTCGTTGCATAAGGAAAAAATTGACAACAATGCAGAGAACGAATTCTCGCAATTCACATATTCAGCTGGATTGGAATACAAATCAAGTTACAAGGATATTCAGTTTGCTGCTGGAGCGACATACGATGGTTGTGTAACTCCCAAAACAGGGATTTACAAAGACAGCGAAGGCGAAACATTTCAAGATTTTGGGATTTTTGTTGGTTCGCGATATTATTTGACAGATGAAATTTCTACTTATGCAAATATTTCACGCAGGACGCGCTTCCCGACTTTGCGTGAAGCATATTCAGGAGCATTAGGCAAATTTATTCCGAACCCTGACTTAGGAGCAGAAACAGGGCTTTTGGTCGATTGGGGAGTAAATTATGCTTCTGAATTAATTAATTTGACTTTTACAGCATTCGGAAGTTTCTATGATGATTTGATTATTCGCATCAAAGTTCCAAAAGACCATCCGCTTTACAACCCACAATATCCAAATATGCGAATGAGAGACAATCTTGCCGAAGCAACAGTATATGGAGCAGAAATTGGGTTTGACTTATTGCCAAATTCAAATATTTTGTTGGAAGGTAATGCAACATTTATGAAATCCGAAGGCAAAGAGCAAGGCAAGGAAGTAGACCATCTTGAATATAAGCCTGAGCTACAAGCATCGGTAATAGCGGGATATAGATTTGATTTTGGACTTACCCCACAAATAGAATTGGAGCATATCGGTAAACAATATGCATTGAATGCTATTTCAGGTAATTTCGACGAACTCGAAAACTACACTTTGCTTAACTTCCGTATTGGCTACCAATTCAATTTATATGGGAACAACTTTGAAATATTTGCTCGCATAAACAACATTACTGATGAATATTATTTAACGCAAATTGGACTACCTGGATACGGCAGAACATTTTCATGTGGCATCAGCATAAGATATTAATCTTGCTTTACTTGAAAATTCATTAAGCCAGAAATTTAAAGCTTAATTTAAAAGACGCCCGTATTGCAAACGAGTAAATAAGCAATACGGGCATTATTTCAATTGGACACATCGACATAAGTTAAATCTAAAGAATAAAAAAAGATTAACGATAAATTCATTATTAAAATATTGATTTTTTCGTTTATTATTTGTATGTTATAGATAAAAATGAGGTTCTTTTATGGCAACTCAAACAAATATTCTTCTTGAAACTGGAACAAACGAACTCGAAATAGTTGAATTTGTAATTGATTTTACAAACGAGAACGGAGCAGAACAGACGCAATCATTTGGAGTAAATGTGGCGAAAGTGCGTGAAATCATAAGAATGCCGCAATTGACGAAACTACCGAATTTACATGAGTGCGTTTGTGGCGTATTTAACTTGCGTGGAGTGGTAATCCCAGCGCTCGATTTGCGTAAGTATTTATATGGTATTCCATCGGATTTGGTATATAACAAAATGATTATTACAGAATTTAATAAACTGCGGGTTGGATTAATTGTAACCGATGTTAAGCGAATTCACCGAATTTCTTGGACAGATATAACAACACCAGATGCTATGGAGGAATTTGGAAGCGACAAATCATCAATTGTTGGGATCATAAATTTGAAAGATATAACAGTGTTGATGCTTGATATTGAGAAAATTGTTGCTGATATTGATCCATCATCTGCTATTGATATTAAACAAAAAGTGGAAAAATTTGAGAAAAAATTGCGAGCTATCACAGCTGAGGATTCTCAAACAATTCGCCGAATGATTACAGATAGATTGAAAATTGCAGGTTTCGAAATTGAAGCATTTCACAATGGCGAGGAAACGTGGAAACGTTTGCAAGAAATTGCTCAGAAAGTGCGTGAAGGCGATAAATTGGAAAATTACTGTGATATTGTAATCACCGATATTGAAATGCCAATAATGGATGGCTATACGCTAACTAAATTAATAAAGACCGACCCGATTTTACAAAAATTACCTGTTGTTATATTTTCTTCAATAATTTCTGAAGATGTGCTTCACAAAGGCAAAGCAGTCGGTGCCAATGCTCAGCTAACAAAGCCACAGATAGGGGAACTACTTTCAACAGTAAGATATTTAATTGAGGGAAACAACAATTAATAGAGTATCAATAAATCCATGAGTTTATATGAAAAAAATTCTACTTGTTAGTACAATATTATGCGTTTCAACTTTTTTAGTTTCATTTTTAAATACCCCAAAGTATAAATACTCTGATTTTGAAACGCCGAAATATTGTGGGACGACCTGCCACCGTGATATCTACAATCAGTGGTCGCAAGCAATGATGTCCCAATCGTACACACACGAATGGGACGAAATCGAGTATTTTGCGTTGGCACTGCCACACGCTCGCCTTGACGAAAAAGTTGCAGAGGTAGAAGCAGGATGCAATGGTTGCCACGCACCACTTGCACTGCTTACTGGCGACATCCCTCCGAAACCACCTTCAGCAGGTACACGAGCTAACGAAGGAGTATCCTGCGAAGTATGCCATTTGATTTCAGGATTTGAGGGAGACATCCCTTATAATTTCAACTACGTTATAAAACCTGGAAAAACAAAGTATAACTCACGAATTGGTGAGGTAGGTTCGCCTGTCCACAAAATTGAAGTAAATCCAATAATGAAAACAGGGGACTTCTGTGGGATTTGCCACAACGAAAAAAGTCCATACGGGGTATGGGTGAAATCCACACATTTGGAATGGAAAGAAGGGCCTTATGCTAAAGAAAATGTTCACTGCCAAGATTGCCATATGCCACGAGCACAGAGCATCAAAGCTGCGATGGGGAAAGTGTACCCTGACGTGAGGCAACATATTTTTGCAGGGGCACACGACCCATCGAAAGTTCGCGGAACGATCGAACTGAAAGTATACCCGGACCATAGCGAATGCGAACCCGGCGATGCATTAAAGCTGACAGTTACTCTATATAACCAGAAAACCGGGCACAAGTTTCCCACAGGTTCGGTGGAAGACAGATTAGTATGGCTCGAACTTGTTGCAATTGATGGAAATGGGACGAAATACCATATTCCTGTTAGTCGGAAAGGTTTTCCTGGCGAAGAATATACTATTTCTACAAAGACGCTTGCCTATCAAGATATGGGGATTCCCCTAAAAGACCCAAATTTCAAAGGTTTAGAGCGTGATGATATTCCCGAAGGCAATAGAATTTTTCGTATGCCATACTTTGATCCGCAAGGGAGAATGACAATACAACAATGGAACACTTCGTCGCTCGGAGTCGATTATCGCATAGGTCCACGGGAAACAAAGATTGAAAACTTTACATTTCACATCCCTGATAAAATCAAATCAAAAGAGCTTACATTCAAAGCAACGCTATATTATCAATTGCTTGTAAGTTCAGTCGGAAAATATTTGAAGGTACCAGAAGAAGAATACCGCCCTTTTGAAGTAAACACAGCTTATGCAAAGATTAAAATAATTGATTAAAGGTGAAAAAATGAAAAATATATTTATTATCATTTTTGTAGTATGTATTTTTTTAGAGGCATATAGCGAAGCATCGGCTATCCCGGCATTTGCTCGTCAGTATAGATTATCCTGTCAAACTTGCCATGCGCCTGCCCCAAGACTCAAGCCATATGGGAATGAGTTTGCAGGGAACGGATTTAAATTCAAAGATAGCGAAGCACCAAGATATTTCCTTGAAACAGGGGACGGACAACTTTCGCTGATGCGAGAGTTTCCTATTGGATTCCGATTAGATTTGAATGCAGCATACAATACTGCCAACAAAAAACAAGGAGATTTTGCAACTCCCTATGTGTTGAAAATTTTATCGGGCGGGACTATAGCTTCCGATGTAGCATATTATTTCTACTTTTTCTTTTCAGAGAGAGGCGAAGTTGCTGGGATTGAAGATGCTTACATAATGTTTAATGATTTATTTAATGTTGATTTAGATTTATACGTTGGACAATATCAAGTTTCTGATCCGCTTTTCAAGCGAGAGCTTCGTTTGACGTTTGCTGATTACAACATCTATAAAACAAAAGTTGGGCTTGCAAAAGCAAATCTTGCTTACGACCGTGGGATAATGCTTACCTTTGGTTTAGAAACAGGCACGGACGTTGTTTTGCAAGTGGGCAATGGTAATGGCATTTCTGCTGCAAATGAAGCAAGATTATTCGACAAGGATAAGTATAAAAACTATTCAGCAAGAATTTCGCAAGATATTGGAGAATTCGCTCGAATTGGAGCATTTTCGTATATTGGACGGGAGAGTGTAAATAATAATTTCACACGAAGCAATACAGATTTTACGATTTTTGGACCTGATTTGACATTAAGCTATAATGATATTTTGGAACTAAACGTTCAGTATTTGTTACGAACTGATAAAAATACACTTCGTAATTCAGCGGCTTCGACAATTGATAAAGAAATCAAAACTGATGGTGGATTTGCCGAATTGATTTTCACTCCACGAGGCGATAATTCGGGTCCTTATGGAGCAATATTATTGAACTACGTCAATAGCGACTACAAGGAACTTAACGAAAAGTCATTATCATTACATGCAGGACATGCTATTCGGCGAAATCTACGTTTTTTTGCTGAATACACATATACCGATAGTGAAGAATTAGGGAAATTTGGGAAAGCAGTAGTAGGAATAATGACAGGATTTTAGAAATATTTGATTATTTGAACAAATCACAAAAATCGGATATTGTTCGAATATATGGGGAAATATAGTGTCAATGTAATGGACTTGGGAGTTGGTTCTTATTAGTTTCATTTAGTATAATTATGCTAGTATTGATATATTTTTTGAATAAGATAATTAAAAAGAATAGTAAATAATTTATGAATCCTTGGCTCAGCATAGCAGCAGAAGACTATGAAAAACATATGTCGGATAGCAATGTATATCAATTGCAAACATTAAATTCAATAATGCATTCACAAATAACTGATTATATGCCTAATTCTCTTGCTATTTTTGGAATAACAACAGGCAATGGATTAGAACACACGGAAACGATAAATATTGTCTACGCAATTGATATCAATGAAAAGTATCTAACAATTTGTAAAAATAGATTTGCAAATCGTAATAATATAATTTTTCTTAACTTAGATATCGATAAAGACATATCATCTATTCCTCAAATTGATATGGCAATATGCAATTTAGTTTTAGAATACATTGATTATGTTAGTTTTCTTAAAAATATAAGCGCTAAACTAAATAAAAATGGAGTGTTATCTGTTGTATATCAAAATGAATTTTCAAATGGTTTTATTAGTAAAACAAAATATTCAGATTCATTCGAATGTTTGAACTCTATTTACCATAGTATTGACAAAAAAACAGTAATTGAAACATCAAAAGCGAGCAAGCTTACAGTTGCAAAATCTTTAGAATACAGATTACTCAACGGCAAAACATTCACCAGAATTGACTTCCAAAAACAATAGCGATTAAGAGTACTTTTTTGTATTAGATAGATGCCGAAATATCTTGAAGTAATTATTTTATTCAAAAAACTTTTTTAATTTGCATAAAATTAAATTAATTAGTAACTTTATCGAGAATAATTTACTTGTTTGAAATTTTTCAGAGATTAGGAGATTAAATAATTATTTCTTTACTTTTTCAATAATATAAGTACTAGATTCCAATTAACAATTTTGTTCAAGTACCCACAATTGAAAGACAAATTTATTGATTCTATACTTTGAGCTTCTTCTATTATTGAATATCTTCAAATACAAAAAAATCAATTGTGTATATAGAAACTCATTACAACTATAAGTTTCTAAGCAAGCAATTGGTAATAAGATGTTTATTTATTTATTTATTTATTTATTTATTTATTTTTTTTTTATTTTATTAATAATTATGAGGAAAAAATGAGAACTTTAATTTTAATATCCTTACTTTTTGTTGGGATATATTCA
>CAKZLY010000003.1 GCA_937127445.1 Eximiradius sp. | reverse complement strand
TTTGGAGCCGTAGCTCAGTTTGGTTAGAGCGCCTGCCTGTCACGCAGGAGGCCGCGAGTTCGAGTCTCGTCGGCTCCGCAATTGGAAATCCGTTCTTTGGAGCCGTAGCTCAGTTTGGTTA
Organism: Eximiradius sp.; assembly: GCA_937127445.1. Lineage (GTDB taxonomy): Bacteria > Bacteroidota > Ignavibacteria > Kapaibacteriales > UBA2268 > JAKIZO01. Next base: position 86,553 of record CAKZLY010000003.1, on the reverse strand, counting down.
GAGCGCCTGCCTGTCACGCAGGAGGCCGCGAGTTCGAGTCTCGTCGGCTCCGCATATAAAAAAAGTGGCTGCCAAGAGTTTTGGCAGCTTTTTTATTTTTACTCATTCTTCCCCTACTAGTGCCTCATCACCCTTTCGAGCGACTTTATTTGTCATTTTGTGGTTTGTCCTTTTTCCGATTCTGAACTAATAAAAATATTATTACTCCAATTAACACTACAAATATTATTAGAATTAACAAATTTTCTGCTACGAATTTTGCTAATTTCTCGCCAAACGAAGCATCGCCCATCTCAATCATATTTCTTAAATCCGTTATAGCGCTTTCGATTTGTGACGCATAACTATTTGTGCAAGATGTGTTTAATTCCCGGAACTTATTGATTAACTCATTCGCTTGCGAAATATATGATTCCACTTCGACAAGATGCACTTTGTTCTCTTTATAATAGATTCTTGCAGAATCGAGAAACATCTGGTCTTTTTCGACTTTTTCGAGCGTTATCAAAAAATTATTCATTATTAATTCCGCAATCTGACACTCAGATTGGCTCAAAGAATCTTGCAATGTTGTAGGCACTTGACTAAACAATTCGTTATCCTGTGTGTTCTTTGGTAGAAGTCGCATAATTCGCTGCACAGCCAATTTGCTTTGTTCGAGCACATACTTAGTTTGAATGTTCTCCTCTTTAAGGTTCTTATTAACTTTTTGAAGGTGAGTCGCCTCTCTTTCCAAAAATTTCACTCTTTTAGTGAGCTGCTCGATTAGTTCTTTCAATTGAACATTCTCCGCGTAAAGACTGTCTCCTCGTGCAATCGATTCTTTCAGTTCTTCCGAAGTTTCGTCCAATTTCTGTTTTGTTGCTTCTAAATGTTGCTTGTTACGCAACCAGGTTTCGTATTCTGCTTTCTTATTTTTTGCATCCTGAATTGCTTTCAGTGTAAGCTTCTGATTAGCATTCCCGAAAAAATTCGGATTGAGCTGAATTGTAGCATTCAAGAACTCAATATCTTTTTGAGTTAAGTTCTCAGTTTCTTTCGATAATACTTTCTGAATATCAGAATAAAAAGTTTGAAAATTTTCACTTATTTGTTGCGCATTAATACTAATGAAACCCAAAAATAATATCATTAGTGTAATTTTAGCGATACTTCTCATTTTATTCTCCTGCTTTAACTGATTTATTAATTATCCATTTGTCTTTCTCATCATCGAAAACATAAAACCTTTCCCTTTTTTGGTCGTGAATTTTTAATAATTTTTCGTTGATTTCGAATATTGCTAATCCAAGATTCTTTTCAGGCAATTCAATTGACTTATATTTTGCAATATTCTTATTGTGAGGAATAATTAACCACATTTTTGCGAAGCTATTACTGTAAAGAAAGTACCTCCCGTTGTATTTTGCGATAGTAAATTTTATTCCATTTCTGGGTGATATCTTTTCTTCTTTCAAAATGTCGTTTAAGTAAATATTTTCACCCGTTTCAATCATCGTAACATAACAATCATCTCCTACCATAAAACTTTCTGGACATTCACCTTTCTTGCAGGACAGCCTTTGAGAGCTTACGCAGGTTAGACAAGTCTGCTCAAATTTTGTTGTAGAAACGCAACCAGCTATAAGCAAAGTTGCAAATAAAAACAGGAATAATTTTTTCATTTTGTTCCTATAATTGTTAAAAAAACAAAATTATAATATTTTATGATAGTTAGCAAAATGATTTTTGTAAGTATGATCAAAATAATTATATTGTTAAAAAGTCTAAGCTAATATGGTATTTTTATAGTATTTTTTGAGCGATCGCAATGAAAAATTTCTTTTATCTTATATTGCTTTTCAGTATGGGAATTATTCCCAATTATCTGTTTTCACAGGATTTCCAGCCACCTCTCTGGATGATCAAAGATTATAATCGTAATTTTTATGAAATTCAAGCTGACTTCAATAAATATTGGGAAGGCAAGGTAATTACAAAACAGACACCTCGTGAAGAACGAATGGGATGGAAGCAGTTCAAACGCTGGGAATGGTTCTGGGAGCAGCGTGTTGCCCCATCAGGTGTTTTTCCACATCCTGGACACACTTATATGGAGTATGTCAAGTATCGAGAGCGGAAATCAAAGCAAAAAGATAGAAAACAAGCCGGCGATTGGACTTTCCTGGGACCATCAAGTTCCTCCGGTGGCTATTGGGGACTTGGTCGCCTCAATTGTGTGATTGAAGATCCTCGCTATAATGGCATAACAAACAAAACTATTTATGTCGGTGCTGCAAGCGGCGGTGTTTGGAAAACTACAAACGGAGGGCAAAGCTGGACAACCACTACTGATGAATTTGCTGCCTTGGGCATTGCTGACATTGTAATCGACCCTGTCAATCCCGATATAATTTATGTCGCAACTGGTGATGGAGATGCCACCGATACTTATTCTTTCGGAGTTGTGAAATCTACCAATGGAGGTAATACTTGGAATTTGACTGGTCTCCAATATCAAATTACAGATTTTACAACTTGTCGTAGAATGGTTATAAATCCAAATAATCCCAATGTCCTATTAGTTGCTACAAATAATGGTCTTTATAGAACTACCAACGGCGGAACAAATTGGACATCCGTACAAAGCGGTAATTTCTGGGATGTAAAACTAAATCCTGCCGATCCAAATATTGTTTATGCTGCTACGACCAGCCAAATATTCCGTTCAACCAACGGTGGTATTAATTGGTCATCTGTTGCATCGATTAGTGGTTCTATCAGAATTGCCCTCGCTGTTACCCCAGCTGATAGTGCAAGTGTCTACGCTGTTTCTTCGAATAGTAGTGGTGCGTTTAATGGTCTCTACCGTTCTACTAACACAGGCAGCAGTTTCTCTCTTGTTTCTTCATCTCCAAATATTTTAAGTTCTTCATCTACAGGAACAGGAACAACAGGGCAGGGGTGGTACGATCTATCCATCGCCGTCGATCCAACCAACGCTAATATTGTATATGTTGGCGGGGTTAACATCTGGAAGTCAACAAACGGTGGAACAAATTGGTCGCTTAGAGCATATTGGACTAGCTCTTCAAGTGTTCAGACAGTTCATGCAGACCACCATATGCTTTACTTTGGTGACACAAATCGTCTTTATTCTGCTAATGATGGTGGATTAGATGTTTCTACGAACGGGGGTGTGAACTGGACTTATATTAGTTCAGGGGTTTGTATTACTCAATATTATCGTATTTCAACTTCCCAAACTAATCCAAGTGTTGTTTTATGCGGTGCCCAAGATAATAGTTCCAGCCTTATGACTGCTACTTCGTTTACTATGACTGAGGCAACAGGCGACGGTATGGATCAGGCTATTAATCCTTCAAACGGCAATATTATGTTTACATCCAGTTATTACGGCTACCTCTCGCGTTCTACAAATGGTGGTAGTAGTTGGGCTGATCTTACAAAACCAAACGACAACGGTGGCTGGGTCACACCTTACGTGATTGACCCAAACAACCACACAACATTAGTCGCAGGATATACCGGCGTTTGGAAATCAACTAATAACGGAACTAATTGGACCAAAATCTCTTCTTTTAATAATAGTACTAGTCTTAATGTAATTCACGTTGCTCCTGCTAACTCAAATTATATTTACGCTGGACATAATTCTGCTCTATGGCGAACAACTGATGGTGGCACTACCTGGACGCAAATCACTTTACCTTATTCATCGCTTTCCTCTCTTACTTCTCATCATTCTAATCCTGATATTATTTGGATCACTATGAGTGGCTATTCTGCCACAAATAAAGTATTTAAATCTATTAATGGTGGTCAAACCTGGCAGAACGTTACCGGCGGTCTTCCTAATGTTCCTTGCAATGTGATTATTTATCAGCCTAACACAGATAATCGGGTTTGGGTCGGTACTGATATTGGTGTTTGGTACCGTGGAGATAGTGACCCGAATTGGGTTGATTACAATGATGGTCTGCCGAATGTGATATGCAATGATTTAGATATCCAATATTCATCAAATAAACTTCGTTTAGGTACTTATGGTCGTGGACTTTGGGAAGCTACCTTGCCTGGTGCGCCTAATGCTCCTCCAACTCTTACTTCTCCACTCAACAATGCAAGTAACATTAACAAAAATTTATCTTTGCAATGGTCTCCTTCTTTAAATGCTGTTTCTTATAGAGTTCAAATTTCTACTTCAAGCAGTTTCAACAACTTAATAGTAAACTCTTTGACGACTAATACATTATTCAATGTTACAAACTTAAATTATAATACCCAATATTACTGGCGAGTGAAAGCATATAAACAAAACGATTCAACAGATTGGAGTGAAGCCTGGAACTTCACTACTCGTGTTGAAATCTATCCTACAACACTTGTTTCTCCTCAAAATAATGCTAACAATTACTCTACCATACAAACTTTTGTGTGGAATCTTGCTGAAAACGCAACTTCTTATCGCTTGCAAATATCAAACGATAGCTTATTTAGCTCAATCATAATCAATCAAGTGCTCACCGATACTTCTTATGTCTGGAACAACATATCTGCAAACGGTACTTTCTACTGGCGCGTTCAGGCATTCAATTCAAATTATACAAGCGATTGGAGCGAAATTCGCAAACTTACTACATTCAACCTTGTTACAATTCAAATTGGTTCAGGCACTTCAACATCGCAATTCCCGTACTATACATATTACCACGATGCTGTAACTTACTTGCTCTATACTTCATCAGAAATACTTACAGCAGGTGGGTTTGGCGGACTCATTCAATCCATTGGCTTTAATGTTACTTCTGTAGCATCTCAACCTATGAACGGCTTTACTATTTATATGCAAAATACCACTCTTACATCTGTTACTGCACCGGTCACTTCCGGTTGGACTTTGGTTTATTCGGTCCCATCGTTTGCTGTTAATCAGACTGGATGGACTAACCACGTCCTTAATACACCTTTTGCTTATGATACAACAAAAAACTTGCTTATTAAAATCTGTTTCGACAACACTAGCTGGACAGCTTCTTCTGTTGTGCAAGCAACAAGCGTTTCAGGTCGTGTCTATACAAGATATAATGATAATCACAGCAATACTTGTTCAACTGATCCTGCATATTCTACATCAACAAACCGTGCCAATATTAGAATTACAATTACTTCACCTTTGCAGCCGCCTATATTGCTCGAACCCGCTCAGTCGGCTTCGCTTGCTCACGATAGACCTACTTTTTCTTGGTCAACTGCAAACGGTGCTCAATCATACCAACTTCAGGTTTTAAATGCTAACAATGTCCAGCTCCTAAATATTTTTACCACTCAAACGCAATATCAAGCAAGTCCTTTGTTCTACGAAGGCCAAGTTACGTGGCGTGTGCGGTCAATTGCTGGTGCTGATACAAGCGTCTGGAATACGAGCAGCTTTACTATCACTCGCTCAACTATTACTCAAAGCATTCCGCTTGTTTCTGGCTGGAATATGATTTCTTCCTATGTTGAACCTGATAACCCAGCAATATCTAATATTTTTAGCAGTCTCGGAAATAGTCTGCAAATAGTTCGGGATGTTTTTGGACAGACATACATTCCAAATCTCTCCAATATGATTAATGGTTGGCAAATTCGTCAAGCTTACCAGATAAGAACTCTTTCCAACTCTACTTTGAATATACAAGGATTGAAAATTATTCCCAACTCCACGCCAATTGTTCTTAATTCAATTGGCTGGTACTGGATACCTTATTTCCGTACTGCCTCTATGCCTGTTTCCACAGCATTATCAACTATTAGTGGCAAATATCTGCAAGTTAAATCTATTACCGGCGAAGTTTATTATCCACCATTCATCTCAACATTACAAAATTTTGAACCTGGCAAAGGTTATATGCTGCGTTCCACCACAACCACCGGTGTGCTCGTCTATCCAGCAAATCCTCCAATTAAAACTACTTTAAATAATCCAATACAAGAACCGGTATTTTTCAAAAGAAACAAGCATATCACTGGAAAAACATCAGTTATTGTCCTTGATATTCCCGGCATAGATGATGGTGATGAAATTGGTGTATTCACCGAAGATGCTCTGCTCGTTGGATCTTCTGTGTGGTCTGATGCTTCTCGTGGTGTCGTTGTTTGGGGTGATGATGAATTTACCCTAGAAAAAGATGGTGCATTCGAAAACGACAGATTACAAATTAAAATTTTGGAAAAATCCTCTAATTCTGTTTACAATACCAATATCAAGTCAATTAATAATCTTGATAAATCACTACGTGAAATCACTCTATCATACAAAACAGACGATATTTTGCATATTTCAGGTCAGCTTACAAACCAGATTTCAGCAGATTTGCTAATCTACCCGCAACCTTCTTCTGGCAAAATTTCTATAAGCGTATTAGGCAATATTGATAATAAATGTCAAGTGATCGTTTTTGATTACAAAGGAACTGAGATTTTCAATAAATTTGTAGAAAGTTCAAATAACCGTATAGAGTTAGATCTTGTAGATATTTCTTCTGGAATTTATCAAATTATTGTTCTCGATAGTCGAAATATTTACAAAGATAAATTTATTATTGTTAAGTAATATTATCCTTAAATTTCGTATTTTTGTAATATTGAAATTTGGGGATTTGTTTTATGGCATTAATCATTGACGGAAAAAAAATTTCTGATGAAATAAAATCAGAAATTAAACAACGCACCGAAAAATTATTTACTGAAAAATCAACTAAACCCGGCTTAGCTGTTTTGCTTGTAGGAAACGACCCAGCTTCCTCGATTTATGTTAATAGCAAAGCCAAAGCTTGTGAAACGCTCGGTTTTAATTCTATTGTTAAACGTTTGCCCGAAGATACACCCGAAAGCGAGGTAATTAACATTGTCAATCAGTGGAATGCTGACCCATCTATACACGGAATTTTAGTCCAATTGCCACTCCCGAAGCATATTAATGAAACCAAAGTTTTACTTACAATTCAACCTAACAAAGATGTTGATGGTTTTCATCCTGAAAATGTTGGGCGTTTAGTAATAGGACTTCCTGGTTTTGTTTCTTGCACTCCTGCTGGTATTTTTGAATTACTCAAACGCTCTAACATTGAAACTTCCGGAAAACACGCCGTAATAGTCGGCAGAAGCAACATAGTTGGCAAGCCAATTGCAAATATACTTTATCAGAAAAAAGCCTTTGCTAATGCTATAGTTACAATTTGCCACACTGCTGCAAAAGATTTATCCTACTATACAAAGCAAGCCGATATTTTGGTCGCTGCTGTCGGCAAACCCGAAATTATTCGTGGCGAAGATGTCAAAGATGGGGTCGTCGTTATCGATGTCGGAATTAACCGCATTGAAGACACCTTAACTGAAAAAGGTTATCGCATTGTTGGTGATGTCCATTTCGATTCCGTTTCGAAAAAAGCCTCTGCTATTACACCTGTCCCCGGTGGTGTCGGTCCAATGACTATTGCTATGCTTATGTATAATACTTTACTTTCCGCTGAAGGTGTAGTTTACTGATGAAACCCAAAATTGAAATTATCTTTGAAGACCAAGATATTATTATAATTAATAAACCATCAGGGCTTCTTACTATTCCCGATAGATATAATCATTTGCTCCAATCTGTGATTTCTTACCTTAAATCAAAATATGACGATTGCTTCGTTGTCCACCGTCTTGATAAAGATACAAGCGGAATAATGGTGTTTGCCAAAAATGCCGAGGCTCATAGAAAACTAAACCTTCAATTCGACAACCAGCAAGTAAAAAAAATATACCACGCAATAGTTCAAGGTATTTTGCAAAAAGACGAACTCGAAGTTGACATCCCTTTGATTCAAAATCCTAACGGTGTCGGTGTTCTGCCTTCAATCCGAGGAAAAGAATGCCTTTCGATAATTAAAGTTATCGAACGCTTCAAGATAGCTTCACTTGTCGAAGTAAATTTAGTTACTGGCAGACAACACCAACTTCGTGCTCACGTTGCTGCAATTGGACATCCTTTGCTGGTTGATGATTTGTATGGCGAAAACTCAGAATTTTTGCTGTCTTCAATCAAAAGGCGATACAATTTGAAAAAAAATACTACTGAAAAACCTATTATTTCTCGTATATCAATGCATTCTCTTTCAATTGAATTCCGTCACCCTTCTAATAATGAATTTGTTAAATTTGAAGCAGTTTATCCAAAAGATTTCGAGGCTACCTTGGAGTTGCTAAGAAAATACGCAAAATTATAAATCAATATTTTTTTGAACAGTTATCTCTAACGTGTCGAGATTAAGAGCTACTAAATTCCCCAACGATGAATATCTATGATGATAGCAACATCCTCCATCAATTGTTATCTTGTCTGTCTTTAAAGAATTTGCTATCTCATCTATTGTCTTAGGTGTGTGCCCAACTATCATTTTCTTATTCTTTATTTTTTCTTTTTTGGGAATGGAATTTCTAATCCATAGCATAGTTGTTTGGTCGTCCAGCGGATTATCAATATCGAAATTTAAACCTGCGTGAACGAGAATATATTCATCCAATTCAATATAATTAGGCATTTCTGTGATGAAATTTATATATTTTATAGGTATTTCGCTCGTTTCAAAAACTCCGAAGCTATTAAGCGTTTCATTGCATCCGTTGAGTATCCATAATTCCATATCAGATAACGACTTCATCGAATCAATCATCATCTGCTCGTGGTTACCTCGCACAAAGTGTACTTTATAATCCTCAATTTTCAAATCCATCAACAAATCTAATACCTCTTTCGAACGCGGTCCGCGGTCAATATAATCACCAACAAAGTAAACTTCGTCGTCTCGCATTATTCTTAACTTATCAAAAAGCAAAGCATTCAGCGTTTTGTAACACCCGTGAATGTCTGAAATTGCGTACCTGTTTCCCATAAATATTATATTTGTTAGTTTAATACTTGTCTTAACGTTTATTGCCTTTATGTATTGTTTAATATACCTGCTTTCATATTGAAAAATAGTAACTTATAGATAATTTTCTTGTTAATTTTAGTAATTAGTAATATATTTGTAATTCTTTAAATTAACCATTGTAAATTTGTTTATTTATGTTTGAAAGCTTACAAGAAAAATTAGAATTAGCGTTAAAAAAGTTTCGCGGTCAGAACAAGATAACAGAAGAAAACATTAGCGAAGCTCTAAGAGAAATTCGTCGTTCTCTAATCGAAGCTGATGTTAATATAAATGTTGCAAAAGAGTTCGTAGAATCTGTCAAACAAAAAGCAATCGGAACAGAAGTTCGTGGCAAATTACTACCCGAACAACTGATCGTCAAAATTATCTACGACGCATTAGTTGAAACTATGGGTAGCAAAAACGCAGAACTAATGTTCTCACCACAGCCCCCAACTGTAATTCTTGTCGCAGGTCTGCAAGGTTCTGGTAAAACAACTTTCTGTGGAAAACTTGCCAAAAACTTACGCAAAAAAGGTCGTCAGCCTTTGCTTGTTGCCTGCGATATTCATCGTCCGGCGGCGATTCTACAACTTAAGCAACTTGGCGAACAAGTTAATGTCCCCGTTTTTTCCGAAGAAAGCAAATCTGCCGTCGAAATTGCACAAGATGCACTCAATTATGCTCGAAAATTTGCTCGCGACGTCGTCATTGTTGATACTGCCGGGCGCTTGACAATTGACGAGGAAATGATGAAAGAAGTGGCTGACATCGCGGCTGCTGTCAAGCCTACTGAAACATTGTTCGTCTGCGATGCAATGATTGGGCAAGACGCTGTTACTACTGCTCGTGCTTTTCACGAACGGTTGAACCTTACCGGTGTTGTCCTGACAAAACTCGACGGCGATACTCGTGGCGGTGCCGCTCTTTCGGTTCTGAAAGTAGTCGGCAAACCAATAAAATTCGTCGGTACTGGTGAAAAACTCGACAACATCGAACCATTCTACCCCGAGCGTATCGCTTCCCGTATTATCGGTATGGGCGATATCCTCACTCTTGTAGAAAAAGCCGAGCAAGAATTCGACCAAAAAGAAGCCGAAGCCCTGGAAGAAAAAATCCGTAAAAATCAATTCACTTTTGATGATTTTCTTGCTCAGCTTCGTACTATTAGAAAAATGGGCTCTCTGCGTGATTTGCTCGGTATGCTCCCCGGTATGGATAAAGCTATGAAAAACATCAACATAGACGACAAAGCTTTTTCCAAAGTCGAAGCTATTATCTTATCGATGACCCCAAAAGAACGCTCTGCTCCTAAAATTATCAATGGCTCTCGCCGTATCCGCATTGCTAAAGGTAGTGGTACAACAGTTCAGGATGTGAACAAACTTCTTAAACAATTTGAAGAGATGCAAAAATTAATGAAAAGCGTTGCTCTGGGCAAGCGTTCCAAATTCTTACCAAATCTCCCGTTCGGAGTTGGTAGCAAACGTAGATAATTTTTTAGTTAAATATTTTAGGATTTTTTAAAATGGTAAAATTAAGATTAAGAAGAAAAGGTAGAACTCATCATCCGATTTATGATATTGTGGCTATCGATAGTCGCAAACGTCGTGATGGTGCTTTTATCGAAAGATTAGGTTATTTTGACCCACATCAAAATACCAAAACCATTAGTATTGACCACGAACGTGCTGTCTACTGGCTAAATGTTGGTGCTCAACCTACTGATGTTGTCCGTCTTATTCTTAGCTACGATGGTGTGCTTCTTCGCCGTGCTTTGATGAAGCAAGGTAGAAAAGCAGAAGAAATTGAGCAAGAAATTGCTAAACACCGCCAAATCGTTGCTGAGCGCTACCGTCGCCGCAAAGAACTTCGCCGCAAACGCATAGAAGCCAAAAAGAAAGCTGAACAAGAAACTCAAAATCAACCACAAGAAGAAACCACAGCAGAATGATTTTACATTTTTTAATAAAAAAATCCCCAGCTCAATCAAGCCGGGGATTTTTATTTTCAATATGCTTATTGTTTCGGTGTCGAAACATATATTTGAACTGTTCTCGAAAGATGCCTTCCAACCGGTGAATCGTTGTCAAATATTATTTCGCTCTCGCCAACTCCGTATGTTTCAAATTTTGCCTTTACTTTCGATTCTAAATATTTCTTTACGTTATCTGCTCTATTTTGTGCAAGTCGTTTGTTGTAATTTTCGTCGCCAATTCTATCTGTATATCCAAAAATCTGTATTGTTGAATTTGACTTAATATTTGGTACTACGTGTTGATCTAATATTCTTTTATCAAATTCTGATACTTCAGGGCTGTCGAAATCGAAAAGTGTCAGCGAATATTTGTATATCACTCTATCAGGTCTATCTTCCGATACTTTCCTATTGAATGAATAGTATTCAACCGGAACAGATGCCGTTGCATATCTCGAAGCGCCAGATACTGTTTTTGCTGTAAAAGTATATTCGAGCGGAACTTGCGAAGGTGCTAATTCGTTTGGTGTAATTGCCCATTTTATAGGTTGTGGTTCGTTTTTCCCTTCAAACTTCTTAATTAATTTTCCCGCTTGTTTGATTTCCAAATACCAATCTGATATTGCTTCGTTCGAGCGAGCGTATGTAACAAACTCAACTAAATCGGGGTTCGCAATTCTACGTCTTTCGCTTTCGATAGCTATCGGTGCCAATATATCACTATTGGTGGTTGTGATTTCTACTCTGCGATTTTCAGCTACTCCATCGCCTACCTTTGGATTAGATGGTTTTGCCGGTTCTTTTCCTGCTACAGTCTGAATTCTTAATGGATCTATATTGAAGTTCTTTACAAGATAGTTCTTTGCATATTCAGCTCTTTCAAATGATAACTTGGTATCTTTTTCTCTTTGGTTATCTATTGTTCCGGTAATGGTTATTCTTGCGTTCAAATTTTGCTTCATTCTTTCACCAATTACGTCCAGAACTTGATTATTAATCACCATTGCATCAGGTGGAAGCGACTTGATCGAAAACTCACCTGTTTTTCCACTTGCTTGCAATACTTCCTCTGTTACTGGTTGAGATGTGCTTTCTGTAAAAAATACGTAAGGTAGAAGAGGGAATAATTCACCATATTGTGTTTCTTCTACTGTAATTTTTTGTAATGTATAGGTATTCATTTTCTTATCATAGTAACGTACTTCTTTGAATCCAACTTCTAATTCAACACCAGGAACGTCAACTACTTCTGGCACCTTCTTCTTACCTAAACCAAAAGTTAAATTCACCCCTAAACGTAATTGAGGAACAGTGTAACTATCCCAACTGCTGTTGCCTGATACCTTTGTAAAGGGTATTCTAAATGATGCTTCTGGCGATAAATATGTGCTTCTTCCAATCTGGAATGTGTATCCCGCACCCAAAGCTACTCCTAATCTGAAATTTTTATCGGGAATATCTGTTTCCGCTAAATTTTGATACTTGTAGCGTCCATTTAGTGGTATGCCAACTTCTGGACCCACATTTAAATACAAAGGCAAATTTCCGAATAAATTATGAAATTGAACCAGAGGTGTTACTTCTAAATAATCCATTTTTGTTGTAAATTTTTCATTGTTTTCTTTTAGTTCTCCACGAAATCCATTATATCCGAGCCGTCCTGATATTGAAATTAAATTACTAATTGGGAAATTAGCGATTATTCCTCCATTTAAGAAAAATTCATTGCTGTTTGTGTTGAACAAAGTTGTAGGATTTTGCACACCAGTAGGATTGACATTCGATGGCTGATGGAAATTTATATTTCCTCCTAAATATGGTCCAATATTGATTTGACCATTGTATGGATATGTTTGAGCAAACAATACACCACCGGAAATAAATACCAATGCCATAACAAAAAATTTCAATCTCGTTCTCATAATCTTTGCCTTTATAAATTGTGAAACAAAAAAAAAATATATTCGTTAATCTAATTATCAATTGTTGTTACGAAAAATATTGTTTATGGTAACATATAAATCAAAAAAAAATTAATAAAAAAGTCATTGTTGGTTAATAAAGGATTTATCTATGAAACGTTTAATTATTATTTTTAGTTTTACCTTTGTTATATCTATAATCTCGGCTAATTTGTTTGCTCAGGGTATTGATGTTGGTTTCCATTTGGGTCTCTCCACGCCAAACGATAAGATTGCAAATGTTTACAACAAAAGTCAGATTAAACTTAATGGTGATTCCTTAGGTGATTTAGTTTCCAAAGGGATGGATGCAGGCTATCATTTAGCATTCAAAGGGCGCATCGGTCTTGCAGATAATGCCGATTTATATTTAGGCTTCGGTTATCACAAATTTCCTCAAACTAAAATTGAGGTTACCGATCCTCAAACTGGAAAAGTATTAGCAACTTTGAACTCAACTACTAATATTATTCCCATCAGCGCAGGACTTAACCTCTATCCAATACGTTCGATAATTGGCATCTATGCAACAGGAGATTTATCCTACAATTATATTTCGAGTTCGCTTGATTACAAAGTTGCTGGTGTGGAAGTGCCACTCACCAAAACTCCTACCGATGGACGTCTTGGCTTTGGATTAGGTGCAGGAGTTGATTTGCCATTAGGTTTAATTCTTCTCAATCTCGAAGCTAAATATAATTATATCAATTTTATTGGCAAAGCAGACAAAGAAGATTCTAAAAACTATCTTTCAGTTGCCCTTGGCGTGTATTTCTAATTAAACAAAAAGCAGGGGAAAACCGAAAATGCCTGCTTTTTCATTTATATTTTAAGAAAAGTTATTTCGCTGAATATTTTCCAAATATATTCCAGAAATATTTCTCTTTTTCAGCTTGAATTTTAACTTGAAAGATCATTGATGTGTCTGTATCAATTCGTTCCAGCACTTCGTAGTTATCGTATAGATGAGAAACTAATTCAGATTTTTCATAAGGCAGACTTACTTCGAAAACATTGTGGAAGCGGTTGTATTTTTCTTGCATCAATTCCAGCAAACTTTCAATATTTATTCCTCTTTTAGCAGAAATAAAAATCGAGTCTGCAAATTCATTTTTCAATGCTCTGTGAATTGTTATATCATCAAGCATATCAACTTTATTGAACACCATTATTGTTGGCTTCTCGTTAATTTTAAGTTCTTCTAATGTTTTATTTACTGTCTGAATTTGCTCTCTGAATAACTTATGAGAAACATCGATAACGTGAAGCAATACATCGGCTTCCATTGCCTCCATCAATGTGCTTTTGAACGAAGCAACCAAATTATGCGGTAATTTCTTGATAAATCCAACTGTATCCGAAATTAATGCTTTCTGTCCGCTCGGCAAACTAAACTGACGAACTGTTGTGTCCAGGGTAGCAAAAAGTTTATCCTCAACATAAACGCCCGCATTTGTAATTGTGTTAATTAGTGTTGATTTCCCAACATTTGTATATCCAACAAGTGCGAATTTGGGCATTTCAGAGCGTTTTTTTCTCTGTTCCTTCTTCTGTAATTCAATTTCTTTTAGCTTTTCTTTCAAATTTTGAATTCGTAATCTAATTATTCGCCTGTCTGTTTCGATTTGAGTTTCACCAGGCCCACGTGTCCCAATTCCACCGTATTGCTTGGATAAATGCGTCCACATTCGGGTAAGTCTCGGTAGAATGTATTGTAGTTGTGCAAGTTCTACCTGTGTTTTTGCCTCATTTGTTCTTGCTCGCGTAGCAAAAATATCTAAAATTATCCCGCTTCGGTCAGTTACTTTGATATTAAGTTCTTTTTCCAGATTATTAACTTGTGCTGGCGATAGATTGTCATCAAAAATTATTATTGTGATATTGTCTTCTTTAACAATTTGTTTAACCTCTTCGAGTTTCCCTTTCCCAAGCACTGTGGCTGAATTTATCTTTGGCAATTCTTGATATATCTTATGGATTATTTCCGCACCCGCTGTTTCAGCAAGAAAAACAAGTTCATCAAGGTCTTCCATTGCTTCTTCTCTATTGCTGCCTTTTACCTTTACGCTGCAAGCAATTGCACGTTCCCTTTGCTCCTCTAATTTATTTTGTTTTTCAAGTATCATTTTGCTCAATAGTTTATTTGTAAAATACAAAATTAATGCAATTTGATATAATTACCTTAACTATTTAACATATAATCTGTCCCTTATCTTTAAATCTATAATTCAAATATTCGAATTTAATCATTCCAAATATTTTGGTATTATTTTTGTCTATTATTATTAAGTTCTTTAAAATTTATGTCGATATTTATGTTAAATAATTTGATGCGATAATATTGAGTTTTATTCGACTATTAAATATTAAGAAAAAAATAAAGCCAGAGACCTTCTATGAACAATTAGCAAAAGATGGTCTTCTAGTTGATTATTTAAATAAATTTTTGTCTGATAAAATAAACAACGATGAAGATTTCAAACGTGAAATCTTTGAAACCCTTCTTTTGCATAGCAAAGAACCTGTTGTTGAAGTCGAAAAATATTATATGGAGAAACTTATCGCCTCTTTGAGTTACTTTTTGGAGTATACGTCCCAATGGAAAGAACAAAATCAATAAGCCCGGAAATAGTTGGGCTTTTCGATAAAATTATTCAGCAAGCCGAAGAATATCATCGCGCTTTTGAGTTACTTGATAAAAAAATGAAAGATTTCGATGCTACAATTTCTCGTCTTCAAGAAATGGAAGCAAAAATTTCAAAAGATAGTGAATCCGCTATTAGCAAAATCAATACAAGTATTCTGGAATCTATTATTCTTCTGAAAAATAAAACCGAAGAAACAATAAAACTTGCTAACGATCTTGGCGATATTACTTCCTTCAAAAAAGAAATGGAACGCCTCAAAGACGACATCGTCTCTTTGCAAAATAATTCCGCTAAATTTGTTGAAGAAATGGATAAGGCGCTCAAATTCTTCAAAAAGAAATCTGAACTTGAATTAGAATCTACTTTAATTGGTTTGAAATCTAAAATTGAAAAAGAAGTTGCAATTGAATCCCAAAAAATTGAGCTTCGAATTAATATGCGTCTTAAACAATTGGAATCTGCTTTGGTTGGGCTTGACGAAAAAGTTAAATCTTTTGAAATTAATTTTTCTTCTGTTATCAAAAAAATTTCTCTTGATATTGATATTATCAAGCACGGATATTCATTGGATTTCGAACAATCGAATAATGATAACGATAAATTGACTAATCAAGAATTCTCTGATAAAATTTCTTCTTTGGAAAACATGCTCAATATACTTAATGATAAAATTTTTTCCCTTACTGGCGGTAAAATAAATTACGATAAAGGATTTGCCAGCAATGTCGAGCAAATAGATAAATTTGAAAACAAATTGCAATTTCTTTCAAGAAAAATTGACATAATTGAACAAAAAATTGCTAATTCGCAAAATAATACTTCAATTCTTATCGCTTCTATAGCTATTATTCTTGCTCTTCTTGCAATTGTTCTCAAATTCATATAAAAACCTTCGGGCAACATCTATCGGCCCGAAGGTTCTTTATTCTTAATAAAATAATTATATTATGGCTTCTCGTAATCTTTATTTATTATGTCACGCTGAGGAACAAATGTAGATAAGTTCTTTTCTACAAGCTTATCATAAATCATTCCAGTGCAACCGTATAATAAAGACTTAGCATCATATCCAAGAACTCTCAGAAATGCTGAAACATAGGCACTTGTCTGACCTGTGTAGCAATAAACAACAATTGTTTTGTTTGTTGGTAGTGTAAATAAATCCTTTGTTGATTTCAATGCTTCTTTCGGAGTATATTGCATTGCACCTGGAATATGCCCCGGATCAGCATAATGAGCAGCTGGCCAGTAATTTACAATAAAGAAATTTGTTAAATTATTGAAAACATCACCATTAGTTATTCCAACCGCATCAGCTCCAGTTCCAGAAGTAAAGCCTTTTTCAAACAAGAATTTCACTCTTTCTTCCAAGATTTCTTTTCCAGTCTTCTTGCCAGTGCTTAGTGTTGGAAGTGGATTCTTTGTTGTTGGTTTTGGTGTTTCTGCCGAAGTAAACTGTGCCACACGTGAATTGCCGTTTGCAACAACATTTTTGTAATTAGTAGCAAAATCATCGTGCCAGGAAGACATACCAAACTTCATCGATTTTACGTTGTTATAACCCAACAATCTTAATAATGATGTTGCATAACCAGCACTTTGTCCTGAATAGCATACCAACACAACATCTTCGTATCCTGCTAATTCAGTTGCATTTGTCTTGAAATAATTATACAGCTCAGGAATTAATACGTTTACCGCGTTTTTGATATGACCTTTGTCGTAATCTGTTTTTGCACGAACATCGATAATTTTGATTTTGTTAGGTGTTGCTGTGTTCTTGTTATAAACATCAATTGCGTTGATAATTGTAGGTGCCTGTGTGTTAATAAAATCACCACCAGTAGTTTCCAAATATTCGAGCAAAAGTTCTGCTTCTGTTTTTTTCGGACCATTATCATCATCGTCGTCCGAGCAACCTACAAATGTAAG
Organism: Eximiradius sp.; assembly: GCA_937127445.1. GTDB lineage: Bacteria > Bacteroidota > Ignavibacteria > Kapaibacteriales > UBA2268 > JAKIZO01. The sequence continues at coordinate 69,092 of CAKZLY010000003.1, read as the reverse complement.
CGACAATACAATTAATAGTACTGCTATTAATGAATTGAGTTTTTTTAAGTAATCTTTCATAAATATTTCTCCATAATAGTGAAACAAATAGTTAAATTTTTAATGTTATTTATTTAACACCCCAAGAGTTAGGTAATTTCCCATCGACTACAATATTTTTGCTTGCTTGTTTTTCCCAATCATACAAATCTGAATCAAACAAATATAAGTTTTTGTTCTTCCACACATCTCCATCTTTGTAAATATGGCAGTTAGCATAGCAAGCTTCGCCCTGAGCAACATTCGTCCTTGCAGTGCGCTTCAATATGTTGTGAGGACTTGTGTAATTAAATGTAGGTGCTGCTTCGAAATTTGCATATTGTGGAACCTCATACAAGCTCCAATTGTCTGGTGCTGCAAGTGTTCGACGAACAAGTGTAAATTTGTAGTTTTTCTTTATGTCGGGTATTGGATTTAATGCAATTTTGAATTCTAAATGCGATGTTATACGTGCGCCAGCGCCTCCAATATGGCAACTACCACAAGTGTTGTAGTTTTGTGAATGGCATACGTGGCAATTGAAATCATCTGCGTGAACCGAATGGTAGGTGTTCGAGCTTGCTATATTTTTATGGCAATCCTCGCATTTCGGAAGCTTTTCGTATGCATAGCGCTGGGTTACTTTCTGGCCATTCCCATGCAATTCATCTTTCTTATGGCAGCTCAAACAGTTAAATCCTGCTTTTGTCAGATGGACATCAGGTTGAGTGCCGCTCCCAACACCTAAGAATGCGTGGCCTCCACGTGATGAGTGACATACAACGCAAGTATTCATCATATCAGGTTCTTTGAAGTTGTGTCCCTGCGCCAATCCACCCCCTCCAGCATGTGGTCTGTTTACGTGGCAATCTCCACAGCTTGCATGGCAGATCGCACAGTTTTTGTTATATCCTTGTTGGTGCTTTGCTGGTAATAGTGCAAAATCATCCGCACCGCTCAATCCAGAACGCAGGCAAACTTTGCGTTTTTGCCCCCAACCTTGATGTAAATTATAGTGCTGATTGTTTGCATAGGTGGAGTGGCACTTCCCACATTTGGCAACTGCAGAATCTGATGGCGACTTAAGAAAATTTCCCGAATGGGCCGTTGCTTTATTGGCAGTATTATCAACACCATTGTGACAATCGGTGCACTTCATCTTTCCGTGTGCTGAATTTTTAAAACTCTGATACCCATTGCCACCCATATACACCCTATCATAAGGCTCAAAATGTGGTGCATCTCCTCCGCAACCGCCAACCGGAGTCTCGGTATCAGGAGTATACACAGCTTTCAGATGTTCATAATTAGTATGGCAACCTTCGCACGAAGCAACATTCTTTGTGTTGTTGGAAGGATTGTCCTTGTCATCATCCGAGCATCCTGCTATTATTCCACCTGTGAGTAAAATTAATACTATTAATAAATTTTTCATTACTAAACTCCATAATACTTACATTAATCTTGATTATTTAAAAAATTAACAATTTCTCATTCATTTTTAATTTTATTTAATCGTTTTTTCTTGTTGTTGTCAAATTATAATTAAGTTTAGAGTGCATAAAATAATTAATTAATATTAATAATTACTTCGTTTGTTAAAATATATAAATATTATTTTATTTCTCAAAACATTTTTTCGCAAATGTTGAGAAATATTATTCGATTTGCGCTCTTATATTTTTTTATTTTTTAGTTTATTTTGATTAATTTTATTTTCCAATTAATAATTAATTAGGTTAAATTATGAATTTACTAAAAAAATTATTCCTTATAAAAGTTCTGCTTATTCTTGTTTTTGTAAATTCATTCGCTCAGAGAGACCCATCTACTTCGAATAATATTAAAAAACACGTTCAATTTCTTGCCTCCGAAGAACTTGAAGGACGTCTCCCAGGAACAATTGGCATTGAAAAAGCTGCTAATTATATTTCTCAACACTTTGACAAAGTTGGACTTAAAGCTTTTCGCGAAAATTATTTCCAGCAATTCGATGTTAGAACTGGTATTAAGCTCGGCACTGAAAACAAATTTGCTCTCACTGTACTTGTAGAACGTCTGGGAGTGCCTGTTGAAAAATGGAAGCCTGCAACAAAAAACATTAGCGTTGAGGAAGAATGGTTGCCCGCCGCCTTTAGCGAAAATGGTTCCGTCAAAGGAGAACTCGTTTTTGCGGGCTATGGAATTTCTGCTGAACCTCTTGGCTACGACGACTACAAAGACATTGACGTCAATGGCAAAATTGTACTCATTATCGCTGGTAGTCCCGATGGCTCAACGGAAAAATCAAAATTTGTCAATTATCTTTCCGATAGATACAAAGCAACCAATGCTCGCAACAAAGGTGCCGCCGGAGTTCTCATTGTCAATCCACAAGGCGATTCTGCCAACATTTTGAAACCTCTCAGCTTGCAAATGATGTCCCGCAATTCTGGTATTCTCGTTGCTTACATCAAAAGAACTCTTGCTTTTGCACTTATGCCCAAAAATGTCCAACTCAATTTTATTGAAAATGCTATTAATAAATCTCAAAAACCCAATAGTTTTATTATCCCACATACGACTATTTCGCTAACTGTTGATTTAGTCGATGATTATAAATCAACAAGCAATGTGATCGGCTATGTCCAAGGCCGTCTCAATCCAAATGAGTATATTGTTGTTGGCGCTCATTACGACCACCTTGGGTATGGGCAACTTGGTAATTCTGCTTATATGGGTAAAACCCCGAAAATCCATCCCGGTGCTGATGATAACGCTTCCGGAGTTGCCGGTGTTATGGAACTTGCCGAACGCTTTACAAAAAATCCTGCCGATAAAACAATCGTCTTTATGGCTTTCACTGGCGAGGAAATGGGCTTGCTTGGCTCTACTCACTATGTCGAAAACAACTTTTTCCCGCACGAAAACACATACCTTATGATAAATTTTGATATGATTGGGCGAATGAAAGATAATAAACTCCAGATTTTTGGCTTGGGTTCGTCTCCGGTTCTGTCCAATGTAATTGATTCGATTTCTTCTATTGAAAATATAAGTATTATCAAACTTCAAGATGGATTCGGTCCGAGCGACCATACACCTTTCTACAAGAAGAAAATACCAGTTATGCACTTCTTCACCGGTGCCCACGCAGACTATCACAAACCCACCGATACTTGGGAAAAATTAGATTATGTCGCTACTGCTCGAATTGTTGATTTTGCCGAAAGTGTTGTTCGCCATTTTGCTTCTATTCAGCAGAAACCTGTCTTTACCGAAGTAGTCGATACAACAAGTCGCCCAGCAATGCGTGGGGGCGGTCCTTGGTTCGGGATTGTGCCCAACTTCGAGGAATCTCCACTTGGACTTAAAATTTCCGGCACTTCTCCCGGTAGTCCTGCTCAGGCAGCTGGTCTTAAAGAAGACGACATTATCACTTATATTGACGATAAGCAAGTTAAAAATTTGCACGATTTTATGTATATTATCGGCGAATATAAAGCAGGCGATACAGTCAAAGTTCGAGTTATTAGAAATAATAAAGAAATGTCTTTCAATGTTACTCTTGCTAATAGGAATAAACAATAATGAGTCTTTCAATTGTTTTTATGGGAACGCCCGAATTTGCTGTCCCTACTCTTATTGAATTGAATAAGAAATATAACGTTAAAGCAGTTGTAACCGCAACCGATAAGCCTCAGGGTCGTGGGCATAAAGTTTTACCTTCCCCAGTAAAAAAAACTGCTCTGGAGCTTGATTTGCTGGTCCTACAACCCGACAAACTTAATAATACCGATTTTATCGAAACTCTTAAAACAATAAATCCAGATATTATTGTTGTTGTTGCTTTTAGAATTTTGCCAAAAGAGGTTTTCACTATACCTCATCTCGGTTGTTTTAATATTCACGCAAGTTTACTGCCAAAATATCGTGGGGCTGCTCCAATCAATTGGGCAATTATCAATGGGGAAAAAATTACGGGTCTAACTTCTTTTTTAATTAAAGAAAAAGTTGATACAGGCAATATTTTGCTTCAAACTGTTATTCCTATTCCAGAAGGTGCTACTGCAGGAGATTTACATGATTTAATGGCACCATTAGCCGCTCGTCTCGCTATCGATACTTGCGAACTCCTTGCCAAAGGCAACTTTAAGCCAATTCCCCAAGACGAAAGCCTTGCTACTTCGGCTCCTAAAATTTTTAGCCATAATGCCAAAATTAACTTTGATGATTATGCCGAATTAGTTCGCAATTTTATTCACGGTTATTCGCCTGTCCCAGGTGCCTGGACAATTTTCGAAGACAAAAAAATGAAAATTTTCCGTGCTGACTACGAAAAATGTAATTGTTCGGTGAATGATGTTTTTTTAGGTTTGGAAAAACCCGGTGAATTTTTGATTGAGAAAGGTCTGTTTTGCGTTAAATGCAAAACTGGATTTATCTTTATAAAAGAACTGCAAATTGAAGGTAAAAAAATTACTAATGTAACCGATTTTATTAATGGATACAAAGGCGAAAAAAAAGGATGTTTCAATAATTTCTGATTAATATGGAGAAATCTTTGAAAAATAAAAAAATTGTTGTTGGCGTTACAGGTTCAATTGCTGCATATAAATCAGCTTTGCTTGTGCGTGAACTTATCAAAGCTGGTGCAGAAGTGCAAGTTGTTATGACTCCCGCCGCTACAAAGTTCATTACAACAACCACACTTGAAAGCCTTAGCCGTCACCCTGTTGTAGTAGAGATGTTCGAAGATATTAAGCAAACAAGCGGTGCTTGGCACGTTCAACTTGCCCAATGGGCTGATCTGATGATTATTGCTCCTTGCTCGGCTACCACGCTTTCTAAAGTTGCGAATGGATTAAGCGATACAGCTCTCGTTTGCGTTGCGATGGCTCTGCCACCAGAAAAACCATTGCTTATTGCTCCTGCTATGGATTTCGATATGTGGCAGCATCCAGCCACTCAAAATAATATCCGTATTCTCAAATCCTTTGGATATACAATTATTCCTCCTGCCGAAGGTGAACTTGCCAGTGGGCTCATCGGTCCAGGTCGCTTGCCTGACATCCCTGTTTTGATGGACCGTATTTTCAAATCGCTCGACAACCTGGAAAATCAATCTGAGATTAATCTTGACAATAATATTAGCAATTTGAACGAAAAACCGCTCGAATCAATTGACGAAAGCCTCGAAAAAGACAAATGGAATACCGAACTTGAACTCGAAATGCTTAAAAAGAAAATGCAGTTGCAGACTTTCGATAAGTTGAAGGGAAAGAAAATACTCATTACAGCAGGTCCTACAATCGAAAAAATCGATAGCGTTCGATTTATTTCTAATTTCTCCACAGGAAAAATGGGCTTTGCTCTTGCTAATTTTGCTGCTGAAATTGGGGCAGAAATTATTTTGATTTCCGGTCCAACCCAGCTCGAACCTCCTACAAAGTGCAACTTTATTTTAGTCCAATCAGCTGAGGAAATGTATCAGGAAGTTATGAAATATTTCCAAAACATTGATATTGCAATATTTTCCGCCGCAGTCGCTGATTTCACTCCAAAAATCAAATTTGAACATAAAATGAAAAAAGAAGAGGTAGGGGAGAGCGTTGCCATTGAACTTGTTCGCACAAAAGATATTCTTGCTAAAGCAGGTAAATCAAAAACTCACCAATTTATCGTTGGATTTGCTCTCGAAACAGATAACCTTCTCGAAAATGCCAAACGTAAACTCCAAGAAAAAAATTGTGACTTAATTGTTGCCAATTTAGCGAATGTTCCCGATAGTGGATTTGGCGGTGATAAAAACACCATTACAATTATTGATAAATTTGGCAAAGAAACAAAATTTATGCCTTTACCCAAACTTCAAGCAGCAAAAGAAATTCTAAAAGCAATTGCCGAACGAATTTAGTTGTTCGGCATTTGCCAAAGTATCTTTATTCCTGCTCCAATTTCAGAATTATGTAGATATTTGCCTTTTTTCTGGTCTATTTCATCTGCAAGTAAAGAAAATATATTAGCACCAGCTCCTTTTGCATAAAAAGGAACAAGCGCATTTGTATGGCTTATAGAATTAAACTGCATATCTGGCATTTTACCTCTTCCGTTGTTCTTTATAGGTTTATCAAACGGTTTGGCTTTTTCTTGGTCTATTCCCGTCAGATAGCCAGTTTCGTGGTCCGCTGTAATAATCAACAGTGTTTCATCCCAACTACTGTTTCTTTCTACCCAACCTATTACACTATCAATTGCAATAAAGAAATCAACTGTTTCCTCAATTAAACGTCCTTTTTGATTTCCGTGACAAGCCCAATCAATTGCTCCACCTTCTATCATCAGGAAAAAACCTTGCTTATTTTGATTTAGAGTGTTTAGCGCTGCTAGTGAAACCGTTGCTAAATCAGGAACATTCTTGTTGAATGGAACTTCGTAAGCATCTTCCATTGCCTGACCTTTGCCTTCGAAATATGACTTGTCATCCGTTGTCTTCCTTCTTTGTTGGAATGTTTCAGCAACTTGTGCCACTCCAAGCAATCTTTTAGGAATAAATTCTCCACATGCAATTTTCTCAAAATCTTGCTTCTTCTCGACAAAATACCAGGCGTCAGGAACGTTGTCCCCATCAATATCTGCGACAGTCTTCTTCTTTCCATTAACAATAAATTCAGTTGATTTTTGGGTTAATCCTATCCATATCAGACTATCACCAACATATTTGAAAGTTTTTGCTTGGGATAATCGCTCACCATCATGATTGTAATATGGGTGACCTGCTCCAATAATAACATCAACTTTGCTGTCCAAAAGCATTTCTTTTGCAATTTCTGAATAGTTGTTCCTGTGTTCGTTGTGAGCAACAAATACAGCTGGCGTTGCGTGGCTCCACATTACAGTAGTTACAACTCCCGCAGATTTTTGCAACTTTTTGGCAACTTCTGATAAATTTTCAATTGGCTTTTTATTTATATCCATACCAATTGCACCATTATAGGTTTTTTCGCCACAAGCAATCGCAGTTCCCGATGCTCCCGAACAAGTATATTGCTTTTGTATCCACGAATAATCACCCCAAGCTTCCTTTGTATTGTATCCTATGCTCCAATCTAAATCAGAGTCTTCACCTTTTAGCCCTGCTTTTGCTGCATAAGTCGATGCAAACAATTTTATTGGAAACTTATGAAAGCTCTGGGAATTATCATCTCCACGTAGATAGTAGCTTGCAGCTTTTACCTGATTTTCGCCCATTCCGTCGCCTATCATTATAATCACATTTTTAGGCTTTTGGATTTGAGCAAAAGAAAAATTAATCGTAATTACAAAAATTAAAGTTATCTGAAAGTATAATAATAATTTTTTCATTCCCAAACCTCCATAAATGAATACTTCAATTGACGTTGTTTTTCTCAATTATTTTTAATACATAGCCTATTATTTATAAATCCATACAAATATTTCGTTTATTAAATAATTAACTTCTATTAGTAATTTTTTTGTTGTTTTTATTAATTGAAATTTGTTATTTTTATTAGGACATAATTGTAGAAAATTACGATTTTTGTTTTTATTCATAAGATTTGATAGAGTTTGACATCATTTAATTATTATAATATTTGTTTATTAAACCCCTACAAGGAGGATTTATGAAATTTAAAAAGCTCATCTCAATTTTCGGGCTTTCTTCAATGTTAGTTCTCTTCTCGTCTTTGCTTACTGATTGCACAAGAATGATAACAGAGGAGCAGCTAATGCAGTTGCAAGAATTACGCAAACGCGAAAGTCAACTTAACGCACAAATTTCTAACAAACAGCAAGAAATTAACAAAATCCAAAGTGAAATTAATGCCCGTAAAAATGAACTCAAAAACTGCGAAAAAGATCGTGAATTTGTTAAGCAAAAACTATCTCAATGGCCAAATGTTTGGCAGGATTAATTTCTTGAATTATAATGTGAAACATTCAATTAATGGAGAAATATGAAAAAGATTTTAACAATAATTAGTATATTATTTTTATCAGGTGTTTTCGCGTTTGCTCAAATGCCACCTGCAAGCAAACCTGATGCTGAACTTACTCGCAAAGAAGCTGAACTTCGTATTCAGGACTTCCAGTCCAGAGTATCTTCGCTGGAAACTAAATTAAATGAGTTGAATGCAAAATACGAAGAACTTGAAATCGAATTAAAAAATGTAAATGCTGCTCTTCGCGATTGCAATGATGAAATTAAACGTATTTTAGGCGTTACTGATGCTGAAATCGACGCTTTTGCTCAAAAATTAGGTGTCCTCGAAGGCAAAGTTCGCGATATGAAAAGACTTAACGACGACCAACTTGCTGACCGCAGAAGCGATGTCGAAGCGCTGGAAAAGGAATATCGTGAACTAAGAAAAAATAAAATTTCAATTATGCCTAAGTTCTTCGATAGAATGGTACAACTTGGTCGTGATATTCGCGGTCTTTATCGCGAAAAGAAAATCACCACCTACACAGTTGGCACTTGGGCAGAAAACCGCGACTGCTTGTGGAACATTTCTGGCAAAATGGAGATCTATGGCGATCCTCTCCAGTGGCCAAAAATCTGGCAAGCAAACACTGACCAAATTCGCAACCCTGACATTATTTTCCCAGGGCAAGTCCTTAAAATCCCACCAGCAGGTCCTAAAACTCCAGAAGAAATCAAAGCTGAGCGCCGCTATTGGCGTTTGAAACGCGAAGCCGCCGAACAACAGCAACAACAACCAGCTGCTGTTCCAGGTAACTAATCAACTGAATGAAACATTCTATTAATAAAAAGTGGCTCATCAGAGCCACTTTTTATATTTAATAATGATATTTCTTTACTAATCCCTTTTGTTCTCTAATTTTTTTGCTACCTCCTGTGCTTCTTCTAATTTGCCATTGGGTATCGGAACAAGCACTGTTACAGTTGTGCGACCATACTTTGTCCGATATGAATACTGCACTTCCAGCATTTCTGTTTCTTCTTTACTAATCTTAGCATTTTCTAACCTATTCCCAAACGTCCCCCAGCTGTGAAACTGCTTCCCAATCAATATGCAGTTATTTCCAATAATTGCTATAGGCCGCGACTTTAAAAGGTTTTTCGCGGAGATTTTGGGCGAAATATAAGCTACAATAGTAACCAATGCAATCAGTCCTAGTCCTATAATTCCCATCGTATCAGCAACTTCAGGATCGGCTATCATAAAAATTCCAAATATTATTACTATTATTACCGAAACCAATAGAAAAGTAGATTTATTCATAGAAAGATAATTCTGCAAATACTTATCTACAAAATTTTGCCAGAAAAATAAATCATACTCCCACTTTGCCAAAACATCTTCTCCTGAAAGAATTCTCGAGAGTTGTCCCGCACGTTTGCGATAATAGAAAAACACAATTATGCTTGTCAATGAAAGAAAACTTCCAATAAAAATTATTGCTCCACCGCCTTCTGCTATATTCATCTCGGAAAATATCACAGCACAAACTCCCACAATACAAAATATTGCCAGAAAAAGCCATACCCTTGCGATAGTTATTTGTCTATCTAATATTTTCGTTAATTCCGGCAGCCTATTTAGATTTCCAACATCTTCTTTCGGTTTTAATGTTGAAAACATAGGAAATAATGCTAAGAGAAGCATTATCGGTAAAATCCAAAATCTCTTATCTCTATACGGGTACAAAATGTCTTCTGGAATTGAAATTTTAGTATTGTCTTGCAAATATCCCTTGTCTATTAACTCTGCTGCTGTGTACAATTCATTGACTTTTATCAGTATCAAAAAATATTTGTAATCTTCGGTTGCAATAAAATACCGTCTCCCTCCATTTATCTCCTTTCCTGAAATATCTATCGGCAGATCTTTTCCCGTGAAATACAAAACAATATCATAACTGTTTTTGCTTATATTTTTTTTATATTTCTCGAATATCTCTGTTTGACTTCGAGCTTTGCAAATTTCTCGAATAAAATTAATCCCTTCTGAATTTTTTATAATAATTATACTGTCTTTCTTAGTTTTTATAAAATATTCATCTTCTTTCAATTTGAGTAACTGCTTGACCTCGGATGAAGTTTTAACTGCTAACAGACTGTCGTAAATTTTATCAGCATCAGCAGAACGATAATTAATCCCTCTTGCTTTTAATATACTGTCTAATATTTCTACTTCTCTATCGTTCAATTCTGTCATCGATTTTTGTTCATAATTCAAATTATATTGCTTGATAATGTATAGGGGTGGCGATATTTTGTAATAAGTTGCACCCAAAAATATTGCAATCCCCAAAACTATTAGTAAAAAATAGTAATTTTTCATTTTGGAACCTTCGAATTATCAAGGAATTATTCCCTAACTTAATAAAATTACAATTAAATTTACCAAAAAATTTGGCATTAATATTTCTATTATTTTGTCGATAAGTATGTAATGAAAATTTACATTAGGACGATGATGAATAGAAAAATACTACTGTGGTTGCTTGTATCAGCTGTTCTGGTAGGTTGCGCATCTTCGGGTACTTGTCCAAAAGTTCCTTCCGAAGGAAATATCTCTTCTCCATTTAATACCGATAATGACGAATATTCGCCAACTTTTTGGGAAAATTCATTTTATTATACAGTTTCCAATCGGCAAAAGAAAATCAATGAAACAATCTATAGAAGCGAATTTGCCGACGGCAAATTTTCACGCCCAAAAGTTGTTAATGATTTGCCAATAGGTTCATTCCAAAACGTTAGTTCTCCAAGCTTTTGCTATAATCCTATTTCTGGTAATTTAGAGATGTGGTTTGCAGCAAACACTCGCAGCAGCAATAAAATCAACAGAGATTTGTTCCTTGCCGAAAAAATAGGGGAGAGCTGGACTAAACCCCAAAATGCAAAATCAATAAATACCGAACATTTTGAATCCCACCCGTTTATTTCACCTGACGGAAAAATACTCATTTTCAGTTCCGACAGACCCGGTGGTAAAGGTGGACTGGACCTCTATGTTTCACTTCGTGACAATCAAGGCAATTGGTCATCTCCTCGTAACCTTGCAGAAATTAATACCGAAGCGAACGAACTTTCTCCGTTTGTGTCGGAAGATGGGATTTTGTACTTTTCTTCTCAGGGCTATTCTAACGCAAAAGTCTATAACATCGTCAAAGCAACTCCATCTGGTTATGCGAAATGGACTAATCCGAAACTTATGCCACCGCCGATAAACTCTCTTTCTGATGATACTGGTCCAGCGATTTTCAAAGATAAAATCTTCGTTTCATCAAACAGACCGAACGGTTGTGGCGGCAAAGACCTCTACGCTTTTGATTTATGCGGTCCCGCTAAAATCGAATGTTATGTTACTTCCCGCTTCCCAAATTTCCCACTTGGCGGCAAAGCATACCTTTTCGATAGTGAAAACAATATCGTTGCAACACAAGATGTTTCAGCCTTTGGTGTTTTCAAGTTTGATGTAATTCCAAATCGCCGCTATACAATTCGTTACGAAAATGATTGTAATTCAAAATATTCTGCTGAAAGAGAAATTCATGCCCCTTGTTCTGATAGCTCTGTTGTGGTTATACGAACGATGTTTGAATTTAATCCCGTCGAGGAATTTGATTTAGTTGAAATCAAAGTCCCATTCTTTGTTACTGGGTACTATCAGCCAAACACGCGAGAAAATCTCGAAGCACTACGCCTAAAATTTGCTTATAATCTGATTGGCATTAATGAACAAACCAAATATATCGAGCGTCCCGGTGAAATCTATGATTCATTTACCGAGGAAGTTGAAAAAGCATTGACTGATGCAGCTGAAAAACTTTACGATATTGTTTCTCTTCTTAACGATAATTGTTTGGAAAAAGACGACATTAAGATTCAAGTTGTGATGTATGGATTTGCAGACCCACGTTCAATTAATCCCAAAGCAATTTTTCCTGATGCAGATATTGAAGATGAAAAATTCGGTATCTTTGTCAAACGCGGTGAGAAAATGGACAACGATCTTCTTTCGCTTCTGCGTGCTTACTACACTGCCAAATATTTCGAGCGTTACATTAGCCTTAAAAATCCGAATTTAAATAGTAAAATTATCTGGAAAATAGAAGGCAAAGGTGTTGATAATAGTACTCTCCCCGATAAACAAAAGCGGCGCGTAAACATTAAAATTCAACCAATGTAACTATTTTTATTCAAGTTCAAATTCGACGCGTCTATTCTGGCTACGACCTTCCTCTGTTGAGTTATTTGCAATAGGTTTCTTCGGTCCATAGCCTTTATATTTTATCCTACTGGATTCTATCCCATTTGCCACTAACCAGTCTCGAACTGCTTTTGCTCTATTTAGCGATAACTGCATGTTATATTGAAGCGTCCCGATATTATCGGTATGTCCCTCGATTGTTATTTTAATATGTGGATATTCAAGCATAAATTTCTTTACTCTTTCAAGCTCAGCAAAGGATTCTTCCAATAGCTCATATTTACCGTATTCGAAAAATATATTGTTCAGAACTACTTTCTGACCTATTTCAATTGGAACAAGCAGCAAATCTTTCCTGATTTCTTTGTATTGCTCCAAACTGCTTAAATCAATGTTTTCATTTAATGCTAGAAATTCATTTGCTACTGCGTAATAAGCATAGCGGTGCCCACCTGGCAAAGTAATGACATATTCCCCAGTTTTAGAATTTGACTTCGCAATTCCTGCATTCTGACCATTTGCTAAATATTCATACTTGATTGTGGCTTCCACTGGTTTTTTAGTTTTAGCATTAAGCACTTTTCCTTTAATTAGAACTACATTGTATGGGCGAAATTCAGAAGGAAGCTTAATTTTGAAAATGTCCTCCCGTCCAATACTGTTTTCGGTCGAAACAAAATAAGCATATTCACCTGACGCCGGGAGTGAATAATATCCATCCCATCCACGACTGTTTATTGGTTTCCCTAAATTCATCGGTTCTGTCCATTTTTGCCAGCTTTCATCGAGACGTCTTGCAACAAACATATCATTCGAGCCATATCCTAAATGTCCAGAGCTTGAAAAATACAAAGTTGCTCCATCTGCTGCTAAAAATGGAGTGTCCTCCGATGCCGCTGTGTTGATGTCGGGACCCAAATTTACCGGTTTGCTCCACACTCTATTTTCCTGCAAAAAACTCACATATAAATCGTTCTCACCAAATCCGTTTCGACGTTCAACCGACATTATAAGCACTTTCCCATTTGTAGAAAAAGAAAAGCTCGAAAAACGCCCCAAATTATAGTAATCCTCTATCTCAATTTTTTCAGGAAAAGACCATCCACTATCTGTCAGAAACGAGCGAGACAGTCCTTTTGATTGCGTTCCGCCCGCATTGTAAATATTGCCTAAATACAACACATTCCCATCTTGTGAGATCCCAACTGCAAAATTATTCCACTCATTATTTATTGGAAAATTTATATTTTTCGCTTGTGAAAAATTTCCTACACTATCCATAGTCGAATACCAAATATCCTGGTCTTTGTTCTCACCAATGTTTTCAGGATGTTGGTCCCGCGTGAAAAATAGCGTTGTCCCGTCAGGTGTAATTATTGGACACAGCTCGGAATAATTTGAATTTACATTTTCACCTAAATTTGTTCTTTCTTCATAAGTTGCATTTTCAGGTAGATTAATTTTGAGGAAATAATCATCCGTACAATCACAGATGCCAATAGCATCAATCTGATAATAGTCTTTATAATTCACCGTTGTGATTTCAATTCTCACTGCTTTTACGATTATTTTCGCAAACGAAACACTCATCACTCGTCCAGTTTCTTGAATTGGCATTGGATTTAAATTGTTATATACAATTTTCTCATTCTCGTATTCATCGAACACAATAACTTTTGAGATAGCACCAGGATTATAACTTTCATAAATAAATAATTTACTTGCCGTAATAGGCTTCTTAAACCCTACTTTTATCCATTCCATCCCATTGCGGGCATAATCAGGCATCCACGCACACGGACTAACACCAAAATCGGGCATTATATTCGGTTTGCCAAGAGCTTGCATTCCTTTGAAAGCTGTTTTGCTTGCATTTACAAACCTTGCTTCCGATGATACTGCAATCAAACTATCAGCCCAATAAATCTTTTCACCACAAAGTACTATCGCGTTGAATGCAATTATCGCTATTATTATAGCCGTTCTCATATTTATTCTATATTTCTCAACATAAATGCAAATATACGATTTTGTTATTATATCTTGTAATCATACTTATAATATTTTTCTTTTATCAATTATGATATTTTCATAAATTAAACTTTTCGATTTATATTTAATTCGATAATTATTTATTTAAAAATAAATGATCAGAGGTATTAATGAATAAAATTGTAGAAGCCCGTTTTTTAGCACCAGAAGTAAAGTTATTCCGAATTGAAGCTCCTAAAATCGCTGAAAAAAGAAAAGCAGGGCAGTTTATTATTCTACGCGTTCACGAAAAAGGAGAACGTATCCCAATCACAATTGCCGATAGCAACCCAGCTGATGGCACAATCACAATCATTGTTCAAGGTGTTGGCAAAACTACCCGCCTGCTTAACACCCTAAACGCTGGCGATTTCATTCTTGATGTTGTTGGTCCTCTCGGAAAACCTTCTCATATAGAGCATTTTGGAACTGCGGTCAGCATTGGCGGCGGCGTCGGCACTGCTATTGCTTATCCAACTGCAAAAGCACTAAAAGATGCTGGAAACTATGTTATCTCTATCATCGGTGGCCGCTCCAAAGACTATGTTATCCTCGAAAACGAAATGAAACAAATTGCCGATGAAGTTTATCCAACAACCGATGATGGCTCTTATGGATTTCACGGCTTTGTAACTGATAAATTACAGCAATTGATTGATGAAGGAAGAAAAATTGATTTTGTGCTTGCTATTGGCCCTATCCCTATGATGGAAGCAGTAGCCAAAGTTACAAAACCACATAATATTAAAACCGTTGTTAGCCTCAATCCAATTATGGTTGATGGTACCGGAATGTGCGGAGGTTGCCGTGTTGTTGTCGATGGAAAAGCGGTTTTCGCTTGCGTCGATGGTCCGGAATTCGATGCCCACGCAGTAGATTTTGAAATCTTAAAACAAAGAAATAGAGTATATCGCAACGAAGAAGAAATTAGCTTGCGAGACTTAGAATGTAATTACGACAAAATGTTCAACGAAGAACTTAAAAAGCAAAAGGAGCAATAATATGGCAGAACTTACACCAAAAGAAAGAATGGCTATCCCAAGACATAAAATGCCCGAACAAGATCCCAACGAACGTATTAAGAATTTCTTAGAGGTTAATTTAGGTTACGACGAAGAAACTGCCCGCCGCGAAGCTGAACGCTGCTTGCAATGCAAAAAGCCTGCTTGCATTGCTGGTTGTCCAGTATCAGTTAAAATCCCTGATTTCATTAAAATGATTGCTGAAGGCAAATATAAAGAAGCTGCTGCAATTTTAAAAGAGGACAATGCTTTGCCTGCTGTTTGTGGCAGAGTATGTCCACAAGAAGAGCAATGCGAAAAAGTCTGCATCTTAGCCAAAAAGGGACAACCCGTTGCTATCGGCTACCTCGAACGTTGGGCTGCCGATTGGGAACGCCAAACAATTGGTCTGCAAATCGCTGAAACCAAGCCAAAAACAGGTAGGAAAGTGGCTATCGTCGGTGGCGGTCCCGCGGGATTGAGTTGTGCTGGCGATTTAATCCAGATGGGGCACGATGTTACCGTTTTCGAAGCCCTTCACGAAATCGGCGGTGTGCTTATCTACGGTATTCCTGAATTTCGTTTGCCAAAAGAAATTGTCCGTGCCGAAGTCGAAGGATTGAAAAAATTAGGCGTTAATTTTATTACAAATTACATTATCGGATTAACTGAAACAGTTGACGAACTTTTACAACGTTTCGATGCTGTTTTCTTAGGCGTTGGTGCTGGTTTGCCATATTTCTTGGGCGTCCCCGGTGAGCATCTAAATGGAGTTTATTCTTCCAATGAATTCCTTACGCGTGTTAATCTAATGCGTGCTTATGAATTTCCTAATGCCGATACTCCAATTTTCAACATTAAAGGCAAAACTGTTGTCGTTTTTGGTGGTGGTAATACTGCAATGGATGCTGTTCGTACCTCACTTCGTCTTGATGCTAAACGCGCGATTATTTGCTATCGCAGAACAGAAGCCGAAATGCCCGCCCGTATAGAAGAGGTTCATCACGCTAAGGAAGAAGGCGTAGAGTTTATGCTCCTCTATGCTCCACTTGAGCTTCGTGGCGATGAAATTGGCAATCTGCGCGAAATGGTTGTGCAAAAAATGCAACTTGGCGAACCAGATGCTTCCGGACGCCGTCGTCCAATTCCTATCCCTAATGCTATCGAAACTATTCCTGTTGATGTAGTAGTTGTTGCTATCGGCAATGGTTCAAACCCAATTATTAGCTCTACTACTCCTGACCTGAAAGTTAATAAGTGGGGCAATATACTTGTCGATGAAAATACTATGAAAACAAACAAAAAAGGTGTTTTTGCTGGCGGTGATATTGTTACTGGCGGCGCAACTGTTATCCTTGCAATGGGTGCTGGTCGCAAAGCTGCTGCTGCAATTGACGAATATCTCAAAAATCCAGACGTCTGGTAATTTTTATTGAAAAATCTTTCTAATAAATATAAAAAGAGGTTGTCCAATTGAAACAACCTCTTTTTTTCTAAATCTAGATTTACTTTTGTTTATTCAAATTTAATTGAGGTTACAGATTTTTCGAACACAGGTAGATAATCTTTTTCCTCACCTACGAACCAATTCATTGTAATTCTATATAATCTCTCACCTTTCAATGCGAAATATACTCGTCCTTTTACCTGTCCAGTTGGCTGATATGAAAACATATATGCTTCCACGCCACCCAAATTTATTGCCCTTGGTTCGCCACTATTTTTATATGTAGGTCTGTTTTCTTCAACAATTTTCTTCAAGTTTTTCGATTGTGAAGCATCAATTACATCAACTTGAATATTGCAATCAGCACGACGCTTGCCAATATAATTCTGCGATGAAATTACATTGCGAGCAATGCCTTTTGTAAGATTGAAGTTGTCAGGTACCATTATAACATATCCAGGACCTGACTTTGGTACTAAATTAACAGATGCTGGTGGTTCTTCAGCATTGATGGCAACTGCTGTTGGAGCTGCCGGCTCGACTGCCAATTTCAAAGACGAAACAATCTCGTTAAATTTGTCTTTATACATATCCCAAGTATTTGCAAATGCTTCGAAGAATAAAACAGTTGCAAGTTTCCCATCTTTTGTAGCTACATACAATTCACCCATAAATTCTCCATCTTCTAACTCAAATGAATAAGTAAACTTACTTGCCTTTACTCCATCTAACATTACTTCATCAAACTTATACAAATCTGGTTGGAATGTCTTGTTTACTTTAATAATACTATCAAGAGTAACCACACTGTCAATTTTTACAACATTTACATCAATTTTAGCACCAGGGAAACCTTCTGTATCATATCTTGCAAAACGTGGTTTTGCATTGTTCGATGAAAATGCAGCAAAGCGAACACCTGTTAGTTTAGTTACTACCCAGTTTGAAGGGTATTTGAGCGAAAATCCAACTGCTTCGTCCTTGTATTCCTTCAAATCCTGTATTTCTACGGGTTTCCCATGTTTATTGCCGCATCCGCTAAATAAAATAACTGAAAAACAAACAAGTAAACAATACTTCAATACTTTCATCTTCAACTCCTTGAATATTAATGGAAAATATTCTCTAAAATATCATTATTTTCATTAATAAACAATATTTTTTGCTAAAAACCTACTTTCAACATTAAATATGTCCAAAATGATGGATCTGTTCTATCATAGTTTCCAATCCCATCATTTTTATTTACATCATAAACGTCTTTCATCACTTCGCCAGGGATAAATATAGCTTTGCCCCATTCAAGAGTTGCATTTTTGAGTAAATTCACACGAGTGATTAAATATAATTCAGTTCCTAAATCTCTACTATTTTCATTGTTTTGCAATTTATATGCTTTGTTGGTCGTAAAATTATGTCCCTCGAAAATGAACGACCAGGGCTTCATATCATAGGTGATTTTTATAAACAAGTCGTTTAAACCTCTGTTATTCGTTGATTTTTGAATATCACTGAAATAGTCCATACCTGAATAAAATGAATGCTTGCCTTGGTATGTAACGTCAAATGTTCTATAAAACTTCCCTTCGGACAAATCTTTTTCAGATGTTCCAGATAATATATCTGCATTTAGTCCTATAGTTAAATCATCAATCTTATAATTGAGACTTCCTGCAATATTAAAAGCTTGAATAATTCTTGGTGCTTTGCTATTTATTTGGTCTCCTGCTTCGCCACCTTGGTAAGCTCCTTCAAGCAGTGCAAAAAAATCATCATAGCTAAATTTATAATAAAACCCACTCATAAATCTGTTTGATGTGTAATTTCCTTTCGATGTTCTTTTTCTATTGAAATCATAATATGAAAAAATGTCTAAATAATGTTCTCTGTCAAAAGCAAATTTGCCCCAAACTCCATAAACATTATGTCCCTCCTCCGGTTTCGATGGATAGGAATATTGTGCTGTATCCGGTGTTGCTCGTCCAATGTATGCATCAACCGAACGACTATGAGTTAATGCAAAAACGTTTATTCCAAATGGTTTTGTGTCGTAGCTAAACAATACTCCATCCCACGACCGGGTAATATAATGAAAGTTGTTAATTGAAAAATATCTTCCGTTGCGGAATTGCATCTCGAAGCGTCCTGCTTTAACGCTAATCGGCTCATCAAGAATATTATCGAATTGAACATACCCCTGATGTAAATCTAAATTCTTCAAATTGTAAATCGTGTTTTTTGATTCACCCCACAACCTTGAATCACGTATCTGAAAATATATACTGATGTTTTTCGTTAAATTTTTTTCTAATCCAATTTTAGTACGCATCGAAGTAAAACTAAGTGGATATGTTTTGTTCGAAAAGTCTCTTCCATCCAGCTCAGTTCTTAATTGGAAATCCCCTGAAATTTTGAAATCTTGCTCACTGAAAAGGTGATTAACAAAAAGTAATAATAAAGAAAAAGTTAATAAAAATTTTTTCATAAAATATTCTTTAAGTAAAATGTAACATTGTAATACAAATTACGTAATACATTTAAGAAAATTTTGTGAATTTTAACAATTGAAAAAATTATGAAAAAAACGTTATTATCATTAATCATGGGACTTACTTTGATTTCATTTTCAGCTATCGCTCAAACTGAACAGCAAGAAATCGAAGCTTTAAAAAATAAACCGCTGAAAGGTATGTTTGGGCTTAGCTTTACTAATTCTGTCCCACAAAAAGAATTCTACGATAATCTGAAACGTTCGGGTCAGGGATTTTCACTGTATGGTGGTTACAACTTTGCGCCCGTTCCAATTACGCTTGGTTTGCAAACAGATTTGCTGTTTTATGGTGGTGACGAACGTATCTTCCGCTATAAAAATCAAGGTGGCTGGACCTACCTCAGAGATACAGTTTCCTACCAAAATATGATTATTCCTGTAACAGTTTTTATGCAAATTCGCCCAAATGTTGCTGAATATTTCTTCCCATACTTCGAAGCATTCGTCGGATTTACACTATTCAACGCTAATAGTGATTTTAAATCTGCTTTTGGGATTGAAGATTCAAAAAATGAACTTTCAGCAGGCTGGAATGCAGGTTTGGGTGTTGGCACAATGATTAAGTTAGTTGACTTTGTTACTCTTCCAAGCTACTATTCTCGCTTGCTGCTGGATATTAAAGCGCGATATGCAAAAGGCTCAACAGTTGACTACTATATAGTTAAACAAATCAATCCTGATTCGTCACCCGAATTCCGCCGTTCTAAATCCAAAACTGATATTGCAACTTTCCAAATCGGTCTTGTTTTCGAATTTTAACATTATTTACTTAATATAATTATGGAGGTTCTTATGAAAAAGGTATTCTTAACAAGCATATTAGCAATCACTTTGGTTCTTGGTATTAGTTCTTGCACTGTTACTTCTGGTGGCTCGTATTCCGCTCAATCTGGTAGTCAGGAAAAACAAATTACAGTCGGCACCTTGCAGAAAGAATTACGCAAAGGTATGTCTGGTGCAGAAGTTATTGAAACCCTCGGCTCGCCTAATATTATCACACGCGACCAAAATGGCTACGAAACCTGGGTGTATGACCGTATCGCTACCGAAGCCCGATATAGCGAAAGTGCAAACGTACTATTCCTTGTTCTCTTTGCACAAGGGAACTCATCCTCAACCGCTACCGTAACCCAAAAAACATTAACTGTTGTAATTAAAATGAACGAACAAGGTAAAGTCGATTCATTCGCATACCACGCAAGCAAATTTTAACGGAGGATGCAATGAAAACATATTCGTTAATATTGCTCTTGTTTCTACTGGCTTTGTCGTCCTGTACTGTGGTTAATACTTCACGTCAGGAAACCCAAATGACCCAAACTCAAATACGTGAATTTCAAACTCGATATTTCGACACTAACGATGTAAAACTTGTGATGAAATCTGTCCTTAACGTTTTGCAAGACGATGGTTATATTGTTAAAAATGCTGTCGTTGACTTAGGTTTAGTTACTGCATCAAAAGAAATTGATCTTTCTAACTCACGTGGTCAAAAAGATGATTTTTGGGAGCAGTTCTTCTTGTCTCTTGCAAACGCAAATAATAGCTCCAATCAGCGCGAGATTTATAAAAAAATTAAGCAAATTGAAGTTTCAATCAATGTAACTGAATACGGACGGCAAACAAAAGTTCGTGCAAATTTTCAAGCCAAAGAGCTGGATAATACTGGAAATGTGATTAAAGTATATTCAGTCGATGATGCTAAATTCTATCAGGATTTCTTCTCCAAAGTAGATAAAGGCGTATTCCTTCAAAAACAGGGGCTTTAATCATAATAAATTGGCTGTCTCTGTTGAGTGAGGCAGCCAATTTTATAGATACGTTATCTTTATTCCTCTAAATTTAACTCGATGTCCCATTATTTTCAATACTTTCGCTGTTTTCTTTATTGTCTTGTTGTAAATTATCTGAACGCGAAGAAAAAGCCATAGCTTTAATTGCATTCAATGCGTTCATCGAAATAGGAGGTAGCTCTTCTCCACGAATAATGGCCTCGAGCTCGCTTGAATCCAATGTTTCTCTTTCAAGTAGAATTTTAGCAGTTTTATGAAGCAGTTCAAGATTGTCATTCAATATTTGTTCGGCTTTATTTGAGCAGTGAATTAATATTTTTCTTACTTCGCTGTCAATAAGTTGTGCTGTAAGTTCACTGTGGTCTCGAGGTTGAGAAATATCTCGTCCTAAGAACACTTCTTCGTGCTGATGAGCAAAAGTAATCGGACCAATTTCCTCGCTCATTCCCCAGTCGCACACCATTTTTCGTGCAAGTTGAGTAGCACGCTGCAAATCATTCGCTGCACCAGTGGTAAGATTACCAAAAACAATTTTCTCGGCGGCGCGCCCAGCAAGTAAAGTGATAATTTGTGTTTCAATATAGTCCTTTGTAAGAGAATGCTGGTCCTCGTTTGGCAGAAAAGTAGTAACTCCAAGTGCTCGCCCACGTGGAATAATCGTTACTTTATGAACCTTATCGGCATTAGGAATAAAATATCGAACAAGTGCGTGCCCCATTTCGTGATACGCGGTCATCTCTTTCTCTTTTGGAGAAATCACAAGACTTTTTCTTTCTACACCCATAAGAACTTTGTCTTTAGCCTGTTCGAAATCATACATTGTAACTACATCGCTGTTCCTTCTTGCAGCGAAAAGAGCTGCCTCATTCACAATATTAGCAATATCGGCACCCGAAAGCCCTGGTGTAGATTTAGCCAATACTTCTAAGTCTACATCCTTTCCTAATGGAAGCTTTGCGGTGTGTACCCGGAAGATACCTTCACGTCCTTTCACATCTGGTCTATCAACTACAATATGACGGTCAAATCTTCCCGGACGAAGCAATGCCGGATCCAGTACGTCTGGCCTGTTCGTCGCTGCAATCACAATAACACCACTGTTTTGTTCAAAACCATCCATTTCAACCAGAAGCTGATTCAACGTTTGTTCCCGTTCATCATGTCCACCACCAAGCCCCGCTCCACGATGGCGTCCTACAGCGTCAATCTCATCTATAAAAACAATACACGGTGAATTTTTCTTAGCCTGTTCGAATAAATCTCTTACGCGACTTGCTCCAACTCCAACAAACATTTCCACAAAGTCTGCACCCGAAATCGAGAAAAAAGGCACTCCTGCTTCGCCGGCAACTGCGCGCGCAAGCAATGTCTTACCAGTTCCCGGCGGTCCCAAAAGAAGCACCCCTTTTGGTATTTTACCACCTAACCTCTGGAATTTTAGCGGATCCTTCAAAAACTCAATGATTTCCATTAATTCATATTTTGCTTCATCTGCACCAGCAACATCTTTGAAAGTAACTTTGTTCTGACTATCAGTCAGCAATCTTGCACGAGATTTGCCAAAATTGAATATTCCGCGCGTCGAATTTCCACCAGACATCCTCCGAATAAAGAAAATGTATAGCCCAATTAATAATATCCAGGGAAGAATGGATAAAATCGCACCCCACCAGGCATTATCACCGCTTTCGTATGTTAGGCTTATTCCCTTTTCTTTCCATACTTTTTCAGCTTCACTATCTAAAACCCCTAATTTAGTGGAAAATCTTGTGATTTCTCTTGTTTTCCCCTCAAAATTAATAGTTACAGGCTCTTTCAATATACCTTTGAATTCAATATCATTGAAAGATGTTTTCACAACCTTGGCAGAGGAAATTAAATCCTGTTCCAGAAAACTTACATATTCAGAGTAGGAAACAGGCCATTCCTGACTGCTTGTTTCCTGTTGAAATAAAATATACAAAGTGAAAGCAGTTGCAATCAAAAACATCCATATCATCATATTACGGAAAAATTGCTGCTGGTCTTGCTTCGGGTCATCGTAATTTCTCCTTTTCTTTCCGCTATCACGATTTTCATTCATTAAGAACCTCCAAATTCCCATTTTAATTCAGAAAATTATAAAAATTAAAGACGTTTAATAATATTGTTAATTTTAATTAATCATTTCTATTATTTTCATAGTGCATTAATATACAGAAAGTTATTCACTGAGGGAAATCACCATTCAGGCTGGTCCTTAAACTGTTCTAAAATACTTGAGCTTCCCAGCGAGCTTCCCAAAATTTTCTCTACGTACTTCCCAATTATATCAAATTCAAGATTTACTTTTGTGCCAATTGTATATTCTTTTAGAATTGTCTTTTCCAAGGTATGAGGAATGATCGAGACCATAAAAACATTCGACTGAATTCTGGCTGTTGTCAGGCTCACTCCATCAATACATATTGAACCAGTTCGAACAACATACTTTTCGAACTCTTTGGGAAACTGTATCCACAAAAGCACAGCTGTCGCAAGACGCTCAATTTTGGTGATAATCCCGATGCAATCAACGTGTCCCTGAACAATATGACCACCCATTCTATCAATTGGACGCAATGCTCGCTCCAAATTGACAGCGCTGCCTGTTCTCAGATCGCTTAATGTTGTTTTCAATAAGGTTTCTTCGACAGCCACAAACGAAAAAGAATTCCTATTTATTTCGGTAACAGTTTGGCAAACACCGTTTATTGCAACTGAATCATCAATTTTCAAATCCTCGAAAATCTTTTTCGCCTCGATGGTAAATTTTTGTCCCCCACCAATAGGCTGGACCTTTTGCACTTTGCCAATTTCTTCAATTAATCCCGTAAACATAAATTTTCCTTTTTATTCAAAAATATGAAACTTTCGAATAAAAAGGAAATTAACGATTAAATTATACAACTATCAGATTTTTTGCTAATTAAAACAATAAATTTTTCATCCAGTTGTAATATTCTTCAGAAGAGGCTATGTCGTTTAGAACTAATACTTCAGGTAATTCGTAATTCGAAAGCTGTTTTATTCTTTCTTCAATAAGATTTATTTTATCTTCAAATGTTTTAATTTTCAAAATAAACTCGCTCGAAACATCTAACGAACCCTTCCAGATAAAGTAAGATGTTACGTTAGGAATTACTGAAACACACGCCGCTAATCCTTCTTTTAACAAGGCTTGTGCTATTTCGTCGGCGTTTTCAGCGGTCGAGGCTGTGGTAAAAACTATTCGGATTTCATTAAAAGATTTCATAATTTACCTACTTATAAATGTACATTTTATAAACATTGTAATGAAACGTTTGAATGATTGAAATATTTATTTTCCAATTACATATTATAGCCGTAGTATATATTTTTGTAAAAAACTGGCAGAATAGAACACTTCGCGACGCTTTTCTTGGATTGGGCGTCTTTCTTTTAGTTTTCTCTATTGGTTGGGCTATGACAGGCTCGCTTTCCTATGCAATATATCCTGATGCATGGAAAACACCATATTTCAACCATGATACTTTATCATTAGTATTGCTATCTATTTTCGAGAGTTTTTTCTTTTATCACTTTTT
This sequence comes from Eximiradius sp., assembly GCA_937127445.1. Classification (GTDB taxonomy): domain Bacteria; phylum Bacteroidota; class Ignavibacteria; order Kapaibacteriales; family UBA2268; genus JAKIZO01. Next base: position 44,479 of record CAKZLY010000003.1, on the reverse strand, counting down.
CTTCAAAGATAAAATTGATGAACAAAATCTAAAGGTAACGGGAAATGATTGAATTTGAACCAGTAATTGGGCTTGAAGTCCACGCTCAGCTTCTTACAAACTCCAAAGCTTTTTGCTCTTGCTCAGCAGAATATGGTGCTTTACCTAATACCCAAACTTGCCCTGTTTGTTTGGGGCATCCCGGCGCGCTTCCAGTATTAAATGAAAATTTACTGAATTTCATCATAAAAATGGGAATTGCTACAAATTGCAAAATCCGCGAAATCTCTACTTTTGCACGTAAAAATTACTTCTATCCCGATTTACCCAAAGGTTATCAAATCACTCAGTACGAAGACCCAATTTGTTACGATGGATTTATAGAAATCGAACTTTCCGAAACTGAACGCAAACGTATCGGTATAATTCGCATTCATATGGAAGAAGATGCTGGTAAATCCATTCACGACCTCGATATTGATACACTTGTCGACTTGAATCGCTCGGGTGTTCCGCTTATTGAAATCGTTAGCGAACCAGATATCCGCTCTGCCCAAGAAGCATATAAATACCTTACATCTATTAAGCAGATACTCCTCTATTTAGGTATTTGCACTGGCAATATGGAAGAAGGCGCCTTACGCTGCGATGCTAATATTTCTGTCCGTCCCATAGGTAATTCGAAATTTGGAACAAAAACAGAAGTTAAAAATCTTAATAGCTTCCGAAATGTAGAAAAAGCTATTGAATACGAAATTCAGCGACAAATTGAAGTTATTCGTAATGGTGGCAATATTCATCAGGAAACTCGTCTCTGGGATGCTGCTTCTCAAACTACACGTCCTATGCGTAGCAAGGAATTCGCACACGATTATCGTTACTTCCCCGAACCCGACCTTGTTAAAGTTAAAGTTTCAAACGAACGCCTCGATAGCATTCGTTCGTCTATTCCCGAACTTCCTCTTGCTCGTAAACAAAGATTAATCGACCAATACGGCATTCCTCATTATGATGCTTCTATTTTTGTCGAAGACCACAATCTTGCTGACTATTACGAACACTGTTGCTCTTATCTCGCCGTTAAGTCCCAAAAAACTTTTAAACTCGTTAGCAATTGGCTTATGACAGAAGTTATGAGAATTCTCAGCGAACGTAAAATTGATATTAACGAACTCGGGTTGAATCCTAAGTTTGTGGCTGAAATCGTTGATTATCTCTCCGAAGATAAAATTTCAAGTCGCATCGCCAAAGATATTTTCCCAGAAGTGCTTCAAAACAACATGTCCCCTGCAAAAATTATTGAAGAACGTTCACTTGTCCAAATTTCCGACAGTTCTGCTCTTGAAACACTAATAGACGAGGTCCTTGCCAATAATCAAGATTCTATCGAAAAATATAAAAGCGGTAGAAAAAATGTCTTCGGGTTCTTCGTTGGACAAGTTATGGAAAAAATGAAAGGCAAAGCAAATCCAAAACTTGTTACTGAAATTTTGCGTAAGAAACTCGATGATTAGATTTTACGTAATATATACGTAAATTTTAAACTATTTACCAAAATGAAAAAAAAGAGCCTAAATATACAAAAATTCTTTTGGTACGTGTGTATATTTATGCTTTTTCCCCATAATATCTACTCGCAGGATGCCACTCGCCGAACTCTTCAAGAAACCGAAGATTTAAAAAAAATGCTTCCTGCTAAAGAAATTACAAACCAAGAAGAAAAAACCAAAGTTCTCGATTCACTGCGTCAGGCTTTTACCCAAAAGCCAATAAATGAAAAAGCAAAATCACCATCGGGAATTGATTCGCTCGTTACTTTTTTTGCACAAGATACTGCTATATTCCGACTGAGCTCGAAAACTATGCGGCTTGTCGGCAAGTCCAAAATTGATTTCAAAGTGCAACAGCTAAATGCTGAAGTCATAGAAATTGATTTTGAAAACTCAATTTTACGTGCTAAATGGAGGGCGGATTCTAACAACAAACGTTATGGTTTCCCACGTTTTTCTGATGCAGGTGAAATTTTTTTCGGTGAAGAAATCACATACAATTTCAAAACTAAACGCGGTAAAATAATTGCCGGCGAAACGCAAGCAGGCGAAGGCTTCTACTACGGTGCAGAAATCAAACGTATTTCTGAAAACGAACTCTTCGTTCGCGATGGCTATTATACAACTTGTAACGATGCCTGCCCACACTATTACTTTGGTTCCCCCAAAATGAAATTAGCTGTGAAGGAAAAAATTTACATTGACCCTGTTATTTTCTACGTTGAGGATATGCCTATTTTTATTTTCCCATTCGGATTATTCTTCCCGAACAAAACTGGGCGGCAGTCGGGAATAATTATTCCATCATTCTATTTCTCCAAAAATCGTGGTGTTGTTTTTCAAGATTTAGGGTTTTACTGGGCAGCATCTGATTATTGGGACACTCAATTTAAAACCGACTTGTTTTCGAAAGGTGGTTTCCTATTAAAAAATACAACCCGCTGGGCTTTAAGAGATGTTCATAGTGGCGGTGTCACTCTTCAATTTGGAAGAACCCGTTATAATCCCGACGACCAATATCAGCGTAATTGGAGTCTTCAGCTCAACCATAATCATATTTTCAATCCTTACGAAAGAGTGGATATTGGCATTAATTTCGCTTCACGCGACTTCAATAGAAACACCCAAACCGACTATCAATCAAGAATTCAGCAAAATATTACCTCAAACGCTTCATATTCCAAAAGTTTTGACGATGGCTCAAATTTCTCCGTTTCTTTCCAACGCGACCAAAATTTGATTACTCAGAACTACAGCCAGGTTATTCCAATAAATTACTCTATCCCAAATTTTACACCACTCAAAAACGTAATTTCACCATCAACCCGTACATGGTATTCCTTCGTTCGTGATATTTCTTTTAGTTATCGTAGCAATTACACAAATAGCCTCACCAAAACAGCAGACGGCAACTCTTTTAAATACACTGAAAAAAATAAAATCAGCCACTCGCCCGGCGTTTCGATTTCTCCTAAATTCGGCTATTTTACGCTAACACCATCAGTTTCACTTTCCGTAAATAATTATTTTCGCCAACTTGAACGTCAAATAAATCTTCAAGATTCTACAACAATCGATAAATACAAACGAGGCTTTTTCACGGAATATTATTATAGTTTCGGTGTCTCAGCCTCGACTCGTCTTTTCGGTGTTGCAGATGCACGAAGACCTTTCTTTGGATTCATTAATCCCGAAAGTCTTGGATTTAAAGCATTCCGCCACACCTACCAGCCAACTATCGGATATAATTTCACACCAGATTTTTCCAAAGATAAATTTGGTTTTTATGGAAGCTATTTTGATCCACGCCAAAATAGAACCATAAAGTATTCGCATTACGAAAGCGATGGCGGTGCAGCCCCTTCACAAATGTCCCAACGCCTTTCATATTCCGATCTACATAGTTTCGAAATTAAAGTCAAGCAGGGTGATACCATTCCTGACAAAAATATCGAGCTTTTACGTTTAAACTTTTCTACAAACTACAATTTTGCAGCAGATTCGCTTAATTTATCAGATATTAATTTGACTTTCCGCACTCCTGCCTTAGGTGCTTTTGAATTTTCCGGCAATGCAAGTTTCACACCATACGACGAAGCTAAATTCACTCAGGGCAATTATTCAAGTTATAGAAAAATCAACAAATTCTTAATTGAGCAAGGGAAAGGTCTAGCCCGATTGACTTCGTTTTCCGTAAATTTATCTGGTAGTTTTGCCTCAGAAGGATTGTCCAATACTTCACAATCTGGATTTTCAGAAGAAACTCAACCAGAAAAAGAAAGCGATACTCTTGAAGCTATGCTTGGAGCTCGGTTTTTAGCCCGCCATTCTGATGCTGACGCATCTTTTGATTGGTATGGAGATAATACTCCAGGTGCTAACGCAATCGCTTTTCCTTGGCTTATTAGTTATGGATTGAATTTTGCTTATAATCAATATACAGTTGATAAAATTGACAGAAGTCTGAATACTTATCTGACGCTCAATTTACGTCTTACAGAAACCTGGAACATTTCTGCAAATGTCCGTTACGACTTCATTCGCAAAGAATTTCTAACACCTCAGATTAATCTCAAAAAGGATCTTCATTGCTGGGAATTAATTCTCAATTGGAACCCAATTGGCTTCAATAGAGGTTTCTACTTGCGTTTCGGCATCAAGTCCTCTACTTTGCAAGATTTGAAAATTGAAAAGAAAAGCTACCCATTATTTAGATAATCACCCTCACTTTTGTAAATCTATTTATATATATATATTTGCTTGAAAACTTTTGTTTATTACAATTTTTTTTTGACTATTCATTGCTTTCTCCTGAAACTCAATACTTGCTTATTTCGTATAATTTCATATAATATTCGTATAATTAAATATTAGGATTATTAAACTATTTTGGAGAAATAAATGAGAATTATTGTTTTATCGCTTTTTTTAGCTCTTTTATCGCTTTCTTTTGTCTATGCTAAACCTGCTGCTTTTGAACACAATTCGAAAATTAAAGAAAACATTAATCCAACTGATGAACTCACAAATGCTGTATTAGAAAACGACCAAGGCAAAGTAAAATCCATTTTGGAGAATAACCGTAAATTAGTCAATACAAAAAATTCAGAAGGAAAATATCCTCTTGAAATAACTTTGGTCTTGGAAAATTGCGAAATGGCCGAACTATTATTTAATTATGGAGCTGATGCAACGGCAGAAACATCATCAGGCGAAACTATTTACCAACTTGCTATGAAAAATGAAAATAAAACTCTAAAACAAATTTTCGCAAAACATAAACCAAAAAGTTAGAACTTGCTATGAATAATTTTGGCTAACATTGCTTTCCAGGTATCAATATTATGTCCCCATTCTTCACCCCATATATCTAATGTATGGGGTATTTGCTTGTGGGTTAGTATGCTGGATAGATGATAACTCGCCGATGGGTCTTCGCCGTAGCCTTTTCCGCTCATTAAATACACGTGATGGCGACTACGCAAGAATGTAAGCCAGTAGTTATCATTCAAATTTGGCAGATAATGAATAGGCGAATTAAAATAACAGTTGTCGTCGAAATATCCTTTTGTATGACAGTAAATATCGTATTTCCCGCTCATTGCAACTGTCCCCAAAAACAAATCTGGACGCCGAAAATATGTGTTCAACGCATAAAACGCACCCTTCGATGCTCCCGCAGTTAATATCGGAACTATCTGACCACAATGATTGTATATTTTTGCAAGCAATTCTTCTACAATGAAATTATTAAAATCAAATAATATTTTTGACCGCTCTTCATTCGAAAGAGCAATTTCGTTCCATATTTTTGGAATTGGAAGCGAATAAATACGCACCTTGCCTGCTTTTATATACTGGGATAAATGCGGGATTAAGCCGTTTTCTTCGTTTTCATACGGGTTGTCTTCCTCGGTTGAAAACAACAATAAAAGCGATGAACCAAAATGACCGTAAACTGGAATTTCAACCATCCTGTTCAAATTTTCACTATCAATGTAAATTACATCACTTTTCATTACATTCTCAATCATTTATATTTTTACTGATACAACTTTAACGAATTTAACGAATGAAAATAAATTTATTTTGATAAAATTAGCCTATTTCGTGAAATCAAAATAATTTAGTTAAATAATATCCAACATCATTTATCAACACTTTTTAATTTTTCTTGATTGTTCGAAATATACACAAATACACCAAACAACAGCAAATAGAAACCTGCCGAATGCCTATACTCATACTGAATTAATGATATTAGCAAAACTTTAAAAATAATTATCATTCCAACTATTATAATTCTCTCATTATTTATTGGTTTTCGCAATGCAAAAGTATATACCAGATAAAGCATTAACACGAAAAAAATAAGCACAAAAACCATTTGAATAAATTTTTCAACAATTAGCGGAACAGACCTGATTCGACGGTAAATTGCTTAAATATTTCAGTTGTTCGATTTTGTTCTGGTATAAATTTAGTCTGCTGTCAATTTGAGAACGTAAGCCCTTCCCCAGAAAATAATTAGCATACTCTCCTGTATAAACACCATTCGCAAAAACTTTTATAGCATTATAGGCCATTTTCTTAATAAACTCAAATGAATTTCCAGAGATTGCCTCTTTTGTCAGTTGCTGGAAAAGTTTGTCCGCTTCTGGTGTGAATGGGTCGTCTATTCCATTTGCTGCTGCAATTGCGTATGCAGTGCTGTCAGTTGGAGTAATTCCCCATTTATTTTGCGGAAGTTGTCCAAGCGAAATATACATTACTGCACCGCCGTTGCTCGAATTAAATCGCACTTCTTGATTTATTGCATAACTTCGTATTGCCCAGGGCAACATAGCAACAAATGCAATTGTTAGTAAAATTGCGTTTATTTTAAAATATTTCAGTCTATTTTTAAAGTAGATAAAGAAAAATAATGTTTGAAACAGTGGTAAATAAATATACTCTGAACGTAAATTTACTAAAACTGCAAGAACGAACCATAAATAATGTAAATTTCTGATTTCTTTTGTACTAAAGTAAGCCACAAAAAAATATGAATATGCAATTAGCAGTATCGAAACAAGTCCATCAGCAGTTTTTATCGAACACAATGCAAAATATGGTAAAAAAAACAGTATATGCCAATACTTCTCTTTTATTTCAAATAATTTGTAAAATAACACCACACCTAATATTGAAGCACAAAACTGTATAAATAAAGTCCAAAACTGAGGGGAACCCATTATTATGCCAGGTATTTGCAAAAAAACATAGCCCCATATAGGATAAAACGCCGTTTTTCCTGCTACGTTTGTGTACCCTTCGCCTTTCAACAAATTTTCAGCAATTGGAAGTATATGTTTGAAGTAAATAGTGTCTTGATTAAGATGGTTTTGATTGAAAAAAAATATCGCAAACGCAAAGAAAGCGAGCAAAAAATAAAAAACTTTTCCGTTTTGTAAATTGCTACTCATTCTATGTTGATATGATTAATTCAGGATGTTCTTTCAGGTAATCAGCCCAGCTTACGCTTTTCTTCGAGTTATGATTTTTCCGTAATATGTGACAAATTGCAATAGCAAGAGCATCTGTTGCATCAAAAAATTGAGGTGTCTCTTCAATACTAAGTAAATTTCGCACCATATATTGCACTTGCTCTTTGCTTGCTGAGCCTCGTCCGGCAACAGACTTTTTTACTTCTCGGGCAGAATATTCGATTATTGGTATGTTGTTGTTGGTAACGGCTAAAATTGCTGCTGCTCTTGCGTGCGAAAGTTTGATTAAACTTTGTGCATTCTTCGAATAAAACAATGCTTCGAGAGCTGCAGCATCTGGATTTGTTCTCTCAATTACTGAATTAAGCCTTGAAAAAATTTCTTTCAGCCGTTGATTGAAGTCTGTGTGACGACGTTTTGCTTCTATAACTCCATATTCGACCAACGAAATGTTTCGTCCAGTATGCTCGACTACTCCATAACCACATAGCACCGAGCCAGGGTCGACACCTAATATAATCATTATTCTTCTATTTTATCTGCAATCGAATCGTCTATTTCAAAATTAGAGAATACATTCTGAACGTCGTCCAGATCCTCTATGCCTTCGATAAATTTCATTACTTTCTGAGCTTCGGCAACATCTTTGATTGTTATCACTTGCTTCGGAATGTATTCGAGCTTTGATTCTTGCACCTGGAAGCCGTTATTTTCAAAATATTTGTTTACGCTTGAAAAATTTTCCATCGCACAAATTACTCTTGATACTTCTTCATCGTACTCAAGGTCGTCCGCACCAGCTTCGAGCACTACTTCCAAGAGTTCGTCTTCACTTTTGCCATTTGTGTTGATAGAAATCACACCTTTCCGTTCAAAATTCCACGCAACAGCATTGGTTTCTGCAAGACTTCCGCCAAGCTTGCTCATTGTGGAACGCACTAGCGGCAATGTCCTATTTTTATTATCTGTAACTGTTTCGACAATTACTGCAACCCCGCCCGGTGCATATCCTTCGAACATTATTTCCATATAATTTTCGCCTTCGAGCTCACCTGTTCCTTTCTTTATTGCTCTCTGAATATTGTCGGAAGGCATATTCACAGCTCGCGCATTTGCTATAGCAAGCCTCAAACGTGGGTTGCTTTCTGGGTCGCCACCACCTTCACGAGCAGCAATTGTTATTTCCTTTGCAAGACGAGTAAACATCTTCCCACGTTTTGCATCTTGCCTACTTTTACGATGTTTTATATTAGCCCATTTACTATGACCAGCCATATTATCACTCAAAATTTATTAAACTAATTAAATATAATTTACAAATATAATAAATTCATACTATTAAGCTATTAAGAAAAATGACTTGGCAATTTCTTTTATACTTTATTAATAATTCAAGTGTATTTAATTTAGCAAATCAATTATTCTTTCCATTTTCATTCCGCGAGATCCTTTAAGAAGAAACGCATAATCATTTTTCAATTCTTTTATTTTATTGGCAATTTCAACCAAATCAGAATAATGCTCAACGTTGCGTGCTTTAAGCAATGTGCTTGCTTGCTGCATAAAATCGCCTATTGTAAAAACTCTATCGCAGACCTGAGAAGCATATTTTAGCACTTCTATATGCAATTCAAGCGACTTCTCGCCGAGTTCGCGCATATCACCGAGTATAACTGCTCTCTTGGACTTTCCGTTGTATTTCTCCAATGTCGCGATGGACATTTTCATCGATGATGGATTAGCATTATAGCAATCATTCAAAATTGTGTAGCCTTTAATTTCTTGTAGCATCATTCGAGCATAGCCACTGTATTTTTCCTGTTCATAATTTTCGAGTGCAATTTTAATTTCGGTATCTTCTATCCCAAAATATTTCCCAAGAGCAACAGCTGCAACAGCATTATAGCCTGAAGCAATTCCATATGCATTTAGTTTAATCTCATATGGTTGATCATCTACGGTGTATTTCAGTACTGGATTAATATTTGGATTAATCTCTATTTCAACTTTTAAATTCACATCGTCATAAATGGTAGAATATGTAAACTTTCGATCAATAATTTTTCTGTATTTAGATAATCGCTCATCGTCGCAGTTGATAAAACACATCCCTCCAAAACGTTGTAAATATCCAAATAAGCTTGTTTCCTCCATCTCCACTCCATCAAGGTCCATTAGCTTCTCTAAATGTTCCTGTCCAATGTTTGTAATAATACCATCAGTCGGTGAAAGTATTTCCGAAAGGATATAGATTTCACCAGGTTCGTTTGTCCCAATTTCAATTATAGCGCACTCAATAGTTTCATCAAGATTAAAAATCATCAGTGGAACACCAATTCGGTTGTTAAAATTCTGATAAGTTTTCAAAACTTTGAATTTTCTCGAAAGAACCGCCGAAATCATATCTTTGGTTGTAGTCTTACCATTTGAGCCTGCAACTGCAATAACTGGAATGTTAAATCTATTTCTATGAAACGAAGCGAGCTCTCCAAGAGCGCTTAGTGTGTCTTCGACCAAAACCAATGGTTTTCCTGCCACTTTGTCTGAATTTTTTTCGTACCAATTTTTCGATACTAATACAAGCGATGCCCCTTTTGAAAAAGCGTCAGATATAAGTTCGTGAGCGTCTATTTTTTCACCAATCAGTGGGACAAAGATTTCTCCCTCAGTAGTTGAGCGTGTATCAATCGATACTCCAATAAACTCATTCTGTCCCATGTTTAAAACATTCTCTTCGCCAAAAATTGCCATTATTTCAACAGAAGTAAATTTAGCTTTGTTTTGTAGCATTTTTTCTCCTATTCAAAAGCATCTTCACCAGTTATATCTCTACCTAAAATTAATGTGTGAATTTCGTGTGTTCCTTCGTATGTTTTGACCGATTCAAGATTTGCGCTGTGTCGCATCACAGGATATTCGCCCAAAATCCCATTTGCACCGTGAATCTCACGAGCGATACGGGCGCATTGCAATGCCATATCTACATTGTTGCGTTTTGCAAAAGAAATATGTTCAGGACGAGCTCTACCTTCGTCCATAAGTCTTCCAAGCCGATAGCAGACAAGCTGAGCTTTTGTAATTTCATTTAGCATCCATACTAATTTTTCTTGCGTAATTTGAAATTTTGCAATTGGCTTGCCAAATTGTATACGCGATTTCGAATATTCAATCGCCGAGTGGAATACTGCAAGTGCCGCCCCGACTGCTCCCCAAGCAATCCCATAGCGAGCCTGATTTAAACAAGAAAGAGGTCCTCGCAATCCTGCTACGTTCAAAATATTTTCTTCGGGTATTTCGCAATCTTCAAAAATTAGTTCAGATGTAACCGAAGCCCTCAATGAGTGTTTGCCTTTCATTTCAGGCGCAGAAAAACCTTTTGTCCCTTTTTCCACTAGAAAACCATGGATTTCGCCGTCTAATTTTGCCCAAACTACTGCAACATCTGCCGCAGTACCATTTGTAATCCACATTTTAGCGCCATTTAACAAAAATCCACCGTCAATTTTCTTTGCAGTTGTTATTATCCCCGCTGGATTAGAACCAAAATCAGGTTCAGTTAGTCCAAAACATCCAATTGCTTCGCCTCGAACAAGACGAGGAAGCCATTTGTGTTTCTGTTCTTCTGTCCCATATCGCGAAATTGGATATATCACCAGCGAATTTTGAACAGACGCAAATGAACGAACCGCCGAATCGCCGCGTTCGAGCTCTTGCATTGCGAGCCCATAAGATGTATAGTTCGCACCAGCACCACCATATTCTTCTGATAGTGTAATCCCAAAAACCCCAAGTTCAGCAAGCTTTTCTGTAAGATGCTCGGGATATTTCCCTTCGAAATAATATTGCTCAATAATTGGAATCACTTCATCATCAACAAACTTTCTTATAGATTCTCTTACGAGAAGCTCCTCTTCTGTAAAAAGTTCGTCAATATTGAAATAATCTATACTTTTGAACCCCATAAAAACTCCTTGATTTATCAGTGAATTAAAAAAAACATTTTTCAAAATCAATAATTTTACTTATTTTTGAATATCTCAATAAGAGATGGGCTTCGGAAATTTCAAGCCCATTTTTTGTATAAAAATAATATTTATTTTTAAAACAATTATAATAGACTTTAACGATAAATATTAAAAATATTTTAAAAAACTAATTATCAGTCAAGGAAAAATGGCAAGACGTAAAGCAAAGCACAAGATAGACAAAAAGACTATCGTTGATGCTTTTATTGAGATGGCAAAAGCCAAAAACATCGATAGAGACCTCCTCCAAGGTATTCTCGAAGAAACTCTTTCGATGGTTGTCCGTAAAAAATACGGGCAGGACGCTAATTTTGAAATTATCGTCAATATGGAAAAGGGCGATATTGAAATCTATCTGATGCGCGAAGTTGTCGAGGAAGTTGAAAATCCCGATACCCAAATCTCTCTCGAAGAAGCACAAATGTATACCGACGAACCTTTGGAGATTGGCGATGAATATATCGAAGAAATTACGCTCGACAATATTTCCGATAGCTTCGGACGAAGACTGATTTCGCTTGCCGCTCAAAACTTGAACCAAAAAATTAGAGAAGTTGAAAAAGACAATATCTACACCGAATATGCTAATCGTGTGGGTGAGATTATTGTGGGCGAAATTTATCAAATTCGTCGCCACGACCTGCTTGTTATGCATAATAGAATTGAAATGCGTTTGCCTCGTGAAGAACAAATTCCTAATGAACCGTATAGATACAAAAAGAATCAGCCAATCAAGGCTATTATTAAAGAAGTCCGCCGCAGTGGTTCCGGTGGGCAACCTGATATCATTCTCTCTCGTGCTTGCGATGAATTTTTAATGCGTCTCTTTGAAATTGAAATTCCTGAAATTTACGATGGCGTTATTCAAATTAAAGCAATCGCTCGCGAACCTGGCGAACGCTCCAAAGTCGCTGTCCAGTCCTACGACGATAGAGTTGACCCCGTCGGTGCTTGTGTTGGGCTCAAAGGCGTTCGCATACATTCCATCGTTAGAGAACTTAACAACGAAAGTATTGACCTAATCGAATATTCCGAAAATCCTCAGGTCTTCATTATGCGTGCTCTTGCTCCTGCAAAAGTGCGAGATATTCAAGTCTCTTTCGAAACACGAACTGCCACCGTGCTTGTTGCAGACGACCAGGTTTCGCTTGCCATCGGTAAAAATGGACAAAATGTTCGCCTTGCTTCCAAACTTACTGGATTTAATATCCAGCTCGTCAAAGAAGGTGGCGAAGATATTGATTTGGTCGAATTCAAAGTTGAATTTGGCGACGAGCTTATTGAAAAATTAAAAGAAATGGGAATTACCACAGCTCGAGAGTTTCTCGATGCTGACCTCAATAAATTGCTCGAAATCGAAGGCCTTTCTCCGAAAAGCCTGATGGATTATCGTAAAATCATTTTAACTGAATTCGACGAAGAAGAACGTCCAGAAGTAATTACTTTCTTGTCGAAGAAGATTTTTGAAAAATAGTTTGTTTAATATTTTTGCTTTATTATGGCTGAATCAAATAAAATAAGATTAATTAAAATTGCCTCCGAAATTAATATTGGACGTGAGACAATTGTTGAATTTCTCCGTGCCAAAGGTTTTGATATTGACAACAAGCCAACTGCCACTCTGACCGAAGAAATGGCAGAACTTGTTTATGATAAATTTAAACGCGAAAAGAAAGCTGCCGAAAAACAACGTGAAAAACTCCAAAAACACAAAGAAATTCACAAACAAATTCAGCCAAAAGCAAAAATTGATATTTCTGCTAAAGTTGAAGAAATCCCTGTTGTCGAGGAACTTGTAAAACCTGTCGCCAAAGATATTGATAAAACTGAAACAGAGGTTAAGGAAAAAGTTGTTGAACTACAAAAAGTTGAACCAGAAACTGTTAAAGTTGAAGAAACACCTGAAATCGCGCCTATAATCGAACCAGAAATTAAAGAAGAAAAGCCAATTCCAATTGTTGCCGAATACCACGGACCTCAAACCAAACAAGAAAAAGTAGAGGAACATTTCCCTGTTATTGAGGAAAAATCAATCGCTGGTGTAAAACTTCCTCAGACACCTGAACCCATTGAAATTATCAGCGAACCTTCTGAAACAATAAATAAAGTCCAGGAAAAGCAAAAACAGGAGACATTGAAAGAAAATATTCAGGCAGAACCAATAGCTAAAAAAGATAAAAAACGTAAGAAAAAGAAAAAGATAATAGAAGTTATCGACCAAACTCAAAAACCTTCGGGGTTGAAAATTTTAGGCAAAATCGATATTGCACCCGAAAAACCATTTGAAAAACAGAAAGATAAGAAAAAAATTAAAGATAAGTTCATCGAAACAGATGAACCTATTGAAAAACTAGATGCTTCGAAAGTTGAGATTAAAAAAGATAAATTCAAGAAAAAAATAAAAGACTTCGACCCCGATGCAGAAGAAAAATTGGGTAAAGTAAAAGATAAAAAACGTAAGAAAAAGAAGAAATCTATCCGCGAAACCATTTCCGAAGAAGAAGTAATGCGCGCAATCCGCGAAACCTACGCAGGAATGGAACCTCATACAGGTTCTATGCGTGAGCGCATTCGCCAGAAAAAAAAGCAAGAACGCAAAGAAAAAGAAATTCGCCAAATTGAAGAAATTGAACGCGAAAGTCATATTTTAAGAATTACCGAATTCGTTACCACCGGTGACCTCGCAAATATGATGGGCAAATCGCCTAACGAAATTATCTTAAAATGTATGTCGCTGGGATTAATGGTTACAATCAATCAACGTTTAGATAAAGACACTATTACTTTAATCGCTGACGATTATGGTTACGAAGTCGAATTTGTTGATACTCAAAAAGTTCAAGTAGAAGAAGAAGATATTGACCCACCAGAATCGCTTGTTCCACGTCCGCCTATCGTAACAATAATGGGACACGTTGACCACGGAAAAACTTCACTTCTCGACTATATTCGCCGTTCGAACGTTGTTGCTGGCGAAGCTGGTGGTATCACTCAGCATATCGGTGCATACAAAGTTACTTTACCAAATGGTCGAGAAATTACTTTCCTCGATACACCTGGACACGAGGCATTTACCGCTATGCGTGCACGCGGTGCTCAGGTTACTGATATTGTTATTCTTGTTGTTGCTGCCGACGATAGTGTGATGCCACAAACAATCGAAGCAATTAGCCACGCAAAAGCTGCCGGCGTGCCGATGATTGTCGCTATCAATAAAATTGACAAACCCGACGCTAACCCTGATAGAATCAAACAACAACTTGCTGATCACGGTGTCCTTATTGAAGAATGGGGTGGAAAATATCAGCACGTCGAAATTTCTGCTAAGAAAGGTATTAATATAGAGGAACTACTCGAAAAAATCTTGCTCGAAGCTGATATTTTAGACTTGAAAGCTAATCCTAATAGAAAAGCTAAAGGTGTTGTTATTGAATCGAACGTAAGTAAAGGGCTCGGTCCCGTTGCTACAATAATTGTTCAAAAAGGTACTTTGAAAATAGGAGATCCTTTTGTTTCGGGTATTCACCACGGGCGTGTCCGCGCTATGCAAGATGAACGCGGCAATAAAATGGACGTTGCTACTCCTGCTGTGCCTGTTCGTGTTATGGGATTCGATGGCTTGCCCGAAGCAGGTGATAATTTCTTCGTAGTTGATAGCGAAGCAGAAGCTCGTAGTATTTCTAACGAACGTAAGCAACTCAAACGTGAGCAAGAAATGAGACGCGTCCGCCACCTTTCGCTTGATGAAATTTCTTCTCGTATCAAACTTGGAAGTGTTCAGGAACTTAACCTTATCATCAAAGGTGATGTCGGCGGTTCAGTGGAAGCAATCAGCGACTCTCTTCTCAAACTTTCTACCGATGAAGTGCGTGTCAATATATTGCATCAAGGTGTTGGAGAAATTTCCGAATCCGATGTTATGCTCGCAGCAGCTTCGCAAGCAATTATTATTGGATTTAATGTGTCGCCTTCCTCAGCTGCAAGACGCTTAGCAGACAACGAGAAAATTGATATTAGACTGTATAACATAATTTATGATTGTATCAATGAAGTTCAGATGGCTCTCGAAGGTCTTCTCAAACCAGAAATTAAAGAAGAAGTTACAGCTGAGGTTGAAGTTAGAAGAATTTTCAAAATTAGCCGTATCGGTACTATAGCTGGTTGCTATGTCCTCAATGGCAAAATTAGTAGAAACGACCGTGTGAAAGTTCTCAGAAACGGACTACCAATTTTTAACGGTACCATTGCTTCGCTCAAACGTAATAAAGATGACGTCAAAGAAGTTGATACCTCTTATGAGTGTGGAATTCAACTCGATGGATTTAATGATATTCAAGACGGCGATATTATTCAAGGATATAAATTAGTTGAAATTCGGCGTACTCTATGATTTATTATTTTAAAAAAAGCAAATTATGTCTATAAGAGCTGAAAAAGTAGCAAGTATTGTAAAAAGAGCATTATCTCAACCAATTAGCGATTTTGCCCGTGAGCAAAACGCTGGTATTGCTACTGTTACTACTGTAAGGTTTTCGCCTGATTTAACACTTGCCAAGGTATATATCAGTATTTACGGTGGCAAAATCTCTCCTGCCAGGTTCCTTCAAATGCTCGAAGAAGAAAAATACGAGCTTCGCGGTATCGTTGCTCATAGTGTTCGGCTTAAAACTATTCCCGATTTGAAGTTTTTCTTAGACGATACTATCGACCAAATGGAGCATATTCAGCAACTTCTTAAAAAAGCCAAAGAAGAAGATGCAAAATTAAAAGAAAACAAATAGTCGTTTTATGCTCCTTGATAATACTAACATAAATGAGTTTAATTTATGGTTGCACCTTGCCAATACTGAGGGTGCAACCATCTTAATTGATAAAGAAAGAGGCTGGACCTCTTTCGATGTTGTCGCAAAAATTAGAAATTTACTTAAAATCAAAAAAATTGGACACACTGGCACTCTCGATCCACTCGCTACCGGTTTGCTTATCCTTTGCCTCGGCAAAGCCACCAAGGCAATCGAGCAATTTCAGAACCAACCAAAAGAGTATATTGCAGAAGTTAAATTCGGTGCCACAACTCGCACCGACGACGCCGAAGCTCCCGAAGAAAATCCCAGGAACACATCTTTTCTCAGTGAAGAGATAATTACTGAAAAGTCTAAATTGTTTCTTGGAGAAATTTTACAGATACCACCAATGTTCTCTGCTAAAAAAGTACAAGGAAAAAAATTATACGAACTTGCTCGTAAAAATAAATCAGTAGAAATCTCCCCATCCAAAGTCAAAATATATTCAATTGAAATCTTGAATTTTTCAAATCCTTTTGTTAAATTAAAAATATCCTGTTCCAAAGGAACATATATACGTTCTTTGGCTCGCGATTTGGGACATGAAATTGGTTGTGGAGCGTATCTGTCGAACCTTCGCCGAACCAAAATAGGCGATTTTGATGTCGAAAAGGCATTGAAAATTTATGATATTGTAGATTTAGTAAATTCAGGTAAATTATGATTATTTACAGAGATATTAGCGAAATCGAATATAATAAAAATACAATTATTTCGCTGGGGACTTTTGATGGAGTTCACAAAGGTCATCAAAAGATTATTAACAGGCTTAACGAAATAGCTCGACAAGATAATTTAAGACCAATTATTATAACAATGGACCCTCATCCGCGCATTGTCCTTCAAAATAATGATAAACCTAAAATCCAACTATTGACCTCAATAAAAGAGCGATTAAATTTATTTCAGAAGTTCGGTGTTGAAAACGTTTTCATTATTCACTTTACTTATGAATTTTCCCAAACTACTCCCGAAGAATTTATAAAAAATTATTTAGTTGATAAAATCGGTTTGAAAAAATTCCTGATGGGACGCGAACATTTTTTTGGGCACAATCGTCAGGGCTCTTACGAACTTTTGAAAGAATATTCAAAAAAATATGATTTTGAAATAGAAAAAGTTGAAGATTATGTTGAAGATGATATAGTCGTCTCAAGCACAAAAATTCGCCATTTATTGGTCGAAGCCGGCGTCGCAACAGCAAATAAATACCTTGGCTATCCTTACATTGTTCGTGGAAAAGTTGTCCACGGTAATGGGCGTGGCGCTACCATCGGCTACCCTACTGCAAATATCAAACCTCACGATACCTATAAATTGCTTCCCGGCAACGGTGTGTATTTAGTTTCTTCCGAAATTGATGGCAATACACTTTTCGGTATGGCAAATATTGGTACCCGACCAACCGTTACAGTCGATACCAAACCCACTCTTGAAGTCAATTTCTTCGATTTTTCTGATGACTTGTACGATAGAGAAATTGCTGTTAATTTCCATTATTTCATTAGAGAAGAAAAAAAATTTAAAAACATCGATGAACTTTCATACCAAATTGAAAAAGATGAACTCAAATGCAGAGATCTAATTGAAGAACATAATTTATTGAATAAATAAATTCAATTTTCAAATAATATTCATTAATTTTACAAAACTTTATTTTTACAAAATAAAAAAGGGTTTGAAATGTACGATATAGTCAAACAACAAGATTTAGAACTTTGGGAAGCTCTGAAAAATGAGTATCAGCGTCAATCAGAAAAATTGGAACTTATTGCTAGCGAAAATTTCGTTTCCGATGCTGTAATGCAAGCTCAAGGTTCTGTCCTCACTAATAAATATGCGGAAGGTTACCCGGGAAATCGCTACTATGGTGGTTGTGAATGGGTAGATGTTGCCGAAAATATTGCTCGCGACCGACTGAAAAAATTGTTCGGTGCTGAATATGCTAATGTTCAACCCCATAGCGGTTCTAATGCAAATATGGCGGTTTATTACTCATTTATAAAGCCAGGCGATACAGTTATGGGGCTTAGCCTTGCTCACGGCGGACATCTAACACACGGCTCACCTGTTAATTTCTCTGGCCGCTTCTTCAATTTTGTTCCTTACGAAGTTGACGAAAAAACCGGATGTATAGACTACGACAAGGTCGAAAGCCTTGCACGTCAGCATAAACCAAAATTAATCACTGTGGGAGCCTCTGCTTATCCACGCGACATCGATTTTAAAAAATTCCGCGAAATCGCCGATATGGTAGGTGCTTTCTTGTTCGCGGATATTGCTCACCCCGCCGGAATTATTGCAAAAGGCTATCTGACAAGCCCAATTCCTCATTGCCACGTAGTAGCATCTACAACTCACAAAACCCTTCGCGGTCCCCGTGGCGGTCTGATTTTAATGGGCAAAGATTTCGAAAATCCTTTCGGTATAGTTGCTCCTAAGTCTGGTCGCACAAAGATGATGAGCGAAATTATTGATTCGTGGGTTATGCCCGGTGTTCAAGGGGGGCCACTTATGCACGTAATTGCTGCAAAAGCAGTTGCTTTCGGCGAATGCCTATCGGAAGAATTCGATTTATATATCCAGCAAGTCCTTAAAAATGCAAAAGTTTTTGCCGAAGAGCTTATGAAACGCGGCTACAATTTAGTAAGTGGCGGAACTGACAACCACCTTATGCTTGTGGATTTGCGTAATAAGGGACTGACTGGGAAGCAAGCTCAACTCGCCCTCGACGAAGCCGGTATTACCTGCAACAAAAATTCTGTCCCATTCGATGATAAATCTCCTCTTATTACTTCAGGCATTCGACTTGGCACCCCAGCCCTGACAACTCGCGGCTTTAAGGAAGATGACTTTAGATATGTTGCTGAATTGATAGATAAAGTCCTTTCCAATATCGACGACGAGAAAATACATAAGCAAGTTGCCGAAGAAGTTCGTCAATTTACATCAAAATTCCCACTACATCAAAAAATATTAAAGTAATATTTCTTAATAGATAATTGAAAGAGGCTGTCTTGATAACAAGATAGCCTGTTGTTTTTTGTTCAACTTACATGCAGTTCTAACAAGCCTACGCGATTTATGAATGTAGTTTAAATATTCTCATTAAAAAATATTTTCCTAATCAAAAGCACTTTTATTGTTAAAAAACAAAAAATGATTTATTTTTAATCATTTTTTCATTTTCTCAAAATATACAATATATAATAATTTTCGAGGGTTAGTAATTTTATTGCAGTGTGAAATTTAATTTTTTTGAATAATTTTTACAATTAATTAAAATAAATATCGTTATATTGATTTTGAAATTTACAAAACTATAAAAATTATGTTAAACAATTAGAGGATTAATCAAGGGGGGAAGTTTTAGAAGCTAAAACGCTTCTAAGAAAGGTATGTTTCAAAAAATAGGAGTGAAGAACTCCATGGGTTATTCTAAATTATTCAAAAGCCGTTACAGTGTTCTATGGCTTTTAATTCCTTTAATCGCATTGGTCTCAATTCAATTTTTGGGTGTTGCGCAAGGGAATATAATCGAAATCGATGATGAAGTAAAAGGACAAAATGTAGAAAAAAATGAAGATGATTACAGAGAAATAATATCAGAAACAAACTTAAATGCTCTCTATCTGTTTTCGACAAGTGGAATATCATCGTATTATGCTCACAAATTCCACAAAAGACGCACATCATCAGGTGAGCGTTTTGATATGTTCGAAAACACTGCTGCTCACCGCAAGTTGCCATTTGGTACAATCCTGAAAGTAACAAATTTGGCAAATGGTAAATCAACTTTGGTGAGAATTAATGATCGCGGTCCCCACATCCAACGCAGATTGTTAGATTTATCATACGCCTCTGCAAAGGAAATTGAAGGATTAGGACTTGCAAAAGTAAAAATTGAAGGTTTTCTACGTGGAAAGCATAACATTGCTGGCAAAATGAACAAAAAATATTATTATGCTTACTCATTGTTCAACGAGCCGGCTTGCATTCCAATAGAAATAGTCTCAAAAATTGATTCATCAGACAATTTTCAAGAAATTTATGAAAAGCTGAAATCAATTTCTAATTTCCCCTACAATCAGAATGTTTATCTCGTTGTAGATGCCGACAAAAATCCTGCTGATGCCGAGAACAAATATTATCTTGCTCGCGTCGGCACAATTAAACAAGACAAAAACTTGTCTCGCCTATAATGGTTCAGAGAATTCCCCCCTCTCTGAATATCAGGCAAATTAAAAAAAAGCTGTTCGAAATATCGAGCAGCTTTTTTTCTTAATAAAAATAAATAAGATTCTTCTATTTTCTAAGATGCTCTAATTTAATAAGCAAATTATCGTGTTTTCTCTCATCTTCAAGTAGATAATCGAGCAAATACCGCACAACGGGTGAAGATGTTTCGTCGCGGGCAATTTCAGCAATTTTGACGACTTTCTTCTCCATTTCATCGTGTTCCTCAATCTTTTCCCATAGTAATGCAATTTCGTCAGGGTCAATAGCAAAATCCTTCATTTCAAGGCTATCTATTATTAATTGCTGTATGCGTCTATGCATCACTGAATCTTGGCGAATTATTTCCATAATAATCTGAATGAATGGATTGCGGGAATTTTTTATAATTTCTGTTGTGTTTGCAACTGCTGCATCTTCCAATTTTTGCCAATTGCGTAATATTTCAATCAGGTTTTCATTATTTAATTGCGAATTCATTTTAAATGCTCCTTTTTAAAATTATATAATCGAAGTTGTTGGACAATAATTGTAATAGAAAATTGCAATACAAATAAACTTTAATGTAAAAGTAAAATAATTTTGCTTATTTTTGTATTTTACAAGTTGTATGAATTTAATATAATCAAAATAATGGCACTTTTTAATTTTTTCTCGAATGATGTTGCAATAGATTTAGGCACTGCCAACACTCTTATCTGGGTGAAAGGCAAAGGAATAGTTCTGAATGAACCCTCAATTGTAGCTTTTGACCGCTCCGATAAACATATTATCGCTATCGGACACGATGCTCAACAAATGATTGGAAAAACTCACCGCGATATTAAAATTATCCGTCCAATGAAAGATGGTGCAATTGCCGATTTTGAAATTGCCGAAGGTATGTTGCGAGCATTTATCCGTAAAGTTTCAATGTCTTGGCAGCCTGCGCGGAGAGTTGTTGTTTGCGTTCCCAGCGGAATTACAGAAGTGGAAAAAAGAGCTGTGCGCGATAGTTGCGAACACGCAGGTGCTAAAGAAGTCCATCTTATCGCTGAACCTATGGCAAGTGCCATTGGTATTGGACTGAACGTTCACGAACCCGTTGGAAACATGATTGTGGATATTGGGGGTGGTACAACTGAAATTGCCGTTATTGCTCTTTCAGGTATTGTTAGCGATGAATCAATTAAAATCGCTGGCGACGAGATGACAGCCGCTATTGTCAATTATTTCCGACGTCAACATAATATTTTAATTGGTGAGCGCACTGCAGAACAAATTAAATGCTCTGTCGGCTCTGCTGTTTCTCTTAAAGAAGAATTAGAAATAGAAGTCAAAGGACGCGATTTGCTTACAGGTGTCCCAAGAATGATTGAAGTTACCTCAGCTGATATTCGTGGTGCTTTGTCCGAATCTGTTCAGGAAATTGTCAACGCTGTACTTCGTCTTTTGGAACGAACACCACCCGAATTAGCTGCCGATATTTACGACCGCGGAATTATGCTTAGTGGTGGTGGTGCTTTACTCAAAGGGCTTGACGAACGCATCCGCGAAGAAACAAAACTGCCTGTTCACATAGCAGAAGACCCGCTAACAGCAGTGGTCCGCGGCACTGGTAAAGTGCTCGAAAATCTTAGTGACTACCGCTCTGTTCTCATTAAAAGCACTCGGTATTAATATCGTTTTGTAGATGCAGGAACTAATTAAAACAATATTGCGTTTTAAAGTCTTAATAACATTTACAGCGCTTTGTGTTATTTCTTTATCATTGATTTCTTTAGGAGAAGTATCAAAAATTAGCGGATTCAGGGCTATTGTTATTGCCTCAATAAGCAATATCCAGAGGATTTTTTCCTGGGTGCCGAATCCCATTGCCTTAAAAAGTGAAAACCAAGCTCTAAGAGATTTAAATTTGCAACTTTCCTCAGAAGTTATTAAGATGAGAGCTGCTCTTATTGAAAATAACCGCCTTCGCTCAATGCTCGCTCTCAAAGATACTTCATCTGAAAAACTTATCTCCGCAGAAGTTGTAAATAAAACAAATGTTCAGATGCGTTCCTATGTTACTATTGACAAAGGCAGTAATGACGGAGTCCGGGAAGGAATGGCAGTCCGAACTGACGCCGGTCTTGTTGGCGAGATTGTTGCTACAACAAATAGATATTCTTTGGTCGAAACCCTTAACAATCGTCACGTAAAAGTTTCTGCAAAAATCGTTAGAAATCAAACTGATGGTATATTAAGCTGGGAAGGTGGAAATTATCTTGTCCTTAAAAATATCCCAACTTCATTCGAAGTCTATCCAAATGATATTATTGTAACATCAAATTACAGCGTGAAATTTCCACACAATATCCCAATCGGGAAGGTTGCTAAGGTCGAAAAAGAATATGGCTCGCTTTTTCATAAAATTTATGTAGAACCGTATGTGAATTTTTCTTCATTAGAGCAAGTTTATGTAATTGATTTCATTGTAGATGAAGAAATCATTGAACTAACAAAAAAAATCGAAGAAACTATTAAAGCAAAAAATAGACAAAGAAAATAATGAAATTAGTAGAAAATAAATATTATCTTAAGCAAATTCAAATAAGATATATCGTCTATGCCATTCTTGCTTTGTTTTTAATGCTTTTAGAATTACTATTCATTGATATTATTGCTATTGAAAACATAACTCCTGATTTGCTCTTGATATTGTGTGTGTGGATTACATTAGCCGAAGGGCAGTTTGTTGGATTATTCTTTGCATTTGGAATTGGACTGATTTTTGATTTTATCTCTGGGGATGTAATCGGAACTAACGCTCTGGCTAAATTAGTTGCTTCTTACGTCGCTGGCTTTTTTTACAAAGAAAGAAATATTAAATCTAACTTAAATACATTGCGATTCACAGTTGTTGTCCTGGTTTCAGCATTTATTCATAACTTAATTTACTTCTTTTTCTATTTGAAACCCGCAGAAACATCTTTCTGGCATTTTTTCCTTCAATATGGTGTTTCTGCAACTCTCTACACTATGTTATTTTCTGCTATAGCAATTTTAATTAAAATTCCAGCAAAAGAGATTGATATTGATTAAAAAAAAAAGACACGGCGACTTGCCGTGTCTAACATTGCTGGCTCGCAATACATCATTAGTCAATCTTAACTTCGATTTCTTTTGGTTTTTCGGGTTCAATTTTTTCCAGTGTTACATTTAACACACCATTCTCAAATTTTGCGTTTACGCTATCTTTCTTTACGTTTCCCGGCAACATAAATGAGCGGCAGAATTCTCCAAAACTACGTTCGATGCGAATGTAAGAATAACCTTCTTTGTTGTCTTCTGTCTTCTGCTCGCGTTTCTTCTCGCCCTTGATTGACAGCACGTTATCTTCCGTAATTGTTACTTTAATATCATCCTTAGAAATTCCCGGCACTTCGGCTTGCAAGTAAATGTGCTTTTCATCTTCCGAAATATCAATTTTAGGTGAAAAACCACCGAAATCAAAGTTAAATCCTTTGTCAAAATCTTGCATCAAACTGTTCATTCTGCGAGCCAAAGTTTCAAAACCACGGAATGGATCGAATTTTACAATTGCCATAGCTGATCCCTCCTTTTTGTTAAACATAATTGATTAACTAATAGCAATTTCTATCTCTTTTGGTGGTTCAGGTTGCTTCTTTGCAATCGTGATTTCAAGCACTCCATCGTGATAATTTGCTTTAACAGCTGATAAATCAAGATTTTCTGGTAATACGAAAGAGCGGCTAAATTCACCAAAACTGCGTTCGCTTCTCAAATATGTTTTGTCTTTTTCGCTTTCACAGCGTTCTTTATTACCAGAAATCATTAAAATTCTGTCTTCGGTTAATTTTACGTTCACTTTGTCCTTTGGAATTCCTGCAATTTCTGCAACAATGTAAACATTCGAATTATCCTCAAATATGTCTATACGTGGATTGTATCCACCTGTTTCCACAGTTACACCACGTTCTATTTCGCCAGCTACTTCGTTAATCTTACGAAGCATTTGCTCAAAACCACGGAAAGGATCAAATCTTAATGTTGTCATTTTCTACCTCATTTGATAGTTGTTAATTAAATTCACTTTTGTATATACCAACATCGTGCCAAATCAATTTTGCAAGTCAAAATGACGTAACAATAAGCCAATTTGTCTGTGATGACGAAATTTTGTCAGAGATGTTTCAATTTTGTGTAAATGCAGTATGTCATGTATTCGCACTTTGTCGACAAATTGTCATATGAAACTTTTCTTTAAATAATTTCGTATTATTTATTTTCAATAGGATTAATATGAAAAACATTGTAAATGAATTTTTGCAAGACAAAACTCCTATTATTGTAGGCATTTCCACTAACAAAGATGCTTGGGGGAATGAACTTTTTAGATTATTTTTAAAGAATGGCTACAAACCCGTACCAGTTAGTCGTTCTTGTGAAGAAATCGAAGGTATTCACTCTTTTACCTCAATTAATGAAATACCTCAACAATCGTTAAATTTGATTATTTCTGTTCCGCCGAGAGAAGCAGAAAAAATATTGCTTGGTGCAGAAAAGGGGAAAATTAAGTCGGCTTGGTTTGCCTTCGGCAGCAAACCAAAAAATATCGCACAAATTGCCTCAGAAAAAGGAATAGAGATTATTTATGGGTATTGCCCTATGATGTTTCTCAACCGCAAAGGAATTCACAAATTTCACTATTTAATTAAATCATTGTTCACTTCGTAAGGAATAAACAAATTTTTGATAAATTCAATAATATAAATAATGAGCAATTTATTGCAGGTAGTTTAACCTAAATTTCTCCAAGATGATTATGCTTCTTGTGTTTTCTGATATAAGTCGGAAAGTAGATAATGAATTACTTTCACAATATCGTCAATCTTTTTCCTTTTTACGTAAGTATTAAAACGTTCGATTTTTGCTTTCAAAGTTGGATTTGCATTAATTATTGCTAAATTCCTTTTTCGCAAAGAAATCAGAGCGTTATTTGTCTTTTCTTCGCGTTTAGTTTCTTGAATAGCCTTTTGCTGACGATAAAGCTGAATGTCTTTTGCATTTAAAGGTATGTATCTCTTATTTGTTGCCAATTTCAATTCCTTTTATTTGTTTTTGCACGCTAATCACGTAATTTAAAAGAGATGCTACAATTAATACAACGGATAAATACATTAAAATTGTATATATTTTTTCAATATTGACAATTATTGATAAAATTGTAACTCCAATTGTCAAAGCAGTAATTTTTCCAAGCCAATTCGATGGCGGAACTATTTTTATTTTTGTTGATATTATTGCACCACCTATTATTATTAACAAATCTTTCGAAATAACTGTCGAGATAAACCACAATGGTAGTCTATTCTGTAAATATAGAATTACTACTAACACCCCGATAAATAATTTATCTGCAAGCGGGTCTATTATTTTACCTAATTCAGAAGACTGATTATATTTTCGCGCTATTATCCCATCAGATATATCAAGTAATCCACCAATCAATGCAAGTGATATTGCCCACACATTCTGTCCATTCCATAATAGAACGCCTGCTGGCGCAATGAGCAATAATCTTATAAAACTCAATATATTCGGTATCGTCCAGATCCTATTTGCTTCTTTTTTTAACAAATATTATTCCTAAAAATACTGACAAAATAATTCCTGGCATCATTGGTTCAAAATTATGCGTGAAATATAAAAATTCCAACCCAAATTGCTCACTATATTCATTCGATAAAGTCCAGAACAGTGTAATTAATATTGTCAAAATCATTATCAGCAAGCTATGCTTACTGTCGAGATAATACCTTTTGCTATATGATACTGTAAGGGGTATTATCAATGCAGGAACAGCAATAGAAGACGTTTTATATACCAAATCAATTGCCGATGGTATTGCTATTGCAAGTAATATTCCAAAAACACCAGTTACTATTAGCCCAATCTTTGTCCCAAGCATGTGAGACAATCTTTTGAAAAAAAGTGGGAAAATATCATTCCCAAAAGTTGCAGCGCTGATAAATGAATAACTTTCCAGCGTACTCATAACTGTTGCAATTATCGCCACCAAAAACAACCCTTTCCACATATTTGGCATTACAGCATCAGCAAGCACTGGATACGCATCCAGCGGTGATGGCAATTGCAAATAGGCAGCAGAGTATAGTCCTGTTGTAAATGTCAAAAAGTCAAATATACACCAGAAAATTATCGAAACTAATATTCCATTCTTTGCAGTTCGTGGATTTTTTGCAGCGGCACACCTTTGATGAAAACTCGGATCTATAAATGTCTGGAACGCAATAATATACCACGCCAGAACATATTGCCACGAAAGAGTTCCCGTTGCCGTTAAATGTGCGGCAGGCAATTTCGAAATCATCTCTTCAAACGAACCCAATTCCGTCAAACAGAAAAACAATAACCCGCCAAAGCCTATATACATAAAAATAAATTGAGCCGTATTTGCAATAATATCGGCTTTCAGCCCTCCGTGGTATATAATTATTAGTGATATTAATGTCCCTATTGTCAGCGATACAGCCAAACTCCAACCCGTAAAAAGTTCTATCAATTTACCTAATATTAGTATATATGCTGCTGGTATTGTAATTACTAATATTATTGCCGAAGATATTGCACTCGCTTTGTTGCCATAAGTGATTTTTATCTGCTCTGGTATTGTTGCTGCCGAAGAACCACGAATTCGCTTCGCTACAAAAATAGCAAAAAGAAACGCAGCTATATAATATGGGAATGCAAAACAGAAAAATGCTACAATGCCGTTGTTATAGACAAATTCTCCCATTCCCATTATATTGCCATACCACGTTGCTACAAGCGAGGCAACAAAAAAAGGTAGTGTTACGCGTCTCCCTGCTAATATGTAGCTTTCCTTGTTTTCATTTTTATCTTTGCGTGTAAATCTTATTCCAATTATCAATATAATTGCAAAATATAATGCAACTATTAATATATCAAGTAAATTTAGCGACATATTATTTTAAATTCTGTTTGAAATATTCAACAGTTCTAATTAAACCTTCATCAAATGTTACTTTTGGTTTCCAACCACACTCATTTTTTAATTTATTGTATGAAATTACACTTCGTCTTTGCTCGCCAATTTTTGCCGGTCCGTGATATTCCTCACAATTTGCACCCGTTAGATTTTTGAGTTTATGGAAAATAGTATTCACATTTGTTTCAATGCCAGTTCCAACATTATATATTCCATCAATTTTTTCATCAAGTGCTTTCATATTGGCTTCTACTACATCATCAATATATATGTAATCTCTTGTAATTAGGCCGTCGCCATTTATTACGGGTTGTTCTCCTGCGAGCATCTTTCCGATGAAAATTGCTACAACTCCTGCTTCACCTTTCGGGTTTTGTCTCGGACCATAAACGTTCCCGTAACGAAGCGATACAGTCTTTATTCCGTAACTATTGTTGTAATAGAATAAATACTTTTCGTTTGCGAGCTTTGCAATCCCATATGGTGAACACGGATTGGTCGGATGTTCCTCATCAGCTGGAAATTGCACCTGTTCGCCGTATATGGTCCCACCAGACGACGCAAAAATAATTTTCTTAACACCAGAATTTTTACAAGCTTCGTATAAATTAATACTACCAATTATGTTTGTTATTGCGTCTTCTTTGGGATTATCAACTGAAAAACGCACATTCATTTGCGCTGCCTGATGATATACTATTTCAAATTTTTCCTGCTCGAAAATATTATGTAGCCCTTCTTGATTTATATCTAATTCTATAAATTTAGCCTTTTTATTTATGTTTTCAATTCTTCCAGTTGATAAATTATCAATTACAGTTACATCATAACCTTTTTCAATTAATCTATCAACAATGTGCGAGCCGATAAATCCAGCTCCGCCAGTAACGCAAATCTTCATTTTTTCTCCTTTCTTTTATTTCTTGAATTTACTTCAAAAATTGAATAATCAATCCTTTGTGGTCTATCCTGCGAAAACCTAAATCCAGGTAAATAATATTTCGCCTCTTCATTCAAAATCAATGGCTGAGGCAGATATTCGCCCGGAACATTATTTATCATTATAATATTTTCTGCCTTCTTATCTACTATCTCGATTGTTATTCTATCGGCGCCAACACTTATTACTCCGTCTGGCTGTCCATCAGTATTAATAAAATACAACGAACGAGCATTACCTTCGGCAACAATCTGCTTCAGCGTGTCGCTTTCGAATTCAATCGTAATGATTTTCCCGGACATCTGGTCTTTTCTCGCAGCATTCATCGTATCATTTTGGCTTACACTAAAAGCACGCGAAACGGCATCAATTCTTCTTAATTTATTGTTTTTTAATTGCACAACTATAGTATCAGCAAATAGTTGTGTCGAATCATACCACAAAATTGGGAATTCTTCAAGAAAAATAATATCTTTTGCTTTGTAATAAGTTGTATTTTCTGCTCTTGCTTGTAGATTGTTTCTTATTACTTCGACATTGCCCCGTGCAAGATACCTTTCGTTGTCCGCTTCTCTGATTGCTTCCATCTTATTCGCAGAAATAAACAGAGTGTCCTGACTATTTGCACCACTCGAATCTATTTGCAAGAGCTTCGGGTTCCCATATACTTCCGATAAATTCTTCATTGGTATATTGACAACAGAATCGCCTGCTAATCTTGCGTTTGTATATTTACCAATGACTAAAACATTTCCCCATGCATTTGATATTCTATTGTTTCTGTTGTGCGTAACGAAGTTCGAATATATTATCGTTGAATCATCCTCAACTATTACATTCCCCGCAAAATTTGCAATTAGCGTTTGTGTCGAATATGTCCCGTAATCAGCTGCCAATCGTGTTTCTTTATCTGTGATTTGGACACCATTTTTTGCAGTCGCTAAGTAAGTATTTCCGTCATAATTGATTGAAGGCGATTTTAGAGTTATCGTGCTTTGCTTAATTACAACATTCCCAATCAAATCGTATTTATTCAAACCAATGTACTGGATTGCATTATCGCAAGTAATTCGAACGTTCCCCTGTCTTAATCGCACATTCCCTACAAGTTTTCTCAAATTTGTTACGCTATCTTGCTCGCCGATTAGAGCATCACTATATTCAAGTATTATGGGTTCGCTTGCAAATAATCTAATCAGTCCCACTCCAATAAAGCACAAGATTAAAGTAATTTTTCTCTTGTATATCATATAAACAAATTTTCTCCAAAATATATAAGCAAACTAAAAAAAAAATTCATATTTTTAACATTCTTTATTTTGTATTTTTTATTAATTAATATTTGGGTAAATTATGAAACAGCAACTAATTGAGAAATTTCTCCGTTATGTAAAAGTCGACACTCAATCCGACCCTAATAGCGAAACTTTCCCTTCTACAATGAAACAATTCGATTTGCAAAAAGTTTTATTACAAGAACTTAATAATTTGGGTATAAAAGACGCTGAACTTGATGATAAATGCTATTTGATGGCAACTATTCCATCTAATATACCCTCTGACCATCCGGCTTATGGGAAAGTGCCCGTTATAGGTTTTGTTGCTCACGTCGATACTTCACCTGATGTAAGTGGTGCGAACGTAAATCCTCAAATTATTGAAAATTATCAAGGCGGCGATATTGTCCTTCCTGCCGATAATGCTATTGTTATCACTGAAGCAGAAAATCCTAAGCTCCATGAATGCATCGGGCATACAATAATTACTACCGATGGAACTACTCTTTTAGGTTCTGACGATAAATCAGGTGTTGCAGCCATTATGCAACTTGCCGAAATTCTTCTGAATAATCAGGATATTCTTCACGGCGATATTCGTATCTGTTTCACTCCCGATGAAGAAATAGGTCAAGGCACAAAATACTTCGACATTGAAAAATTTGGTGCAAAATATGCTTACACAATTGATGGCGATATGCCCGGCGAACTCAACAAAGAAACTTTCAGCGCCGATGCTGCCATTATCCGCACTTTCGGTAGAGATATTCATCCAGGAACTGCAAAAGACATTATGGTGAATTCAATCCGTGCAATGGCTGATATAATTGCTCGAATGCCACAAAATATGGCGCCCGAAACTACAGAAGGATATGAACCCTACATTCACCCTCATAATATTGAAGGTAGCGTCTCCAAAACCGAACTGAAAATTCTTTTACGTGATTTTCGCACCGAAGGCCTCGAAGAGCAAAAGAAAATTTTGCAAAACATTATCGACGAAGTTCAACAACTGCATCCAAAAACTAAAATAGAAATGGAAGTCAAGTTCCAATATAGAAATATGCTCGATAGTCTCGAAAAATGTCCAGAAGTATTGGATAATCTTTGGGAAGCCGCTATTCGTGCTGGTGTCCAACCTTACTGGAAACCTATTCGCGGTGGAACAGATGGCTCTCGCTTAACAGAAATGGGATTGCCTACACCTAATATTTTCACCGGTGGTCAAAATTTCCACGCTAAAAACGAATGGGTATCTATCGATGCTCTTCAAAAATCCGTTGAAACTATGCTCGAACTCTGCAAAATATATGTTGAAAAATCAATTTAACTATTAAGGAGATTAAATGGAAAGTCAAATTAGTAAAAGTAGATTGCCTGAAAATGCTCATCGTGAGCTCAAATCCGGCGAAGAATATCATCCGGTGATGCCTGCTAACTTTGTATTTCCAGAGGTTACCCTTTGGTCTATCTTCTGGGGACTTTTTATGGCGGTGGTCTTCTCTGCTGCCGCCGCATATTCTGGACTAAAAATTGGGCAGGTCTTCGAAGCCGCTATTCCGATTTCTATTATTGCTGTTGGGCTTGCTAATTTCGCCAAGAAAAAAAATTCTCTCGGACAAAACGTTATTATTCAGTCTATTGGTGCAAGCTCCGGTGTTATCGTTGCTGGTGCTGTCTTTACTATCCCAGCTCTTTATATTTTGAAACTTGATGTAAAATTTTTCCAGATTTTCTTTTCATCACTTTTGGGTGGTTTTCTTGGTATTCTTTTCCTTATTCCTTTCAGAAAATACTTTGTTAAAGATATGCACGGGAAATTCCCATTCCCCGAAGCTACTGCTACAACCGAAATACTTGTTACAGGCGAAAAAGGTGGCAATCAAGCTGGTATCTTAATTACCAGTGGATTGGTTGGCGGTCTTTTCGATTTTATGTTCTCTACTCTTCGTTTGTGGGAAGAAGTCTTTACTTCTCGCGTTGTTGCTGCCGGCGAATATCTTGCTGAAAAAGTTAAATTAGTTTTTCAGTTTAATATTTCTGCTATGATTGTTGCTTTCGGCTATTTAATCGGATTGAAATATGCTACTATTATTACTGTGGGTTCGCTACTGGCTTGGTGGGTTCTTATTCCATTGGTTAGCTATATCGGTGGTGTTGCTGCTGGTGATGGCACAAATATTTTTGCTACAATGTCCCCTGAGGTAATTTTCCGTGATTACGTCCGCCATATCGGTATCGGTGCTATCGCTATGGCTGGTATTATTGGCATTCTTAAATCCTCGAAAATCATAGGTAGTGCTTTTGTACTCGCTTACAATGGTATTACTGGAAAAGGTAAAAAAGATGCCTCCGGCGACGACATCCGCACTCAACGCGATATTCAAATGACTTTTGTCGTTATGTTTAGCCTGCTTACAATAATTGCGATTTTTATTTTCCTTGCAACCGGTATAAATATTACTATCTTGCAGGCTGTTGTTGCTTTGCTTACTGTTGTAATTATTGCTTTTCTTTTCACAACTGTTGCTGCCAATGCTATTGCTATTGTTGGGACAAACCCCGTTTCCGGTATGACATTAATGACTTTGATTTTATCCTCTATCATTTTAGCCCAAGTTGGACTTACTGGCGAACAAGGTATGCTTAGCGCCCTGATTATTGGCGGTATTGTCTGTACTGCCTTGTCTATGGCTGGCGGCTTTATTACCGACTTGAAGATTGGTTATTGGCTCGGCTCTACTCCGAGAAAACAACAATCTTGGAAGTTTTTGGGAACCATTGTCTCTGCTGCAACTGTCGGGCTGGTTATCTTTATGCTTAATTCTTCTTATGGTTTCACACCTGATGATTATTTGATTAATCAAGGCAAGTTCTCAAAAGAACAAATCGAAGCAGTTCACAACAACACTGCTGCTCCCGAATTAATTGCTAAATACAAAGATGAAGTGCAAAAAGCTGACCCGCTTGTTGCTCCTCAGGCTAATGCAATGGCTGCTGTAATTCAATCGCTTATGTCGCCTAATCCTAATATTAAATGGACGCTTTACCTTGTAGGTGCAATTATTTCTATTCTTGTGAATATGATTGGTATTTCCCCACTTGCTTTTGCTCTCGGTATGTTTATTCCACAGCAGCTCAACACACCACTTATCGTCGGCGGTTTCCTTTCTTATCTTGTTGGTCGTTCCTCGCAGGATAAAGATTTAGTAAACGCTCGCCACCAAAGAGCAACTCTTATTGCGTCTGGATTTATTGCCGGTGCTGCTTTATTTGGTGTCTTTGGTGCTTTGCTCAAATTCTTTAAAATTGATGCAAGCCTGGACATCTGGGCAAATGGCTCGAAAGGTGGTGAATGGCTTGCTATTGTGATGTTTATCTTGCTTATGCTTTACTCTGCTTGGGAAACAATGCGTGCAAAGAAAGAAGAGTAATAATCTCTGTTTATAAAAATTTGAGGCTGTCTTTTTTAAGACAGCCTTTTTGTTTAATAAACTAATATATTCCAATATAAAGGATTTTTACAAAATTCTTTTTTCTATTCACCAATTATTTTAACCAACACTCGCTTGCGACGCTTACCGTCAAATTCACCATAAAAGATTTGCTCCCACGGTCCAAAATCAAGTTTGCCATCTGTAATTGCAACCACAACCTCTCTACCCATAATTTGACGCTTTAAGTGAGCGTCTGCATTATCTTCAAAACCATTATGAGCATATTGCTCGTATGGTTTTTCTGGTGCTAATCTTTCAAGCCATCTTTCAAAATCGCTATGTAAGCCAGATTCATCATCATTAATGAATACTGATGCTGTTATATGCATCGCGTTAACAAGCACGAGCCCTTCTTTTATGCCGCTTTCTCTAACGCATTCTTCCACCTGCCGTGTAATATTGATGAATTCTCGCCTATTTCTTGTATTGAACCATAATTCTTTACGAAAACTTTTCATCTTTACCTCTATTGTTGATAAACTAAATTTCCGTCGATAAACACTGCCTTAGCGGTTCTGTTATCTATATTGTAAATTAATGTCCTAACTAATTCTGTATCTTTTAGTTCGTTAGTTCTATACATTTCCGATAATTCAAAAACTGCTGCATCAAACTTTTTCCCGATTTCAAAATTTCCTACATCTTCCGAAATTTTTAAATATTCAGCTGCTTTAATTGTAGATAAACAAAATACAGTTTCCGCTTCAAGCACATCGTTGGATTCGTTATTCTGCACAGACAATAATTTCGATATTTCGCAAGCCTCCATTCCTTCATTTAGCATCGATAAACTATAGCCACCTGCTACGTCCGTTCCTAATCCAACTTTTAGCCCGTAATTAATATATTCCTTTGCCTTCATTATTCCACTTCTTAAAAATTTATTAGAAGTAGGGCAGTGGGCAATTATACAATTTTTCGCGCGAATTTTTTCTATTTCTTCATCATTCAGATATATACAATGGGCAAGTATTGTCCTCGATGTCAGCAAATTATACTTATCATAAACGCTTGTGTAATTTTCAATCTCCGAAAATTGCAAATTTACTTCATACACCTCTTTTTTATTTTCTGCAAGATGTGTCTGAACGAAAAAACCCTCAGATACTGCAATTTCACCAACTTTTTGTAATAATTCCTCGGTGCAGGATAAGGCAAAACGCGGTGTAAGCACGAATTCACATTTATTTTTTTTATGCCATTTATTTGCAATTGAAAAAATATCTTTAATTACCTGCTCTGTGTTCTGAAGAAGAGTTTCGGGTGTATTCCTATCCATCAAAGGCAATCCAATATACGACCGAACGAGCGATTCATCGGCAATTTCAAATGCAATTTCGCAGGCTTGTTTGTGCGGAGATGAATACATTACAGCCGTAGTTGTCCCTTTGCTTATCAAATGTTTGAAAAACAACTCTGTGCTATTGACGGCAAAATTTTTCTCCGAAAATTTTGCTTCCAGTGGGAAAATATAATCATTCAGCCATTCTAATAATTCGCCTTTCCCAATGCCTACTGCACGGAACTGTGGAATATGTGTGTGTAAATCAATTAAGCCGGGAATAATTATTTTATCCTCGAAATCGTAATATACGTCAAACTGAATTTCATTTATTTCAATATTTTTCTCAATTTTCTCTATTTTACCATTATTAATTAATAAATAATAATTATTCCAAACTTCCACCGAATAATCTGCTTTTGGATTGAGAAATATTCCTTTAATCAGCTTCCTCATTACTTAACAACCTCTGCTTGTTTTATACCATTGATTTTTAATATTTCTTCTAATACTCTATTTATGTCGGATTCATTGCTAATTTTAAGTGTAATAACTCCATCAAAAATTGTATCTATCGTGTTGATGTTCACACTATTTATACTTGTATTACCAGATTTTATTATCGATGCGGTAATATCTTGCAGCATATATTCTCTATCATCGCCAATTACACGT
The DNA here is from genome assembly GCA_937127445.1 of Eximiradius sp. Classification (GTDB taxonomy): domain Bacteria; phylum Bacteroidota; class Ignavibacteria; order Kapaibacteriales; family UBA2268; genus JAKIZO01. The sequence goes on along the minus strand of CAKZLY010000003.1, from coordinate 9,673 downwards.
ATTTCAATAAGAAATGACTTTTCAGGCAAATCTTTCCAGGATACTTTTGCTAAATCTTCTTTATGTGTATTCAACACTTTTCCAACATTAGGACAATCAATTTTGTGAATAGTTGCAAAATTCTTATTTAACATTACGGCGATTATATCTTCTCCCGGTTTCGGATTGCAACAGCTTGCATATGTAATTGTAAGATTTGGGTGAATTTCTAAACTTGGAATTTTACTAAAAAACAAGTGCATTTCATCAGCAGCAGGAATATCATTTTGAATTTCTTGCACTTTTTTCAATAAGAAATCATTAATTTTTGTCTGATTAACAGTTTTATCTGCAAGTGCAGTATAAAAATCAGATATATGTATAAATTTCAATGACTTAAGTAGTTTCTCGATTTCTTCGTCATTCAACGTTATGCCCAATTCTTTCAGCTTGTTTGTCCAAATTTGTTTACCTTCCGCTTCATACCGCTTTATTTCATCTCTAATATATTTCAATAATGCCTGACTTGCTTTACTTGTTGTAACCCATTTTAGCCATTCTTTTGTCGGCTTTTGGTTTTTCGATACAAGTATTTCCACTCTATCGCCGTTTTCAAGTTTGTAATAAAGTGGAGCAACCCGTCCATTTATTTTTGCTCCAATTGCGTGGTAACCTACCTTGGTATGAATTTCGAAAGCAAAATCCAATGCTGTTGCGCCTCTCGGCAATTTCTTTAGTTCGTTTGCAGGTGTAAAAACGTAGATATCTTCAATAAATAAGTTGCGTCTAACTGATTCCAATAATTCAGGTGTTTTCTCGTCGCCGGCATTTTCAAATATTTCGCGAACATCGTCCATCCACTTCTGCAAGTGCGCATCTTCTATTAAGGAACTCGATTTCATTCCACTTTTGTATTTGAAATGAGCCGCTACACCTTTTTCTGATACAAGGTGCATTTGTCTTGTTCGAATTTGAATTTCAACAGGTTTATTGCTTGGTCCAACAACTGCTGAATGAATTGATTGATAACCATTCTTTTTTGGTGCCGATATATAATCTTTGAATGTTTCCGGCACCGGTGGATAAATCCCAGCAACTATACCATAAACATAAAAGCACATATTTTTATCGTCTGTATCGAGAATCACTCTTACTGCAAATAAATCATACAATTCATCAATCGATTTCTGTCTTAATATAGTTTTATTGTATATCGAGTAAATATGTTTTGCTCGACCTGTAATTTCGTATTTTATTTTTAATTTCTTTAATAAGTCATCTTTTGATAATGCCACTTCAATAGGTTTTATGAAATTTTCAATATATTCTTCACGTTCCTGGCGCGTTAGCTGCAATGCCTTTCTTATCGCTTCATATTTATCGGGATGTAAGTACTTGAAGGCTAAATCTTCTAATTCCCATTTTATATTTCTTAACCCAAATCTATTAGCAAATGGTGCATATATTTCAAGTGTTTCTCGCGATGCCCTTTCCTGACTTTCTTTATTTAGTGATTCAAGAGTTCGCATATTATGCAATCTATCTGCAAGTTTTATCAGGATTATTCTTACATCTTTGAACAATGCAAGTAATAGACGCCTGTAATTTTCTGCTTGTACCTCACTATTGATATGCTGGCTCTCGACATACTTTATTTTTGATACGCCATCGACAATTTGTGCAACTTCTGCCCCAAATTCATGTCTAATATCGTTATAACTGAACAATTCCCCTTCATCAACAACGTTATGCAAAAGTGCTGCTATAACCGAATCTTCATCAAGAGGTATTTCTTTCATTACAATCCGTGCTACTTCTAATGGGTGAGTGTAGAAAGGTTCCCCGGATTTTCTCAATTTATTCAAGTGTGCATTGTAGCACATTTCAAAAGCTTTTTTTATGCGATTTTCATCAAACTTTGGTAAATGTAGCTTGCATTCATTCAATAATAATGTTAAATCATTTTGCGGGTTTTCTCCAATGCGGTAATCATCTGTGATTAACTCGCCTTTCTTTCGTAGTCCTAAATCAAAACTTAATTTCATTTCTAATCTTAAAATAAATTATTCAATTATTCCATTCAACATTGTTTTTAAACGATACATATTGTTATTTATTTATCTTTTTATGTTATTTTTGCATACTATTTGTTTATTCGGAAATTTATGAAAGCTAAATTAATAATAATAATAATAATAATAATACTTTGGCTTGCCGGTTTTGCAAATGCCTTTGCAGATAATATTATTGTTAATGATATAATTATTCAGCGTAGCGATGTATTTGAAAAAAATGACAAAGATTGGATTTTTGCTGCCCCTTTTTTAAACTTTTTCCACACTAAAACAAAAGAATACGTTATCAAAGATGAATTGCTCTTTCGAAAAGGTTCAACTGTTTCTGAGGAATACCTCTTGGAAACCGAAAGAAACTTGCGCGCTACTGGGTTGTTTACAAATGTTAGAATTGAACTCGACAGTGTTAGCACAGATTTATACGATGTTTATGTGCTTACAAAAGATAGATGGTCTCTCTACCCGGTGCCAAAAGGCAAAACTGGTGGTGGATTCTCTCAATATGGCGCAACCATCGATGAAAACAATTTTTTAGGAACTGGGACTAAAATTTCTGTTGAAATACTCAATCGTAAGGAAAATAATATTGGCTGGCAATCTCGATTTGAACTTGCTCAACGCCGTTTTCTTAGAACAGATTTTAGCTTGTATGCTCAATACCTCTCTAACAAATTTCGCAATTCATATGATTTTTCTTTAGCTAAGCAATATCTTACTCTTGACGATAATTTTTCATATGGTTTTATCTCCAATCTTAATGACGGAAAAGAATTTATTTATCTAAAAGACAAGCATATTCTTACAACTATCGATGAAAAAAAAGTTGATGTATGGTTCTCTCGTGCTTGGTCACGTCAGGATAGAGTATTCTTCAGCATCGTGGGACAATATCATCAGGCAAATCGAGAAAAACCAGATTATGAACGAGCTTTCGATAATTGTGGTAAGATACTTTTTGGGTTTTCTTCAATTTCTGAAGATTTCTTTACTGTAAATAAAGTAAATGCTTATTTCTATGAAGACTTGATAATTGGAGGGTGGGGTAGTGCTATTTTAGGGAAAATTTTCCCTATTGGTAATAGGGGAGAAAGCTTCTACTATGTAGCTGGGGAAGGCGAAAAGTCGTTTTACACAAATAATTTATATGTGTTTGCTCGCTTAGTTGGTGCGAGTGCTTTCAAACGTGCATCTGGTTACTTTACATACCAAGAATTCTATGGAAATTTGTTTTATAAAATATTCGACAAGTTAGTTCTTACTACCCGCATTCAACAGCAAACTGTATGGAATTGGCAAAAAATCCGGCAGCTAATTCTTGATAGTGATATAGGACTTCGTGGATACAAACTTTACGAGAATGCGGGAGACAACCGCATAATTACAAATACCGAAATTAGGTATTTTCCTGATATTCCTCTGTCTGTTTTTAATCTTTCTTTTGTCTCTTTTGCCGACCTGGGAACTGTTTGGCGACAGGAAACAAAATTGAGTAAATCTAAATTCTTGCTTGCAACAGGTGCTGGCCTCCGCCTCCACTTTAATAAATCTGATAATCCTAAGCATATTTTGAGAATAGATTTTGCCTATAATCATCATACAAAAAAATTTAGCGAAGTAATTATTGCCTTCGAACAATTTTTCTCTGCTTTCAGAAATCATCAATTTAAATTGCCTCAAATTCACGGTCTTGAATTTGACGGAGATTAGTATTATTTAATGATATTTTCAAAATCATTTCGTAAATTTGTTCTTTGTATAACAAGTAAGTTTTAATTGAAATGTTCCTCGAAGATAAAGCTCGACCAAACTGTGCAGTTGTTGGCGTTTATGGTCACCCTCAAGCTGCCCTGACTACATATTATGCACTCCACGCTCAGCAACATAGGGGACAGGAGGCCGCCGGTATCTCTACTTTCTATTATGATAAAGTAAAGAAAAAAATGCGTTATGCCTACACCAGAGGTGAAGGTCTTGTCTTAGATGTTTTTTCCGATAGCAAAATTTTTTCTGATATATTGATTGGTTCGTCTGCTGTCGGACATAATCGCTATTCCACTACTGGTTCATCCACTCGTGCAAATATTCAGCCATTCAATATGACTTATCATTCAGGAATTTTGTCTCTTGCTCATAATGGCAATCTTACTAATACAAAATCCTTGCGAAAAAAATTAATCGATGAAGGCACTATTTTTCAAACAACCACAGATTCAGAACTTTTTATGCATCTAATTGCACATAGCAGAAAAAAAACTCATCTCGAACAAATTCGGGAAGCTTTGCAAATTGCTCACGGTGCTTACTCATTGGTAATTTTGACTGAAACCTCGCTTTTCGCAGCTCGCGACCCGCACGGTGTTCGTCCTCTAAGTATAGGCAGGATTAAATTAGAAAGTAATCGCTATGCTTACATTGTCGCTTCTGAAACCTGTGCTTTCGATATTGTTAATGCTGAATACATTCGTTCGGTTGAACATAACGAAATTATTGAAGTTGACAATGAGACTTTAGAAACTGGGAAAATCAAATCTTACAAGATTACGGATGAAACGCCAATAGCTAAACATTGTATTTTCGAATATATATATTTTTCTCGACCTGACAGTAAAATTTTTGGACATAGTGTGGACAAAATACGTCGCAAACTTGGTAAATATTTAGCATTAGAATCACCTGTGCCCAATGATGATGACGAGAAAGTATTTGTTATCCCGGTCCCAGATAGCGCTAATACTGCTGCTTTGGGCTTTGCTAAAAAAAATACAGAACAGGGCTATCCTTCTGCATTTGAAATTGGACTAATTCGCAGTCATTACGTAGGAAGAACTTTCATCTCTCCGGGACAAGATAATCGAGAATTTAAAGTTAAAACAAAATTCAACACTGTTCGAGGATTAATAGAAGGACGTCACGTAGTGATTGTGGACGATTCAATAGTTCGCGGCACTACATCCAAAGCACTTATAAAACTTATTCGCGACGCAAATCCTAAAAAAATTTCTATGAGAATTATTTCTCCTCCAATCATCTCTCCTTGTTTTTATGGGATGGATTTCCCAAGCAAAGAAGAATTAATTGCAAATCATTACTCCTCAGAGCAAGAAATTGCAAAAGCAATTGGAGTCGATGATTTGAAATACTTAAGCGTTTCGAAACTTATGCAAACTGTTCCTTACGACGAGGGGATTGATTATTGCACTGCCTGCTTTACTTGCAAATATCCAATTCCAATAGAAGAAGAAATTTCAAAAGAAAGTAATGAAAATTAATAGCAAGTATTTTCATAAAAATGCCCTGCGTCTCCCATTCGCAGGGCCAATTGTCTTAAAAATTAAAATATTTTAAGACAATTTTCATTTATAATTACGTTTTAAAATTAAAATGGTTACAGATAATAATCTTGTTTAATAAAATTCACACTGTTAATTTTTTTTTCACTACATTTTTTTTATCATTCTTGCGATAAAAAATCCATCAGTACCGTAAATATGTGGATAAAAAGTATAACAATATTTATTTTCTAAATCAGGTAGGTTTATTCCAAATTTGCTAAATCCTTCTGCGATTGGGCCCGGTGCAAATTCTGTATGTTCAGATAGAAACTTCTCAACTACCATTTCATTCTCTTGGGGCATAATAGAACAAGTAGCATAGACAAGCACTCCACCTCTTTTTAAAAATTGCGAATAATGTTCTAAAATGCCATATTGAATTGCTGAAAGCTTTTCGATAAGTCTTAGTGTTGTGCGGTATTTTTTCATGGGATCTCGCCGGAGTGTTCCCATTCCACTGCAAGGTGCATCTATTAACACAGCATCGAATGCTCTATTTCTGAAATACCTAATATTTTCATCATCAGTTCTTGGATAGTTCTGATTATCAACTAAATAGGGAAAAATAGTTGTAATGCTCGCATTTTTTGCTCTTTTAGGAATTTCTTTTAATCTGTTATATTCTTTATCGAGCGCGATAATTTTCCCACTGTTATTTTGCAAGTCAGCTAAATGCAGAGATTTACCCCCAGCACCAGCGCAAGCATCTAATACAACCCAGTCTTCTTCTGGCGCCAGCACATATGATACTAATTGGCTTGCCTCATCTTGAATTTCAATAATCCCATTTTTGTATAGTGGATGGTCATTTAAAAATAGTCTCCTTGATAAATTATACGCAACAGGAGAAAGTTTACATTTTTCAAGCGAAACATTATTTTTACTTAATTCCTCTTTAATCTGTTCTATATTAGCATTGTTATGTTGATTAATTCTAATTGTAATTGGAGCATTTTGTGTAAAAGAAAATGCTAATTTTGAAAAAAAATCAAATTTATATTCTGTTTTTTTTAATAATTCTTTCATTATCCATTCAGGAAAAGAATAGAATAATTCAATATTTTTCAAATAATTAATATTAAAAAATATATCTATTATATCTATATTTAAAAATGAATTTTTAATTAATTGATAATTAAAAGTCAAATTTTTTTCCCAATATGTTAAAATGTCATTCGTTAAAAAAAAAGTATGTTGAACAACTTCTGAAACCAGTTTATTTGTATCAGGATTGGCTAATATTTCTTTTTGGTTTAAATATTCGAAAACATTTGAGTACCGATGAAAATCAGAGTTTGATGTGATAAGAAATAGTGTATTAATTATTGTAATTATATCCTCTACCTTAGCTTTTACACTTTCGTTCTTTGAAAAATAGTTTAAAAAAGTTGAGTTTCTAATTAATTTGTCGGTAAGGTATTCTAATAATGTCAGGTTTCTCAAAGTAACGAAAAGGACATCAAGCACAAAGCGTCTGTCGTTACTTCCTAAATTTCTTTTGCTTTTTAGAAACTCAGCGGCAACTTTATCTGTTGCGGCAGGATTCCGTTTCACTATGTTTAATAGTAACGCAGTGTGATCGATTAACCCAATTAATTTCATTTTTTACCTTTTTTTATACAAAATTAATTTTTTTATTTGTCTTTTAATTACAAAAAACTTATTTTTCGTTTGTAGCATAAGGAATTCTGCAACAAAATAATAATACAAGTGTTAATAATGGTAACATTTCTGTGTCTATATAAGAATTGTTATTTTTATTTATAAAATTATTTGTTATTTTAACAGTCAATAGGGTAGTGTTTTTTGTGATTTTGTGTATGTATAAATTAGTATGGTATAGATTTTGCCTTATTTATCGTCGATAATAATAAATATTGTTTCAATAAATTATGAGGAGCCGTAATGAAAAAAGCTCTCCTTTGCTTTTTTATAATTGCATTTTGCTCTACATTTTTTAATTATTCGCTGAATGCCCAAATCGACATCAGAAAACAAGTTATTGTTTCTGGTGGATTTGTTGGTGTTAGCAATGGTGATTATAGAATGTCAGGAGCATTTGGTCAAACTATCATTGGCAAGCGCTCAGTTCTTCAAGGAGAATTGGAGGTTGGGAACGTTGTGCATCAAGGCTTTTGGGTACCAGAAGGTCTCGTTACAAGTGTTGACGAACCTGTCTTCACCTATAATAGCCAAATATCCAACTACCCAAACCCTGTTAATAATGTAACTACTTTCAAATACAATCTTGAAAGTAATTCATTTGTTACTCTTCGCATCATTGATATGGTGGGTAATCAAATTGTTGTTTTTCAGGATGATTTCCAATCTCAAGGCGAACATACTTTCCAATGGTATGCTCGTAACAGTCAGGGACTAGACCTTCCGAGCGGTTCATATATTTATGAACTTCTTGTTCAACCTGCAGAACGCTCCGGTGCTTCTTCAGGTTCTGGTTATTCTCTACGAAATGTAATGGTCATTGTAAAATAAGTTGTGAAAAATGATTAATTCTAAATATATATTTTGTTCAATTTATTAAGGTTTTCGAAATGAAGAAATTAATTTCACTTTTTGTATTGCTTTTAGGACTTTTGCTTGCTGCTAATGTCAGCTACGCTAATGTTCCCAAAGTAATAACCTTCCAAGCTCAATTGCTCGATAGCCGCACCAATGCCCCAATTAATGGTAATGTGCCTATTACTTTCGAAATTTATGAATCTCAAACTGGTGGCAGTGCTCTTTGGGTAGAACAACAAAATGTTTCTGCTGAAAACGGTTTTATTAATGTATATCTCGGCAGCAGAACTCCTTTCCCAAAATTCATGAAGTTTGATAAGCAATATTGGGTGCAAATTACTGTTGATGGTAAAACTTATCCACGCACCCAACTGACATCCGTTCCATACTCAATGTATGCTTCTACAACTGATACTGCACAATTTGCTTATTTAGCAGGAACAGTTGTTGATGGCGCTATTACTCAATCAAAATTAGCTCCTGGTGTTCAGGCTATTCCTTGGGGACCCGCTGGCGGTGTTCTTTCTGGAACATATCCCAATCCTCAACTCAATGTTGCAGCTGTAAAAACTGCATTAAAAGGACAAATCACTGCTGATATGTTTGCTGATGATATTCAACTTATTCCTGGTGGTCCTGCTGGTGGCGATCTCACTGGAACTTATCCCAATCCCCAACTTGGTTCAAATGTTGTGAAATACTGGAATATTGCAAACGAAGCAGTTATTACTCAGAAAATTGCTGACTATGCTGTTACTAATATTAAAATTGCTCCTGATGCAGTTACTAAAGATAAAATTGCTCAAAATGCTGTTGGTGATGAAGAATTGATTGCAACAGGTGTTGCTCCAGGCACTTATGGAAACAAACTTAATATTCCTACTTTTACTGTTAATGAAGACGGTCGTTTAATATTTGCTGACCAGGTTCCTTTTATTCCTTTTGTTGATTCTTATGCTGGGAATGACATAGCATTTAATATAGCTGCTCAAAACAACCTTGCTTTGAAAGCATCTCGTGGCACAGGTCGTGCTGCTGAAATTACTTCGAATTCAAGTTATCCTACTGGTTGGGTTCTTGGCAGCCTCGATCCAAGTGATGATGTTGATGCTACTTTGGTGGTTCGCAATACAAGCTCAGATCCTGATAAGCCTGCAATCAAAACTTATGGCGACATTATTGTGAATAGTAGCATTTTTGCTACTAACCTTTACGCTACAAATCAAATTGTTGTTGGAAGCGGTTCAAATACTGTTGTTATTACTCCTCCGGCAAATCCTGGTGATCCTCTTAATTTTGGCGGTAGCGTAAGTATAAATGGTAATCTTAATGTTTCTGATACAGTATTTGCTAATCAATTAGCTGGCAATCTAAACTGGAGCTATATACAGAATGCACCTGCATATTTGACAAGTGAGAGTGATCCTATATTTGGAGCAAGTGCAGCATCTGGCATAAGTAGCACAGACATATCGAATTGGAATACAGCGTATAGCTGGGGCAACCATGCAACAGCAGGATATTTGACAAGTGAGAGTGATCCTATATTTGGAGCAAGTGCAGCATCTGGCATAAGTAGCACAGACATATCGAATTGGAATACAGCGTATAGCTGGGGCAACCATGCAACAGCAGGATATTTGACAAGTGAGAGTGATCCTATATTTGGAGCAAGTGCAGCATCTGGCATAAGTAGCACAGACATATCGAATTGGAATACAGCGTATAGCTGGGGCAACCATGCAACAGCAGGATATTTGACAAGTG
>CAKZLY010000002.1 GCA_937127445.1 Eximiradius sp. | reverse complement strand
ATAATTGAATATCTCCTTTTGGTCAATATTTAGCTTACCTTCTTTTAATTGTATGATGAAATTATTGATTTGTTCAGCGAGTTTATCTAAATTACCTATAATAAATTGATAGTTTTGACTTGTTATATCTGCATAATGCTCAAAAATATTAGTTTCATCGGAACGCTTTTCTATAATATCTTTAATATTTGGATTATCTAATAGATCGTTTTGAGAATTTTTCAGCAATTCATCAAAGATAATTGTTTTTTCATTTTGTGATGATAGGTTGGTAGTATGACCAAACACTAACTCGGAATGAGTTACTTCCATTATTTTCATAGTTGCATCCTTGCAATTTATATTATTATTGTCCTATCCCCAGCAAAAGAATTGCTGCTGCATTTTCTGGCTTCATAGCTTCAATAATTTTGCCAGCTTTTTTCTTGTTCATCAATTTTAATATTTTTGCCGCGTCTCTTTCGTCCAATCGCTCCAAAATTGCCGCTACTTCCTGCGGCTTTGAATTCTCGTAGATTTTTGCGAATGCTTCAAAATTCATCTTAGCACTTGAATCTACCCGTTCTTCCAACATTTTCTGATAATTTTCTATTCTTTTCTGTAAAAGTTCATATTTCTCAGTAAGTTTTTTTACCTCAACGTGTTTTTTGTTTAAGCTGTCTCGTAGTTCCTGAGCATTTTTGGCAGATATTTCAGCGATTGAATTAGCACGTTTTACTGAATCCTGATTATAACGAACTGTCTCCGCAATACTTTTCAACGAGTCCCTTAAATACTTTTCAATTCGTATTAATGAATCAATTTTAATCGAATATTCATTTTTCTTTATCACTTCATTTTCAAAATAAGCCAATTGTTTTTTCGAAATTTGGACAGTTGGCTCAATATAGACAGGTCTCAGTGCTCCTATAATTTTCTTGGGCTTTTCAACTTTTTGAACTTTTGATGTATCTTTATTGTCTTTTATACCGAGCAAATCGGGTCTGTATTTTATCACACCAATAAGTCCCCCCATCAATATAGCTAATACTGATGAAACAATTATAATTCCTATGAGAAGTTGCTTCCAACTCACTTTTCTTTCCTGATAAACCCCATAATTGCAATTTCATCAATAAAATTACTTTCTTCTTTTTGAGTTTCTGCTTTGTATTCTTCTAATTTCTTTTCTTTTAATTTTTCAAGTATCATTTCATTTTTTTTTGCTTCAATATATTTATTTTGTCGAAGCTTTTCAATTTCGAGAAGTTGATTTTTTTCTTGTGCATATTTTTCTATTTCTTGTTCAACAAATGCTTTATGAGCAATTCGTGCTTGAATATCGGATGCTTTTCCACTAGAATATTTAGCCACCAGAAGATTATTTTTATATTTTTTCTTTTCTTCAATAATTTGTTCTTTACGGTAACGAAGTCGCAATATTTTCGCCAATTCTTCTTTAGCTTGATTAGTTCTGAATGCTCGTATATTTAAAATTGGTTCGAGCCTATATGTGAATTTTTTTGCCATTGCTGCTAAATATTGCTAATTTCAATTACTTTATCGATAATCTCATTAAAAGTATATTTTTCTTCTAACCCTTGTTTCAAAAAAGAATTAATAATATCAATTCTTTCAATTGCTTTATCAATTTGTGGGTTGCTCCCTTTCTGATAAGCTCCGACATTTATCAAATCTTCCACACTTTTATAAACAGCAACCAATTCTTGAATTTTTTTTGCAGCTTCAAGATGTACTTTCGATACCACATCGCTTCGGCAGCGACTAATACTTTCAAGCACATCAATCGCCGGGTAATGTGCTAGCGACGCAAGCTTTCTTGATAGTACAATATGACCGTCCAAAATGCCTCTTGTAGTATCTGCAATTGGTTCGTTCATATCGTCGCCTTCAACTAAAACAGTGTATATTCCGGTAATACTTCCTTTATTGGATGTCCCGGCACGTTCTAATGTCTTTTGTAAAATTGTAAATACTGATGGTGTATACCCACGAGTAGTTGGAGGTTCACCTATTGAAAGCCCTACTTCACGTTGAGCCATTGCTAATCGTGTAGCGGAATCCATCATCAACATTACATCAAGTCCCTTGTCGCGAAAATATTCAGCAATGGTTGTTGCTGTTAGTGCTGCTTTTACTCGAATTAATGGTGGGACATCACTAGTAGCTACGACTACAATGGATCTATCAAGTCCTTCTTGTTTCAAATCTTTTTCTATAAACTCTCGCACCTCTCTTCCACGTTCGCCAATTAACGCAATAACATTAATATCTGCTGATGTGTTTCGTGCAATTGTTCCAATTAAAGTAGACTTACCGATCCCCGAGCCTGCAAATATGCCTACACGCTGACCTTTTGCTAATGTCAGCAACCCATCAACTGCTTTTATTCCGGTTGCAATCGGTTCGGAAATTCTTTTTCTAAATAATGGATTTGGAGGGGTGGCATAAACGGAACGTTTTTGCTCTATTGATAGTTCTCCTTTCCCATCGAGTGGATAGCCAAGTCCATCTAATACTCGTCCTAATAATTTGTCCCCAACACCAACTAACAAAGATTTTCCCGATGCAATGATTTCCGTCGATGGTTCTATGTCATTTGTTTCTCCAAGTACCATAGATAAAATTCTATCATCTCGAAAACCAACTATTTCAGCCAAAGCAATTAATTCACCGTATTTGTTACGTAATTCGCATATTTCACCAATTGGAGCTTTCGGTCCTTCGCTTTCGAGAACAAGCCCAACAACTTTTTTTACTTTTCCACGCCGAATTAATGTCTGTGTTTGCTTGATTGTTGGTCCGAAAAATCGTTCTATGTTAATGGCTTGATACATTTGTTTAATTCTCGTTATTGTTAGATTCATTGTTCTCTTCTTGAATTTCTTTTGTTTCAGGCATAATAGTATCGAGAATATCAGGGTAGCTTTCTTTTAGAGATGATTCAAAGTCTAACATAATTTGTTCTTTTGCTTCAATGAGTGCATTTTGCAATTTTTTTAATTGTTCGCTTATGCGCCCGTCAATTATTCCAGCACTTGTATACAAAACGCAACTTCCTGGTTCTAACAAATTTGATGCGACTATTTCGATTTTATTATCGGTAAGGTTGAAAATCCGCGAATTAACTTTTTTCAATACTTCAAAGTCATCTTTATTTAGTTCAATTTTGAAAATTTCTTCGTCTTTGACCTCATTAAATACCTTGTTTATCTGCTCAATTACTAATTGCTCGCTCTCGACCGCAGCAAAACCAACTATTTTCCTTGCGATTTCTATTGATAATCTTATTAAGCCTTCGTTGAATTTTCTTTGCTCTTGAAAAAACGCTTTTTTTAATTCGAAAGCAATTTTGTCGAAGCGTTTTATCCATTCAGAATGAATTTGTATTTCGCTTTGATATATTGCTCTTGCTGAATCTTGTCCGTCAGAAAAACCTCTGTCGTAAGCTAATTGTATTTCTTTAGCAGCTTCCTCAATAGGTACGCTTTCGTCTGGGACTCGCCTTAAATCGATTTCAATTGGTTCGTTTGAATCCGAAATCGTGTACGTTTCAGTGAAATATGTTATTTTAGGTTGAGGCTCCGGTTCGATTTCTCCAATTATTTCTTCTACTTCAGGTATTTCTTCTTCAACAGGCTTAGCTTTCATTAAACTTTCAAGTTCTAAAAGCTTTCGCTCAAATTCTCGGCGAATAATTTCTTCGCTTTTGATAATTTTAACTTTTTGTTTATTTCGCGGTATTTTTAGAATTATTTTATTCATTTCAACCCTTTTTATACAAAAATATCTTCTTTGCCACGACCACCGATGGCAATTTCTTCTTGTTCTTCGAGTTTTTTAATAATATCAACGATTCGCATTTGTGCAGATTCGACTTCTTTTAGCTTAACTGGCCCCATAAATTCAAGTTCTTCTTTGACAACCGCTGCTGCACGTTCGGACATATTTTTGAATATTTTAGAGCGTATTTTTTCGTCTGCTACTTTCAAAGCAAGTGCTAAATCTCGTTTGTCTACATCACGCAGAATTCTCTGTATACCTTTATCATCAATAAGCACGATATCTTCGAATAAGAACATCTTGCGTTTAATTTCCAAAGCCATGTTGTAATCCTTTTCTTCAATACTTTCTAACAATTGTTTTGCTACTGCATTATTACACTTATTTAGTATATTGGCAACCAGCTGCACGCCACCTGCTTGTGCTAAATTCTGAGATAAAGTTGCTTCTGCTATTTGATCTACAACGTGCTCAATTTCTGTTACTAATTGTGGAGATACTTTGCCGATTGTTGCCATACGGAATACAGTTTCAGAGCGTAAATCATCTTTAAATTCGTTTAGAACATCCGCAGCTTGGTCAGGAGGTAGGTGCGACAATATCAAAGCAATTGTTTGTGGATGTTCTTTCGATAAAAATGAAGCAAGCTGCTGAGGGTCTGATTTTTTCAAAATAGAGAAACCTCTTACTGTTGTAAGAACTCTTATCTTTTCGATAATTTCTCGTGCTTTGTCCAAGCCATAACTTTTTTCAAGTAGCATTTGAGCATAATCAATCCCCCCTTCCACCATATATGATGATGCCGTCATCAGCTGGTAAAACTCTTCAATAACGTCCTCTACTACGTTTGGAGGAAGCTCTCGTAAATTTGTGATTTCTACTGCTATTTGCTCAACATCTTTTATATCAAGTTCTTTGAATACTTTTGCAGCTACATCAACATCCATTGACATCAGCAATACTGCTGCCTTTTGTTTTCCTGTTAAATCTGATGCCGTTATTCTTTTCTTTCCCATTATTTCATTCCACTTTAATATACTTACTGATATTCAACGAACAAACAAATTAATTATGATTTAGGAGATTTAGGCAAATCTATATCCTGCTGTAAAAAGATTTTAATTAATTTAACTGCATTTTCTGTCTGTTCATCTAAAAATGATTCTACCTTTTCTTTTATTTCCAGTTTCAACATATCCTCTTCGGTCATTTCTTGTGGCTCAACATCTAATGCAGACTTTGCTAATGCTTCAAGTTCCTGCATGTCAGTTTCTTCTTCAATTTCTTGAGGTTCTTCTTCACGAATTTCTCCCTCTAACAATACTTGTTCAGGAAGCTCAGCTGGGAGCAATAATAAATCTTCTTCATCTAGCTTTAAGTCTTCCAGGTGTTCTTCTGGTTCTTCTTCCTCTTCTTCAACTGATACTGCTTCCTGAGATAATAATTTCGGATTTGGTAATCCAAGGGCAATGCGTAATCTCTCTTTTACAAATTTTGATTGAATCAATGCAAACATCAACAATATTGTAACTAGTATAACTGCAATTAAAACAATTAATTTGATTATTTCCTTGTCTTTATACCATACTACTGGTTGTTGCTCTTCAATTTCTTGTTCCAGCAATGATGTGTCGAAAGGAACATTTAATACTGAAATCTGGTCATTTCGGCTTGGGTCGTAACCAACTGCATTTTTAATAGCAAGTGTTAATTGATCTATTTCTTCTTGTTTTCTCGGTGTATATTCAATTTTTTTAACTCCATTCTCATCTACAATTTTCATTACTCCATTAATTATTGCAGATACTGTAAGCCTTTTTATGTTTCCAGTGCTTTCTACTATGTGAGATACTGTTTTTGATATCTCATAGTTTTGGATTACATTTGATGAATTTTTTGCCTGACTAACTGTTGGGTAGCTAAGCGAATCAGTGCTTTCAGATACTTCTTGAATGTTTTGTTCGCTACGTATTACCTGGCGTTCTGGGTCAAAATCAGTAATTGTTTTTTCAACTTGTGTGAAATCAATTTCAGCATTTACTCTCACCTTTGAATTCTCAGATCCGAGCACTCCATCAAGAAGCGATTGCACTTTTTCAGCATAGTGCTGCTCAACTTGACGCTGAATATCGTGTTGAGTTTGAGTAAGCCCAGTTACCGTTGAATTGTCCAATGGTGGTTCAGATAGAATTTTGCCTCTGCCATCAACAACAGTTACTTTATCAATTGTAAGTCCTTCGACACTACTTGCTACAAGGTTTTGTATGCCTTCTATGCTAATTTTGCTTAAACTTCTGCCACTTTTCAAATGAATAATAACAGAGGCACTTGGTGGTTTCTCATCTTTTTTGAACAAGGTCTTTTCAGGTATTACTAAATGCACTCGAACTTTCTTTATCTCATCCATTGTCCCAATTGTTCTAGCAAGCTCCCCTTCCAATGCCCTGCGATAATTTAACTTTTGCACAAATTCGCTCATCCCAAGATTGGTTTTGTCGAAAAGCTCATAACCAACAATGCTTTCAGATGGAAGCCCTTCGCCTGCTAACTGGATGCGAGTATCATATAGTTGAGACTTTTCAACCAATATTGTATTTCCATTGTCTCCAAGTTGATACTTCACTCCTTTTGCTTTAAGGCTTTCTACTATTTTAGCGGCGTCGGATGATTCTAAATTACTATACAAAACACCCATTTCGACTGGCTTGCTGCTGGATAATATTAATATTATACCTAATATTAATCCAATAAGCACCCCGCCAATTATCAATTTTTGTACTAATGATAGTCTTCTATAAAAAGTTTTAACTTGTTCTGTGAATGTATTTTCAGCCATAATATACCTTGTTTGTATTTGTTCACGAAATCATTTTTTGGCGAATATTATCCTCCATTTTATACCTGCATCCTTAACACTTCGCGATATAAATCAAGCCCTTTGTTCCTCAGTTCCATTAATAATTGAAACGAAGTTCGTGCTTTCTGAGCAGTTATCATTACATCGTGAATGTCAACAGGTTCGCCTTTTATTAATTTTTCTGTTTGTTCTGCTGAATCAATTTGCATCTTATTTACATCATTCATCAGTTGCTTTACAGTATCAGCAAAAGTAACATCTTCTGAGGTTGCTTTACTTTCGCCAAACTTTTGTTGAACTAACGGAAGATACCTTCTCGATGGGTCTGTTTCATTGATTATCATTGTGAACTCCTTTCAAATTATTTCCTCAAAATCATCTAATTTATATCAATTACTATTCCAAATGATGTTTCCTTTTGATTATGGCTAATTTTGTTCAATTCATATCCATTTTGAATTAAATTAGTCTAATTTTTAATATTAGTGTTTTTTTGTTAAATTTATTTTATTAAATGTCGAGAATAACATTATGGTATATTTAAACAAGATAATTAATTTTTCTTTAATAGGATTTTGGGTTGTATTTATCAACACTATTGACTTATCTGCAAACTTTGTCGAAAACAACGGGCAATTTCCTGAAAATGTCCGCTTCCTTTTTCAAGCGAAAGATGCAAATGTATGGATTAATAATAACGAAATATTGTTCGATTACTTTAACGCTAATAAATATAGTCGCACTACTTTGAAGTTAAGTTTTTCAGAAGCAAAGAATTTCTTTGTCAAGCCTGTTTCTCAGAACAATTGTTCATTTAATTATTTAACTAAATCAAAGCATTTTTCATCAAAAATTTATGATACTTTAATTGTTAGTAATTTATATGGAAATATCGATTTATTTCTTTACTCAAAAAATGGTTATTTTGCTTATGATTTTCTTTTACATCCCGGTGCAAATCCCAACGAAATAAAAATCATTATAGATGGTGCAGATTCTGTAATATTTGATAATAAGCAAATTTCTTTTTTTACATCTAATATTATCCAGCATCATTCGCACTTAAATGTATATTTAGAAGAAAGTAAAATGCCAATTACTTCTTTATTCATATACGATGGGTTCATTTCATTTTCACTGAATAATTACGATAAAACTCAAACTATTAGAATTGACCCTGTTGTCTATTCTACCTATTTTGGGGGTAGTTCATTCGACTATTTGAGAGGTATTGCAAAAGATTCATCCGGAAATATCATTTTAATAGGTAGAACACGTTCGGTTGACTATCCAACAAAAATTGGGAGCTACGATACTACTTTTTCAGATGTGTTTGCCGATTTTTATGATGCAGTGATTTCAAAATTTACTTCCGACGGGGAAAATATACTGTTCTCTACATTTTTAGGTGGTATGGGTAACGACCAAGCCGAAGCTGTTGCGGTAGATAAGTTTGGGAACATTTATATTACAGGCTACACTCTATCTTTACGTTCATTTCCATTTACTTCAAATGCACTTGATACTTTCGATATAGGTGGGATTGATGGCTTTCTAACTGTTTTAAATGTACAAGGTGATTCACTCCTTTATTCAACTCTTTTCGGTGGAACAAGCGACGATTTCCCTCAATCGATAGCAATAGATAATAATCGAAATATTTATATTACTGGCTATACAAAATCAAGAAACTTTCGGACGACTTCTACTGCTTTCGACACTACATTTAACAGCAATGGGATTGATATTTTCAATGACGCTTTCGCAATAAAATTTTCCAGCAATTTCAATTTAATATATTCTACATTTATCGGTGGTTCGGGCGATGATTTCGGTCAATCCATTGCAGTGGATGCATTTGGGAATGCAATTGTTGCTGGTATAACTCGTAGTCCAGATTTTTCTGCTTCATCGTTTGGTTTTCAGAAGGCTATTGCAGATTCTGTTCCTTCATCCAGCATTGGTGATGGTTTTATTTTTAAACTTAATTCGAACGGTACAGATAAAATTTTTGGAACATATTTTGGCGGTTCAGCACGTGATGCAATTTATTCAGTTGCACTCGATAGCAATGCCAATATGTATTTTGCAGGTTATACTGAATCAGAGAATTTACCAATTTCTGCGAATGCTTTCCAAAATGTTTACAACAATATTAGTTCTGGCTATATTTCTGGTGATGCCTTTATAGGTAAACTCAAATTCAGTGGAGATTCTCTTCTTTTTAGTACGTATTTTGGTGGATCTGGTAGCGAGCGAATTGCTGCAATTGCTATTGATAATTTTGACTTTCCCGTTATAGTCGGTTTTACTACTTCGCGTGATTTACCAACTACGTCGATGGCTTTTCAAAAAAAATATTCCGATAGCACAGATGCCTTTATTGCACGCCTTACACCAAATTTAAACGGTTGCTCTTATCTTAGTTATCTCGGCGGTAAACGTAACGATATTGCTAATTCTATTCTTGCAGCTGATAGTGCTTATCTATGGGTAGCTGGTTTTACGAATTCTAACGACTTCCCAGTGACGCAGAACGCACTGTTTAGCAAAGCTTTAGACAATTTAAGCGATATGTTTATTACAAAGCTGTTTGCTAATTACATTGATCTCAACTTCGAAAAAAGTTTAGGTTCAAGAGTTATTAATATTTGTTCAGGCGATAGCGTGTTTGTTGGTGCCAATGCTATTGGTGGAATTGGCAGAATTTCATATCTTTGGTTGCCTATTGATGGTGTAGCTTTTCCCGATTCATCTTATACTTTTGTAAAACCAGCTCATTCGACTACATACTATCTCTTGGCGAAAGATGAAATTGGTAACACAATTATTGATTCATTGCAAATCATAATTCACTCTAAACCCAATTTGTCTCTTTCAGGGTCATTAGTAGTGCTTTCCAATTCAACGGAAGAATACAATCTTACATCTGATTATCAGGGATTCGCTGATTGGTATATTACAAATGGGAAAGTATTAGAAAAATCTTCTACAAAATTAAAAGTAAAATGGACGGATACAACTGCAATAGGTTCAATAAAAGTTGTCTTTACCACACTATATGGCTGTGTTGATTCCCTATTAGTATCAGTAAGAATAGGGAACATTCCTAAACCTCGAATTAAACCTATTGGTAAATTTCCTCCTTGCTTCGGCGATACTCTATTGTTAGATGCTGGTGCTGGATACGCCACTTATCT
Source organism: Eximiradius sp. (assembly GCA_937127445.1). GTDB lineage: Bacteria > Bacteroidota > Ignavibacteria > Kapaibacteriales > UBA2268 > JAKIZO01. The sequence goes on along the minus strand of CAKZLY010000002.1, from coordinate 115,301 downwards.
TTGGTCAACAGGCGATACTACCCGAACAATTAAAATTACTCAAAATGGGAAATATGCAGTAAAAGTTGTTGATTCGCTTGGTTTTATTGCCATCTCTGATACAATGAATATTTATTTTATGACATATCCTAAACCTCTCATCAATGGATTAAGCATTGTCAAACCTGGAATGGCTTACGAATATATTGTAGAAGGTTCACCTGGGAGTACTTTCAATTGGATAATTCAAGGTGGCGTCATTCTTTCTGGTCAAGGTAACGACACGATTTCAGTGCGATGGAATAATACACCAAATGGCTCACTTCTCGTCGAAGAAACTACTCGCGAGGGATGTGTGATTTTCTCTGATGTGTTCGATATAGACATTAGCGGCATTTTTAAACCAAAAATTCGTGTGCTTGGTTCGACTACTATTTGCGAAGGTGATTCCGTTCTTCTTGATGCTGGTTATGGCTTTTCTTATTATCGTTGGAACAACGGAAGCAACAAACGTTTTATTTTTGTCTCTTCTGCTGAAAATTTCTTCTGTTATGTACGCGATAATTATGGTTTCGAAGGGTATACTGATACCATTAAAACATCTATCATAGAAAGACCGCCAAAACCATCCGTGAGTGTATTCGGAAATCGATTTACTTGTTTAATTGATTCATTACCAATTCAATGGTATTTTAACAACCAGATAATTCCAAATGCAAACGGAACTTTATATATTGCAGATATACCTGGACTATACAAAGTTTGCGTTCGTGGGTATAATGGTTGCACAAATTGCTCAGATGTTATTTCTTATCTTGTTTCAGTTGAAGAACATAACAGTAGTATTTTGATATATCCAAATCCTTGTGATAATATTTTGTATGTAAATTTGGGCATTAATTCTTCAATACATTCAAAAATCAGTATTTATAATGTGATTTTTGAAAATGTGTTTATTCAAGAATTTTCTAATAACTCTATTTTGCAATTAGATGTCTCCTCTTTCCCGTCGGGTGTCTATTTGCTTGTTGTAGAAAATAATTTGGGTGTTAAACGATTTTTGTTCCTAAAAAATTAATTGAAACTTTTATTTCGGATAAACGTATAAAGACAAAACATCGAAAATGGAATATGAATTTATTAAGCAATATTAGTAAGCCTATTTATCTAAGTTTAGTTGCTATATTAATATTTTTGCGCTTTTCAGTTGATACAATTTTTTATTACATTTTGTCCCAAGATAGTTTTATTTTCTCCTATTGGACATTCTTTTCTTCTATTCTAATTTTATCTGCTTTCATTTATTACTTTTTTTCTGAACAGTTTGAAAAAAATAATATTGAGTATCCTAACGAAAAGTTTGTATATGATTTTACTCGTATTTTTTATTTACAGTTATTCTTATACTTATTAGTTATTTTTCTTCCCAATAATGATAAATTTTATAGTTTCGAACTACCATATTTTAAATTTTTAATCTCTGATGTTTCAACTATTTTCTTTGCCCTGGTGACAATTTATTTAGCCTGGTTTATGTTTATTTGGCTCATTCGGAAAAAACACAAAAGAACAAAATTATATTTGAAGATTATTGCAATTTTAATTACTTTTTTGCTTGTTGCTGAATTGGCAAACTATGTTTTTTTTAACTCTCTATTTTTGAATGATTTAATTTCTATATATTTAAATGATTTAATATCTATCTTTCTTTTAACAATTTACGTATTGACACTTTTAGTTACTAAAAAAAACAACTGGATTACTCAACTTGATCGCAAACCCAAAATACGCCTTCTATTGGTCTCCCTTGTTAACTTAATTCTATCTTTACTTTTAGCTGTTTCTGTAATTGATAGCGATGGATTTTTATCAAGAAATACAATAAATTTCCTATCTGGTGCCAATAATTTTTTGGGTGCTGTTGTTTTAGCTCTGAATGCTTTTTCTTTGAGAATATTTCTTGCTGTGATTGTTTCGCTTCCAACAGCTACAATTGTCGAACGAAAAACATCTGAAGTTTTTTCGCTTACATATCTAAACAAATTTATTGCTGAAACTACATCAAAGACTGCAAACGAAATTCTTAGGATGGTTACTCAACTTGCTCTGAATGCTTCCGGTAGCACCGCTGTGTGGCTCGAAGTTTATAATAATGGGACTATTGATATTGGTGCAACCGCTCAAATTTCCCCAGAGCTAATCAAAGACTTTCATTCCGACAAGCGAATTGGGAATATTTTTACTACTATCGAAAAACCTGTTTTAGTTGAATCTGTTCCAGAAAATGATGAAATTAAATCTTTTTTAAATTACTTTCCTTTTGCAAATACTTTAATTGCAATTCCACTATTTCAAGGTGCAAAAAGATTTGGAACTATTGTAGCAATTGATTCGGAAGAATATGGATTCGAACCCGAAGATGTTGCTGTTCTTTCGGCTTTTGCTGATAATGTTAATTTAGCACTCGAAAATCAACGACTTTTACAAGAATCCATAGAAAAAGAGCGTTACCGTAGCGAAATGCTTATTGCTAAACGCATTCAAAAAGAGCTACTGCCACAAAATCTTCCTGAATTTTCTAAATTTCAACTTGCTGCATATTCTTCTCCTGCCGAGGAAGTTGGAGGTGATTATTATGATGTTGCTCGTTTTGCCGATGGAGCACCTTGTGTTCTGGTTGGAGATGTATCTGGCAAAGGAATGAGTGCTGCTTTTTATATGGCTCAGCTCAAAGGTGCTGTTCATTCGATTACTCCACAAGTTAATTCTCCGAAAGATTTGTTGATAAAACTTAACAATATCCTTTTTGGTTTGATGGATAAACAAAGTTATATTACTCTTGTTTGCCTCAAACTCGATGAAAACAACGATTCCGTTACTTTTGCTCGAGCTGGTCATCCACCTCTTTTCTTGAAAAAATCCTCCAATCTCCAAACTATCAAGCCACAAGGATTAGGGATTGCTCTCGTTGGGAATGAATTGTTCAGTAATTATATAGAAGAAGTCGATATTAAGCTTTCTGATGGTGATATTATAATGTTGATAACTGATGGTGTAAATGAAATTCGTAATTCATCTGGCGAAGAATTCAATTTTCAACGTGTCTCTGATTTTCTTCTCTCTCATAATTCTTCGGCTCAAAAATTGCTTAAACAATTTTTACATAATATTGATGAGTTTAAAGATGGGGCATCTCAAATTGATGATTTAACTGTATTCACTATTTCATTTGGTTGTTACAATAATAAAAGAGGTTAATAAATGAATAATAGCAATTTCAAAATTGATAAAAAGAATATCGATGATTTTGTTATTCTATCAATTTCTGGTTATTTAGATGCTCATACCGCTCCTTTACTTGAACAGGAGTTAGAAAAATCAGTAAAAGATGAGTGTTACAAAATTATAGTTAATTTTTCTGATTTGGATTATATTTCAAGCGCGGGTCTTGGGGTGTTTATGGCTTTTATCGAGGATGTTCGTCAAAATGGTGGCGATATAAAGCTGACAAATATGAAAGAAAAAGTCTTTGCTGTATTTGATTTGCTTGGTTTTCCATTGCTTTTTGATATTCTTAACGAAGAAAACGAAGCTATTGCTAAATTTCAAGGAAACTAAATGCTTTTGAATGTTAGAAATAATAATTTCATTTGTATTAATGCTGATAGTGCTGAACTCGAACGAATTCGTAAATTTGTACTGAATTTTGCTGAAAAATTTGGTTTCGACGATATTACTGCTAACAAAATTGCTTTAGCTGTTGATGAAGTCTGCACAAATCTAATCAAACATTCTTATAAATATGATAGTTCTCGTGAGATTTGCCTGCAAATTTCAACCGATAATAATCAATTTTCCGTTCTCATTCTTGACGATGGGGCTTCGTTCAACCCAAGTTCTGAAATTTCATTGGATATGAGAGATTATCTTGCTAATTTTCGTCGAGGTGGTCTAGGACTGCATATAATTAATCTTGTTATGGATAAAATTCAATATATTCCACGTTCTGACGACTTTCCTAAAAATAGATTAATCCTTACAAAATATATCAAATAAATTTCTTTTGAAAGTTTCCTTTTTGCTTTCACAAAAAACAGATATTTTTGTATTTCGTTAATTGTTCATTTTCTTAACAATTTAAGGATTTTTAATGACTTCGAAAGAAATACGCAAATCATTTTTAGATTTTTTTGCTTCCAAAGCACATAAAATTGTTCCAAGTGCCCCAGTTATTCCTTATGGTGATCCAACCTTGCTTTTTACTAATGCGGGAATGAACCAGTTTAAAGACGTTTTTCTTGGGCAAAGCAGTCGCGATTTCTCTCGTGCTGCTGACACCCAAAAATGTATTCGTGTCAGTGGCAAGCACAACGACCTTGAAGAAGTTGGAGTAGATACCTATCATCATACTTTTTTCGAGATGCTTGGTAATTGGAGCTTCGGTGACTATTATAAAGAAGAAGCAATTGAATGGGCTTGGGAATTGCTTGTTAAAATCTGGGGACTTCCGCCAGATCGTCTTCACGCTACTGTTTTTCGTACCGACGATGAAGCATATGAAATATGGAAAAAATACCTGCCAACTGAACGCATCCACCGTTTCGACGAAAAAGACAATTTCTGGGAAATGGGGGAAACTGGTCCCTGCGGTCCTTGTAGCGAAATCCATTTCGACCGCACTTCCGACAAAAACGGTGCTCATCTTGTCAATGCAGGTTCGCCAGATGTTATTGAAATTTGGAACTTAGTTTTTATTCAATATAACCGTCTAATTGATGGCACTTTGCAACCACTCTTGAAAAAACACGTTGATACAGGTATGGGGTTTGAGCGTATTTGTGCCGTTCTTCAAGGAAAAAATTCTAATTATGATACTGATGTTTTTACTCCAATTATTTCAAAAATAGAAGAATTGTCCCACAGAAAGTATTCAACAGAATTATCGAATAAAGATGGAATAGCAATGCGCGTAATTGCAGACCATTTGCGTGCATTGTCTTTTGCTATTGCAGATGGTGCATTTCCCGGGAACGAAGGTAGGGGATATGTTCTTCGTCGTTTGTTACGTCGTGCTGCTCGCTTTGCTCGTGAACTTGGTTTTAAAGAACCTTTTATTTATAAGCTTTTGCCTACTTTAATTGATATTATGGGTGATGTTTTCCCAGAACTTAGTACTCATAAAAATACAATCGAAAGAGTGCTTCGTGCAGAAGAAGAAGGTTTCCTTCAAACGCTTGAACGTGGACTTGAAAAGTTTGAAGAAATCAAAAACGAACTTTTTCAAGCCAATTCTAAAGTTATTCCTGGAGATCAAGCTTTTCTTCTTTATGATACTTATGGTTTTCCACTGGATTTGACCGAATTGTTGGCTCGTGAAAATTCTTTGATTGTCGATACTAATGAATTCAATCAAAAGATGACCGAACAGCGTGAGCGTAGTCGTGCATCCCGCAAAGTTCATACTTACGAAAATGAACTCCCTTCTTTAGATTTTCAAACTACATTTGTTGGTTATAAGAATTTTGAAGTGCAGTCAAAAGTTCTATATGCAAAAGATAATTATTTAGTTTTGGAGCAAACTCCTTTCTATGCTGAAAGCGGTGGTCAGGTCCCCGATATTGGTGAAATTATTCTTGCAGGTGAAATTTACCAAGTCGTTGATGTCAAAAAATCAAATAATGCAATCATTCACATAACGGATAGGGAAGTAGAGCCTCTCGAAGGTGAAACTGCTCTTGCACGTGTTTCTCGATCTCGACGTCTTAAAACAATGCGAAATCACTCTGCTACTCATCTGATGCACGAAGCATTGCGACAAGTGTTGGGCGAACACGTTCAGCAAGCAGGTTCACTTGTTTCTCCCGATTATTTGCGTTTCGACTTCCATCATTTCGAAAAAGTTTCCGAAGAACAAATAAAAAACATTGAAGAAATTGTAAACCATAAAATTTATGAACAAATACCAGTCGATGAACAAATTCTTACACTTGAAGAGGCAAGGAAAAATCCAAATATTAAAATGTTTTTCGGTGATAAATACAGCGATACTGTTCGTTTGATCGTTATGGATAATAAATTTTCGCTCGAACTTTGCGGTGGAACTCACGTGCGTAATACTTCGGAAATTGGGATTTTCAAAATTATCTCTGAAAGCTCAATTGCTTCCGGTGTCCGACGAATTGAAGCAATTACAGGTGATGCTGTGTATCGTTATATTTGTCAGTTAAATGACACTATTTCTTTAAAAAATGATGAAATTGCAAAGCTTAAAGAAAATAATTTGCAACTCGAAAAGCAAATTAGTCAGTATAAACTACAATATTTGTATTCATCAATACCAGAATTAATTAATAACGCTGTAAAAATTGATGATATTTCTGTACTAATTCATCAAAGCGAGTTGAATAATATTGATGAACTACGACTTTTTGCTGAAAAACTAAGAGATACTTTTGGGAAAAACGGAATTTCTCTAATTATCTCTAAACAAGATGATAAAATTACTCTTGTTTGCTCTGTTACGGACGACTTAAAAGGTAAAATTCCCGCAGGCAAGCTTGTTGGTGATGTCGCTCGAATTCTTGGTGGCGGCGGTGGTGGAAAACCTCATCTTGCAACTGCTGGCGGTAAAGATATTGACAAACTTCCCGAACTAATAAACGGTGGTTTTATAGAAATCGTGAAAAAATATTTATAAAAGATATAATTTAAATTTTCTTGTTATTACTCGAAATGGCTGTTTCAATAATTGAGCCAGCCATTTTTTAATTGGCCAATATTCAACTTGAAATAAAAAGACTGTCCTTTTGAGACAGCCTTTCTTAAAGAAGCAATTTATTGTAAAATAATAATTTACAAATTAATAGCGGCGGTTTCCATTGAATCTTCTTTCCATTGGACGAGCATCTTCGCGTCTTTCTTTTGCTTCATTAACTTTAATTGTTCTGCCACCGAATTCGATTCCGTTCAAAGCTTCGATAGCTGCATTGCCATCTGCTTCATCCATTTCGACAAAACCGAACCCTTTGGGTCTGCCTGTTACACGGTCGCGAATCAATTTTACATTATGGACATCGCCATATTGGGAAAACAAGGTTGAAAGTTCCTCTTCTGTAGTTTGAAACTTGAGGTTTCCAACATAAATCGTAATCATAAAAAAACTCCAAAAAACAAAAAAATTAGTTAAAACTTAGTTCTCAGAAAACTCAACAAAATAGTTAAATTTTTCAATTTAACTCTTGATTGGATTTCTATCAAAACCTAACAACAAATATATGCTAATTATTTAACATAAACAAATAAAATTATATAATTTTCCCATCTTTCATTTTAAGAACTACATCTGATATGGAAGCAATTTCAGAACTGTGTGTTGCTATTATAAATGTGGTTGAAAATTCAAACTGAATTTGTTTTATCAAATCTACAAACGACATAGCGTTTTTAGCATCTAAATTTCCAGTAGGTTCATCTGCCAGTACAATTTCTGGCTTGTTTATTAGAGCACGTGCAATTGCAATACGTTGCTGTTCGCCGCCACTTAGTTCCATCGGTTTATTATTTTGTTTATCAGCAACGCCTGTTAATTCAAGTAATTTTATTGCTTCCTTTTTTGTATCACTTGGTTTACTCCCTGAAATAAGTTTTGGAAGCATAACATTTTCCAGGGCCGTAAATTCAGGCAATAAATAATGAAACTGAAATACAAATCCAATAGTTTTATTACGAAAAATATCTAACTCACTTCGGTTAAATTGAGACAATTTTTTTGGTATATTGTCAATGTTATATATTATTTCGCCGCTATCCGGCTCATCAATTGTTCCAATTATATGCAATAAAGTACTTTTCCCAACTCCAGAAGGTCCAACCAGTGCAATGATTTTTGAACGCTCAATCGAGGTGGAAACGCCTTTCAGCACAACATTTTTTTCTTTTTTGTTGTTTGAGTAACTTTTAGTTATGTTATTTATTTCAATTATCACACTCATTACATTTTTCGTAATTGTGCGTTGAATTTGTTTTCTATTGCTTTGATCATCTGATTAATTGTGTTATCAACTTCTTCATCAGTTAAAGTTCGCTCTGATGATAAAAAAATAAGGCTGAATGCAAGGCTTTTCTTGCCTTCTGGAATATTCCCTCCTGCATATACATCGAAAATAACAACGTTTGATAGCAATTTGCCGCCATTTGAAAGAATTTCGTCTAATATTTTTTTTGCGTCTGTATTTTCATCAACAATAAAAGCCAAATCTCTATCAACTGTAGGGAATGGACTTACGGGTATATACTTGCTTTCAACTGTATTGAAATGCGTAATTTGTGAAAAATCAATTTCAGCAAGCAATACATCTTCCTCAATATCATAATTTTTGAGTATACCTCTATTCAAATATCCACAACAACCAATGGTAGATTTGTCTAATTCAATTTTAACAGAATTTGGTGAATATATACTATTCTCCACAATTTTTGAGAAAGTGATTGGTAGGTTAAGGAAATCAGCTAAATCCTCAATAAATCCTTTTAAATCGTAGAAATCGAATTGTCGTTCTTTTTCGCTCCATTGCTTGGGAAATGTTTTGCCGACAAGGCTAATAGCAAGTATTTCTCTTTCTTCGTAGCCAGGAAGCACCACATTATTATCGTCGGAATGTTTGAAAACTTTACCAATTTCAAAAAGTTTCAGATTATTATTCCCGTGTCTAATATTTAAATTAATGGTTTTCAGAATTGATGGGACAATTGATGGTCGCATAATCGATAGTTCTTCTCCAAGTGGGTTCGCTATTTTAACAGGGTTTGAAGTGAAAAGTTCAGCTGAACGAGAATCAATCATATTTTGAGTTAGAATTTCTGTAAATCCATTCGAAACTAAATAATTACGGATTTTGTCTTTGAAAGGAAAGATTTGTAATTTTTTGTCGACTATATTTTCACTGAATGTGATTGAAGAAACATAATTAGGTTCAATATTGTCATAATTATAAAACCGAGCAACTTCTTCTATTAGATCAATTTCCTCAAAAATATCATTTCTTCGATGCGGTATTCTGTATTTAGCGTAATCATTCGTTTGTTCTATTTTTTCAAAACCAAGATTTTCAAATACTTGCAACATAAACTCATTTGAAATGTCGCAACCAATAATTTTTCGAGCACGGTCAAAACGTAAAGAAATCTCCTTCAATTTTATAGATTCAGGATAAACGTCGATCTCCGAACCAACAATTTCTCCACCGCATAGATCAGCAATTAGTGATGCAGCCCTGTTTAAAGCAGGTATGACATTTTCAATATCAACTCCACGTTCAAATCTATAAGATGAATCACTTGATAACCCCAATTTCTTTGATGTTTTGCGGATAAGTGAAGGATTAAAATATGCGGATTCTAATAAAATATCAGTTGTATCGCCTGCTATTTCTGAATTTGCTCCACCCATCACACCACCTAATGCAATAGGTTTTTTCTCATCAACAATAACTATCATATAATCATCAAGAATTCGGGTTTTACCATCGAGAGTAACAAACGTTTCATCTTTTTTTGCTCTACGAACAATGATTTTTTTACCTTCGATTCTGTTATAATCGAAAGCGTGAAGTGGTTGACCCATCTCATACAAAACATAGTTTGTTACATCAACCGCTGCATTGATAGGACGTATTCCAAGCTTTGTGAGAGCATTTCGCAACCAATTAGGAGATGGCTTGATCTTTAAATTTTTTATGATGCGAGCAGAATATCTTGGACAAATGTTTGTGTCTTCAATAGTAATACTTGCATAATCAGCAACGTTTTCATTATTTGAAACTATGTTGATTTCAGGGTAACGAACCTGTTTGTTCAATTTTGCGGCAATTTCTCTTGCTATTCCAAGATGGCTTAAACAATCAGCTTTGTTAGGGGTAATTCCAATTTCAAAGACTACATCATCTAAACCGTAATATTTTGCAAATTCCATTCCTACTGATGCATCTTCGGGAAGCACCCATATACCAGAGCTATCTTCCCCTAAATCTAATTCTACTTGGCTACAAATCATTCCGAATGATACTACATCTCGAATTTTTCTTTTTTCGAGTTTGAAACTACCATTAGGAACAACAGCACCAATAGTTCCAAATACTACTTTCTGTCCTTTTCTTACATTTGGTGCTCCGCACACGACTTGTACAGTTTCACTGCCAAAATTAACTTGACAAAGAGACAATTTATCTGTATTTGGATGCTTTTCACATTCCAATACTTCTGCCACGAAAAAACCGGAATATTTTTTATTGTAATCGACTATACCTTCAACCTCAAGGCCTAACATAGTCAAAGTATTATCGAGCTCTTCAATTGTCAATTCAAAATCAACAAACTCACGAATTTTCTTTAATGATACTAACATAAAGATTAATTATTTGAATAATTAGACTTACTATTTAAACTTTGCAATATAATATATTGGCAAGAGAAATAAAAATATTAGTTGTAATATCGAGCTTTGAGAATGCTCCAAGAAGGGTAAATAGTGTCATTTGATGTTTGAAAATCAGACCAACGAACAATTTTATATGTACCATCATTAGTTTGAGAGATTGTCAGTAGAATTTTACCATTATATTTTTCTAAATTTAAAGGCTGAACAACTGGCAAATTAATTTCATAGTTTGCAGTATAAATAATTGAATCAGGTGAGATATATTGATACTGACTTTTTTCAAAATTAAGAAATATTGTATTTTCTCCACTTACTGCTGAAATTATTGATTTAAAACTTCTTTGCTCATCAGTAAAAGACCAATTTTGGAAGATTGATTGATAAGTTGCAAAAGCATCTTGTGCTGGTATAAAATTGAATTTGCCATCACCGATGAAACATTCCGAATAATTTTGCAAACTCTTGTATTTAACAGAATTCAAAAAATTTTGCATTAATACTTCCACACTTGTTGCCGGAAGAAAGACAACAGGACTTTGGTCAGGTTCTTCGGGAGAGCGTGTTTCAAAAATGTCACAAGAATATAGAAAACAAAGTAATATTAGGAAATATTTTCTCAAAGCGCAATACGTCCCTCTAATGCTCTAGATAATGTTGCTTCATCAGTCCATTCGAGTGAAGAACCAACGGGCAAACCACTTGCAATTCGTGTAACTCTGATATTCAATGGTTTTATCAACTTTGCTATATATTGTGATGTAACTTCTCCTTCCACAGATGGACTTAGTGCAAGAATTACTTCTTCTGCAGAAGATACTCTTTCTATTAGCTCCCTGATTTTCAAATCTGAAGCATTGACGCCACCAATTGGATTAATTAGTCCGTGAAGAACGTGATAGACGCCTCTAAATTCATTGGTTTTTTCAATTGCAAAAACATCTTTAGGGTCTTCTACAACACAAATTATCTTTGAGTTTTTACTATTTGAAACACAAATTGGACAAATTTCGTCGTCAGAATAATTGTAGCAATACTTACATAGTTTTACATTGCTTTTCAAATTGCTCAATGCATAAATAAAATCATCTATATATTCTGGATTTTGTTTCAGAAGAAAATACACCAACCTTTGAGCAGATTTTCTACCAATAGAAGGGAGTTTAGCGAATGTAGCAATAGCTTTTTCTATTGTTTGAGATGTAGATATCATAAGCCCAAATTAAACCCTGGAATATTTGGAAGCATACCTGTGGCTTTACTCATTTCTGCTGCTGCTAATTCGGCAGCTTTCTCGCTTGCAATATTTATTGCAGCAACAATTAAATCTTCTAATATCTCTACTTCATTAGGATTTACCAACTCTTTTGCTATTCTTACTGATATAACTTTATTTGCACCATTCATTGTTACGCTTACCATTCCACCGCCACTTTCGCCTGTTACAGTTTTGTCAGCAAGCTCATTTTTGATTTTTTGAATTTCTTCCTGTATTTTTTGCGCTTGTCCAAGCAACGATTGTAAGTCAAATTTCATTTCTTCACCCAATTTTTTTTTTCAAATATAACATTTTTTAGTTTAATACGTATTAAATAATGATTTATTAATGTTTTTATTTTACAACATTATTCAAGAGGTAAAAATGAGCATATTCAAAAGAATCGCTGACATCTTCAAGGCAAACGTTAATGATGTTCTCGACAAAGCCGAAGACCCCGAAAAGATGCTCAAGCAAATGGTTATCGAGATGGAGCAATCAGTCAATAAAGCCACTTTGGCTGTTGCACAGGCTATTGCTAACGAAAAAAGTTTAGAGCGTAAATTAGAGAAAGCTCGTAAAGACAAAGAAGAATGGGAACACAAAGCTATGGTTGCTTTGCAAAACAATAGGGAGGACCTCGCTAAAGCTGCTTTGGAGAAAAAAGCAATTGCCGAACGTAACATCAATGACTTAGTGCCTATTTTAGAGCAAGCTCGCCAAACATCCAACAAACTTCGTCAGCAACTTGACCAATTGAAATCCAAACTTGATGAAGCTCGCACCCGTCAAAGTACGCTCATTGCTCGTTCACAAGCCGCCAAAGCTCAGAAGCAAATTGCTCAATCTTTCAGTGGTGTCGGAACTGACGCTTTCAGCAAGTTCGATAAATTCGAAGGTAAAATCGAGAAACTTGAAGCAGAAGCTTCTGCTTTTGAGCAACTTGCAGGCGAAAATACATCATTAGATGAAGAATTCAAAAAACTTACTTCTTCCAAAGATGTAGAAGATGAATTACTCGCTCTAAAAGCCAAAATGGGTATGCTGCCACCAAACCAAGAAAATCAATAAAAGGTGGAATATGGAAATATTAATTAATAAGGAGAAAATTGATATGATAGAAACTCCCGTGGAACTTATCCAATCCACAGTTAATAAAGTCGAAAATTATTTAAAAGATATTTTCCCTGATTATATCTCATTCGGTGATGGTTCTTTTACTGTGAATTATGGCTCTTCACAGATTATGATTATTGTTAGGCCATTTACTGAAACTGAAACTTGCGTTGAAATTGTTTCCAACGTGGTTACTAATGCAAACATTACTCCTGAACTGATGAAATTTTTGCTTAATAAAAATGCTGAAATTCATTTTGGTGCTTTTGGGCTATTGTTCGACAATACTATTACTTTTCAGCATTCAATAGCTGGAACAAATATGGACAAAAATGAATTTGAAACTTCTCTAAAAGCCGTTGCTCTAATTTCTGATTATTATGATGATGAGATTATTAAAATTGCTGGTGGAAAACGTGGAATAGATTTACTCGGAGAAGAAATCGAATAATCAGTTCCACTTAACGTTTATTTTTTGAAAAGTAGGAAAGGCTGAAATATAAATGGGGCTGTCGAATTAGAAAGCCCCATTTACATAATAAGTGTATTAGAAAAATGGTTATATGTCTAAATTTTTAACATATTGTGCATTTCGTTCAATAAATTCTCTACGAGGTTCAACTTTATCGCCCATAAGAGTTTGAAATATTATAGCTGCTTTTTCCGCATCTTCAATATTTACACGTAATAAAGTTCTTTTTTCGGGGTTCATTGTGGTTTCCCACAACTGTTCAGGGTTCATTTCTCCAAGCCCTTTAAAACGCGAAACAACAATTCCACCCTTTAATTTTACTTCTTCATTCCCCTCGTTTATTTCTTCTTGTTCCTCATTGGTTTGTATTTTTGAATTAGGACTATCTTTCATCAATCTTTGGATAATACTATCTCTTTCTTCTTCATTATTTGCATAGTATTCCAATTTCCCTTTTTTTATTTTGTAAAGCGGAGGTTGAGCAATGTAAAGCATTCCTTTGTTTATTAGATCACGCATATATGTAAAAAAGAAAGTCAGCAATAATGTTCTAATGTGAGAACCATCCACATCTGCATCCGCCATTAGTATTATTTTTCCATATCGAACTTTTGATACATCGAAATCTTTTTCTTTACCATTTCCATTGCCATTTGAACTGCCATTCTCTTCACTATTAGGCTTGTGAGAAAAACCAGCTCCAATTGCAGCGATAATAGTTTTAATTTCGTCATTTTCTAAAATTTTATGTGGAGTCGCTTTAATTACATTTAAAATTTTACCTTTCAGAGGGAGAATAGCCTGGAAACGTCTGTCTCTTCCTTGTTTTGCAGAACCACCAGCAGAATCGCCCTCAACAATAAATAATTCAGTATCTTCGGGAGAATTGAGTGAACAATCTGCAAGTTTCCCAGGCAAAGTTGAATTTTCGAGTGAATTTTTTCTGCGAACAAGTTCACGTGATTTACGTGCCGCAATGCGCGCCTCAGCTGCAGAATTAGCTTTTTCGATAATTTTTTTTGCTTCGGAAGGATTAGAATCTAAATATTCTCCTAATTTCTCATTTACAATTGACCTAACAATACCTTCAACTTCTGCGTTGCCTAGCTTGGTTTTGGTTTGTCCTTCGAACATTGGGCTCGAAACTTTTACAGATACAATAGCAGTCAAACCTTCCCGGAAATCTTCTCCCGTAAGTTCAAACTTATTCATCTTGTTGTTCTTTGCATAATCGTTCAGCGTGCGAGTAAGAGCTGAACGGAAACCACTAACGTGCGTACCACCTTCTATTGTATGAATATTATTTACGTAGCTCAAAAGAGTTTCACCATAAGAGGTGTTATATTGAAAACAAATTTCTACCTCAACATTTGGATTGTCGTTTTTTCCGTAAATGTACACTTGCTTTGTTATTGGAGTGTTGGTGCTATCGATATAACTAACAAAATCTTTTAAGCCGCCTTGGTATCGGTATTCTTCTTTAATTTCTTCTCTTTCATCTATTATTGAAATTTTTACTTCTGGATTTAGAAAAGCAAGTTCACGAAGCCTATCTGCAACGCGTTCAAATTTAAAGATTACAGTTTGAAATATTGACGGGTCTGGATAAAATTGTATTATTGTCCCAGTTGAATTAGTGTCGCCAATAATTTCCACATTTGTAACTGGAATACCTTTTTCATAGATTTGTTGAAAAATTTTTCCTTCTCTTTTTACTGTTGCAATCAATTTAGTTGATAAAGCGTTTACACAAGACACACCGACACCGTGCAAACCACCAGATACTTTATATGTATTATTATCAAACTTTCCACCTGCGTGCAAAGTGCACATTACGAGTTCTAATGTAGAAATGTTTTTTTCTGGGTGAATACCTGTAGGAATACCTCGTCCATCATCTTCTACTGAACAAGATCCATCTGAACGAAGAGTAACAAATATATTTTTACAAAATCCTGCAAGCGCTTCGTCAATCGAGTTGTCAACAACTTCATTAATTAAATGATGCAAGCCTCTTTCGCTAATATCGCCTATATACATTGCAGGACGTTGCCGAACAGCCTCTAATCCTTCTAAAACTCTGATGCTTTCTTCGGTATATTGAGAGTTTGAATTCTTGTTTTCTAATTCGAGTTCTTGGAAATCGTTTACCATATTTTCTCTAATTCACAATAATTTATTTACAAAAATACGAAAAATCAGCGAATTTTAATAGATTTAATAATGTTTTTTCCACAATAGGAATTGAGCTTGTCTATAAGCAGTTGTTTCCGAATAAGCATTTCCGTTCGCCAGGTGGACGAATCAGCTTTTAAATGAAGTACACCATCTTTAAGTTTCAGTGGTGCTATATGTTCAGCGAAGTTTTCACCAACAGTTTTTATCCATTCTTCCTTTATTTTAGCAAATGCGATACCTTCGCCCCAGTCGTTTAGTTCAATTAATTGATTAATAATTTCCTTTAATGAATGAATATTATCAGAATTCATTATTCATCAACGCTTTCGAAAAGATTAATTATTTCGTCGGGTGTTTTGCTATTCAAAATTTTTTCTCTGAATTCATCGTTGTTAAGAAATCTCGAAATTTTGCTAAGCAATCTCAAATGCATGCCAATATTATTTTCTTTTCCCAAAAGCAGAAAACAAATATTTACGGGTTCACCATCGAGAGAGTGAAAATCAATAGGAGCTTTCAGTGTTGCCATTGCAGCAACTGGTGCTTCGATATATTCAGTTTTAGCGTGTGGCAGGCAAATGTTTTTACCAATACCCGTAGACATTATTTTTTCACGTTCCATTATGCTTTTCAGCACAGCAGCTCTATTTGTGATTTTTCCTGAATTCATTGCCAAATCTGTAATTTTTTCAAGCAAATCTTGCTTGTCTTTTGCTTCAAGACCAACTTGAATACAACTCTTCGACAGCACTTCGTTGATTTTCATTTCACACCTCAATAGTGAGTTTTCGAATATACAAAAATCTGAATTTAATTTTGATTATCAAAAAAAATGTTACTATGTTTGTTAAATTTTTTTCAACATTTAATCCTTGCAATGAATACATTTGGTCGTATATTCAAAGTAACGATTTATGGCGAAAGTCATAGTTCTTATGTCGGAATTACAATCGATGGTGTGCCTGCCGGTATTTCGCTTGCACCAAATGATTTCACAACTGAGTTAAGTCGAAGAAAAAGTGGGGCTTTTGCTACAACTCAAAGAACTGAAAACGATATTTCAATTGTTACTTCCGGTGTATTCAATGATAAAACTACCGGGACACCTTTGAATATCGTTTTTGAAAATAACAATATAGATTCAGCAAATTACACTATCGAACAATATAATAAACCAAGACCGGGACATACCGATTTTGTATCATTACATAAGTATTTTGGGTTTGCAGATTACCGTGGAAGTGGCCATTTTTCTGGTCGACTCACAGTTGCTCTTGTTGCTGCTGGTGTTGTAGCAAGAAAAGTTTTTCCTTGTAGTGTCAACACAAAAATTATTGAGATTGGTGGTCAACAGGATTACCAGCATTTATTAAATCAAGCTGTTGAAGAAGGTGATTCATTGGGAGGAGTTCTCGAAACTGTTATTAATGACGTCCCTATCGGATTAGGAGAACCTTTTTTTGATAGCGTTGAGTCATTAATTAGTCACATTGTTTTTTCTATTCCTGGAGCGAAAGCAATTGAATTCGGTGCAGGATTTAATTCCGCAAAAATGTTTGGTTCAGAGTATGCTGATTCGATAATTAATTCTGATGGGACTACTAATACTAATAATTGTGGTGGAGTAATTGGTGGAATTACCAATGGAAATAATATTGTTTTTCGTACTGCATTTCATCCACCAGTCAGCATAAGAAAAAAATTACAAACTTACAATTTTGAAAATAAAGCGATAGATGAAATACAAACATCGGGACGCCACGATAGCTGCTATGTCTTACGTGTTCCGCCTATAATTGATGCTTGCGTTTCTATTGTTTTGGCTGATTTGTATTTAATTAGACAAACTCAAATTTTGCAGAAATAAATTTTTTATATTATCTTACAAGTATGAAATATTATAGATATATATTTATTCTACTGATTATTCTTATTTTTCAAAAATCATACTCTCAATTATTTAATTGGGAAAAACCTGAAAATATTTCTACAATTAATACAAGTAAAGATGAATTTGCACCTTTTTTCGATAATCGTTCTTTAACTTTGTTTTACAATTCCACTATAAGCGGTGTTTCTCAACTTTATTGGGTGCAAACAAAAGATAACTTTGCTTTTGGGAAACCTGTTTTACACAAAAGCAAACTCAACAATTCTAAAGAAAATCGTTCTTATTTCTATTTTAGCGATAATGGGACTATTTATTTGTCAAAATTTCGTCAAACTTCAAAGTTCCCAGTGCTGAATCTTGCTATTTCTGAAATATATCGAAATAACTACTCTGAACCAACATTCATAGAACAACTAAAATGTGATTGTTTTGTTTCTCATCCTACTTTATCAAAAGATGGAAGAATGCTTATTTTTTCATCTAATCGTAATAACAAAACAAATTTAGATCTCTTTATTTCCTTTAAAAACAACGATGCTTTATGGAGTGAACCAATAGAACTTTCAGAAATTAACTCTGATGGGAATGAAATCACACCTTTTCTGTATAACGATAGTCTTCTATTTTTTGCTTCCGATGGGTTGTACGGTATTGGAGGTTATGATATTTATTATAGTGAATTTTTGGAAGGAAGTTGGCAAAAACCTATTCCACTTAACGAGATAAACACCGAATTTGATGAGAGCGATTTCATTATGCTCGAAAATGGATTTGCTATTTTTGCATCAAATAGGCCATTCGGTGTGGGAGAATTAGATTTATATCTGCTAAGACCCAAAATTAATAAAGTAGATGAAAGTAAAAATCCTGCTTTACTTGTCAAATATAGTCCATTGGAAATAAAAGCTAAAAGAACTATATCTTATATTTCTCTTGATTTGTCTATGCCACTTACTTATTCAAATGATTACTTTAAATTTGATAATAGTATAAATTGTGTTGATAATGAAATTGAATTTAATTTTTCAAAATATTCACCAATTAGTTATTTATTTCAAATTGCTCTTCTTTATTCAAAATATCGAAATGATATTCTGAGTATTTATGTTTCAAAAGCTATACCTTATGAAAATTTCCAAAAAATACTAAATGATTTCTGCAATAAAATTGGGTTTAATGAAAATAAAATCCAATTTATTCAGGATAATAGTATTTGTGAAAATTGTTTTAAAATAGACGTCAAAGAGAAAATTACTTTACGAAATACTACTGTAGAGACTGAATTTTCAAAATTATACTTAGAATTCGAAATAGAAAATATTCCAATTAACAGTGAATTGATTGTTTCTTCAGATAACTTGAAAAAAGATATTCAAACTTTTAAATTAAATTCGTCCAAATTAACCAATGAAATAGACATCAAAGAACAAATAGAAGATTGTAAATTTGACGAATCACTCGACTTTAGTTGTTATGCTATTATTAATTCTGACACGCTATTATTATCAAATTTGAGCATTCCTGTTTTAATAAGTACTGCAAAAACTCCAATTATGATTAGAAAGAATGATAAAATATATTTCTATTATTTATTGAAATTTTCTGATGATTATGATAAATTTATTAAATCTAATGATAATGAATTAAATATGATTAAACAAAATTATCAAATTGCAAGTTCTATCGATATTCTTTTTGATGGTTTTAATAGCGAAAAAATAAAAAAGATTATGAATGAGAATAGATTGTTCCCTAACAAAATAAATTTTTTACAAATAGATAGAAACCGAGATGATGTATTTTTCGAATTCCCAAATCATTTTTGGATAAGAGTTGAGGTAAAAAATTAATAAACTTTTTAGGAGTTTTTATGAACTGGTATGTTGTAATTATTTTATTGTATTTAGTTGCTTTAACAATTTATAACTTTTCTCAATCTAAAAAAGTCAAAAGCAAAGACGATATGATGGTGGCAGGGCGTAGTTTAGGTGTAACCAAAATGGTTTTCACTCTGGTGTGTACGTGGATTGGTTCAGGCACATTTATAGCAGGAGCTGAATTTGCATATCGTGCAGGTTGGAGTTCGCTTTGGATGCCAGCTGGTGCTTGGGCAGGAATAGCTATTATTTACTTTTTAGCTGCAAAAATTAGAACATTTGGGCAATATACCATTGGTGACATTTTAGAAGAAAGATACGGCAAATTTGCTCGACTTTTTGGAGCAATTGCATTGATTATAGCTTTTACTACTATTGTATCATATCAATTTCGTGCTGGTGGTTACATTTTAAATGTCATTACAGATGGAGCTGTATCCGTCGAAGCTGGTCAGGCTATTGCAGCAGGGTTTGTTATTTTATTTACTGCTTTGGGTGGTATGATTGCTGTTGCTCATACAGACTTACCAAATGGAATAATTATCGTTTTAGCTTGTATTGTTAGCGTGCCGTTTGTTGTAGCTGCATCGGGTGGCTTGTCTGCACCAGCAGAAATATTACCACAATCTCATTTTGAAATTTTTTCTTCTGAATTTGGTCGTTTTCCCGCGTTGAAAGGGTTCTCATACTTTTTAGCTACAATGTTCTTATTACTTGGCGTTCAGAGTATGTATCAAAAGTTCTACAGTGCTAAAACTCCGGCTGATGCAAAAAAAGCAGTATCATTATGGATTATTGGGACCATTGTAGTTGAAACAGTGGTGATTGTGATTGCTATCTATGCTTCTTCATATTTTTGGGGGAAAAGCGATTTTGATCCGGCTTCAATAGTGCTCCAAGCTGCAAAGTTCTTAACGCCTGCTCCTGTTGGTTTGTTGTTACTTGCGGCAGCAGTTGTAGTTGTCATTTCTACCGGAATGAATTATTTATTAAGCCCTTCCACTAATATTATCCGTGATATTTATCAAAGATTTATAAATCCAAATGCTGAAGATAAAAAAATTGTGGCTTTACAAAAAATATTTATTGTCATTATCGGCTTTGTTGCATTTTTAATAATTTTTATTCCTACATATTATAAAATGAATTTGTCTGTGTTAAAATATGCATATTTTGCTTATACAGTATATGGTGTTGCTATTACTCCATCATTGATTGCTGCATTAAGCTGGAAACGTGCTACCAAGGCTGGTGGAGTTGCAAGTATTATTTCAGGAACTATTTCGGTGATTATTTTAGATATTGTTATTCCTGCTATCTTTCCATTTGTTATCTATGATGGTGATCCTTGGGGAATTCCAAGTATCTACCCCTCAATTATTATTTCGGTTGGGACTCTATTTATTGTTAGTCTCTTAACTCCAAAACCTTCACCTGAACAACTCGCGAAACTATTTACTGAAAAATAAACATGGATTAATTAGACAAAAAAATATAAGAGGCTGTCTAATTGCAGCCTCTTTCTTATTAATTTATGTTCTATATTAAATTATTTGTTAGTGAGTGTTAACTTAATTTATTTATTAATTGTCAATAAATTCACTAGCACCGTGGCATTTTTTATATTTTTTCCCGCTTCCGCACGGACAAGGGTCGTTTCTACCTACTTTTACTTGAGTATTACGAATAGTCTTTGTCGTAGATGCTTCTGGTGATTGTTGTGCTTGGGGAGCTCCCATAATAAATGATGGTACTGTTGATGAATGTTCATATTGAACGTTTCTTTGCGAATAAGTAGTATTTCTGTACGTCGGAACAGATTTGCGTCTGTCTTCTTCGTTAGAACGCACAATTTGAGGAAAATATCTAAATGCAAATTGAATAAATGATTTATTAATATCCTTAACTAATTCCAAAAACATATCGTGTGCTTCTTGTTTATATTCGAGTAATGGATCTTTTTGTCCGTAAGAACGCAAATGTATTCCTTCTTTTAAATCGTCCATACTCCTTAAATGATCACGCCATTTTTCGTCAATTGTTTGCAATATCGCAACTTGTTCCAAACGTGCCATAAATTCACTGCCAAGCATTTCTTCCTTTTTACTATAAAATTCCAGAGCAATAGATTTTGCACGTCGAACAAACTCATCAATTTTCATTTTTTCAAAGTCTTCCTCACTCATCGGAATATCACAAAGCAGAGTTGTGCGTAAAGAATTTCGTAATCCTTTCACATCCTTATTCGGATGATGAATTTCATACAAATCAATTAAGTAGTCTTCAACATATTCGAATATTTCACCTTTTAATCTATCACCTCTAAGTGCAGCACGTCTCCTTGAATAAATCACCTCTCTTTGATGATTCATTACATCATCATATTCTATTAATCGTTTTCTAATGGCAAAGTTGTTTTCTTCGACTTTTTTTTGAGCATTTTCCACTGCCTTTGTAATCATTGGATGTTGAATTGGTTCGCCTTCGGGTATTTTTATTTTTGACATAACACTGGCGATTCTATCGCTCTGGAATAATCTCATCAAATTATCTTCAAGAGAAATAAAGAATTGCGAACTTCCTGGGTCACCTTGACGACCTGCTCTTCCTCGTAGCTGCCTGTCAATTCGTCGAGCATCGTGGCGTTCTGAACCAATAATTGCCAAACCTCCGTTTTTCTTTACATCGTGGTCAAGCTTAATATCAGTTCCACGGCCTGCCATATTAGTTGCAATTGTAACTGCACCTTTTCTACCGGCTAAAGCAACGATTTCTGCTTCGCGAGCGTGATGTTTTGCATTCAAAACATTATGCTTAATTCCTTGACGAGTAAACATTTTGGAAAGTATCTCTGAAACTTCAACGGAAGTTGTTCCGACCAGTACAGCTCGACCTTCTTGAAGAATTTTTTTTGTTTCATCTAATATAGCGTTGTATTTTTCGCGTTTTGTCCTATAAACTAAGTCATCATGGTCAATTCTAATAACAGGTTTGTTTGTTGGAATAACAACTACTTCAAGGTTATATATTTTTTCAAATTCAGCAGCTTCGGTTTCAGCTGTTCCTGTCATGCCGGCTAATTTTTTGTAAAGACGAAAATAATTTTGAAGTGTGATAGTTGCAAGAGTTTGAGTATCTCGCTCTACTTTTACTCTCTCTTTGGCTTCAATTGCTTGATGAAGACCATCTGAATATCGGCGTCCTTCAAGAATTCTACCGGTGAATTCATCTACTATTAGAACTTTTCCATCTTGAACAACATATTCAACGTCTTTTTCATAAAGAGAATAAGCTCTAAGAAGCTGAGAAATTGTATGAATTCTATCGCTTCTTTCAGCAAACAGATAATACACTTGATCGATTTTTTGTTGCTTTTCTTCTGATGTAAGTGTTTCATTTCCTTCGATAGCGCTAAGTTCGGCAGCTATATCTGGAATTACAAACATATCGGGATCTTCTTGACTTTGGCAAAGAAGCTGTCGCCCTTTTTCCGTAATATCAATTTGATGATTTTTTTCATCAATTGTGTAATAGAGTTCTTCATCAATCTCTGGCATTCGAGCGCCTTTATCACGCAGGAAGAAAAGCTCGGTTTCCTGGCGCAATTTTAGATTTTCTGCATCTTGCATCAATTTTAATAATTTCTTGTGCTTTGGCAATCCTCGGTGAGCACGAAATAAAAGCACACCAGCAGCATCGCGATCCTCTTTTTTCCCAGTTGTTAGTAATCGTTCTGCTTCAGCTACAATTTCGTTTACCAACTTGTTCTGAGCTTCAACAAGTCTTTTAACTCTTGGGTTCATTTCTTCGAATTTTTGGTCAGCAGAAGGAACTGGTCCAGAAATAATAAGAGGGGTTCTTGCTTCGTCAATCAAAACTGAATCGACTTCATCAACAATTGCGTACCAATGTGGTCTTTGAACAATATGTTCAGGATCGACCACCATATTATCGCGCAGATAATCAAAACCAAATTCATTATTAGTGCCATAAGTAATATCACAATTGTAAATACGCTTTCTTTCCGAAGGTTCCATATTTGATTGGATTGCATCTACTGTAAGTCCCAAAAATTCATATACAGGTTTCATCCATTCACAGTCACGTTTTGCAAGATAATCATTGACTGTAACAAGGTGGGCACCTTTCCCAGCAAGAGCATTTAAATATAGTGGCATTATCGCAACAAGAGTTTTTCCTTCACCAGTTGCCATTTCAGCGATTTTACCCTGATGCAATACTATTCCACCAATTAACTGCACATCATAGGGAACCATATCCCATATATAGTGTTGCCCGGCGTAAGTATATGCATATCTCTGGTCAGCAAGACGCTTGCAAGCTTGTTTTACGACTGCATAAGCTTGCGGTAGTAATTCATCTAATTTTTCTTCAATTCTTTCAAAAATTTCTCTATCAAGCTTTTTAATCTTGTCATTAATTTCAATTACCTCATCAGCTGTTAATTCGGACGATTTGAGCTGATTTCCGAGTTCCAGCTTTTGATTTTCGAAATCAGATATGGCAAATTTAATGATTTCTTGAAATTCAAGCGTTTTTGCTTTAATTTGCTCATCAGTTAGACTGTTAAATTCATCATAATATCGATTGATTTCTTTGACAATTGGCATTATTTCTTTAATGTCTTTGTCGCTTTTACTTCCAAATATTTTTTTTAGTATACCAAGCATTTTCTTTAATTCCAATAATAAACAACTTACTTAAAACGAATAATAGAACATTATCATTTAATTATAAAAACAAAAATAACAGTTTTTTAATTAATACTATTATAATGTTTGTAAAAAAATCATAAAAGTATTATTTTACCAAAACTTTCGGCATAATTATTGCACTTGTTGATAATTAATAAGTATTTGAGGTTGAAATGAATAATGCTTTAAATAGGTTACAATTCGAAAATGATTTACCTTATGGTTTTTCAAATAAAAAAGCTACTGGCAGAATGCCAAATCCATTACCAGATAGAGTATTTTTGAATTTAGGGTGTGGCAAAGATATAAGAGATGGCTTTATTAATATAGATTTGTTCAGCGACGATCCACGTGTTGTCTATGGTGATGTTCGGAAACTCGAACTACCCGATAATTCTGCTGATTTGATATTAGCAAGTGATATTTTGGAGCATTTTTCGCACCGTGAAACGCAGAGCATTTTAAATGAATGGGCAAGAGTTTTGAAACCGGGCGGTGAACTGATTATTCGTTGTCCGTCTTTGAGATTGCAAGTAAATGCTTATGTCAATGGTATTTGGAACGCAGATGTTGCTTCATATATGATTTTTGGAGGACAAACTAATCCAGGTGATTATCATTGTGTTGCTTTCGACGAACAATCAATAAAAGATAAGTTGCATAAATCTGGATTAATTGTTACAGAATTTTACGAAGAAGACACTCCTCAAGACAGAGGATTTATTAATTTAAATATGACTGTTCGGGCAATTAAGAGGAAAATTGATCAGGAATTGTTTGAAAGCACTCCACTTCCTGAGGTAATTGCTAAGGAAGAAAAGCAAGAGAATACTACAAACGAAGATTTTTTTGATATTGACGACTTAATGAATTTATCAAATGATTTTTTAGTATCTGAAATTGATACTCATAATGTTCCAATAGAAGATGCCCAAGAAATTGCTACTACCAAACTACAATTAAACATAGTTTGGGAAGGTTCGCAATTTGTATATCATTCTCTTGCTTTAATTAATCGAGAACACTGCTTAAATATTATCGAAACAGAAGCTACAAACCTTACAATTGTCCCTTACGAGCCTGACGCTTTTTCGCCCGATTTATTCCCAAAATATAAAAAATTGAAAGAGAACGATATTCGATATAAACAAGATGTTCCTGATGAAGTTGCTCGGCTACCATATGTCTGGATTCGTCATCAATGGCCTCCAAAAGCTGAGCCTCCGAAAGGTGCAAAATGGATTATTATGCAACCTTGGGAATACACTGCTCATCTTATTGATTTTGTTGAAATTTTCAAACAGGCTGTCGAAATTTGGACACCTTCTAATTTTTCTCGTCAAAGTTTTATTAATTCAGGGATTGATTTTGATAAAGTCCAAGTTATTCCTAATGGTATTGACCCAGTACTATTTAAACCTTATGGTGAAAAGTATCAGCTTAATACCACAAAGCGAATCAAATTCCTATATCTTGGAGGGACAATTTATCGGAAGGGCTTTGATATCTTATTATCAGCATATATGCAAACTTTTACTGCTAATGATGACGTATGTTTGGTAGTGAAAGATATGGGAGGCGATAGCTTCTATCGTGGTCAAACTGCTAAAGATATGATATTAAGAGCGAAACAAAATCCAAATGCACCAGAAATCATCTACATTGATGATTCAATGAGTGAGGAAGAAATAGCTGCTCTTTATCGTGCGTGTGATGTATTTGTTAGTCCATATCGTGGTGAAGGTTTTTCACTACCTACTCTTGAAGCTATGGCGTGTGGTTTGCCAGTAGTAGTTACTCGTGGAGGTGCAACTGATGACTTTACCGATGAAAAATGTGCCTGGTATTTACCTGCTGAAAAAATAAATATTGGGAAAACACTTGATGGTAAATTATTTACAAATGAAGCATATCTCCTCGAACCAGACCGCGACCATCTATCTGCAACTCTAAAATATATTTTTGCTAATCCGACAGAAGTCTTTTCTGCTGGATTAATTGCTTCTGTAAAAGCAAGAAAATTCTGGACCTGGCGGAATTCTACCATTAAACTTCTATCAAGAATTGACTTCTTGCAAGGAACAAATTTAGCCCAAATTGCAGAGAAAAAATTGCCTGTCTTTGCTGATGATTACATTATCTTGGGTTTTGCAGAGAATGAATTTATTTCAGGTAATTACGAGAACGCTATTGGACTTTTCTCTTCCTTAATGGAGGAAAGTTCTATTCTTGATGAATTGGGCAAAACTCATGTATTAAATCGGATGGCACAATACCAATTGTTAAAGGGAAATATTGAAGAAGCCGAGAAAACAGTAAATACTATCAAACAAAACTATCGTCCAAATTTAGACACCGATTATCTATATGCTAAAATATTAAAAGCAAAAAGTAGAAATGATGAAGCTTTTGAACTGTTGACACAAATTTTTGATAGATGGACAAAAGAAAAATTCAACTGCACGCTTGGAGAAAAACTTGATGATATATTAACTTTTTGTGGCGAAATGTCACTTGAAGAAAATGATTTAGAAGGTGCACATCAATATTTCTCTGCTGCATTGAAATTAAATCCAGAAAATTCACTGGCCTGCCTGGGAGCTGGTAAGTGCTTTGAAAGGATTGGACACTACGATTCTGCGAAAACTATGTTTGAATGGGCAAAAAAACTTAATAAAAGCTATTAAGATTAAAATATGGAACGTCGGGAATTTGTTAAGTCAATTAGTAGTATTGGAGTATTTGCTTTAGCTCAGAACTATTATAATAGCGATATTCAAAGTGTATCAGATTCTACTTTGATTAAGCCTAAGTGTCTTAAAGGAGGGGACAAAGTTGCTATTGTTGCTCCAGCTACAAATGTTTGTGACTCTGATGATATACGGAAAGCCAAAGAAGTATGCAATCATTATAAATTACAATCTGTTTTTAGTTACTTGCTGTTTGATGGTTCCGGATATAGAACAAAATCAAGAAAAGA
Organism: Eximiradius sp.; assembly: GCA_937127445.1. Classification (GTDB taxonomy): domain Bacteria; phylum Bacteroidota; class Ignavibacteria; order Kapaibacteriales; family UBA2268; genus JAKIZO01. The sequence continues at coordinate 88,403 of CAKZLY010000002.1, read as the reverse complement.
AAGAGCAAACGAACTTAATAAGTTTTTTGAAGATAAAAATATTAATGGTATCTTTTGTATTCGCGGCGGATATGGTTCTCCTGAAATATTAGATTTACTTGATTACGAGCTTATAAGAAACAATCCAAAAGTATTTACAGGTTATAGCGATATTACTGCAATTCACATTGCAATACAAAAATATTCACGTTTAGTTACTTTTCATTCGCCAGTTCTACTCTCTTCTTTTACTGATTTTACTGCGTCTTCCTTTGAAAAATTAATATTTAATAATGAACCAATTGGAGTTTTACAAAATCCCGCTCAAAAAAGTGGTATTCGCGAGCAATTCCCAATTAGAACCATTAAAAGTGGCACAGCGAAAGGCAAATTAACTGGTGGGAATTTATCAATTATTTCATCTTTAATGGGTACTCAATTTGAAATAGATACAAAAGACAAGATATTATTTCTGGAAGATGTTGCAGAAGAGCCATTTAGAATTGATAGAATGTTAAATCAATTGCGGCTTGCTGGCAAATTTGAGCAAGCAAAAGGCATAATTTTTGGCTTTTGCAGTGATTGTACAATTAAAACTTCACCATCAACCTGGGATCTGCAACTTGGAGAGGTATTGGATAAATATTTTTCATCACTTCCCATACCGTCTTTTTATGGGTTAATGTTTGGACATACTAACGAACAAATTACCATTCCATATTCTATTGATGCCACAATTGATGCAAATGCTGGCACATTGTCAATTAGTGATTCGGCAACTATCTAGCTATATAAAACCTAACAGTTTATTTATCAAATATTAACATTGAAAAAGTAATTTTGAAAATTGTTGGGATTTATTGACGTAATTTATGAAAATCAAAATGTCTCTTTTTGGCAAAATGATTCTTCTTAGCGGGTTTATTGAATTAATAATGTTACTTATAGTTATTTTTTCAATGTATGCTCTTTATCTAAATGAACGAAATTATAGGTATTTGCTTCTGGAATCTTTGATTATTGAATCCAGTAATAAAAGATTGGAGCTGTTGGTCAGAAGAGATACAAATTTCAAATCCTTATTCATACATAATAAAGATTTAGTATTACACAATTTACTCAAATATTATGAAGTTTCTCAAAAAATACCCAACAATAATGATAAAATTAAATTAGATAGTTTAAAGAATATTTATAGTAGATATTTTAAAAAATATACATCGTTGCTTGAAGAATTCGGTTTGGATGAAAATACAGGTATAGAAGGAGAGTTTCGGAGTAAAATTCACCAGATTGAGAGTTTTTTAAAATCTATCAATAATTATTATTTACTTGCACTTACTTTGGAAGCACGCCGAAGAGAAAAAGATTATATTATGAGAAAGCGTGACGAATACGTAAAAAAAGTTCACTTCACAGTTGATAAGATAAAAAGCGAACTCAAATATTTGAACCTTTCTGATGACGAAAAAACGAAAATGAGGATGCTGATAGATAATTACATAATTGCTTTTAATGATTTTGTTAGAATTTCGAAAGAGATAAAAGAATATGAAAGTAAAATGAACGAAATTGAATATCAAATGAAAAGAATAATAAACATACAAGTAGAAAAATCGAAGCATGAAGCCGAAAGCTATCACTCATTTATTGTGCCATTTTTTGTCGTTTCAATAGTTTTCAGTTTGGTTATGTCAATTTTGATTTCAAGAAGCATTACCAATCCTATTGTCAGGTTAAAACACGCAACTATTAAACTGGCAAGTGGCGACTATCGTATTAAAGTAAAAGTCGAATCAGAAGATGAAATTGGAGATCTTGCCAATTTCTTTAACAAAATGGTTGATAATCTATCTTATGCAAATGAAACTATTGTCGAGCAACAAAAAATTCTTCATCAACAAAATATTGAACTCAAAGAAAGTAATATTACAAAAGACAAATTCTTTTCTATCATAGCACATGATTTGAAAAATCCAGTTAGTGCTTTTATGGGTGTATCGAATTTCCTTTCACAAACATTTCACGAGTTATCCAAAGAAGAATTAAAAGAATTTTTAGATGATGTTAACAACTCTGCTAAGCAATTATATGAACTTCTTGAAAATTTACTTATGTGGTCACGTTGTGAACGTGGTCTTGTTCAATATCAACCAGCAGTCTACGAATTAAAACAATTTATCACAAGTAATATTAATCTGCTTAAAATGAATGCGAATAATAAGAACATTTCAATTGATTATGATATGGATCAAGAATACAAAGTGTTTACAGATGCAAATATGTTGAATACAATAATAAGAAACCTTTGTACAAACGCAATTAAGTTTACCCACGAAGGAGGTTCTATTAAAATAATTTGTCGAAAAGAAGATGAAAATTTCTGTCGTATTAGTGTGTCTGATAATGGAGTTGGCATACCAGAAGAAAATCTGAATAAATTATTTAGTTTGCAAAATAGTGTTTCAACTGCTGGTACGAAACAAGAAAGCGGGACAGGATTGGGGTTGATTTTGTGTCGCGAGTTTGTCGAAAAGCACAGTGGCAAAATATGGGTTGAAAGCACTGTTAATGTTGGCACTACTTTCCACTTTACTATTCCATTGCGCACAAACAATTCTGCATCAGGAGAACAAAATGGTTGAAAATCAAATACTTTCCACAATAAGTTTTGATGATTTTAAGGACTTTATTTTTAACAACTCTACTGATATATTTTGGATATTAGACGAAAATTTACAAACCACATTTATTAGTAGCTCAATTGAAAATTTTACTGAATATTCAGTGAGTGAGTATGTGAACCTTTCATTAGAACAGAAATTTTCAGAAAAATCCGTTGCTCAGTTATATGAACTTTTCGACAAATTCAAGTATATTGACGATTTCAAGAATGTAATTTTAGAGTATAGAACCAAAAATGGATCAATCAAACACGCAAATATTAGTGGCATCGTTGTAAAAGACGACTTTGGAAGGATAAAAAGCGTATATGGCATTAGCGTCGATTTAGAAGAAAAGATTATTCTTGAAAAAAACTTGATAATTGAAAAGCAAAAAAATGAAGAAGCCCAAAAATTCAAATCGATTATTTTGGATTTAATTGGTCATGAATTTCGCACTCCGCTAATTGGAATATTGGGTTTCATCAAAATCTTGCTAAATAATGCAAAAGATGAGGATGAAAAAGAAATATTAAATTATATATATCATTCATCTCAAAGATTGAATTCGTCTCTTAATTCAGTTATTACTCTTGCAGCAATAGAAAGCGGACAAATGGATATTAATTTTAAGAGCATAGACCTAATGGAATTGATTTTCAATATTTATAATTCATTTGAACCAATTGTTAAAGAAAAAAATATTACTTTTGATATAAATTTGAAGAATTATTCATCTAAAATTGTTTTCGATGAAAATTGCTTATATCTTATCCTATCGAATTTAATTGATAACGCTATAAAATTTACAGAAAAAGGTAGAATTTTTCTCGATTGTGGCATAATTAGAAAAGAAAATGGCAAACAAATTTTAAATATTACAATTCAAGATACAGGCATCGGAATGGATTCGAGTAAATTCGATATTATTTTTGAGCCATTTCGACAAATTAGTGAAGGGCATAAAAGAGTTTATGAAGGTTTAGGTCTGGGGCTTACTGTAACAAGAAAGTTAGTTGAAAGATTCAATGGTTCAATTCAAGTAGAAAGCAAATTAAACGAGGGGTCTATCTTTACAGTATTGCTTCCGCTGCCATAATTCATTTCATAAAAATACCAACTTTTATTAATTTACTTATTATTTTTTCATCAAAATGGAGAAATTATGAAGAATACTATTTTTTTCATTATTGCACTAACTTTGGGAACTAATATGTCTGCTCAAACATTACCAACGCGAGATGAAATCCCAGATAAATACAAATGGGATTTAACTCATATTTACAAAACCGATGCAGATTGGGAAAAAGATTTTCAAGTATTATCGAAGGACATTGCAATTATTTCTAAGCACAAAGGAAAAGTTACCAAATCATCAAAGAACTTATTAGATGCCTTCAATGATTATTATTTATTAGAAAAGCGTCTTACGAAACTTTATTTTTATAGCTCGATGGCAAGAGACTTGGATATTACAAATGGTAAATATCAAACAATGTATCAAAAAACACAGGAATTGTATAGCAATTTTGCTGCTGCTTCGTCATTTTTAATGCCAGAAGTTATGGAAGCCAACGAAGAGGCCATCAGACAATACATAAAACAAGAAAAAGGCTTGCAAATTTACTTCCAAACTCTCGACAATATGTTGAGAATGAAAAAGCACACATTGTCTGCAAAAGAAGAAGAACTATTGGCTAAACTTTCACCGATAATGAGTATTCCAAATGAAACTTATGGAATTTTGAATGATGCTGAGTTACCCTTTCCTACTGTGAAAGATTCGAAAGGTAACGATATTCAAATCTCACACGGAAGATTTCGTTCCGCTTTATATTCCAACGATAGAGACTATCGCAAACGTATTTACAAAGCATATTATGAGCCATATCGTCAATTGATTGGCACTTTTGCTTCATTATACAATGGTCGTCTGAAAACAAGAAAAATTAACGCTGAGATTAGAAACTTTTCCTCACCGCTTGAAGCCGCATTATTCGACGATAACGTTCCTGTTGCTGTCTATGAAAATCTAATCAAAGCTACTCATGATAATATTAAGCTATTGCACCGCTGGGGTGAAATCAAGAAAAAGGTTATGAAAATTGACGAACTTCACCCTTATGATACTTATGCTTCGTTATTTCCATCATTGACAAAAGAATATACTTTCGATGAAGCGAAGGAAATTATTTTGAAAGCACTTGCGCCATTAGGCGAAGAGTATCAGAAAGTGCTTAAAATGAGTTTCGATAATCGCTGGATTGACGTTTACGAAACAAAAGGTAAAAGAAGTGGTGCATATTCAAATGGTTGTGGATGTGGTGTCCATCCTTACATTTTACTTAACTGGAATAATACATTAGATGATGTATTCACATTAGCCCACGAATTAGGGCACAATATGCATTCATACTTTACAGAGCTTAAACAACCGTATCATTATGCAAATTACTCAATTTTTGTTGCTGAAGTTGCTTCGACAACTAACGAAGCGCTTCTGCTTGATTATCTTTTAGAAAATGCTAAAACAAAAGAAGAAAAAGCTGCTCTTATAGAAAAGTTCTTGCTTAATATTCAACAAACATTTTTTAGACAAACTCAATTTGCTGAATTTGAAAAAATCACTCACGAAAGAGCTCTTAAAGGCGAAATTATGACTGCTGATGATTTATCAAAAGTATTTGGTGATTTATATCAGCAATATTGGGGACCTTCAATGGTAACCGATGAAGAAGAATATATTTCCTGGGCAAGAATACATCATTTGACTAAATATAATTTCTATGTTTTTCAATATGCTACCGGCTTTGCAGCAGCCCAAACTTTTGCTGAAAATATTAAAAAGCAAGGGAAACCAGCTATAGATAAATACCTCGAATTCCTATCCTCGGGAAGCTCTATGTATGGAATTGACGTGCTGAAACGTGCCGGTGTCGATATGACAACCCCAGAACCAGTAAATAAAACATTGGAAAAAATGAATAAATATTTGAATGAGCTTGAAATGCTTCTTAAAAGCTAAATAATTTAAAAGCTAAATATGGGGGGACAGGTTGTTATACGACCTGTCTCTTTTAATTTTTTGCGGATAACAATAATTTGGCAATCATTTATTAATAAAAAATCTCAAATTGTTTTGATAAATTGCAGCAGGTAATGAATACAATATGAGAAAAAAATGAAAGTATTGGTTACTGGTGCTACTGGTTTTATTGGTAGTCACGTAGCTGATAAGCTTCTTCAAAAAGGATATGAAGTCCGTTGTATAGCTCGCAAATCTAGCAACTTACGTTGGTTGAAAGGTAAAAACTTTGAAATTGTTGAAGCAAACTTAGATAATCAAGATAGCTTAGTGAAGGCAGTAGAAGGTGTAGATTATATTTATCATGTTGCAGGGCTTACTTTTGCCCGCAATTATGAAGAATTTTTGCGTGGTAATAGGGATGCCACTGCAAATTTACTCAATGTAACCGAAAAATATGCTCCTAAGATAAAAAGATTTCTTTTGGTTAGTAGTCAAACAGTTACTGGACCAGCGAAATCATTGAATGAACCAGTTGACGAGACTACCCATTGTCACCCTATCACTTCTTATGGTAAAAGTAAGAAAGCAGCGGAAGAAGTTGTCTTTTCCTATTCGGGGAAAATACCTTTTACTATTGTCCGTGCTCCTGCTGTTTATGGACCACGCGACACAGCGATATACGACGTATTTCGCACTGTCAAAATGGGGCTGGGTGCAATGGTCGGATTTCGCGATAAATATATAAGTTTAATCCACTCCGAAGATCTCTCACGCGGAATTATCGAAGCAGCAGAAAGCGATAATACTTCTAATGAAATATATTTTGTGTCAAGCGATGAATTTTACACATGGAAGCAATTAATAAATCTGATTGCTGAAGAGATGGGTAAAAAGTTTGTCTTAAAATTAAGACTTCCACATTGGGTTGTTCTAACTGTTGCAGGTATTTCAGAGTTTTTAGGAAAATTCTCAGAAAAACCACCTGTATTCAATTACGAAAAAGGTATTGATTTTATTCAAGATTTCTGGATTTGTTCCACAGCAAAAGCAAAACGTGATTTTGGCTACAAGCAACTAATGTCAATTGAAGATGGAATGAAAAATACAATAGATTGGTACAAACAAAATAAATGGTTATGAAGAATACTTACAAAATAATTATAATTGCTTTTTGCTTAATAATTCTTGCTTTTTCATTTATTAGTTTTTTAGTTAATCTTAAAAATATCTCTATTAATCAAAAACTACAATTTACAAAAACTATTCAATTAATGGATACTGTAAAAATCTACGCTAATAATTATGGCATTCCATGTATAAAGGCTCACAGCGATAACGATTTGTTCTTTGCGGTTGGTTATTTTCACGCAAAAGAAAGGCTATGGCAAATGGATTTAGCGCGTCGTGCAGGGAAAGGGAAATTGTCTGAAATTTTTGGTGAAAAAACATTGAAATATGATGTATTTCTTCGTTCTCTCAACTTAGAAAGCACAATTAGAGAAACTAAAGATGTTCTAACTCGAAAATCTTTAGAAATACTCACTTCTTATTCAAATGGAATAAATTTTTACATTCAAGAAAATAAAAATAGATTAAGCTTTGAATTCGGGCTCCTTTCTTATGAACCAGAAAAATGGACAATTGATGATTGCATAATCATTAGCAAAATGATGGCATTTGAATTAAGTCTCGGTTTTTACTACGACGTCGCATTTGGAGAAATGACTAATTCATTCGGATACGAAAAAGCAAAAAAACTAATTCCCTCCTATCCTTCTAATAGTCCATTTGTTCTTGATGAAATAGTTAAAATAAGGAACTATTCAATTCCTCAAATTTCTATTGATACAACAAAGAGTGATAGTTCCAACATAAATTATTCTTCTCATATTAGATATGATAATGCTCAAAGTAAAGAGATAATGTCGATATTTAACGTTATTTCCGAAACAAGAGATTTTTTGGGGATGTGGGGAATGTCCATTGGAAGTAATTCCTGGGCAAGAAATAAAAGTTTTAATCATAAAACACCTGCAATATTAGCAAACGACACTCATCTGCCAATCGGGTTGCCTGCAAGATGGCTGCCAATGCATATTAAATCTGACGAATTGAATGTTTTTGGCTTTTCTATACCTGGAATACCATTGGTGATAATAGGGCGTAACGATAATATTGCTTGGGGAATTACTAATGTAATGCTCGACGATGTAGATTTTTTTGTTGAGAAAGTAGATGATTCTGGGAAATTCTATTACGCAAATGATTCTATAAAAAAAGAAATTACTTACGTTTTGGATACTATTAATATTCGGGGCAAAGAAAACTATGTTTATTACAAAAAATACACCGAAAGAGGTCAAATTATATCTGATTCGCATATTTTTTATGATGAAAATAAATCTCAAAATAAATATCTTAATAAATTTCATTTGACATTTCGTTGGATTGGTAATGTCGCGAATGATGATTTTATTAATATGTACAATATAAATAAAGCAAAGAATTGGCAACAATTCACCGAAGCATTAAATTTATGGAGCACACCAGCTCTGAATTTCACATATGCTGATAAGCAAGGTAATATTGGTATTGCTCCAAGTGGATTTATTCCAATACGTGATGTTAATTGCAATCCCAATTTCCCAAATAACGCTTTTGAAAATAAAACTGGTTGGTTGGGAATTGCTAAGGGAGGTGTTTTCGGTAAGCTATATAATCCTCAAAAACGTTTCGTTGCATCAGCCAACAACAAAACTGACGACGGAATTCCTTATCATATTACTTCGTTTTGGGAACCTTCTTCACGAATTGAAAGAATTGAAGAATTATTGTTGATTAGTGATGAATACACTGTAAGAGATGCCCAATATATGCAAATTGATTATTATTCGATGTATGCAAAACAAATGTTTATGTATGTTATCCCTGTACTTGAAAAATATAATAATTTGTTGGATTCCAATGAATCTAATATTTTTAACTATTTCAAAAAATGGGATTTCGTCTTGAATTCAGAAAGTTTCGAATCTACTATTTATAATCTTTTTATTGAGCGTTACTTATATAATACTTTTTTTGATGATCTTGGTGAAGGATATTTTAGAAAATATCTTTTGCTTAGTGGTATTCCTCTTAGAAAACTAATGGAAATAACCGCTGACAATTTTAATAAACTTTTTGATAATGTAAATACTTCAAATGTTGAAAGACGTGATTATCAAATTGTGAAGAGTTTCAAAGAGGCAGTAAAAAAAACTAAAGAAACATTCAATAGCGCAAATTATAAAAGCTGGAAATGGGGAAAACTTCATTCAATTAATCTCAAACACAAACTTTCAGAAGTTGATTTTGTTGGTTCAGTAGTAACAGTTGGGCCATTTCCAATCGGTGGGAATAGCACAACAATCAATAATACAGAATATAGAATATGCAGTAATTATGAGACAGTAATTGCCTCATCTGTGCGTTTTATTGCAGATATGGGAGATGATATTATCTATTTTTCACTACCAGGTGGCGTAAGTGGCGATCCGCTTAGCCCAAATTATTCCAATTTGGTTCAAATTTGGTTAAATGGTGGATACATTAAATATTATTTCAATAATTTTTATTCAAATGATTTAAATCTATCAATTGTAATTGAACCAATATTATCTGAAAATTGAATAAAATAAAAAAATATTATTTTCGATTTGTTATTTTTGTATTCATTAGAAATTTCATTATTTCATTTTATAAATGTGAGGTATAAGAATGTCGAAAGAAAAAAAATCAAAAACTAAAGCTCCAAAATATGTATATTATTTTGGTGGTGGCAAAGCCGAAGGCGATGCAAATATGAAAGAACTTCTTGGTGGTAAAGGTGCAAATCTTGCTGAAATGGTAAATATGGGGTTGCCTGTTCCAGCTGGTTTTACTATTACTACCGAAGTATGTACATATTACTATCAAAATGACAAAACTTATCCTAAAGAATTATACAAGCAGGTTGAAGAAGCCATAGAAAAATTAGAGAAGGAAATGGGTGCAAAATTTGCAGACCCAAAAAATCCTTTATTAGTTTCCGTTCGTTCGGGTGCTCGTGCATCAATGCCAGGGATGATGGATACAATTCTCAATTTAGGCTTAAATGATGTTACTGTTCAAGGATTAATAGAACGTTCCGGCAATCCTCGTTTTGCCTATGATTCATATCGCCGTTTTGTTGCGATGTATGGCGATGTTGTTCTTGAGATGAAACCAGAAAGCAAAGATGAAGAAGACCCATTTGAAGTGATTTTGGAAAGAAAAAAACACACTCGTGGAGTAAAACTTGATGTTGAACTTACAGCAGAAGATTTGAAAGAATTAGTTTCAGAATTTAAGCAAGCAATTAAGCAACGTACCGGTAAAGATTTCCCAGAGGACCCAAAAGAACAACTTTGGGGTGCAATCGGCGCTGTTTTCAATTCTTGGATGAACCCAAGAGCTATTGTTTATCGCAAACTTAATAATATCCCGGAATCTTGGGGAACTGCTGTAAATGTTCAGGCAATGGTCTTTGGTAATATGGGTGAAGATTCTGGTACTGGCGTTGCATTCACTCGTGATGCTGCAACTGGTGAAAATTATTTCTATGGTGAATTTTTAATGAATGCTCAGGGTGAAGACGTTGTAGCAGGTATTCGTACTCCACACAAGATTGAATTATTAAAAGAAATTGATCCCGCCTCATATAATCAACTTGAAAAGATTCGAAAAATTTTAGAGAAGCACTACCGCGATATGCTCGATATTGAGTTTACAATTCAGAATAAAAAGCTCTATATGTTGCAATGTCGCGTTGGGAAGCGCACAGCTATGGCTGCTATGAAAATAGCGGTTGATATGGTTAATGAAAAACTCATTAAGCCAAAAGAAGCATTAATGAGAATAGAACCCGACCAACTTAACCAATTGCTTAGACCTGTATTTGATCTTAACGAAAAGAAAAAAGCACTTCAAGAAAACCGCTTGTTAACAAAAGGACTTAATGCCGGACCTGGTGCTGCAACTGGTAAAATTGTATTTAATGCAGAAGATGCTGTTGCAGAAGCAAAAAAAGGTGAAAAAGTTATTTTAGTCCGTATTGAAACTTCACCAGAAGATATTGCAGGAATGAATGCTGCAGAAGGTATTCTCACTGCTCGTGGTGGTATGACTTCTCACGCTGCACTTGTTGCAAGACAAATGGGCAAAGTATGTGTTGCTGGCTGTGGGAGCTTAGTAATTGATTATAAAGCACGTACCTTGAAAGTAGAAGGGTCTGATGTTGTTTTGAAAGAAGGTGATTGGATTTCTATAGATGGCTCAACTGGTGAAGTTATAGCCGGCAAAGTTGAAACAAAACCAAGTGAAGTTATTGAAGTTTTATTGCAAAAGACTTTGAATCCACAAGATGCACCTACTTATAAAATTTACGAACAAATAATGAATTGGGCTGATGAATACCGTCATCTGAATGTGCGTACTAACGCAGACCAGCCTGATCAGGCTGCCAACGCAGTTGCATTTGGTGCCGAAGGTATTGGCTTGTGTCGTACCGAACATATGTTTTTCGGTGAAGGTAAAATTGGTCCGATGAGAGAAATGATTTTAGCTGATAATGTTGAAGACCGCAAAAAAGCTTTGGCAAAGCTTCTGCCATTCCAAAGAGCAGATTTCGAAGGAATATTTGAAGTGATGGACGGTCGTCCAGTTACTATTCGTACAATTGACCCACCACTTCACGAATTCTTGCCACACGACGAAGCTGGACAAAAACAAGTTGCCAAAGAAATGGGAATTGATTATAAGAAAGTAAAAGAAAGAGTTGAGGCACTTCACGAGTTCAACCCAATGCTTGGCTTTAGAGGCTGTCGTCTTGGTCTGATCTATCCAGAAATTACTGAAATGCAAGCACGCGCTATTTTTGAAGCAACTGTCAATGTTATGAAGCGCGGTAAGAAAGTTCTTCCAGAAGTGATGATCCCACTTGTTGGAAATGTTAAAGAATTGAAACATCAGGAAGAAATCGTTCGTAGTGTTGCAAATAAAGTAATGGAAGAAACAGGCGTTCAGTTTGAATATTTAGTCGGCACAATGATTGAAGTACCAAGAGGTGCAATTACTGCAAAACAAATTGCTGAAGTTGCAGAATTCTTTTCATTTGGAACAAACGACTTAACACAAACTACACTTGGTTTGAGCCGTGATGATTCTGGAAGATTCTTGCCTGAATATGTTAATCGTGAGATTTATGCAGTTGATCCATTCGTTTCAATAGACCGCGAAGGTGTTGGTTTCTTAATGAGACACGCAGTTTTAGAAGGACGCTTAGCTCGACCAAATATTAAGCTCGGTATATGCGGCGAACACGGTGGAGATCCTGCGTCTGTGGAATTCTGCCACGAAATTGGCTTGAATTATGTTTCTTGTTCACCGTTCAGAGTTCCTATCGCTCGTTTAGCCGCTGCTCGTGCCGCAATTCGTGAAGAATTAGCTAAAAAAGTTGAGAAAAAAGTTAAGAAAGAAGAAAAAAAATCTGATAAAAAGAAAGAGAAAAAAGAAAAGAAGTGAGAATTTGCAATATTATTGTGAATAAAGTTTAACTTGCTGTTTCATAACCTTCGAAAGGTTGCGCAACCTTTCGAAGGTTTTTATTTTAAAAATTCCATTTACATATAATCACCATTATTAAAGTGCTGTCTGAAAAGCAATGTCTTCTCTCTTTTCTCGGATTTTGCAAAAGCACGTTCTTAAAATATATAATGTAAACAAGATAATTTATTATCCTGAACAATCATTAAAATTATACAATTTTCTCTATTTTGAGATATTCACTTTTTTATTATACTCAAATTCAATTTTTTTTTGAATGAATGTTGAACTGATTTAAAATTATTATAAATACTATTCTTGCACTTTTCTATTCAAATTTTTTTATTAATTTTGAAAATTGTTCAAGCGTAAATTGTTTTGAAATGGCAATTTTTTTAAAAAAAATAGCATTTCCTTATAAGAACCTCATTGAAACTCATTGGAGTGACGGTTTTAGGTCAGTTACCAAACTCGAAATTTTACGTAATAATTGTCCTTGTGCAGATTGCCAGAAAAATAAAAGCCAAACTGGATTTATTAATTTGAATACTTTCAAACCAGGAAAATTCATTATAAAAAAGATAAATGTTGTTGGCAACTATGCGATTAATCCAATATGGGAAGATGGGCATGACACCGGAATTTATCCATTCGATTTTTTACGTAATTTATTTGAAAATTATAAACTTACTGATGAAGAAGTTGATAAAATAATAAAAATTAATAATCAATCGAAAAATAATTAAAGGAGTGTTATGAGAACAGTAAAAGTCCCCAAAGGAACTCAACTAACTTGTAAAAACTGGCAAATTGAAGCCGCATATAGAATGATACATCATAATTTAGACCCGGAAAATGCTGAAAAACCATCTGAATTAATTGTTTACGGTGGTTACGGCAAGGCTGCTCGCAACTGGGAGTGCTTCGATGCAATAGTCGATTGCTTAAAAAACTTGAATGAAGATGAAACTTTGCTTGTTCAATCAGGGAAACCAGTTGGTATTGCTAAAACTTACGCATCTGCACCAAAAGTAATTATTGCGAATTCTAATCTTGTTCCCAAATGGGCTAATTGGGACGAATTTCGTAGGCTTGATGAGCTTGGTTTGATAATGTACGGACAAATGACTGCTGGAAGCTGGATATACATTGGAACCCAAGGTATTTTGCAGGGTACTTACGAAACATTTGCAGAATGTGCCCGTCAGCACTTTGGTGGTGATTTAGCCGGTCGTTTCTTGCTTACCGGTGGAATGGGAGGAATGGGAGGAGCTCAACCTCTTGCTGCTACTTTTGCTGGCGCAGTTTCAATAACAGTTGAAATTGATGAATCTCGCGTCGATAAAAGAATTCACGATGGTTATTGTGACATAAAAGTAGAAAACCTGGACAAAGCTCTTGAACTTGTTGAGCAATATAAAAAAGAAAAAAAAGCAATTTCAATCGGATTAATTGGTAACACTGCTGAAATTCTTCCCGAAATATTACGTCGCGGAATTATTCCTGATGTTGTAACAGACCAGACAGCTGCTCACGACCCGCTCAACGGTTACTATCCTGCTGGATATTCGAAGCAGCAGGCTGATGAATTAAGAAAATCAAATCCGCAAAAGTATTTAGAAGAAGCCTATAAATCAATTGCAATTCACGTTCAGACAATGCTTGAATTCCAAAAACACGGTTCAATAGTTTTTGATTATGGCAATAATATTCGCGGTATTGCAAAAGATTATGGGAATGTTCAAAATGCATTTGATTTTCCAGGATTTGTTCCTGCTTATATTCGTCCACTCTTTTGTGATGGCAAGGGTCCTTTTCGTTGGGTTGCTCTTTCTGGAGATCCAAACGATATTAAGAAAACAGATGAAGCGATAATGGATTTATTCCCAAATGATACTGCCTTGCATAGATGGATCAAAAATGCTCAACAACGGGTTCGCTATCAGGCTTTGCCTGCAAGAATATGCTGGCTTGGCTATGGTGACAGAATGAAAGCTGGATTGCTTTTCAACGAACTGGTTAAAAATGGTGATGTAAGCGCACCAATAGTAATTGGTCGCGACCATTTAGATTGCGGTTCTGTTGCTTCTCCTTATCGTGAAACAGAAAGTATGAAAGATGGCTCAGATGCTATTGCTGATTGGGTCTATCTAAACTTTGCTTTAAATGCAATTGGTGGTGCTTCTTGGGTCTCCTTACATCACGGTGGTGGTGTTGGTATGGGACTTTCGCTTCACGCTGGAATGGTTGTGGTTGCAGATGGTACCAAAGAAGCAGATGGGAGGCTATCCCGCGTGCTTACTTACGACCCATTAATGGGTATTCTACGTCATTCTGACGCCGGTTACGAGCGTGCTATTGATAATGCAAAAAAACATAATATTGTAATCCCAATGTTAAAATGATATTAAAGTTTGTTCAAAAATTTACGATAAAAAAAATGTAACTTATTTGTTTTATATTAGTATATTGAAATAAAAGGAGGTGCAATTCTAAATAATTTTATTCTTTCATTATTGTAACTTTGAAGGTAATAGTTGTGGGAAGAAAAAAGAAAATAGATACGTTACAAATAACAGCGAATGGGAGCCATTCGGAGGATGTAAAAAATGGTAATGAAGTTGCAAACACAAGTTCAAATTTAACGGAACAAATCGAACAACTTTTTAAAACTGATAGAAAAAAGTTCTTAGGCTTCATTCGCCAAAGAGTTCGTAGCCAAGAAGAAGCGGAAGATATTTTGCAGGACGTTTTTACTAACGTTTTGGCAGCTTCAGCAAACGTTCAGAAGCCAATTGAAAATATTGCTTCGTGGGTGTTTACTGCTGTTCGTAATCGTATTATTGATTCTTACAGAAAAAAAAGAGCCGAAACCTTTACAGATATGCAAACACAAGGTCAAGCCGACGAAGGTGTGGATTCATTTGAAAACTTTTTAGGTGATTTATCTACAAGCCCGGAAAGCGATTTGATTAGGAAAACTATTTGGGAAGCAGTTCTTGAAGGTTTGAACGAACTTCCCGACGAGCAAAAAGATGTTTTTGTGAAAAATGAATTCGAAGGAATATCTTTCAGAGAAATGTCCGAAGAAACAGGTGTAAATATCAACACATTGCTTGCGCGTAAAAGATATGCTGTTTTGCATTTAAGAAAAAAACTTAAAGATTTGTATAAATCTGTAAATAATTCATAAAATATTCAATAATATATAGTACATTTCCCCAATATTGAATTTGTCTATATTGGGGATTTTTATTTGTTTTGATAAGTATTTACCGAGAAGTTCTGGATGTTAAATCATTTAATTCATTAATAAATAATGTATTTATGTAAAAGTACAGCATTATTATTAACTAATTTACGGATAAATTGGTAACGATAAAAAAATATCAATTAATTTTATTGTCATATATTTTTCATTTTAATATATATATTATTCATTTTATTTTAACTTAAAGTTCATAAATATGATAAATACTTATAAATTATAGGTTTAGGTTTGTCTAAATTTATTTTTTCTTTGTTTTATTCTTAAATATCTCTTTATTTTGTATTGATTAGAAGGTTACTTAATATAAATTTATTAAGGTAGTATATGGCAAATGTTCTTCAGAATTACGAAAATCTAAAGAAAGCTCTCGAATTTGCTTCAACCGACGCTGATAACACTGGAAAAATCATTATTCAGGTTGGTTCAGCAACTTGCGAAAAAGCTGCTGGCTCTGATGCTATTCGGGACGAATTCATCAAGCTTATTAAAGCTTCTGGTCGAGATGATATTGTTGTCAAGCAGACTGGTTGTACTGGTCGCTGTTCGCAAGAACCAATCGTTGGTGTGTTTATTCCCAAACAGTTCCCTGTAAAGTATTCACAGGTGAAAGTTGAAGAGGTACTAGAAATCTTCCAAACACACGTTCTTGGGCAGCAACCTGTTGCTAAATTTATGCTCGATAAAACTACAGACACACTTTACAAACACGTTGTTACCATTTGTTCATCGAGTCGATGCAATACTGATGACAAGTCTTGGATCGATGTGTTTAACAGACTTATCAAAGAAAAAAATCTTTCGCCAACAGAAGTAAAAGTGCTACAAGGGGGGTGCATTGGCTTGTGTACAGAAGAACCAAGCGAAATTAATCACGGCGTTATGATGGTATTTCCTGAAAACGTTATATATAAATTTCATAACGAAGATGAATTATCCAAAATCATTGATATTCATGTAGTTGAAAAAGGTCGTGCCCGTGATTTTATGGTTCATACAGATAATTTGACAGAAGTTTATTTCAAATTTTATGGTGATGTCTCTTTCTTTAATAAGCAAACAAGAATTACTTTAAGAAATTGTGGGATTATTGACCCCGAAAGCTTAACTGACTATATTCACGCCCAAGGCTTTGAAGCGCTTGCAAGAGTTCTTTATAAAAGTGACCCCGAATTTGTAATCAATGAGATTATTAAGTCTGGGTTAAGAGGTCGTGGGGGAGGAGGCTTCCCAACTGGTATAAAATGGCGTAATACACGTACAATGAATCCCGACCCTATTAAATATGTAGTTTGCAATGCCGACGAAGGCGATCCAGGTGCATTTATGGACAGAAGTGCTCTCGAAGGCGATCCATTCTCTATTATTGAAGGTATGATTATTGGCGCTTATGCTATTGGTGCAACAAAAGGCTATGTATATATTCGTGCTGAATATCCTCTTGCTATTCAACGTATAGAAAATGCTATCTGGAAATGCCACAAAATGAATTTGCTTGGCAAAAATATTCTTGGTTCTGGATTCGATTTTGATATTGAAATTAGATTAGGTGCTGGTGCTTTTGTCTGTGGTGAAGAAACTGCTCTATTGCAATCGATTGAAGGGAAACGCGGGCAACCCGTAATTAGACCGCCTTATCCGTCAGTCAAAGGTTTATGGGGACATCCTACTTGCATCAATAATGTAGAAACCTGGGCTAATGTTCCTGCTATTATGTTGTATGGTGCTGATTGGTTCTCCCGTATTGGTACAGAAGGAAGTAAAGGAACAAAAGTTTTTGCTCTTGCTGGCAAAGTTAAAAATACTGGCCTTATTGAAGTTCCTATGGGAACTACGCTTCGTGAAATTATTTTCGACATTGGAGGCGGAATTCCAAATGGTCGTCAATTGAAAGCTGTGCAAACAGGTGGTCCATCTGGTGGCTGTATTCCAATGAGTAAAATTGACACACCTGTTGATTATGAAACTCTTAAAAGTATTGGCTCAATGATGGGTTCCGGTGGTATGATTGTCCTTGATGATTCAGACTGTATTGTTTCTACCGCAAAATTCTTCCTTGAATTTACAAAAGATGAGTCCTGTGGAAAATGCTTACCTTGCCGTGAAGGTACTTTCAGAATGCTCGAAATCCTTGAAAAAATTACGTCCGGGCACGGTGAAATGGAAGATTTAGATAAATTGGAAAGACTTGGGCGAGTGATTCAAAAATCTTCTCTCTGTGGGTTAGGTATGTCTGCTCCAAATCCAGTTCTTTCAGCGTTAGAGCATTTTAGAGAAGAATTCGAAATTCATATCAAAGAAAAACGCTGCCCTACTCAAAGATGTTCTAAACTTATTACATACAAAATTATTCCTGAAAAATGTACTGGATGTACTCTTTGTGCAAGGCGTTGCCCTGTTTCTTGTATTCGTGGATTTGCTAAAAAACCACACGAAATTATGCAAGAGCATTGTATTAAGTGCGGTGAATGCTACAATGCTTGTAAGTTTGATGCAATAGAGAAAATTTAAGGAGGAAAATAAATGAAATATGTAAATGCAATTATAGATGATATTCCAGTTTCTGTAGTAGAGGGTACAACTATTATGGAAGCTGCGGATAAAATTAATGCTCATATTCCGCGATTGTGTTACCATCCATTCCTTTCTACAGAAGGTGCTTGCCGTATTTGTGTTGTTGAGGTTGAAGGTGCTCGCAATTATTTGCCAGCTTGTGCTACTGCTATTCAGGAAGGAATGGTTATTCGTACCAATTCACCACAAATTCGTCAAACTCGTAGAGATTTGGTTGAATTATTATTAGATAATCACCCACGTGCTTGTTTGACTTGCGTTAGGGATGGCAATTGCGAACTTCAAAACCTTGCTTATAAGCTTGGGGTGAGAGATAGACTTTACGCGGGAGAAAGAAAGCGTCATCCAATCGAGAATTCAAGTGTTTCAGTTATTCGCGATGCTGAAAAATGCATTCTTTGCCGCCGTTGTGTTCGTGTTTGTTCTGAAATTCAAGGTGTTCACAATCTTAGTCAAATGCATCGTGGTTTCCGAACAGTTGTTACTCCTGCTTTTGAAGCACCTATGGATGATTCCGTTTGTATCAAATGCGGGCAGTGTATCAATGTTTGTCCTACAGCTGCTTTTATTGAGCAAGATGCAACTGAAGTAGTATGGAAGGCATTAGAAAATCCAGATTTGCACGTTGTCGTTCAGACTGCACCCGCCATTCGTGCTGCTATTGGTGAAGGTTGGAATCTACCACCAGGAACTTATGTAACAGGTAAAATGGTAACTGCTTTACGTCGCCTTGGTTTTGATGCTGTATTTGATACTGATTTCGCTGCTGATCTAACTATAATGGAAGAATCTCACGAGCTCATCGAGAGAATTAAAAAAGGTGAAAACTTACCTTTAATTACCTCCTGCTCGCCGGGATGGATAAAGTTTTTAGAGCATTTTTATCCTGAGCTAATTCCAAATGCATCTTCTTGTAAATCTCCTATGCAAATGGAATCAACGCTTCTTAAAACTTACTACGCAGAAAAAATGGGCATAGACCCAGAAAAGATTTTCGTTGTTGCAATTATGCCTTGCGTTGCAAAAAAATATGAGGCTAAAAGACCAGAACATTATATGAAAGAAAATGTTCCATATACAGATGCTGTTCTGACAACTCGTGAACTTATCTGGATGATTAAAGCTTATGGTATTGACTTTGTCAATCTCCCCGATAGTGATTTTGATGCTCCATTAGGTTATTCGACTGGTGCAGGAGACATCTTTGGTTCTACTGGTGGTGTAATGGAAGCTGCCCTTCGCACGGCTTACGAAAAAATCACCGGTGAAAAAATTCAAGAACTTGAATTTACTAATGTCCGTGCAATTGAGGGATTGCGTGAAGCAAGTATTCAAATTGGTGATTTATCATTGAACGTAGCGGTTTCTAACGGATTAAATAATGCTAAAAAGATTTTAGAAAAAATCAAGTCAGGTGAAAAACAATATCATTTAGTTGAAATTATGGCTTGCCCTGGTGGTTGTGTTGCTGGTGGTGGGCAACCACTTGTAAATGCAGGTGAATATGTATATCCATTAGACCCAGAAACTGTTCGTAAACGTCAAATGGTTCTTTATCGAATTGACGAAAGCAAAGAATTGAGAAAATCTCACGAAAATCCTTTCATTATCAAATTGTATGAAGAATTTTTAGGTGAACCTGGAAGTGAAAAGGCTCATCATCTTCTTCATACTACTTATGAACCAAAATTACCAAGGGGGATTAAATAATGGAACAGCCAATTTATACATTAGATCAGGATATTCAGGATTTCATTGCAAATTGCCTGAATTTAGAACATCCCGAAAGTTATCTTATTGCAGTTCTGCATAAAGTGCAAGAACGCTATGGTTATCTTTCTGAAAAACATATGGACGAAGTGGCCCATTTGTTGCAAGTGCCTACTTCAATTGTTTATGGTGTTGCTACTTTTTATCATTTCTTCAAGCTCAAACCTGCTGGTAAATACAAAATTTCAATCTGCCTTGGAACTGCTTGCTTTGTAAAAGGTGCTGATTTAGTTTTGGATGCTTTTAAAACTGAACTTGGATGTGGAGTTGGCGAAACAACCGCTGATGGAATGTTCTCAATTGAAGGAACTCGTTGCCTTGGAGTTTGTGCATTAGCACCTGTCGTAACGATTAATGAGCAGGTCTTTGGCAATGTGAAACCTACTCAGGTTACTGAAATTTTGCATAAAATGAAAGAAGCAAAGCCAACAGGTGCAAAAACTTATTAATAAAAAGTCTTTTAAATTAAACGAGCCACGCCTTTCTATGTGGCTCGTTTTTTATTCTTGTTTTACAGTAAGGCTTTTTTTTTATAAATTAATGTTTTTAAATGTTGCAAATTTTAAAATGATTGATGTTAATTCTTCTATTGGTGTCTTTGATTCAGGGATTGGCGGGTTGACAGTTCTGAGGCAACTCATTCGTTTTATGCCAGATGAACACTATATTTATCTTGGTGATACAGCTCGTGTTCCTTATGGAAATAAATCGCAATCGATTGTTCGTACCTATGCCGAGCAATTTACTCGCTTTTTAATTGCAAAAAATGTAAAATTAATTGTTGTAGCTTGCAATACTGTTTCCTCAGTTGCTTTGGATACTGTAAGAAATATTGCAGGTGATATTGAAGTTATTGGTATGATAGAACATACATCTTATGCTGCTTTGCGAACGACTTTGAACAATAAAATTGGTATTATTGGCACTCGTGCTACTATTAATAGTAATGCTTACATGGAGGGAATTAAGTCAATCCCTGGGGGAGAAAATATGAAAATCATTTCTCAAGCTTGCCCTCTTTTTGTCCCAATTGTTGAGGAAGGATTAATTAATCACCAAATTGCATACCTTGCTGCACAAGAGTATTTATCAAATTTAATAAGCGAAAATGTAGATACAATAGTTCTTGGTTGCACTCACTATCCTCTGCTGTCTCGTGTGATTTCTGAAATTGTTCCTGGTGCTACATTAATTGATTGTGGTGAACATTCCTCTGTTGCAGCGTTGAGAATTTTAGCTGAGAAAAACTTATTGCGTAAACAATCTGCGTCAATAAATCAAAAGCCTGAAATTGAATTTTATGTTACCGATATACCTTCTATTTTTTACGAGCAAGCTCAAAGATTTTTAGGATTTCCCATTGATACACCTAAAACAATTGATTTCAAGGATTTAGTATAAATGGAGAAATTAATCTTAAAGAAAAATGCCGACGAAAGAATAAAACACGGTCATCCATGGGTTTTTAGTAATGAAGTGGCTCAACATCTTAATTGTAATGACGGTGAAATCGTAGAAATTTTATCTTCAACCGGGAAATCTTATGGATTAGCATTCTACAATTCACATAGTTTAGTTTCTGCTCGGTTGCTATACACCGAGAAATTTGACTATTCTATTATTTGTGAAAGAATTCACCGTTCGCTTGAATATCGTAAGTTTATATTTCCTGATGAAAATTCATATAGAGTTGTTTTTGGGGAATCTGATTTGTTACCTGGGCTGATTGTAGATAAATATTCAAATTACCTTTCTATCCAATTTCTTTCTGCTGGGGTGGATAAATTAAAAGATACAATCATTAAAGCACTTTTAGATGTTATTCCGAATGTTGAAGGTATAATCGAAAAGGATATTTCCACTCATAGAAAGTCTGAAAATTTACCAGAAGTCGAGACTGTTCTCTATGGCAATATCGCGGATAAAACTCGCTTTAGTGAAAATAATATATTTTTCGATGTTTCTCTCAAAGAAGGTCAAAAAACAGGTTATTTCTTAGACCAGAAAATAAATCGCAAGTTTCTTCAAGATATTGCAAAAGGGAAAACTGTACTCGATTGTTTTTGCAACCAAGGTGGATTTGCACTAAATGCGGCCAGATCTGATGCTGCTTATGTATTAGGAATTGATGTTTCTCAATCGGCTGTTGATGCATCGCAACATAACGCAAAAATAAATAACTTTCATAATGTAAATTTTATTAAGGACGATGTTTTTGATTTTCTGGAAAAAGAAAATTCAAAAGGGAAGAAATGGGACATTATTGTTCTTGATCCACCTGCATTTACTAAAAATCGTAAAACTTTACCGAAAGCAAAAGCTGGATACGCAAAAATTAATCGTTTAGCTTTGAAATTACTCAATCAAAACGGTTTCTTAGTTACTTCTTCTTGTTCTCATCACTTGAAAGAACAGGATTTTCTTGATATAATTCAACGTGAAGCGTCAAAGCCAAATATTAAATTAAGGCTTGTTTATCGTGGTATACAATCGCCAGATCATCCAATCCTTGTTTCAATGCCAGAAACTCAGTATCTTAAGTTCTTTGTTTTTCAATTGATTTGATGTTTCTAAACATATTAAAAAATAAAAAAATTAATCTAAACTAAAATAATATTAAAAAAAAATACTCTATATAATTTGTGTAATGTTGCGAAACACAAAAAGGATGTATTTATGGCAAAGAACGTGAAAAAAAATATAATTGCAAACAATAACTTCAAGCCTATCAATCCAGGGCTGAGGAAAGTAATAATCAATGGCAAAGAAACAACTGTTGAAATCACCTGTAAATTTGATATTTCTGGTTTTGATAGAGCCACAATCCTTGAATGGTATAGAATTATTAATTTAGGTAGACGTTTAGATGACAAAGCTGCTTTATATCTGAAAATGGCAAAGGGATGGTCCTACCACGCACCTTTTGGGGGACACGATGGCATACAACTTGCAATTGGATTATCTTTCCGTAAAAACAAAGATTTTTTATTTCCATATTATAGAGATATGCTTACTTCATTGGCGGCGGGTATTACGCCTGAGGAAATCATTTTAAATGGACTTAGCAAAGAAACAGATGTGGCTGGTGGCGGAAGACATATGAGCAATCATTTTGCAAAACCTTCTATTCGAATTCAAAATGTTTCTTCTTGTACAGGCAATCACTCCTTACACGCAGCTGGTGTTGCTCGTGCTATTAAGAAGCTTGGTTCAAGCGAAGTCGCGATTTGTTCAAACGGTGAGTCCGCTTGTTCCGAAGGCTACTATTGGGAAGCAATCAACGTTGCTACTTTGGAAAAATTACCTGTTGTGTTTGTTATTCAGAACAATAAATATGGTATTTCAGTGCCGTTAGTGGATCAAACAGCGAATCAAATTGTTTCTGAAAATTATAGAGGAATGAAGGATTTACTTATTATCAATTGCGATGGTCGCGATCCTTTTGATTCTTACCGTGCTATGCAAAAAGCAATTGAGTATGCTAAATCGGGCAATGGCCCCGCAATGGTTCATGCTGATTGCGATCGAATAGGTTCACATTCAAACTCTGATCGCCACGAAGCTTATCGTTCAGACGAAGAACTTGAAACTGTACGTCAGCGAGATCCTATGCTTCAATTAAGGACTTTTATTATAGAAAGTGGAATTGCAACAGAAGACGAAATTATCAAGATTGAGGAAGCAAACAAAAAAGAAGTTTTCGAGGCGGCAGACAAAGCGGAAGCAGCTCCTAACGCAAATGGTAAATCATACGACCAATTTGTATTGCCTGAACCATATTTCAAAAATGAATTAAATGTGGGCGAATTTATTGATCCTTCATCCACTCTAGTTAGCTTTCTTGAAGCTATCAATCTAACACTTAAAGAAGAATTTCGCCGTAACCCTAAAACTTTTCTTTGGGGACAGGATGTTGGAAAAGGCGGGGTATTTAATGTTGTAAAAGGTATGCCACAAGAATTTGGGAAAAAACGTGTATTTAATGCTCCTATTGCAGAAGATTGTATTGTAGGTACAGCCAACGGTTTTTGTCGTTTCGATAAAGATGTGCGTGTAGTGGTCGAAGGCGCTGAATTTGCAGACTATTTTTGGCCTGCTATGGAACAATTAGTTGAATGTTCACACGATTATTGGAGAACTAAGGGGCAATTTACGCCAAATATTGTAATTCGTTTGGCAAGTGGTGGTTATATTCAAGGTGGATTGTACCATTCTCAAAATTTAGAAGCCGTTTTTACCACTTTACCAGGAATTCGAGTTGTTTGCCCGTCGTTTGCCGATGATGCAGCTGGTTTGCTTCGTAATGCTATACGCTCAGAAGGTGTTACTCTATTTCTTGAACCGAAGTTCTTATATAACTATAAAGGTGCTTATTCTCATTTTCCTAATGAGAACTATTTCGTTCCTTTTGGTAAAGCAAGAACTATTAAAAGTGGTACTTCTCTGACAATTATTACTTATGGAAACGCAACCCACGTATCTCTGAATGCTCTGAAAGAACTCGAAAAGAATAATATTTTGCCAGAAATTATTGATTTGCGCTCTTTGGTTCCATGGGATAAGGAGACAGTTTCCAAATCAGTTAAAAAAACTGGTCGAGCACTTATTATCCACGAAGATAAAGTGTTCGGTGGATTTGGTGGTGAAATTGCTTCTACTATTTCTGATGAAATGTTTAAATATTTAGATGCTCCTGTAAAAAGAATAGGCTCTAAGAATACACCAGTTGGTTTTGCCAAATCTTATGAAAATGAAATACTATTGAGTGTAAAAGACGTTGTGGAGGCTGCTACAGCTTTGATGAGATATTAATTGAGTTATATTTATTTTGTATTATAGTTATTAAAAAATCTAAAAAATCAAATGAACTGAATAACCAGTCATTCGATTTTATTTATAAAATTTTGTATTTATATGCTTTCGTTTGTGAAAATCAACTGGTATGTATATGCGTCATCTAATTTTTGGCGCATTTTCAAAAAATTAGTAATATACTGTCCGCAATTGCTCCCAATCTTGTTTTCTTCCATTTCCCCAATGCTTAATATAACATTATATCCAGATACTTCAAATTGTCTAACTAAATTGAAAACATTGGAATTAGAAAAGACTTCTGAAACAATGTTGTTATTCTTTGAAGCAGCTGTTGGATTGACGGGGGTTAATTTAATTAAAAATATATCTGGACTAAAATACTTTCTAATAGTATTTACATCAACTTCAGCCTCTTTAAATAGAGCAAAGTTAAGTGTTATCTTTCTGTTATTCCCACTATAAAAATTTTCACCATATTTCGCTATTTCTTCGAAATTCATTTTTTTGACAGGTATTATTTTGTCTCTCTGAGCGTAGCTTGTAGAATGTATTGAAAATTGTAACTGAAACGTATCATCGTATTTTCTTTTTTTGATTTCAAGCAATCTTTCAAAAAAATTATCTCTTCCAATCGGAGCAACTGTTGATAAAGAAGGGATAAAGTTCTTAGCTTTAAAATGTTGGTCAAATTCATCTAACACGTTGAGAACATTTTCGTTCAATGTTGGTTCGCCCATTCTTGAGAATTGTATTTTAAATTTATCTATGTTTATTTCGCGTGTTGGGAAGCGTTTTGCAACCATATAATCAATTTGTTGAAATATTTCGTGTTTAGATAATTTCCCAAAATACTGCCAACCTGAATCGCAAAACTTACATTCAATTGGGCAACCAAATAAGGTGGATACAATTAATACCCATTTTTTTTCTCTTGGGATAGGTGGCTGAGTTGATTCAACGAATTCTAAATATTTACCTTGTCCAAACTCCGCAATATACACTGTTGCAATATCTGATTTTTCTGTTTCTGCTATTACTCTCATAGTTAATCCTTATTCGCTAAATACACTTTCATTGCAACTTCAATACCATTGCCTGCTGCTATTGATGCTTGCCTAATGTTTTTTCCCGAAGCAACATCTCCAATTAAAAATAATCTATCTGATTTTAAAGCTTCTTCAGTTATCTCTGGTAGATTTTTTTCTCTACCTATTGCTACAATCAAATAATCAACTTCAAAATTGACTAACTCGTTATTCCTTATGCAATTTAACAACAATTTTTCATTTATTCTAATAATATTTATTAACTGAATATTTTTTTCTAATGAAATATTCTTAATTTTTTTACAAGTGTTAACCAATGTTCGAATTGCTTTGAAGTTTTCTCCTCTCATTAGTATTGTAACAGTGTTTCTATCTGATAACGAAACTGCATAATCAAATGCTGCATCTCCACTTCCTAAAACAGCTATTTTACAATCTGAAATTTGTTGTTTTAAATTAGCGATTTCGTAGTATATTAAATTGTTCGCTTCTTTTGCTATCATTTCATCCGGAAGTTTAACAGGCTTAGTTCCAGTGGCAACAATACATATATCGCTTGTTGTTGTATTCTTTGTTAGTGTAATGATAAATTTATTGTCGATAAAATCAATATTTGTCACTTCATCAAAAATCACATCAATAACAAGTTTATTGATATGTTCTTTTATCAATTCGCAAAACCTCTCTCCAGTGATACCATTTGGAAAACCCAAATAATTTTCTATTAAATTTGCATTTTGCACTAATCCGCCAACTCGATCTCGCTCGATTAATTCGATATCCAATCCAAATCGTTTTAATTGTATGGCTGCGGCACATCCTGCTGGACCTGCACCAATAACAATTGCCTTCAAATATTTCTCTCCAAATAGTTTATCAATTCGCTTGTTGTAGGAGTGGAATTAATTGAAAATGATAGATTAACTAATGATGATAAATGCAAATCAAAATTATAAGTAGCAGTTGCATCAATTGGTACTATCGTGTAGAACCCGTTTACAAATGCAGAACGTGCAGTAGTTTCTACACACAAGTTGGCAATCACACCCGTAATAATTAATTGCTTTATTTTTAACTCTTGTAAAATGTTCAATAAATTAGTGCAATAAAATGCGTCATATTGATTTTTATTGATTAAAATTCCTTTCCTTTTATCAATTTTATCATAAATTTTATTTAAAATACCAGTTTCAGGTGTTAAATGTTTCCAACGAGCAGCCATTTGTTTTGCATTCTGTTCATTATTAGAGTGTTTAGTAAATATTACAGGAAAATTATTGCGATTGAATATTTGTATCAATTTATTAATGTTTGTAACAATTGATTTTGCTGCTGGAACAAACGCTTGAGATTTTTCCAGTAGAAAATAATTTTGCATATCAAGCACTAACAAAGCAGTCTCATCGATTGAAAACTCTTTGAATTTGCCTAATTCTAAATGTTCAAGCCTGTTCTTAATGTCAGTTGCTACTTCTTCAATATTATTTTCAGTAAAGTATTGATGTTTTTTCATTGTAATTACTTATTCATATCTTAATGCTTCTATAGGGTCAAGCTTTGCTGCTTTCCAGGCAGGATAAGCTCCAAAGATAACTCCTAACAATGTGCAAATAATAACACTAAACACAACCCATCCAACAGGGATTGAAAATGTCCCACCAATCAATAATCCAAATGCGCCACCTGCGATTACTCCAACAACTATACCAATTGCTCCACCAACCTGGCATAATGTTATCGCTTCAATGATAAACTGATACATTATCCAGCGTCGTTTCGCGCCAACCGCTTTCCGCACACCTATTTCACGCGTTCTTTCTTTTACAGAGACTAACATAATATTCATTATCCCTACCCCAGCTGCAATTAGTGCAATCCCTCCACTGATAAATCCAAACCATTGCAAATATTGGGTAAGCCCAGAAAACTGTTCTTTAATTGATTCATTTGTCTCAATTTCGAAATCGTTCTCTTCCCAAGGTTTTAGATTTCTAACCAACCTCATAACACCAATTGCTTCGTCAATTGCCTGATTAAATACATCTCTGGAACGTGCTCTTAATACAATCTGAACAGAAGATTCCCAAAACGAAGCAAAGTAATTAAGCAAATGAGTGATCGGAATTAAGACCATATTGTCCTGGCTTTGCCCGAACATTGCTCCTTTTGGTTCAAGAACGCCTATTATTTCATATTTCTGATTTTTTATTGTAATCATCTTACCGATGGGGTTGATATTGGGAAATAATTTGACTTTTACGTCATTTCCAATAACTGCCACATTCCGATTTGCAATAATATCACTTTTTACAATATTTCTTCCTTCTGAAAAATTTCGATTTTCCAGAATAAAATAATCTTCATCGACGCCAATCAAATTAACATCTGGATTTGTTTCGCTATTACCAAATTTTACAGTTTGTCCCGAAGAAACTGAAACAGCAGAAGCAAGCGACACAAGCGACAACTGATTTTTCAGTTGTTGATATTGTGAGTAAGTAATAGGCTTTCTTCTTGCATATTTTCTCCAGGAATTGCCCATTTGTATTTTAGGTTCTTTGAATATATAGAAAGTAGTTTCCCCAAGTGCCTCTATTTCTCCTTCAACTGTTGAATTAATGGATGCGACGAGCGACCCGGCTCCAATAATAGCAAATACTCCAATTGAGATACTCAATAGAGTTAAAAAAGTTCTGAGCTTGTTAACTCTAATTGAATCAATTGCTAATTTTACACTTTCAAGAATGTTCATATCACCTCTCAGTATTCATTTCAAATTTACGTAATTAACAGAAATTGGTTTCAATTTTATTAATATTTTTTATAAAATAATTCATTAATGAAAAATTCATTTTTATTTCATATAATTATTCAAATTTAAATGAGATTTCAATTCCGCATTCGAAAATGAAAACTTGTTCAAAATTGAAAGATATATTTTAGTTTCGACTAAAACAAGTATCTTTTTATACATCAATTAATTATTCGAATGTTTTGCTTTTCTTTTCGAATGGTATGTTAATTGTATGTATTATGAATAATGATTACTACACTATATGATTACTATTTGGGAGGTAATTATGAGAATACTTATTGTTGATGATGATAACTCGACACTCGAAATGTTAAAAAATGCATTAGAAATTAATGGTTACGAGTGTGATGCATTTGATGATGCGAGAGAAGCTCTCGATAGCTATATGCCATACAAATACGATGTTGTGCTTTGTGATTACTTTATGCCAAATATTAACGGTATTGATTTACTCAAGAACTTAAAAGCAATGAACGATGATATAGTCTTTATCTTATATTCAGGCTCACCAAACCAGGCTATAATTAAAGAAGCATTTAATTTTGGAGCTACTGATTTTCTTAATAAACCTATGGATTGGAGTGTCTTTATTGAACTTATTCAATTTTATGAATGTAATTCCGATATTTAACTGATATGAATGAAATGATTGGCAGTATAAATGAAATATCAAATTTAATGTTAGATAATACTATCTATTCTATTGATATTTTTTTTAGTTATAGTCCTATCCCTATTATTTTGTTCGACACAAAGTGGCGTATTGTTAAGTGGTCCAACAAAGCCCAAGAAATTTTTCTTTGGGAAGAAAATGAAGTAATTGGTAAGTCGGTTTTTGAAATTAACTTTGTTTATGAACAAGACTTTGGTTTATTTCAAAAAGTAATTAATGAATTATCTTCGAAAGACAATTGCCGTAGTAAAAATCGTAATTACAAAAAGGATGGGTCAGTTGTTGTTTGTGAATGGATTAACGTTAAATATTGCGACAAAAGCAGTAAAACAATAGGTTATCTTACTTTTTGTCAAGATGTTACGGAATTCGAAGAAAAAAACTCTCTAATTGAGGAAATCAAACATTATTTCAATGTCTTTTTTGATTCTATTCCTATTCCAGTTATCTATTTGAATGATAATCTTATAATAAAAAATTCGAATAGTGCTTTTAATAAAATTTTTCAAACTAATTCGAATATACTGCTGAATAAAAAATTATCAGAAGTTGGGTCAAACTCTCAGACTTCTTTACTTCATTTAGAACAGCAAGTTGCTAATTTTTATATCTCAGATGATTTATCTTTTATTATTGATATTTCGATATTAATCAGCGAAAATAATGTTCGAGATTTTTATATTTCATTTACAAAGCATTTAGATAGAAACAATAAAGTAGTTGGTGTTTTTGGATTTTTCATTGATATTACTAAAATTAATGTTTTGTCGAGGGAGTTGAACGAATCAATAAAGCTTTATCAAAATTTGTTCCATACTAGTTCTGACGGCATTATTTATGTTTCTAATGAGTGGAAAATAATTGATGCAAATAAGACTTTTTGCGAAATGGTTGAAATGACTTATTCTGAAGTTAAAGGAAAATTAATACAAGATATTATTAGCTCAATTCAAACTCTTGATATTGATAAAGAATATAGTTTTATTGACGAAATATTAATTTATAAAAAAGATGGTAGTAAGATTATTCTTAATGCTAAAATTTGGACAAAAAAAGATTTTTTCGGCAATACTAATGGGTATTGGTTGATATTTCGAGATATTACTGTAGCTCGAGAATTAAGAAAACAACTAATTGAAACTCAGCAAAGATACGAGCTCGCTGTTGAAGGTTCTAATGATGGTTTATGGGATTGGGATGTCCAGCAAAAACAATTTTGGTTGTCCCCTAAGTTAAAGAGTATGCTTGAAATTGATGCGGAAGAAAGCCTTTTCAATAATTCTTATATATTAAATTTAATTCACCCTGACGATATAAATTATGTAATTGAGACTGTTCGAAATCATTTCATCCAGTTCTTGCCGTTTGTTTTGGAATTCCGTTTGAAATCGAATAGTAATAATTATAGGTGGTATTTGGTTAGAGGCAAAATCATAAAAGAAGGAAATGATATGCCAACCCGGGTTGCTGGCAGTTTGCAAGATATTCATGAAAGAAGAATACTCGAAGAGAAGGAAAAAATATTATTGAGCAAACTCTTACGTTCAAATGAAGAATTGCAGCAATTTGCTTATGTTGCTTCTCATGACTTGCAAGAACCTTTACGGATGATTAGTAGTTTCTTGCAACTTTTCAAATCGCGATATTTCAGTTCACTCAGCAAAGAAGCTACTGAATTTGTTGATTTTGCAATTGATGGTTCTATACGAATGCAGCAAATGGTGAATGATTTGTTGTCCTATTCGCGGATTAATACCCGTCCCGGGAAATTTGAACCTGTGAATATGAACAATCTTGTCAGCAAGGTTATCGATAATTTAAAATTAGTTATTAGAGACAAAAAAGCATGTATATATTTCAATGAACTTCCGGAAGAAATAATTTGCGACGAAGGGCAAATTTTTCAGCTCTTATTAAATTTAATCAACAATGCCCTGAAATTCTCAAAAAATGATGTAAGACCCGAAATTTTAATTTCTTCTGATGAAAACGATAGTGAATATATTTTTAAAGTACAGGATAACGGTATTGGAATTGACAACCAATTCAAGGATAGAATATTTAAAATTTTCCAAAGACTACATACTCGTGATGAATTCCCTGGCAATGGAATTGGACTCGCTATTTGCCAACGTATCGTTCAACGCCATAATGGTTGGATTACCTTCGAATCCGAATTAAACAAGGGGACTACATTTATTTTTTCTATTTCGAAAAACATTAAGGATAATTTCTATGAATTATGATTTACGTTTTGCTGAAATTTTATTAGTTGAAGATAATATTGGCGATGTCCGTTTAATCGAAGAAGCACTCAAAGACACCAAACTGCTTAATAATCTGCATACTGTTTCTGATGGTGTTTATGCAATGGATTTTTTACGAAAGCAAAATGGCTTCGAAAACGTTCCTACACCTAACCTTATTATACTTGACCTTAATATGCCAAGGAAAAATGGTTTCGAAGTCTTGCAAGAAGTAAAACAAGATGAAAAATTAAAGAAAATACCCATTGTTGTAATGACTGTTTCTAATGATGAACAAGATATTCTGAAATCATACAATCTTTACGCAAATTGCTATGTTACAAAGCCGTTGGATTTTAATCAATTCTGTGAAATTGTTAGAAAAATTGAAAATTTCTGGTTTTCAATTGTAACACTTCCGAAGAGGGAAGAATGAAAATATTAATGATTGAAGATAGTAAATCTGATTATTTTTTAGTTAAAACGCTTATTGAAGGGTATTCCAATGAGAATGTTGATATTAATTGGCAAATCAGATTGGAAGATGGATTAAGTGAGTTAAACAAAGATAATTTTGATTTAATTTTACTCGATTTAGCTTTGCCTGATTCATTCGGAATTAATACTTTTCTAAAAATGCAATCGCTTGCCAAAGGTATTCCAATTGCTGTGCTTACTGGCAATCAGGATGAAGACTATGCTATTCTGGCAGTGCGAAATGGTGCAATCGACTATATCTCGAAAAATAACTTAAATTCCAGCGTTTTACGACGAGTATTGAAATATGGATTAGAACAAAACAGTAATTGTGAAGCATTGCAAAAGTCGAAGCAAGCTTTTCAAAAATACTTTGATTTTTCTCATGATGCTGCTTTTGTTATGGATTGCAACACTGGAATTGTTTATGATATAAATTATACAATGTATAATCTTCTTGGATATAAGAAAAAACCCAATATTGGGAAACACTATTCAAAGATTTTTTCTAATACTAAACTTTTTCTTCAGGATAACTTCCTTGAAACAATTAAAATAAATGGTTCAATTTATAACTCTGTAAGTTTTCCGAAAGCAAAAGGCGGTTATCTATTTGTTGATGTTTCTGCTTCAATAGTTCCTTGGGGAATGAATAAGGCAATACTTTTCCTATTACGCGATGCAGAAAAAAGGCTTGAATTAGAAAAATGTTTGATTGAGATAAATGTTCAGCTTGAAAACCTTATTAAAAAAAGCATTAATAATAAATCTAATAAGGAAACATTGGAAATTCTTAAATCAAGTGCTTCCCAGAAATTTCAGCAAGCAAAAGAAGAAATTGCTTCATTCAGTGAACAAGAAAGACAATCAAAAAGTTTGCGTAAAGCATATATAGAGGAAGTTAAGAAATATTACGGTCTTATAGATATTAATTATTTAGAACCAATCGATGAAAATTTAGACGAAATATCTAAAAAGCACCTACAAAACATTTTCGAATTAATTGATTCGTTGACTAAATCTATGGAAGTCGCAAGCCTGATAGAACAAATCCATTCTGACAGAGAATTTTCTTTTAAAAAAGATAAAATTGTGTTACCTAAAATACTTCATTCTATCGAACAGTCTATTGTGAATAGCCCTCTTAGCTACCGAAGTGTTAAAATCAATTATGAAGGAGGTGATGAAATATTGCTTCATAATGGGTTAATTATTCGTTCACTACTTAATAATCTGATTGATGTTATCTCTAAAATTTCCATTGATGAACAAATAACGATAACGAACAGAACTAGAGATGATTTTTATGAAATAAGCATTTTAGGAGAGTTTTCGCCTAATATTTTTCAATTTATTAATACAAAAATGATAAATAATTCTGGTTTTTTTCAAAGCATTTCTATTAATCTAAAATTAATTGATTTTATCATAAAATCTATTAATGGAAATATAAAAATACAACCCTATAAAAATAACAAATCTCAATTGTCCATATTTGTACCGCAAAATTATACGTAAAAAATAAGCACATCGGTTTTTGCAGATGGTTTTGATTTGATCTATAATTTTATAAGGCTTAAATAATGAGGCTTTGCTGATTATTTAAGTATTTTTTTGTAATTTTATAGTGTTAACAAATTAATTTTGTTAATTTTCGTCAAAGCTTTTTTATGATTTGAAGGAATTAAAATGAAAAAAATAATTTTGGTAATACTGCTATTCTACTGTTTCTCTGCCAACTTGATTTCTTCCAATATCGAACTTTTAAATATTTTGAAAAAGGAAATGCTAAGAAGTCAGGAAGAACTATCATTGCAAAAGCTGCCACCATATTTCATTTCATATTACGTATTAGAAACTCAAAAATCAACAATACAAGCATCTTTCGGGAAGATAAGTGTAAATAGTTTTGACCTATCAAGATTTATGGATATCGATATCAGAGTCGGTAGCCATAAGTTTGACAATACACATATAATTAGAGGGAATCCTTTTGATTTCTCGTCAAGTGTTAGTAAAATATCGCTGCCATTAAATAATGATGAAGCTTCAATTAGAGATATTATATGGTATGCTACCGACCAAATATATAAAAATGCTATTGAGCGATACGAAAAAGCACTTACAAACCAGGCAGTAAAAGTTGCCGAAGAAGATACTTCAGACGATTTTTCTAAAGAAAAGCCAGTTCGAGATATTCAAGCCTGGAAATATATCAATTTATCTCAGAGCGATAATCAACATTATTATTTGGATACAGTAAAATGGGCAGGTGTATTACGTAATTTATCAGAAAAATTTAATTCTCATAAATGGCTACACAATGCTACTGTCTCTTTTTCATTTGAAGTTAATAATAAATTAATTCTTAATACCGACGGATTTGAAGTCGCCACTAGCGAAAGTTTCGCTCGAATTTTTGTTTATTTGAAAACTAAAGCAGACGATGGAATGAGCCTTCCACTACACCAATCGTATTTCGCCTTTACTCCTGACGGATTACCTCCCGAAGATGAAATCTCAAAAAAAATTGATGAAATGATTGTTTTACTCGATAAATTACGTAATGCTTCTCTTGCTGAAACTTATTCAGGACCTGCAATTTTGTCAGGAGAGGCAGCTGGTGTGTTTTTCCACGAAATTTTTGGTCATAGAGTGGAGGGGCATCGTGAAAAAGATCCTTCCAGCAGTCAGACTTTCAAAAGTTCTCTGGGAAAGAAAATTTTACCTGATTTTATTAATGTAATTTTCGATCCTAATGTATCTGAAATTAATGGAAAAGCAATCTCAGGTTATTATCAATACGACGACGAAGGCATTCCAGCTCAAAAAGTAGAAACAGTCAAAAATGGTATTTTCAATGGCTATCTTATGTCTCGAATTCCTATCGAGAACTTCCCTAATTCAAATGGTCACGGTAGAAAGCAAATTGGTTATCAGGCGATTTCACGCCAATCAAATTTAATCGTCGAGGCTACTCAAACAGTTTCTAAACCTGAGTTAAGAAATAAACTTATCGAAGAAGCTAAAAAACAGAACAAAGAATATGGATTGTTTTTTGAGCAAGTTTCAGGCGGTTTTACTTTCACTACGAGATATATTCCAAATGCTTTCAATGTTACTCCAATAATTATCTATAAAGTGTATGTCGATGGGCGTCCTGATGAACTTGTTCGAGGTGTTGATTTAATCGGAACACCTCTTACTACTTTTTCTAATGTAATATTAGCAGCTGATGATATTGGTGTTTTCAATGGCACTTGTGGAGCTGAATCTGGTGGAGTTCCAGTGTCTGCTGTTTCTCCAAGTTTATTAGTTTCAAGAATAGAAGTACAGAAAAAAGTTAAATCTCAAGCTAAACCCCCAATTTTGGAGGCACCCGATTATGAAGCATTTTCTCAATGAAAAAATTGAATTTTATGAAATTCAAAAATTTAAACAAAAACCTTTAATTGTATTAGTAATTATTGCGGCACTGTTTCCGTTATTGTTCTTTGTTTATGGATATTATCTTCAAGCAGTTAAAAATATCCCTTTTGGAGATAAGCCATTATCAAATCAAGGATTGTTAATATCAATGGTAATTTCAGTTGTATTCGCGGTTGGTATTCTTTTGCTTTTCTTTTCAAGTAAGTTGGAGACGTATATCACAAAATCTGGAATTCACGTGAGACTATTCCCGTTTATGAAATTTAAAACATATAGTTTTGATAATATTAAACGTTTTCAAATTCGTCAGTATAGCCCAATTCTTGATTATGGAGGTTGGGGAATTCGTGTCGGACCCGCTGGACGTGCATTTAACGTCTACGGTAAAATAGGCATTCAACTGTTTTTCGAAGATGGTGCTCGGTTGCTTATTGGTACTCAAAAACCAAACGATTTCTATAATACTTTATCTAAATTTTGCAATCAAAACGAGGTTCATAAATGAAAAAAATATTTTTGCTTCTTCTATTTTTGGCATTTATTTCTAATTTGTTCGCAAAAGATGAAATTATGCAAGCAATGCGAGACGAAATGGACCGTTCAATGAGAAATCTAAAAATAGAAAATTTGAAAATACCATATTTTATTGAATATAAACTTGAATATTCAACAAATATCAATGTTCAAGCAGTTTTAGGGAACACTACCGATTTGCAAACTGCACCGATTGCTCGACTTACTGTTAATGTCAAAGTTGGAGATTATCAGTTTGATAACTCAAATTATATTGATTTTGGATTGAATTTATTTGGTAGTAGTGATGACGAAGAACAATTTATGAACCGTCGCCTTCCTATTGAACTTAGCTACCATAACCTTCGAAAAAATTTGTGGCTTGCAACTGATGCTGCTTATAAGAGAAGTGCAGAAATTTTCACAAAGAAAGAAACTTCGCTTAAAAATAAAATAAGAAGAGATACAACGCCCGATTTCCTTAAAACTCCATCGTATAAGTCTATTGATACTAATTATCTGGTTAAATTTGACATTAATAAGTTAGAAGAAATTGCTAAGAAAGTTTCCTATGTTTTTAGAAACTATAATAATATTGATGTTTCCAGAACTACAGTTGAAGGTATCGACGAATTTGTTTACTATATTAACAGTGAAGGAACTGAATACATCAAAAGAAATACTCAGTGTGGGGTAGAAGTTATTGCAGCAACTCAATCTACTGATGGTATGCTTGTTTTTGATTTCTTCTCCTCCTATAGCAGAACACCTGAAAAACTGCCTTCACTTGATTCACTTATAAACGGTGCAAAACTTGTGGCCCAGAATGTTTCACAATTGAAGCAGGCATCAACAATAGATGAGGCTTACAACGGTCCCATATTATTTACTGAACAAGCTTCTGCTGAATTAGTGGCTCAAATTTTTGCTCCAAATCTTGTTGCTCAAAGAAAACCTATAATGGACGGTGGCTTTTTTACTGATGATGTTCAGTTCTCTCTCTTTCAAAATAAAATTGGTGGTAGAGTCCTGCCTGAATTTATTTCTGTTTGGGCAAAACCTAATCTTTCTGATTATAAGGGCACTCAATTATTTGGGTATTACAAAATTGATGATGATGGGATACCTGCACAAGATGTTCTATTAGTTGAGAATGGTTACTTAAAATCTTTGATGTCTTCGCGTGTGCCTACTCGTCGTGTCAAGCAGAGTAATGGACATAACAGAGGTGGTTCCGCTATGATTAGTAATCTTATTTTATCAGCAAATAAGAATCAGCTATCTTACAACGAATTGAAAAGTAAATTAATAAAACTTATAAAAGCTCGCGAACTGCCTTATGGTATTATTGTCAAGAAAATACAAAATCTTAATATTCTTTATACTGGTTTATATGGCTTAACTTTTGGGAATATTGATATTCCGCGTGGCGGGAATAAATTACTAATAACTCTTGCTTATAAAGTTTTTCCTGATGGCAAAGAAGAACTAATTCGTGGAACTTTTGTTAATAATATTTCTGCTCAATCTTTTAAAGATATTATTTTTGTTGGGAAAAATCAATTTGTTTATAATTATTTAGCAAACTCTGTTGCTAATCCATTTATGACTGGTGGTAAATCGTATCTCCCCGCCAGCATAACTACTTTTGACATATTACTTGAAGATGGTGAAATTAAATCAAGCGATGACGATTTCAAAAAACCACCAATTTTGTCTAAACCTGTTGTTTTGAATTGATTTGTTTTTTATTTATTTGAACTATTATGAATTTTATAAATCCATTGTTTCTACTTGGCTTAATTGCTGCTTCAATACCAGTACTATTACACCTTCTTAATTTACGGAAGCTAAAGAATATTGAATTTTCATCTTTAAAGTTTTTAAAAGAACTACAAAAGACAAAAATTAAAAGATTGAAAATAAAACAAATCATTTTGTTGATACTACGAACCCTTATAATTACTTTTACTGTTCTTGCATTTGCTCGACCAATTATTGAAGGTTCAATTCCTGGATTTGAGAATTACGCTAAATCAAGCATTATTATTCTAATAGATAACTCTTACAGTATGGATATATCTGATGAGTTCGGTAATCGATTTATTCAGGCAAAGAAAAGTGCCGAGAAAATTATTAATTCTATGAAAGAAGGAGACGAAGCTCTCATTATTGAAATGTCGAGTATGAATAATACTTTTCAACCTGCATTTACGAAGAACAAAGATTTATTAATTCGGTCGCTTTCTCAGATTAAATTGCATCCTATACCTGCTTCATTAGATAATTCAATGAGATTAGCTGCCAAATTTTTTCAAAATGCTAATAATTTTTCGAAAGAGTTGTTTATTATTTCAGATGCACAGAAAAATGTTTTCCATTCAGAGGATTCCTTAAAACTTAATAATAGAAACATTGCTATTTACTTCATTCCGATTGGTTATTCGTCAAGTAGTAATTTTGAAAATCTATCTGTTGATTCGATAGATGTTCTTACCAAATTTTTCTCTATTGGAAAAACAGTTGAGCTTTCCGTTACTGTCAAAAATCATTCTGATAAAGATGTAAAAGGTGCTTTAATTAGCCTTCTATTCAACAAACAGAAAGTTGCTCAAAAAACATTTGACATTCAAGCTAATGCTATAAAGTCAATTCCTATCGCCGCACAAATTCAAAAACCAGGAGTCGTATCCGCAGCTATTGAACTTGAAAATGATGCTTTCATTCCTGATAATAACCGTTATTTTGGGTTTATTATTCCAGAAAAACCTAACGTTGCAATCTTTGGTGAAACTTCTAACAACTTCTTTTTAAAAGCTTTGTTTTCAACAGATGATGCTCAAAATCAAATAAATACATCTTTTTATGATGAAAACTCGGTTAATAATCTTGATTTAAATAAGTTTGATTGCTTAATACTCAATTTTTCAAATTTTTCTGAAAGCAATAGAAATCGAATAAGAGAATACGTATCCAGCGGCGGCTCAGCGATATTTTTCCCATCCGACCCAATAAATGAAAACTATCGTAATTCCCTTGCAGAATTTGGATTTGCTCTATCAGAAAAAAAGAATTTTTCAGAAAAATCTCCTGTCAATTTCTCTAATTTAGATGTAAAGCATCCAATCTTTGATGGAATGTTCAAACTTGCAGGCGATGGCGTCAACCTGAACCAAATTGACAATCCAAAAATATTTACAATTTTACCTGTGAATACAGGTGTTCCAATAATTGAATCCCAAGATGGCTATTTCTTATCTGAGAATCAATATGGAGATGGAAAATGCCTGTACTTTGCTGTTGCACCAAATTTAAATTGGAGCAATTTCCCGTTGCTTTCACTATTTCCATCGCTGATTTTTAGAAGTGTCTTTTATTTGTCTTCTTCTATTACATTAGGCTATTCTTTTGATGTTGGGAGTAAGCAAACTGTAATGATACCAAGAAAATTATCTCCTAACCAAAACTTTAAGCTAATTGACCCGTCGGGGAATCAAACTGTAGTTCAACTTCCTTTGCTGCAATCTGGGGCTGCTTTATCACTTGAATTATTCAATGAAGCAGGTGTTTATCAACTCATTAATTCACAAAACAAAATTGCTTACGTTTTTTCATTGAATATGCCTAAAAATGAGTCTTATATTCAAAAACCCGATGTTTCAAATATCCTCTCATATCTAAATTCGAGAACTATTCATAACAAGAACATATTTATTCTCACAAATTACTTTCAATTGTCACACGATTTGAAGCGAGCAAGAATTGGGACTGAGTTATGGAGTATTATGCTACTACTAGCAATTTTATGTGCCATTGCTGAAATGATTGTGCAAAAAGTGTCAAAAAATCAAGAATTTTCTGAATAATACTAATATTTCAGAGTAGTTATTTATTGGTTTGCTATTATGGTTATTTCTTTTTCAATTCCTCAAATGATAAATCCATCAAAGGATAATTTTCCCAGCCTTGGTAGTCGAAATGCCACCATTCTGTTAAGTAATGAGTAAATCCGAAATGAGACAAAATATTAAAAAGGAATGAGCGATTATTAATTACTTCATCAGGTAAATTCGGATAGTCAGGGTGTGCTTTTTCTGTAAAATCATCGAATGATGTTGGTATAGGAATTTCATTGCCTGTTGATAAATTAATCAAAGTTAAATCAATTGCACATCCACGATTGTGTCGGGAACCAAATTTAGGATTTGCTACAAAATTGTTATCGGGATAAACTTCATAAAATTTTAAAGTTGCTAAATAAGGTCTGTATGCATCATATATTTTTAACCCTAATCCTAATTTGTTTAATGAATCTTGAAGATGTTTAAGAGCCATTGCAACAGGTTTGCGAGCATAAGCCTTAGCCGTTGTGTAAATTATTTTGCCTGTAAAATTGTTTTCAGTTGCATATCGTATATCTAATTTTATATTCGGTATATATTCCTCTAAATCAACTAATTCCATATTTGGATTTTGCAACACCAATGAATTGTAATCTGAAATACATTGTATTAATGGTAATTTGTATGGATTTGGCTTGTTTCTACAATCGTTAGTGTTTCCAGAATTGCAACTGATTGAAAAAAGCAAAAATAATGCACCAAAAAATGCATTTCTAAAAATAACTTTAACATTCATTTGTTTACCAAATGAAAATCATTTTCAACTATTAAATAATAGTTAATATAAGTAAATCAATAGAATAAACCAAATTATACTTTCGCCATTTTGCTTATTCCTTCAATAATTGTGCTGTTTTCTTTAGCAAAGCACAATCTTAACATTGTTTGTCCTTCCTCGCTTTTTATATAAAACACGGAAGGGGGAATTGTCGCAACTCCGTAATCTTTGACAAGCTTCATTGCAGTGTGAACATCATCAGTAAAAATATTGGATGGAATATCTACCATTATGAAATAACTTCCGAGCGGTTTGTGTGGAATAAATTTAGTTTTTAACAATTCGTTATATATTAAATTTCGTTTCTCCTGATATAGCTTTCGAAATTCAGGCAAATAATCGTCCAATTTTGAAAAAGCATAAGCCATAGCGTGTTGAGCAGGAGTATTAACAGCAAAAGTTGTCCACTGATGCACCTTTTGAATAGCAGCAGCAAGAGTTTCATTTGCAATTGCATAACCGATTTTCCAACCTGTCATACCAAAAGTTTTGCCTGTCGATGAAATTGTAATTGTCCTTTTTTTCATTCCTTCAATTGAAGCCATTGGAATGTGAGTAGAATTATCGAATGTTAAAAATTCATATACTTCATCTGTAAGAACAAGCAAATCGTACTTAATTGCAAGTGAGGCTATATATTCTAGTTCATCTTTTGTAAAGATTTTGCCAGTTGGATTGTGAGGTGTGTTAACAATTATCATTTTTGTTTTATCTGTAATAGCAGAGGCAAGTTCATCTAAATCAAATAAGAAATTAGGTTTTTTCAGAGTTATGGCAATAGGATGTCCTCCTGCAAGAGTAATATCAGCAAGATATGAATCATAAAATGGTTCGAAAATAATTACTTCATCATCCGGTTCGATGAATGCCATAATTGTAGAGAACAAGGCTTCCGTTGCACCAGCAGTAACAATTACTTCATCCTGCGTCCAATCTAAATCGTAATATTTTTTATGATAATCGATAATTGCTTTTTTCAGAGAAAAAATACCTGAACTTGGTGCATATTGATTTTTCCCTGACTTCATTGCCTCATATGCAGCATCCATAAGCCATTGTGGTCCATCAAAATCAGGAAAACCTTGTCCTAAATTTGTTGCTTTATAATCAAATGCAAGTTTGCTCATTGTAGCAAATATCGAAGTTGTCATTGAAGAAATTCTATTAGCATTGAATATTTTGCCCATAAAAATACCCTTTTACAAATAAATACTTTCAAAATTACAAAAAAATATAAATATATAAATTAATCGAGAAAAAATATTGTATTTAGAATAATTAATTATTACTTTTGCAGTAGTTCTCGTTATTTCCATTTCAAAAAGGTGAATCTATGAAAATTCGTAAAGAAGATGCCTTACTGTACCACAGTATGGGGCGTAAAGGCAAAATTGAAGTTGTTACTACAAAGCCTTGTGTTACACAAAGAGATTTATCCCTTGCTTATTCACCAGGTGTGGCTGAACCTTGTCGCGAAATTTATCGTGATGAAAGTTTAGTTTACGAGTACACTGCCAAAGGTAACCTTGTTGCTGTTATTTCCAATGGTACTGCTGTGCTCGGTCTCGGAGATATTGGCCCTCTTGCTGGGAAACCTGTTATGGAAGGAAAAGGAGTTCTTTTTAAGTCTTTCGCTGATATTGACGTGTTTGATATTGAACTTGCTTCAAAAGACGTAGATGAATTAATAAGAGTTATTGAAGTAATTGCTCCGACTTTTGGTGGAATTAATCTCGA
The DNA here is from genome assembly GCA_937127445.1 of Eximiradius sp. GTDB lineage: Bacteria > Bacteroidota > Ignavibacteria > Kapaibacteriales > UBA2268 > JAKIZO01. Next base: position 46,090 of record CAKZLY010000002.1, on the reverse strand, counting down.
AGATATAAAAGGACCCGAATGTTTTGTAATAGAAGAAGAGCTGAAAAAGCGCCTTGATATACCTGTTTTTCACGACGACCAACACGGGACAGCGATTATTTCTGGTGCTGCCTTGCTAAATGCTCTTGAAATTGTTGATAAAAAAATTGATAAAGTTAAAGTTGTGTTCAATGGCGCTGGTGCTTCTGGTATCGCTTGTGCAAAATTTTATGTTTCACTTGGTGTAAAGAAAGAAAACATCATTATGTGCGATTCACAAGGAGTGATTTATAAAGGTAGAACTAAAGGGATGAATGCTTATAAGGAAGAGTTTGCTGTTGAAACAGATGCTCGTATTCTTGCAGACGCTCTTGTCGGTGCAGATGTTTTTGCAGGGCTATCACAAGGGAACGTTGTAACAAAAGACATGGTGCGTTCTATGGCGGACAACCCAATTATTTTTGCTATGGCAAATCCTGACCCTGAGATTTCATATGAAGATGCTCTTGAAGCACGGTCGGATGTTATTATGGCAACAGGACGCTCTGATTATCCAAATCAAGTCAATAATGTTCTTGGGTTTCCTTTCATCTTTCGCGGTGCATTGGATGTACATTCCAAAGCGATTAATGAGGAAATGAAACTCGCTGCTGCATATGCATTAGCTGCTCTTGCAAAAGAAGAAGTGCCAGACAGCGTAAAACGTGCTTACGGTGTAAAAGAAATGAAATTTGGGCGAGAATATATTATTCCAAAGCCATTTGATCCCCGAGTCCTCACGTGGGTTGCTCCGGCAGTTGCTAAAGCTGCTATGGATACTGGAGTTGCTCGCAAAAAAATTGAAGATTTCGAAGAATATAAGCGTCAACTAAATATTCGAATGGGAAGAGCACAAGTAATAATGACCCCTATTTTCAAAAGAGCAAGTCAAAATCCAAAGTCAGTTGTGCTGCCCGAAGGTGACAATCCAAAAATTATGCGTGCAGCACTGAATGCTATTGATTCAAAAATAGCAAAACCTATTCTTCTCGGTAATCCAAAAGTGATCGAAGAAGTAGCACAGGAACACGGAATTGATATTTCCGATATGCAAATTATTGACCCGATGAATTTTGACGATCTTAATAAATATATTGATGAGTTTTTAGCTTTGCGTCAAAGGAAAGGTATTATTCGGCAAGAAGCTTTTGATAGGTTGCGTTTTCGTCGGAATTACTTCGCTGCTATGATGGTTCATCTTGGTGATGCTGATGCCATGGTTACAGGTGTTAGCACTCACTATCCAGATGCTGTGCGTCCAGCGCTTGAAATAATTGGCAGAGATCCAAAGTATAGCCACGCTTGTGGCTGTTATATTGTCTCATCTAAAAATAAAGCCTTTTTCCTCGCGGACACAACACTTAATATTGATCCTACTCCCGAAGCTATTGCCGATATAGCACTTGCAACTGCTGATTTTACTGCTAATTTCGATATTATTCCGCAAGTTGCTTTGCTCACTTATAGTAATTTCGGTTCTGCTTATGGTGTATCGCCTGAAAAAATGCGTAAAGCTTTGGAAATAATTCGCCAAAAATCACCTGAATTAGTAGTTGATGGCGAAATGCAGGCAGATACAGCAGTCTCTCCTGATATCATTAGTGAAACTTTCCCATTTAGCATTCTGAAATCAGGTGCAAATGTTCTAATTTTCCCAAATCTTGACGCGGGCAATATTGCTTATAAACTGCTTGGAAAGATAGGCGGTATGAGACTAATCGGTCCTGCTTTGCTTGGTATGGAACGTTCTGTTCATATACTTCAGCGTGGTTCTGATGTAGATGATATTTTCAATATAATTGCAATAGCAGTAGCTGATGCTATTCATAAAGAATGAAAGTTAAAGGTTTATCTTTTTTCGAAGTTACCTATTAGGAGTATATGCTCTTAAGAGGTATTCTTATATTATATAATTTGAAATTATATAATATTTCTGTAATTTTGTAGTATAATAATACTAACGTTCTTTAAAATATGTTATTATCTGAAATTGAATTATATCCGTTAAGCAAAAGTAAAAAAATCACTGGTTCGCGACGGCTTGTTAGAGAAAAAGTTTTGCAAATTTTGGTTGCTTTTGAAGTTTCAGGAAGTGATTTAGATTTTCTTTTTACCAATATTTTCTATCGAGATTATACATTTGAACCTGCTAATCCACCACAGGGTGTTCTTCTTAAACAAGAGCAAATTATTGAATTAGAATCTGATATTCCAATTCTCTGGAAAGAAGATAATATTAATTTTGCTAAAAGCCTAATTAATGCTTCAATTGAATTGAAAGATTTTACAATTAATCTAATTAAAGAAGAAGTTCGTCACTGGGAAATAGAGAGAATTGCTCTTATAGATAGAATTCTCATTAATATGGCTCTTGCCGAATTTATTTATTTTCCAGAAATTCCGGAAAAAGTTACAATTAATGAAATTATTGAAATTTCCAAAAATTATTCAACTGATAAAAGCAACATTTTTATTAACGGTTTGCTTGATAATTTTAGAAAGAAACTTAAAGGACAAGGCAAGATAAAGAAAAGTGGAAAAGGATTATTAGAAAAGTAGAAGTGATTATTTGTAAGTATTAAATATGAAAGAGCCGCTTTGTTTTCGAGAAGCGGCTCTTGTGTTTTTTATCAAGCATAAATTACTGTTTTTCAATGATTTCTTTAAATTTAGCAGTAGGAAGTGATTTTGGTCTGATAATTGGCAAACCATAAGCACGAGCAATAATATTCTGCGCACAAATACCCAAAGCACGGGATACAGCAAACAGAACAGTGTAATAGCTAAATTCCTGTATTCCATAGTGATATAGTAACGCACCTGAACCTGCGTCAACGTTTGGCCATGGATCCTTAATCTTTTTAACTTGTGATAAAACATTTGGAACAACGTTGAATACTCTTGCAACTGTTTTAAATACGGGATCGTTTGGCATATACTTTTTGCCAAATTCCAAAAAGGCTTCAAATCTTGGGTCGGTTATTCTCAATACAGCGTGACCATAGCCAGGGATAACTTTCCCTGAATTTAATGTATCCCAAGCATACTTTTCAAGTTGTTCTTCGGTAGGTGCTCCACCAAATTTTCCCATTGTATCAAGTACCCAAGCCAGGCACTCTTGATTTGCAAGCCCGTGAAGCGGTCCGGCAAGCCCGTTTAAACCTCCTGATAGTGCATAATACAAATCAGACAGTCCAGAATTAATAGTAGCAGCAGAGAAAGACGAGACGTTTCCACCTTCGTGGTCGCAATGCAACGTTAAATATAATCGTATTAATTGACGGAATTCACCGTTGGGGTCATCAATTCCGAGCATATAAGCATAATTAGCCGCCCAATCTAAATCATTGGCTGGTTCAATACGTGGTCCTTTATTAAATCTCTTTCTATAAACGTAAGCAGCGATTGAAGGAAGTTTAGCAATAATATTTAGAGCATCTTCCAGTGTAGGTATCCAATACTCTGATTTTGGCAATCCTTCTGAATATCTTCTTGCAAATTCAGATTCAATCTCCATTACAAGAATTGCGGTATTGAACATTGCCATTGGGTGAGAATTTTCTGGCATTGAGTCAATTACTTTCCAAACGTAGTCTGGAACTCTCTGACGTGCTAATAATTCGTTCTGCAAATCGCGTAATTCAGTATCATTTGGCATTTCACCTGTGAGTAACAACCAAAATACTTCTTCCGGAAGCTTATCAACTAAGTCTTTCAGTGGTATCCCGCGTATTATAAGACCCTTGTCTGGTGGAACTTCTGAGGTATCGCAAACTAATGCCTTTACTCCTCGCAGTCCACCATATACCTGTGCTAACTTAACATCGGAGACAATTCTATCTCCGTACTCGTTTAAAAATTGTCTGATTTCTTCTACCTGTTTTGGTAGAATTTCACCAAGTCTTTGTTTTAATATGGACATAGAAATACCTTAAAATTTGGAAACAATTTAATAATGTTGAAAAAAATAGATGCTACCTTAATTTAAAGAATTTTTCTTTTTATTCAAAACAATATTTATTGATTTTTCAACTATTAAACCATTTTTTACGTATAGTAGAGAAAAATAATAATTATGCCATTTCGTTATCTAATTCGTATTTTAACAGTTGTTTGATATCTTTGATGAATAATAATGAATATAAGCTATTTTTTCTTTATTATATTGTCTGTACTTGCGGTTGCTTCTGCAATTGTAACAATTTCAACAAAACATCCTATCCGGTCGGCAATAGCGCTTGTTGTTCATTTTTTTATGTTGGCAGGACTTTATCTTACTCTTAATGCTCAATTTGTTGCTGTTATGCAAATTTTGGTTTATGCTGGTGCTATTATGGTGCTTGTTGTCTTTGTTATTATGCTTCTTAATTTAAGCAAAGATCAATCTTTTGAAAAGAAAATAACATTTAATAATTTTGGTGGTATTGTATTAGCAGGTACTTTTGGATTGGCTGTTATCTATGCGTTTATTAATCTGCATCCAGAACCTACATCTTTCCCCAGTCATAATTTGAATTTTACAACTGTTCAAGTCATTGGACGTTCGTTGTTTACAAACTACATAGTTCAGTTCGAAGCCATTGGGCTTTTGCTAACTGCTGCAATAATTGGTGCTGTGTTACTTGCAAAACGAAAACTAATGTAATGAGGAACATTATGCTAATCACTAATATACCTTTGGAATTTTATTTAGTGCTTTCGGCAATATTATTTGTTATTGGTGCTGTTGGTGTTCTTACTCGTAGAAATGCTATCATTATCTTTATGTCTATTGAAATTATGTTGAATTCTGTCAATTTAACTTTCGTTTCATTCTCTATATATTTTGGTGATACACTTGGCCAATTGTTTGTTTTCTTTGTGATGGCTATTGCAGCTGCTGAAGCAGCTATTGGACTTGCAATCGTGCTTGCTCTATATAGACTCAAACAAACCGTTTTTGTTGATGAAGTTAATTTGCTTAAGTGGTAATTTAAATTATTTATTTTATTTGTAACTTTGTTTGGATATAATATTATCAAAATTTAATTTTATCTATAGTGATATTGAATTGAATAATAGGTATTTCAGTTGTTTCTATATTATTTTTTCTACTTTTTTCAGCGTTAATTATAAGCAATGATGAAGCTGTTCCAATCATTGCGCCTGCAATTATATCTGAAAACCAATGTTTATCGAAATAAATTCTTGCCATTCCTGTTGAACCAGCCATAGCATAATATATTATCGATAATAATGTACTTCTGCTTCTATACGATAATATTGTTGCCATCGCAAACACCATAGAAGTATGTCCAGATGGCATCGACATGAAATTATCATCTTTGTATGTAAAATGCTCAAAACGTGAATTGCCTGATTCGACATATGGTCTGGCTCTTCCAAGAGTTGTCTTTAATATTCCGGTTATTAATCCATTTAGCAATACGCTTTCGTACATAAGCCGGCCGGTTTTTCTCATTGCTTTAGAGTTGAAGATATGGCCAGAGCCATATACAAGTCCAGGAAATACACAAAAAGAAATTGGTTCTCCTAATTGATTAGCAACTATTTGAAATTGATTGAAATTATTATCATCAATAGATTTAAAAATATTTCGAACTTCTTCATCGAATTGAGCTGCAAGCAAAGAACTTAAGACAATTGCAGAGGGTGCTGCTAAATCTTTTAACTTGGTATTTGAAACATTTCTAAATAATTGGTGGTAGTCTTCCCTAAATTCTTTCCAATCATTAGAGAAATTGTTTGAATATAAGTTGCTGTTGGTTAAGGCAACTATCATGAATATTATTAGTATTTTCTTCACTTTTCAATTATTTTTACTATTTTTGTCTATTAATTTATGCATATTTTTTAAATTAATTGAAATTCTTATGAAAAAGCTTTCGGACTTACTCAAAAAATTATCTTATAGTGAAATAATAAATTTAGTTGACAGAAAGATATCTTCAATTAGTTATGATTCAAGATTGGTCTCCTCCGGTACACTTTTTGTTGCTATGCAAGGCGCAAAAGTTGATGCTCATAGTTTTATTCCTGATGTTATAAAGCAAAACTGCAAAACAATTGTTTGCGAAAAAATTCCAGAATTATACGATGATGTTACTTTTATCAAAGTAGATAATTCACGACAAGCACTTGCTGAAATTTCACATTGGTGGTTTGATGATCCTACCCGTTATATGAAAATGATTGGTGTAACTGGAACAAATGGGAAAACTACAACTACTTTTCTAATAGCTCAAATTTTAGAAAAAATGGGGCTAAAAGTTGGGATTATTGGCACTACGGGGATTTATTTCCTCAATCGTTTTTATAACGCGACGCACACAACTCCTGAATCTTTTGAACTTTGCCGTATCTTTAAAGAAATGGCAACAAATGGAGTTCAATGCGTTGTTATGGAAGTATCATCTCACTCATTAGAGCAGAAAAGAGTGTTTGGTATTGACTTTGATGTTGCAGTATTCACTAATCTTACGCACGACCACCTGGATTATCATAAAAATATGGAGAATTATGCGTCTGCAAAAAAAATTCTATTCGATAATTTAAAGCCCGAATCTATTGCGGTTGTGCAGGGTGACACCGAATGGGCTAATTTTATGGTTTCAAATTGTAAATGCAATAACATTGTTTTTGTTGGTAGGAATAATACAAATAAATATTTTATATATAATGAAAAAATAATGCGGGATGGAATTTCTTTCCAAATGTCAACAGATATTTTCGATTTGAATATAGAAACCTCACTTTTGGGGAAATTCAATATTGATAATTCTTCACTTGCTGTTGCTGCTTGTATTGAGCTTGGATACAATCCAGATGATATTTCAACTGCTATGAAAGACGTATCTCCTGCCGAAGGTCGGATGTCCTCAATTAAATTGCGAACAGGTGCCATAGGAATTGTTGATTATGCGCATACTCCCGATGCACTCGAAAAAGCTTTGCTCACCTGTAGAGAAATTCTTCAAAACTCTGGACATCAAAACTCTAAACTAATTTGTGTGTTCGGGTGTGGGGGAGATCGTGATCGTTCTAAACGGCCTAAGATGGGCAATATTGCATCTCAACTTGCAGATATTGTTGTCGTTACTGATGATAATCCTCGGACAGAGGAACCTGCAAGCATTAGAAAAGATATTATTGATGGAATCCCGATTGATAATAAATCAAAGGTTGTTGAAATTGCCGAACGTTCTGAGGCAATACGCTATGCAGTAAATAATTCAAATAATGAAGATATTGTGTTGGTTGCAGGCAAAGGTCACGAGAAGTATCAAATTATTGGCCAAACACGCTTTCATTTTGATGATTTAGAGCAATTAAAAAAAATATGAAATAGTTATTCAACGACGATTACTTCTCGTTCAAGCAAAATCCCAAATTCATCTTGAACAGATTGTCTGATGTTCTCAGAGAGTTGAAAAATTTCTTCTCCTGATGCATTTCCGTAATTAACTAATATTAATGAATGATGGTCGTAAACACCACAATTTCCTGAGCGGTATCCTTTCCAACCGCATTTTTCAATTAAATATGCTGCTGGAATTTTATATTGGTTATCCAATTGAAAATAGGGAATGTCTGGATATTTTTCTTTTAAGGTATAAAAATATTGTTCATCGACAACCGGATTTTTAAAGAAACTTCCCGCATTCCCAATATCCGAAGGTGCAGGCAATTTGTTTTTTCGCACTCTTTTTACTGTATTCATCACATATTCTGCATCAGGCTCCACAAATGTGAATTTATCCAGTTCTTGCTTGATGTCTTTGTAATTGATGTTGGGTTTCCATTCTCTTGAAAGCTCGTAATACACATTCGTTATTATGGCTTTGTCTTCAAGCTCGTTTTTAAAAATTGAACTACGGTAATCAAATTTACATTCTGCTTGATGTAAAATTACAATTTTGCCAGTTGAAATATCGAAGTATTCTACTTTGTGAAGAAAATCTTTTTGTTCTACACCATAAGCACCAATATTTTGCACAGGTGCAGCTCCAACTTTGCCGGGAATATAAACTAAGTTTTCTATGCCATACAAACGGTTTTTTACACAAAGTTCAACAAATTCATTCCAGTTTTCCCCTGCTCCAACTTTTAAAATTGTACTTGATTGAGTTGAACCTTGGTAGTGGACGCCTTTGATTTCGACCAAGATAATTATTCCTTGAAAATCGTGTCTAAATAATAAATTGGAACCTCCTCCTATAATTATTCTACGATTTTCCTGAAAATGCTTTGTTTGCAGTAAAGCAGTAAGATCGTCTATGCAGCGAACTTTAACGAAATATCTTGCTTTGATGTCTATCCCAAATGTATTATAATGTTTTAATGATATGTTCTCTAAAATATTTATCATTCTACAAAATAAATTCCATTATAAGAAAATGAAAGAAATAATATTATGATAGTAATCCATCCAATCGTTTTCCGAACTGCTCCAATATCACATTCATGAAGCACCGGTGGGTGATCTAACTTAACAAAAAATCTCGTAACCAATGCCCATACTAACCATCCAAACCACGATTGAAAAATAAAAGGGAAGTGTGAGTCAACAAAAGATAGAGAGGGCAATAATAAGTCTTGAAACCATATAATGATTTTGTTGGGGTTATCTACTTTTAGTGTTTCGTATAAAACACCGAGTAGCGAAAATAGACCCAGGATCATCAAAATGCCCCAGAATGTTCGAGCAATTTTAGCGTGCTTAGATTTTCCAAACATCGCATAAACAATATGTCCGCCATCGAGTTGACCAATTGGAAGCATATTTAACGTAGTAACAAATAAGCCAAACCATCCTACATTTAAAAAAGGGTAATGATATATTTCATTCATTGGGGGTAAAAAACCATTGGAGTTGGCGAATATTTTAGCAAGTATCCAAAAAAGTATAGTATCTCCGAAAAACAAGCTTTTATTAGGTATTTCCCCTCCGTAAAGCGTAATGTATTCTGGATGAATTGAATAAAGGTAATCAATAGATGGAAGTGTCATAAAACCATAGATAAGAAAAATTAATGACACGATAAATCCAGCAATCGGTCCTGCCGCTCCAATATCGAAAAGTGCCTTGCTACTTGGAATAGGTGAACGAGTTTTTATAACAGCACCAAAAGTTCCGAAATTTGCTGCAATAGGTATCGGAAATGGTATATAATATGGTAATGTTGCATCTACTCCATGATACTTTGCAGCAAAATAATGCCCAAATTCATGGGCCGACAAAAAAGTGAGAATCAAGATTGCATAAGTAAAACCAAAGTGCCAGTTTAATATTTCTGTAAAATCAACATTAGCCCACTGTGTACCAGCAATTGAGCAGGTTATAAATGTAACAACAAAAAGACCAATATTAATAAAAATTGAGTTTTTTGTTGCTTTATTTATTTTAAAGTAATCGTTCATTTTTATTTGTTTTTCTCGGGTCGCATCATAGGAAATAGTATGACATCGCGTATTGAACTTTCACCAGTAAGTAGCATCACAAGTCTGTCAATTCCAATTCCTAAGCCCGCTGTCGGTGGCATCCCAACTTCAAGAGAGTATAAAAAGTCCTCATCAACAACCATCGCTTCTTCATCTCCTGCAGCTCTAATTCTTGCTTGTTCTTCAAGACGTTGCTGCTGGTCTCGTGGGTCGTTAAGTTCGCTGAAAGCATTTGCAAGTTCATTCCCATTTACAAATAATTCAAAGCGCTCAACAAGACCTTCCTCGCTTCTATGTTTTTTGGCAAGTGGAGACATTTCAAGAGGATAATCTATCACAAAAGTTGGTTGTAAAAGATGTTCTTCAACTTTTGCACCAAATATTTCATCAAGTATTTTCATTGATGAGGCATTATCATCTACATCAACGTTTAGTTTCTTTGCTATTTCGAATAGTTCATCACGCGATTTTCCTTTAAGCTCGTATCCTGTATATTGCTTGAATAAATCAAACATCTTTGCTCTACGAAACGGTGGTTTTAAACTAATTAATTTACCGTCAAATTCTACTTCATAAGAACCATTGACTTCTAATGCAGTTTTTGAGATTAGTTCTTCTGTTAAATCCATCATCCAGTTGTAGTCTTTGTAAGCAACGTAAAGTTCTAACATTGTAAATTCAGGGTTATGAGTGCGGTCCATCCCTTCATTACGGAAGTTTCTTCCAATTTCATATACTCCCTCAAAACCGCCTACAATCAGGCGTTTCAAATATAATTCCACTGCTATCCGTAAGTATAATGTAATATCCAGAGCATTCAAATGTGTAATAAATGGTCTTGCTGTTGCTCCACCATATATAGTTTGCAGAATAGGTGTATCAACTTCTAGCCAACCTTTTTCATCAAAAAACTTTCGTATGTAAGAAATAATTTTCGAACGTTTGATAAATGTATTTTTAACATCCGGATTTACAATTAAATCAACATATCTTCGACGGTAACGTAACTCTTTATCAGCAAAAGCATCATATACAATCCTATTGCCTTGTTCATCAATTTCTTCTTTTACAACCGGTAATGTTCTCAGACATTTTGCAAGAAGAGAAACCTTTCTTGCGTGAATAGTGATTTCACCAGTCTTAGTTCTAAATGTAAAGCCTTCAACTCCAATAATATCGCCTATATCAAGTAATTTTGTGTTTTCGTAAAAATCAGGTAAATCATCTTTTTTCATATAAATTTGAATTTTACCAGTTTCATCTGCAATGTGGAAAAAGCTTGCTTTCCCCATTCGTCTAATTGCAGAAATACGTCCAGCAACACCGACATTGAACAATTCTTCTGATTTTTCGTCATTAAAGTTCTTTAAGATAAATTTAGTAGAGTGAGTTTTATTAAAACTATATGGATAAACCTCAATTCCTGCTTTTTCGAGCAGTTCGAGTTCTTCGAAACGTCTTAAATCTTGCTCATTCAATTGTTCTGCCATTATTAACCTCAAATTTGCATAATATGATTTTGCAAATTAATAATTTTTTGCGATTTATCAGATAAAATGATAATTACACAAATTGTATTTTGAATGCAATATTTTTTTTTGTATTATTGAATAATTAACTTAAACAGGATTGCGCAATGAACCAAGATAATTCATATAACATAGAATTCTTATCTAATGAAACGAAAATTGCAAAAATTTTATTGAAAAAGCAAGTTCTTGGTGGGAATGATGCATTAGAATTTAATCTTGCTATTCAAAAATGTAAAGAACAAAATGTTAGTGCTATTATTGCTGATTTATGCGAAGTCGAGGTTATCAATAGTACAGGTTTAGGTATGCTTGTTGGAACAATGAGCACATTGCGCAATTCGGATATATCTTTTGCTTTGGTAAATGTGCCTGAAAAAGTTAAATATTTACTTGAAGTTACTCATTTACATAAAGTTCTTCGTATCTTTAACAATATTGAAGAAGTAATCTCAACAACTTAAATAGAGTTATTTATGGATACAATACAAGAGAAGATTGCTCATGTTAAACTGAATTATGAGCATTGTTCACATTTAGAGTTACAGCAATTTGTTGATGAATTTATTTCCCTTCTGAATCAAGGGAAGATTCGTGCTGCAGAAAAAATTAATGAGGAATGGATAATTAATACTTGGGTGAAAGAAGGTATATTGATACTCTTTCGGTATGGGAAATTAATTGATATGTCCATTTCAGATGATTTTTGTTTTTTTGACAAGCATACTTTGCCATTAAAACAAATTTCTCTACAAGATAATATTAGATTAGTTCCTGGTGGTTCTTCGATTAGAACTGGTGCATACATTGCGAAGGGTGTTATTTGTATGCCCCCTATGTATATTAACATTGGTGCTTACGTAGATTCTGGTAGTATGGTTGATTCCCACGCGCTTGTTGGCACTTGCGCTCAAATCGGGAAAAATGTGCATATTAGCGCAGCTGCTCAAATTGGCGGTGTTCTTGAACCAATAGGCGCTCGTCCCGTGATAATAGAAGACAATGTGTTAATTGGTGGCAATTGTGGTATCTACGAGGGTGTGCTTGTCCGTCAAAACGCAATTATTGCGTCAGGAGTTATTTTAACAGCATCTACTCCAATATACGACATTGTTCATAATCGAATTATCAAAGGTTCGAACGATAAACCTTTGGAAGTCCCACGTTCCGCTGTTGTTGTTGCAGGCAGCAGAAAAGTTAAAGGTTATTTCGCTGAAAATTATGGACTTGGTATTTATACACCGATAATTGTGAAATACAGAGACGAACAAACAGACGCACGAGTTGCTTTGGAAGATATATTAAGATAAAATTTTATAATTAGGATTGTGAATCAATAATTGCTTTTTCTAATTTAACTCGTAAAAGCATATATAAACCTATAACAAAAAATACAAGTAGCGATAATATTGCCAGCCGATATGATGCAGTAAATTGGTACACCAAACCAAAAAGCAATGGTGCAAGCCAGCTTGTCCCACGTTCACTAATTTCATAGAAACTGAAATACTCTGCTTCTTGATTTTTAGGAATGATTTTGGAAAAAAGCGAACGACTCAAAGCCTGGGTGCCACCCATTACTAAGCCAATTGTCAGCCCTAAAATTAAAAATTCAGTTTTTCCGTATAAAAATCCAAATGCGAAAATAATTGCGCAGATCCATATAGTAATGCTTGTTGCTAATGCTTTTTTTGTTCCTAAATAATTGGCAAGTTTACCGAAAAATAATGCACCACCAAAAGCAACAAACTGAACAATCAATATTACAAATGTCAAAAAAGACATTTCCAGACCAAGTTCTTCCTGTCCAAATTGTGCTGCAAGTGCAATTACTGCTTGCACTCCATCGTTATACATCAAATATGCAATCAAAAAATATAGCGTTCTTGGATATTTCTTGGCATTTTTGAACGTATCAATAAACTGCTCGAAACCACCCTTTAATATTTTTATTGGTTTTTTATTTTGTTTCTTTATCTGATTTTTGTATTTTCTTATCCACATTAAAGGAAATACAGTGAAAACAGACCACCAGGCTCCTGCTGATGCTAGGCAAATACGGACAGCATCTGATGTGCTTATTCCAAAATTTCCCGCATTGTTAAAGAAAACAAGATTAATCAGAAGCAGCAAACCACCACCGATGTAACCGAATGCCCAGCCTTTCGATGATACGTTATCTCGTTCGTCGATTGTCGAGATATCATTCAAAATTGAATTATAAACTACAATCGAAGCACCAAAAGCAATATTGGCAATTACAAACATCCAACCACCCAAAATATATCTATTCCCATCCAAAAAAAACAAACATAGTGTTGCCAATGCTCCTATATAAGCAGTGATACCCAATATTAATTTTTTGGCTTTTGTTTTATCAGCAATACTTCCAATTATTGGCAGGAAAAATACTTGAAGAAAAACTGAAATTGAAACTAAATATGGATAGTATGAACCACTTGCAATTGCTATCCCATAAACATTTATCTGTCCATTTACGGAAACGTTGTTTGTTATTGAAGTTATATATGGTCCTAAAAAAACTGTAATTACAGTTGTAGGAAAGGCTGAGTTAGCCCAATCATAAAAATACCAACCCAGCCTTTCTTTTTTACTTGAATTGGACATTTTATTTTGAGTTTAAAAATTTCAGAAATTCATCTTTATTTGGAGTGTATCCAATTTGATTAATTATTTCACCATTTGCATCCATCAGCACATAAAATGGAATTGCCACCGTGTTGAAATTCTCCATTTGGTATTTTTTATTCGAAATGTATGGTTCTTCTCGCAAATCTGTTATTAACTTAACTTTGACAAGCTCATTTAATTTTGCAGAAACTTCTGGTAATGTGAATATATTTCTTTCCATAAGCCTGCAATTTGGGCAGTGCTTACCAGTGAAGTCAAGTAATAGAAGTTTATTTGAGCTTTTTGCTTCAATTTTTGCTTGCTCAATGTTGTCAAACCATTTTTGTTTTGTTTGGGCGGTTCCAATAACATTGGAGATTGTTTCTGATGCAGGCAAAAATGCTTCGAGAAAGCCCATTGATGGGCTGAAAAATCCAGTTGAAATATACAAAGTAATGCTTGCAAATAGTATTGCAAAAGTTAAACGAGTTGGACTCACTGAGTCAACAGGTGCATCGTGCGACATTTTGAATATGCCAAGTATATAGAGAGTAGCAAGCGCAAGGCAAGCAATCCAAATAGCTAAAAATACTTCGCGACTTAATCCAATTCCCCAATCAGCAAAAGCATTATTCAAAAATTTTAGCGTTGCAGCAATTACGAGAAAACCAAGCACAACCTTGATATTATTCATCCATCCACCCGCACGTGGCAAAGATGAGAGAGCAGTTGGGAATAATGCAAGCAGAAAAAACGGTGCAGCAAGAACTGTTGAAAATCCAAGCATACTGATAATTGGATAGAACCATTCACCAGATGCCGCACTTACCAGTGCAGCTGCAACCAATGGACCAGTGCAAGAAAAAGAAGCCAGCGAAAATGTAAGTCCCATCAAGATTACACTAAAAATACCTTCTCCCTGCATACTCTTTTGATTAAGTTTGTTCGTTATTGATGTTGGTATTTGTAACTCGAAAGCACCAAACAAACTATATGCAAAAACAATAAAAATAATTGCAATTACAAAATTTACCCACGGACTGGACGTGAAATCCTGTATTCCACTTGCACCAAATAAAATTGAGAATAAGAAGCCAAGTCCTGTAAAAGTGAAAATAATACCAAATGCATAAACTAATGCATCTCTAAGTCCTTTTCCTTTGTTTTTTTCAGCTCTCTTTGTGAAAAATGAAACCGTAATTGGCACCATCGGGAAAACACAAGGCGTTAATAACGCCAGTGCCCCTGCTGTCATAGAAAACCATAAGAATGATAATATCCCTTGCTCTTTTTTTTCTTCTAACTCAGATTTTGTTCCTGATTTATAATGCTCAACCTTGGTAATTGTATCTTTTGCTGTGTCTTTGATACTCACGGTCAAATTATTTGAAGCAGTATCTATTCCTTGTTCATATGCTTCTTTTTCATTGTCGATATAGGTTTCGTTGGATACTATCGCGACATAATCCTCGGGTGGAAGGCATCTTTCGTCCTCACAAAGTTGCATATTTGCAATTATTTTTACTTTATCTGTGGAAAAATTTAAATCCTTTTTAGCTATTAATGGTACAATAAAGTTTACTGTTCCTTTATGATATAATACATCAATTTCAAAGGCTTTATCAAATTTTTTTTTCGGCTTTGGTTCTTTGACTTTGTCGGATAATTCGACTAAACTATTTGGTTCTGCACTAATAACGGTTGGCATTGGACCTAATCCATCCGGTCCTACAACTTCAACAAGTGAATAAGAGTACCAATGTCCATTGAAAGTCATAGTAAGCTGAACATTAAATTTTTCGCCTTTTTTGACTTCTAATTTTGAGGGGTTTGCAACTAATTTAACAGGAGCATTAGCATTTAAATTTGTATGTAATCCAATTAAAAGAAAGAAGAATAACAAAAATAATTTTTTCATAATTAATATACCTCGATATATAACTTTCAATTATTCATTATCGCCTTGGAAATAATTTATAAGCCTTTTATCCTGAAAATTTCTTTGTGGTCCAGCGGAACGTTTTTTTATTGCATCTTTGAGATTATCTGTAAATACTTTGGCTGCATTATATCCATAAGTGCGCAATAGATAATTTATCGCTATTACTTCGGCAATCACTGTGATGTTCTTGCCAGGAATAATTGGCAGTTTGACCATTGAAATTTCTACACCCATGATGTTTGCATAAGTCTCATCTAATCCTGTTCTTGTATATTCTTGATTTTGGGACCACTCTTCTAATTCAACAATTATTTCGAGCCTTTTCTGAAAGCGAATTGCACGGATACCAAACATTTGTCTGACGTCTATTATTCCCAATCCGCGAATTTCCATAAAATGTTGGACTAAACTTGTTCCCGTTCCCATTATTATTGTTTCACGTTTCTTTGTTAGCATAACTATGTCGTCTGCAACAAGTCTATGACCACGCTCAACCAAATCAAGAGCGATTTCACTTTTTCCAATACCGCTTTTGCCAACAAAAAGAACTCCTACGCCGTAGACATCAACAAATGAACCATGAACAACAACGTGTGGTGCAAACTGATCATCTAAATATTCTGATAAAAGATTAAATGCTTTTGTAGTATTATAATCAGTCGAAAAAATAGGAATATTATGTTCTTTTGCAATCTGTAAAAATTCTGGGAAAAGTTCTCGTCCATTTGTAATGATAACACAAGGTATATCGAATTGAGCCAGGTTTTTTATTGAATTAATCCTTTGTTGCTTTGTTAAACTTTTTAAATAGAAATACTCTGTATTTCCAATAATTTGGATTTGATTATGATTAAAAAGCTCTACAAAACCCGCCAATGCAAGTTGCGGACGATGCAAATCTTTGTTCTTAATTAATTTATCTAATCCAATATTTCCCGTAAGAAGCTTTAATTTAGCAGGAGAGCTTAGCAAAGATTCGACAACGATACTTTCCTGCGTTATTTCTTCTAATTCTTCAAATTTCATCTTACAATTCTATCTCAGTTTTAGATGAAGTTTTGGTAAATGAAGGATTGCTATTTAATACATTTCTAACTTTTTCTTCTAATTCGTTCATTAACTCAGGCCTTTCTGATAATATTTTTTTTAGTCCATCTCGTCCTTGCACTCTTTCATCTTTGTAAGTGAACCAAGAACCGCTCTTTGTTATAATTCCGTGTTCAATTGCAACATCCATTAAATCTCCAATTTTTGAGATACCTTCATTATAAAGAATATCAAATTCTACTTCTTTAAATGGTGGAGCGACCTTATTTTTGACTATTTTTACTTTTGTTCTGCTTCCAATTGCCTCTTGACCATCTTTGATAACTTCTTTACGGCGAATATCAATTCTGACAGAAGCATAGAATTTCAACGCATTGCCACCTGTAGTTGTCTCAGGATTGCCATAAACAACTCCAAGCTTACTTCTTAGCTGATTTGTAAAAATAACAGTAGTTTTTGTTTTTCCTATTGCAGCATTTAATTTTCTCATTGCTTGCGACATCAACCTTGCCTGCGAGCCCATTTGCGCATCTCCCATTTCACCTTCGATTTCTGCACGTGGAGTAAGCGCTGCAACGGAATCAATTACAATTACATCAATTGCATTGCTTCTAACAAGCGTTTCAACAATTTCTAAGGCTTGTTCACCGAATTCTGGTTGTGCAAGTAACAGATTATTTAGATCAACTCCGAGACGTTCAGCATATTTGACATCAAGAGCATGTTCTGTATCAACAAATGCTGCTATTCCGCCTCTCTTTTGAGCCTCAGCAATTATGTGCAAGCAAATAGTTGTTTTACCAGATGATTCAGGACCAAAAATTTCCGTAATTCTTCCTCTTGGCACTCCTCCAATTCCAATAGCCGCATCAAGCGATAAGCACCCGGTTGGAATTGCTTCCACTTGTACTACGTTTCTATCGCTCAATCTCATTATTGAGCCTTTGCCATAGTTCTTTTCGATTTGTTCAATTGCTAATTTTACAGCTTTTTGTTTTTCGTCACTAATTTTTTGTATTTCTTCTTTTGCCATTTTGTTTTTTATTGTTTATTTAACAAAAATTTTATTATACAAAATATTAAATAATGCGTAAAATATGAATAAATTTTTATAAAAATCGCCTAATTTTTTCTAGAATATCTATAACATTAATTGGCTTTAAAATATAATCATCATAACTTACTTCCAAAGCTTTTTTCTTATCTTCTGGTGAAGTTGAAGCAGTAATGAAAATTGTTGGTACTTTAAAACCTTTTTCTCGTAGTATTTTTGCAGCTTTTATTCCATCTGTATTTGGCATCTTAATATCCAGCAAAATAAGGACTAAATTTTTTATTTTTTCTACTTTTTCTATAACTTCGTCTCCATTCATTGCTTTAACAATTTCAATGTCGTGAAAGTTGTTTGATAATATTTTTTCTAATAAAGTAACATTTGTTATATCATCGTCCGCGATTAATACTTTTCTTTTTGAAATATTCTGTTCCGGTATTTCATTATCATTATTTTTAGTAATATCCACTACGGTTAATTTTTCAATCGGAATAATAAAATAAAATCTACTTCCTTTTCCCTTAAATGAATTTAAATACATTTTTCCACCAATCAATTCTACTAATCCCTTTGCAATTGTAAGTCCTATTCCTGCTCCTTCATAGCTTCTTGTAAAAGTTGGGTCCTCCTGGACAAAAGCCTCAAATATTTTTTCTTGATTTTCCTCAGAAATCCCTATTCCTGTGTCTTCAACAAAAAACTCAATATTATTTCCTTTTTTCCAGCATCCGAATTCAACGCTTCCATTTTTTGTGAATTTTAGTGCGTTATTAATAAGTTTATCTAAAATTGTAAATAATTTTCTCTCATCCGAATGAACAACTACATTCTCTATTTCTTTATCAATGAAGTACTTGAATCCGATTCTCTTTTCTTTAAATTTTATTAAATACGACTCATAAAGTTCAGTTATCAAGTTACTTAAGCTAAACGATGAATAGTTAATCTCTAATTGTTCTGTTTCAATTTTAGATAATTCGATGACATCGTTGACTGTTTTTAATAGTCTTTCAGAACTGTTGTTGAGCAAAACTGTATATTCTGTTTTTTCTTTATCAGATAAGTTTTGTTCAGAAAGCAAATTAGCAAATCCAAGAATTCCATTCAGTGGTGTCCGTATTTCATGGCTTAAGTTAGATATAAATGCACTCTTTAATCTATTGCTTTCTTCGGCTTTTTCCTTTGCTATTAATAATTCTTCTTCTAAAATTTTATTTATTGTAATGTCGCGAGCAGATGCTATTACTACTTCTTCACCAAAATAATCTCCTTTCGATAATATTATACTTTTCGGGAAAATACTCCCATCAACACGCTTCCCCCAAAATTCAAATTGCTGATTTATTCCTTCAAATGCCAAATCTATCATTTCTTTTACAGCGGTTAAATTGTTTTTTCCTTCAGCTGATAAAAATTCAGGAGTTTTGTCAACGAAATCTTCAAGGCTATACCCATAAAATTTTTCTGCAACTTTATTAACAAAAATAAATTTATGTTCTCTATTTAATATGTACACGGCTTCATTTAAGCTGTTAATTATTCCAAAATAAGTCTTCATTGAATTTAACAATTCTGTTTCCAAGCGTATTCTATCAGTGATATCGTGTATAATCCCCATTACTGCAACTTCACCAGCAGATGAAAGTGATACAGTAGAAATCTCGACTTCTTTCACTTCACCAAATTTGGATAATAGTTGAGTTTGGTACTTGCTAGGGACATATTCACCTCTCAGACGTGCTTTATAACGTTGTTCGACAATTTCCTTGCTCTTTTCTGTTAGTAATACGCTAAAATCGAAATCAGGAGAAGTAACTTCTTTCAAAGTATACCCTAGTAAATTAACAAATTGTGGGTTTACATAGCTATAATGTCGTCCTTCTAAAATGTATATGGCATCATATGAGTTTTCTATTAACTGCACAAATTTTTCATCTAGTTTTTCTAACTTTTCCTTTATTTGTTTTTGTTTATGAATATCTTCGAAGATTACACAAAGTTTATTATTCTCAAATTTAAATAGTTTTATTTTGAAGATAAATTTGGAGCCATTAATTATATAGTTTACATCGTCTAATTCTCTAATTCTTTCTGTCTTTAAAACACTTAGAAATTTATCTTTTAATTTAAGAGTATCAGAATTTTTCCAAATGTCACTAAAATCTTTTTTAGCCGTCAATTTCTCGCAGTCAATTTGCAAAATATCACCAGCAAACTTATTGCAGTAAACTAATTCTAATGAATCCGGTTCGTTAAATTGGTAAAAAAGTATTCCATATGGAATAAATTCCAGAAAATTAGCAATATTTTCTAAATTCAATATATTAGCGATGTTGAGATGTACATAAGTCATTTTATTATTAAATTAAAAATGTGGAAAAATTTTTTGACTATAAGATACGAAACAAACAGTAATTGTAAAATTAATAAATAATAAAAAAAAATTAATTAAAAACACAAAATGGTTTCAAAAACATAACGTATAATACACAAATGATAGGTTGTTTTAGATTTAAGATGATTTCTTTAAATTTACTACCGCAAACATTATATTCCATTTGAATTGATAGCAGAAAAGTGGACATTTAAGATTCCTTTGTTATGTCGATTCGAAATCTTCTGAGATAATTTTATATAAGTCATAAAGATTTTTGCAGAGCAGTTTCGCAGCATTGTGAAGCAATTTTTAATCATTATAGTTCGTGAATTCCAAAAAAATTCAAAAGCTTACTGTATCATACAACTGCCAAAACATTGAACAAAATGAGATGTCGGAGTGACTACGAGTCTCTGAAAAGCGAATTTAATTTCGATTTGAAGAGCAAATGCAAGCAGCTATGTGGATGATTAGGTGGAGTGCGTTCGAGAACGCCGAGAAATTTATTGAGCGAACTGCAGAGCAGCTTGTAACCAATTTATTTACAAGCATAATTAGCCAATTCTTCAAAAATGTTTAGTTGTTGTATTTCGTAAGTAGCGAAGATGAGAGAAGCACCGCTGGCGTTCTTGAGAGCAGGCAATACCAATAAGCTCTTGTTTAGGATTTTGCAGACCAAACAATCTGATATTTAACAATATTCTGTAAAATTAAATTTAAATCATTTTTTTTATAATGCCATTAATTTTACACTTGCAAAAAGCACATATTTTATTTATATTAACGAATAATTGTTTTTATATATTAAATTGATGAATATGGATATTGTTACTAATGGTTGAAAAATTAGTCAAAGTTGTTAATCGTTCAGGCATACACACTCGACCAGCAGCAAGTATTGTAAAATTGGCTTCTAAATTTAAGTCTGAGATATATTTAATTAGAGATAAGTTTGCAATAAATGGTAAAAGTATAATTGGAGTAATGACGCTTGCAGCAGAACAAGGTAGTGAAATTAAGGTGCGTGCCGAAGGACCAGACGAACAAGAAGCAGTAGATGAGATTGTTAAGTTATTTGAAAGTGGTTTCGGTGAAATTTAATGGCTCCTCAAGAAGTAATATATGGCAAAACAGATTATAAACTACTTAAAGAACAGTTTGTTCTGAAAGGGATTCCATCTTCGGCGGGTATAGCGTTAGGCAATGCTATAGTTTTGCAACCAGAATCGTTAATTAGTCCATCAATTAAAATTCCAAGTGAAGAAATATCAAATGAACTATTAAAATTTGAAAAAGCGCATACAAACTTAGTTCATCAATTTATGCAGAGCCTGCATAAAGTTCGTTCTCTCGGTAGTAATGTTATTGCTATACTTGAGACTAACTTGTTAATTCTAACCGACCCCATTTTATACGATGGGATTAGAAACAGGATTAAAGATGGTTTCAGTGTTGAAAGTGCTATTGTTTCTGAATTCGACAATCAGAGAAAATTTTTTCTAAATGCTTCAGATGCTTTGTTGCAAGAACGAGCCAACGAAATTGATAATATTAAACGTAAGCTTCTTGCATCGCTAAAAGATCAATCAATAGATTATGAAAAAAGTCAGCAATCAATAGTTGTTGCTCAAGCTTTAACAACAACTGATATAGTGAATTTCAAGGAAGCTGGAATACTTGCCATAATTACTGAAGTTGGTGGAGTAACCTCTCATGCTTCAATTCTGGCTCGTTCCTTTGACATCCCAGCTGTAATTGGTGTACATAATGCAACAGATGTTATTAAAAATGGGACAGAATTAATTGTCGATGGATTTGCTGGTATTGTTGTAGTGAAGCCGAAGAAAGATGTTAGAGATGTTTATTTACAAAAGATTGAGGCATTAGAGGAACACAAAAGAAATCTTGGAGCATTAGCAAAGCTTCCCTCGGAAACTTTTGATGGGAAGAGAATTTCTTTGCTTGGCAATGTGAATTTCTTAGATGATGTACGCTCTGGAGAAATCAATGGAGCTGATGGTTATGGACTTGTCCGTTCTGAGAATTTGGTCATGGAATTGAAAGGTTTCCCCGATGAAGAAACTCAGTATAAATGGTATAGAGAAATTTGCGAACGAGCTTATCCAAAACCAGTTACAATAAGAGTTTTTGATTTAGGTAGCGATAAATTTGTTGAAGGTTTGCCAATTAAAGAATTTAATCCTGCATTAGGTTTGCGAGGAATTCGTTTTCTACTCTCTCGTCAGGATATATTCAAAGCTCAACTTCGAGCATTACTGCGCGCTTCAGTCAATAAAAACTTAAAAATTATGCTCCCAATGGTAACTTCGTTGCACGAAGTTGAAATTTCTCGAAAAATTTTGGAAAAATGTAAAACCGAACTTCAACAAGATAGTGTTCTTTTCGATAATCGTATTGCTCTTGGAGTGATGATAGAGACACCTGCTGCCGCGATTATTTCTGATGGATTAGCAAAAGTAGCTGATTTTTTCAGTATCGGTACAAATGATCTTACACAATATACTTTGGCTGCAGATAGAAATAACGAACTTGTTTCTGATATTTTCGACGATTTCCATCCCTCCGTTCTGCGATTAATTGATTTTATCATAAAAACTGCTCACAAAAATGGTGTTACTGTTTCCATATGTGGAGAATTAGCTGGGCATGCTGCAGCTACTCAATTGCTTATTGGAATGGATGTAGATGAATTGAGTGTTGCGCCTTCTCTTTTGCTCGAATTAAAAAACAGGATTAGATCATTGACCTATTCAGAAGCAAAATTAATTGCCGAGGATATTTTGAACTCTAATGATTATTTCGAAGTTAAAACGAAACTTGAAAAAGCAATAGGTCGTCATAGCATAACTGAATTGAATGAAATTTAGTTAGTCCTTTAATTCCTTCTTATCATTTAATTAATTTAGTTGTTTTATCTACATCTAAATATTATATTTGAATTAATAATTCATTAATTTTTGGTAATGAAATTTTTTATATACATATTTATTGCAATTTTTCTTTTTTCCTGCGATGGCAATAATGATTTCGCGATTTCATCAGGTTCACCAAAGATCACAAGTCTTTCTAATCATATTACGTATCCAACAGATACATTAATTATCTTTGGGAAAAATTTCCCATTAAATTATGATAGTGCAGCTATTATTTTTAATGATAGCGTTGTTATTAGAAAAAATGACTGTCTTTATTGGCGAGCTAATTCTATCGGTCTAATTATTGATGAGCAAATTCCCAGCGGTTATTTTTATATCGTATTCGGTAAAGATACGAGTGAAAAAATCAATTTAACTGTACTGCCGTATCCTCCATTAGAAATCATAACAGTGAGTTCAGGTTATTTTAAAATGGGCAGTACAACAGGTCTTGAAGATGAGTTGCCTATAAGAAACGTTTATCTTACTAAAACAATCGAAGTGTCAAAGAAAGAAATAACACAAAGGCTTTATGAGTTTATAACGAAAAACAACCCAAGTACTATCAAAGATTATGCACTTCCAGTTTACAATGTATCTTGGCTGGATGCAATAATTTTTTGCAATAAATTATCTGAAAAAGATGGATTAAAAGCTGTATATTCTATTAATGATACTATTGTTGTTTTTGATACTACTGCAAACGGATGGCGTTTGCCTACTGAAGCCGAGTGGGAATATCTGGCAAGAGCGGGCAGCACAATGGATGTCCCTGTGAATATTTATTCATCTGTATGGTTTATTGAAAATTCTGGTGGTATGCCTAAAATTGGAGGGCAGAAATTACCAAATGCCTTTGGATTATTCGATATGTCAGGTAATGTATGTGAATGGTGCTGGGATGCTTATGCTAAATATAACCCATTTGATACAATTAATCCTATCCAAAATCAAGGCAAAGAACGGATAAGTCGAGGTGGATGCTTCCTTGATCCGAAATCTTATGCTCGATATAGTTCCCGGCGTAGTCCAAATAATATTGTGGGAATTAGATTAGTTAGAAACAAGTGAACGTCGCTTAATTTTCCTTTTTTTACTAAATTAATAATTACACAAATACGTTAATGAATTAGACTAAATTCTTAATATTTTTTCATAGGTGTGTTATGATACTCGATATTGATATGCTTCGTAAGCATTATAGTTCAATTGCGGAAAAAGTTCAGATTGTAAAATCAAAAATTAAGCGACCACTTACTCTTACTGAAAAAATCCTTTACACGCATTTGTTCGATATTAATTCTATCAAAGAATTTGAACGAGGTGTCGATTATGTTGAATTTGCTCCTGATCGCGTAGCGATGCAAGATGCTACCGCTCAGATGGCTCTCTTGCAGTTTATGCAAGCTCAGAAAAATAAAGTAGCAGTACCGACAACCGTTCATTGCGATCATTTGATATTAGCTCAGATCGGAGCTAAAAAAGATTTAGAATCTGCTCTTGAAGCAAATAAAGAGGTATACGATTTTCTTGAATCCGTTTCTAATAAATATGGGATTGGTTTCTGGGAGCCTGGGGCAGGAATCATTCATCAAGTAATTCTTGAAAACTATGCCTTTCCAAGTGGTATGATGATTGGAACTGATTCGCATACTGTTAATGCTGGTGGTCTTGGAATGGTCGCTATTGGTGTTGGTGGAGCTGATGCAGTGGATGTTATGGTTGGTATGCCGTGGGAATTAAGATTCCCTAAGCTAATTGGGATTAAACTTACTGGCAAGTTGTCGGGATGGACCTCTGCAAAAGATGTGATACTTAAAGTTGCTGGTATTCTTACTGTAAAAGGTGGAACCGGATATATTTTAGAGTACTTTGGGGATGGTGCCAAGTCCATATCTGCTACTGGCAAAGGAACCATATGTAATATGGGAGCAGAAATTGGTGCAACAACTTCTATTTTCGGTTATGATGAAAAAATGAGTGAATATTTAATGGCTACTGGAAGAGAAGAAATTGCTGACTACTGTAATTCTATGCTTGAATGTGTAACAGCCGATGACGAAGTTTATCAAAACCCAGAGAAATACTTTGATCAAGTAATTGAAATTAACTTATCCGAACTGGAACCGCATATTAATGGTCCTTTTTCACCTGATCTGGCTAATCCTATTTCAAAATTTTCTGAAGAAGTAAGGAAGAATGGTTGGCCTATCGAGCTTTCTGCTGGATTAATAGGTTCTTGCACTAATTCATCTTACGAAGATATCGCTCGCTCGATTTCGATTGTCAAACAAGCTATTGATAACAAATTATCTGCTAAATGCGAATTTACGATAACTCCTGGTTCTGAGATGATTCGATATACAATTGAGCGAGATGGGTTCATAAATATGTTTGAACAAATTGGTGGGGTAGTGCTTGCAAATGCTTGTGGCCCCTGCATTGGGCAATGGAAACGACTAAATGCTAAGGAGCAAGAGAAAAATTCCATAATTACCTCATTCAATAGAAATTTTGCAAAAAGAAATGATGGAAATCCAAACACTCACGCTTTTGTAGCTTCACCGGAAATTGTTACAGCCTTTGTGCTTGCTGGTCGGCTTGATTTTAATCCTATGAAAGATAAGTTGGTCAATGCTGATGGCAAAGAAGTTTTTCTTAAAGAACCGGAAGGAATCGAATTCCCGCCATCGGGTTTTGACGTTATTGAAAATGGGTATAAAGCACCGGCCGAAGATGGCTTCAACCTGGAAATAATCATCAATCCTAATTCAGAGAGGCTTCAAATTATCCCTCCTTTTGAAAAGTGGGATGGAAACGATTTTCTTGGATTAAGACTTCTAATTAAAGTTAAAGGAAAATGCACTACAGATCATATTTCTATGGCTGGTCCTTGGTTGCGATATCGCGGCCATTTAGATAACATATCGAAAAACACACTTATCGGTGCTGTTAATTTCTTTAATGATAAAACTAACTATGTCAAAAATCAAATTACTGGTGAATATGATGAAGTTCCAAAAGTTCAGCGTTATTATAAATCGCTTGGTATTGGTTCAATTGTTGTAGGTGATGAAAATTATGGTGAAGGTTCTTCTCGGGAACACGCTGCTATGCAACCAAGATATTTGGGAATTAAAGCTATATTAGTTAAATCATTTGCACGTATTCACGAAACAAATTTGAAAAAACAAGGTATGCTCGCTCTTACTTTTATTGATAAAAATGATTATAATAAAATATTAGAGGACGATACTATTGACATCATTGGACTAAAGGACTTTGTTCCGAACAAACCTTTAAAAGTTGTTCTTCATCACAAAGACAGTAGTACAGAGAGTTTCGAAGTAGCACATTCTTATAACGTCCAGCAGATTGAATGGTTCAAAGCCGGAAGTGCATTAAATTTGATTAAGTAAATCTATAAATTTTATGTTGAATATTTTAGATAAAAGATGAAAATTCAAATTAAACGTTTAGATAATCAATATAGTGATTTACCCTTACCGACATATCAAACTCCAGGTTCAGCTGGAATGGATATTTATGCGGCAATAGAGGAACCAATTACAATCTTTCCACATCAAACAGTACTTATCCCAACTTCTATTGCGATGGCTTTACCAGATGGATTCGAAGCACAAGTGCGTTCGCGAAGTGGATTGGCTGCTCGGTTTGGTGTTTTCGCATTGAATGCGCCTGGAACAATAGATAGTGACTATCGTGGCGAAATAAAAATTATTTTGGCGAATTTCGGAAATGAACCGTTTGTGGTTAATCGTGGTGATAGAATTGCTCAAATAGTAATTGCTCGTTACGAAAAGGCTGAATTTCAACTGGTCGAGGAACTTCCCCACACTTCTCGAAGTGATGGAGGATTTGGTAGTACGGGTATGTAAATTAAACTTTTTTAATTAATGACAACTTTTTGCTATATTACAAGAGTTGTTTATTAATTTTTGAGATTGAATATGAAAAAGTTTATGCTTGTAGGTGTTTTGCTCATTATTGCAAACTCATTATCATTTGCTCAATACTGGATAAAAGTAGATGGTGTTAATCCCTACATCAACAAAATTTTTTCTCCAACTGATGAACCGGATAGAATTATAGTTGCTTCAAGTGGTTTCCCTACCGATATTCTTCAAAAAAACATTGAATTTCC
This sequence comes from Eximiradius sp., assembly GCA_937127445.1. GTDB lineage: Bacteria > Bacteroidota > Ignavibacteria > Kapaibacteriales > UBA2268 > JAKIZO01. The sequence goes on along the minus strand of CAKZLY010000002.1, from coordinate 18,950 downwards.
ATTTATTGGTAATGGTTACCAAGAAAGTGTTGATTCTGGAAAAACATTTACAAAATATCAATTGAACGAACGCTCTGTGTACGATATATATCAGTCTAAAAAAAATCCTAATAAATGGTTTGCCGCAGTGAGACATTTTACTCGTGGTGGGGTGTTATTATCAACAAATCGTGGAGAAGATTGGAGTGAAGATATTTTATGCGAATCTTCCAATCAATTATACCGCATATCTTCAAAAATTATTAATGAAAATGAATTCTTCGTTGCTGCTGCCATTAATACAAGTGAAGGATTTGTTTATTCAGATAATGATTTCATTACTTGCAATTTGTCATCTTATAGTGTTGAAACTCGTTCTGTCGCTTTTTCGAAAATATCTAATCTCCTATTTCTCTCGGGAGATGCATCATCACAAGGTAGAGTTCTGAGGTCATACGATAATGGTCGAACCTGGATACGTGAAAGCAGCGGTTTAGAAGGGTTACGTGTGCTATCTATTTTACCGTCATCAATCAACTCATCTATTGTGCTATGTGGAGTGGATTCGTTAACTGTTGATGGTTCGAGTATTGGGAAAGGAATATATATAAGCTTGGATACCGGTAATACCTGGCAATATTTTACTGGTGCAGGCAATCAAATTTTTGAATTTGCTGAACATCCGCGTTTCCCGCATCTTGTTGCTGCTGCAGCTGGAAATGCCGGAGTTCTTGTTTCTTCTATTTATGGACATTATTTCGAAGCATTTAATAATGGTTTGCCAGAAAATAAATCTGTTAGAACAGTTATGATACCTAACTGGGATACGGCTGAGGCTGGTTTTATGATTTTTGCAGGTGTGCATAATGAAGGCTTATTCAAATCCACTTATCTTAAAACAAGTGTCAATGATAGTCAGCGACAATCAGACTTTAAAATTTTGTCCATTTCTCCACAACCTGCTAATGATATTCTAAATGTTCGAATTAATTTGCCGTACGCTCAAAACTGCACTATTAAAATATTTAATTCATTTGGGCAAGAGATTTATAAATTAACAAATGTTTTTTTTAATGCTGGGGAAAATTCGTTTGATTGGAATGCTACCGACTATCAATCTGGTTTATATTTCATACAACTACAATTCGATAACCAGATTTTGAGTGAAAAATTTGTTATTAGACGTTGATGTTCATTTATAAGAATAATAGAATTCCTTTTTTCTCGGTTATTCTTACAACTTATAATCGAGGTTATATTATTGATAGAGCAATAAATTCCGTCCTTAATCAAACAGAGCAGGATTGGGAGCTTCTTATAGTTGATGATGGTTCGAAAGATAATACTTTTGATATTTGTTCCAAGTATTTCAGTGATATAAGGATACGTTATCTATTTCATAAAAATAAAGGATTGCCACTTTCGAGAAATGTTGGGATTCTATCTTCTTCAGGGATTTATTGCACTTTTCTGGATTCCGATGATGAATATAAGAACAATCATTTGGAACTTAGGCGTAACATTCTTTTGCAACATCCTGAGGTTGACCTTCTCTATGGAGGTGTCGAGATAATTGGCTACCCTTATGTTGTGGATTTTTATGATAATTCAAAGCAGAAACATATAGATGAATGCTATGTGGGTGGCTCTTTTTTTGTTAAGAAAAACGTCGCAATTAATCTTGGTGGCTTTAGAAATATCAAATATGGTGATGATACTGATTTTGCTAAAAGAGCAATTGAAGAGAATTATTGTGTGGCATCGGTTGAATATAGAACATATATCTATCATAGAGATATGAACGATTCAATTTCTAAGCTTTTTGCCCAATCTATTCAAGGTTAGAACGGAGAAATTATGTATAGATTATTATTATTTTTCATTTTCTTGTCAATCATTAGTCAATCACTACATTCTCAACTGTCAAAAATTCAAGATGGAACAGAAGCTTTTTTCTTTGATGCTGTGATTTTCAAAGGTGATACGGCAAACTATGCTAGAGTTGATTGTTATGTATTAGTGCCATACCAATCGCTAACTTTTGTCAAATTTGAAGATAATTTTATCTCTAAAATCACTGTTTTCTTAACAGCTTATGATTCTCTTGGTAATGCTGTTGCATCGAAAAATTACGACAGAGTATTCGTTGAAAAAGACTACAATATAGCTCAAGGTGCAACAGCCAAATTCGATGTTCGGCAGTTGCAATTTTTATTAGTACCTGGGAACTACCAAATTAAAGCAATTCTTACAGATGAAAACTCCAAGACTGAATATTCTCAATCGCGAAGTTTAAGCGTCGTTGATTTTACAAAATTTGACAATGTTATGAGTAGTTTGTTATTAGTTAGTTCTATTGAGGAAGATAAAGGACGATGGAAAATTACACCTCATATTTCAGACAATATTGGCAGTTTAAGAGAAGGCTTTTTCGTTTTTTTTGAATATTACTCGAATTTAAACCAGAAGGTTGATTTTTTATATCAAATATTTGAAAATGACGAACTGATTGAGCAAGGTTCTAAAATTCAAAAAGAGATTGAAATTGGAACAAATAGATTATTTATTCGTGTGAAGAAACCTGCTAAAATTTCAAGGAATAATTATACTTTGAGATTATTAGCGTTAAAGCCGAATAATTCTGATGATTATGAAATAGAGGATATACTTGCAGTTGCTCAGCGTTCTATGAAATCAATCACTCGTTTAAGTGGTTTTATTTTAAACGATCTGGATAAAGCAATTAGACAGTTGAGGTATGTCGCAAATTCTGACGATATTAATTACATCCGTTCTGCAAAAACAGAAGATGAGAAATTTAGACGTTTCAATGATTTTTGGAAATTGTTAGATCCAACGCCCAATACAGAACGTAACGAAGCTTTTGAGCAATATTATTTACGTATTGCTTATGCTAATGATAATTTCCGTTCATATACAGAAGGTTGGCTGACTGATAGAGGTATGGTTTATATTATTTTTGGGCAACCATTTTCAGTTGAAAGGTCTAATCCTATGAGTGATGGACGAGTTTACGAACGCTGGATTTATACAGATAATCGGGAGTTCCTTTTCCTTGATAATACTGGATTTGGAGATTTTCGTTTAGTCAGACCAATCTCAGTTATAGAAAAATATCGTTATAAGAATTAGTTATTATATCTTCTCTTCTCGCTCAATTTTTCTTTTATTTGAAAAGAAAAAAATGTATATTACACTTCACAAATTTTTTTCTCAACAACAAAAAATATAGGAGCTAGTTATGAAGCGTTACAAAATTGCCTGGTTACCAGGAGACGGTGTAGGAAAAGAGGTATTAGAAGCTACACAAATTGTTTTCGACAAATTAAACTTTAATGCCGAATATATTCACGGCGATATCGGATGGGAATTTTGGTGCAAAGAAGGCGATGCTCTTCCACAAAGAACAATTGATCTGCTTAAAGAAGTTGATGCCGCTATGTTTGGTGCTATTACTTCTAAACCCGTAAAGCAAGCCGAAGCTGAACTCATCCCTGAATTACAAGGAAAAGGCTTGGTGTACCGTTCCCCAATTGTTAGAATGCGTCAGCTTTTTGATTTATATACTTGTTTGCGTCCATGCAAAGCTTATAAAGGCAATACATTGAATTATCGAGATAATATTGATTTAGTTGTATTTCGTGAAAATACTGAAGACCTTTATGCGGGTGTAGAATTTCATCCTGTCCCACAAGAATTATTAGATATACTAACAAAATTATCCAGGCCATTTGGAGCCTTTGCAAATCTCGATGCGAATGATTTTGCTATTTCTTGCAAAATAAATACAAAAAAAGGTTCCGATAGAATCATTCGTGCTGCTTTTGAATATGCTCGTAAACACAATAGAAAAAAGGTTACTGTGATTCACAAAGCTAATGTTGTGAGAGCTACTGATGGACTATTTCTTGAAACTGCTCACCAAGTTCACAAGGACTTCCCAGAAATTGAAATGGATGACGCAAATATTGATGCAATCACAATGTGGCTGCTGAAAAATCCGAATAATTATGATGTTCTGGTTGCTCCAAATCTTTTCGGAGATATAATTTCCGATCTATGTGCTCAAATGGTAGGTGGTTTAGGTTTCGGCTGTTCTGGTAATATTGGGCAAAATCTTGGGGTATTTGAGCCAACACACGGATCTGCTCCGAAATATATTGGGATGTATAAAGTTAATCCAATTGCTACTATCTTAGCTGGGAAAATGATGCTTGAATGGCTTGGAGAAAAAGAATTAGCTGACCGTATTGAAAAAGCAACTGCCGAAGTTATAGCGGAAGGCAAAGTGAAAACTTATGATATGGGTGGTAGCAATACAACTTTAGAAATGGGCAAAGCTATTGCAGAAAGATTGTAAATTATTTAGCATTAGTCACTTCTATATGGGACGCTTTAAAAGCGTCCCATTTTTATTGATATTTTTGCAATTTTTAATGGCAAATTTTTTTGGAAAAGGTGATTTAGAATATAAAAAAGGCTGTCCTTTTGAGACAGCCTAACGCTTTTCGATTATTACTTTTGAGGAATATTCTTAATTAATTCAACAAGGAAGTTCCAAATTCTTTGAACAGATGAGATGCTAACTCTTTCATCAGGAGAATGAACATCACGAAGATTTGGGCCACAGGATAGCATATCGATACCGGGATATTTTTCACCAATAAGCCCGCATTCAAGACCAGCGTGAATGGCTTCGATTTTAGGTTCTTTGCCTAAAACGCTTTTATAAACTTGTTTTGCTACATTTAAAATTTCAGAATTTACATTTGGTTCCCAGGCTGGATAGCCATCTCCAGTTGAGACTTCTGCTTCACCCAATTCAAGGGCTGCATAAACCATATTTTCAACAAATCTTTTTTCGGATTCAACTGAACTTCTCTGAGAAGTCAAAACATAAATTTCATTTTCTCTTGTTTCGACAATTGCAAAGTTAGTTGATGTTTGAACAAGTCCAGAAATATCAGGACTCATTCTGATTACACCGTGAGGCATTGCCACAAATGAGGAGAGTACTTTATATGCTAATTCAGATCTAAGAATTTTATTTGGCATTTCAGCATCCTCATAGAAGAAATCCAGATTAGGCTCTTTTGTCGCATATTCTTTTTTAAAGATGGCTTTATATTCGTTTATTAAATTATTGAATTCATCAACTTTTTCGTTGGGAACTAGTACGGTAGCAAAAGCTTCGCGAGGGATAGCATTGTGCTTGTTGCCACTGTTGAATGAAACAAACTTTATCGGCAATTTTTGGATCGCATTCCATAAAAAACGTGATAACAGTTTAGCAGCATTAGCACGTCCGTCGTGTATTTCAATACCTGAGTGTCCTCCACGCAAACCTTTCAGTGATAATTTAAAAGGCGAATGATTTGAGGGGATTTCTTCGGCTTCATATTTAAAAATACCAGAAGTATTTAATCCACCCGCACATCCAATTGTAAATGCATCTTCATCTTCTGAATCGAGATTAATTAATATATCAGCAGTTACTAAATCAGTGCCTAATTGAATAGCCCCTGTAAGACCTGTCTCTTCGTCCAATGTGCAGAGAAGCTCTAATACTGGATGTTCAATATCATTTGATGCCATCAAAGCCATTCCCATAGCAATTCCGATACCATTATCTGCACCAAGAGTGGTCCCATCAGCTTTTACCCAATCACCATCAATATACACTTTTAGTGGGTCGTTATCAAAGTCAAATTCAACATCACTATTTTTTTCACAAACCATATCAAGATGACCTTGTATGCATACAGATTTACGATTTTCCATGCCAGGAGTGGCGGGTTTTTTAATAACGAGATTACCAAAAGCATCGGTTTTGTATTCAAAACCAAGAGATTTTGCCCAATTAATCATATATTCTCTAATTTTTTCCTCTTTTTTAGAAGGGTGAGGAACTTGAGTAATCTCTTCAAAGTATTTCCACACTAACTCTGGTTTCAAATTGCTCAGTACTTTAGACATTTTTTTCTCCTTTTTTTAATTCTATAAAATGTATAAAACCATTATGATACAATTGAGTCAAAAATAAATTAAGTCGAGGATAAATAGGTTCTGCTTTGTCTCCAAAATCATTTTTTAGGCATTCGGCAATTTCATAGACTTTTGTTTTTCCATCAATTAAGCACCAAACTTTTGAGCCAATTTCGTCCAGATTTGCACGTATATATAAACTTCTTCCTTTTGGAATGAATTTTTGCATAAACGTGCTTTTAAAACGAGGAACTAATACATCTACTAATCCATCTTCATTAACCTCGTGAGGATGATTTTTTGTCGGTGTTAACTCTAATAGATTGATTTCATTTCTTCTTTTAAACATAAATAATATCATTCATTATATTAATGCTCAAATATAATTAAAAAAGAATAGACTAAAAAATAAAAAAAGGTATTGTAAGTAGAGAATAAAAATGATTAATGAGTATTCTCCAACGGTCAATTATTTGATTTTTATTGATAAATATTTCTTGTTTTGTTTCGTTAATTTATATAATTTAATATCAATAATTCATTTGTAGTATATCTAAATTTTCTGTTTTTAAAACAGTTCAATTAAATCTATCTATTAATCAAAAATTATGAATTAAATAAAAAATGTGTGTGATTTTTAATAAAAGCGAGAAAATGTTTGTTTATGATAAAATAATTCATTAATTTTGTATCGATAATATTTTATCAATACAGCATTACTGATTAAAGGAGCTGTAAAATGTTAACTAAAAAAAACATTGTTGTAATTCCTGAGCCTACTTTAAGAAGGCTTCCACACTATTTACATCTACTGCTAAATTTGAAAGAACAGGGTGTGAAAAGTGTGTCATCAACATTTATTGCTAACGAGCTTGGTTTGGATTCTACACAAGTTCGTAAAGATGTTCAATATACTAATATTATTGGCAAGCCAAAAACTGGGTTTGATGTCAATTCATTAATCAATGCTATTCAAACATGTCTTAACTGGAACCGTTATGAAAATGCATTTTTAATAGGTGCTGGTAGTTTAGGCACTGCTATGTTAGGCTACAAACAGTTCAAAGACTACGGGCTAAATTTTGTTGCTGCATTTGATAATGACCCGGAAAAAGTTGGACAAAAAATCCACGGTATTGAGGTGCTGAGTATTGACAGATTACCAGTGTTAGCTCAGTTGATGAAAATTCATTTAGCTGTGCTTACTGTACCAGCGAAAGCCGCGCAAGAATGCGTGGATATCATGCTAAAAGGAGGAATTGTTGCTATTTGGAATTTTGCTCCGATGCAAATTAAAGTTCCCCAAAATGTGATAGTTGAGAATGCTCAGTTCTCTCAATCTTTGGCTGTGTTAACAAGGAAACTATCTGTTTATAAACAAACATTGTTATAATAAAAAATAATTTTTTGTGAAAATTAATTGGAGAAAGTGTGATGAGTTCGCACAACGGGGATTCTTTGCCTGTCCGTAAATTTGAAAAAGTATGCGAAATCTTAAAAAGTTACAATTATGATTCTACTAAACTAATACCAATTCTTCAAACCATACAAGAAGAATATAGGTATTTGCCAGAAGATGTGATGATATTTGTTGCTTCTTCGCTGGATATTTCCCCAGCTAAGCTTTATGGGGTCGCTACATTTTATGCACATTTTGCATTAGAACCCAAAGGCAAATACGTGATTAAGGTGTGTGATGGTACTGCATGTCACGTCAAAGGTTCTAATCCTGTTGTTGAGGCAATTGAATTAAAGCTTGGACTTAATGATAAAAAACATACTACTGACGATTTGCTTTTTACTTTGGAAAAAGTTTCCTGCCTTGGTGCCTGTGGATTGGCACCTGTCGTTGTTATTAATGAAGATGTTTATTCGCAGGTTAATCCGCAAACAATAGTTGAAATTATTGATAAAATAATAACTATGGAGAATAACAATGCTCAAGTCGCTTGATGAATTAAAAGAAATAGCAGTAAAATACAATAATAGCAGTAACATATTGAAAAAAAGAGTGATTGTTTGTGCTGGAACTGGTTGTGTTGCCAATGGTTCACTTAAAATTTACAATCAGCTGGTAAAGAAAATAAAAGAAGCTGGAATTGACTGTATAGTTGAATTAAAAATGGAAGAATCTAATGAAAGTAAAATTTTAGTTTCTGAAAGCGGTTGCCAGGGTTTCTGCCAGATGGGACCTCTTGTAACTATAGAGCCTGATGGTATTCATTATGTCAAAGTTAAAGTAGAAGATGTGCAAGAAATTGTTAACCACACATTAGTTTTAGGGAAACCAATCGATAGATTGTTATACGTTGATCCATTGACTGGTGAGCATTGTGTTCATACGCAAGATATTCGTTTCTACAATCGTCAGTCAAGAAAAGTTTTAGGTTTGTGTGGACATATTAATCCTTCTGACATTCATGAATATATTGCAAAAAATGGTTATCAAGCAGTATTCAAAGCATTAACTGAAATGACGGACAAAGATATTTGTGAAGAAATTACTTATGCAGGACTTCGCGGAAGAGGAGGAGGAGGTTTTCCAACAGGTCGTAAGTGGGAATTAACAAGAATTCAAAAGTCTGAAAAAAAATATGTGATATGCAATGGTGACGAAGGTGATCCAGGCGCGTTTATGGATAGAAGTGTGATGGAAGGCAATCCACACTCTGTAATTGAAGGAATGATAATAGCTGCAAAAGCGATAGGTGCTGACGAAGGATATATCTATGTTCGTACTGAATATCCTTTCGCTGTAAGAAGGCTTAAAATTGCCGTTAAACAAGCAGAAGAACTTGGACTGCTTGGCGAAAATATTATGGGCACAGGATTTAATTTCAAACTTCACGTTATGGAAGGCGCAGGTGCGTTTGTATGCGGGGAAGAGACCGCTTTAATGTCCTCAATTGAAGGGAAAAGAGGTATGCCAAAGCCCAAACCACCATTCCCTGCTCAATCTGGATTATTTGGTAAACCAACAGTGATAAATAATGTTGAAACGTTGGCATCTGTTCCGCAAATTATTCTCTATGGAGCAAAAGAATTTAGAAGCTGTGGTACGGAAAATTCTCCCGGTACAAAAACTTTTGCTTTGACTGGTCACGTTGCAAATACTGGGTTGATAGAAGTACCATTTGGTTCTACTATTCGCGAAATAGTTTATAATATTGGTGGCGGTGTAACTTTATCAGATGGAACAATTTCCAGTAATGGACTTAAAGCTGTGCAAATTGGCGGCCCTTCTGGAGGTTGTTTGACAACAGAACATATGGATATGCCGCTTGATTTCGATTCATTAAGTGGTATTGGTGCGATGGTCGGTTCCGGTGGGTTGGTTGTTATGAATAAAGACACTTGTATGGTCAAAATGGCTCATTTCTTTATGCAGTTTACTCAAAATGAATCATGTGGTAAATGTATTCCTTGCAGAGAAGGAACCAAGCAAATGCTTGCATTGCTCGAAGATATTATTGAAGGACGAGCAACAGGAGAAACATTGGACATTCTGGAAGAATTAGCAAAAGCGGTGCAAAAAGGTTCTTTGTGCGGACTTGGCAAAACTGCTCCTAATCCGGTACTTTCGATGATGACACAATTTCGTGAAGAATACGAAGCACACGTTATTCAAAAAAAGTGTCCTGCTAAACAATGTAAGGCATTGCTCAGCCCACAAATCATTCCAGAAAAATGTAAAGGCTGTGGATTATGTGTGAAAGTTTGTCCGGTTAATGCTATTTCCGGTGTTCGTAAAGAAGCACATTATATAAATGAAGAATTGTGCATCAAATGCGGTGCTTGTTTAGAAACTTGTAGATTAAATGCAATTGTAGGAGTGTAAAAATGAAAAAGACTTTAGAAATAAATGGTAAAGCAGTAGAATTTAATGGTGAGAAAAATTTATTAGAAGTTATTAGAAAAGAAAACATAGACCTCCCGACTTTTTGCTACCATTCAGAGCTTAGTATTTACGGTGCTTGTCGATTATGCGTTGTCGAAGTTGATGGGCGAGGTGTTCAAGCGTCTTGTTCATTAGCTCCTGAATCTGGAATGAAAGTCCGAACTAATACCGAACAATTAAGAAACTTGCGTAAGATATATATAGAATTACTACTTGCAAGCTACAATCACGATTGTCCAACTTGTGCAAAAAACAATAATTGTAAGTTGCAAGAATTAGCGTATAAATTAGGTGTTCGAGAAATTAGATTTAAGCGTAATCAAGAACAATTACCAGTCGATAATTCTTCTCATGCACTTCTTCGCGACTCAAATAAATGTATTCTTTGTGGTGATTGCGTTAGAGCCTGTGAGGAAATACAAGGTATTGGCGCAATTGATTTTGCATTCCGTGGTGCAAAGTCAGTTGTATCACCCGCTTTTGGGAAAGGACTTTCTCATATAGATTGTGTTGATTGCGGGCAATGCAGTAGAGTTTGTCCAACTGGTGCGATAGTTCCAAAATCAGAAGTTGCTGAAGTATGGAAAGCTATAGAGGACAATTCAAAAGTAGTAGTTGCACAAATTGCTCCTGCTGTTAGAGTAGCAATTGGCGAGGAATTTGGTTACAAATCCGGAACAATTGTTACTGGACAATTGATAGCAGCATTGAAAATGTTAGGCTTCGACAAAGTATTTGATTCTTCATTTACAGCTGATTTAACAGTAATTGAAGAAGCCAACGAATTTATTGAGAGAAAAACTAAAAACGAAAACTTACCTTTGTTTACTTCTTGCTGTCCCGCTTGGGTTAAATATGTAGAACAATACTTCCCCGAATATTTACATAATTTATCTACTTGCCGTTCTCCACAACAAATGTTTGGCTCAATTGCGAAATCAATTTTACCTGATTTGTTAGGTAAAAAACGTGAGGACATTGTTGTTGTTTCAATAATGCCTTGCACAGCAAAGAAAGTAGAAGCACGCAGACCAGAATTCTCAACTGATGGACTTCAAGATGTTGATTATGTGCTTACAACTCAAGAACTTGCAAATATGATAAAGCAAGTAGGAATAAAATTCGAAAATCTCTCACCAGAAGCATTCGATTTACCACTTGGTTTCAAAACTGGTGCAGGCGTTTTATTCGGAAATTCAGGTGGTGTTTCAGAAGCTGTGCTCAGATACGCATACGAAAAAATTAGCGGACAAATTCTGGATAATGTTGATTTCAAAGAAGTTCGAGGAAAAAATGCAATTAGGGAAACTTCAATCCAAATCAATGGACAAATGATTAATTTATGTATAATTCACGGACTTAAAAACGCCAAAAATATTGTTAAACAAATTCAAAACGGTGAAAAGCACTATGATTTAATTGAAGTTATGGCTTGTCCTGGTGGTTGTATTGGTGGTGCAGGGCAACCTGTTTATTACGACGAAGAGACGCGTAATAACAGAACAAAAGGTATCTATGATTGTGATAAAATGTTGCAGTTGCATAAATCCCAAGAAAATCCTTATGTTGCTGATTTATATAAAAATATTCTCAAAGAACCCAATAGCGAAGTTGCTCATCATCTATTACATACTCAATATAAGAGTAAAAAGCGTATTAAAGAAGGTGCTATGGAATTAATCACAAGTGATAGTTCTAAACTTCAGGTTAGTGTATGTGTTGGTACAAATTGCTTTATTAAAGGTTCACAGGAAATATTGAAGAAGCTAATTAATTATGTTGAACAAAATAACTTAACTGATGTTGTAGATATAAAAGCCAATTTCTGTATGGAAAATTGTGATGAAGGTCCAAGCGTCACAGTAGGTGATAAATTAATAAAAAAATGCAGTGCGGAATCTGCGATCAGAACATTAGAGGCATTAGTTTCTCAAATAGCTTAAATAAATAACCATATACTACCTTAACGGAGGCTGTGTTTGGCAGCCTCTTTTTTTTATTCAATTATTATTTACTAATATGTTATGCATATTTAAATTCTTATAAGATATGATTTGATATGATTTGAAATTATTTGATAACGAAAGAAATATTTTATTTTTGAAAGTTGCTTTTAATTCCATTATTCATTAAGATAATTATCTTTGAAAAAATAAAGTTGCCAAATAAGGCAACTTTAAAACAATCTTCTTTAAGTTTTTCCCCTAATTATTTGTTTGCAATTATTTTCACTTTGAAAATAATATCATCTTTAATCATTCTATCACCTAAATTATCAAAAAATTTTCCGGATCCATATCGAATATCCCATTTAGTTCTATCTATTTTGAATTCAGCACGTGCTTCTAATCTATTATTTTTGATATTAATATTAGCAGGGAATTTTATTGAATGGGTTATTCCTTTTATTGTCAAATTTCCTGTAATTTCGTATTTATTATTTTTATTATCTTTTACATCTTTTATAACAAATTCAGAAGTTGGATATTCATCAACGCTAAAAAAATCTTCAGAACGCAAGTGCCCTTCTAATTTGGATTTTCCTCCTTTTTCATCTAAATCTAATACAACTATACTATTCATGTCAATTACAAAACTGCCACCAGAAAGCTTATTGTTTTTGAATTCAAGATTACCGCTTTTGATAAATACATCTCCCCAATGGCCCCCTACAATTTTTCTGCCTTCCCATCGAATAACACTTTCTTTGGTGTCTGCATTGTAAATATCCTGAGCAAACAATGCAAGGACCGAAGAAAACAATGTGAATAATGTAAGCAAAAGTAATTTTTTCATTGTTAGCCTCTTAAAATAATAATCATAACTTAAATATTTAGACGAAACTAAATATTAAATATTTTGTAATTATTTGGTCGTGATTACTTTATGAGTAAGAAAAGGCGGTTCAATTCTCAAAAGTGAAACATTGGAAGGCAAATTAATTACTGGTTTTATAATACCAGTTGTATCGTTAATAATTTTTTCGAATTCAATAAATGCAGAAATATCAAATTTTGTAATTTCTGATAAAACGTCTACTCCTCCTTGTATAACAACAGAAATAATTGGTGGCTGAATGATATGTCCAGCAGGTAAAGAACCATTTATAGTTTCCACTGGAATATCATCAATTATAATTTCGGCAGATTGTTGGACGTCTGCCTTTATTATTACTTTTTTGGGAGTAACTGAAACAACACCCTTCAAAGTATCAATAAGGTTTACACTTGTAAATAATGGAGAATTTACATTATCAAACAATATGTTTTCAGTCTCCCACTTATTTATTTTCGAAACAATTCTATCATTCCCTTTTATCTTCACTTTCAGTGGGTCAATTTCAGGTTTGCCAACCAAAATAAAACCTTCGCGTGGGATAATGGTAATTTTGGGATTTACCAATACTTCATATTCTTCGATTTTTCCAGTAATTAACTGTACGTTTTCTGGTAAAACATTAATTGGATTTACATTTTTAAGATATTTTAAGCTTCTTTGTAAGTCAATTTTGCTAATTCGGTAAATACTATCCAAATACGCTTCTCTGGATAGATCAATATTGCAAATCTTTGCATTATTCAGAAAAATTAAATAAAACAGATTCCAACCAGTTCCTTTAACATCGACGAAAACATTTTCAGGTGGGATGTTCTCTAATGCTCGATTAGGCGGTAAGGTTATCTTTAAAGGAATTTCGACAATAGTTTGATATTCTGAATTTAATGAAGTATAACTCCATAGAGCAATTGCAAAAAGCAATGAACCCCAAAACGACTTCGACTTATACCACGCTTTCTTTTTAGTTTTTTGCATATGCTCTCAAAATAGAAAAGGACGTTTTTAAACGTCCTTTATTTAAGCAATTTATTAAATGAGCGAAAGAGCTTTATCCAACGCATTAATCAGATCATTTACGTTTTCAATACCTACGGAAATTCGAACCAGTCCATCGGTAATTTTTGCTTGCTTTCTTGCTTCTTGGGTCATTCCCGCGTGTGTCATTGATGCTGGATGTTGGATTAAAGATTCAACCCCGCCCAATGAAACTGCTAACCCGAAAATTTCGATATTGTTCATTAATATTTTGCCAGCTTCTATACCGCCCTTTAATTCGAAAGCAATCATAGAACCTGGACCTTTCATTTGTTTTTGAGCAATATCATATTGGGGATGGGACTTCAAACCAGGATAACGTACCCATTCGATTTTGGGGTGATTATTCAAATATTCTGCAACTTTTTTAGCATTTTCTTGTTGTTGCAGCACTCTAATTTTTAAAGTTTTTAATCCACGATGAACTAAAAAAGAATTAAATGGATCAATAGTGCCGCCCAAATGATTTAATATTTTTCTAAAATGAGGGTATTCTTCCTCATTTTTGAGAATAATAACACCAGCAACGACGTCAGCGTGCCCATTGAGGTATTTTGTCATACTATGAATAATATAATCTGCACCAAGTTCGAATGGCTTTTGCAACACAGGACTCATAAAAGTATTATCAACGGCTAATTTGGCACCTATTGATTTGGCAATATTTGAGAGGGCTTGTAAATCACTGATAATAAGAGTAGGATTGCCAGGAGTTTCGGCATAGATCATTTTTGTATTAGGTTGAACTGCATCTTTCACTTCATCTAAATTTGAAGTGTCAACAAATGTAGTAGTTATACCAAAATAGGGCATTATGTTTGCAAGCAACGTAGCCGTTGCTCCATAGCAAGATTCGCTACAAATAATATGATCACCCGATTTCAGAGTAGCGGCAAATAAAGTATGAACTGCTGCCATACCAGTAGCACATCCTAATGCTTTTGCTCCACCTTCAAGTATTGCAACAGCATTTTCCATTGCTTCAACTGTCGGATTTCTCATTCGAGTGTAAATATAACCTTCTTCTTCTCCTTTAAATAATCTTGCGCCATGGTCTGCATCTTGAAATTTAAAAGTTGAAGTTTGATAAATGGGTGTAACTACTGCTCCTTCTTGTGTTTCTTTGAGCCCTGCGTGAACACATTGTGTTTCGATTTCATAGCTTCTTATGTTTTTCAAAACTACCTCCAGTAATGAAGAAATTATATTCTACAAAATTATCAAATCATTGCTTGGGAAGCAAATTAATTAAATTCATAAACTAACAAAATCAAAAATAAAATAACTATTTTTTATATGGATTATTCAAATAATAGCGAGCAGCTTCATGAGAAGAGTTATAATCTTTCATTTTTAATATTTTTTCATATTGCTTAATTGCAAAATTGCGTTTACCTTGAATGTCTAAAATTTTTCCGGCATACAAATTAGCCATTACCATAAATCCTGATGGTCCATTCTTGTCTAATATTCGTGAACCTTCATCGCATTTATAGAAATATTTTAAAGCGTTTTCGTAATCGCCTCGTTCAAAAAGCGCTATTCCAATGTAATACATAGCTTCCCTTGCTGTATATCGTTCATACCCAAATTGTTTTGACATACATCGCTTCAGTATTTCGCGCCAGGTTTGCTCAAAATCGTAATAATTACCACGTCTAACTTGTATTCTACCTAAATACCTATGAAAATAAGGATTATCAGGATATTTAGAGTATAACTCATTAATAATTTCTTCTGCACGGTAAATGTCATTTTCAAACGAATAATAAATTTGCAAGAGTACAACTTTGGCTTCAATATTAGCATATTTTGCTGAACGTGCCGCAGCATTTAGTTGCAAAATTCCGAGTGCTCGGTCGCCACGTGGAAGAAATGTAGCGAGAGGCTTAATTATTGGGTATTTATCAGGTAGGACTGCCGCAAAGTAATTGTATATGCCAGTTCCAAGCATAATATCGTGATTACCAGGTGCAATTTTTAAACACTCAATCAATAAATCATACCCTTCTGCTCCATCTTTTACTGCATTTAGCCAACTTTCACGTTGTGTATAGTACCGGCCTCGAAAACCTATTGCTCCTGCTTTGAAAAAAAGTGCATTAATATCTTTTGGATTTTCTTTTAATAAAGTATTGCTTATATCAATTACTTTCTGAATTTTATTTAAAAATATCTTATCGTATTTTGTTTCATCTTTGAGCAGCAAAATTTTCCACCATTCTACCATTGCATCAAGGAAATAGCCAACGGGATGTTCTGGATATAGTTTTTGAACTTGTCTAAAACAATTTTCAGCATCCAAAAATTTTACATTATATATATAATCAACGCCTAATTGAACTAAGCTATCGGCATCGCTCTTCATTATTGCCCATTGGGAATACCCGATAGAGGGAATTAATAGAAATATTAGACATAGAATTATTTTAATTTTGTTAGTTGTAATTCTCATTTGATTTATTGATAAGTTTTAAAAATTCTTCTTCATTTAGAATTGTAATGTTTAATTCTTTTGCTTTTTGGAATTTGGAACCGGGATTTTCTCCAACAACTACATATGAAGTGTTTTTTGAAACGGATTTTGTTTCTCGTCCTCCAAGTTTTTCAACTATTTTTGCTGCATCTGTTCTTGTCATTGTGCTTAATTCGCCAGTAAAGACAAAAGTTTTACCTGCAAATTTATCAGAAATATTAGTCGGATCATTATCAACATCATTATCAACACTAAACTTTATACCTATTTTTCTAAGATGATTTATAATTTCAATATTTGACGAATTTTTCAGGAAATCGTAAATAGATGAAGCAATTTTGTCGCCTATCTCATAGATTGATGAAATATCCTCTTTAGTTGCACTTATTAGACTATCAATATTCTTAAAATGTCTACATAAAATTTTAGCGACAGTTTTACCGACAAAACGAATTCCAAGTGCGTAAAGCACATTTTCAAATGGTTGGTTTTTGCTTTTTTCAATAGCTTTTAGTAAATTATTAACTTTCTTCTCGCCCCAGTTTTCTAAGCTTATTAAGCTGTCTCGTTTCTCTGTTAAATCATAAATATCAACAATTGAAAAAATTATGTTATTCTCGATTAAAGTTTGAATTATTTTTTCTCCCATACCTTCTATGTTCATAGCATCTCGACTAACAAAATGTTCAATTCTACGCCTTAATTGCCAAGGACATCTCGGTTCGATACAATAATAATTTGCTTCGCCTTCGCTACGAATTAATCTACTTTTGATTTTGCAAGGACAAAATTCAGGGAAAATATATGGCTTTATATCAGGTGACCTTTTTTTAACCACTGGTGCAACAATTTTGGGAATTACTTCGCCACCTTTTTCTACTATTACAATATCACCGATGCGAATGTCACGTTCACGAATGTAATCATAATTGTGCAATGTAGCTCTGCTAATTGTGCTACCTGCCAAAAAAACCGGTTCAAGTTCTGCAACTGGCGTTACAGCACCTGTTCGACCGACTTGCAAAGTAATATCTCTGAGAAGTGTTTCTTTTCTGTTTGGTGGGTATTTAAACGCGATAGCCCAACGCGGTGTTTTAGATATTGCTCCAAGTTTCTCTTGTTGTTTAATGTTATCTATTTTAACAACTATTCCGTCGATTTGGAAATCCAGTTCAAATCGCTTATCCTTCCATTTGTTAATATAATTAAAAACATCTTCTAAAGTTAAACATTTTTCAACATAATTGCTTGCTGGAAGACCTAATTGTTTGATTAACTGATAATTTTCGAATTGACTTGATAGCTCAACTTTATCTGAATATAGGTGATAACACACAACTTGCAAAGGTCTCTGAGCAACAACTTTTCTGTCGAGCGTTTTGATTGTTCCCGATGCCAAATTTCTTGGATTTGCAAATAGTTTCTCTCCCTGTTCTTCCCTTTGACGATTAATTTCAAGGAAATCACTTTCTTTTATATAAACTTCGCCACGAACTTCAAAATTTTTCAATGGTGTTTTATTGTACATAACTTTATTTACAACCAAAGGGATAGATTTAATAGTTATTATGTTTTGCGTAATATCGTCTCCTATTATTCCATTACCACGAGTAGCAGCATACTTTAATCGAAAATCTTCATAAACCAGTGTAATTGCAGCACCATCATATTTTAGATCAGCTGTAAATGTAATTTCTTCGTTTTCAAGAGATTCTTTACATCTGCGAACAAAATCCTCAATTTCGGCAATCGTATATGTATTAGCAAGTGAAAGAAGAGGTATTTTATGTTCAATTTGTCTAAATTCTCTAAGAGGTTCCTCTCCAATTTTATGTGTTGGGCTATCAGTTCTGACAAGGTCGGGGTTCTTCCTTTCCAACTCAATTAGTTCTTGATAGAGTTTATCATATTCATAATCGCTAATTAGTGGGTCATTTTTTTGATAATAAGCTTCGTTATATTTATTTAGTAAATCAACTAACTCATCTATCCTTTTTTTACTATCAATATTTTCAAATAAACTCTCCATACTATTCCTCGTCAATTACCAGGGATTTTTACTTTTTGGCGTTTCAATCTGTAAGTTATTGAAATACTTTTTTTTAGTTTCTTGTTCTTTAGCTTTAACTACATTTAAAATTTGTTCAGATGCAATATTTCCCTCAATTTTATTACTTGTTGATTTTGTCGTTTCAGTATTCGAAGTTTTTTGCGTGTAATTTATGATTGATTGGTGCTTCAGTTTAGCATAAACATAGTTATATTTTGCTTCATAATTGAATGAATTTAATAGTATTGCTTTTTCAAAGAATTTCATTGCGCTGTCATATTTATGTTGTGCTAAATAAATACAGCCTAAATTAAATGAAGAGCGAAAAGATATATTGGTATCCTTGTTTGATAGAAGTTTATTATAAACACTTTTTGCAATATCTAAATTTCCTTTTTTGTGATGTTGAACAGCATAATTATAAGTTTCGATTGCATTTTCAAAAGAAAAAGCAACAATGAAAGTAGTCAATAATAATAATAATTTAATTTTAGAAATCATGGCTTGATTAATATCTTTTTTATTTCATAATCTTCATTTGGATTATCTGTATTGGTAATTTTGAGCAAATATACACCTGGTTTAAGCTTATTTCCCAACCTATCTTGCAAGTTCCAGCGATAACCGCCGTCAGCATCTTGTTCTTTGAGCGTATTTAACACTTCGCC
>CAKZLY010000001.1 GCA_937127445.1 Eximiradius sp. | reverse complement strand
AGAGAGCAAAACCATTCTAAACACAATTAACACATATTAAATTAACAATTTTTGGAGATAATGCAATGAAAAAGGTTACTTCGGTTTTGCTTGCAATAATAGGGCTATTCATATACGCTGTACAATTAGAATTACAAGCAGCGCCAGCACAAGCACAATCAGTAGCTTGGGTGTGGGGTGGTTTCAAAAAAGCAGAAGCTGTATCACCTAATTCAGTAAGATTTGATTGTGGAAATGATATGTCCCTTAAATGTTATGGAGTTACAAGTAATAGAGAATTAATCATTGGACAACCAGTTAAATTATTTGTTAATAATAACAATATACTTACTCCGCTTAATGAACCTCCTGATGTAGGGACTGGTTATATTAATGTAATTTTAGAAGGAATTGATATGCAAGGATTAGAGCCATTTATTACTATCAAAACAACCCCTGAAACAATCATTGTCTCGACTTACAAAGAATGGATTGAGTATATTGATGAATAATCGCACCACAATCCATCCTATGATAGACAGGATGGGTTTCTTCATAAAATATTACACAAGAGGTAATTATGAGAAATCTAAGAAATTTTTCACTTATTCTATTCAGTAGTATTTTAGTATTTCTATTTTCTCATTATGAATTGAAATCAAAGCCATTTAGTAAAATTGACTCCGTTGGGATATTTCTTTCGTCGCAAGATTGTATCTCTTGCAATTCAGCATATGTAAAACCTTTATTTAATAAAATCAAGCAAATAAAAAATGTATTAAATTTTAAATTAGTAATAATATCCAAAGAAAAAATCACAAATAAATTATCAGAAACATATAAAAAATATGAAGCAGATGAAATTATTGATTTGTCTTCTATTCTTAAAAATCTCTTGAAAAAATTCCTCAAAATAAGCGCCCCCTTCATTGTGGTTTTTTAGTGACGAAGTACTCATTAATGAATTAAATTCATCGTATTTAATGAAAGAAGAATTTGACATTGATGAGATAATTCAAAAATCATTACCAATTAAATTGTTCTTAGAAGAAAAATCCGTATTTTCCTCTGATGAGTTAACAAATATTGATAATATATACAATAACAACGAAATAACAGAAATTATATGTAATGATGATATTAGCAATTGTATTTACAAAATACAATACTCAGACATAAGTAAATTAACTTTGATGAAAATTTTTTGCTTAGACTCTATGTTGGAATATAGAATTAATCAGCATCGAGTCACAATATTCTCGGAGAAATTGTTGCCTCAATCAAAAATTGAAGATTTTTACAATAGATGATACAAACTTAATTGTATTCGTTAGATATTACTACCAAAAGGCATGTACTAATGCAAACGGTTATTTAGAAATTAATAATTATCCCCAGATAGACTATACTAAATCATCGGATAATTTCAAAGAAATTTATTATGCACAAATGAATATGAAATATTTTTCGACAATATTATTAAGCTCGAGACCAATTATTTAGTAAATGGATTTAATCGTCCTGAATGCAACAATTTCCCATTTAATGAAAATCCTGATAGCACATTTTTCCTGTTTCTTTTTGATAGCAAACTTCAAAAAATTACTCCATTACTTAAATTATCTTATTTATTAGATAATTATGATATTCCAAGCTACTATAATCTCTTTTCTGCAAAATTCTTCCCATTAAAAAATAATAAAATTCTACTTGTAAGCAACCTAAATAATACATTCATAATACTTGATATTAGCAACAAAAGCGATATCAGAATCATTCCTATTGCCAATAAATCTTATTTATCATTATTTAGAAATGAAATGAGAAAGTTAGAATTAAATCCAAAGAAACTAATAGATGATCCTCAAAATGCCTTGAAAGGTTTAAACATATTTTATCTAGATACTTATCGTGACAATGAAAAAATATGTTTTTTATTTTATGATAATAGTAAAAATATTTTTATTGTTGATATCTTCGATATTGAAGGAAAATTCATTGTGTCAGCATCTTTTCAACTCGATAAGGATTTCGATACATTAAATAATATCAGATTGATAAATTTCGACGAAAATATTAAAATAATGTATTACAATTTTATAGAAGGACAATGGAAAATTAAAGGAACAAGTTCTTTTTAAATATTTACTGTTGATTGTATTTAAATAATAAATAGAATTTTTGAAAATTTAAAGATAGTTCGTTAGGGTTTAGAAATAACAATCTGAAATTGCAAAACTTAAACTCGCACTTTAATAATAATCCTTATAACAAAGCCCCTTTCGTTTGTCAGGGGCTTTGTTGTGTGTTTTTTTTACTTGCGAGATAATAATTCTTCAATAGATTGTTCGAATACTTGTTTCAATTCAGAATATGAAGTTTCAAGAAAATTCTCGATAATAAAATCGTTATGGCAGACTTTTCCTAATTGATAATAATTAACACCAAATTTATCGCAAGTATTAATAAAATCATTGACTTTATCCGGGCTCATAGAAACAACAATACGTGATTGCGATTCGCCAAAAAGTTCACCAGCAGAACAGCCAAGGTTAACACGGCAACCAAGACGAACGGAAGCTATCGCTTTTTCTGCCAGACACACTGCAAGGCCTCCTTCGCTTGTGTCGTGTACAGAAGAAAGCAAGCGATTATCTATCATTTCAAGAACGGCATTATGCAAAGCAATTTCTTCTTCAATATCAATAATCGGAGCTTTACCAGTAATTTCACCAATTTTCATTTTTAAATATTCAGAGCCACCAAGTTCACATCGCTTATTTCCTATAAGGAATATAAAATCGCCTTCTTGCTTGAAGTCCATCGAAACAACTTTTGAAATATCATCAATTATTCCCAACATACCAATTGTAGGTGTAGGGAAAATCGCATGATTTTGCGATTCATTGTGAAAACTAACATTTCCACCTGTAACAGGTGTATCCAGACGACGACAGGCGTCACCCATACCACGAATAGCTTCTTTGAACTGATAATAAACTTCTGGGTCGTAAGGATTGCCAAAGTTCAAACAATTAGTAATAGCAACCGGTTTAGCACCAACACAAACAACATTGCGCGCAGCTTCGCAAACAGCGGACATAGCGCCCGAGTACGGATTTAAGTAAGTGTAACGACTGTTGCAATCGGTTGCGAGAGCAATAGCTTTTCCGGGAAGTTCTTTTAATCGAACGACAGCTGCATCGCCTTTCGAAGAAACAGTATTTGTGCGAACCTGCGAATCGTATTGTTCGAAAACCCAGCGTTTTGAAGCAATATTTGGAGAAGCGAGTAATTTCCAGAAATCATTTGTATCAGCTTTTTCTTGTTCAAATTTAGAAGAGTCAAAACTTTCAGTTTCGCCCAGATATTCGGGGCGTTTCCATTCTCTATCATATTGAGGCGCACCACCACCAAGCACAAGCGACTCGGCTGGAATCCAGGCAACTTGTTTACCATGTCGTTGTATATTTAAAAAACCATTATCAGTAACAAACCCAATGTGAGTGAAAGGCACATCCCATTTTTCGCAAATTTTACGTGCAATTTCCTCTTTTCCTTTGTGAATAACAGCAAGCATTCTTTCTTGCGACTCGGAAAGCATAATTTCATAGGCGCTCATATTATCTTCGCGTAATGGAACTTTATCCAAATCAATATCCATTCCCGTATTTGCTTTCGCACTCATTTCAGAGGTTGAGCAACTAATGCCGGCAGCACCCATATCCTGAATACCGGCAATAACGTTTGCTTCGATTAGTTCCAAAGTAGCTTCGAGCAATAATTTCTCTGCAAATGGGTCTCCCACTTGAACAGTTGGACGCATACCTTCTGTTTTTTCATCGAACTCACGCGAAGCAAGTAGCGAGGCACCGTGAATACCATCTCTACCGGTAGAACTGCCAAGAATAAACACAGGATTTCCAACACCACGAGCAGCAGCAGAAGCCGTTTTGCGAACATCGACAATTCCTACAGCCATTGCATTTACAAGAGGATTATCCTGATAGCAAGCGTCGAAGTAAATTTCACCTCCAACAGTAGGCACTCCAAACGAATTTCCATAATGGCTAATCCCAGAGACAACACCACTTAAAAGGTATTTAGTTCTATTATTATCTAATTCACCAAAACGCAAAGAATTTAATGCGGCGATTGGTCGAGCTCCCATTGTGAAAATATCTCTTAATATTCCACCAACTCCGGTAGCAGCTCCCTGAAAAGGTTCTATTGCAGAGGGATGATTATGGCTTTCGATTTTAAAGGCTATGGCATATCCCCCACCAATATCGACAAGCCCGGCATTTTCTTCGCCGGCAGATACAAGTAAACGTCCACCGGAACGAGGCAAAGTCTTTAATTGCTTTATTGAGTTTTTATATGAGCAATGCTCGCTCCACATCACGCTGAAAATGCCAATTTCAGTGTATGTGGGTGTGCGGCCAAGTATTTCCAGAATTTTGTTATATTCATTTTCGGTAAGTCCAAGTTCAAGAGCGGTTTCGAGAGAAACTTCAATTTCGGAGTAAAGCTTTTTATTCATTTTATTCTCAAATTAAAAATTTCAAAAAGCAAAAATAAAAAAAATAGATATGCAAGAAAAATACTATTCTTGAATATTTCTTCTGAATGCTTCTATATTCGAACGGAAATCGCCATTAAATAAAGCCGAACCAGCAACAATAATATTTGCGCCAGCTTCGACAACCTGTCGAACGTTCGAAGGAGTTACACCACCATCGACCTGAATTTCTACATTTTCTAAATTATTTTTATCCAGAAAAGTTCTTAATTGTTGGCATCTTCGCAAAAAAGAAGGAATAAAAGATTGTCCACCAAATCCTGGATTGACAGACATAAGCAAGATAAAATCGCAGAATTCAGCAGCTTCGAAAGCATATTCGAGAGGTGTTGCTGGATTAAGCACAATTCCTGCTTTGCAGCCATAATTTTTTATAGTAGAGATTGTTCGGTGAAGATGAAAGCCTGTTTCGACATGAACAGAAATCATATCGGCACCAGCTTCGACAAAGTCGGCTATATATTTATCAGGGTCAGTAATCATCAGGTGGCAATCCAGAGGAAGTTCCGTTAATCGTCCAATTGCCGATACAACAAGCGGACCAAAAGTAATATTAGGGACAAAATGACCATCCATAATATCAAGGTGAAGAATATCGGCCGAATTTTCTTCGCAAAGTCTGACACTTTTTTCAAGATTAGCGAAATTGGCTGAAAGTAAAGAAGGTGCAATTTTCACTTTATTTATCATTTTTCTTTTCTCCGTTAGCCTTTGCAATTTTATACATTTGATTTAATTTAGCATCAACTTTACCATAGAGAGAATTTTTAGGGTATGAACCATTTCTATTTATTTCGCCGGCGGGGATATCCATTAAAATTTCCACTCCTTCATCAATATTATTGATTGCATAAATCACGAATTTATTATTATTTACTGCTTCAACAATGTTTTTGGGAAGCATTAAATCTTTCACATTTTGCTTAGGAATGATAACGCCGTGTTCGCCAGTTAGTCCACGTTTTTCGCAAACTTCGAAAAATCCGCGAATTTTTTCGTTAACCCCGCCAATAGGTTGAATATTGCCTTTTTGGTCGACCGAGCCAGTAATAGCAATGCTTTGTTTTATTGGGACTTCTGCAATTGCTGATAAGATTATATAAATTTCAGCGGCTGTTGCGCTATCACCATCAATACCGCCATAAGATTGCTCGAAAGCAATGGAAGCAATGAGCGACAAAGGGCGTTTCTGAGCGAATTTTTCACGGAGAAATCCAGTTAAAATAAGCACAGCCTTGTTATGAATATTTCCACTTAATTCAGCTTCACGTTCAATATTAATAATACCAGAATTGCCAACAGAAATCGAGGCAGTAATTCTTGCGGGTTTCCCGAAAGTGATAAATCCGTTGTTGTATACTGTTAAACCATTAATTTGACCAATGCGTTTTCCTTCGGTAGTAATAAGCATATCGCCTTCTAAAATAGATTTTTTTATTTTTTCATCTAAGAGATCATTTCTGCGGCGTCTCCATTCGATTGCATTTTCGACAACATCTCTATCAATCAGGGCGTTTTTACTTTGGCTATCGTAGTATGCGGCTTCGCGAATAATATCAGCTACATCAGAGAATTTCAATGTAATTTTGTTTTGCGAACCTGCTGTTTCTACAGCCCATTCGATAATAGCAGCAACACCATCTGGCGTACAATGTGGTAGCTTTTCCATTTCGCAAATTCTTGAAACAAATCGCGTAAAGTTTTCAATCATTTGGTCAGTTCTATCAGTTTCATAATCGAATTGTGCGTGGACCTTGAAAATTTTCTTGAAACCTTTTTCATAATGGAAAAGCAAGTGGTACAGGGACAGACCACCAATAATAATAACTTTGACATTAACATCGATTGGTTCGGGTTTTAGCGAGGCTTGAGAAAACTGGAAATATGCATCAAAGGTTTGTATTTCGAGTTTATCATAGAGAAGAACGCGTTTTAAGGCTGTCCAAACGCCTGGTTCGCTGAATAAATCGTTAGCATTGACGATAAGATAGCCTTGGTCGGCTTTAAGAATGGACCCTGCTTTGATTTTAGTAAAGTCTGTTCGCCAATAACCACCACGTTTGTCGAAAACACGCTCGATGGTGCCGAACAGGTTGTTATATGAAGGTGTAGTTTCCGTAATCACGGGTGCTGTTTCTGTATTTGAATTGTCCAGAACAACATTTACACTAAACAAACGAAGAATATCTTCATCGACTGATTGATCAGGGTTAGGAATTAGATTATTCAGCTGCCCTGCCGACGCAACGAACAAGTTAAGATGGTCTAGAATGTATTTTTTTACTTCATCGACATATATTTTAACTTTTTCATTATCAAACTGCTTAGAAATTTCGTCCAGGATAGAAGAGACAACGATTTCGGAATGCTTTTTGTCGTTATCGATAATTGCCTTACGAAATTCCTGCATCATTTTCATATTTTCGCGAACAAGGTCGATAAGTTCATCGTGAAATTGACGCCACAAATTTTTAATTTTGGTGGCTTCATCTTTAGTCATCTTACCTTCTGCGAGCAATTCGTCAATAACTTCCAAGGTAACAGGTTTGCCTTCGACAATGGGAAAAACTTCCGGCACAACGGTTCCTTGTTGGGTTTCGAGTTGCCCGCGCATAAACTGGTGGGGACGAATTTTATCATCAAACTGTTCAACTAATGCTTGTTCGCGTGATTGATATTCTTCGATTATTTTCATTCGGCTTTTTTGATAATTATCTTCTTCGAATAATTTAGGTAAACGACGACGAATGAAATCAATAGCATCGTCCATAGCTTCGGAAAGTTCTTTTCCTTTTCCTTTTGGAAGTTTAATTAATCTTGGTTCGTCTGGTTTTGCAAAACTATTTACGTAGCAATAATCAAAAGTAATTGGACAGCTATTAGTAACTTCTTCGAGAATATTTTTTACAGTGGTTAGCCTACCAGTACCGGATAATCCAGTAACAAAGATATTATACCCTTTGGCGTGAAGAGCGGCGCCCATTTTTATTGCCTCAATAGCCCGCGGCTGACCAACAATTGTTTTTAAAGGTTCAACTTCGCGGGTTGATTTAAAGTTGAATTTATCAACAGGACATGACCACCTTAATTTTTCTGGCGGGACTTTATAAATTTTTGTTGTTTTTTTGGCAGTTGGCATATTATTATTAAATTTTTTGAATTAAACAAATCATAAAGCAAATCTACAAAAAAATATTATTTTTCCTAATAATTCTTAACATTCTAATATTTTTAGTGCAAAAAATGTAAGTTTATATTATTTCAACAAAATGAAAAAATTTTAATATTAAATTCATTTTTTTAGGAATATTTTTCTTGTTTGTTATCTAAAAGTAAATTATCTTTGTCATTAGATATTAATCATAAGCAGCATAATGAGGAAGGTATAACGCTACTCGCTATACTTTCCCAAATTACTTAAAACGCTTGATATTATTTGTTCTTTATATTTCTGACAAGTAAGTTTTTGAAGTAAAAAATTTTCTAAGCAAGATGTTATTATTTTGAAAAAACAAAACTTACGCAGGAAATAAAGAATCAAGTGAAGTAACTATTCATAAAATAGAATGAAAGTAATAAGGAAAATAGTAAAATTTCTGGGGGAATTAAGTAAAAAGAAGGTGGCTCGTCCAAAGCTTCTATTACGATTGTCGGTAGTACTCGCCTTATTTGCACTTCTAATTTTTCTTGCCCAATTGTGGAATTCCAACCAACCTATACATCAAATCTCAATTATTGGCACTTCATTTTTGACACCGGCAGAGGTAAAAGCTGAAATCCAGGACGCACCTATTATAAATCGCCCCAAAAACGAAATAAACTACGCAGAACTTGCAAAAAGACTACGCCAAAATCCTTTCATAGAGAATACTTATTTAAGTGAAGGTATCAATACGCTCACAATTGAGGTGAAAGAGAGGCATCCGGTTGCACTTCTGGTTGATAATTATGGGAAGATGCGATATGTTTCGTATGATTATTCTATTCTTCCCTATCGATTATTTAATACATATCTTGATATACCAGTAATAACAGGTGTTTACAAGGACGAGTTGCTGGACACTGTCGCTCTTTGCAATGCTATTGACATAATAAACCGTATTCGTTCTTACTCGAATACACTTTTGATAAGTCTAATTTCAGAAGTGCATTATTCGAGAAATTCAAAAGATTTTATTCTCTATACATCTGATAATTCCAAGAAAATTATTTTTGGCGGTATGGAGAATATTGAAGATAAGATTATGAATTTACACGATTTTTTGAAATATGACCTTCAATATAATGGTAAAACAGATTTTTCTTACATAGATGTTCGATGGAAAAATAGGGTAATAATAAAAAATAATATATAAGGAATATTATGATAACAAATGAACAAAATAAAAGCGGCAGTGAAATAACAGTTGGTTTAGATATTGGGACAACAAAACTATGTGCATTGGTCGCAGCAAATGATTATTCGACGAAAACCTTGAAAATACTTGGATTTGGGATAATTGAATCGGAAGGATTAAATCGTGGGGTTGTTGTAAATATTGATAGGACAGTTAAATCAATCAAAGCTGCAGTACAGCAAGCAGAGCAACAGTCAGGAATAAAAATCGAAGAAGTGGTTGTTGGAATTGCAGGCGACCATATTGAATCATTCCAGACATCAGGTATAGTAGGGATATCAAATCCGACACGGGAAATTTCGAAAAGCGATGTAGATAGATTGCTCGAAGACACTCGAAATTTTGCTATTCCAGCAGATAGAACTATACTGCATATAATTCCGCAAGAATTTATTATTGATGGACAGGATGGGATTCACGACCCGGTCGGTATGAGCGGAGTACGGATGGAAGCGAAAGTTCATATTGTTACGGGGCTGACAACAGCGATTACTAATATTCATCGATGCGTTGAACGTGCCGGGCTTCGTGTAAAGAAAATTGTATTGGAGCCTCTCGCAAGCAGTCAAGCAATACTTACTCCCGAAGAAAAAGAAGTTGGGGTTGCATTAATTGATATTGGAGGCGGAACGACCGACATTGCTATATTCGAAGAGGATATTATTAGATATACAGCTGTGTTTGGTGTAGCAGGCAAACAAGTTACAGACGATATTCGTAAGGTTTTGGGAATTGTTGCATCGCAAGCTGAGAGAATTAAGCGAGAGTACGGTCATTGTTTTGAAGATTCGATAATGAAAGATGAAATCATAATGATTCCTGGAATTGCAGGACGTAAACCGATGGAAATTTCAAAACGTCAGCTCTGCCGTATTATTCAGCCGAGAATGGAAGAAATTTTCGAGTTTGCACTTGCAGAGATAAGAAAATCGGGATACGAACATAAATTAGGCGCTGGAGTGGTAATTACCGGCGGTAATAGTTTAATCAGAGGAGCAGACGAGCTTGCTTCGGCTGTTTTCGGTATGCCTGTTAAAATCGGCTATCCTTCGGGAATGACCTACACCGGACTTGCAACAGAAGTTGAGAGTCCGGTTTATTCGACAGCAGTAGGGTTGGCGCTTTTGGGCCTCGATGGTTCTGGAACTTATGTTGAAACTATTGATCACTCAATTCTTGAAAATAAGATAAATCAAGCTGTTACATCTACTGACATAGAACAAAAGGGAAAAGAGCAAAATGAAGAAAAAGACAACAATGATGTTTCCAAAATAGATAAGAAAAAGGAGAAATCTGATAAAAGTTCAGTATTTAAGAAAATAAAGAACTTTTTTGAAGAACTTTGATTATAAGTTTTAAATAATATATAAGGGAAAAGTATGACTATAGAACTTGATACTTCATCAAATTTGACTGGTGACGCAAGGATTAAAGTTGTTGGTATAGGAGGCGGAGGCGGCAATGCTATCAACAATATGATAAACAAAGGCTTATCGGGAGTTGATTTTATTGCTGCTAATACCGATAGCCAAGCTTTGCAGCACAATAAATCAAAAATTAAAATTCAACTTGGCACCGGTCTTGGCGCCGGGGCTAATCCTGATGTTGCACGGAAAGCTGTTGAAAGTGCTATCGAAACAATAAAGGATACCCTAAAAGGAAGTGATATGGTATTTATCACTGCTGGGATGGGTGGTGGAACTGGTACCGGAGCTGCACCGACAGTTGCTAAAGTTGCTCAGGAGATGGGCTCTTTGGTTGTTGGCATTGTTACAAAGCCCTTTGATTGGGAGGGGAAACGCAGGATAGAAGTAGCTATTCAAGGTATTGAAGAGCTTCGTCAATATGTAGATGCTCTAATTGTAATTCCAAATCAACGAGTATTGGAAATAATTGACAAAAAGACCTCGTTCCAAGAAGCATTTATGAAAGTAGATGAAGTGCTTTATAATGCCACACGAGGGATTGCTGATATTATCACAAATTATGGTGTGGTAAATGTAGATTTCGCAGATGTGCGAACAATTATGAAAGGAATGGGAGATGCTTTGATGGGCATTGGGACAGCCTCGGGCGAAAGTCGCGCTGTCGAAGCAACCAAGCATGCTCTAAATTCACCGTTACTTGATGGCATTTCGATTGCGGGAGCAAAAGGAGTGCTCATCAACATTACTGGTGGAATGGATATGGGTATGCACGAAATAAGCGAAGCAGTTTCAATTGTGCAACAGGCTGCAGGAGATGACGTTAATCTCATACACGGAGTGGTGCTCAATCCTGATATGTCTGACCAGATTAGCGTTACAGTTGTCGCAACAGGCTTCCCAAAAAACGAAAAAAAGTCTGATAATGCGTCCAAAAGCATTGAGCAAACAGATATTTTCGGGAAAGTTGTAAAGACTGAGATTAAGACACAGTCATCGCGTTCAGTTCCTGTTATGGGCGGAGTTACCGTGGCAAAACCATCACCAGTGAAACCACACGGAACCCCTATTGTTCCGAAGTTTCGTGAAATTCCTGAATCAAGTCCGAAGGGCGAAAAGAAACTCAAAGAGTACGACGAACCGGCATATTTAAGGCGCACAGGACCGACATATAGTTCAACTGGTAACACAATAATTAACGAGAATGACAATACAGTGCCGCAAGCAGCAAACAATTTTTCTACATTTCCGAACAACGATGTACTTCAAGCGAAGATAACATCTTCGGCATTTATTAGAAAATTAACAGATATTTAATCATAATTACCCACAATTATTACAGGGATTAACAAAGTAATCCCTGTTTTTTTATTTATTTTTCAATTAGATAGTTGAAAAAATTTATTTGCTTAATAAGTAAAAATAAACTATTTTTGTAATCTTTACTATGGAAAATTGTGTTTATTGTATTGATTTAATAATAAATTAAGGAGCGTAGGGAATTGGAACCCTCAGCTAAAATAACGTTATCCGCAAAAAATGAAGAAATCGCTCGCGAGTGGTGGTGTGTGGATGCCACAGGAATGACTGTTGGGCGTTTAGCCAGTCAGGTAGCGGCTATTCTTCGCGGAAAGAATAAGCCCTTGTTTACTCCACATATTGATACGGGAGATTTTGTAATAGTAATCAACGCTGATAAGGTCGTTTTCGAAGGGAAGCGTGCCGAAATGAAAGAGTATAAGCATCATACGGGTTATCCCGGTGGTCAAATAATTCGTTCATTTAAGCAGTTGATACAAACAAATCCTGAATTTGTTGTAGAACACGCTGTACGTGGGATGCTTCCTAAAAATAGGCTTGGAAGAAAAATTATAAAAAAATTAAAGGTCTATGCAGGTAGCGAACATCCACACGTAGCTCAAATGCCAAAAGAGCTTAAATTAAAATATTAATTTTTATAAGTTTGGAGTTTGAATGAAAGTTTATAGCGCCACAGGTAGAAGAAAAACGTCAGTCGCACAGGTGCGTTTGGTAAGTGGAACAGGAAAAGTATTAATCAATAAAAGAACAATTGATGATTATTTTCCTGTTGAAGTGTGGCGAATTCACGCTTTAAGTCCCCTCCAGGTTACAGACAATCTTGGCAAATTCGATGTATTTGTCAATGTTCGTGGTGGTGGGCTAACTGGTCAAAGCGGTGCTATTCGTCTTGGTATTGCCAGAGCGCTTGTGGAATATGACGAACAGTTGCGCGGCAAGCTTCGCGAGTATGAACTTTTGACACGCGACCCACGTATGGTCGAACGTAAGAAATATGGTCAGAAGAAAGCTCGTAAACGCTTCCAGTTCTCAAAACGTTAGTATTTATTTATTTTACCATGTGCCTCGATTGGCTCCGTGTGGCTTGTGAAGTCTCGGATGCCAAGATGAAGGGTACAGATGTTTAACAATTAATAATTTTGGAGTTCTAATGTCAAAACATTATGTTTCTATCGAAAGCCTGCTCGAAGCAGGTGCTCATTTTGGTCATCTGACCCGCCGCTGGAATCCCAAAATGAGCAAGTTCATCTTCAATGAAAAAAACGATATTCATATCATCGACTTACGAAAAACTCAAATCTTAGTTGATTATGCCCGTCAGGCGATATTTGATATTGCAAGCAAGGGGCGAGTTGTTTTATTTGTTGGAACAAAACCACAAGCCAAACAAGTCATTCAAGATGAAGCAACACGAGCCGGGATGAACTATGTTTCTGAACGCTGGCTTGGTGGTATGCTTACAAACTTTGCTACAATTCGCAAGAGTATTAAGCGACTTGCACAGTTGGATAAAATGGAAGTCGATGGTACATTCGAAAAAATCACGAAGAAAGAACGTTTATTAATTTTGCGTGAACGCGACCGCTTGCGTAAAGTGTTCGGTGGTATTGAAACAATGACACGTCTTCCGGGTGCTTTGTTCGTTGTTGATATTAAAAAAGAGCATATTGCAATTAAGGAAGCAAAGATACTTGGTATTCCTGTGATTGCTATTGTTGATACAAACTGCGATCCAGATTTAGTTGATTTTCCAATCCCAGCAAATGACGACTCGATCAAGACAATTGAGCTTATCACAAAAGTGATGGCTGATGCTGTTCTGGAAGGCACAAAAATAGCACGCATACACGCAGCTGAGCTTAATGCCGAAGCTGACCGCTTTTCAAAAGAAAACGAATTAGAAGAAGAAGCAGCTGTGGTGCGTCCTCGTATGCGCGAAAGAAAAGTTCCTGGACAGGGGCCGAAGCGTCCAAGAATTAAAGAAAACACCGAAAATTCTGCTGAAAATGCAGAAACGACACCATCTTCAACTGAAACAACTGAATAATTATATATATCGGGGGACGGTGCAAGTCCCCTTTTTTTGTATTTGAAATATGTTTAACTTTCTTATAGATAATTATTATGGCTGAAATTACTGCTCAAATGGTTAAAACCCTTCGCGATAAGACAGGCGCAGGTATGGCAGATTGCAAAAAGGCTCTTGTCGATGCAAATGGTTCGATGGAAGAAGCTATCGAGATTTTACGTAAAAAAGGTGCTGCTTCGGCTGCAAAAAGAGCTGATAGAGTTGCCAGCGAAGGTATTATTGCTACTCGTCTATCGGATGACCATAAGCTTGCAGCAATTGTTGAAGTAAATTGCGAAACAGATTTTGTTGCTCGTAATGCTGAATTTGAAAGCTATGTAACTAAAATTGCTGATGCTTTGATTGCAAACGAGATTAATAATTTAGATGAGCTTATGAAGATCAAAATAGGCGAAGATACTATCGAAGGCATACACAATGAAATATTAGCTAAATTTGGTGAAAAAATTGGAGTTAGCCGTTTTGAACGCGTTAAATCGAACGGCACTATTGCTACTTATAATCACGCAGGTAATAAACTTGCTGTTGTGATTGAAGCATCTGCTCCTAATTTTAATGATGAAGCATATGCTTTGCTTCGTGACATTGCTATGCAAATTGCTGCAATGAATCCTCAATTTATTTCTCGCAATGATGTAGATCAAGCAACTCTTGATAAAGAAAAAGAAATTTATGTTCAGCAAGCAATTGATAGTGGCAAACCAGCCGACATAGCTGAAAGAATTGCTATCGGCAAGCTCGAAAAATTCTATCAGGAGCAGTGTCTTATTGAACAATCGTTCGTGAAGGATGCTAATAAAACTGTTGGCGACGTGTTGAAAGAGATTTCCGGCTTGGTTGGCACTGATGTTACAATTCTAAGCTTTCGTCGCTATTTATTAGGTGAAAAGAACTAATAATTCGAAAATGGAAACAAAATATAAAAGAGTATTGCTAAAATTAAGTGGCGAAGCTTTGATGGGCGAGCGTCAGTTCGGAATTGACCCAGATGTCCTTAAAAGTTTTGCTGAAGAAATATGTGAGGTTCATCGCTTAGGTGTGCAGATAGGTATTGTCATCGGTGGTGGCAATATTTTCCGTGGTATTCAAGCAGCTGCTCACGGTATTCATAAAGTTTCAGGCGATCAGATGGGTATGCTGGCAACAGTGATTAATTCTATAGCATTTCAGAATGCACTGGAAGCTCTTGGTGTGCCGACAAGGCTACAAACTGCGATAAAAATGGAGCAAATTGCTGAGCCAGTAATTCGTCGCCGTGCTATTCGCCATCTTGAAAAAGGGCGAGTAGTAATTTTTGGAGCTGGAACGGGCAATCCATATTTCACTACCGATACTGCTGCTGTTCTGCGTGCTATTGAAATAGAAGCTGAACTAATTTTGAAGGGCACTCGCGTCGATGGTGTATTCAACTGCGACCCCGAGAAAAATTCAGACGCTGTAATGTTCAATTCGCTATCGTTCCGTGATGTTATTTCGCAGGACTTAAAAGTGATGGACCATACAGCCATTACTTTATGTCATGAAAATAATTTACCTATCAAAGTATTTAATATTAACGTTAAAGGTAATTTCCTGAAAATTATTCAGGGTGTCGAACTTGGTACAATTATCTCTAACGAATAAGGAGTAGTAGAATTATGACTACGAAAGAGCTTATAGATAAATCCAAAACAGAAATGAAGCGAGCAGTGGAATTTTGTAAGAATCAAATTTCAAAGGTTCGTTCAGGACGCGCAACAGCTTCATTGCTCGATGGTATTACTTTCGAGTACTACGGCGCTCCTACACCATTGGCTCAAGGTGCTTCAATATCTGTTCCTGATGCCAGAACAATAATTGTTCAGCCATTCGATAGGACTGCTCTATCAAATATTGAGAAAGCAATACGTATGGCTGATCTGGGATTTAATCCTCAAAATGATGGGACCATTATTCGTATTCCGGTCCCACCGCTTACGGAAGAACGTCGCAAAGAATTTGTGAAAATGTGTAAAAAATTTGCTGAAGACGGTCGTATTGCTGTTCGTAATATCCGTCGCGATAGCAACGAGGCTTTAAAAAAGATGGAGAAAAATAAAGAATGCTCCGAAGATGAACGTAAAAGAGCAGAAGATGAAATTCAAAAAATAACTGACAACTCTATTAAGGAAATTGATGAATTTCTTGCTAATAAAGAAAAAGAATTGATGGATAATTAATTATATCTTTTTCAAAAATAGAGCCGCCTTCAACACAAGGCGGCTTTTTTTATATATAGAACTCGCACAATCATCCCATAATAATAATGCTATATTGATATGTAGTAGTATTGTTAAATACAATAATAGCAAATAAAAAAGAAGATTGCCTTAGGGCAACCTTCTTTTCTTTTGTATGTGAGCGTATGTTATGGCATAATCACTATGCGTTGGTCAATGTATTCACCACCGTTGTGG